>NZ_JALXXL010000020.1 GCF_025152525.1 Corynebacterium sp. p3-SID1056
TCAGACGATGTCTGCTGCCATGAGGTACACCCTAAACCTACAGTCGATTACTTCCTTTTAAAGCTGTAGCGGAAAGCCTTTTTTTAAATTTCCGTACATCTGTAGTGTTAAGCCAATAGCTTTGAACTACAGATAGGGCGTGAAAATGGAAAGTGTCTCGGGGCAACGTGTCGGATATATCCGAGTCTCTTCTTTAGACCAATCTTCTAATCGTCAAACTGAGGCACTTCTTGCCTCCGGTAGGATTGACCGGTTTTTGAGGACAAAATTTCTGGACGCAGCAGGGCAGAGCGTCCCGCTCTCAATGAGTGCATTAAGTATCTCCGCGACGGTGATGAGTTGGTCGTGTCTTCAATCGACCGATTGGCGCGTTCACTGATTGATCTTCGTACGCTTGTCGATGAAATTACGGCCAAGGGCGTAACTGTTTACTTCCTCCACGAAAACCTCCGCTTTACCCATGAGGGAGAAGACGCTCGTTCTAATCTGATGCTGAGCATCTTAGGTTCTTTTGCCGAATTTGAGAGGGCTATCATTCGTGAGCGCCAGGCGGAGGGGATTGCTTTGGCACAAAAGGCCGGTAAGTATCGTGGCCGTAAACGTGCGCTGAGTGCTGAGCAAATAGATGAGGCGCGCATTCGGATAGGGGCGGGGGAGTCAAAGGCGGCCGTCGCGCGCGAGCTTGGGGTTGCACGCACGACGCTCTACGCAGCTCTAAACCGCGCTGTGCAGCGTTAATCTAGCCAGAATAATGAGCACTGTCTGTTCGTTTAGAAGCTGATCCAACGTTTGCCACCTGGCCAGTTTCCCATAAGTCAGTTAAAGATTGACCCCGAAAAGGTGGTCACTTTCGTTCCGACTTTGTGCACATGACTAGAGGAAGTATTGGGACTCGGATAGGTTCGCCGTTAGAAGGCATTTCATGCGGTTCTTTGCCTCGATGGTCAAAAGCGGCTAAGTTCTGCGCCGCATTTCAGGGCTATTACGGGGTCGCATGAAGTTTTCTACAGCAGTGGTTCCATTTCGTCTGTCAAGGCCGTTGGCCATGACATTGCGTTTCATAAGGAGATATATTTTGAAAGTTAAAGCTGTCGTTCTCACAACGGTGTCTGCGCTACTGTTAGGCGTATCCCAACCCGCTATTGCTTCTGCCTCCCCCACATTTAGTCCTGGCGAGAGTATTACGCCATTTGCAAAAACCAAGTTCTCGTGGAGAGCCAAATGCCCAGTTGAGCGTATTGCCAATCAAACCATAGTCGGGTACATATACGGATATGGCCGGACCAAAGCTGCTGCCACTGCAGACGCGAATGCGCAGGTGAATAGCAAGTATGGGAAGGGGTACCGGCTGCACCATTGCACTCCGAAGCGGTTCGAAGGGTCTGGAGGAAGTTCTCCGTTTTCTGACTCAGTGCCTGCATAAGTACGGAAAAGCTATTCTTTGTCTGCTAGTTCTTCACCGTCAGGGTCACCGAACGAACTAAAGTACTCAATTTTTCCAAACGGACGAACTGCCTCAGAGACTATTGCGTAGATTTGCATGCCTAGAGCTTCCTGGTCTTGTTCTCTATCTGCTAAGAAGACGAAATTGATTTGCTTTAGTTGGTAACCCACAGGTTCTAAATCGTGGCCATATTGCTGGACCCAATAGTCTTTTAGCCTCATATAATCATGGGTTGGGATTACAGTGGTCACGCGCTGTAGCTGCAGGGTCGGTTCTAGTTTTGAGAACCGACCCTGCAGTAGCCTCTGAATCTCTTCTATGTCTTGTTCAGGGGCGTAAAGGAGCAGGCTTTCTACTTGTAGTTCATAAATATCCATGAGACAAGGATACTGACCCTTGCCAGTACTACTGTCGCCGTCGCTTAGCAAGCATTCAGATAAATTCAGTACGGATAGGTTTTGCGTTTTTTATTTCCTGCACCCCGGAAGTTACTTCGGCATGTTTGCACGCCTCAGGTGAGAGATCATGCAAAAGCCCAAACATTAAATTATGGATGACAAAAGGGTCAGGCCCGTTTCGCTTATAGATGGGTTCGTTGTGGGCAATCCTGTTTCTTAATGAATTGACTGATTCAATAATCTTGTCTACCTCTGAGCGCTGTGTGTGGTGGGGGAAGCATTTATTTATATATGGCACCCACAGTGTTTTTTCCATTGCTTTGGTAGTGAACTGTCGCCAAAAACCAAAAGATAGTTCTGCCATTACTTGCCCTGCGGTGGCCTTAGCGTTTCCGCATTTGGAAATAGCATCGTCTACTTGCTTCCGGTTTCGTTGATTGACATCTTGGCCGCGTTTAACGCCGTTTTTCTCTCTCACTCTCCAGACTGGCGTGATTGCTG
>NZ_JALXXL010000021.1 GCF_025152525.1 Corynebacterium sp. p3-SID1056
TTTTTGTTTTTAGGTCAGTGGGGGTTGGCCTTTTCGCCAGTATGGTTTTTGGTAATTGCGGGATGTGTCGATGTAGTGCTCGGTGATGATTTCGCCGGTCTCTTTTAACGATGTGGTGATGTGGTTGTCGGTGACAACATCAGGATGTGTTTGCCGCCGTAGGCGCGTCCGACGCCTAGGTGGTAGAGCCTTCCGGCGTAGCGAATGGTGACCTTGCCGTTGGCACCGACGATGTCGTTGCGGATGCGCCATTCGTCTTCTGGGTTGTCCGTGGGTTGGGCTTTGGGGCCTGTGGTGTAGGCCTGCTCGGGTGTGCGGCGCCCGAGTGCTCGATGGGGCCGTTGTGTGTTGTAGTACCCAGCGAATTCATTGAGTTGTTGTTGCAGCTGGGAGATTGTTTCTGCTGGTGGTCGTGCTTTGATCCAGCGTTTGAGTGTCTGGTGGAACCGTTCGATCTTGCCTTGGGTTTGTGGGTGCCCGGGTCGGCCATTTTTCTGTTGAATGCGGTGGTAGTTGAGGGTTTTCTCAAAGGCATTGCGCCCTCCTTTCCGACCGGCAAGTCGTGCTGTAAAAACCAGTCCATTGTCGGTGAGCGTGGATGCGGGCGGCCCATAGGCGCTGATGAGGCGTTGGAGCTGTTCTGCCACTGCAGTGCCTGTAAACGCGTGCTGGGCGGTAATTGACAGCAGGTAGCGGGAGTGGTCATCGAGGAAGTCGAGGACTTCTACACGAGTGCCGTCTGCGAGGAAAAGATGGGTGATGTCAGCTTGCCAGCATTCATTGGGCATTTCGGCTTGAAAGCGGATGTAGGAGCTGCGTGGCTTCTTCTGAGGTTGCGGGTCAATCAGGCCTGCGTTGGTGATGATGCGGCGGATGGTGGAAGTTGATGGTACTCGTAGCCCCTGTCGTTGAAGGTGGAAGGCGATGGTGTCTGGACCTGCGTCGAATCCTGCTCTGGTGAGTTCTTTGCGCATGTCGATGATGTGTTTGCGCAGGTGTTCGGGTATCGCCTGGGGGTGGGTGTGCGGTGCGCGGGATTTCGGGGCGATGGCTTCCGGACCGCCGGCATCGAAGTCGGCCAGGATCTTGTAGACGCGTTGGCGAGAGATCCCGAATCGTTTCGCGACTTTGGCAGCTGGTTCGCCTTGGTCTCGTACGGCTTTAACGATTGCGAGGTTGCGGTTGGGGCTGTTCATTTGTCAACGATGTCTCGACTGATCCCCAACAGCCTGCGCGCCACGCGGTGGCTGGTCGGTGTCAACGATGTCGCAGCTGAGGTGTCAACCTTCACCCCATGTCGTTTCCCCGGGCTAAGTGTCAACCATGTCGCGGCTGACCTGTCAACCATCAGGAAGGTTTGTCCAGGCACGCCGTGTCAACTATGTCGTGACTTCGGACAC
>NZ_JALXXL010000022.1 GCF_025152525.1 Corynebacterium sp. p3-SID1056
GGTGATTGAGTCGCAGCGCCCGATCGCCCATGTGGCCCGAGAGATCGGTGTCGCCCCGGGGCTTTTAGGCAAGTGGGTCAAAAATGAGCGGGAGCGCCGAGGTTCTGCCGATGGGATGAGCGAGGCGGACCTTCGGGCCGAGAATGCGCGCTTGCGCCGTGAGCTGGCAGAGGCTCGGATGGACAACGAGTTTTTGTCAAAAGCGACAGCCTTCTTCGCTGCGAAGCAACGCGAGCAGAAAAGTTCGAACTAATGTGGCGAGAGAAGGCAAACTACAGCATTAAACGTATGGCACGCTTGTTGAAGGTGTCTCGGTCTGGATACTACAAATGGGCCCATACGCAGCAGAAACGACTATCCGGCGACGATGATCGTGCAGCATTTTACGATGATGTTGACCGCAAGATTCACCGGATTTGGAAAGACTCCGATGAGGTTTATGGTGCTCCGCGCATTACCGCAGAACTTGCCGAGCGCTACCACATTGCGCTTAACCGTAAGACCGTGGCTAAGCGGATGCGCTTGATGGGGATTGAAGGGATTTCACCGCGTGCTTTCGTCCCGGTGACCACGATTCAGTCCAAGCGTAAGTCCACGCTTCCTGACCTGGTCAAGCGCATGTTTGATGCCGGTGAGCTGAATCGGGTGTGGACGTCGGATATTACCTACCTGCGCACCGGTGAAGGCTGGTTGTACTTGTGTGCGGTTCGTGATGGTCATTCCCGCCGTGTGCTGGGCTGGGCTATGGATAGTGTGCAAGATACTTCCCTGGTCGAGCGGGCCCTGCGGATGGCGTATACGCTGCGCGGTGACGTTCCTGATGGCCTGGTGTTTCACGCTGACCGTGGGGCACAGTTTACAAGCGAGCAGCTCTGGGATGTCTGTCGCGGCCTGGGCATTGCTCAGTCCGTGGGGCGTACCGGGGTGTGCTTCGATAACGCGATGGCTGAATCGTTCTGGTCGACGCTGAAGACCGAATTTTACGACCGGCAACACTGGCCTACCCGTGATGCTGCACGCGCGGGTGTCGCCCGCTGGATTGAAGTGGTCTACAACCGTCGACGGCGGCACTCCGCACTCGGGATGGTCAGCCCCGTCGACTTCGAGCACCACATCACCCAGACCACCAACGAAGAAGAAACAGCTGCCTAACTATGAGGTAGCTCCACTACGTGTCCACCATTTGCGGGCAACCCCA
>NZ_JALXXL010000023.1 GCF_025152525.1 Corynebacterium sp. p3-SID1056
CACGGACCTTGGGCATGAATCAGTTCCGCCTTGTAGAGACCGTTGACGGTCTCCGCCAATGCGTTGTCATAGGAGTCGCCGACTGTTCCCACACGCGGGCGGATTCCTGACTCAGCTAGCGCAGTGGAATACTTCAGTGACACATACTGGCTGCCCCGATCGCTCTGGTGAATGAGCTGGTTTCCATGGATTCGCCCTGCAGTCGTTAACGCATGCTCCAAAGCCTCCATCGGCAGCGCATCGGTACGCATCGTCGAGCGTGTAGCGACACAAACAATTTTTCGGCTGAATACATCCACGACAAACGCGGTAAAGGCGAATCCTGACAGGGTGCGAACGTAGGTAATGTCGGCAACCCAAAGCCTGCCTGGCGCTTGTGCACGAAAGTCTCGCTGCACTAGGTCCGGGCGATGATCCGGTGTCTTCGGGCTAATCGTTGTCACAGGGGTTCGTCCACGTCGGCGGCCGGAAACACCTGCGAGTTTCATCAACCGGGCAGTCTTATCGCGGCCAATATGAAAGCCTTCACGGTTCATCGCGTGCCACATTTTGCGGATGCCGTAGACCGAGAAATTCTCCGCATGCACACGCTGTATCTCCGGGGTGAGCAGGCTATCGCTTAAGGCCCTTGCACTGGGAACACGTGTGGTGGCTTTCCGGTAGCCGCGTGAAGTAATGAATCCACGATCTGCTTGTTTAAGGACTCGGCAGATGGCCTCGACCCCAAATTGATCTTTGTACGCGTCGATGTAGGAGATCATTTGGTCGTGGGTCGGTCGAGTTCCGCTGCGAAAAAAGCCGAGGCAGTCTTGAGGATTCCGTTTGCTCGTTTCAGCTCACGGTTTTCGCGGCGCAGACGCCCCAAGCTCTTCTTCCATTGTTTCGCCGCCCGAAGCGTCAGAATTATCGCGTACTGAAGCGCTGTCACGGTACCAAGCCCGCAAC
>NZ_JALXXL010000024.1 GCF_025152525.1 Corynebacterium sp. p3-SID1056
CTAGGGCGTGTCTCTTATATGCGTAACCAGACCAGAATCGCCGCAAGCACCACTCCCGCGCGATACGTGACCGCGAGCTTGTCATAACGCGTCGCAAGCCCGCGCCACTGCTTCATCAACCCAAAGGCCCGCTCGACCACGTTGCGGTCTTTGTACAGCTCCGCATCAAACCCGGGCGGTCGCCCGCCAGCACGACCCTTACGCTTCCTGGCAGCGATCTCATTAGACTTCTCCGGAATCACCGCGGCGATGCCGCGCTCACGCAGATACGCGCGGTTCACCCGTGACGTGTACCCGCGATCAGCAAGCAACGCATCAGGGCGCGTCCGCGCCTGCCCGCACCCAATTCTCGGGACCCGAATATCGCCGAGGACTTCCTGCAACATCGCGCCATCATGGCGTTGCCCGCCCGTCACCACAATCGACAGCGGCCGGCCATGCCCCTCGACAGCAAAATGTACCTTCGTGCTCAACCCTCCGCGTGATCTCCCGATCCCGTGACCTGCCGGTTCAATCTCGCATAACGGCAGATTCTTGTAATTCGATAGAGCCCCCTGTGTCCTGATCAGGGCGCGGCAGGTTCGTACCGTGCTGATGAGCACGGTTGATCGTCGCGTCGATTGACACGTTCCAGTCAATGTCGCCCACTGCATCGGCCTCGGCGAGGATGTGCGCGAATACGCGGTCCCAGGTGCCGTCGGTTGCGTAGCGGCGATGCCGCTTCCACACCGTCTGCCAGGGACCATACCGGTCGGGGAGATCTCGCCACGGGATTCCGGTGCGGTACCGGTAGATGATGCCCTCTACAACGCGGCGGCTATCACCAAACGGGCGGCCTTTACGGCCCTCATTCGTTGGCAGAAGTGGTTCAACTCGCTCCCACTGTGCATTCGTGAACTGCGTAAATCTAGACCGTT
>NZ_JALXXL010000025.1 GCF_025152525.1 Corynebacterium sp. p3-SID1056
GGCGGTCACCCGCACCGCGTAGTCTGCTTTCGGGCAGCCACCACCGAGCCACCCGGTCACATCGTGCTTCGCCGCGTCGTACACGCCTTGCACGTCTGCTGCCGGCCCAGTCAGTCGCAGGGTGGCCAGCCCGTCGCCGTGGTGGGTCACCCTCGCCCGCGGAACACGCGGCTCCGGTGTTTGCAGTTCGGTTTTCAGCTCGGCGGCGACATGGCGGATGCGCACTAGATCCCCTGCCGTGTTGCATAACTGCTCGATGTAGCGCCAGCGCTTAGTGGCGTCGCGCAGCGCGCGGGAAGACCTCACGATGTAGGCCAACGTCTCCAACCGGTGGCCCTGCTCGCGCGCCCCGGCTT
>NZ_JALXXL010000026.1 GCF_025152525.1 Corynebacterium sp. p3-SID1056
GCCTCCTTCTCCTCCGCATCAGTAAAGCCGTCGTTATCGTCATCATCGTCGTCAGCATCCGGGGTGCCATCACCATCGGTGTCACGCTGAACCGTGATCACCTTGTCACCGGTAGCAACCTCATTGCCTTCAGCATCAGTGATGGTGACCTTGACAGTCACGTCACGCGATTCCTCTTCCTTACCCCAGTCAGTGAGCTTGTCCGGGGTACCCGTAACCTGCCCTGTCGTTGGATCCACCGTCAGGCCACCAGGCAGGTTCTCAACCTTCACCTCGCCACCTTCCGGAACATCCTTCGCCGTCTCGAACGGATCAGCCTCCTGACCCTCAACAACAGTCTCCGG
>NZ_JALXXL010000027.1 GCF_025152525.1 Corynebacterium sp. p3-SID1056
GCTCGTGCACTCAAACAGTGTGTACGAAGCGCGTCGCTTTTTATTACCCCGGGGGTACTGGAATCATTGTGCAACCAGCCCGCATCACTACCGTGTTATGCCTGGTCGCCGAAAACCGGATATGAAGCGTCCTGGGTTTAGTTCCGCTTCTTTTACGGCCCCGTACTGACGGGCTGCGTGAGATAGTACTCGGTTTCTACTTCCTGTGGGGTGGCGTAGCCCAATGCTTCGTGAAGTCGCTTAGTGTTCCACCAATGCGCCCACCGCAAGGTGGCCAGTTCGACTTCTCCGACCGACGTT
>NZ_JALXXL010000028.1 GCF_025152525.1 Corynebacterium sp. p3-SID1056
AAGAGAGTTGCTGGTGAGATGGCGGTCAGGAAAACGATCGTTGGCCGACATAAGAAAATATGCGTCACAGTCTGCAGGGTTTTGACTTTGTGGTTGTGGTGTGTGTAGTGTCGACAAAGTCGCTTTTTGCAGCTGCTGGGTTTTGCACCTGGTGGTTTGTGATTGTGCGTGTGTTGTTTGAGAACTCGATAGTGTGCCAATGTACTTTTGTTTGTGGATTGGTTGCGTGCCTGGTTGTGCTGGCTGTGCCCTGTGTGGGTGTGGTTGGTGTGTGCCGGTGGCACTGCCCT
>NZ_JALXXL010000029.1 GCF_025152525.1 Corynebacterium sp. p3-SID1056
AGTCGCTTGGTGGGGACGAGATAATTTCAGATGGTTGCGTACGGGGTGTACGGGTTGTTTGGTCGGGGTTGTTCTCGATTTTGACTTTTGTTTACCTTGTGTGTAGCGTTGAGATTCGCTGCTTCGCGCTGGCTGGTTGTGTTTTGGCTGGTTGGTGTGGGTGTGCGTGTGTTGTTTGAGAACTCGATAGTGTGCCAATGTACTTTTGTTTGTGGATTGGTTGCGTGCCTGGTTGTGCTGGCTGTGCCGTTTTTGGTGTGGTTGGTGTGTGCCGGTGGCATTGCCTG
>NZ_JALXXL010000003.1 GCF_025152525.1 Corynebacterium sp. p3-SID1056
CAATCGCTCGCGGCAACGAGAAAATACTTAACCACCTCCACAACAAACACGCAAACCAGCAGCACAACCCAGGTTTTCGTGGCACATAAACCGGTTAGTGGTACGTGGCTAGGGGCCCGTGTGGTCCCTCGATGACTTTGACCGGCGTATTGAAAATCTGGGTTAACAACTCGTCGCGCATGATCTCGTCAGGGGTGCCGAAAGCCGCAATCTGGCCGTCCTTCGCCGCACAGATGTAGTCCGCGTAGCGGGCAGCGAAGTTGATGTCGTGCAGCACGATGATGATCGTGCGCCCGAATTCCTTGGCGGCTGAGTACAGGTGCTTCATCATCTCCACGGAGTGGGCGATGTCGAGGTTGTTCAGGGGCTCGTCGAGAAGCACATAGTCCGTTTCTTGGCACAGCACCATCGCTACATACGCGCGCTGGCGCTGGCCGCCCGAGAGTTGATCGAGGTAGCGGCCTTCCAGCTCGCGAAGTCCAAGAAAGTCGATGTATTTGGAGATGATCTCCTCGTCCTCCGCGTTGAGCCTCCCCTGTGTATATGGGAAGCGGCCGAACCCAACGAGCTGGCGCACGGTGAGGCGGGTGACGAAGTGGTTTTCTTGGCGCAGGATGGAGATGATCTTGGCCAAGTCTTTGGACTTCGCGCTGGTGACGTCCATGCTGCCGATTTCGACGGTGCCGGAGTCGATGGACAGCAGGCGACCGATCATTGTGAGCAGCGTAGATTTGCCAGCGCCATTGGGCCCCACCAGCGCGGTGATGCCACCGGCTGGGATCTGCATGTTGACCGGTCCGATGGCGACGTCCTCGGTGTATGACTTGCTGACGTTGCTGAGCGTGATCACAGTCGTCCCTTCTTCAGGATGACCACCAGGAAGGTGATCCCTCCTACCAGTTCGATAATGATGGACACTACGCCCTGCGCGTAGAAGACGTGGTTCATGACAAAGTACGCGCCGGCCAAAATGCAATACCCCAGAAGCATCGCCATGGGGAAGATGAAGCGGTGGTCGTAGGTGTCGGTGAATTGGTACGCCAGAGTGGCAACCAAGAAGCCCAAAAACGTCATCGGGCCGACCAACGCGGTGGACACCGCCATGAGCACTGAGACCAGCACGAGCGTAAATACCGCGTGTTTTTTGTGCTGCACACCGAGGTTGATGGACACGTCGCGGCCCAGCGCCAGCACGTTGAGGCGCTGCGCGTTCCATGCCAAAAGCGCCACGGCTACCACGACGAGCGGCACCGCCAACGGGTAATAGGCGGGGTCGGCGTTATTGACCGAACCGAACAGGCGCGCGGTGAGCACGTCAAACTCGCTCGGGGTGAGCATGCGTTGCATGAACGTGGAGACACTCCCCAGTCCCCCGCCAATGACAATGCCAACGAGCAGCATGGCGTGCATGTTGTTGCCCTCTCCCGTCAATAACCAGGAGTAGAGCACCAAACTCAAGCCCACCATGAGCACAAGTTGGACCACGAACATCTGCGTGGTGTGCGCCTGGGCAAGGCCCGCAGCGCCCAAGAAGTACACCGTCGCCGTATGTATCGCAACGTAGAGGGACTCGAACCCCATGATCGAGGGCGTAAGAATGCGGTTATTGGTCACCGTTTGGAAGGCCACCGTCGCGGCAGCCTGGCAGACAGCCACGATGAGCATCGCCACCACGGCGGTGGAACGGCGCTCAGCGATCAGCCAGTAACCACGGGTGCCGAACTCCATCGGGTTTTCGTAGCCGATCAACCCGAAGGTAAACAGTGCCGCCGCGAGCACCAGCGCGGACAGCACCGCCCAGTAACGCTTCTTGCTCTTGGAGCTCTGGAAAGCACCGACGTGCCGGTCCGCCGCTGCGTTCTTCGTTGCATTAGCCACGCCGCGTTTGCCTCACAATCAGGGCGACAAAGACGACGGCGCCCACTACGCCCAAGATCACAGACACCGGCATTTCAAAAGGAGCGATGATGGTGCGCCCCAGCAGGTCGCACACCGTGACGATGCCGACGCCGAGCAGGCAGACCCATGGCAGGTTGGAGCGCAGGTCATCGCCGCGCACCATGCTCACGATGTTCGGCACGATCAGGCCCAAAAACGGCAGGTTGCCCACGACCACGGTCACCACACCGGCAGCGATGGCCACAAGCCCCGTGCCGACGAAGACGATGCGGTGATAATTCAGCCCGATGTTCGTGGCGATATCCTCGCCAAGCCCGGCTGCGGTGAGCCGGTCGGCGTAGAAAAACACCGCAATTACGACGAGGAGCACGACCCACAGCACCTCGTATTGCCCAGAAATCACGCTGGTAAACGAGCCGGCGAACCACACGCCGAGCGATTGCAGCAGGTCAGTTTGCAGCGCCCAAAAGGTCGAAATCGAGCTGACGACGGCACCGAGCATGATGCCCACGATCGGCACGATCAGGCTCGACCGCAGCGTCACCTTGCGTAGAAAGGCGAAAAACACCATCGTGCCGACGAAGGCGAACACCACAGAGAGCAGCATTCGGGCGATTATCGACGCCTCCGGCATAAACACGTACGACGCCAACAGCCCCAGGCCTGCCCACTCTGTCGTACCGGTCGTCGTTGGTTCGACGAAGCGGTTCTGGGTGAGCATCTGCATGATCAGCCCGCTCATCGCCATGGCTGCACCGGCAAGCACGAGCGCAATCGTGCGAGGCACGCGCGTGGTGTTGAACATCGCCCAACCGTCCTCGGAACCGAGGATGTCGTACTGGCCGACGGCCAGCGACGCAAGGAGCAGGCATACCACGACACCCACACCCACCCCGAGCTTCCAATTCAGAAGCGCGGGGCGGGTGGGGGTGTCGGTCTGGTGCGGTGCTGTCATTAACTACGCGGCTTCAAACTTCTCGGCGAGCTCGTTCAGGATCTCGGTGTACGTGATGATCGACTCATTAGTGTACGTGTCGTTCGGCGCGACATATACATGGTCCTCCTGAATGGCCTTCACGTTCTGCAGCGCTGCGGAATCGGCAAGCACGCTGAGTGCGGCCGGCGAGTCTTCCGTCTTGATCGCGGCGTCGCGGTCGAGTGCGAGGATCCAGTCCGGGTTGGCGCTCGCGATAGCCTCGACTGAGATGTCATCACCCTGGTGGTCGTCCGATGCGTTGTCCACCTCGAGCGCTGGGGTCATGCCAAGCAGGTCAAACAGCGGCCCCCACACTCGCCCAAGGCTTGGCGCGACGTAACCAATCTCGCCTCCGGAGACGTTGACGGCCATGACCTTCTGCTCCGGGTCGTAGGCCTTCTTCGCGCGCTCGAGCGCGTCCTTGAAGTCCTGGATGGTCTGCTCTGCTTCAGCTTCCTTGCCGAAGATGGTGCCCAGCGCCTCGGTCTGACGAATCAGCTCTGCGTCCAGGCTCTCACCCTCGCGCGGTTCGAAGTCCACGAGCACGGCGTCGGGGGCAAGCTTTTCAATGTCCTGGTCGTACTTCTCGAACCGCTGGCCGGAGACAATGACGTCCGGCTCGGCTGCCACGATCGCCTCCAGTTTGGGCTCGCGGTGGTTGCCGATGTCAACGATGTCCTCATCATCAGCAATACCCGGGATCGTCACCGGCACGAGCGCACGCGCCGCCGCCACCGGTTTGACACCCCACTCGTCCAGCAGCTCGAAGGAGCGGTTATCCAGCGCAACGACACGCTTCGGCGGGCTCGGCACTTCCTTGGAGCCGTAGTTGTCCTCGACGGTCACGGCATTTTCCGCCTGGGCAGTATCGCTTGCCGACGCCGCGTTATCCTCCCCGCCCGTCGATTCTTCAGCTCCAGAGCAGCCCGTAATCGTCAGGGCTGCGGCGGTAACGACCGCAGCGAAGGCGGTGCGTGAGTGTCGGCGCATGGACATGTACTCCTTGTATCTATTAAGTAAGGATAGGGTTACCTGATAAAAACTAGAGCAGCATCCAAGGTTAGGCAACCCTCACCCCCGTGGCATCTCATAATTACACTACACACATGTTTCCAAATTCCCCGCCGGGGGTAAAAAGAAAAATCCCGACGAGTAAAACTACTCGCCGGGATTTCGCACTCGGTGGAGCCGCCGGGAATTGAACCCGGGTCCTTCATCACCGCGCCAGGGCTTCTCCGTGCGCAGTCCGCACGCTACCTCTGCTCGGCCCTCCGGATCAGGCGGACATGTCCGGATGATCAGCCCAGTGAGTGAAAAGGAGTCCCTCCCGAGGCCCACTCACAGGCCCGGAAGGCAAGTCCCCTAAGTCGATGCCAGGTACCGGGTCGGGGACGGCCCCGGCCTGACAGACTCGCGGTCGCTAGCTCTTAGGCAGCGAGGGCGAAGTCACGCTGAGAGTTCTTCTCTGCGTTTATTAGTTGCTGCGACGCTTACGGTGGTCTCCAGCCTGCACCGGCACGCTTCCCCTGGCTTAGTCGATGAAGTCGAAACCTGAATCGACCCCATTTCAACTACGGGAACCGTAGGAGAAGTAACCTTACCTCTCCCCTACACCAACCGCAAGGACCAAAGTTTATTCCATCCCGGTCGGCGTGATGCGCAAGAAGTCCACTACGGCGTCCGGGCCTGCGTCGACGGCCAAGCGGGCCGCCTTGGCTACCGACGTCGCGTCCATCTTCGGCGCGTCACCGTGGGCCGGGGCGGCGATCATGTCTGTGTTCGTGCGGCCCGGGTGCAGTGAGGTCACGCGGATGTGACCTGCTTCTTCGAGGCGCAGGGCATCGGTGAAGCCGCGCAGCGCGAACTTGGAGGCGCAGTAGGCGGAGTTTTCGGGGACGCCGAAGAAGCCGGCGCCGGAGTTGATGGTGAGGAGGAGGCCACGTGAACGTCGTAAAGCGGGCAAGAGCTCGCGGGTCAGGGTGATCGGTGCGTGGACATTGACCTCCATCGTCTCGCGCCACTGGGCCTCGGTGAGCTGGTCAAAGGGCGCCTTGTGCAGCACGCCTGCGGCGTGGACGAGCACGTCGACCTGCTCGATGCGGGCGGCGGCGCGGCAAAGCGCCTCGGTATCGGTGAGATCCACCTCGAATGGCTCGGCGCTGGGCAGTTGGGCGACGATCTCTGCGGCATTGTTCGACGCCCCGGCGATGACGTGGTGGTCTTTGCCCAGCTCTTCGGCGATAGCGCGACCAATGCCACGCGACGCGCCGGTAATCAATGCAGTCTTCATGCGCCCCACCGTAGCGGGAAAGCGTTTAAGCCTTGATCCCCTTGAACTTGCGTCCCATGTCGCGGGCAATTTCGCGGTCTTCGGTGCGGCGCTTGATCGCGCGGCGCTTGTCGTAATCCTGCTTGCCTTGGCCCAGGCCGAGTTCGAGCTTCGCGCGGCCGTCCTTGAGGTAGAGCGACAGCGGGATGAGCGTCTTGTTGCCGTCGCGAAGCTTGCCGGCCAAAGAATCGATCTCGCGGCGGTGCAGCAAGAGTTTGCGGGTGCGGCGCGGCGGGTGGTTGGTCCAGTGGCCGCGCGAGTACTCGGGGATGTGCATGTTGCGCAGCCATACTTCGCCGTTGTCGATGGTGGCGAAGGCCTCGACAAGCGAGACCTTGCCCTCGCGCAGGGCCTTGATTTCCGTGCCCTGCAGCACGATGCCGGCTTCCCAGGTGTCCAAGATGGTGTAGTCATGCCGCGCTTTCCGGTTGGTCGCCAAAACCCCGGTGTTGCTCAGCTTCTTCTTTTTACTCTTCTTGGCCATAAGGGAATCAGTCTACTACTTGCGCACGTAGGAGCGAAGCGCCACCTGCGCGGCGATCGCGCCGACGACCATCGCGCCCAGCCCCACGAGCGGCATGACGGTCCACACCGCGGAATCCGGTACGCGCGCGATCAGCGCGGACGCGTAGAGGTCACCCAGCATCGGGTCCACGATCGAGCGCTTGCCCACCCACGTCAAGACCGTGGCCAGCACCGCGCCGATAAACACGGAGATCAGCGCCTCGAGCACGAACGGCGCTTGCGTAAACCAGCGGGAGGCGCCGACCATGCGCATGATGCTGATCTGGTCGCGGCGGTTGAACGCGGCCAGCTGCACCATGTTCACGATGAGAAAGATCGCCGCAAGCGCCTGCGCCGCCGCCACCGTGAACGTGACGTTGCGGAAGGTATCCATTGTCCCAGCGGCCTCGCGCACGGTGTCCGCCTGGTCGGTGACCACGGTGACCTGGGGCATTTCCGCCACCTTCTCAATCGGGGTGGTTTCCGCTGGGTCCGTGAGGCGCACGTGCAGCGCGGCCGGCAGCGCATCCGCCGTCGTCTCGCGCACCAGCTCGGGCTCCGACTCCTCGAACAGTTCCTTGAAGCGCTCGAAGGACTGCTCGCGGGAGCGGAAGGTCACCTGCTCTACCCCGCTGTCGGCCTGCAAGGTGTCGCGCACCTCTTTGCACGCCTCCGAGGAGCAATCCTGGTCGTTGGCCGAGATCTCCTCGTCGAGCTCAATCATCACCTCGACGCGATCCAGGTACAGATCTTTCGTGTCCGAGGTGGCCTGCGAGATCAGGATGCCGGCACCGACGAGCACGAGCGACAGCGCGGTGGTGATCACCAGCGCAATCGTCATCGTGATGTTACGGCCCAGGCCGCGGAACCCCTCGCGGAAGATAAAGTTCCAGTTCATTGCTATCCCCTCACGTTTCCGTAGACGCCGTGCTCGTCGTCGCGTACGAGCCTGCCCAGATCAAGTTCCATCACGCGCTTGCGCATGTCGTTGACCGCGCGGGCGTTGTGGGTGGACATCACCACGGTGGTACCCATCCGGTTAATGCGCCCAAGCAGCGCGAGGATCTCGTCGGCGGTGGCGGGGTCGAGGTTGCCCGTCGGCTCGTCGGCAAGCATGAGCGCAGGCTTATCGACGAAAGCCCGCGCGATCGCCACTCGCTGCTGCTCACCACCCGAGAGCTCGTTCGGCATGCGGTTCGCCTTGGCGTCGAGGCCGACGAGTTCGAGGGCTTCTGGCACGAGCTTTTGGATACGCGACTTCGACTTGCCGATGACCTCCAGCGCGAACGCGACGTTGTCGTAGACGTTGAGCTTCGGCAGCAGGCGGAAGTCCTGGAAGACATAGCCGATGGACTGGCGCAGCGTGTTTACGTCCTTGCCGCGCAGCGCGTTGACGTGAAAGTCGTTGAAGTGGATGTCGCCCGAGGTGACGTTTTCCTCGCGAATCATCAGCTGCAAAAACGTGGACTTGCCAGAGCCGGAAGGGCCGATGAGGAAGACGAAGTCCCCGTCATTGATGGTGAAGGACACGTTGTCCAGCGCGGGTCGGGTCGACGTGGGGTAAACCTTGGTGACGTTGGAGAATTTGATCACCAGTCACACCTTACCTGTTACTGGTGTGACAGGTGAAGCCCCGGATCATGCACCTTCGTAACATGACCCGGGGCTTTTCCGCAGCCTGTGGGCGCTGCGCGCCGCATTCACTCAGACTGGGCGAGCGCCTGTGAACTTCTTAGTCGTTCACGTAGAGGTACTGCTTGTTCACGAACTCGTCGAGCGCGAACACGGACAGCTCACGGCCGAAGCCGGAGCGCTTCACGCCACCGAAGGGCAGCACTGCGGAGAAGTACTGGCCGAGGTTGACGTGGATCATGCCGGTCTCGATCTGGTCCGCGACCTTGATTGCGCGATCGGTGTCCTCGGAGAAGACAGCGCCGCCCAGGCCCTGGTAGGAGTTGTTGGCCAGCTCGACTGCCTCTTCCTCGGAAGATACCTTGTAGATCTCCGCGACCGGGCCGAAGAACTCCTCGTAGTACTCGTCGGAGCCGACCGGCACATCGGTCAGCACCGCCGGGGAGTAGTACGCCGAGTTGTCGTCCAGCACACCGCCGGCGCGCAGCTTCGCGCCGTTTGCGACGGCGCGCTTGACCTGTTCGTCAATCAGCTCAGCCGCCTGACGGGAGGACATCGGGTAGTACTCGTTCTCGCCCGGGTTGGACGGGTCGCCCTTCTTGAAGGACTCAGCGATGGCAACCATCTCGTCGACGAACTCGTCGTAGATGTCGTCCATGACGATGATGCGCTTGTTGGAGGTGCAGACCTGGCCCGCGTTCTGCACGCGCTTGGCCCATGCTTCCTGCGCCGCAGCCTTGATGTCCGCGGAGTCCAGGATCACGTACGGGTCGGTGCCGCCGAGCTCGAGCACAACCTTCTTCAGGTTCTTGCCCGCGGTCTCCGCAATCTTCGCGCCCGCGCGCTCGGAACCGGTGAGCGACACACCCTGCACGCGCGGATCCGCGATGATGTCTGCCACCTGGTCGTGGGTGGCGTAGACGTTGATGAACACGCCGTCTGGCAGACCAGCTTCCTTGAGGATCGACTCGAAGGCCGCAGCGGACTTCGGCGTAATCTCGGCGTGCTTGAGGATGATGCAGTTACCGTTCATCAGGTTCGGGCCGGCAAAGCGCGCGACCTGGTAGATCGGGAAGTTCCACGGCATGATGCCAAGCAGCGTGCCCAGCGGCAGGCGGCGCACCACGGCCTTGCCGCCCGGAACATCGACCTTCTTGTCTGCGGAGTGCTCAGCTGCGTGGTCTGCGTAGAACTGCATGATGTCGCCGGAGAAGTCAGCCTCCCACGCGCCTTCCGGCACGGACTTGCCCATCTCCTGGGCCATGATCTTGCCCAGTTCCTCCGAACGCTCCTTGAGCAGCTGCGCTGCCTTACCGACGATCTCCGCGCGCTCCTCGTAGGAGGTGTGGCGCCAGGTCTTGAACGCTGCCTCGGAGCGGTCCAGGATGTCCTTGATCTCCTGGTCGGTGGCGTAGTCGAAGGTCTCCACAACCTCGTTGTTCACGGGGTTCTGGACGCGGTACTGAGTGGCCATTGCTTTCCTTTCTGGGGTGTATTTCAAAGTCTCGGGTGTGAACTATAGCACTATGCGCCGGGCCTGTAAGCTCCGTCGCTCATTTTGATGCCTTCATCCTGGCCCATGTAGGACGTTTCCTGCGTGAGCGCGTCGAGCAGCGTCTGGTGGTTCTGCTTCACCTCCTGCTCAAGCGCATCGGGGTTCGCGCGCAAAAGGTCGAAGCGCTGCTGGACGAGCGGAAGGTCAAGCTCGACGAACGGGCGTGACGCCGCGTGCGGCACGTCGAAGATGTCTGCCACTTCATCGCCGTGCATGATTCGGGTCGCCGCGTACATCCAGTCGTCGATGGACTCGTCCGGGAACGGCAGCAGCTGCTTGACGTTGGTGCGGAACCCGCTGAACAGCGCGTCCACGAGCGCGCGCGAGGCTTCGTTCGGCTCGCCGTCGATGAAGTGAATAGCGTCGATGCTCTCCTGGGACGCGTCGATGTCAGTCTCCGGCTCGAGGATGTCGCGCGGAATGCCGAGCATCACGCCGACGACTCGCCACAGGTAGAACAGGTCCTGCTCCTCCTCCAGCGTGAGCCTGTACCCCAGGTTGCGCAGGTAAGTAAAGGCGATGTAGGTGAAGTCGAACCAAGTGCGGAACATGTCGAACTCGCTGATCGGCGCGCCCCAGTCAGAGGTGTCCAGGCCCAGCTGAGTCTGCACGCGGCGCACGTGCGCGTGCATTGCGCGCACCATGCCGGTGTGGATGTAGCTGACGTTGCCCGGCTTGAGCCCGTCCTTGAGGTAGACCGAGTAGATCCAGTTCGTGGTGTAGGCCAGGCGGTGCACCGCACCCTCGGTCAGCTCGCCGGTGTTGACCAGGATGTTAGCGATCGACGGGGTGGCGTACGTGTGGATCAGTGCACCGGGGCCAAGCGAGAGGTTCTGCGCGAGCACGGGGATCGCCAGCGCAGCCTTCTGACCTCGCTCCAGGCGCTCCCAATCGACGCCTTCGAGCGCCGCGTTCATGTCGTCGATAAGCGCCTTGACCTCGGGCAAGGTGTTTTCGTCAGCCTCGCCGCGAGCGAGCGCCTCGCGTAGGTTCGGCATGATGTCCTTGGCTTTGTTGCCGCTGGTGTACAGCGCATCGGCGATGGGATCCATCGCCCACAGCGCCTGCTCGAAGCGCTTCGCGCGTGCTTCGCCGAACTTTGCGACGAACGCCGCCCGGTCGCCGCGAGCAGCCGGCCAGTCAGCGCGGTCGTAGTGATCGGCCGCAAGCGGGTTCTCAGTAAATGTCTGGGTCATGAGTGTGCTCCTTTTATATTCGGGTTGTTTTCGGGGTGAGACGGGTTCTGCGGGTTTAGCGCAGGCCTTCCTTGGACGTGTCGTGCAGCTTGTACTCGGCCTTGACGTGCGGGGCCTTTTCCGCGACGTAGTCCTCGATTTGCTTGAAGACGCCGGACCACGGCGGCTTGCCGTCCGCTGCCTTCTTTACCTTCCTTGCCTTCGCCCCGGGCACCTTGTCGAGCACGCGGTAGACCGCTGCCTCCGCTTTCGCCTTGAGCAGGAACGCAATCTTCCAGTGCAGGTAGCGCGTGCCCTCGAAGCGGGAGCCCTTCACCATGAACTGCGTTTCCTCGTCCCCGATGATCAGCGACAGGGCACCAAGCACCTGCGCAGGCATCTGCGGATCCAGGTCCTCGAGGATGCCCATCAGGGCGGTGGCGACGCGCACGTGGTAGGCGGAGGAGTACCCGCCGTTGGCGTAGATAAAGTCGGTCATCTTGCGCATCTCATCGCCGGTCTTCGGGATGAGCCGCTCCTCCGCGCCCATGAGGTAGAGCACCCACGCCCAGTACATTGCGACGTCGTCCCACTCCTCGCCGGTGTGAGGGCGGCCGAAGAACTCATCCACGCCGATCGGCATGAGTGCGAACCAGCCCTCGCCAGAGACCAGGAAGGAAGACCCGATCGGGCGGCCAAACTCGTTGTAGTGCTCCGGGCCCCACAGCTTTTCCAGGCCGCGGTTCGCCTGGGCGTGCAGCAGGCGGACGCGCACTGCGGCCTTCAAGCCGTCGCTATAGCGGTCAAACACGCCCTTCTTACCCAAGTCGACGAAGAACTTCACCGTCTCGATGATGCGGGTAAAGGACTCGATCTCGAACATGCCGGTCTCACCGGTCGCCGCCGAAGTGCGGTCCTCCATCGTGGTCGCCCAGTAGGCGAAGCCGATGGACAACAGCTCCGCAGACGGGGTGACGTTGTAGTAGGCGATACGCCCGCGTTCGGCCGCCTCGAGGTCGATCCACTCCGGCACGTTGTCCACCTCCGCGAAGAACTCGACGAGCTCCGGAGCCGGGTCGGTGACCGTATCAATACCCTCGTTCAGCGCCTTCTCGAAGTCGGCGCGGGACTTCTCCGCCCCGTCACGCTTGAAGGCCTCGGCCAGCTTCCAGCCCGTCTCGTCGGTCTGCCACATGTGGTCATCCAGCAGCTTGGTCTGGAAGCTGTCGTAGCCCTCCCATTCGTCGGCCACGGTGTGCCAGCGGTCAAAGAGGTTGTGGCGCAGCGTTGACCAGCCAGGACGGCTCGTCCGGCGTTTCGGGGCCGGGCGTAGCGGCATGCCGTCGCGGTAGAAATAGCGGAAATCCTCGTAAGGATTATCCGACATCGGCAGCACCTCCGGGCGCACCGGATTCTGGTAGCCCTGCTCCTCGCGGGCTTGTGTACTGGCAGTCATGTAGTTCCCTTTCCCTTTTGATAGGGGCCGCCATCGCGGCTGGTAATTATGGCTTGCAGCAAAATCAGTGAAGGCGATCAACAATGGCAACTACCTGTTAGATGCCTAATAATCACACGCGGGTGTATTGCTGATCACTTTTTGCATGGCTTTATACTATCCATTACACGGTTGCCCGGCAACTGTTTTGTACCGCGATTTTGGACACCGAGTTTCACAATGGAGGACGCAATGGGATACGGCATGGCCAAGGGTGGTTTTTCTGCACTCTTCGGAGGGAGAAAAACACAAAGCGACCTCAATGCCGCCGACCGAGAAGCCGCGTTCAACCGCCACAAGCCAGCATCCCCGGCCCCGAAAGCGGTGCCCGAAAAGCCCACCGAGGAACTCATCGAGTTGACCGCGACCGACGTCGAACGCGCACACGGCATCGCACTGATCACTTTCGAGACACACGACGGCGCGCCGCTGCCTGGCTACGAGCCTGGCTGCCACGCCGACTTTGTGCTCCGCACCCCCGAAGGCGAAGAACTGGTCCGTCAGTTTTCCCTCTACCCCACCCACTATTTGGGAAGGGAACCAGGAACCCAGCGCGCTACCTACGGCATCGAGGTCAAGCTGGAGGACAACTCGCGCGGCGGGTCGATCGCGGCGCACAGCATCGAGCCGGGCGACACCGTCCGCATCCGCCCGCCCCGCAATAACTTCGCCCTCGCAAAAACGGCACGACGCTCAATCCTCGTCGGCGCTGGCGTAGGCATCGCCCCGATCTTCTCGCTTGCCCGCGAGCTGCAAATCCAAGAAGCCGACTACACAGTGTTGTATTTCGCTTCCAGCGAGGAGCGCGCAATGATGCGGCACCTGATCGAGACCTATCTCCAGGGGCAAACAAAAAGCATCTTCGCCACCGGCGAGCGCGAGAAACAAGCCGGATATATCGAGGAAGCACTCGCAGAATCCGACGTGCCACCAGAAGACACCCATGTGTACGTGTGCGGGCCGCAGGGGTTTATGGACGGCGTGATCGACACGGCAAGCAAGGCCCTGCCCAAGGAAAACATCCACTTTGAGGCGTTTCGCGCCACGGAGGAGGCGCTCGCTGGCAACCACGACGCCGACGGGGCCTTCGATGTCATCTTCAACGGCGAGACGTATCACATCCCCGAAGGCGATTCCGTGCTCGACGTGTTCGAAGACGAGGATGTGCCGATCCTGTCTCAGTGCAGCGAAGGCACGTGCGGCACGTGCATCATGCGCGTGATCGACGGCACCCCCGACCACCGCGACAGCGTCTTCACCGAGGAGCGCCACGAAAACGGCGCCTTCGCTACCTGCGTCTCACGGGCGCTCTCCCCCACACTCACGCTCGAGCGCTGGCGCACCATGCGCTAAAAAATACGCGCGAATCGTGGCCTAAAGCAGGCGCACCATCGCCACGCCCACCAGCACGATCGCCAGGCCCGCGAGCCGAAAGGGCGTGGGGAGTCCTTTCGTGCCGCCGCCAATGCCAATCGATTCGAGTAACTGGCCGCAGATAATCATGCCGACGAGCGAGCCAATCACCGTCATGCCCGTACCCAGGATGGGCGAAAGGGTCGCTCCGCCGAAGACGAAGACGGCACCAAGCAACCCGCCCAGCCACATCCACCACGGGCCAGGCGCAACGCCGGAAGCCACCGCTGCTCGTGGCGCGGGAAGTACGAGGACCAAAATTAAGAGCACGACGAGGCCCACGGCGAGAGAGATCTGGCCGGCTTGGATCGGGCTATGCAGCACCTTGCCCAGGTAGCCGTTGACGGCAGTCTGCGTCGCAGACCCCATCCCCATCAACACGCCGAAAGCACGCAGCGCCCAGGCGCGCGGACCGCGGGCGGTGCCGTGCAGCGGGGCGCCGCGTCCGACTTCCAGCACCATCGCGATACCGATGAGCACGATGAGGGCGCCGAGTAGCCGGAGTGGCCCGACTGGGGTTTGGGGGTAGCGAAAGAGCCCGGTGGCGTCGACAAGCAATCCCATGATCACTTGCCCCAAGATGGGCAGAATTGTGGTCTGCACCGCCCCGAGCTCTGGGAAGAGCACGATGTTGCCGGCGATGAACATCACGCCCATAAAGCCGCCAAGCCACACCCACCAGGGTTCAGAGGCGACAAGCGTGAGGTCTGGAACCAGAGTGCGTGTGGCTATAGCGGCGATGATGCAGGATGCGGCCACCGCAAGGATGAAGGAGAGAAAGGTCGCGCCGATTGGCGAGCCCACGCTTTGCCGAAAACGGGTGTTAATCGCGGTCTGGACGGGAACGATCGCCCCGACCAGCATGGCCACGGCGACCAGCATTCCTTCACAACTCCTTACTGTGGCGTGCGGTTACTCCTCAGTCGGGATTTCGCCGGCCGACTCGAGCATCTTGGCGACGTAACCGGTGTTGATGTCACCGCTCCGGAACTTCTCGCTGTTGAGCAGGTAGGCCTGGAACGGGCCGGTGGTCACCACGCCATCGGTGGTCAGCTCGCTGAGCGCGCGCAGGGTGCGCTCGATCGCCGCATCGCGATCCTCCGCCCAGCAGATGAGCTTGCCCACCATCGAGTCGTAGAACGGCGGGATGGTGTAGCCAGACTCGATGTGCGTATCCATGCGGACACCGAAGCCGCCTGGCGCGCGGAAGTGCTCGATTTTGCCCGGGCGCGGCGCGAAGTTCTCGTTCGGATCCTCCGCGTTGATGCGGCACTCGATGGCGTGGCCACGAATCTCCACATCATCCTGGGTCAGGCGCAGCTTCTGCCCGGAGGCGATACGCAGCTGCTCCTGGATCAGGTCCACGCCGGTGATCATTTCGGTGACCGGGTGCTCCACCTGGATACGGGTGTTCATCTCGATGAAGTAGTACTTGCGCTCGATGTTGTCGAACACGAACTCCACCGTGCCGGCGTTTTTGTAGCCGACCTCCTTGCACAGGTTGATCGCCGCCTGCTGCAGGCCTTCGCGCAGCTCGTCATCGATCGCCGGGGACGGCGCCTCCTCGATGAGCTTCTGGTTGCGGCGCTGCGAGGTGCAGTCGCGCTCGCCCAGTGCGATGGCGTTCTCGCCGTCGGCAAGCACCTGGATCTCGATGTGGCGGATGTCGGTGAGGTAGCGCTCGATGTAGACCGAGGAGTCGTTGAACGCGGACTGCGCCTCGTTCATGATCTCGTTCAGATCCTTCTCTAGCGTCTCCTCGGACTCCACCACGCGCATTCCGCGGCCACCACCGCCGGCGGCGGCCTTGATCAGCAGCGGGAAGCCGGTTTCCTTGGCCACGTCGAGCGCCTCGTCGAACTCGGTGACCACGCCGTCAGAGCCGGGCACCGTGGGCACGCCAGCGCTTTGCGCGATGCGCTTTGCCTCGATCTTGTCGCCCATCCGGCGGATGTGCTCGGACGACGGGCCGACGAAGCCGATCCCCTCGTCCTCGACCATCTTGACAAAGTCGGCCTTCTCCGAGAGGAAGCCGTAGCCGGGGTGGATGGCATCTACCTTGTAGGCCATCGCCGCGGAGACGACCAGCTCGGGGCTGTTGTAGCTCTTGGCTGCGTTGGCCGGGCCGATGCAGACGGCCTTGTCTGCCTCCTTCACGGGCAGCGAATCACGGTCGCCCTCCGAGTAGGCCAACACGGACTTGATACCGAGCTCTTTGCAAGCACGGATGATGCGAAGTGCGATCTCACCGCGGTTGGCGATGAGCACGCTCCCCAACAAATCAGTCATTGCGGGTCTCCTCACCTTTCTAGGGTTTTTCGGGTGTGCCTACTTGGGCTCGATGATCATCAGCGGCTGACCGTGCTCGACAGCGTCCTCGTTGTCCACGAGGATCTGCTTGACGGTACCGGCAACCTTGGCCTCGATGTTGTTCATCAGCTTCATGACCTCGACGATGCAGAGCACCTGGCCCACCTCGACCTCGTCGCCGACCTTGACAAACGGGTCAGCGCCGGGCTTCGGCGCAGCGTAGAAGGTACCGACCATCGGAGCGGTCACCTCAACGCCATCAGCCGGGGCCTCGGCTGCGGGTGCCGGGGCAGCCTCCTGAGCCGGTGCGGCTTCCGGAGCCGGAGCGGCTTCCGGAGCAGCCGGTGCCGGCGCTGCCTCAGGTGCAGACGGAGCAGCCTGCGGTGCCGGAGCGGCCTGCGGAGCCGGAGCCGGTGCAGCCTTGAGGTGGCTCAGGCCACCCGGCGTCTTGGAGAGGGCGAGCTCGATGTCGCCGTACTTAATGCTCAGCTCTTCGATATCGCCGGACTGGTTGACCCACTCGAGGAGGGACTTCAGCTCGTTGAAATTGGTATCAGACATGGTTACTTGTCTCCTTTTTTGGTGAGGTTGATTTCGAGGTCGTCGGACTTGAGGTGGAACTCGCCCGTCGTGGTGGTTTCGTAGATCTTCTGGACCAGCTTGGTCAGCTCGCCGCCCGCGATACCTTCGCCCTGGCCGGCGCGGCCTTCGGCGACGAAGCGCTTCATCTCGTCGACATTGTTGCCCGGGATGTTCGCGCGCAACAGGATCGTGTCGATGTCGTCGTCCGGGTACTGCTCCTTCAGACCAGGCAGTGCGGGCTCGAGCGTGGGACGCCCCTCCTTGATCTCGGAGGAACCGTTCTTCTTGATCTTCTCCAGCGCATCCGGGTCAATCGGTGCCAGCGGCTCGCCGTAGTGGCCAAGCGCGTACTTCTTAATCTCGTTCGGCACAACCGAGTAGCGCTCGCCTGAGATCACGTTCATCACGGCCTGGGTGCCCACGAACTGGGCAAACGGGGTGATCATGATGGGGAATGCGAGCTCCTCGCGCACACGTGCGGTCTCGTAGAGCAGGTCCTCGAAACGGTCCGACAAGCCTGCGGTCTCGAGCTGCGACTCGAAGTTGGTGAGCATGCCGCCCGGCAGCTGGTGCATGTAGTGCACACCGTCGTAGGCGCGCGGCTTGCCGACGGGCTTGTCCTCGCGGTCGGCGATCTCCTGCAGCTTCTTGCTCACATTGTCCACGCGCTCGTCATCAATGTTGACCTGGTAGCCCAGTGCGCGCAGGTCGCGTGCGAGCGCCTGCGTTGCCGGCTGGCCCTGGCCGTTTGCGAGCGGGGCGATGGAGGTGTGGATGGAGTCCACGCCCAGCTCTGCGGCGTAGATGTAGGTCAGCGGGGAAAGACCGGTCAGGGAGTGCGTGTGCACCTCGAGCGGGCGGCTGTCGCCGATTGCGCTGCGGATCGCCGGAATCAGCGTCTTCATGCGGTCCGGCGTGAGCAGGCCACCCGCGTCCTTGAGCATGATGCGGTCGACGTCGGTACGCTCGACCAGCTCCTGCGCCTTTTCAATGTAGAGCTCGTCGGTGTGCACCGGGCTCAGGCAGTAAGACAGGCAGCCGTAGGTCTCGGCACCCAGCTCCTTGGCCAGGATCAGCGTGTCGGCGATGTTGTCGATGTCGTTCAGACCGTCGAAGGCACCGATGACGCGGAAACCGTTGGCGTAGAGGCGCTCGACCCATGCGTGAATAACGTCGTCCGGCAGGAAGTCGAAGGACGCGAGGTTGCGGGAACGCACCATCGCGCGGAACTTCGTGCCCGGCGCTGCATTCTCGTGCACCTTGCGAACACGCTCCCAGGGGTCCTCCCTGAGGTAACGCACCGGCACATCGAACTGAATCGGAGCGACGAGGTCGACGTGCTCGAAGCCGGCGTTGGTGACGTCGTCAAGCAGCTCCATCATGTGCTCGGTACGCATGCGTGTCGCCCAGATGGACTGGTGAGCATCGCGCAGCGTGGTGTCGATGATCTTAATTTCGCGCTCGCTGTTGGCCGGGCGTCCGCCCGCAGCGAGAATCTCGGCGAGACTTTCTGTGCTCAGTTCCTCCGGTTTGAGAGCAACCATATTTTCCTCCTTAAAAGCACCAGATTCGGGACAGCTGTTGAACTTTGACCCGCTCAAGTGCGCGTGTCTCCGATGCGGACATTGTAAGCACCCCTTCGTGTGACGTGCGACAAATTTTACGTCGCACCTTAAAAACGCCACTATTTCCCGTAGTCGACCCCTGAGTCACTTCCCCCAAAATGGGTACGCATTATGCACGCAAGTTCGCTATACGCACACATGCCATCACCACACCTTCGCATCACACACCCGCTGAGCTGGGAAAACCCCGTCCCTGTTATGCGCCGCACAAAACCGACATCGAGGATCCGCCAATCACATACCGAAAAACGTGATGCAGATTATAGTTTCGGTTCAACACATCCCAACTCATATAAGGAAGGCCCCGTGACTGCTACGACGACCAAACCCGCAACAGCGGAGCATCATCACGAGTACCCAGCGGACAGAAAGTCCCTCGGCGCCAGCCTCATCGGCCAGATCCTGGAATGGTTCGAGTGGAGCTCCTATGCCGTGTTCGCACCGTTCATCGCCGCCGCGATGTTCCACAAGGCAGATCAAACCTCTGCGCTGCTCGCCACCTTCGGCGTCTTCGCCGTCGGCTTCCTCGTCCGCCCGCTCGGCGGCATCATCTTCGGCCACATCGCCGACCGCAAGGGCCGCAAGTCGGTCCTGATGACCACCATCATCATGATGGCCGTCGCCTCCGTCGCGATCGGCTTGCTGCCCTCCTACGACACCGTGGGCATCTGGGCCTCCATCGGCCTGCTCATCATCCGCGTCGTGCAGGGCTTCGCCCACGGCGGCGAGTCCGCTGCAGCCAACAGCTACATCCCCGAGATTGCTCCGCCGTCCAAGCGCGGCAAGTGGGGGTCGCTGGTCTACGTCTCGATCTTCGGCGGCTCGGTCATCGCCTACGTCATCGGCGGGTGCATCTCGCTCGTGCTTTCCGACGACCAGATCGCCGCGTGGGGCTGGCGCATCCCCTTCTGGCTGAGCGCGCTCGCTGCCGTCTTCGCCCTGTACATGCGCCGCCACATGAAAGAGTCTGACCACTTCACCGAGCTGGATGAGGCAGTGGCGAACGAGGACGACGACCGTCGCGCCCACGAGGCCGTGGACCAAAGCGTGAACAAGCGCTCCGTGGTGGCCAACATCCTGCTGGTCATCGGCATGGTCTCCGGCGTGACCGCCTCCCACTACACCTGGACGTCCTACGTATCTACCTACGCGATCTCCCAGCAGGGCATGTCCACCCAGGGCGCCTACTGGGTCACCGTGGTCGCACAGATCATCGGCCTGATCGCCCTGCCGCTGTGGGGCAGCCTGTCCGACAAGATCGGCCGCAAGCCGGTGATGTACATCTTCGCGGTCCTGCTGGCGATCGTGCAGCTGCCGCTCATGGGCCTTATCGACGACCGCCCGTGGACCCTGTTGGTCGCCTCCACCCTGGCCATCATCGTTGTTGCCGCAGGCGGCGCGCTGCTCTCCCCGATCATGTCCGAGGTCTTCCCCACCGATCAGCGCACCCGCGCCATCGGCCTGGCGTACTCGATCTCGGTGGCGGTCTTCGGCGGTACCGCGCCCTACATCTTCCAGTGGTTCGTCGCCCACGACATGTCCTGGGCCTCCGGCACCTACGTTGTTGCGATGGCCATCCTGACCCTGATCAGCATGTACATCCTGCCGGAGACGAAGGGTATTGACTTGCGCCACGCATAAACTTGCAAGCGCCAGATAGCGCAGGGACGAGACGTTAGTTCTCGCCCTGCGCTTCTGCTTTGCGCCAGCGAATGCCGGCTTCGAGGAAGCCGTCGAGGTCGCCGTCGAGCACCTTCTGCGGGTCGCCGACCTCGTAGTTCGTGCGCAGGTCCTTCACCATCTGGTACGGGTGCAACACGTAGGAGCGCATCTGGTTACCCCAGGAGGCGTTGCCGCCCGCGCCGAGCGCATCGAGCTCGGCCTTTTCTTCCTGCCGCTTCTTTTCCAACAGTTTGGACTGCAGCACGTTGAGCGCCGAGGCCTTGTTCTGAATCTGCGACTTCTCGTTCTGGCAGGTCACCACGATGCCCGTGGGCACGTGGGTAATACGGACCGCCGAATCCGTGGTGTTCACGCTCTGCCCACCAGGTCCGGAGGAACGGTAGACGTCGACTCGGATGTCGGAGTCCGGGATGTCGATGTGGTCGGTGCGCTCGACAACCGGCAGCACTTCGACCTCCGCAAAGGAGGTCTGGCGGCGG
The DNA here is from genome assembly GCF_025152525.1 of Corynebacterium sp. p3-SID1056. Classification (GTDB taxonomy): domain Bacteria; phylum Actinomycetota; class Actinomycetes; order Mycobacteriales; family Mycobacteriaceae; genus Corynebacterium. Next base: position 19,658 of record NZ_JALXXL010000003.1, read on the forward strand.
CCCTGGTTATCAAAGGGACTGATGCGCACCAGCCGGTGCGCACCCTGCTCCACCGAAAGCTGGCCGTACATGTAGTCCCCGTGGACGACGAAGGTCGCGGACTTAATGCCGGCTTCTTCCGCGTAGGAGATGTCGTACACATCAACCTTGTGCCCATGCTTTTCCGCCCAGCGGGTGTACATGCGCATGAGCATCTCGGCCCAGTCCGCGGCGTCCACGCCGCCGGCGCCGGAGCGGATGTTCACCACGGCCTCGCGCGCGTCGTACTCGCCCGAGAGCATGGTCTGCACCTCGAGCGATTCGACCTTCGCCTCCACGTCCGCCAGCTCTTCGGCGGCCATGTCGGGCGCGCCCTCCTCTTCCGCAAGCTCGACCATCACCGGCAGGTCATCAATACGCTCCCGCAGGGAGGTCACCTTGCGCAGGCGCGCCTGCACGTTGGAAAGCTCCGAGGTGACGGTCTGGGCGTGCGCTGGGTCGTCCCACAGCGAGGGGGACGCGGCCTGCTGCTCGAGCTCCCGGATGCGCGCGGCCATCTCCTCGAGGTCCATCACCTTTTCAATGGTGGTGAGCTTCGAGTCGAGGTCCGTAATGCGCGTTTGAGTCTCCGGTTGCATACCAGCGAAGTCTAGTCCAGCAGGTTCTCGCGGTGCGAACGCGTGCAGAGAATACAGTGGACCACCATGGCTTGGCTCGTACTTATTGTTTCCGGCGCTTTCGAAGCGGTGTGGGCGGTCGCGCTCGACCGTTCCCAGGGCTTTACCCGGCTGTGGCCCTCGGTCGTGTTCTTTCTCGCCCTCTGTATTTCTATGGGCGGGCTTGCCTACGCACTTCGCACGTTGCCGGTGGGCAGCGGCTACGCGATCTGGGTCGGCGTGGGCGCGGGCATCGCGGTCCTCTTTTCCTTTGCCACAGGTCAAGAACCCGTCACGCTGGCGAAGGTGCTGTGCCTGCTGATGATTGTGGGCGGGATCGTCGGCCTGAAAGTGACCGCCTAAAAGTGGATAATGGGCCGCATGATCTCCACTGCTGAATTCATCGAGGCCCACCGCCTATCCGACGACGCCACGCTCGCCGCAGCCCTGGTCACCCACGCCGGTCAGCTCGCGCTGCGTATGCGTGATGCGGGTCTGACCACCGATTACAAGACCTCGGTCTCCGACGTGGTCACCGAGGCGGACCGCACCGCGGAGGCCTTCGTCGCCGAGGTGCTCGAGGCGCTGCGCAGCGAAGACGGGGTCCTTGGCGAGGAGGGGGCCTCGCGCGCCTCGTCCACGGGCCGCACGTGGGTGATCGACCCGGTCGACGGCACCTACAACTTCTCCCGCGGCTCGGACTACTTCTGCTCCGCGCTCGCGCTTGCCGACGAAACGGGGGCCGCACGTATCGGCGCCGTCCACCGCCCCGCACTGGACACCACGTGGCTGGCCAACGCAGGCGAGTTGCGCATTAACGGTGAGCGTCAAGGCGGGGTGAGCGCGGCGTCGCTAAGCAATGAAGCCCTGCTGACGTACCTGCACCCGACCTTCATGCGCGATGACGCGGTGCGTGGCGCGTGGCTGCGCGCAGTACAGGACGCGGCGACGGTGCGGATGTGCGGCGCGGGCTCGGTTGACCTGGCCACGATCGCTGCTGGTCAGGCAGGTGCGTGGCTGCAGCACTCGGTGGCGGACTGGGACTGGCTGCCCGGCAAAGCGCTGGTAGAGGCCGCCGGTGGGCGCGCGCGCAAGGTGGACGCCGGCGGGGTGACATGGTGCGTGGCGGGAGGCGCGCAGATTGTGGAGGAGATCACGTCTAGACTGATGAGCCATGAGTAACTACGCCGATGACCTCGCGCTCGCGCTCGAACTCGCCGACGCCGCGGACGCCCTTACCCTCGACCGTTTCGAATCCGCCGACCTGAAGGTGGAGGCGAAGCCGGATATGACGCCAGTTTCTGACGCGGACCTCGCCGTGGAAGAGGCACTGCGGGCCACGCTCGCGCAGTCGCGCCCCGCGGACGCGGTACTCGGCGAGGAATTCGGCGGAACGCCGGCCTTTTCGGGCCGCCAGTGGGTCATCGACCCGATCGACGGGACGAAGAACTTCGTGCGAGGCGTACCAGTGTGGGCCACGCTCATCGCGCTGCTTGTCGACGGCAAACCCGTGGTCGGCGTCATCTCCGCGCCCGCACTCGCACGACGCTGGTACGCCTCCGCAGGCGGCGGGGCCTGGCGCAGCTTCAACGGCGGCGAGCTGAAGAAGCTCGAGGTCTCGGGCGTCAACTCGCTTGCCGACGCCTCGCTGGCCATGTCCTCGCTGAGCGGCTGGAAGGAGCGCGGCCTGCAGGAGAAATTCATCGGGCTGACTGAGCAGACGTGGCGCCTGCGCGGCTACGGCGACTTCTTGGGCTACTGCTTCGTGGCCGAGGGGTCCGTGGACATCGCGGCGGAGCCGGAGGTTTCCCTCTGGGATCTCGCGGCCTTGTCGGTGCTGGTGACGGAGGCAGGCGGGCGCTTCAGCTCGCTTGCTGGCGAGGACGGCCCGCACGGTGGCGACGCGCTCGCCACCAACGGCCTGCTGCACGACGAAGTGTTGACGGCGCTGGAGCGCTAACCCCCTTAAGGCAGGCGGAAACCGTTATTCAGATCGCTTAAGACCGCATCCATGCGGGCCGAGCCGGTCGGCGCGTGGATCGGGCCCTGGAGCGGGGAGGCGCACTGCACGTCGAAAGGCGGCGGGAACATCCCGCCGTTGACCAGGCCAACGAGGCGATCACCGGTGTACAGCGGCGCGCCGGAATCACCCTGCATGGCGCAGGCGTGGTTGACGTTCATCGCGTCCCAGTCTGAAAGCGTCATGCCGCAGGTCGTGCCGGAGGCCACGCCCTTCTTGCACACGTTCTGGCCGCGCGCGAGCGGCTTGGACCCCAGGTGGTTGATGGTCACACCGTCGTAGGAGCGGGTGACTTCGGCATTCGAGCCGAGCTCGATGAGTGCGTAGTCCAGCTCGTGGTTGACCTTCACGATGGTGCCGGACGGGCCCGCCTGCCAGGAATCCGCGGAGGTGACCGTGTCCCCTTCTTTGCCGCAGTGGCCGGCGGTGAGCGCGTACTTGTTGCCGTGCTCACCGTAGCCGGCGACCGTCACGGTGCACATCACCTCGCTCGGACCTTTGCCCACGTAAATGGGGGTGCCGGGGCCGTACAGGGACTTGCCGCGCTGGAGTGCTTCGTTGGACTCGTTGGGGATGCGCGGGGCGTCGTGAAGCGAGCCCGGCACGCGGTGCAGCACCCTATCTGCGAAGGGCTTGCCGGCGAGTACCTTGGAGGCCATGTCTGAGCGGAAGGTGTAGTTCGGATCAACTTGCGCCTGCGCCGGCGCGCCTCCGCAGGTGACGGTCACCAGCGCAGCGGCGGCGAAAGCGACGAGACGGCGACGAAACATGGACACGCTCCCTACATTGGCCACAACAGAAACTCCCATATACATTGCCATGTTTTTGCCCCAATTTCCTCATCCGCCACACCCGAAGAGGTAGTTAGAGTGGTGCCATGACTGACGCCTTCGCTCTCACCGGCCGATTTTGGGGTTGGAAGTCTTCCCCGTGGCTGATGGGTGCTACCCCTGGTAAAAACTAGTCTCATGCAACGATTGCTTGTTCCCGATCTCGCCCGCGGCACCGCGCTACTCGGCATCGCGCTGGCCAACGGCTCGTTGTTCTGGATGATCAATCAGTACTCGCAGCCGGAGTCTGGCCCCGGCTGGAGCGTGGGTGGGGTTGCGCAGGGCTCGCTTATCGACGCCGTGTTGGCCGTCTTCGCAGCTCTCTTCGTCCACACACGCGGCCTGCCGATGTTTGCCACGCTGCTGGGCTTCGGCTTCGGGCTTGTCGTCTCTAGCCTGTACCGGAAGCAGTATCCGGTTGGTGAGGCGCGGAAGATCCTGGTCCGGCGCTACGGTGCGCTCGCGCTTTTCGGCCTGGCCCACATGTTTCTCGTGTTCTTTGGCGACATCATGACTATGTACGGCTTCGTCGGCATGCTGTTGGCGGTGATGTTCACACTCTCGACCAAGGTGCTGCGCATCATCTCGTATTCGTGCCTGGGGCTCTACATGCTGTTGACCTCTTTTGTGGGTATCTCGGCGGCCTTCATCCCCGAGGTGGCGAAGAAGATGAGCGGCAGCAACGCGCTCAACGAAGAGGTCGGAAGCTTTGGCACCTACTTCATCAACAACCTGGGCGGCGCGGCAGAAATGCTGCTGTCCACCCCGTTTATCCTGCTCGAGCTCGTGCCCCTGGCTGCCATAGGCTACGTGTGGGCGAAGGAGGGGATATTGGTCAATCCGCGGGAGCACGCGCGCACGTTGTGGACGTGGACGGTGCTCGCCGGAGTGATCATCCTTGGCATCGGACTGCCCTGGGGGCTCACCGCCATCGGCGTGCTCAACCCTGAACTGGAATCGAGCCTGCACCTACTCAACAGCTCAATTGGCTGCCTGACCGGCCCGGGCATCCTCGCCGCGCTGGCGCTCGCCACCGCGCACCTGCACAACGCAACGCCCGCGTGGACCTACCCACTTGTCGCGCTGGGTAAGCGCTCCATGTCTGGTTACCTGGCGCAGACGTTCTTCTTTATCGCACTGGTCTACCCGTTCAGCTTAGGTGTGGGACAGGACTGGACCGTCAGCGGCAAGCTCGCACTCAGCGCCGGGGTGTGGCTCGCTACCGTGCTCATCGCGACCGCACTTGAGGCTGCCGGCAAGCAGGGCCCGTTTGAGTGGGCGCACCGCCGCGTCTCCTACGGCAGAGAAGGAAGGATTACACCGCACCGTGATCGTGCTGAAATCACTGGATGAGATGACCCCGCGCGAGGTCCACGCGCTGTACAAGCTGCGCGTCGACGTCTTCGTCGGCGAGCAGCAGTGCCCGTACAACGAAATCGACGACCAGGACGCCGACCCGGATACGAAGCACGTACTCGCGTTTGCGAACGACGGCACGCTCGCCGGCTGCGCCCGGGTCTTCCCCACCGAGACCGGCTCGCGCTTTGGTCGCTTCGTGGTACACCCGGCGCACCGCGGCTCCGGCATCGGCCCAGACATCGTGCGCGCCGGGATCGAGTACACCACCCGCTGGCCGGGCGACCTCATCGTCGAGGCCCAGTCCGGTCTGGTCGGCTACTACTCACGCTTCGGTCTGGTCGCAGAGGGCGAAGAGTTCCTGGACACGGGCGTGCCTCACCGCTGCATGCGGCTCGCGCGATCCTGACTCGTCGCCGAAAGGCCAGCACCTCCCAGGTAACCTCAACGTCATGCGAGCACTCACCCGCGTGGCCGCGCTGACAGCTGCCGCGATTGTTACTGTTACCTCTGCAACCGCCTATCCTGCAAGCGCGCAACCCGGGGGCAATGTTGTCGTCTTTGGCGACTCCTTTGCCTCAAACCCGGATCAGTACCGGGATACCGCGCTGAAGTTTTTCAACCGGTGGGGCTCGTCGACGTCTTCGACGCGGATTTACGAGTCCGCTCGCAGCCAAGCCGGCTGCTTGCAGGGGCCGAACAACTGGCCCAGCCAGCTCGACGCGCGCACGCACAGCACAGTGGCAGACTGGTCGTGCACGGGCCATCGGTCGAAGGATCTACCGGGCCACGTGGATCACGCGATTCGCGCCGGTGCCCTCAATGGCCACACCCGGGCCGTCACCTTTGCCGTGGGGATCAACGACCAGTGGCGGCCTTTCATCGACGGCGAAAGTTCCGACCCGCAGCACATCCGCGCGCGGTACTTGCAGAACATTCAGGATGCTGCGGCGAAGGTCCGCGCCGTTGCGCCAGAGGCCACAATCATCATCCCCGGTCTGCTCTCCATCACCGGCGGTGGCCAACTCTGCGGGCTGAACGTGGTGCCGAACGCCCCGCTCGGCGTGCCGGCCCCGCGCGTGGCGGAGTGGGAGCAGCGAGCGCAAAACGACCAGCGCGCGGCCGCGCGGCTCATTGGTGCCACGTTCATTGATATTCGGGCGCTGTCCGCCGACCACAGCACGTGTGCCAAGGACGCGGACCGGTGGGTGGCGGGCATCATCGACACCACCACCCCCGGATACAACATGGCGCTGCACCCCTCCAATGCCGGGTCTGCCTTCGTGGCAGACCAGGTTGCGCAGGCACTCTAGCCCCTACTTCGGGTCTTCCTGTTCCACCCAGTTGACCTTCGATCCGGCCTTCGACTGACCGTCGCCGGAGACCTGCACGTCCTCACCGAGGATGAGTGACTCTTCCAAGCGCCAGGTGCCCTCTTCCGCGTCGTACTCAAATTCAGGGCGGTCGACCGCGTTGCCTTCCGAGTCGTAGCCCGGCGCGGGTTTGTTCTCGCCCTCTTCCAGCTTCTCTGCGGTGTCGGTCTTCTCCCACTGGCGGGAGCGGTAGCGGCGCGCGGCGGCCGAGTCGTCGTTCATGGCCTTGACCAACGAGCACATCATGACGAAGTAGGTGATGAAGAACGGGAAGGCGATGATGATCACCACCTCCTGGAGCGCGGCGATGCCGGAGTCATTAATAAACAGCAGCGCGGCGGTCACCAGTCCGACGGCGATCACCCAGCCGATGCGGTAGTACGCCGGGCTTTTCTGCCTCCATCTCCATGGCGGCGCGGCCAAAGATGGAAAACCAGATGAGGTCGAACGCGGCGGGCAGCAAGATCGTGCCCCCGATGAGCTCGCGGACGGTGCGCCCACGAGAGATGCGGGCGAAGAACATGCCCACAAAGGGAGACCAGCAGATGGTCCACGCCCAGTAGAAGGCGGTCCAGGTGGCGTGCCAACCCGGGTTGTCGTTGTAGGAATCCACCCAGAACACCAGCTCGGGCAGCGAGTTCGCGTAGATGCCAAAGGACTCTGTGACCTGTCCGATCAGCGCGAGCGTCGGGCCGGTGACCAGGACGAAGAACATCAAGAAGATCGTTGCGGCGATGTTGAGGTTGGACAGGATCTTCACGCCCTTGTCCAGGCCGGTCGCCACGGAGATACACGCCGCGACGGTAATGAACAGGATGATGGCCAGCTGCACGGGGGTGATCAGCGGCACGCCCCACAGAATATTCAGGCCGGCAGAGACCTGTAAGACTCCGAGGCCCACGGAGACGCCGAGGCCGAAGATGGTGCCAACGATACCGAGGGCGTCGAGTAGCTTGCCGGGGGTCTCGTAGACGCGGCGGCCCAACAGCGGGGCGAACATGGACGACATGCGCGCCGGCATCTTGCGCTTGTATACGAAGTAGCCGATGGCCAGTCCGGGCAGGGCGAAGATCACCCACATGTGGATGCCGAAGTGGTAGAAGGTGTACTCGAAGGCCTGGACGATGGCCTCGCGGCTCATCGATTCCATGTCGCCGCGCGGCGGACTGTACGCGTGGTGCAGTGGTTCGGCCGCGCCCCAGAACATCAGGGTCGCGCCCATGCCTGCGGCGAAGAGCATGGCGAACCAGACTGGGTAGCTGTATTCGGGCTCGTCCTCGTCGTCGCCAAGCCGCATGTTGCCGAAGCGGGAGACAAAGATGACGATGAGGAAGATCAGCACCGCGGAGATGCCGCCGATATACATCCAGGTGAAGTGGTCCATGAGGAACCCGGACACATCGACGTAGAGGGCACGGGCGCGGTCGCCGAACGCGAGGGTTGCGGCCACGAAGACAACGACGAAGCCGAGTGAGGCGCCGAAGATGAGCGGGTCGGTTTGTAGGCTGCGTTTGCGCGCCATGGTTTTCCTATCGTTGAGGGCAAAATGCCCGCCAGTCTACGTGAGATCCATACCCCGTGCGCCGCTACGCTAAAGTAGCTATTGAAGGGGAGTAGCCCGTAATCGTTTGCTCGACATGCTGGTGCCGTCGCGCCCGGGCAATCGGCTCGGTAGCCTTACACAGTGGTCGACCGAGTGAGCGAGACCTTCGGACCGTTTCTTTGACGCGGCGCCGAAGCGCCCTGATTTTGGGAGGATCGCATGACTGACATGCCCCCGTCATTACGCAAAGAGCAGCAGATTCTGGAACGCTTTATGTGGCTTTCCATTGCTATCTCCGTCGCCACCATCGTCTTAAAGATGGTGGCCGCCTGGGTGACCGGCTCGGTCGGGTTCCTCTCCGATGCCATCGAGACGGTAATCAACTTCGTCGCAGCGGTGGTTGGCCTGTGGGCGCTGAAGCTCTCGGCGAAACCAGCGGATAAGAACCACAACTTCGGGCACTCCAAGGCTGAATATTTTTCCGCGCAGGTCGAGGGATCCCTCATTCTGGTGGCCGCGGTCGCCATCATCTACACCTCCATCGACCGCCTGCTCAACCCGCAGCCGCTGGAGCAGCTGGGCATCGGCCTGCTCTTCTCGGTCGCTGCTGCCCTGCTGAACGCGGCGGCCGGCTACGCCCTCGTGCGGGCCGGCAAGCGCTACCGCTCCATCACCCTGGAGGCCGACGGCAAGCACCTGCTTACCGACGTGCTCACTACCGTCGGCGTCATCGTAGGCATGGCACTCGTTGCGCTCACCGGTTGGGAAATCCTGGACCCGATCGTGGCGCTACTCGTCGGTGCCAACATTTTGCTCACCGGCTACAAGCTGCTCCGCAGCGCGATCCTGAGCCTGCTCGCGGAAGCACTGCCGGACGAGGAGCTGGCAAAACTCAACGATTTCCTCGACGACTTTGCCGCCGAGAACGGGGTGGCGTTTACCTCCGTGCGCACCGCGGCTTTCGGGCGCGAGCGCTTGATCAGCCTGGTCATGCAAGTCCCCGGCGAGTGGACCGTCTCGTACGCGCACGCGCACGCCGACGAGATTGAGGCAGGCGTTGCCAACGCGCTCGGCGCGGCGGAGACCATCGTGCACGTCGAACCAATGGGCTACACCACCCGAACGGGCCCTCTCTTTGGAGAATCGCTCACAAACCCCAGGTAAAAGCGGTATTCTTGTGAAGTGAAGTCATTGAAAGGATGGCCGATCATGTGGGTCACGCAAGCGATGGATACCTACCCTCACGGCACCCATTGCCGCGGTTATGTTGTCGGATTTTTCGCACCGAACGGAACGTGGCGCGATGCGCCGATTCCGCCGAAGTCTGTGGGACTGAGTCCCGTCAACCTCAACGAGGATGCCTCAGACCCAGACTTTAGCTACCTCTACGCCAAGGATGACGCGGTGCGTTACGTGAACTACCTCAATGGCGGAGCGGCACTGTAAGCCGCTACACTTTGTGACGCAATCTCACACGGGTGCCCCACGGTAGGGGCTGAGACCGCGGTCCGCCTGGACGACTCCCCTATACCGGCCCGAAGTTCTGCTCGATGCGCATTTCCCAAGACATCCGCGACGAGTTCGGTGACAAGATCGATGCGGCCTTAGATGCGGATACGCAGCAGACCATCCAGAATTTGGGTATCCCCTCGCTGGCCGTCGGCGAGGAAAAGATGGCGGAAAAGTTCCGCGAGGAAGGCTCCCAGGTCTACCTGCGCGCCGACGCCGCGGACTAAGGCAAGTATTACCAGGTTAAACCGGGTAGACTTCGACACATGGTGGAGACACAACGCCGTTCGAAACAACGCCCGCCCGCGCTCGTAGACAAAGGCCCCCAGCTGAGCACAAAGCAGCTGGTGGGTTTGGGCTTGGGCCTCATCTGTTTTCTCATTCCTTTCTTTGTGCAGATTCCGGCCTTGTCTACCCCTGGGCACCGGATGCTGTCGATCTTTTTGCTCGCCATCGTCTTTTGGGTGCTTGAGCCGGTCCCGCTCACGGCGACGGCGGTGCTGGTCATCTTGCTCGAGGTCCTCATGCTCTCCGAGGGCGCGCTGATAGACCCAACGGGCGGCGACCCGGCGCTTGCAGACCAATTGCTCCCCGCCTCCGCCTATTTCTCCGCGCTGGCCCACCCCGTGATCATCCTCTTTCTGGGCGGCTTCATGATCGCCCACGGGGCGGAGAAGTTCGGGCTCGACCGCAACCTCGCGGCCATCATGCTGCGCCCCTTCCCGGACAAAGCACGCCTCACCGTGCTCGGGCTGATGCTGATTACCGCTGTGCTCAGCATGTTCATGTCGAACACAGCCACCACGGCGACAATGTTCGCGGTGGTGATCCCGATTCTGAAGACGCTGCCCGCGGGCAAGGCACGCGCCGGCGTGGCACTGTCGATCCCCCTGGCAGCAAACGTCGGCGGCATCGGCACACCGGTGGGCACGCCCCCGAACGCCATCGCGATCGGCGCGCTCGCTGAGCACGGCATCCGCGTCTCCTTTACAGACTGGATGCTCATGGCGGTGCCGTTCATGTTTGTCGTGTTGGCCTTTGCCTGGGTATTCCTCTGCCTCGCCTTCATTCCCGCCGAGACCCGGATCTCCATCGAAATGCGCTCGAAGTGGAACACCACCACCGACGCAAAGCTCTTCTACGCCGTGGCGGGCCTGACCATCCTGTTGTGGATGAGCGAGCCGCTGCACGGCATCTCCTCCAACACGGTCGGCTTCATCCCTGTCGTGGCGCTCCTGTGCCTGCAGGTGATGAAGGGCAAGGACGTCCAGGCGCTCGACTGGCCGGTGCTGTGGCTGGTCTCCGGCGGTATCGCGCTGGGCACAGGCGTGGGCGCGAGCGGCCTGGACGAGTGGCTGGTCGGCTCGGTCAGCTGGGAGGTCATGGGCGCGCTGGCGATCCTCGCGGTGCTCGGCCTGATTGGCTTCGGCATGGCGAACGTGATCTCGCACTCCGCAGCTGCCAACCTGCTTGTCCCACTGGCGGTCTCGCTCGCGCTCTCGCTCGACGGCATCAACGCGCTCGTTGTCGCCGCGGTGGTGGCGCTCGCTTGCTCGCTGGGCATGGCGCTGCCGATCTCCACGCCGCCGAACGCGATTGCGTACGCCACCAAGGAAATCTCCATTCCGCAGATGGCGCTCGTGGGGCTTGTCGTCGGCACCAGTGCCACCCTGCTGCTGATCTTCGTCTTGCCGTCTGTCTGGCAGATGACGGGGCTGGTGTTCTAGATGCTGCCGCGCTCCACCCTCGCCATCGTGGGTAAATCCCAAGCCACCCGCACAGTGCAGCAGGTGGTCACCGAGGCGCTCGGCGGCACGCACGATATTCTCGCCGCCGATAATGTGGAGCACCTCCGCTCGCTTCTCGACGGCGACCCACCCGCCCTTGTCACCGTCACCGTCCACGAGGACGGCCTGGTGGCCGACCACCCGCTGCTCGAGCTGATCTCGGAGCCCGGCTACGAGTACACCCGCGTCATGGTGCTGACCACCGCGCCCGAGATCGCGGGCCTGGATGCACTCACGGACATGGGCCGACTCGATATGCTCGTGTTCACCCCGGCGATCAAAGCGGAAGCACTGCTGCACAACATCCAACAGCAGCTCAACCGCTATTGGTACATGCGCGCCAAGCGCGACCCCTCGATCGCCGGCACCTTCGACTTGCCCGAGGTCACCGAGCTGGACGTGGGGCTGACCGACCAGGAGATCATCAACCGCATCATCCAAGCCGCGGACACGCACCTGGGCTACCAGCCGCGCCTGACTTTCCCGCCGGGGGTGTACCTGACCAAGGAGGGCCACTACGTTGAAGAGGTCATCTTCGCGCTCTCCGGTCAGGTGCTTTTGCAGCGCTTTACCGACGCCGGCGATATCGTCATGCACCACGCCTCCACCGGCCACGTCATCGGCTTGCTCTCCTTGGCCAGCAACCGAGTGGGCTTCTTTACCGCCCGCACCACCACCGAGGTGGTCGCAGTCCAGCTACCCACCGAGCAGGTGGACTACTTAATCCAGCAGGAGCCGGAGCTCGCGCGCCTGTTCAATATCTTGTTTGTACGCTCCTACGACCGCCGCCTGCGTCGTGCCGAGGACATCCAGATCGAACAGCACGAGCTCACCGCGCAATTGGAAGAGGAACGGGCGCGGCTGACCACGGCGCTGCACAACCTCGAGGCGGCGCGCCGCGAACTGATGAGCCAGGCGCGCTTCGCCTCGCTCGGCGAACTCGCCGCCGGCGTGGCCCACGAGCTGAACAACCCGATGGCGGCGATCGAGCGCACCGCAGACCACCTCGCCGAGGACGTCGAGTCGCTCATCGCGTCGAGCCCCAACCGCAAATGGCGGGAGGCGACCGGGCACGCGCTGGAGGCGGCGCGTAGCTCGCACGCGGTAAGTACCAAGGAAGCCCGTGTGCTGCGACGCGAGCTCACCGAGGTGATCGGCGACCGCGCGCTCGCGCAGCGCTGGGTGCTCGCGGGCTTGCACGACGTGGACTTTGCCAAGCAGGTGCGCGCTAATCGACGCTTGGACTACGAGACGGTGGAGCACGCGGCGTCGATAGGCACTGCCCTACGCAACCTGTCGACTGCCTCGACGCGCATTACGCAGCTGGTGGCCTCGCTGCGCGCCTACGCGCGGCCCGACGGCGACCCGGTCACCGACGTGGATGTGCACCAGAGCATCGAAGACACCCTGCAGCTGATTGCCCACAAGCTGCGTGGCGTGGAGATCGAGAGGGATTTCGCCGAGTTGCCGCGCGTGACCTGTACTCCCGGGCAGATCGCGCAGGTGTGGACGAACCTGATCACCAACGCCGCCGAGGCCATCGAGGAGTCCGGCAAAGGCTCCACCATCACGATTCGCACCAGCGCCCCGAAGCCCGGTTGGGTGCGCGTCGAGGTCATCGACGACGGACCGGGCATCCCGCCCGAGCGCATCGATAAACTCTTCGAACCCCGCTTTACCACGAAGAACGGGGAGGTCCGCTTCGGCATGGGCATCGGCTTAAGCATCTGCCGCGGCATCGTCAGCGCGCACCACGGCACGATCGAACTGACCTCTTCTACCAACGGCACCTGCGCCACTGTGGGCCTGCCCATCGACGGCCCGCACGCACACGACGAAGGAGACACACCATGAACCTTGCCATCCTGATTCTGGAAGATGAGGCGGAAGTCCGCGCCGCCGTCGAGCGCGACCTTTTGCCCTTTGCCGAGCACATCCGCGTGGAGGTCGCCTCCGACGTGGAGGAGGCGTGGGAGGTGATCGACGAGCTCACCGAAGACGGCGACGTACTCGCACTCGCGCTGTGTGACCACCGCATGCCCGGCACCACCGGCGTCGAGTTTTTGGTCCAGATGATGGACGACGACCGCACCGCCGCCACCCGCAAAGTCCTGGTCACCGGCCAGGCGCAGCTGCGCGACACAGTGCGCGCGGTCAACGAAGCCCACCTGGACCACTACATTGCCAAGCCGTGGGACGTCGACGAGCTGCACCAGGTGGTGCGCACCATGCTCACCGACTACGTCGAGGACATGGACATCGATCCCCTGCCCTACCTCGACGTCCTCGACGCCGCGCGCGCGATGGAGCTTGTCCGCCGGCGCTAGGGGGCGTTCCACCCCGTACGGGGTGAGATTGTCAAAATCGCTGGTGACAGGCCTAGCGTGGTGGCTATGCAGTTGCCAAAGTTTGGCCCCGCGTGGGCCGGTGCCTTGATGGGCACTTCTATCGCCTCCACGTTGTCTGGGCTCCACGGTCTGCACGTAAACCAGCTCGTGTTCGCCCTGATCGCGGCATTGTTGCTGCTGATCTTCACCGCAGGCGCGCGCAATGCGCCTCCCCAGCACCAGAACATGGCGGCGTGGGGCATGTACACGATGGGGCTTCTCGCGTGCGGCTCGGCGTGGACTGCGCTGACCGGCTACGACGCTTTCCAGCTGGCCAGCTGGTGGATTGGCGCACCGCTGTCCGTCGTGGTCTGCCTCTGGCAACTGTGGGCGCTGTGGAAACTGCCGCACCACTACGACACACCCGCGTTCCCATGGGGACTCGCCCTGGTCACGCCCATGGTCGCAGCCACCTCCGGCGGCCAGCTCGCCGTACACCACGGGCAGTTCTACCACTACGCCGGCGAGGTGTGCTTCTTCCTCACCTTCCTCACGGCCATCCCACTGTTCGCCTACTGCTACTGGTGCTTCGCCCGCCGCAGCTACCGGCCCCGCGGCGCGGCAGCAGGCACCGCCTGGATCCCCCTCGGGGTGGTCGGCCAGTCGACGGCAGCCTCAGCCGTGCTTTTCGACGCCCACCGCTACGGCATCATCATGTTCACCATCGGTGCCCCGTGTGTCCTCTTCGCGATGTACTGCTTCTACCACGCAGTCTTTTCCTGGGCATCGTACGGCCCGGGTTGGTGGGGCTCCACCTTCCCGGTCGGCACGCTGTCCCTGGGCGCCTGGTATGAGGGTTGGCGGCCACTGTCGTTCGCGCTGCTCATACTGCTCTTCGGGCACTGGGGTGTGTCCGCGTTGCGCTACGTGGCTTGGAGTGTTCAGCGGGCGTAACTGGCGGGGTCCGGCTTCGGAGAGTATAGAAAAGTGGAACCATTTTTATCTCCTGGTCCCCTTCTGGAAGAACCGACTTGTGCATTTGGACTAGGTGTCATAGCAATTGAGCGGGGACGAACTCCTTGATTAAGTAGCGCGAGACCTCGAAATTTGAAGGATCAGTTGCTTGGCCAGCTCTGGCTTCTTTTCGACTCTTCGCGAGACCTCATCTAAAAGCTCGTCCAGCGTGCTGAGGAAGATCAGCTCTTCTTGAGTCAACTTTGCAGTGATGTCGTCCCTCGGTATAAGCCCGCATAGAACAAGCCCGATTGTCGTCCGCTTTCCATATGCTTTCGCAATTGCTATCACGGTATCGGCAGACACGCGGTCTTCTACAAATTCAAGACGCAGCTGCTCGAGATCTACTCCGCACCGTTTAGAAACTGTGATCAGGTCATCGCCATTAGTGACTTCGTTGAACCAACGGGTCATCGTTGCTTCCTTGTGAATCTGTAGACGCCTGATTGTCCCACAGGAATCACTCATTTTTGGGCAACAAATGTTGGTGTTTCACCGCACGAGCGGGAGGTTTGCAGCGCAGTGCCGCTAGTCAAACACAACCCCCGCACGCTCCCCCCGTTGTACGTGTGAACACATTTCTCTTTACTTTCCCACACTTCGCAGATTAAGGTAAGCCTTGGCTAGTAAAGGGTAGCCTTACCTTGATTGGATGCCGCCCTTCGATTGCCACGTTACACACGAGAAAGTTCTGAATATGTTCATCGCCGCTTTCCTGGTCGGCCTCCGCGAGGGCTTGGAAGCATCCCTCATCGTCGGCATGTTATTAGCCGCCATCAAGCGTCGCAGCAGCACCACCACCGGCGACGACAAGGGTCACCTGAACACCGCGGCCCGCACCGTGTGGGTCGGTGTGGTCTTGGCAGCAGTGATCTGCACGGCACTCGGCGCGCTATTCACCTTTGGCCGCTACGGATTGTCGTTCCGTGCCCAGGAAGCGATCGGCGGCACCATGTCGCTGATCGCGGTGGCCATGATTACTGGCATGGTCCTGTCCTTAAGCAACAAGGGCGGCAAACTGCGCACCATGCTCGAGGACAAAACGGGCGTTGCGCTGACCAAAGGCAAGCAGGCCATGTTCTGGCTCGCGTTCGTCGCCGTTGCTCGCGAAGGCATTGAACTGACCCTCCTATTGTGGGGCTGGATGACCACACCAAGTGCGGTCATTGGCGCGTTCGCCGGCATTGGGGTTGCCATCGTGATGGGTTGGCTGATCTACCGGGGTGCTCTTCGCCTGAACCTGGGCACATTCTTCACCTGGTCGAGTGCTCTGCTCATCATTGTGGCGGCAGGCATCCTCGCTTACGCCATCCACGACCTGCAGGAGGCGCAGTTCCTCCCCGGGCCATTCTCCGGCGCACCGATTGCCCCGACGCACCCGCGTACCGGCGAGGTCCTCACTGGGTTTGCTACGTACCCGTTCTGGATGGCGTCGTTCCCATTCGGCTGGGCGTTCAACATCGACGAGTTCATCGACCCCGCCGGAATCACCGCCGCGCTGCTCCAAGCGTTCACCGGATTTATGCCGCAAATGTCCTGGCTACAAGTCATCGCCTGGGCCGGATACCTCGCTGTCATTGTTCCCATTTTTGTGGGGCATGTGCGGGGGCGGGGTGGTGTCGTCGATAAGCAAAGCAACAAAACTTCCTCCACACACAACGAAAACTCACGAAAGGTCTCACAATGAAGCGCTCCCCCGCCATCGTTGCCGCACTCGCTCTTACCCTCCCGCTGACTGCGTGCGTGGAAAACAGCACCGGCGACGCCATCGACGTCCAAGCGAAAGAAGACTCCTGCGCCGTCGCCACAAACTCGGTGGAATCCGGCACCAACACCTTCTCCATCACCAACTCCGGCGAGCGCGTCACCGAGTTCTATCTGCTGGCCGAAGACGGCCTACGCGTCATCGCTGAGCGCGAGAACATCACGCCGGGCAGCACCGCAGACCTCACCGTCCAGCTCGAGCCGGGCTCCTACTTCACCGCCTGCAAGCCTGGCCTGCGCGGACCGAATATCGGCCAAGCAGAGTTCACCGTCACCGGCGAGCCGATCACCTACGACGAATCCGACGAGAAGCGCTTCAACGAAGCACGCGACAATTACGTCAACTTTGTCAAGAACGAGGTAGCAGAACTGCTGCCAAAGGTCGAAGAATTCGCCGCAGCCTACGCCGCGGGTGACGACGACAAGGCCAAGGACCTCTACGCCACCACCCGCGTCCACTACGAACGCATCGAGCCAATCGCTGAGGCCCTCGGCGTCCTCGACGCACGCATTGACTACCGCGAAGTGGACTACATCGCCGAAGCCGACCAACTCAAGGAAGACGACCCGACGTTTACCGAATGGCTCGGCTTCCACCGCATGGAGAAGGACCTGTGGCCACCAGCTGCCGATGCCAAGAATGCTGACGGCGCACCCGCCCGCGAAGGTTGGGAGCCATCCTCGCCAGAGAAGCGCCGCGAGATCGCCGACGCACTCGTCGCTGACGTAGAGACGCTGAACGACACCGTGCAGGCCAACGACTTCGCTGCGGAAAACGACATCACCGTCGACACCGTGTCCAACGGCGCGATGGGCCTGCTCGAAGAGGTAGCCACCACCAAGGTCACCGGCGAAGAAAACTGGTGGTCGCACAAGGACCTCTACGACTTCCAGGCCAACATCCAAGGCTCCCGCATCGCCTTCGATATGGTCAAGAGCATCGCCGCCGAGCGCGGTGAAGAGGGCGCGAAGCTGGTCAGCGAGATCGAGCAGCGTTTCGACGACATCCAGTCCCTCCTCGATGAATACGGCAGCCTGGAGACCGGCTACGTGGACTACGACGAAGTCGACGCCGGCCAGCAGGCGAAACTCACCCGCGCCATCGATGCGCTGCGCGAGCCGCTGTCCAACCTGACCGGCACTGTACTGGGGCTCAACGTTGATACTGCTGCAGATTCGGGGGCGGAATCCTAAAATGAGCGGGTTCAACCGACGCACCTTCCTAGCTCTTGGCGGTGTCAGCGCCGCCGGCGCCGCCGCTGCCGCCTGCTCACGGGAAGAATCCCACGGGACATCTGGCGACATCGACGGTGCCGCGAACGACGAGTTGATCATCGACTTCGTCGGCGAGCACCAAGCCGGGATCATCAGTCCGATGCAAAACAGCCTCCACTTCGCGGCGTTCGACATGGACGAGAAAGCCTCCCGCGACGACTTGATCGACCTGTTGCAGCGCTGGACCGACGCTGCCCGACGGCTCACACTCGGCGGCGAAGTCAGCGCCAAGGGTGCGTTCGGCGGTGGCGCGGACTTCCCGCCCGACGATTCCGGCGAGGCCTTCGACCTGGGCCCATCTGCCCTCACCATCACCATCGGGTTCGGCCGCAGCCTGTTCCGCGACCAATTCGGCTTGGCTAACAAACTGCCAACCGAGTTCACCGCAATGCCGCCGATGACCAACGACTTTCTCAACCGTGAGCAGTCCGACGGCGACATCTGCATCCAGGCATGCGCCAACGACCCACAGGTGGCCACTCACGCCATCCGCAACCTCACCCGCTTGGCCGTGCCCGATGCGGTGCTGCGCTGGAGCCAAATCGGGTTTGGCAAAGCCGCCGTGACCACCCGTGAGGAAAGCACCCCACGCAACCTCTTCGGCCAGAAGGACGGCACCGCGAACCTACGCGCCGAAGACACCGAAGCGTTGGACGAACACGTATGGATCCCGTCCGACTCCTCCCAACCCTGGGCAGCCGGCGGAACGTACCTGACCGCCCGACGCATCGCCATGAACATCGAGGTGTGGGACACCCTCCAGCTCAAGGAGCAGGAGCGCGTCACCGGCCGCAACAAGTTTAAAGGTGCCCCGCTGACCGGCACCAACGAGTTCGACGAGCCGGACTTTTCGGCCACCAACGAGCGCGGCCGTCCCGTCATCGACCACGGCTCGCACGTGTTCAATGTGCACCCCGACCAAAACGGTGGCATCCGCATGCTGCGCCGTGCGTTCAACTTCGTCGATGGCTCCAACGAACAAGGACGCCTCGACGCGGGGCTGTTCTTCATGGCGTTCACCCGCACCGTGGATAGGTTTGCCACAGTGCACCGATCCATGTCGCGAGACGAAATGCTTCTCGAATATCTCAAGACCACCAAAACCGGCACCTACCTCATCCCACCCGGCGTGGGTGAGGCCGGTTTCGTCGGTGAAGGAATGTTTGCCTAGCTCCTGTCCTGTGTCTCGCCTTTGAGTCCTTTCACCGCCACAACAACGCCCACGATGTAGGCCACAATCACTCCAAGGACACAGAGCAAACACAATGTTGAGGAAAATTCTAACGCCCATCTCCCTACAAGCTGGGTGAAAGCGGATTTCACGCTCTCCTCAGTGTCACCGGTATCAACCATAAAGAAGCCGGCTAGGAAGAGAAAGACCGTTACCGCGATGAAGGCCCAAGACTCGTGAGGTGGCAGGCCTAGCGTTAGTCCTATGACGTTGCCAAAGTTCGGTCCCGCTTGGCCCGGCGCTTTAATGGGAACCTCGATTGCGTCGAGTTTGACTGGGTTACATGGATTTCATGTAGCCCAGCTCGTGTTTGCGCTCATCGCGGCGGGGCTTCTCGTTGTGTTCACGGTCGGCGTGCGCAATGAGCCGCCGCGGCACCAGAACATGGCGGCGTGGGGCATGTACACGATGGGTCTGCTCGCGTGCGGCTCGGCGTGGACGGCACTCACGGGCAACGATGCGTTCTAGCTGATCAGCTGGTGGATCGGCGTGCCCCTGGCCATCATCGTGTGCTTGTGGCAACTCTGGGGTTTGTGGAAGCAGTCCGCGCACTACACCGAGCCTGCGTTCCCGTGGGGCTTGGCGCTCGTGTCCCCGATGGTCGCCGCGACATCCGCCGAGCAGCTCGCTACCCATCACGGCGAGTTTTATCACTACGCGGGTGAGCTGTGCTTCTTCCTCACGTTCTTCACCGCGATCCCGCTCTTCCTCTACTGCTACTGGACCCGCACGCGCCCGCGTGGTGCCGCCGCGGGTACAGCCGCGGGTACAGCGTGGATTCCCCTCGGTGTTGTCGGCCAGTCGACGGCAGCATCAACATTGCTTTTCGACGCCCACCTGTACGGCCTCATCATGTTCACCCTCGGCGTACCGTGCGTCCTCTACGCCATGTACTGCTTCTACGAGGCTGTCCTCCACTGGGCGCCCTACGGTCCTGGTTAGTAGGGCTCTACCTTCCCCGTGGGCACCATGTGCTTGGGCGCTTGGGACGAAGGCTGGCAAGCACTTTCCTTGGCGCTCCTCGTGCTCTTGCTCCTCCACTGGGGTGTCTGCGCGGTGCGCTTTGGCTCCTGGGAACTAAGCCTGTGCTAGATGCATCGACCAGATGATGAGGATCAGGCGCCCGGGGAACTCCCCGTCCGGCACGCCCACGACTCGGCATAGCGGCCGCCCTTCGCCAGCAATTCATCGTGCGTGCCCCGTTCTGCGACCGTCCCGTCCTCCGAAAGCACGACGATGAGGTCGGCATCGCGGATGGTGTGCAAGCGATGGGCGACGACGATCACGGTGCGATCGCCGCGCAACGCCTCAATCGTGCCGACGATCGCCCGCTCAGTGGCCGCATCCAGCGAGGACGTCGGCTCGTCGAGAAGCACCACCGGGGAATCCTTCAGAAGCGCCCGGGCGATGGCGAGGCGCTGCCGCTCGCCTCCCGACAGCAGCGTCCCCTCCTCCCCCACCGGGGTATCCCACCCGGAAGGCAGCAGCTCCACGATGCGGTCCACCCCGGAACGCCGGGCGGCCTCGCGCAAGCGGTCCCCGTCACCGGGCTCGGAACCGAATCCGGGGTCGGCGAAGACCACGTTGTCCCGCACGGACGCGTCGAAAAGGAACGTCTCCTGGAACACCGGGGTCACCAGCGAGTTCACGCCGTCGGTGCCGATCCGAGGCAAGGGCACCCCGCCGATGAGGATCTCCCCCGAGTCCGGATCATGAAAACGCGACAGCAGCCGCATGACCGTCGTCTTGCCCGCCCCCGACGGTCCTACTACGGCAACCAGCGCTCCCTGAGGTGCACGGAAGCTGACGCCGTCGAGAACCTTCTTATCTCCGTACCCGAAGCTCACGCCGCGGAACTCCACGTCATGCCCGTCGGGCAGCTCCGGTGCGGCAGGTTCGGGAAGAGCGGGGATTGCCCGCAGGTCACGCAACGCAGCCAACGTGTTGCGGCCCGCACCGAAACCGCCGGACAACGCTCCCGCCGTGGTGATCGGTCCGGTGAACTGGACGAGCACGATGAGCATCGGCGCCAAATGCGCCGGCGCCATCCCGCCCGTCGCGGCGACTGCCACGGCGACGATCACCGCCGCTGTGAACACCGCATGGACGACCGAACCCAACCGTCCGATGGCCGCCCCCTGCGTCGACGTCGCCTTCGCGAACGCATCGTGTTGGGCCTGGATCGCCTCATCCACCATCGCGTCCGCCGCCGAACCGTCGCCCGCGGCGCGAATTGCCTGCTGGCCGCGGGTGAACTCGATCAGCCTGCCGGAGACGGCAGCGACGGCCTCAGCATGCGCTTCGTCCGACTCCCCGCCGACCCGGCCAATGGCCCGGTAGGCGAAGAAGAGCACCGGCGCCGACGCGACAAGAACCAAACCGACGCGCCAATCCACCGCCAGAATTCCGAAGGCGATGACGGTCGGCGTAACCACCGCGGCGATGACGGGCCGCAGGATCACGTGCGGCACGGACGCCGCGAACGCGATCCCCGACGACGCCATCTCCGAAAAGCGGCCGGCCGTGGACTTGGTGACGTACCCGAGTGGCAACGTCAGCACGCGTTCGCCCAGAGAACGCAGCAGGGACGACAGCACCGCTGCGGAATTCGCCCTGCCGACCGTCCCCGCGGCGAGGGACAGCACCGCATGGGCGGCCGCGAGGCCGGCGATGACGCCGGTGAAACGCCACGCCGTCGCATCATCTCCCTCGGCCAGAGCCGACAGCAGCGGCAGCAGCGCGACGAACGCCGCTCCCTGGGCCAGCGCGGCAAGCGTGGCCAACGCAATGAGCCACACCAGCGTCATTCTCGAGCGCCGATCCGTCATCGACCACAAGTCTCGAATCATCGGTTCCCCGCCTTTTCATCGTCTGATTCAGTGCCCCGCGGGGCGGATGGTTCGTCGTCGAGCGCGAACGCGCGCCACAAATCCCGGTAACGGCCACCGCGCGCGAGCAACTCGTCGTGGGTACCCGCCTCCGCGACCGCTCCCCCATCGAGAACGAGGATGCGGTCGGCGTTGCGGATCGTGCTCAACCTGTGCGCGATCACAATCACCGTCCGCGAACGGGCCAAACGCTCGATTGCGGACTGGATGAGGGCCTCGGAAGCCGGATCCGCGTAAGCGGTTGCCTCGTCGAAGATGAGCACCGGCGCGTCCGTGACAATCGACCTCGCGATGGCCACGCGCTGCGCCTCACCACCGGAAAAGGTCACGTCGACGTTGACCACCGAATCCAGGCGCTTCGGCAGCGCCGCGATGACCGCATCGAGGTTCGCGAGCTTCGCGGCCGCCATGATTTCGTCGTCGGTGGCGTCTCTCCTGGCCAGCCGGATGTTTTCCCGCAACGGCAGCGTGAACAACTGCGGATCTTGGAACACCACCGACACCGAGCGGTGCACGTCGCGCACGGCGATGTCGCGAAGATCGACGCCGCCCAGTAGCACCGAGCCTTCAACGGGGTCGTGGAAACGCGCCAACAGCCGGGCGACGGTGGACTTTCCGGAACCGGAGGACCCCACCAGCGCAGTGAGGGTCCCTGGTTCGAACGTCGCGCACATCCCGTCGAGGACCCGCGGCCCATCGCCGTAGGAGAAGACCAGGTTCCGGACCTCGAGTACGCCTCCGCGTGCGGGCACCGGATCGGCGGGCTCGGCGATCGGCGGCGTGCCCAGCACCTCCGCGATGGACTTCAGGGCGGCGATCCCCGCGATGATGGGTTCGGAGTTCATGGCCACCCGCACGATCGCCGCGGAGAGTCCAAGGCTGAGAACCAGCCCGGCGACGAGACCCTCCGGTATGCCGCCCGCGGCGTCCCTCAGAGCGAGGCCGGCCCCGCACACCACTGCGAGGACTGTGGTCGGGGACGTCACCACGTCGATGAGCCCGAGATAGATGTTCGACTGCCGGGACCAGGCGGACCACGCGCGGACGAACGACAACGCCGCGGCATCGTAGCGACCCGCGCCCTGGTTGGCGCGTCCGAAGGACTTCATCACCGGGATACCGCGCACCAACTCGATGACCGCGGCCGTCACTCCTTCGGAGGCTCGCTCGTAGTCGCGCTGAAGACCGGCTCCGCGCGAAATCATCACGCCCATCAGGGCGAAGGTGACCAGCACGGGGACGACCGCCACCGCCGCGATCCGCCAATCCACCGCGACGAGCGCGATGAGGGAAAGCAGGGGAACCAGCACCGCCACCACGGTCTCACCGACGGTGTGGCCCATGAGCTGGTGGACAGCCGCGACGTCCTTCTCAACCGACTCGATGATTCCCGACGAGCGCCGGGCGTCCAGCCAGCCCAGCGGTAACTTCCGGATTTGGGCGACCAGCCGGCGCCGGAGGTGGAGCTGCAAGTCGTTATCCGCCCGGTGCGAGAGCATGCCGGCGGCGCCGTCCGCGGCCATGCGCACCGTTGCGGCGACGACGATGACAGCCACGGACAACCACGTCCGATGCTCCGGGGCCTCCGGGTACGTCATCGCGATGTCGATGATGCCGACCAGCGAAGCGACGGTAGCCACCGACGACAGGACGGATAACGCGACCACCGCACGCATCCGGCTCCGAATTGGGGCGAGCAGCGACCACGGGCCTACGGTCCCGTCCACGGCGCTCACTTGCCCGCCTCCCCGATCGCGCTTTTCTTCGTGAGAGTGCAGAAGTACACCATGCCGGCGTGTGAGGCTCCGCCCAGCTTCAGCCCGTTGGCTTCGGCGAGGTCCTCGACCTCGCTGCCCGGGAACACCCGGTGGCCCATCTTCGCAATGACGGCCATGTCGACCCGCTCGTTCACGTCGGGATCCTCGGCGAACGTCTGCACGTAAGCGATGCTGCCATCGGCGAGCAGCGCGGCGACCCTGCCGAGCGGCGCGAGGACGTCGGCGACGTGGAATTCCGTCCGGGCCCCGAGCCCTTCGACGGCGGCGTCCATCGGTTCACGCGCATAGCGGCTGAGGAACCTCGGCTGGACCTTGTCCTCATAGGCCGCGAGGAGTCTGCGGTTGTTCTGGACGATCTGGGCAATCGACTTCATCTGGTTCTGTCTCCGGGTGTGTGGGCCGCGTCCACGCGGCGGTTTCGGGTTAGGTGATCGGGTTCGCGGGCCGTCGTCGGCGGTGCCGCCCCCGTGGACGTACCTGTCATGCAGACTCCCCCGGCCTCGTTTTCACGGCGATGCCTAAGAACCAGGCCGCGCAAACCACCAAACCCGTAGCTCCGGTGCCGTTGACGGCCTCGCCGGCCGCGGATACGGGGTGTGCCCGGCGATTCCGTGCAGGAGGGGACGGACACCGGCCGGAGGATGTGCCAAACGGGGTTCCCCGCGTTCGCGTCGCCCCCCCTCTCGGCCGACTCGTCGACTCATTGGTCGCTGTGGTGGGTTCATCAGCCACAAGCGGCACTGTGTTGCCCTCTCAGAAGATAATAACCATTCTTGTGTTAGGTTAGCCTAACCTCGCATTTGGATCAAGTCCCGTCTCGTACGTTTGATGGACATTGCTGAAACCGAGATCGCGCAAAACCAGCACACCATTGAGTGGCGCGTGGACGAAGACCAAGGATGAGCGTAAGAATCCGCAGGCGTCGTTAACAATCTTCTCGATGAATCAGCCTGTAAATCCGGGAAATCCCCGTACTCAGAGGACGATCACTATCCCGCAGGAGTGGGAGCAGAAGGCTTCTCCGGATAAGCGCTCTGGTAATGGCCCGAAACCGAAGGTGCGGGCATGTCCCAAAATGGCACGGCTATGGATCCGGCGCTCGGTCAAGGGATTCCGGCGCCCTTTCACCGCCATCGACCATAAAGAAGCCAGCCAGGAAGAGAAACACCGCTACCGCGATGAAAGCCCAGGATTCCCGCCGTCCGACCACCCCAAACATGACCCACCCCAGGGTAAAAGAACGCCACGCCCAACAGGCCCAAGACAAGCGCCGCGACGGAGTTGAGGCGGACATTCCGGTAGTTCATGCACCGCATCCTAGGTTTCGCCATAACGTGAGGCAGCCCAGCTGATTTCTGCGCCCATGATCAGAAACGGCCTATAGTTGACGTGTCATAGATTTTTTACGCGATAAAGGAGGACACGATGACTGCAGAGACACAGAAGGATTGGGCAGGCGACGCCCAGAATGCGTCAAAGGACGGCGAGTTCAAGCGGGATACGAACTACGTCGGTGACCGCATTTTTGCGTCGATAAGCAACGAGGCTCTGCACTAGCCAGCTCTGCACTAGCCCGTGCAACCGCACCGCTACCGCCTCATCGCAGCACGTGCCTACCCCTGGGCACATCGCGCTGTCATCGTGCGGCGCCCGATGGGGCTGGAAGATGTTATCTCCTTGGGCTTGGCTGGCCCGACCCACGACAAGCGCTCCTGGACCTTCGACCTGGATCCGGGCGGCGTCGACCCCGCGCTACAGACCCCCGCCTACAGGATGCGTACTTCGCACGCTTCCCCGACTACCCGCGCAATAAAGTGTGGTTGATGATCTGCAACATCGAGGACAAGCGCGCCGCCCGCCGTGCGAAGAAGGCGAAACGGGCAACTGAGTGCAAAGGCTATATTCAAGGGGGCGAAAGCCAACGGGTGGAAACAAGCCATCACCAACTAGCCGCGGCATACCCCGACCGATTCGCGGACTACTTGTAAACCAAGCCCCCGCACACACAATCGGACACTCTCTCTTCTGCGGTTACAGTTAGCCCCTCTAGACTTCATCTAGAGGGGCTAACTGTAATTGGCCTTACAGCGGTTCCATATCTATAGGCTATGCGAAGTTTCCATAGTCAGAAATGATGCTCACCCATAAGAACGCTGGTACGACGAAAGCCGCGGCGAATGTGAAGGCAAAAGCACGCCATGATCGGTCGCTAAGCCGATCCTTTTTCAACATGTAGACAGACATGGCTAATACACCCAACACCACCAATGAAGGTAAAGGTAGCCCATAGAAGACGAAAGGTATTGGAAGCCATGTGGACAGGAGCACTCCGCCATAAAGGGTTGCGACGCCCAAGACAATTCCAAAAAGTATTCCCGGAATGATTGTTCTTTCTTTCACAACAAATTCCTTACCAATCAGTTTATCTTGATCAGACCACCGTTTTTAGCCTGCGCATGACATTCATTGATGGCGCCCGCTTCATTGGGGTTGCCCGCACCAGCCTCGTTATTAGGTAGGCCGTTGATGCTAATCATATGAGTGGATATCATTACGACCCTCTTTGCTCTCTTTCAGAGACAAAGCGATCTTGGCATTCTCAGCACCGTTTTGAACTTCGATCTTTACTCGAGAAATACATAACCTCCCA
Organism: Corynebacterium sp. p3-SID1056; assembly: GCF_025152525.1. Classification (GTDB taxonomy): domain Bacteria; phylum Actinomycetota; class Actinomycetes; order Mycobacteriales; family Mycobacteriaceae; genus Corynebacterium. The sequence goes on from NZ_JALXXL010000003.1 coordinate 45,638, forward strand.
CCAGTGTTTCCACTGGTGGGAGGTTATCTTAGTAGCGGGGGCTGGATTCGAACCAACGACCTCTGGGTTATGAGCCCAGCGAGCTACCGAGCTGCTCCACCCCGCGTCGGGTGATATTCTCTTTTCACCTGCTGCCGTATCGGCAACGTGAAGTAACTATACTTACCACCCTACAAAAGGCCAAATCCCCTGGGCACCGCCGATAATCACGGGTCTTACAAGATCCACATAACGCACAGTCCTCGATACACGCCTCGCCCATTTGTTCGAGAGATCACGGCCCCATGTCCGGGGTGGGCGCTAGAATTACGCTCCCCTACTCACCGCTTAACTTCAAGGAGGCGCCCTTGGCAGAATTACTGCGAGCCGCAGTGCACAGCGTGGAGATCCCCTCGCTCACCCGGCGAGAACACCTGATCCTGGGCACGATGGCACAATTGGCCGACGACCACGATGGTGTGCTTCTTGACGTCGACGGCACCGTCCGCCCCGGCCGCACCGGACTCATCACCCACTTCGGCCAGAGCAACGGGAAGGGCGGGTGGGTCCGGCACAACATCCTCGTCACCCATATCCCGCTGTTTGAAGAGGTGGGCTGGATCGCGGCGGTAACGGAGCCCGTGCTCGACGGCGCGTACCAACTCAACGTCGCCCGGCTGGTCCGCCTGCTGGATATCACAGAGGCACGTATGGCCGGAGCGGAAGAGGACCCGCTCGCGCTCGCCGAGGCCGACCAGCTGCTCTGCGGCGATTTCACTCGCCCCGTGTTCGCGGGCCTTTGGGACCAGGTCGATCGAATCCTGGTGCACAACCCTCAGGGCTAAACGCGCACAGAAAAGCGCCGAGGACGTTTTCCGTCCCCGGCGCTTCCTGCGTTCCGGCTAGCCCGCTAAACGCTACTCGGCGTTCTGGTACGCCTCCACCGCGCGGTCCAACTCGTCGAGTGCTCGGCCGTACTCCTCGAAGGAGCCGTCGCGAGCGCTCTCGAGGTTGCGCAGTGCATCGTTGATGCCCTGCATCGCCTCGTCCTTGTTGCCCGGGGCCGCAGGTGCCGGGGCCTTGGCTTCGTTGTCGCCATCCTTCGGCTGCTCGTCAGCACCATTGTTGTCCTGCGACTCGGACGCGCCCTCGTCGACAAGCTCGATGTCCTGCGCTGCCTTGGAGTCGATGCCCACCTGCTTCAAGGCCTGCGAAATCGTCGGCGCGTAGCCGACCTGACCGCGGTAGAACACCAGCACGCGCAGCAGCTTCGGGAAGGCCGACGCCTGGTCCTTGCGCTGCGAGTAGATCGGCTCGATGTAGAGGATCTCGCCGCCGCCCACCGGCAGGGTGAGCAGGTTGCCGTTCTTCAGGTCGTTCGAGCCCTCCCACAGCGTGCGGTCGCGCGCGACCTGGTCCGAAGACATCAGCGCGTCCTGCGCCTGCTTCGGGCCCTGCGTCTGCGTATTCGTCGGCAGGACGCGGACCGTGATCTTGCCGTAGTTCTCCGGGTCCGAGGACACCGACATGTGCGCGGCCAAGAACTCGCGGTTCAGGCCGCGGTACGGGGTGATCAGCTGGAAGGAAGACTCATTGGTCTCCGGGTCAGCGGCCACCACGTAGTACGGCGGCTGGTTGAGCTCCTGGCGGCCTTCTGCCGCGGTCGGGTCGTTCGGCACAGACCAGAAGGCGTCGTTGTTGAAGAACACGCCCGGGTCGTCCACGTGGTAGCGGGCCAAAAGCTCGCGCTGCACCTTGAACAGGTCCTCCGGGTAACGCAGGTGCTCGCGCAGATCATCGCTGATCTCGCTGTGCGGGCGCACCGTGTCCGGGAACACACCCATCCATGCCTCGAGCACCGGGTCTTCCTCGTCGAACTGGTAGAGGTCAACCGTGCCGTCGTACGCATCCACGGTGGCCTTGACCGAATTGCGGATATACCCCAGGTTGTTATTCACCAACCGCTGGGTGGTGCCGTCCGGGTTGAGCGCATCCTGTGTGGTGTCCTGCAGGGAGTTACGCGTGGAGTACGGCAGCTGGGACAGCGTAGTGTAGCCGTCCACGATCCACTTCACGCGGCCATCAATGACTGCCGGGTAGGTCTTCGAATCCGTGGTCAGCCAGGGGGCAACCTTCTCCACGCGCTCGCGCGGGTCACGGTCGTACAACAGCTTGGAGTCCGCACCAACGCGGTCCGACAGGATCATGTTCAGCTCCTGGTACTTCACCGCATAAGCTGCACGGTTGATCCAGTTGCCAATGTTGACGCCGCCCTTGCCCTCGTAGGTGTAGGTGGAGTTGTCCGTGTCGTACTCGACCGGGCCCTGGCCGTTATCGCCCACGATGGCGTAGTCCAGCCCGTCCTTGGCAGAAGAGATCACCGGGCCGTAGTAGATGCGCGGCTCGTCCACGCGAATGCCCAGCTCTTCCGCGTCCTTCTTCTCCGTGGCCTTCGCGTTGGTCTGCAAATCAGAGACCGTAAAGATCGGCAGCCCACCACGGGTGGAGCCGGCGTCCTGCGCCGCCTCGTCCACGGTGTTGGCCTGCGCTGCCACGAAACCGTTGCCGTGGGTGTAGACGGTGTGGCGGTTAATCCAGTCGAGCTGGTTCTCCCGCAGCGCATTCGGGTCCATCTCGCGGGCGGCGACGACAAAGTCGCGCATCTCGCCTTCGACCTCGTAGCGGTCCATAGCCAGTTGATCCGGGAAACCGTAGAAGTTACGCAGCTGCTGGTTCTGGGTAAACGTAGGCGACAGGATCTCCGGGTCCAGCAGGCGGATGTTGCTGATGGTGGACCAGTCGTCGGCGACCTCGTTGTTCGAGACCTTGTCCGCGCCCCAGTTTTCCTCGTAGTTGACCGTGTCGTCGGTCAGCCCATAGGCGAAGCGGGTGGACTCAATGTTCCGGCCGATGTACTCGCGCTCCTTGGCCTGACGGTTCGGCTTGACCGAGAACTGCTCCAAAAGCGCCGGCCAAACGTTGCCGATCACCAGGGAGGACACCAGCATCAGCACGGTGGCCAGCACGGGGATGCGGAAGTCCTTGTACACCACCGAGGCGAAGAACGCCGCGGCCACGATCAGCGCGATGACGGTGAGGATGATCTTCGCCGGCAGCATCGCGTTAATAGAGGTATAGGACGCGCCGGTGAAGATGTCATTTTCCCCGTAGAGCAGGAAGTAGCGATCCAGCCAGTAGCCGGCCGCCTTGATAAGCATCCACACACCGGCGGTGACCGCCAGCTGGACGCGCGCCGCCTTCGACACGTAGCCGGGCTGCCCGGCAGCCTTGTTGCCAATCCGGATACCGCCGAGCAGGTAGTGCGCCACCAGCGCGATCAAAAATGCGACGATGAGCAGCAGGCCCAGCGTGCTGACGACGACCGAAAGGCCCGGCAGCGCAAACGCGTAGAAGCCAAGGTCCCTGCCGTACTGCGGGTCTGTCACCCCGAAGTCGGAGCCGTTGAACCAGAGCAGGAAGGTACGCCACATGCGCTGGCCCGCGAGCCCGGCAAACGCCGCCACGACCAGCGGCACCGCCACCAGCAGGGAGCGGATGCCCTGCTGGATCGAGGCCCGGTACTGCGCGTTGGGCGAAAACACATCCGCCCCCGGCATCTCGTCGGGCCTACCGCGCCACGCCAGCCATGCGGCGAGGAAGGCAATGCCCCCGCCGATGAGCGCGAAAACGATAAACAGTACGACCCGGGCGATGATCACCCGGTTGAACACCCCGCGGAAGTCGACCTCGCCGAACCACAGAAAATCGGTATACAAACCGATCAGCATGGGCACGAGTGTGAAGAGAACGCCGAGGACGACAATCGCCGTCAGCATCGTCTTGTTCGACTTTTTCGCGTTGGGTTGAGGCTGGTTGACGCGGGTAGCCAATCCTGCTCCTTCGAAATAGTCTTTGCGTGCGTATTAAGCTTCTAGCCTTAAGTAGCTTAATTTGTGTAACGAATAAACAGCCAGAAAGGTTCCCGTGCAGCAGAATTTCAGCTCGCAGCAAGCCCTGAACAAAGCCATGACTGAGGCTGTCGAGTTCGTCCACGCCGAGGGCTGGGACGCTCCCCCCTCACTCTTCGCGCTCGTGCCGACCCAGCTGCTTATCGACGAGCTGTCCCAGCTTTCAAACGACGCCGCGCACTCGCCGCTGACCCTGGTGGTCCAGGAGCTGCCCGAGCACATCCGCCCGGGCAGTGACGAGCTCGCCGACTACGTCTCCCGCGTCGCCTGGCCCGAACAGGTCGAGGGCGTGGTGCTCGCGCAGGAAATCATCTTCCGCGACACCTCCGCGGGCCCGGGCGCGGAGCCCCGCCCCGCGCGCTTGTTCTCTGGCGTGCTGCGCGGCGAGGACATCGAGCAGACCCTGCTGCAGATGCGTCTGACCGAGGAGGAGCTGGAAGAGCGCGGCATGTTCGCCCAGGATGAGATCGAGCTGCGCGGCGGGCCGAACGTGGCCCCGAACGTGATCGCTGCGCTGCGCTACAGCCTGGAGCGCGAGCCGGAGGAGCAGGCCTAACGGCGGGGCTGCGCTGGGGTGCACCCCCGACCATCACGTACTATCGGTACATACACACGTGTCAGAACGCATCTTAAGGAGCCAATTTCCGTGTCGCACCGCCGCATCCTCGCCCCCGCCCTGCTCGCCGCATCCGTGGCGCTGACCGCCTGCGGGGGCGGCAGCGACGAGGCGACCGAGACGCCTGCCCCCAGCGAGCAGAGCGAAAGTGCCGAGCCGACGACCAGCGCAGAAGAAGCGGAAACGGAAGAGACCTCTTCGTCGAGTGCGACGGGTGCGGCCTCGAGTACGAGCACGCGGGCGTCGACAAGCACAAAGAGCGACGACAAAGAAGCAGCCGACGAGACAGTCACCGAGGTCGCGGAAACCTTTGCTTCCCTTGCCCCCGAATCACTGTTTGCACAGTTCGAGACGTGTTCGGAAACGGGCGTGAGCGGCTCCTATGACTGCTCCGGCGCGGAGATTGGGCAGTTCCAATTCTTCGACTCGGAGGCGAAGGCGGCCTCGACGACGCAACTGCTGACCGAGCTGCGCTCCTCGCGGATCGTGGAAGACGACGGCGAGCGCATCGTCGGCTGGTCCACCCTGGGCACCTCCGCGATTATTACCGTGGTGGACAACGAGCGCGGCCAGGTGCTGCAGCAGCTGGTGTCGACTGAGCAGGAGGACCCCCGCGAGCGCATCGGCAAGCTGGGGCTCGCCGAAGTGAGCGAGGAGGACGCGACGCAGGCAACCACCACGACGTCCGCGGCCTCGCCTACCTCGTCGCGCCGCTAGCTGGCCTGAGAGCCCTAGAGCTCAGTACCGTCCTCGCTGCCGTCGTCCTTCCCGTCGCCGTCCTTGCGCTTGAGCTCCGGGTTGTTGCGCAGCTCCTCTTCAAGCTTGCTGAACTCGGCGTCGAAGTCGGCGTCGGTCGAGTCGTCCAACAGCCCGTCGATAAACGCGGCGGGGTTATCCAAATGCTCCGCGGTGGGCAGGAAATCGGGGTGGTTCCACACCTCATCGCGGCGCTTGACCCCCACCGCGTTTTCCACGCGGCGCCACAATTCCGCGGCCTCGCGGACCTTTGGTGCGCCCAGCTCGATGCCGACGATGTTGGCAAAGGCCTGCTCCGCCGAACCGCCAGTTGCGCGGCGGCGCGCCCACGCCTCGGCGAGCTGCGCTGCGGACGGAATCCGCTCCGCCAGGGCCGCATCGACCACGACGTCGACCCAGCCTTCGACGAGCGCGAGCAGCGTCTCCAGCCGCGAGGTGGCGGCGGCGTTACGGGAGCCGACGCGCGGTGAGAGGTCCATATTCTGCAGGTTCTGCAGCGCTTCCTGGATCTGCTGCGGGTCGCCCGATTCTAAGTTGAGGCTGCGCGTCGCCTCGTCGATATTGGAGGTGTCGATTTCCAGGCCCGCGGCGTACTCCTCCACCGAGGCAACGATGCGCTCGACCAGCCACGGCACGTGTGTAAACAGGCGCTGGCGGGCCGCCTCGCGCGCCGCGATGTAGACCATGACCTCCTGGCCCGGCACCTCAAGTCCCTTCGCAATCTTGGTGACGTTCTTCGGCAGCACTGAGGCGACGCCGGCGGGCGCGACCGGCATACCGAAGTCCGTGCCGGTAAGCGCTTGCTGGGCCAAATCCCCCAGCGCGTGGCCAAGCCGCATGCCGAAGTTCATGGAATTCATCGAATTCATCATCCCGGCGAGCGGGCCCATCATCTCCCGGGCCTCGGCCGGCAGTTGGTCCATTTGCGCACGGTTCATGTGCTCTGCGACCGGGTTGACCATGCGCTTCCACATAGGCATGGTCTCGACCAGCCAATCGTCCGCGTTCCAGGCCTGCGCCTTCGACTCGGCGGCGGGCAGCGTGGTCGTTTCGCTGAGCCAGTGATCGACCAGTCGCAGGGACTCCTCCACCGCCTTCTTGTCGCCAGCGGCGACTGCGGCCTTGTCGCCCACGCGCTGGCGCGCCATACGCAGCGCCATGTCGAAATTCACCGCGGCGTCTTTCGCTTCGGCCTGGTTAAAGGAATTGCCCATGCCGGAAAGCATCTGGCCAAATTGGTTCAGGATGTCCCCGAACCCACCGCCTGCCTGGCCGCCGCTAAAGCCAAACGCGTCGAAGGGGTTCGACGCGTCGTTTTCGTCGCGCTTGCGCTTGCCTTCGTCGTCATCGTCGTTGGGAAAGGAGAATCCAAATCCATTACTCATACACGCCACGATACATAGCAGGCCAGCGCTTGCGCGACTACTTTCGGCCCCAACCGGGACGCTGTGAGCGAACACGGCTGCGCTATGCTGCCTGTGTGAAAAAAGTGGCAGAGTCGACGCAAGCGACACAGGCGGAAGAGCCGGCGAAGTCGGCTGGCGGCGCGCGCAGCAGACGCTGGTCGACGGTGACGTGGGGCGCGATCCCCGTCGCAGCACTCACCTTACTGTTGTCGATCGACCACATCCCAGGCACCGATATCGCCCTGACCGTGCCGTATGCCGCCGAGGGGCCGGGGCCGATGTTTAACACGCTCGGCGAGGTCGAGGGCGAAGACGTCATCGACATCGAAGGTGCCGAGACCGACCCTGTCGCGGGCAACCTCAACATGACGACGGTGTCGGTGCGCACCAACATGACGCTCCCGCAGGCGCTCGGCCGCTGGCTCACCACCGATGATTCCATCGTCCCGGTCAGCCAGATCCTCCCGCCAGACCTCGACGAGGACGAGCTTCGCGAGTACAACGAGGCCGAGTTCGCCGCCTCCGAGGGCAACGCAACCGTCGCCGCGATGCGCTACCTGGGTAAACCGACCAGGGTGATCGTCCACGATTTGCTCGAAAACTCGCCGTCCGCCGACGCCCTTGCACCGGACGATGTGATCACCGCTGTCGAGGGTACTGCCGTCACCCAACCAAGCGAGGTCCAGGACGCCGTACGCGCCCACGCCCCCGGCGACGAACTCGCCGTGGAAATTGCGCGCGGGGACGAGACCAAGGAGGTGCGCATCACCTTGGGCGAAAACCCGCACGAGAAGGGCGAGCCCATGATGGGGATTTTGATGACCTCGGAGCCCGCAGGTGAGGTGACCGTCAACTACAACCTCAACGACGTTGGCGGTCCCAGCGCCGGCATGATCTTCTCGCTCGCCGTGATCGACAAGCTGAGCCCCGGCCAGCTCAACCACGGCAAGTTCGTCGCCGGCACCGGCACGATCGCAGAATCCGGCGAGGTGGGCCCCATCGGCGGCATCACCCACAAGCTCGCCGGCGCGCGTGACGCCGACGTAGAGCTTTTCCTTGCCCCGGAAGAGAACTGCGACGCGGTACGCACTGTGGATACCGGCGACATGACCGTGGCGAGCGTAAAAAACCTCGACGAGGCGGTCGCCGCCATGGACGACTTCGCTGCCGGGCGGCCTGTGCACGCCTGCGGTTAACCAGCGTGCGGCCAAACGGAGTTAGCTCCATTTACAACCAGCCCGGCAACAAATCCCCAGGTCGAGCTCCGCAGCTGACTCCAAACGGAGCTAGCTCCATTTACAGTTCGCCCGACACAATACGCCCGACCCCAAAAGGAGCTAGCTGAAGCGCTGGTAGGCCTCGAGGTAGCCCTTGGCGCGCTCTGCGTACGGTGCGCGGTCCGCCCACGCCCAAAACTCGGCCCCATGGCCGGGGATGAAGGTGTGCACCAGCTCGTGGACAAGCGTGGCGTCGAGCACGTAGTCGGGCACGTCTTTCAGCCGCGAACTGATCCGGATGTCCCCGGTGGCTGTCGTACACGACCCCCAGCGTGTGCGCTGGTTGTCTGCCCAGCGCACCGAGCCGATCCGCGCTTTATTCTCGAGCACGTCCCGGTTGAGCTGTTGCGCGCGTGCGACCAAGTCGGCGTCGCTACGCGCGCTCGAGCGCGTTTTCGCGGCCACCTTTGCCAGCATCTCCTCGACCGCTGCCGCCTCCTGCGCTTTGCTCAGCCGGGCCGGGATGCGGATCTCCACGACCCCGTCAACGATCCTGCTCTGGATCGTGCGGGTCCGCCGCGCGGAGCGGATCACCCGGTAGGCCTGTCCCGACTCGTGGTGGGTCGAATCGTTCACACCCATCACCGGAACTCTTCGAGCGTGTCGAGCACGCCTTGCCCGTACTGCTCAATCTTCGCCGGACCGACCCCGGAAATACCGAAGAGTTCCTGGGTGTCGGCCGGCATGGCTTCGGCGATCGACATCAGCGTGGCGTCGGTAAACACGATGTAGGCGGGCTTGCCGGCGGCGCGCGCCTCGTCGCGACGCCACCGCTTCAGCGCCGCGAAGACCTCCTCATCAAAGCCTGGCTCGCAGTCCTCGTGCCGGCCCAGGGTTTTCTCCGCCGGTGTGGCCAAGAGGTTCCCGCAGACCCGGCAGCGGCGGTTGCGCTTGACCCGCTCCGGCGTCTTTTCTACCTCCAGCTCCGGCGCAATGCCGTCGAGGAAGCGCGAGCGCGAGCGCGACTTTCGCCCGCCCTCCTGGCGCGCAAGCGCCCAGGACAGGTGGAGGTGCTCGCGCGCGCGGGTCACCCCGACGTAGAAGAGGCGCCGCTCCTCCTCGATCTCCGCATCCCCTGCTTTGATCGCGTGCGAAATTGGCAGCGTGTTTTCCACCAGCCCGACTAAAAACACCGCGTCCCACTCCAGGCCCTTCGCGGCGTGCAGGCTGGCAAGCGTGACCCCGTCGACGGCTGGCGGCTGCTTCGCCTCGGCGCGCCTGCGCAGCGAGCGCAAGACGTCAGGCAGGGTGGTCGCCTCCTGGCTGCGCACGATCTCTTCGATGAGATCGACCAGCGCCGAGAGCGTCTGCCACCGCTCGCGGGCCTTCGCACCCTCCGGTTCCTGAGGCGTCAGCCCGATCGGTGCGAGCGCGGCTCGTGCCACGGCGACAGGATCGTCGGGCAGATCCGTGCGCCGGGCAGCGCCGACGAGCGCGCGGATGGCCTCCCGGATCTCGCCGCGCTGGAAGAAGCCCTCGCCGCCGCGCACCTGGTAGACGATCCCGGCGTCGGCGAGAGCCGCTTCAAACGCCGCGGATTGCGCGTTGATGCGGTAGAGCACGGCGATTTCGCGGGCAGGCACGCCGGCGTCGAGAAGCTGCCGGATCTTGATCGCCACCTCGCGCGCCTCGGTCGGCTCATCGTCGTACGCGCTAAAGGTCGGCTGCGGGCCGTGCTCGCGCATGCCCTGCAGCTCCAGCCGGGTGCCTGCCACGCGCCCCTGCGCCTTGCCGATGACGGTGTTGGCCAGGTCAGTGATCTCGGGGGTGGAGCGGTAGTCGCGCTGCAGCTTCACGACGGTCGCGTGCTCGTACGTACGCGAGAAATTCAGCAAGTAGTTCGGCGTCGCCCCCGTAAAGGAGTAGATGGTCTGGTTGGCATCACCCACCACGGTCAGGTCGTCACGCTGGCCTAGCCAGCCCTCCAGCACGCGCTGCTGCAGCGGTGTGACGTCCTGGTACTCGTCCACCACGAACGACTGGTACTGCGCCCGGAACTCCTCTGCCACCGCCGGGGCGTTTTCCAGCGCGCCGGCAACGTGCAGCAGAAGGTCATCGAAGTCCAGCAGCATGCCGTCTGGAGAGGTTTTCGCGTCCTCGTAGAGCCGGTAGACCTGCGCGACCTTCGCCGGGTCCGTTGGCGGGGTGCGCTTCGACCCCGCGATGCGCTCGACGTAGTCGTCCGGGCCGATCACGCTGGATTTCGCCCACTCGATCTCTCCGAGCAGGTCGCGCACCATTTCCTTGCTCGAGTCGAGGCCCGCCGCGCGCGTGGCGCGCCCCACCACGGGAAACTTGTTCTCCAGAATCTTCCAGGGAAGATCGCCCGCAATCTGGGGCCAAAAGTACTGCAATTGACGACGCGCCGCCGCGTGGAACGTACGCGCCTGCACCCCGCCCACGCCCATCGTGCGCAAGCGGTCGCGCATCTCGCCCGCCGCGCGCTGGGTAAAGGTCACCGCCAGCACCTTCGTCGGCGCCACCATCCCCTGGTCCACCAGGTTGGCAATCCGGTACGTGATAGTGCGGGTTTTCCCCGTGCCCGCACCCGCCAGGATGCACACCGGTCCCCGCGGCGCAGTCGCCGCGACGCGCTGGTCCTCGTCCAACAAACTCAAGTCCACGGCCATGCCTCGTGCCTTCCCTTCCTACATCTCGCCTGCGGCCCAACGGCCAATCAGCTGGCGCGCGATACTGCCCTGCGGGGCCAGCGGCAGCTGCCCCAGGTCCTCGCGCGTAGCCCAGATGATGCGGCGCAGTTCCCCGTCTGTCTCCCCCGCCGCGTCCTCGTCGTTGGTCCGGGCGTAAAAGCCCAGCATCAGCGACCCGGAAAGCGGCCACGGCTGCGACCCAACATACGCCACGTTCTCGATCCTGCGCCCGGTTTCCTCCCGCACCTCGCGCGCGAAGGCGTCCTCGGCGCGTTCTCCTACGTCCACGTAGCCGGCGATGCAGGTGAAGTATCCCGGGCGGCGTCGGTTCTCCCCCAGCAGAATCCTGTCGCCATCGTTGTGTTCCACCACGCCGATGACGCAGGGATCGATCCGCGGGAAGACGGGTCTGCCGGACGCGCCCCGCGCAAAAGCGCCCGAGGGATCCCAGGCAAGCGGGGAACCGTCGGCCGGGTCAAAGGCGCCGCGCTCGTGCGCGCCTACGAGGCCCACCGCGCGCGCGATGAGCGGGTCATCGAACCACTCGCGTGCGCTGGCCACCTGCGTCGCAAGCTCCGCAGTGGTCACATCGGATACCCGCACTGCGGTCACTTCCGGGCTCACCCGCGCCCTGGTGGTCACCTTTACGCCGGGAGGCAGGGTAGGCAGGAGCCGCGGTTGGCCTTGGGAGTTGAGGGGGAAGCGCAACGCGGCGTCGAAAAGCAGGTACAACGGCGCGCTACTCCGACGGCTTCTGCGCCTCGGGCGACTCCTGCGGCTGCGTCATGCGCACGTACAGGAGGCGATCGCCCGGCTCGACAGTCTCCGCCTCCGGCACATCGATGCGGTACAGCTCGCCGGAGCGCACCACGCCGAGCACGATGTCGGCGAGGTGGCGCGGGTTGGAGCCAACCTCATCGTCCGCGATCGGACGCTCGGCCACGGCGAAGCCTTCATCGGGGCTGAGCAGGTCCTCCATCATCTCCACCACGGGTGGGGTCACCGTGGCCAGGCCGAGCAGGCGACCGGTCGTTTCGGCGGACACCACGACGGAGTCCGCGCCCGACTGCATCAGCAGGTGCTGGTTCTCGCTCTCGCGGGCGCTGGCCACGATCATCGCGCGCGGTGCCATCTCGCGCACCGACAGGGTGACCAGGACGGCCGTATCGTCCGAGCTCGGAGCCACTACAACGGAACGGGCGCGGGTGATACCGGCAACCCGCAGCACGCCCGATTTCGTGCCGTCGCCGTGGACGGTGACCAGCCCGCGCTTCTCGGCGTGGCCCAGCGCGACCGGGTCCGTATCAATGACGACGATGCTGCTCGGCGCGGTATCGCCCGCGAGCAGGGCGTCGACCGCGGAACGGCCTTTCGTGCCGTAGCCGACCACAATGGTGTGATTGCGCACAGTTCTCCTCCACTGCTGAATCTGAAGTGTCTTGCGGGAATCCTCCGTCAGCACCGACAGGGTCGTGCCGACGAGGAGCATCAGGAACGCCACACGTGCCGGGGTAATCACGAAGATGTTGACCAGCCGGGCCCCCTGGGTGACCGGGGTGATGTCGCCGTAGCCCGTGGTAGACAGCGACACCGCCGAGTAGTAGAGCGCGTCGATAAACGTCAAAGGCTCGGTGTAGCCATCCGTGTCGAGGTACACGATCAGCGCCACGATGACCATGAGCATCGTGGCATAGGCGAAGCGCCGGGCGATGAGCGCCCACGGGGTGGTGCGTTCCTCGGTGGGGATGGTGATGACATCAAGGAGCGTATGCACCGGAATATCCGAGCGGTCCACGTCGTCGCGGACGCGGTCCCGCCAGGCAAAGGGGTAGCGCAGTCTCATCGCCTTGTGCTCCCTTCTACTCATGAGTGGCTTAACCCCGAAACACTAGCATCGCCCGCATCGAGCAGCGCTGCGAGACGGTCAGCATCGGGCAGCTGCGTCGGGGCATAGTCCTCGCCGGTGCGCACGTAGAAGAACACGGCCCGCACCGGTTTGCCGTCTGCCGCTATTCGACGCCACGCCTCTGCGTACACGGCGAGCTGCAGCTTTGCCGCTTCCATCTGCGCGGGCGCGGGTTTTTCCCCGGTCTTCCAGTCCACTACGACCCAGCCGCCATCCGGGTCACGGAACACTGCATCCATCCTGCCGCGCACGACCGATTCGCCCAGCGCGAGCTCGAAGGGGTGCTCCACATGCACCGGGCTGCGGCGAGCCCAGTGGCTGCGCTCGAAAGCACGCTTCAGGCGCTTGAGCGTCGCCGCGTCTACCTCCGCTTCGTCGCCGCCGGGCAGCTCGTCCTCGGTGAGCAACGGCTGCTGGCCGTAAAACTCTTCCAGCCACTCGTGGAAGGCAGTGCCGCGCTTGGCGTAGGTGTTCGGCTTGAACGGCACCGGCCGGCGGGCCCGGCGCGCGAACTGCTCCGGGTCGGCTCTGAACGCCACCACGTCGGAGGCGGTCAGCTCGGCGGGCATCACCACTGGCGTCGCCGGCGCAGCCGCGCGCTCGTGCTCTTCGATCAGCGCGGTGACGTCGCGCTCCCACAGCTCGAACAGCTCCCCTTCGGTCAGCGCCGGCAAATGGCTGCGTGCTTGCGTGACCCGCTCGGCGGCTGCCAGTGTTGCTGCTTCTGGTTCGAAGTGTGGCCAGGTGCCGGACGGTGCCGCGTCGGGCACCGCGGCAGGGTCTGTATCGGGTGTGCGTGTAGCGTCTCCCGCGCCGCTCGCCCACGCCACTGGTGCTTCGACGAGGTCGCGCATGGTGGCGAAGTGCGCGTAGGGTTCCGCCTCCCGCGCCACCTCGGGCTTCTTCCGCGACCCGGTAATCAATAGCTTGCGCTCGGCGCGTGTGACCGCGACGTAGAAGAGGCGGGCGGACTCTTCCGCCAGCTCGGCGCGCACCTGCTTGAGCCAGGCGGCGCCCGCTTTTTCAAACTGTGTCCGGTTTTCCACCTCGGCGAAATCCGGTAGGTACTCCGGGTCGCCGAAGGACGCGTCCGGCAGGTTGCGCACCCAGGTGAGGAAGGTTTCCGCCTTCGCCGCGTAGGTGGCGTTGTCGGCGTGTAGGACTGCCACGGTGTCCCACTCAAGGCCCTTCGCCTTGTGCGCGGTAAGGATTTGCACCCGGTCGGTGCGTGACACCACCGCCCCCGGTGCCAAACCGTCTTCGTGTTCGCGGGCGAGCGCGAAGTAGTCGAGCAAGCCTTCGAGGCTCGTGCCGGGGTACGACGCCACCGCGTGGAGGAGGCGCTCGAGGTGGACGGTGCCGGAATTGGAGCTGCGGGCGAGCACCTCGGTGCGGATGCCGAAGACGTCAATGATGTCGGTGACAAGGTCCACGAGCCGCTTACCAAGGCTCTGCGTACGCAAGAACCGCAGCTTCGCGGCAAGCTCACGCAGGCGACGCAGCCCCTCCTCGCTGTAGCGCTCCGGTTCGCCTAAATCCGCCACCGCATCAGCAAGCCCCGCAGGCGCTTCGGCTCCTGCGCTCAGGGCGGCGGCGCGGGCGCTAAGCTCCTCGAGCTGCGCAGCAAGTCGGGCAGCGGGATCCCCGCTCGCTGCCGTTTCCTCCGGCGCGGTGCCGCGCAGGTTGTTTGCCCGCGCGGCGAGCGCGGCGAGATCGGCAAGGCCAAGTCCTACCGCGGGGCCAGCGAGGATGCGCAGCGCGGCCGAAGAGTCCGCCGGGCGCACGAGCATGGTGGCCAAGGCCAGCGTGTCGGCCACTTCGGGGATGTCGAGCAAGCCGCCGACGCCGACGATTTCATAGGGCACGCCACGGGCAGCAAGGTACTCCGCAATCTCGGCGGAATGCTTGTTCTTGCGCACCAGCACCGCGGCGGAAAAGGGCGCGTCGTGCGCTTGCGCCTCCCGGTATTGCTCGGCGAGGTTGCCGGCCACAAACGCGAGCTCTTCCTCGTTCGTCTGGAAAAACCCGAGGGCGACTTCCCCGCTGTTCGCGCCCGGGCGAGCCGCAAGCGGTGCCACCGCCCGCTGCTTACCCGTGCCCAGCACCGCGTCGGAGACGCTGTTGGCCAGCGCGAGGATCTCTGGTGGGTTGCGCCAGGAGGTGGTGAGCTGCTTTTTCGGGGCGGGTCCGTCGCCCACGGGAAAGTCTTCGACGAAGGCGGCGAGGTTTGCTGCCGTGGCACCCCGCCACCCGTAGATGGCTTGCATGGGATCACCCACCGCGGTGACCGTCAGTGCTGGGTCCGCGCCCTGGCCAAACAAACTGCGCAAAAGGACGCGCTGGGCGTGGGAGGTGTCCTGGTATTCGTCCAGCATCACGACCCGGAAGCGCTGCCGCTGGGCGCGCCCGACCTGTTCGTGGTCGCGTGCCAGCGCCGCTGCGGTCGACATCTGCTCGTTGAAGGTCACCACCCCGCGTCGGCGCAGCTCCTCGTCGAGCTCGCGCGCCAGCGGTAGGTACGCCCGGCGTTCCTCCTGCGTATTACGCCACTGCCGCAGCTTCTGGGTGAACTCGGTGCGCGCACGCGGTGCCATGGGCAGCGCATCGGTCTCCGCCAAAAACGCCGCGGCCTGCTCGTCCACCTCCTGAGGTGTGGCCAGTTCGTTGCCCATCGAAGTCACCAGTGCAAGGACCTCCGAGACCACAGTGCCGACCGCCGGGTTCTTCCCCTCATGTGCGATGACCGGCCCCGGGTAATCGGTGACCACCTCGGTGGCGATCGCGTGGAGTTCCGCGTCGGTGATCAGCCGGGAGTCCGGCTCGACCGGCACCAACAGGCCGTATTCGCGCACGAGGTCGCCGGCGTACGCATCGTAGGTGGACACCGTCGGGGCGATGACCTGCAGCGCGTCCGCGAGCTCGCCGGAGGGATC
Source organism: Corynebacterium sp. p3-SID1056 (assembly GCF_025152525.1). Taxonomy (GTDB): domain Bacteria; phylum Actinomycetota; class Actinomycetes; order Mycobacteriales; family Mycobacteriaceae; genus Corynebacterium. The sequence continues at coordinate 61,130 of NZ_JALXXL010000003.1, forward strand.
CAAACGACGCACCAGGTCCGGGTTGCCCGCCAGGGTTGCCAGCCGGTCGCGGATGCGTTTGCCCAGCTCCTGGGCGGCCTTGCGGGTAAACGTCAGCCCGAGGATCTCGTCCGGGCGCGCATAGCCGTTAGCCACCAGCCACACCACGCGCGCGGCCATGGTCTCCGTCTTGCCGGCACCGGCACCGGCCACCACGAGCAGGGGCCCGGGCTCGGCCCCGATGACCGCGGCCTGCTGCTCGGTGGGTGGGAACTTCTGCCCAAGGTAGCGTGACAGAAGCGTCGGCGACATGGGCTGCGCACTCGTCTTAGGCACGGTAGATCACCTGTCCTTCCGGTTGTGTGGGGCACAGTGCGCGCACCGCGCAGTGCTCGCAGTGCGGCCCAGGGGTAGCGAGCAGCTGCGGGCCTGCCGTCCTTTCAGGCAGTGGGATCAAGAGTTCCGCAAGCTCCGCGAGCTCGTCCGGTGTCTTCGGCGCCTGCTCCCGTGTCGCCAACTTGGATTTGCTCGCGTTGGGGTACACCAGCACTGCCCCGCCGACGCGCAAGGGTGTTTCCCCATCGCGTGCAGTCACGACCGCCTCGCCGTCGAAGGTGCCCGCGGCAAGCGCGAGCTGGTAGGCGGCGAGCTGCATGTTCTCGGCCGTCGCGGCCTTGGTCGGCGGGGTAGCCCCGGTTTTCAAATCCACAATGTGGACCGCGCCGCTTTCCTCGCGCTCCAGCCGGTCAAGTCGCCCGGCGATACGCACGCCGCTGTCCAGCTCCACCCGCACCGGGACCTCCGCACCAAGCAGCGCAAACGTCCCGCGCGTCGCGGCCACCCAGTCGCTCAGCCGCTCGAGCAGGGCGGCGAAATCTTCCACATCGCGCGCCGTCTTCCAGCCCGGGCCATATGCCGCGTCACGCCGTGCCGCCGCAGTCGCTGCCAGGGCGTCCTCGGCGTCCATCCCAGCCCCGATAGCCTCCAGGTAAGCGTGCGCCATCGACCCATAGATCATCGCCAGGTTCTCTTCGAGCCCCACCATGCGCCCGAGCGTTTCGCGCATGGGGCACGCCAACAGTCCCTCGATGCGCGATGGCGACAGCGTCGTCGCGTGGCGCAGGGGCTCGCTTATCGACGCCCCCGTCGTCCCCCACCACTGCTCCGGCGCTGCCCCGGCGACCCCGGCCTCAGACAGCCGAGCCAGCTGCCGAGCCGCCTGGTTCCGAGTCGCCTCGTCCGAGGTTTCTGCAACGAGTGCTCGCCGCAACTCCGCGATCACCTCGTCGCGCGCCAGGAGGCGGACGCGGACGTGCTCGTCGTCATCCGCACCGCTGCGGGTTGTCTCGCCCGGTGGAGCAACCACGGTGTCCGGCTCGATGCCGAAATCCTCGCAGTACTCCTGGATGAACCTAGAGGGCACGATGAGTTCGTCACCGTCCTGGTCATCCACCGTGGTCACCAGCACGGCATCGCGCGCACGAGTCACCGCCACCCAAAACAGGCGACGTTCCTCGGCCAGCCGCTCCGCGGTGTGCGACACCGGCACCTTCGGGTCCACCCCGTTGTCTATCAGGTCCACCAGGTCCTCCTGACGGAACAGGGAGCCGGTCTCCCCCAGACTCGGCCACGAGTTTTCCTGGACGCCAGCAACGACAACGCGGGCGAATTCCTGGCCAGCCACACCGTGCGCGGTCAGAAGTGCCACCGCGTCCGGTGTCGCCGCCCTGCGATCGCGCACACCCGTGGGCAGCTCCTGGGCAGAAATCTCTGCAATGAAGCTCTCGACTCCGGCGGCGGCCCGGCGCTCTGTGAAGTCGCCGGCGGCGTCGAACAGCGCCATCGCCGCGTCGAGGTCGCGGTCGGCCTGGGACCCGCTCGCCCCGCCACGAAGCGCAACGGCGAGCAAGTGCTCAGAGAGGCCGGTGGCGTGCCACACCGCCCACAACACATCCTCCACGCTGCCGCCGTCGCGCTCGGCCTGCCGCCCCGCGTCCAACACCGCGCGGACACGTTCAAGTAACCCCCGCTCGCGGTCGGTGAGCACACTGCCGAAGTCTGGCAGCTCCTGCGTGCTGACCAGCAGCGCCTGCAGCGTCTCCTCAGCACGCGCGTCCGGCGCCCACCGGCGCAGCCCCCGCAGCAGTCGTCGCAGCGTGACCGGGTCAGTGCCGCCAACTGGCCCCAACAAGAGGTCTCGCCACTGAGCCGGGCTCAGCGCTTCGTGCAGCGCCCGCATACCGAGGAGCAACGCGGCCACAATGCGCTGCTCGCTCAAGACCACATCGGTGGGGTTGAGCATCACCGGCACTCCGGCTTGCAGCAGGCTTCGACGCACAGGTTCGATCAGCGACGTGGAACGCACCACGACAGCCATGTCGCGATAGGCCACGTCCTCCTCCAGGTGCGCGCGGCGCAACGCGTCGCACACTGCCGACAACTGGGTTGCTTCATCCTGCGCAATCGCTACCGTGCGGCGCGGCTGCCGGCGTGATTCCCCCAAGTCGATCACGTCGTGTGCCAACCCGCCGAGGTCACGGAAGAACCGCGGCGAGGCGCCGCGGAAGTGGTAGATGGACTGCGCCTCGTCACCGCCAACGACCCCGAGCTCCGCACACTCAAGCAAGCGGCGGATGAATGCTGCCGGGGCTGGGGCGAGATGCTGCGCATCATCGACGATCACGGTGTGCCACTGCGCGGGGATCTCCCCGCGGAGCACTTCGGACACAAGCTCTGAAGCCGAGAAGCGCTTTCCCCCGGTCAGCGCCATGACCTGCTGGTACTCGTGGAGGAACTCCGCAGCCGCACTCCAAATTTCGACCCCGTGGCGCTTACCAAGGGCAGCAAGCTGCGCGGGGTCGAGGCCACGCTCGACGGCGCGCAGCAACACGTCGCGAAGCTGGCGGGCAAAGCCCACCATCCCCATCGCGGGACGCAACTCCACCGGCCAATTCCCGCGGCCGTCTTCGACTTGGCCACGCAGGAGCTCGCGAATGACCGCATCCTGTTCCGCACCCGAAATGAGCCGGATCTCCTGCTCGTAGCGCTGGCGAAGCACGGCGAACGCCAGGGAATGCACCGAGCGCACCAGCGGCGCGCTGCTGACAAAACCGCTCGCTGCGAGGCGGTCCGAGATCTCCGCGCGCATCCGCGCGGCCGCCTCCTTGGAGGAGGCAAGCACGACGATGCCGCTTGCGTCTTCTCCGTTTTTTGCGGCACGGCCGGCGGCGGCCACCGCAGTATCGACGAGGAAGCTCGTCACGCCAGCGCCGGCCTCACCGACAACTTTCCACAGCCCGGCATCGGGCAGCGCTGTCGGCCACGTGCGCGCGGAAGTCTCACGCGTGCGCGGAACCAGGTAGGCCCGTGGGGTAAACGGAATCTGTGGTGCATTCATGAGCGCTAGTGTGCCAGGCTAGGCCGACATGAGGAGCTCACGCACCCGCCCCACACTCGAACCTATGTTCGTACGCGTCGCCTCACCTGTGATTTCACGATATTTCAGTGCGCGCTCGGCGAGTGCAAGCAAATCAGGAACGTGCGCCCACCGCCCGACCACGCCTGGGTCTACGGCCCGCAGCAGCAGCCCGTCGACCATCACCTGCGCGGCCGTGTAACCGCGCGGCCGCGGCTCCACCGAAGGCACCAACGTGCTCAGCACCGGAGCGTGCTTGTCCGAAAAAAGGCAGCACGCCAAGAAATCCATGTGCGCAGTGACGAGGCCACCGGCTGCCGTGTGCGCGTCAAAGTCCCGCCACGCGGCGCGCTCCGCGTCCGCCCACATCCCCGTGCGCGCAGCTGGGGAGGGCGGGGTGAATGGGGCCAACGCCTCGTCGAGAAGCAGGGCCCCAGCCATCGCCTCATCCACTCGCGCTGTGGGGGCTCCGGGTGAGAACTCATTGGCACAGAAACCGCCGACCACCAGGCGGCCGTCGGTGGCACGCACCGGGCGCGCGACGTGCAAACCGGTCACGGTATCTGCGAGCTTCTCGCGGGTCTTACCCGACCACGCGGCGGTCGCAGACGCGGGCGCGACGACGATGTTGCCGAATTTGCGGCCGAAATCCCATGGCGCGCCCACGGGGCTTCCCGAGCCCTCGAGCTGGAACGCGGCAACAACGTGCCCCGGAATCATGCAGATGCCCCCTTACTTCGATGCTGGGCGCGGGTACGGCCACGGATTCGTGCGGCAGCGCTTGTGGTCGTCCGGGTACGCCCCTTCCGAATCCAATGCGTGCAGCTGGGAGTTATCCAAGCTCAGCGTCTGCTGCATCATCACCGGAGCGAGCGCCCCGTCCTCGCGGCAGGCTTCGTGGGTGGCAAACCCGAGTGCATGGCCCACCTCGTGGTTGATCACGTACTGGCGGTAGCGCCCCAGATCGCCCTCGAAAGGCACGGCACCCCGCACCCAGCGGGCCTCGTTCAACAGCACCGTGTCCTCGCCGGTGATTGTCGTGCGGCAGCTGGTCTCCATATCCAGGTTTACCCCGCACAGCTCCTTCGTCGTCGCCTGCGACGTCAACCGGATCTTCACATCCGGCTCTTGGTCCAGCGTGACATGCTCGAAGCCGAAGCGCGGGTCGTTCGTCCAGCTGCGAGGATCGGCCAGCGTGGCGTCGATCATCTTGGCGAACGCACCGTCACCGCCATAGGAGGTGGTGTCCACGCCGTTTTCAATCTCCACGACGTAGCGCAACTTCAGCTCTTTGCCCTCCCCCACGTTCAAGCCAGGTTCGCCAACAGTGCGGTACGTGCCGTCACCTGCCTGGGTAAACGGACCGCCGGGCGGAAGCTCGTCCTCCCCGTGTTCGCCCTCCGGCAACACCGCGGGCGCTCGGCCCGCCTCATCGCCACTGTCTCCGCCGCCCGGGGCCGTTGCGGTGTGCGCGTCAGCCTCGCCGGCCGCTTCCACTACGGAAGAGCCGGGGTTTTGGAACATATTGACGAGCACAAACACGGTCAACACGGCAAGCACAGGCAGGGCGTACGCGCGCCACCCGTATTCACGGGCAAAGCGCACGAGACGACCCTCGCCGTCGTCGTCGCCCTCCCAGTCTCCGAAGAAATCCTCCGCATCATCTGCGCCCCAGTCCCCTGCCGGGTCCGCGGGCGCAGATGCTGCGGCACGCCTGTGCCTACTCGTCATAACCTCACAATCTATCGCATGAAGCCGACACTGCGTGCGGTGGTCGAGCCCTGCTCCACGTACGCGACTCGATCGGTGCGGATGAGGTAGGTCCGCTCCTTCTCATCGACGACCTTGACCGTGGCCTGGCCGGCATCGATCGCCTGCTCAATGGTGGAGATGAAATCGTTCTGGCCCTCCGGCAGCTTAATGACGAGCTCGCGCGGGGTATCGGCCAAACCAATCTTGATGTCCATGAGTTACGCTCACGTTCCTTTAAAACTTGAAGTGACTTCGTTGTATATGCATTAACGCTCATGACCGAGCAGTGGCCCCATTGTAACGGCCCCGGGCTAAGATGAGCGTGTGCGTAGATCAGCTGAGAGTGAACACCACGACGCGCCCACCTTCGCGGCACTGGGCGTGGCCGCCGAACTGCTCGACGCGCTCGCCGAGCAGTCCATCACCAACACGTTTTCCATCCAAGAGCTCGCGGTACCGCTGGCGTTGGAAGGCCGGGATCTCATCGGCCAGGCCCGCACGGGGATGGGCAAAACCTATGCCTTCGGCGTTCCCCTGCTCGACCGGGTCTTCGACGATGCCCGGATCGCGGAACTCGACGGCACGCCACGCGCCCTCGTCGTCGTCCCCACCCGAGAGCTGGCCGTGCAGGTCGGCGAGGATCTCCACCGAACAGCGAAATACACGCCGGTACGCTGCGCCACCATCTACGGCGGCACCCCCTACGATGAGCAGCTTAGCGAGCTTGAGCGTGGCGTGGACGTAGTGATTGGCACCCCGGGCCGACTGATCGACCTCCACGACCGGGGCGACCTCGATTTGGGGCATGTGGCGATCCTCGTGCTCGATGAGGCCGACGAGATGCTGGATATGGGCTTTTTGCCCGACATTCAGAAGCTGTGGTCGGCGCTGCCAGACTCGCTGCAGACCATGCTCTTTTCCGCGACGATGCCAGCGCCCATCCTCACGCTGGCGCGCTCCATGATGCGCACGCCAGTGCACATGCGTGCGGAGTCTGCAGATGCTTCGGCCACTCACGTCACCACGAACCAGGTGGTCTTCCAATCGCACCGCATGGACAAACCCGAAGTGTTAGCCCGCATTTTGCAGGCACGCGGGCGGGAGCGCACCATCATCTTCGCGCGCACCAAGCGCACCGCGGCCTCGGTGGCGGAAGACCTGGCGCGCCGTGGGTTCCTCGTCGGCACTGTGCACGGAGACTTGCGCCAAGAGGCCCGTCAGAAGTCGCTGGACGCGTTCCGCTCTGGAGAGGTAGACATCCTCGTGGCCACAGACGTGGCAGCCCGCGGCATCGACGTCGATGAGGTCACCCATGTGATCAACTACCAGACACCGGACGACCCGATGACCTACGTCCACCGCATCGGGCGCACGGGCCGCGCGGGGCACTCCGGCACAGCGGTGACCCTGGTCGGTTTTGACGAGGTGTACAAGTGGGAGCAAATCAACGATGAGCTTGAGCTCGCGCAGCCGACACCCCCGACCTGGTTCTCTACCTCGCCGGAGCTCTTCGATGCGCTAGATATCCCGGAGTCGGCTTCCGCCACCGTCGGGCGGCCGCGTAAAGTGCTCGGGAGCCGGCCGGCGAAGCAGCGCACGGCCAAGAGACCAAAGCAGGGAAGGAAACGTCGTTGAAAGCTCCGCTGCGACGCACCAAAGGCGACCTGATTGCCACCGCGGTGATTGCCGCGCTTTCTTTAGGGCTCGTCGGGACCGCGTATTTCACTGCTCCGATCCGCTCCTCCGAGCTGGTCTCCGCCTCCGAGGAGCACGAAAACTACGGCCAACTGGCCGTCGTGCCGAAAGGACTTAACGAGTCCTTCCGCCTGCCAGACACCTCCCCCGGTACGGCACCGCTCGTCGTCGATGGGATGCTCATCACTTACAACGAGGGCACGATCACCGCGACCACCCCAGAGGGCGACACGGCGTGGACCTACCACCGCAAAGAGGAGCTGTGTGGCCTCAGCGGCGCGTGGGGCAAGGTAGTCGCGAATTACCGCGGCAACGCCGGCTGCGGCGATGTCGTTGCCATCAACGCGTTCACCGGCGAGTACGCCTCGACGCGTTCCGCCCCCGGCCCGGAGCAGATCAGCACTGTGGCCTCAAACGATCACGTGGGCCAAGTTGACCGGAACAAGGTGGAGCTGTGGCGCTCGGACATGGTGCGCACCGTGGAATACGGCACGATTGAGGCCCCGCAGGAGCCGAACATGCAGCCCAACGAGTGCCCCATTACCTCGGCGTTGACCCGCACGGAGCTGCTGGCCGTAACTGAGGAGTGCAACGGCGAGACCTTCCTGCGCTTCCAAAAGACAACGCCCGAAGATTCCCGCGAGCCGGAGATGCACGCTTCGGTGCAGCTGCAGGATGGCGCGTACCTCGTGGGCATTTCCCAGGACGCCGCGGCGATCTACGACCCGGCCTCGTCGGAGGTCCGCTCCTACCAGATGGACGGCAAAGAGCTCACCTCCGCACAGATCCCGGACTTGGGCGAGCCAAGCTCGCTTGCCGACGGCACGCGGATCCTCCCCACCCAGGATCTCCCCCACCACATGAGCTACTTCCAAAACGACTACCTGGTGCTCATGGACCCTGCTGAACTGGGCGTGACCGGTGTATTCCAGGGGGCGCTGGGCACCGGTTTCTCCGCCGGCGACCGCCTTCTCTATGCTTCGTCGACGGGCGTTGCGGTGGTCAATTGGGACAAGAACTCGGTCGAGACCATTATCCCCGTCGACCGCGGCGACTACTCGGGCCCGATCTCCATTAACTCAGCGGGCCCGACCGTGGTGGAAAAGCGCGGCGAGGAAGTCGTCGTCCTCGCAATCGAGGAGTAACCCCCTAGCGCTCGGACTTGCGAATTTCGTAGCGCGCTTCGTTGTAACGGGCTGACTCCGGGTGAAACACCGTATACAGCACGAGTGCGGTAGACAGCAGCGTGGCAATTCCCAGCAGGATTGCGCCACCGGAGAACATATAGAAGGCCACGCCGGTCAAAATCGCCTCGATCAGCACGATCGCGCCTGTGCTGCGGGGTGTACCGCGCAGCGTGGACACCGCGACGAAGGCAACGAAGCCGAAAATGAGCAGCACAAAGATTGCGGTACCGAGCGAGACAAAGTTGGCTGCGGCCGACTCGGATTCAAGGGTGCTGTGGTCGACTCCCACCAGCTGGGTGTAAATGAGGCTGGCTGCGTAGCCAAACATTGCAAGACACTGCACGAGCACCACGATGGCGCCGAAGCGCATCAGCGGCGGCACCGTGGCGCTGATGCGCTGCGCGGTGTCGAGATCCATCGGCGAGTGCGGGGCGCGCGACCGCTTTCGCCGCGAGGAGTTGGTGGACTGGTTGTTTGAGTCTTTGTTGGTCACACTGCGTTAGTCTATCCGTCACTTTGGCGAATGCAGCAGCGGCGGCTCCTGCCAATCTCCCCCAGCTCGTCCGAGGAAAGTCACAGGTGGACGATTTGACCTTCTCCAGTACGTATGCGTGCACAAAATTCGCTGTTTCCGCAGTTCAACACCATAGTGCTCAGTACGAAAAATCATGGGCAATCCCAATATGAACTACCCGCGCAACAAATATTCGTATGATTCCTATCACAATTTGCGGTTTACCCCTAGCGGACATTGCTTTTTCATGCCATGATTCTCAGGTAGCAAAAACAACGGGCTGGTAACACAGCCCTTAACCCTAAGACACCACAGGGTTAACGCCAGGGAAACCGGCAGACGGAACTCGCAAGAGCACACCGCCCGGATCCTGGAATCAAACTTCGTTTGCAACTCGCCTCGCACCCCGGGGCGATGAAGTGGTGTGCGCAACAACTGTTCAACGCTTATGTGTAAGGAGTATTTCACCATGGATTGGCGCCACGAAGCAATTTGCCGCGACGAGGACCCGGAGCTCTTCTTCCCGGTCGGCAACTCCGGCCCCGCACTGTCCCAGATCGCCCAGGCCAAGCTGGTCTGCAACCGCTGCCCCGTCACCTCCCAGTGCCTGAAGTGGGCACTGGAAACCGGCCAGGATGCCGGCGTGTGGGGCGGCCTGTCCGAGGAAGAGCGTCGCGCCATCAAGCGTCGCAACAAGGCGCTGGCCCGCAACCGCGCACGCCTGTCGGCCTAAACCTCACCACCGTACGCGCACAGAATTTCCCTGTAGGCGTGTGTGAGCGATAAAGTGGAATACCTGTACTTTTAATCGCCCAATTCGAAGGAGGCCCCCATGAGCAAGCGTGGTCGTAAGCGCAAGGACCGTCGCAAGAAGAGCGCAAACCGCGGCAAGCGTCCTAACTCTTAAGCACAGCACAACCGCCCCCTGCCCCCGGAAGCAAAGTTTTCCGGGCAGGGGGCGGTTGCTTTTATGCATACGGGCGAGGGCCCCCACGCGAATTTCATCTAGCCTGGTTCGCATGGATTCCTCTCCACTGGATCTCCACACCTGTGCTACCGCCCGCGCCTTCGAACTCCCCGGCGCTACGTTGACGCACCCTTTCGGCCCTGATTGGGACGTTTTTAAAGTACGCGGCAAGGTCTTCCTCCTTCTCACCGCAGTTACTGGCAGCCAGCAGGCCATCCTCAAAGCCGAGCCCCTGGACGCTGAAGCGCTGCGCAGCGAGCACGCCTTCATCACGCCCGGCTACCACATGAATAAGCGACACTGGGTATCCGTACACCCCGATCCCCACCTCACCACAGAGCTTGTTCACGAGCTCGTGACGGACTCCTACCGCCTTGTGGTAGAAAAGCTCCCCCGCTCACAACACCCCATTAATCCGTCGGACTTTGGATCTCCATGACCCCAAACTTCCCCAGAGGAAACAGACTGTTCGTCAGAGAGAACGCACGCACAGAGAAAGAGACTTCATCGCCCTGTGGCCCTCAGCGCGCCCGACCCAAAAGGAGCTAGCTCCGTTTAGGACACGTTGAGGACACCCACACACCGAAAAGCAACCCGCCCGGTTCGAAGTAAACCGTGCGGGTTACCGTTTCTCGAAGGGTCTCTAGCCCAGCATCTCTAGCCCAGCATCCCCGAGCCAACGACACCCGCGATGCCGCCGATGATTGCCAGGAGGGCAACGATCGGGATGACAATCGCCGCGATGTTCGGGCCCTCAGCATTGGTAACAGCGCCTTGGTGCTCTGCCGCCGCCGGCTCTTGCTTCTCGACGGGCGCGACCGTGGTCATCTTCGCCGAGGTTTCCTTGGCTGCCTGCTGGCTAGCGGTCTGCGGGGCCGGCGCGGCAGTCTGGGCAGCGCCTGCCAACGCGTCAGACTTCGTGGCCTTCGCCTGGGGCTCTACCTCGACTGCGAAGCGATCCTCGAATGCGGCCGCACCCTTGCTGTTGGTCACTTTCACGTCGACCGGCATGACCGCCGCGTTGCCCGGGGTCACCGGCACCTTCACGGTCACCTCGTTCGTGCCTTCGCTGTCGAGCGCGCCGGCGAGGACAACGGTGTCGCTGAACTCATCGTTCGGGGTGATGACTCGAATGTCAAAGCGGTCCAGGTCCACGCCCGGGTTCTTCACGCGCAGGACGAGTTCGCCGGCCTTGCCTGCCTTCAGGCCCTTCGCGTCCAGCTCGACCTCGGCGGTGCCGTTGAGTGCGTCCGCGGCAGCGAACTGCGCGGCGCGAGCCTCTGCGGCCTGCAGTGCCTTACCGTCTGCGCCCTCCGCGCCACCGACACCTGCGGTGCCGACCGGCTGGCCAATGTGACCGGTGTTGATCACCAGGTTGTCCCAGTCAGCAGGCACTCGGTAGTCGCCGGTGTAGCAGTCCACACCAACACGGTTGCATTCCTTCGGCAGTTCGCCACCGGAGACCGCTTCCTCATCCGAGTAGTCAAAGTGGCTGAACTGGTACAGGTAGTTCATCACCGAGTAGTAGTTCGGCAGGTAGTCCGACTTCGGCACCTCGTTGGCAAACTTCGTGGAGCCGTTGTGGTCCAGCCCGAGGGTGTGGCCCAGCTCGTGCATGATCGTGTTGCGAAGCTGCTCGTCGGTGGTCATGCGGTCGTGGTTTGCAATGTAGAAGGCGTTATCGCCGACCAGGGACAGGCCGACCGAGTAGTTGCCCGGGCCCATCGCATCGCCGATCATGCCGCTGCGGAAGATGGCGGAACGGTCGCCGAGGAGCTCGTCGATGTTGTCCATCAGCTTCAGGCCAGGCATCACACCCTGGAAGTAGTAGGGGGCGAACTCACCGTATTCGCCACCGTGGCGATCTGCGTAGTTCGGGATGTTGCTGTAGGTCTCGCCAGCATCGATGTGCAGGTTGACGCCGTGCGCGTCGAACTTGTCCACCAGCTGCTGCAGGATATCAGTGTTCGGGCGGTAGCTCTTGGTGTTCGCCTTCGCGCATGCGCGCTGCTGGGGGTTATCCACACAGCCGAGCGACTCAAACTCGGAAGGCATCCAGTTCAGCTGCAGGAAGACATCGGGGCGGTTCGGATCAGCACCCCAATCGTTCAGCGGCATCGGCGTGCCGTCGGCAAGCGTGAGCCCCTGCTCTTCCCAGACGTCCGGCAGGCCGTCGCCGTCGGTATCGACCGCGCTTTCCTGGGTGTCCATCGTGATGGTGGCCTCGGCGGTAGCGGTTGCGCCGGCGGCGATCTCTTCAATCCAGCGGCCGCGCTGGAACATTGCGCCCGCCTCGTCGACGTAGCCAACCTGACCGGGATCGGTCGTCTCGTTGAAGCCGTTTGCCACGCCAGAGCTGTAGGCACCGTCGAAGGTCACCTTCGCGTCGTAGCCGCCGAACTCCGGGCCAACCGTAAACACACCATCGTCGTAGCTGCCCAGCATCTGACGGGCCGTGTTGATCTGGTTGGTCATGTCCAGCTGGAAGTACGAATCCTCAGCGCCGATGTTTTCAACCTCAACGCGGACGGTCACCGTGTTGCCATCAATCCGAAACTCGCGCGTCCACGCAACGCCGAGGAACGCGTCGCGGTGCTTCATCGTCACAACCTGCGCGTCGCCCTCAGTGCGGGTTGCCACAGCGGTATTCGCGCTATCGGCCACCACGCGCTGGCCGCCGAAGCGGAAGTCAATATAAAAGGAGGAATCCTGGGTTCCGCCAACCGACGCCGGGTCGGTGAACTTCAGCGAGGAGATACGCCCCTTATCCAGCTCCACGTCGTGGAAGAAGGGGCCAACCTCGTCCGCGGTGACCTTGACCACGGATGCCTCTTCGACAACGGCAGCCTCAGCAGGTGCCTGCAGGGCGGGAACGAATACAGAAAGCGCACACATTGCGGCAAGTGCTTTGCGGGCGATGGCGTTCATTTTTCGTATTCCTCTTCTCGTACTGCCTCCGTCGGGAACACCGGGAGGTTTTTCCTTTGTTCTGGCTCTAGTTTATGCAGAACGAGTATGCATTGTGAAGTGACAACAACAAACGTGATCTTTTTAACGAGTTTTACGGTGTTAATTGGTGATTGTTCAACACATTCAGCCCCACTGACTGCGCTTTAACCCTAAGAGAGGCCCAACGGAAGGATGATATCTAAGAGACATCCGGTAATATATGTCTACGAAAACCGAAGTGTTGAACGATATATGCTTATGTATATTATGCACCCTAAGAAATAGGTTACCGCTTGTTGTTTACCTCCCAACAAACATCCTGGGGTTTTCCCGAAAACGCGAGAATAATGCACGATTTCCTAAGAACCTCTATGTAAGAACTTTTAGACATAGGCACCCCACCCACACAAAGAGATAACCAATACGGGATTGTTCACCAGTTATCACCCCCGAAAATTACCCCCGTTTATAGTGTTGTTTCACCCCTACTGTGACACGCAGCCCACTATCGCCCCACTCCAGACACAAAAAGTCCCGCGGCCTGCGCAGCCGCGGGGCAAAAGCTGGACTAACGATACCGGATTTCGGTGTACGTCACCGAAGTCAGCGACGCAATGATGCGCTCGCGCAAAGGCTCCGGCGCATGCGCCTGCCCGCAACACGAACGGACAATCTTGCGTACCGCTTCCTCCGACTGCAGCTGCCCGAAGCAATGCGGGCACTCCTTCACGCGCACGCGGATCTCTGCCACACGCTCCGGCGTCGTCGAAGGGTCAAACAGCTCACACAGCAATGCGTGCACTTCGGTGCAGTCAGCCGCTTCGCAGTGGTTCTCTGGCGTGTCCATCACTTCTCCTCCGCGTGTTCTGAGCCATCAGTAGAGCCATCACTAGAGCCCTGCGCGCCATTCGCGCGCTCAAGCCCAATGCCCTGATCGTGTGCTACGTCTTTCAACATCTCGCGCAGCTGTTTTCTTCCACGATGCAACCGACTCATCACCGTGCCGAGGGGGATGTCCATCACCTCGGCGATTTCCTTATACGCCAGCCCCTCGACGTCCGCGTAGTACACCACCATGCGGTAGTCCTCGTTCAGCTCGTTGAGGGCCTCCGAGATACGTGAATTCGGCATAAGCTTCAGCGCCTCCACCTCTGCTGACTCGAGCCCGGTTGAGTCGTGCGAACTAGAGGTGTAGAGCTGGTTATCCGTCACCTCATCGGCCGAAGTAACCAGGGGGCGCCGCTGCTTTTTGCGGTAGGTGTTGATGTACGTATTCGTCATGATCCGGTACAACCACGCCTTCAGGTTCGTGCCCGGGGTGAACCGGTCAAAGGCCTTGTACGCCTTCAGGTAGGTCTCCTGCACGAGATCCTCCGCGTCCTGCGGGTTGCGCGTCATCCGCAGCGCGCCCCCGTAGAGCTGGTCCAGCAGCGGCATGGCCTCGTCGGTGAAGCGGTTTTTGAGATCTTGCTCGGGCATGCCAGCCATTGTAGGCCACCACGGCACGCGTAGGATCGGCTCGTACACCGAGCGAAAAAGGAGCCTCCCGCATGTCCGCGCGCACCCGCGCCATCGCCGCAGTCACAAGCGTGAAGCACACCGTGCTGGAATACACCGCGAGCCAGGATCACTTCGGGGAGCACTCCGTCGCCCAGCTGGGCGTCGATCCGGCCGCAACGCTCAAGACGTTGGTGGTGTGCAGCACCACCAACACGCGTGACATGGCGCTGTGCTGCGTGCCGGTAGCTGGCCACCTCTCGCTCAAGGCGGCCGCCAAGGCGCTGGGTTGGAAGAAGGCGCAGCTCGCGGAGCCAAAGAAAGCAGAGCACGCCACCGGCTACATCGTCGGCGGCATCTCGCCGCTCGGCACGCTGCAGAAACTGCCAGTGCTTATCGACGCCTCCGTCACCGACTTCCCCACCGTCATCGTCTCCGCCGGGCAGCGCGGGCTGTCGCTTTCGCTTTCCCCGCAGGACCTCGCCGCGCTTGCGCACGCGAAGCTCGCCGACATCTCCGCCAACTAGGAGTCTAGGGCCGCTGCTCGCCCAACGGGCCCTCGCCTACGAGCTCGGCGTACTCGTTGCGTGTGTTGCCCACCGCCGGGTCCGCCTCACGCCAGCGCAGCGTCTCCGCGACCCGGGAGGGCGCCAAAAGCTCCGCGGCCTCATCCGGGGTCCCCTCGACCCACTGGGCCACCTCGTCTGCGCCGAGGAACAGGGGCAGGCGGTGGTGTAGCCACGCCATGTGCTCGGCGGCGTCGGTGGTCACCATCGTGGTGGAAAGGCGCTCCGCCCCGGTATCCCACAGGGCGGCAGCGTACAGCATGCCCGATTCGGGGGCGACAAAATACGGTTGCTTCTTGCCGGCCGCGGTGGGGAGCCATTCGTAGTAGCCGTCGAGAAGCATGAGCCCGCGCCTGTGCGCGAAGGCGGAGCGGAAGGATGGCTTTTGCGCAACGGTTTCGGCGCGCGCGTTAAACAGCGGCGGGCCGGAGTCGTCCCGCTTCCACGACGGGAGCAGGCCCCAGCGTGCGGCGTCGATACGCGCGCCGGCCGCATCGAAGCGCACGAGCGGCACCTGCTGGGTGGGGGCGATATTGTAGCGCGGCGGCGGGGTGCCATCGGGGGCTTCGACGGTGCCGGCCCCGGGCAGCGCTGACACCGCGTCCACGAGTGCCTCGCCGGTGGTGAAAAGCACGAAACGTCCACACATGCCTCCATTATGATGGACGCATGACTCAACTGTGGCCAGCGCCGTACGCCCCCGCCCCCGTCTCGCACACGCAAGCCGTGCCGGGGTCAAAATCGATGACTAACCGCGCGCTCATCCTCGCCGCGCTCGCCGAAGGCGAATCCGTCATCGTCGGGGCGCTGCGCTCACGCGACACCGAGCTGATGGAAGCCGCGCTCGCCGCCATGGGCACCCGCTTCGAGCACCGCGGCCAGGAAATCCGCGTGACCCCGGGTGCGCTGCAGTCGGCGGAGGTGGACTGCGGGCTCGCCGGCACCGTCATGCGCTTCGTGCCGCCCGTAGCCGCCTTCTGCCACGGCCCCGTGCTTTTCGACGGCGACGTGCAAGCCCACGCCCGCCCAATGGGCACCATCCTCGACGCCCTGCGCGACCTCGGCGTGTCAGTCGCGGGCGACTCACTGCCCTTCACCGTGCACGGCACCGGTTCCGCACCTGGCGGTGCGGTGACGATCGACGCCTCCGGGTCCTCCCAGTTCGTCTCGGGGCTGCTGTTGGCCGCGCCGCGCTTCGAACGCGGTGTGCACATCACGCACTCCGGCGGCACGCTGCCGTCCATGCCGCACATTGAGATGACGGTGGACATGCTCGCGCAGGCCGGCGTACGCGTGCAGGCCGAGGGCCAGACCTGGAAGGTCGAGCCGCAAACAATTGCGCCCAACCGTTGGGTCATCGAGCCGGACCTCTCCAACGCCACGCCCTTCCTCGCCGCCGCGGCGGTGACCGGGGGCCGCGTCTCGGTACCGCACTGGCCGATTGCCACCACGCAGCCGGGCGACGTCATCCGCGACATCTTGGAGCGCATGGGCTGCGAGGTGGAACTGGTGGCCACCGGTGCCGATCACACCCTCGAAGTGCGCGGGCCGCAGACCGGCGGGCTTAAGGGCATCCGCATCGACATGAGCGACATTGGCGAGCTCACCCCCACCGTCGCCGCGCTTGCGGCCTGCGCATCCACGCCCTCTGAGCTCACCGGCATTGCGCACCTGCGCGGGCACGAGACCGACCGTCTCGCGGCGCTGACCGCTGAGCTCAACGGGCTCGGCGGCAACTGCGAGGAACTACCAGACGGGCTGCGCATCACCCCCGCACCCCTGCGCGGCGGCACCTGGCACTCGTACGCGGATCACCGCATGGCCACCGCGGGCGCGATTCTCGGGCTCGTGGTCGACGGCGTCGAGGTGGAAAATATCGACACCACCTCGAAAACGCTGCCGGGCTTTGCCACGATGTGGGCAACGATGGTGGAGCGCTAATGGCCCGCCGCGTTTCCAACTTCAACGATTACGACGAGTCCGACGTCCGCGTGCGCCCCGGCAAAGGCTCGCGCCCGCGCTCGAAGGATCGACCACGCCACAAGGACGCGCGCTTCGGCATGGTGGTCACCAAAGACCGCGGGCGCTGGGGCGTCGTGCTTGAGAGCGGCACGCTGGTCAACTGCGTACGCGCACGCCAGCTCAAGCGCACCAGCATCGAGATCGGCGACCGCGTCGGCGTCGTCGGTGACACCTCGGGGGCGAAGGATACGATGGCGCGCATCGTCAAGCGCGCCGATCGCACCTCGGTGTTGCGCCGCACCGCCGACGACACGGATCCGTACGAGCGCATCATCGTGGCAAACGCCGAACTCCTACTCATCGTCGTCGCGGCCGCCGATCCCCCGCCGCGCACCGGCTTTGTCGAGCGCGCCCTGATCGCCGCCTTCGTCGGCGGGGTGCGACCGGTGGTCTGCATGACCAAGTCCGACCTGGAGGACCCGGCAGAGTTCGAGCGCGAAATCGCCGACATGGACGTCACCGTGCTGCGCACCGGCACCGACGATGACTTGGCCACGCTGCGCTCGCTTATCGACGGCCACCTCACCGCCCTCATCGGCCACTCCGGCGTGGGCAAATCCACCCTGGTCAACCGCATCGTGCCGGAGGCGCAGCGCGCCACCGGCGAGGTCTCCGGCGTGGGCAAGGGCCGCCACACCTCCACCCAATCCGTCGCCTTCGAGCTCGACGGCCCAGACGGCGGCTGGATCATCGACACCCCAGGCATCCGCTCCTTCGGTCTCGCGCACGTGCAGCCCGAGCAGATCATCGACGTCTTCCCGGACCTGGCCGACGCGGCCGCGGACTGCCCGCGCGGCTGCACGCACCTGGGCCCGCCGGCGGATCCGGAGTGCGCATTCGACAACTTTGCCGCCGACTCGCCTGTGGGCAGACGCGCGGCGGCGGTGCGCCACCTTTTGGTAGCGCTGCACTCGAATAACGAGTGGGAGCTAAAGCAGCTCGATGAGAAAAGGTAGCTCGCTGGGGTCGAAGAAGGCCATGTAAAGGTCCTGCGCGTCCCCCACGGTCAGCTCCGCGTCCTCGTCTCCCAGGTCGGCCGCGTCGATGCACTCGATGGCCTTGGCGGTAGCCTCCTCGGCCTCGCGCACATCCACGTGCACCGCGGCAACATCCTTGAGCTCGACCGGCCCGGCGAGTTTCACCACGGACTCGCCCATGTCGGGCTCGCCGTGCGCCTCCACGTCGGCGGAGACCACCACGCGGCGGTGCGGGAAGCGCTCCTCGTCGCCGATGGCCAGCAAACGGATCGACGCCAAGGCGGCGTCGTCGAAGGCGATGGCCTCAATCTCTTCCTGGTCGCCCGAAGTGAAAAACTCGGTCAGCTCATCGGTGGCGGCGAAGCCCCAGCCGTTCCTGGCGTGCAGCACCCCCGTGTCATTCAAGCTTTCGAGCATGCCAAAGGTGGCGGGGATGTACACGCGCATTAGAACTCGCCCTCGACGTCAAACAGGGACTGAATCTCCACAGAGGTGCGCTCAAAGGCAGTGTGCAGGATGCCGATCATGCCGAACTCGACGGCCGCGCGGACGTTGACGATATCGTCGTCGATCATCACGCAGTCGTTGATGATCACGTCAATCGCGTCCGCCGCGGCTTGGAAGGCGGCGCGGTCCGGCTTGCCGATGCCGATCTCGCCGGAGAGCACCACCGCGTCGACGTCGCCGCGGAACTCCCACTCGCGGATCGCCTCCGCCATCGGGCTGTCCGCCTCCTCGTTGGAGAGGATGCCAACCTTGATGCCCTGGTCCTTAACCGCTTTGATCAGCTCGCGCCAGCGGTGCTCTTCCTCCTTGTCCTGGTCCAGTACCCCGGCGTAATCAAAAATCAATCCCTGCATGCGTGCTCGCCTTTCTCCGCCTGGTCAAACTTTCTCGTCCGCATCGAGTCTACGGGCGCTACGCCTGCGCCGCTTCCTCGTCCTGGCCTTCGAACTGCTTGCGCATCAAGAACAGCTGGCGCACCGTCTCCTCTTGGATCGCTTCGTTCATCGCCGCGAACATGTCGCCGCCCTCCTTCTGGTACTCCACCAGCGGGTCACGCTGCGCCATCGCGCGCAGGCCGATGCCCTCCTTGAGGTAGTCCATCTCGTAGAGGTGCTCGCGCCACTTGGTGTCGATCACCGGCAGGATCACTGCGCGCTCCAGGTTGCGCATCTGCTCCTCGCCGCCGATCTCGGCAACCTTTTCCTCGAGTGCGTCGTACTGGGCCTGCGCATCGTCGACAAGCGCCTGGCGCAGCTCGGAAGCGCTGATCTCGCCCGGGCTACCGTAGGTCGTGCCCTCGATGAGCTCCTCGGCGGTCACCGTCGGGCCATAGAGGGACTCGAGTGCGTGCCACAGCTCGCGCAGGTCCCAGTCCTCGACGTAGCCCTCGCGGGTCGCGCCGTCGACATACGCGCTGACCGTGTCGTCGATCATGCGGCGGACCTGGTCCTTGATGTCCTTCGACGCGAGGATCTCCTGGCGCTCGCCGTAGACCACCTTGCGCTGCTCGTTGAGCACCTCGTCGTACTTGAGCACGTTCTTGCGCATCTCAAAGTTCTGGTTCTCCACACGCGCCTGCGCGCCCTTCACCGCATTCGAGACCATCTTCGCCTCGATCGGGACATCGTCCGGCACGTTGAGGCGGTTCATCATGTTCTCCATGGACTGGCCCATGAAGCGCACCATCAGCTCGTCGCGCATCGACAGGTAGAACCGAGTCTCGCCCGGGTCACCCTGGCGGCCCGAACGGCCGCGCAGCTGGTTATCAATACGACGCGACTCGTGGCGCTCGGTGCCGATGACGTACAGGCCACCGGCCTCGCGCACCTCGTCGCCGAGCTGCTTCGAGCGCTCCTTCGCGGCCGGCAGCTGCGCGTTCCACGCCTCCTGGTAGCGCTCCTCGTCCTCGAAGGGGTCGAGACCCTGCTCCTGCAGCTTCGCGTCCAGCAAGATTTCCGGGTTACCGCCCAGCACGATATCGGTACCGCGACCAGCCATGTTGGTGGACACGGTCACACGCCCCGGCAGGCCCGCCTCGGCGATGATGCGGCCCTCCTCCTCGTGGTGCTTCGCGTTGAGCACGTTGTGCTTGACGCCCTTGCGGGTCAGCAGCTGGGAAAGGTACTCGGAACGCTCCACGGAGGTGGTACCCACCAGCACCGGCTGGCCCTTTTCGGAGTGCTCCGCGATGTCCTCGGCCACGGCCGCGAACTTGGCCTCCTGCGTCTTGTAGATCAGGTCGTCGCGGTCCTGGCGCTGGTTCGGACGGTTCGGCGGAATCTGCACCACGTCCATCTTGTAGATCTGGTGCAGCTCGGCCGCCTCAGTCTCCGCCGTACCGGTCATACCGGCCAGCTTGTCGTAGAGACGGAAGTAGTTCTGCAGCGTAATGGTCGCCAGCGTCTGGTTCTCGTTCTTGATCTCGACGTTTTCTTTCGCCTCGATCGCCTGGTGCATACCCTCGTTGTAGCGGCGGCCCGCGAGCACTCGGCCCGTGAACCCGTCCACGATGAGCACCTCGCCCTGGCGCACAATGTAGTCCTTGTCGCGCTCGAAGAGCTCCTTCGCCTTAATGGCGTTGTTGAGGTAGCTGACCAGCTGCGAGTGCTCCGGCGCATACAGGTTGCCAATGCCCAGCTGGTCCTCGACGAACTCCACGCCCTCCTCGGTGACGCCGATGGTGCGCTTGCGGCGATCCACCTCGTAGTGCTTGCCCTCGCGCATGCGCGGGGCGAGCTGGGAGAACACGGTGTAAAGCTGGCTCGAGCCGTCGACCGGGCCGGAGATGATCAGCGGGGTACGAGCCTCGTCGATGAGGATCGAGTCGACCTCATCCACGATGGCGAAGTTGTGGCCGCGCTGCACCATCTCGCTGACCGAGCGCGTCATGTTATCGCGCAGGTAGTCAAATCCGAGCTCGTTGTTCGTACCGTACGTAATCGCCGCCGCGTAGGACTTCTTGCGCTCATCGGGGCGCATCTCGGAGAGGATCACGCCAACGTCGAGGCCCAAGAAGTGGTGCACGCGCCCCATCATCTCGGCGTCACGCTTGGCCAGGTAGTCGTTCACCGTCACGATGTGCACGCCCTTGCCCGACAGCCCGTTGAGGTATGCCGGCAGCACCGAGGTCAGGGTCTTGCCCTCACCGGTCTTCATCTCGGCGACGCTACCGAAGTGCAGCGCCGCGCCACCCATGATCTGCACCTTGTAATGCTTCTGCCCCAGCACGCGCCAGGACGCCTCACGCGCGGTCGCAAACGCGTCGAGCAATATGTCATCCAGCGACTCCCCGTCGGCGATCCGCTGCTTAAACTCGTCGGTCTTTGCCTTGAGCTCCTCATCAGTGAGCTTCTCGTACTCACCTTCCAGCGCGATGACCTGGTCAGCAATCTTTGCCAAACGCTTGACGGTGCGCCCTTCACCGGCGCGGAGCAACTTGGAAAGTCCAAACACGTTCTGTGAATCCTTCGGTAGTTAGTGCAAGTCTGTGCAAGTGAGTGCAAAAGTACGAGCACGAAAAGCGTGACGTTTCTTAAGGTGTACCAACCCGCAATTGTACGCACAAGGTAGCGTGACGTGACAACCGCTGCCCTGCCCAAGCACGCACAACTTGGTGTGAATACGCCAAACGCCCGCCACGGCGCGCGGGGCGCACAACCGTGAGGGCGTTATTCCTGGTGCGAGGCTACTTCTCTGCTTCCTTCGCGCCCGCAGCGTCAGCACTCAGGGCGATCAAGCCGTAGTCGTAGGCGTGGCGGCGGTACACCACGGACGGACGGTTGGTCTCCTCGTCCACGAAGAGGTAGAAGTCGTGGCCAACGAGCTCCATCTCGGAGAGCGCATCGTCGACGCTCATCGGGGTGGCGGTGTGCTCCTTGCGGCGCACGATCTGACCCGGGACGACATCTTCGACAGTGCCCGCGTACGGATCAGCGTCGGTGTTCTCGCTTGCCTTCGCGCGAGCTGCCTCCGCCTCCTGCGCCAGCTCAGCTGCAATCTTGCCGGTGGACTTCGGCGCGCGGTGCCCGGAGCGCGCCACCTGGCGACGCACCTTCACCTTGCGCAGCGAGCGCTCCATCTTGCCCAGTGCAGACTCGAGTGCGGCGTAGAAGCTGTCCTCCTTCGCCTCGGCGCGGGCGAGGTGCCCCTTGCCGGTAGCGGTGATCTGCACGCGCTGTGCCTGCGCTTCACGACGCGGGTTGGGCTCGTGCTGCAGCTCCACGTTGAAGAAGGTGAGCGAGGGGTCAAGCTTTTCAATCTTTGCAAGCTTGGCGTTGACACGCTCTTGGAAGTGCTCTGGGACCTCGACATTTCGGCCGGTGATGGTCACCTGTGCGTTGGGGCTCAGGCTGTCGTTGTGCTCTGCAGAAGTCATCTGCTTCCTCCCTAGAGTAGTAGGAACTCGGTCTACCCCAACTATACAACTGGTCATAACCAATGTGTCGGTTTAGGTGAAGAAGTTCCTGCCAGTTTCCTGCCTCTCACGCCTCCGCGAGTGTGACGCACCCCGCCACGTCCACCCCGCGCGCGAGCAGCACCGCCACGCTCGCCTCAAGCGTCGCCCCCGTCGTGACCACGTCGTCGACCACCACCACGCTACCGGCGGGCACTCCGTGCACCCGCACCGCCCCCTCCAAGTTCGCACGCCTGCCGGCCTGGTCAAGCGCCGCCTGGTCCGCGGTTGCGCGCGCAAGCGACAGCACCGGGTTCGTCGCACGCCCGCTCGCCTCGCAGACCGCGCGCACCGGATCCCCACCGCGGGCGCGCGCGTTGGCTCTGCGCGTCGGCGCGGGCACCAGCGCTTCCGCGGCGGCGATATCCCCGCGCGCTTCCAGGTGTGTGAGCGCCGCGTCGAGAATCGCCCCGACATGCGCGCGCACCGCCAGATTATTGCGCTCCTTCATCGCCAGGATGACCCCGCGGTGCGCGCCGGCGTAGGGGCCGAGCGCAAAGACCGGGGCCGGCACGGCCACCTTGGGAAAGACCCGCTGCGGCGGCCGGGCGAGCTCGCGGCGGCACCGCATACACAGCACGGACCACCGCTCGGCGGGCTCGCCGCACCCCGCGCAGTAGCGCGGCAAAAGCAGGTCTGCAACCGCCCCCAACATCGCGCTAGTGCCGCGCCACGATCGGCAGTGCGCGCGTACCAAGCAGGCCCGGCACCTCGCGCCACAGCGGGTTGTCCGTCCCGGATACCGGCATCTGCAGCAGCGCATTCGAATCCGTGACGTAGAGCATGTTGGGCGAGGTCCCCACCGCGACCACCGGCGCGGAAATGTTGCCAGCGGACAAGGTGGTACTGCCGGAACCGTCCTGCTCGACCCGCATCACCGGCGAGACCGCGCTGGAGGTGCCGACGAGCAAAGACCCATCCGGCTGCCAGTCCGCGGAGATGACCGATCCGCCCAGTTCAGAGGCATACTCCATCACGTTGACCACGGATCGCTCACCGGTCGCCTCGCGTTTGACAATCCCGGTGTAAAGGCGACCGTCGACAACCATCACGGCGCGCGCAGCACTGCGCGAGAGACGCAACACCGAGATGTTGCCCTCGACGCCCTCCGGCAGCTCCACCT
The DNA here is from genome assembly GCF_025152525.1 of Corynebacterium sp. p3-SID1056. Taxonomy (GTDB): domain Bacteria; phylum Actinomycetota; class Actinomycetes; order Mycobacteriales; family Mycobacteriaceae; genus Corynebacterium. Next base: position 84,232 of record NZ_JALXXL010000003.1, read on the forward strand.
TCACCTCGCTGGTCACCACCTCGTTGGTCGCGCCCGAGTGGATGGTGCGCAGCACCCTCGTGCCGTCGGCCACGACCCACACGGCAGCGGCATTCGGCTCGAACGTGGGCCGGGAAAAGGTCGTGCCCTCAACCACGTCTTCCTCGCTCCCGCCGAACTCACCGACGCGGAACACGTCCTTCGCCTCCTCCGCGGCCTCGCCTTCCTCGTTGTTGCCGCCGGGCTCGCCGAAGACACCCGCCCAGTACTTCTCGCCGAAGATATCGGCGGTCAGCGCGTTACCCGCTTCGCCGAGAGCGCCTTCCACCTGGTGCGCGGTGCCCCCGCTCACGCGGGAGACGCGACCATCCACCAGCGAGTACAGGGTCGTCTCGCCGACCAGGTCCACCAGCGGGCTGAACTCGGCGAAGTCGTCGACGGTGAGGGCGTCGGCGCCGTCGAAAAGCACCTCGCCGTCGGCGCGCAGGCTGTACGGGCCGGTCACGCCCGCAGACGCGAGCGTCCACACCACCTGGGCCGCAAACTGCTTGCGGGCCTGCTCGTCGAGCCCGCCGAAGCCGGTGAAGGTGTACGCGCCGTCTTCCATCCCCGCGTACGCGATCGCGTCGTTGTCCCCCGTCAGGTGCGCGGGCGAAGACTCCTCGACCGCCGGGGAAAGCCGCTCGGACGGCCCTCCCGTCAACAGCGTCAGCAGCGCGCTCGGCAGCGACTCCCGGCGCGTGACCACCCACCGGCGGTCGGTGATCAGCTCGTCGCCCGCCGGGTCAAAGAAGTACAGGTTGTAGGGCTGGTAGTGGTCGCGCAGCTCCGCGCGCTCCAGCACCACCCCGGAGGGGAGGGAGGAGATGCGCCACTCGCCGTCGACAAGCTCGAGCTCCAAGGTGGCTTCGTAGCTTCCGTGCTCAGGCGTAAACGCGCCGCCGTCGTGGAGTTCGCCGACGACATCGCCGTGCACGCTATAGCTGCGCTTGGCCCCAGCGCCCCCGACCAAGGTGGTCACCCCGATGTTGTCCACCACCAGCACCTGCAGGCTCGGGTCCCACGCCGAGCGCGCGTCGCCGGTGAGGTAGGCGCGCGCCGCCTCGTAATCCGCGGCCGGCAGCGCCGAGGCCGCGTAGAAGTCGCGCAGCAGCAGGTCCGGTTCGCGACCCTCGATCGGTCGCGCGTCGGGCTCGGCCGCGGTCTGCGCGTTGAAGGTGTGCAGCACGTGCGGGTCGGTGTTCGAGGGCAGCGAGGTGCACCCCGAGGTCAGGGCGATTATCGACGCCCACGCCACCGCAGCCCGTACCTTCCTAGTCCCGCGCATCTGCCGCCTCCTCTTTTGTGCGTGCGACCAGCGGACGCTCTGCCGGCTGAACCGAAGGTGCGTCCTTGTCTGCGCTCGCGCCTTCCTCCACAGGCGCAGGCGTTGGTTCCTGCTCGCCCGGCGCAACCAGCGGCAGCGGGGCCGTGGTGTAGCCCTGCTCCGGGTGGCGCGGCAGCACGAGACGGAACTGGGCGCCCACGCCGGGCTGGCCCGCCGCGTCGAGCTGCCCGTGGTGCAGCACCGCGTCCTCGCGGGCGATCGCCAACCCGAGCCCGGTGCCGCCGGAGTGGCGCTTGCGCGATTTATCGGCACGCCAGAAGCGGTTGAACACGAGTTCCTCCTGCCCCGGCTTGAGCCCCACGCCGCCGTCGGTGACGGTGATGGCCACGGCCTCGTCATTGGCCCGCAGGCACACGGCGACGGGGTTGCCCTCCGAGTGGTCGATGGCGTTGGCGATGAGGTTGCGAACGATGCGCTCGATGCGCCGCGAGTCGCCCTCCAGCTCGACCGGTTCGTCGGGCAGGTCGAAGGTGACGTTCACGTCGAGCTCTTCGGCCAAGTGCCGGGTCTGCGCCCACGCGGACTCGATGGGGGTCTTCGCATCGATGGTGGCCAACGCCAGGTCCGCCACGCCGGCGTCGTGGCGCGAAATCTCCAACAGGTCCGCCAGCAAGGCCTCGAATCGGTCGAGCTCGCGGGTCATCAGCTGCGAGGCGCGCTGTGTCACCGGGTCGAGGTCTTCTTCATTGGCGGCGATCATGTCCGCGGCCATGCGCACCGTGGTCAGCGGGGTCCGCAGCTCGTGGGAGACGTCCGAGGTGAACTGGCGCTGCAGGTCGCCGTACTCTTCCAGGTGGTTAATCTGCTCGGAGATCTTATCGGCCATGTTGTTAAACGACAGCGCGAGCACGGCCATCTCGTCCTCGCCGTCGACAGGCATGCGCTCGCGCAAGTGCCCGCTGGCGAAACGCTCCGCGGTACGCGACGCCGAACGCACCGGCGCGACGATCTGCTGGGAGGCCAGCCACGCGATGCCCACCAGCAGCACGATGACGATCATCGCGGCGGAAGCAATGAGGCCACGCATGAGTGCGAGTGTCGACGCCTCGTTGTCCGTGTTCATGACCAAATACAGCTCGAGGTTCCGCAGCTCCGCGTTCGTCGGCGTGCCGATGATCAACGCACTATAGGTCGAGCGATCGGTGCGCTCCACCGAGGAGAACTGGTAGGCGACGTTGCCGTCGGCGACATACTGCTGCAGCTTCTCCGGGATGGAGTAGGACTCGGGAGAAGACGTCCCCGCGCCCGGGCCGCCGCTAACCAGCAGAACCGGGTCGTACACGTTAGCTGCCTCGGAGCTGCCCTGCGAACGCTGCGTGAGCGCCGCCCGCGCCGAGTTGAGCCGCACCTGCAGCGAGGAGGCGCTCCCGGTGCTGTTGATCTGCTCTTCAACCACCACGCGAGCGCGCTCGATCTCCACGCTCGCGGCGTCGAGCTTGCTCTGGGTGATGCGCTGGGTCACCACAGACGCCATGGCGAAACCCAACACAAGCATGACGATCGTGGACACGATGAGCACCGTGCCCACGAAACGCACCTGCAGCGAGGTACGCCACGACTCTGCGACGCGCTCTCTCGCCCGCCAGACTGCGTGAGCTTTTATTGGCTACACCCCCGGCTTGCCAGTCTTGTAGCCCAGGCCACGCACAGTGAGGATAATTTCCGGGTTCTCCGGGTCCAGCTCAATCTTGGAGCGCAGGCGCTGCACGTGCACATTGACCAGGCGGGTATCCGAGGCGTTGCGGTAGCCCCACACCGTCTCCAGCAGCTCATCGCGGGTGTGCACCTGGTTCGGCTTGCGCGCCATCTCCAGCAGCAGGTCAAACTCCAGCGGGGTCAACGCGATCTCCTCGTCGCCGCGGCTGACCATGTGCTGCGGCACGTCGATCGTCAGGTCGCCGACCTTGAGCACCTCTGCCGGCTCGTCATCGGCGCGGCGCAGGCGCGCACGAATGCGCGCAATCAGTTCCTTCGGCTTAAACGGCTTCGTGATGTAGTCGTCCGCCCCCGACTCCAGGCCCAAAACTACGTCTACGGTGTCGGTCTTTGCCGTGAGCATGACAATCGGCACCGCAGAGGTACGGCGGATTTCCCGGCAAATATCAATCCCGTTGACGCCCGGCAGCATGAGATCCAGCAGAATCAGGTCGGGTTCGTAGGTGTGAAACGCCTCCACCGCTTCCGCGCCGTCCTGCACGGAAGACGTGTCGAAGCCCTCGGCCTCCAGCACGATGGTCAACATCTCATTGATTGCTGGGTCATCATCTACGACGAGGATCTTCGGCTGCATCACGGCTCCTTCAACGAACGGCTTCCACTGCTTGCATGATAGTGCTTGCATCGGTGGTGCGGAGCCATTGGCTCGCCCACCCCGTCTCAGCGAGCTCCACGTACGCCTCGTAGGTCGCCTGCTGCAGCGAACCGTCTCGCTCGTAGCGATCGCGCGCCCTGGTCGCATCCGCCGCGGCCCGTTTCACCGCGCGCTCCTGCGCGACCGCCGGCGGAGTGTCCACCAGCACCTGCAGATCCGGCACCGGCAGCCCGAGCTGGCCAAACTCAAGGTCGGCGACCCAATCCACGATCGCTCTGTCGCCCGAGCGTGCCCACGAGTAGGCCGCGTTCGAGGCCACGTAGCGGTCCAACACGAGCACGCCATCGCCGGCCGCGGCCCCCGCGTACTCGGCAATCTGCGCCTTCGCACCACAGCGGTCCAGCGCAAACATGGTGGCCATCCCGTAAATCGAGTCGGTGAGGTCGCCCATCTTCCCGTGCAGCGCCTGCTGCGCCAGCTGCGCATGGATCGACGTTGCATAGCGGGGGAACGCGAGCGTGTGTGCCCCGTACTCACGCTGGATCGCCTCGACAATGGTGCGCTTGCCCGCCCCGTCGATACCTTCTACGGCAATAATCATCGTGGGTGTGCTCCCCTTACCTAGGCAAGCGCCTCGAGGAATTGGTCGAGGCTCGCCCCCGCTTCCTCCTCTTCGACGCCTTCCAGCACTGCCGCCGCGGCCTCGGCCGCCTCCTCGCTCACTTGGGCAGGGCGGTTGCGGATGAAGGCATAGGTATCGGCCACTTCGCCGGCAGAAAAAGGAGCCCCGGCCCAGATGGCGACGATCGTTGCGGCCGCGCGGGCGTTGAGCAGTTCGTCCTCGCTGACGGAATCGGGGTTTTGGTTGGCGGCCAACAACGCGGCGTCGATAATCGCCTGCTCGATCTCGTCCTCCTCGAGCGAGTCGAGCTCATCGAGAAAATCGACATTGGCTTCGACGGAGAAGATCTCCTCATCCCACGCGCTCATCGGCATCTCCTTTCCTGGTTGGGCGCTTTTTGCGCACTTGCCATAGGTCTACCATGAATTGCCGCCTGCCGGCGGGGAGCAATTGATGATGTGTTTGTGATCACTTAGGCAGGAGAATTCATAACAAGCGTGCTATAACAACTGCAGCAGAGTGATTGTTATAAGGTTGTGACAATTTCGCGTCGAGAAAGAAAGGGGGCGCTGTGGACAACCAGAAGCCGCGCGTCGGCATCTTTATGGCGGCAGGCATCGTCGCCGCCATCGTCATTGGTTTCGTCGTCTGGAACGCCTCCTCTTCCGACCGCTCCGCGCAAGCCGGTTACGTATCCGAAACGGAAACCAAGCGGGCGCAAGAGGAAAGCCCCGTGTCAAAGACCTCCAAGGTCACCTCCGAGGAGGACGACTCGACAGAGTCGCGCCGCGAATCGAGGCAGCGCTCCGACGCACCGCGCAACACGGCACCCCAGCCGCAGGTCAACCTCGCACAGCCCAGCAACGATGGCCAGGACGAGGCCTACAGCCTCAACTCCGACCCGTACGCACCGCAGCACGCGGTCGTCGGCACCGCGCAGCAGCAGGCAGCAACGCGCGTCTTCCGCCCCACAAACGTGGTGCCCACCACCGTCATCGCAAGCAGCGCCGCAAGCGCCCCGGCGACCGGTGACAACGGCGTGCAGAGCGTCGAGGGTTCCCCGGCCACGGAGACCCCGCAGGATACTGCGGCCCCGAGCACGTCGGGCGCGCCGGGCGAGTCCGACTCGACCACGGCGCCGGCACCCGCTACCGAGCCAACGCCTACGACGCCGAGCAGCGAGCAGCCCCAGGAGACACCGTCCGGGGCGGCCCCGATGCAGTCACCGAGCGCGGCCGCCGAATCGGCCGTGGAAAGCGCTGCGGATGAGGCGCACAGCCAGGTCGAACAGGGTGTCCAAAACTCTCCCGCGCCGGCCCCACAAGAGGCGAATACTCCCTTGCACGGCATCTCGTCTGAGGCGCAGCAGGCGTGGAACCGCTGGCTCGGCAATTTCCGCCGCTAGCACGCGACTGACATCTCGCGTCCCCTTCCCACCGCGCATGAAGTACCATGCGCTACTGAAGACTCTTTAAGGTCACTCCAAGCTGCCATCACCTTTGCACAGCTTTCCCATACGGAATGTCGAGCCGCGCAGAGGCGTCGCACCTTGCCTCACGTCCCGCCGTTAGCTTCAGAAAGGGAATTCCATGCGGCCGTTTTCCTCTCCCCGATCGCTCAACCTGCGTCCTGCACTCGCTGCGTCGATGGCGGCCACACTGGCGATTTCTGGCACTGCGGCGGTAAGCATCCCCGCGCCGACGGCGCTTGTCGCGCAGGCAGCAGAGGCAACCGGGGAGCTCAACGCGCAAACGCGCGCGGACAAGGCTTCCGCGTTGCCGGCGTACGAGGATGGCAAGCACATCGGCGTCGAGGGATACAGCGAATCGGTCCTCCCCTGGTTTCTGAGCTACCAGCCGACCTACGCGAATTACTACACCGCCTCCCCAGGCGAGGACTTCAGCATTGCCGCGCCCGAGTACTGGGAGTTTTACCCCGAAGCAGTCCGCCGTACGCCGCCTAAAGAGATCACCTACGAAAAGGGGGCGCCGAGTGACGACGCCCGCGTGAACCCGGACTGGGCGAGCGTCAACACCGACGGCAGCGTGGAGGGCACGGTACCCGCAGGCACCGCGCCCGGTGCCTACACGCTCCTGGTTAAAGCAACCGCGCCGAAGCGGGGCAGTTTCACAACCGACATCACTCTCTACGTCGGTGAGAAAGACGCCTTAAGCTACGACCAGCTTCCCGATTACGTCCGCTACCAGCCGAAGTTCCCCCGCCACCCGCTGGTCTTGCAGCCGGGAGAGACGGAGGAAATTGACGGTGTGGCGTGGAGTGATCTGATCCGCTACGGCGATACGGAAGAAGTCGACGCGAACGACCGGAACTTCGACCCGTCGAACCCCGCGCACGTGGACAGCCACTGGCCGCAGATGACCGACGCCAACGGCGACCCGCTGACCGAGACGCTCCAGATCGAAGGCAAGAAGCGCGCAGTGCCCGTCAACGCCCGCGCCAAGTTTGATACGCAGTTTGCCAACGATGAAAACAAGGCAAACCGCTTCTGCGATGCCAGTGCGTCGGACAGCGCGTGCGCAGACGGCGACCCCCAAATTCGCATCGAGTACAACCCATATGAGTTCCCCGTCAACAAGGACCCGGAGGCCGAAAAGCAGTACCGGATCTTTTCCGACATTCACATCACTGCTGGCAACGAACCGCTCGGCTACGTCGAGCTGCCGATTACCTTCAACTACTCTGAAGACGAATCTCGCCGTTCCTGGGACACAATCAACCTGCCGCTGTACATCGGCGCGGTAGACAACGCCGGGCAGTACAGTCCCGTGCTCGACGGTGCCGCCATCGTCGGGTTACACGGCAGCGAAACGGCCGACATCCCGCGCTTTGTCGACACGCTCGACCCCAAGCTCGAGGAGGTCGACGCGCCCGAGGGCACGCAGTTTTTCATCCCGAGCGTCCAGGGCGACGTGAACTTCCGCGAATGGGCGAGCATTGAAAACGTCGACGGCACACCCGTGATTCACCTCGAGCCGGGGGCGAACGAGGCGTTGCTCGGCGGCGAGTCGCACCGCACCCACTTCGTCCCCGTCCAGGCGCAGTTCGCCGACGGCACCACCTCCCCCGCCGTCTACCTCCCGGTGACCGTGTACCGGGAAAAGACCGTCTACCCGGGGCGCGGGCCGCAGCCTGCCGGCGTTGCCGTCGAGGAGGTCATTGAGGGCAAGACCGAGGTCACCGCGAAGGACGCTGCGGGCAACGACGTCGTCGCGAGGTTCAACGCCGACGGTGAGGTCGAACTTGCTCCGACTGACAAGGCCACGGGCCCGATCTCGGTCACTATTCACGACCCCAACCTCGGCACCGTGACCAAGAAAATCACCCTCGGTACCACCACAACCGTGGTCGCCAGCGGCGCCACTGTGTACCCGGACCGCGGCGAGCAGTCCGCGCGGATCCGCATCCACAATATCCACGACGGCCTGACCAAGGTCACCGCGAAGGACGCAGCTGGCAAGCCCGTGAGCCTCACGCTTGACGACGCAGGCTCGGTCCAGCTCAACCCCACCGCCGAAGCGCAAGGCCCGATCACCGTCACTGTAACCGACCCCAGCATCGGCACCGTGACCAAGGACGTCACCCTCGGCACCACCGCCGCTGTAACCGGCACGCCCAGCGCGCTCAACCCGAGCGAGGACTCGCAGCCAACGGGCCTGCGCGTCACCGGCGGGAAGCAGCCTCAGCTCAGCGCCACGTGGACGGATAAGGACGGCAATACCGGCACGATCCCAGCGAATGCGCTGAAGATCGACGCTGACGGCAACATCTCGGTTGCCCCGGGCAACGATGCCAAGGGCACTGTCACGCTCACCATCAGCGACGACTCGCTCAGCGAAGCACGCTCCTACGCACTGCCGGTCAATACGCTCGCGGACCTCAACGCTCCCGTCGCCCGCAAAGGACATAGCGTGACGGTGGGCAACGCCCTGGATGCTCGTCTGGCGCGCTTCCTCATCACGAACCTTGGTGAGCTCCCGAGCGGGACCACCGCGGACTTTGCGAAAGACGAGGACGACCAAGCGCCGCAGGCAAACGTGCCCGGCGACAAGGACGTCACCATCGTGGTGACCTACCCGGATGGCTCGCGGGACCACGTCAGCACCACACTCGTGGTGACACCGCGCCCGCTCAACGAGGTCAGGGAACCGGTCACGCGCCCCCTCACCCTCACGGTCGGCGACGAGCTCGAGGCCAGCGACGCGATCGACAACCCCGAAGAGCTCCAGGCACAGATCGAGTTTGTCGACAACGACGAAACCCCGGATACCCACACGGCCGGCACCTACTACCCCAGCATCAAGGTCACCTACAAGGACGGCACTACCGACGTGGTGAAGACCACGGTGAAGGTGCAGGAACCGCCTGCCGATAACAGCCTCTACCGCCCGAAGTACTCCTCGCCGCAGACCGTGAACCACGACACGCAGGCGTCGACAAACCAGCCCTTCGAAGGCGCCGCCCCGGACACGCTCACAGCGACCGTGCTTAAGACCCCGGCAGATGCCGTCGGCTGGACCTTCGACATCGACGGCGACGGAGTGATCACGGCGACTGCGCCGAGCCTGGAGGAGATGTCGCAGCACTACGCCCGCCTCACCGCTGCGACGGACGTGGACTGGGAGACCATCGAGACCGTGCTCCATTCGATGGCGCAACCCGAGGTTTTCGTGGACTTCGTCTACGAAGACGGCACGGTGGACACTGAAAGCGTCGTTTTCGAGCTCAATGCTCAGGACGATCGCCCGATCCTCGACCCGGATGGCGACGCCGACGGTGACACGCACGCCACCCGCAAGGAAGTCGAGCACCGTTCCAACCCCTTCGACCCGGAGGTCGTGCCGGAGGCGCCAGCACGCTGGGATGCACGCTACGTCAGCGAGGTCTACGCCGGCGAGTTTGTCACCGTGCCGAACGTTGGCGGCATCCCCGATCCCGGTGCCGTCGTTGTTGTGGAAGGGCCCGCGACCGCCGAGATGACCGAGTCCGGCGACCTGCGGATCACCGCAGAAAAGGACGCCGAGCCAGGCACCCCGATCACCGTGACTGTCCTCGATGGAGAGGCCAGGTACCTCGGCGCGGTGCGAGTAACGGTGAAGAAGGATCTGCGCACGCCCGCGCAAAAGCGCACCCCGTCCTTTGGCACAGACACCGTCCCGGTCAAGCCCAGCAAGAAAGCAACCTCGCCGCGCCCCTACGGTACCGATGCGATGCCAGAAGGCACCGAGGTACTCGGCGTCTTCCCGGACGATGCGCCGGGCTGGGCATTCAGCGTGGACGAGGACGCGCGCGTGCACGCCCAGGCCCCGAGCATCCGCGACCTGTCCAAGCACTTCGCCGAGCTCGCGAACACGGATACGCGCGACTGGGACACGCTGGTCGCCGCGCTGCGCCCCGTCATCGCACCCGAAGCGTCGGTACGCTTTAGCTACCCCGACGGCTCGAGCTACTTCGCCGACGTCACCTTCGAGATGGTCGACCAGTCCGGTACCTCCGTGACGTCGCCCGATGGGGACGCCGACGGCGACGGGATCACGAACGCGGACGAAATCTCCAACGGCTCCAACCCATTCCTCCAGGACGCGGCCAGCCCGAACTGGGACTTCACCGTTGATGACGGCCCGCTGACCCCAGGCGACAGCGTCCGCCTCCCCAACCGCGGCGGCTTCGTCCCGGAGGATCTGATTGTCGACGTCGATGGGCCCGGCGAGGCCCGCATCGACGACGGCGGCAACCTCATCATCGTGGTGCAGGAGCAGGCCATTCCCGGCGACCTGATCGTCACAAAGGTCAAGGACAGCGCGGGTGGCGTGATCGATACTGTCACCATCGAGGTCGCGGCGAAGGACACGCAAACCCCGCCGGCCAAGATTGATACCGGCAAGTGCATCGCCACCGGCGTGGGCTTTGGCCTGCCGCTTTTGGCGCTGATCCCGCTCGGTATCGCTACCCAGACCGCTATCCCGGGTTTGAGCGACATCGCGGAGCAGGTCTCGCGCCAGCTGGAGCTGGCGAACACGCAGCTGCAACAGCAGCTGGGCATCCTCAACCCAGCCCTGGCCGAGCAGGCCGCAGCGCTGAACGCGCAGCTGCGGAATGCCCGGATGAACCTGGCGAGCCTGGCCGCTGGGGTCGCACTCATCGCCGCTGGGGTCACCGCCGCCGTGGTCATCTACGACGCCTGCGCCCCCGGCGAGCTCGGCAGCTCAACGTAAGAAGTAGGGCGAGGCTAAACGCTGGCGTAAAACAGCTCCGCCTGCCCGCCTTGGCGGGCGCGGAACTCGGGCCGCGGGTCGCTGGCGGGGATCCACACCGCCTCACCGGGGCGGAGCGCGCACGTCGCTCCGCCGGGCGCGCTGCCCTCGGCCTCGCCGCTGGTGCACAGCACGATCGCAGGCCCGTCGGTCTCTACCTTCAGCGTCGCCTCCGCGCTCAGGCGGTGGCGGCTGAGACGGAAGTCCTCGATCGGCAGCAGAAACTCCTCGCCGGTCGCATTGGGCTGCGTCTGCGGGCGCGGCGAGGTGAGCGCGGAAAATTTCAGGACCCGCACGAGTTCGGGCACGTCCACGTGCTTTGAGGTCAGGCCGCCTCGCAAGACGTTGTCGGAGTTCGCCATAATCTCGACGCCGAGCCCGTGCTGGTAGGCGTGCAACTGGCCCGCGTCGAGGTACAACGCCTCACCGGGCTGCAAGTTGAAGTAGTTGAGCAAGAGCGCCGCAAGCGCGCCGATATCGCCCGGGTAGGCCTCGACCAGCTCCAGGTACATCGCCAGCACGTCGTGCATCCAGTCTGCGAGGCGCGCAGGACGCGCTTCCACCAGCACGCGAGCCTTGTGCTCGACCTCCTCCACGAGCGCCACCGCCGCCTTCCGCGGCAGGGAAACCAGGGTGGTAAACAGCGCCCGCAGGCTCGCCTCTTCGTCCGCGGGATCCACCATCGCGGTGTACCGGTTCAGCCCCGGGGCATCGAGGACCTCGAGCAGCTCGGCGGTCTGGGTGAAGGGGCGGAATCCCGCCAGCGCCTGGAAGGGCGTGAGCGCCACGATCAATTCCGGCTTGTGGTTCGGGTCCTTGTAGTTGCGGCGCGGGTCGTGCAGGTCGAGACCGCTGTCCTCTTCCCGCTCGAAGCCCGCGCGGGCCTGCTCCTTCGACGGGTGCGCCTGTAGCGACAGGGGTGCCCCGGCCGCCAAAAGCTTGAGGAGGAAAGGCAGCTGCTCGCCGAACTTTTCGACGACACGCTCACCCAGCGCCGCGCGCGGATCGTCGGCAATGCGCTCGTCCAGGCCACGACCGTCGATGGTGGACGGAGCCGCCGGGTGTGCGCCGAACCACAGTTCCGCCTCCGGGTTCGGGGCGGGGGAAGCGGTGCCGCGCAGGTCTGCGAGCAGCGTGCGCGAGCCCCAGGTGTAGGTGCGCAAGGCCCCCTGTAGGTGCTCCATCGGTGGTCGTGCCTCGTTTCTGTCGGTTCCTGTCGTATGTCTCTTATGTGCGCGTGACGCTTAGAGCGCCGGGTCATCGAGCGCGGTCACGGCGTAGGCGCGCGCCAGCAGTCGCAGCGCCGCGGCGGATTCTCCGAGGTGCTGCGAGGCGACGGTCTCGGCGCGCATATTGGGCCCGGCCGGTGCTGCGTCGTCCGGCTGCGCCCAGCAAACGACCTTCAACGGTACCAGTTCCACCGGGCCATCTAGGAATGGATCGTGGAAGAGATCGTCTACTGCGGGGTCTGCTGCAGCACGCGAACCGCGCGCGAGCTCGAGGGCCTGCGGGAGTTCATCGGAGCTGACGACGCCGCTCGCCAACCCACGGCACGACCACAACGTGGCAACCAATTGCGCAAGCGCTTCCCCGTGGGGTGTCAGGCCGGTGTGAACCACGCGCGCGTCGCGAACGAATGCGCGCAGCTGGCGGGCGGCGTTGACGTCTTCGTCGCGCTCCGGGGAGACTGCGGTGAGCTCGGCGTCCATCTCATCTGCGAGCACCTGGTAGCGCTGCACGAGGACGTCTGCGTCGACCGCGCGAGCTGCGAGCGCGTCGAGGACTGCGGCGACCACAGCGATCGTGCGCGCAGGCGAAGGCCCCATCGTGGTGGGCAAAGCGGGCACGACCACGGTGGAGCGCGGTGCCTCGTCCACGATCGGCCCGCGCGCGGGACCGGCGAGGATGGTTGCGGCACCGCGCTGGTCGGCGGTGACCAGCGCGCGCAGGTCGGCATCGCGTTCAGCGGCGTCACCGACCACCACGACCACGTCGAGCGCGCCCACGTAGCCCGGCAATGTATCGGTGACCACCACCGGCAGCGGCAGCGTCGCGCGGACCTGTACTACCGCGTTCGCAGCAGCGCGCGCGATCTGGTCGGTCGTGAGCACGACCAGGCTGCGCGGGTGGAGTCCGTGGAGTCTGTCCAGTGACCCGAACACGTCGATAACCGCCCTGACCTGCGCACCCTCGTGGGCGATGTCGAAAAAGCGGACGGTTTCGCGGTCGTAGTTGCCGGCACCCTCGTAGTAGTCGCTCATACCCCGCGATCTTACGCAGCCAAGCTTCAGGCGCGGATGATTCCCAGGATCTCCTCAACTAACGCATCGACTTCTGCCGCGGTCTCCGCCTCGACGTTCAGCCGCAGCAGCGGCTCCGTGTTGGAAGCGCGCACGTTAAACCAAGCCTTGGTGTCTTTCAGCCACACGGTGACGCCGTCGAGGCGGTCGAGTTTGGCGGTGCGTGCGGCGAAGGCGTCGATGACGCGCTGCGTTGCCGCCTCCTGGTCGCTCACCTCCGAATTGATCTCGCCGGAAGCTGCGTAGCGGTTGTACTCGGCCATCAGCTCGCTCAGCGGCGCGTCCTGCTCCGCGAGCGCGGCGAGCACGTGCAGCGCCGCGACCAGCCCGGAATCGGCGTTGAAGAAGTCGGCGAAGTAGTAGTGCGCGGAGTGCTCGCCGCCGAAGCGAGCGCCGGTGCGCGCCATCTCGGCCTTGATGTAGGAGTGGCCAACGCGGGTGCGCACGGGGGTGCCACCGTGCTCAGCGATGATCTCAGGCACCGCCTGCGAAGTGATCAGGTTGTGAATAATCGTCGCGCCCGGGTGCGCGGCCAGTGTGCGGCGCGCGATCAGTGCGCTTATCGACGACGCACTCACCGGCTCCCCGCGCTCATCCACCACAAAGCACCGGTCCGCGTCCCCGTCGAAGGCCAGACCGATGTCCGCGCCCTGCTCCACGGTGAACTTCTGCAGGTCGACCAAGTTCTTCGGGTCCAGCGGGTTCGCCTCGTGGTTGGGGAAGGTCCCGTCGAGCTCGAAGTAGAGCGGCCGGATATCCATGTCCTCCAGCACGGCCGGCACGGTCAGCCCGGCCATGCCGTTGGCCGCGTCGACGGCGACGACGAGCGGGCGGCGCGTGGGCACGTCGACAAGCTTGCGCAAGAACGCGGCGTAGTCGGCGAGCACGTCTTCCTCCGTGATGGTGCCGCTGGTGGCGTCGGTGTCCGGGACGCCGTCGAGAAGCATGCGGGAGATCTCGCCCAAGCCAGTGTCCGTGGAGACCGGGGTGGCGCCCGCGCGGCACAGCTTGATGCCGTTGTACTGCGCCGGGTTGTGGGAGGCGGTGAACATCGCGCCGGCGCAATTGCGGGTGCCGGCGGCGAAGTAGAGCTCGTCCGTGCTGGTCAGACCGAGCATGCACACATCGAGGCCCTGCGCGGTCGCGCCTAAAGCGAAGGCCTGCGCCAGCTCAGGCGAGGACGGGCGCATGTCGTAGCCGACAGCGATCGTGGTCTCCCCCTCGCCGCGCAGGATGTGGGCGAAGGCGGCGCCGACGGTGCGGACAAAGTCGGCGTCGATTGTCTCGCCGATCACGCCGCGCACGTCGTACGCCTTGATCACGTTCTTCAGGGATGCTTCGGTATGTGCAATTGCCATGCGCGATATTCTACGCGCTGGCTACTCCTGTTCAGTGTCTGGCACAGTGTCAGGCACGACCCGCAAATGCGCGCGCCGCTGCGCCTTGTGCGCCGCAACGTGGGCCTCGATCCGCTTCGTGCGGTGCACCGGGTGGTTCGAGGTGGCGGGGTCGTTGAAGTCGTGGGCTGCGGAGTACTCGATGGGGTCCGCGGAGGTGTCCACCAGCCCGGTAGTGACGCGGCCCGCCTCGCGCACCGCCTCGGCGAGCGCCGTCAGCTCCGATTCCTCCAAGTCGTCGAAGTGTTCGTCGGGCGTCTCGGCCTCGGGTTCTTCTTCGATGTCGACGCGCTCGACGCGCACCATATCCCACCCCACGGGTGCCGTGATGTGCGCGGAGTGCTTCTCGCACAGGTCCCAGGCGTGCGGGTCCTTTTCCACCGCGAGCGGGCCAATCACGGCTGTAGATTCCGCGTAGGCGTAGATCAGGGTGGCCACGGCGGGGCGACCGCAGCCAGGACGACAGCAACGACGGAATGTATTCACGCCGCCCAAGTCTAAACCCCTCCTTGAGGTTTGTGAAGTGCAACGCGGCGCGCCCCTCCATCCCCCGCCCCCACTGACCCTAGGATGTGGAGCCATGAACGGTTCTTCCCGGCCCGCCGCGCCCCTGCATCTGCGCGCCGCCCGCGACCGCCACGGCCGCGGGCCACAGGGTCCACTGCTCCCCGTGGGGGTACCGCGCTACCGCACGCGCCAGACCGCCTTCGACCAGCTCGTACTGGAGACCTACGCGCCGCTCCACAACGCCTACGCGGAGCAGCTGGCCGGCGTGGACCTCGCGGTCGACACCATCCCGCGAATGCGCCTGCGCGCCAATATGACAGTGCTTCCCGACGAGGTGGTCGCCGACGGCCCTGTCCCCCTCGGCCGCGTGCTGCCGGCCGGGGTCGATCGCCACGGGGCACCCACCCGCCCTCGCCTGGTCGTCTTCCGCCGCCCGGTCGAGCGCCGGGCGAAGACAGCACAAGAGCAGTCAGAACTCCTAAACTGGGTGCTGACTGCTCTTGTAGCGAACTATCTCAATTTGGACCCGCGCGATATCGACGACGCGTTTCCCTTTTAACCGATCTGCTTCTTCAGGCGGCGGCGCTCACGGTCCGAGAGCCCGCCCCAAATGCCGAAGCGCTCGTCGTGCTCCAGCGCGTATTCAAGACACTCGTCGCGCACGGCGCAGGCCTTGCAGATGCGCTTCGCTTCTCGAGTAGATCCGCCCTTATCCGGGAAGAATGCGTCCGGATCAGTCTGCGCGCACAGCGCTTGGTCCTGCCATTCCTTCTCGACAGCGCCAAACAACTCCTCGAGGGTCATGCCGTCCGCGGTCGCACCACGAACGTTGGCGTTATTTGCCTTATTTTCCACGCCTCCCCCTCCTTCCGTTGTTGTCCTACCTGTATTTCGGGGTGTCACGCCCCCTCCCGGACGGCCTCGGGCGGGGGCGCAGTCATCAACTCACGTCGATGTGATTACACAAGCGATTACACACTGAACCCCTAAATAGCCGCAACATAATCCGGCAACTCGGAGGCGACTTCGGCACATTGCCCACGTCATTCGCCACACGAGTCACACACGCAACACGACCGACGGAATGGGGGTAATTCGCGGGGGTACAACATGTAGTAGGCACCACGGCTGTGGGTAACTAGTTGCACAAAACCGCGTGTCGCTCCCCTGCCGAAGGCGCCTTAGGCGTCCGGCGAAAAACGAATCCCCGAATCCGGGATGTTCACCCCAGGCCACAGGCGCATACCCGCCTGCAACTCGCAGCGGGCGCCGATCTGCACGCCCTCGCCGATAACGCAGTCGGTAATCCGCGCGTTCGCGCCGATGCGCGCACCGGAGGCAATGATCGAATTCCGCACTACCGCGCCAGGCTCGATCGTCACCCCGTCAAAGATCACGGAAGCGTCGACGCGCGAGCCGGCACCAATCTCCGTGCCGCGCCCCACCGCCGTGCCGCCGATCAGGATCACGCCACCGGCAACACCGGCAGACTCGTCCACGAAGGACTCACCCGTGTGCCCCTCGAGCAGCGGCGAGTAGGCAATGCCGCGCACCATGTCGGAAGAGCCCTCGACAAAGTCGTCCGGGCGGCCCATATCGCGCCAGTAGGAGGAGTCGACGTGCCCGACGACTTTCGCCCCGTCGGCAAGCAGGCCCGGGAAGACTTCGCGCTCCACTGACACCACGCGCCCGGCAGGAATCGTGTCGATCACGCTGCGCTTAAACACGTAGCAACCCGCGTTGATCTGATCGGTCGGCGGGTCCTCCGTCTTTTCCAAGAACGCCTCGACGTTGCCCTGTGCATCCGTCGGCACCGAGCCGAAGGCGCGCGGGTCGGGCACCCGCACCAAGTGAAGCGTGACATCCGCGTCGTGCTGCGCGTGCGTGCCCAAGATCGCGCTCAAGTCCGCGCCCGAGAGCACATCGCCGTTGAAAACCATCGCGTTGTCGTAGCGCAGCTTCTCCGCCACGTTGCGGATCGCGCCGCCGGTGCCCAGCGCCTCTTCCTCCACGACGTACTCGATCTCCAGCCCGAAGTCCGCGCCGTCGCCGAAGTACTCCTCGAAGACCTCCGCCTTATACGACGTCCCCAGCACCACGTGCCGCATCCCGGCCGCCTTAATGCGTGCCAGCAGGTGGCTCAAAAATGGGTAGCCGGCCGTCGGCAGCATCGGCTTCGGCGTGTTTACCGTGAGCGGTCGCAGTCGCGTGCCGCGACCGCCAACCAGGATGACCGCGTCCGTATTCTCCGGGTGTGCTTCAACGTGTTCCATGGTTTTCATCCTTCACTTCCGTGTTGTGAGGTCGTGCGGTTGTGCGGTTGTGCGCCGCGCGAACGCAGCTGCAACGCACTTCGCAGCTTCAAACCGACCCACAGTCCCCACCGCAGCGGTGCCTGCCACCACTTCGGGTGCCGGTCCCGCTGGAACCGGTAGGCCGACACGTGGTGCGCCGGCACGGTCACCCTGCGGTGCTTGTGCGCCACATGGCCTTGGTCGTGCAGAATTACCGACGACGGGCAGTACAGGTTGCTCCAGCCAGCGCGCGCCAACCGGTCCCCGAAGTCGATGTCTTCTAAGTACATGAAGTAGCGCTCGTCGAAGCCGCCGATTTCCTCGAATGCCTCCCAGCGAACCAGCAAGCACGCGCCAGAGAGCCAACCCGCTTCGCGCTGCACCTCCATATCCGCCTCGGCTAAGTAGGCGGTGCTGAAGGGGTTGGACGGCCAGGCGTCGTAAAGCAAGGCGTGCCCGATGCCCACCGCAAGCCCCGGCACCTGGCGCGCGCTGGGGTACGCCGAACCATCGGCCTCCTCGATCCGCGGGCCGGCCGCACCCGCGCGCGGCGTCGCATGCAGGCAGCGTATAAGCTTGTCGAGGCTGCCCGGACGGAACTGCACATCGGGGTTGACCACCAAAAACGCCTCCGGGTCGATCTCCCCGCGCGCCCGCCTCGGCCGCAAGGCGCGCGCGGCCGCGTTGATCGCCGCGCCGTAGCCGATATTGCCGCCGGTAGGGAGAAACTCCACGTGGGAAAAGCGCTCGGCCGCCGCCTGCGGCGCCCCATCGGTCGAGCCGTTATCGGCGCACACCAGCAGCACCTGGCGGCCGGTCGCCTCCTCCAGCGAGGCCACGAGCTGTGTCAGGTGCTCGCCCGGTGAAAACGTCACCGTCACCACGGCCAAAGCAGGTTGGCGTCTTCCTTCGTCGTTTCTCACAATGCGCTCAGCATACCGACTGCCGCGCCGAAAACCGGGTACGGCGCACGAAGCCGCGCATTCAATGCCGCAGCCATGACGTATAATGCTGCCCGTGAACGACAACCCCAGGCGCGCCCGAGACATCCAGCCGGCCCCCTCCCGTGCGAGGGATCTGAAGCAATCGGGCCACCCCGTAGCCAAGGGGGTACTCGCGGCTGCCTCCGCGATTGCGCTGCTCGTCTCCGGTGTGGGGTATTTCACCGTCGGCCAGCTCGACAACCAGCTGTCTGCCTCCGAGCTAAATATTGGCGGCAAGAAGCGCAATAAGGAAGAGGTGCTCGACGGCGCGGTCGACATCTTGCTGGTGGGCTCGGATTCGCGCACTGACGCGCAGGGCAACCCGCTTTCTGAAGACGAGCTCGCGCGCCTGAACGCCGGCGAGGCCGACGGCGAGATCAACACCGACACCATCATGATCATCCGCGTGCCCGAGGACGGCTCGCGCGCCACCGCCATTTCCATCCCGCGCGACACCTACGTCCACACGGATGACTACGGCAACATGAAGATCAACGGCGTCTACGGGGCGCACGCGGGCGAGAAGCGAGAAGCGCTGCTTGCCGACGGCGCCTCCGAGGACGCCCAGCTCGAGCAGCAAGTCGCGCGCGCCGGCCAGGAGGGGCTGATCGACGCGGTCGCAGACCTCACAGGCGTCGAGGTCGACCACTTCGCACAGGTCGGCCTGCTCGGCTTCGTGCTGCTTACCGACGCCGTCGGCGGCGTCGACGTCTGCCTCAACGCCGCCGTCAACGAACCGCTCTCGGGCGCGAACTTCCCCGCCGGCGAGCAGACACTCGACGGCACCCAGGCACTGTCGTTCGTCCGCCAGCGCCACGACCTGCCGCGCGGCGATTTGGACCGCATCGTGCGCCAGCAGGCCTACATGGCCTCGCTGGTGCAGAAAATCCTGTCGGCCGGCACGCTGACCAACCCGGCGACGTTGCGCGAGCTGTCGAATGCGGCGGAGCGCTCGGTCACGCTGGACCGCGGCTGGGACGTCGTCCGCTTCGCGCAGCAGATGTCTGGCTTGGGCGGCGGCAACGTCACCTTCACCACGATCCCGGTGACCTCGGTCAACGGTACGGGCGACTACGGCGAATCCATCGTCACCGTGGACCCCGGCCAAGTGCACCGCTTCATGGAGAAGATCGTCGAGCCGGAGGAAGAAGAAACAACCACCAGCGAAACCGAGGATCACAGCAGCGAAGGCACCGCCGCCGGCTTCGAGAACCTGAGCCTGTACATCCTCAACGCCGGCGCAGGCACCGGCCAGGCCGGCGCTGTCGGCGACTACCTCACCGACGAGGGCATGCGCGTCGCCGACGTCTCCAACGCGATGGACGGCGTGTACTGGGAAAGCCAGATCGTCGCCGCGAACCCGGAGGACCCGGCCGCACGTCAGCTCGCCGAGCGCCTCGGCGGCATCCCCGTCACCGCAAACGCGAACGTGGACGCGGGCAGCCTCATCGTGGTGATCGCCGCGGATTACGCAGGCCCTGCCCTACTTAGCCCGGAGGAGCGCGAGGAGGCCAGCTCGGATGCGCCGGTCGGCACGCCTGGCGAGGACTTCGGCGCCGCGGAAACCGGCCCGGAAATCGACGCGGGCGGCGATGGGCCGCGCTGCGTGAACTAGCTCCACGTATGATCGGCGGGCATGAGCATGCTCTCGCCCCTTCTTCGCACCGACCCTGCCAGCCCGCGCCTGACCGTCTACGACGAGGCGCGGGGCGCACGCATGGAGTTTTCCGCCCAGACCTTGGACAACTGGGCCAGCAAGGTCGCCAACCTGCTCGACGAGGAGTTTGAGCTGGGCGCCGACACCCCCATCGCCATCGACCTGCCAACCTCGTGGCAGTCGGCCGTCATCGCGCTTGGCGCGTACAACTCCGGCCGGGTGCCCGTGTTCACGCCCGAGCTGCTTGCCGACGCCACCCCCGCCGTCGTTTTCACCACCGTCGATAATGCCGCGCGCTGGGCCGAGGTGCCGGACTGCGTCGTCGTTTCCGACGATCCCTTCGGCCGCGGCGTCGTGGAAGCCGGCGGCGAGCTGCCGTTCGGCACCGTCGACTTCGGCCCCACGGTGCGCTTCTACGGCGACCAATACTTCGGCGCCTCCCCGGAGCTGACCGACTTCGCCACCCCCGACTTGGGGCCTGAGAGGTACTGGGTTCCCGGGTGGCGCACCGCAGCCGAGTTCCGCGACTTCGTGCTCGCCCCGCTCGCCGCAGGCGGCTCCGTCTGCGCCTCGGCTGGCCCCATTTCTGCAGACAGGCGTGAAGAAATCATGCGCACAGAGAAGATCGACCGCGTCCTCGGCGAGAGCTAGGCCACCTACCCCCGTTGGTGGGAAAAACCGGAAATTTCCGTGCACGGTACGGGTGCGGCTTATACATTGTGAGAAACCAGTAACTACGAAAGGTTTCCGTATGCACTTCACCGCTTCCCGCAAGACTGGTGCCGCACTGTGCGCGATCGCACTCGCCGGCGCGTCGCTTGCCGCATGCTCGAACGATTCCGCAGATTCCACGGACTCAACCGAGGCTGACTCCACTGCGGCCGAGTCCAGCGACGCGGCCGAGGGTGAGGGCCGCGGCCCGATCACCTTCGCGATGGGCCGCAACGACACCGACAAGCTCATCCCCATCATTGAGAAGTGGAACGCCGAGCACCCGGACGAGGAGGTCACGCTGAAGGAGCTCGCCGGTGAGGCGGACGACCAGCGCGACACGCTCGTACAGTCACTGCAGGCCGGCAACGACGACTACGACGTCATGGCGCTCGATGTGGTCTGGACCGCCGACTTCGCCGCCAACCAGTGGCTTGAGCCGCTCGAGGGCGACTACGAGGTCGACACCTCCGGCCTGCTGCAGTCCACGGTTGACTCAGCAACCTACGGCGGCAAGCTCGTCGCGCTGCCGCAGAACACCAACGGCCAGCTGCTCTTCCGCAACACCGACCTCATCGAGGAAGCGCCGGACACCTTCGACGACATCCGCAGCGCCTGCGAGGCCGTCGAGGGCGACACCGACTGCCTGACCACCCAGCTCAAGCAGTACGAGGGCCTGACGGTCAACACGCTCGGCTTCATCAACGGCTGGGGCGGCGACGTCATCGACGAGTCGGGCGAGCCCACCGTCGAGTCCGATGAGGCAAAGGCGGGCCTCCAGGCGCTTGTCGACGCCTACGCGGACGGCACCATCGCCCAGTCCTCCACCGCCGCCACGGAGGAGGAGACCAACCTCGCGTTCACCGAGGGCAAGACGGCCCTGGCCATCAACTGGCCGTACATGTACGCCAACGCCGAGGAGGCAGGCCTGAACTTCGAGGTCCAGCCGCTGGTCGGCAAGGACGGCGTCGGCGTGTCCACGCTGGGCGGCTACAACAACGGCATCAACGTCAACTCGAAGCACAAGGCGACCGCCCTGGACTTCATGAAGTTCATCATCAACGAGGAAAACCAGCTCTCCCTGGCGGAGAACTCCTTCCCGCCGGTGCTCGCCTCCATCTACGACGACGAGGCGCTGATCGAGGAGCACCCGTACCTGCCGGCGTTGAAGGAATCCCTGGAGAACGCGAAGCCGCGCCCGGTTTCCCCGTTCTACCCGGCGATCTCTAAGGCCATCCAGGACAACGCGTACGCGGCGCTGACCTCCGGCAAGAGCGTCGACGACGCGACGAAGGACATGGCCTCTGCCATCAAGCAGGCCTCCTAAACACCTCGTCGCTCACGCCCGCCACCGTTTACACTACGGTCGCGGGCGTTTTGCCCGCGTATGCCCGAAAAAAGAACTGGAGTGTGGTTCATGACTACCGCTTCCCCCACCCGAGCGCGAAAGCCCCGCGGCGACGCGGGCAAAGCCGCCGCGCTCGTCGCACCCGCGCTGGTCGTGCTGGCCATCGTCATCGGCTACCCGATCCTGCGCGCCATCTGGCTCTCCTTCCAAGCCGACAAGACACTCGACCCCGCAACCGGCCTGTTCACCGAAGGCGGCTTCGCCGGCACCGAGCACTACCTGTACTGGCTGACCAACCGCTGCATGACCGCCTCCGGCGAGGTCGGCTCCTGCCCGCCCGGCGTGCTCGCCACCGACTTCTGGCCCGCCGTGCGCATCACGCTGTTCTTCACCGTCGTCACCGTCGTGCTCGAAACGGTGCTCGGCATGGCGATGGCGCTGGTCATGAACCACCCGTCGAAAATCCGCGCGCTTATCCGCGCCGCCGTGCTCATCCCGTGGGCCATCCCCACCGCCGTGACGGCAAAGCTGTGGCAGTTCATGTTCGCGCCCGCAGGCATCGTCAACTCGCTGCTCGGCGCCAACATCGCGTGGACCACCGACCCCACCGCCGCCCGCCTGGCGGTCATCGTCGCCGACGTGTGGAAGACCACCCCATTCATGGCGCTGCTCATCCTCGCCGGCCTGCAGATGATCCCCAAGGACGTCTACGAGGCCGCGCGCGTCGACGGCGCCTCCACCATCCAGTCGTTTACCCGCATCACGCTGCCGCTAGTGCGCCCGGCGCTCATGGTGGCCGTGCTCTTCCGCACCCTCGACGCGCTGCGGATGTACGACCTGCCCGTCATCATGATCTCCGGGTCCTCCAACTCGCCCACCGCCACGATCTCCCAGCTCGTCGTCGAGGACATGCGCCAAGGCAACTTCAACAGTGCCTCCGCCCTGTCCACGCTCATCTTCCTGCTCATCTTCACTGTCGCCTTCGTCATGATTCGCTTCCTGGGCGCTGATGTGGGAGGCAGGCAGGCGTCGAAAAGCAAGAAAGGCTCGCGATGAAAAAATTCTGGCACTACGCAGGCGTCATCTTCATCATGTTCTGGGGGCTCGCCCCCTTCTACTGGATGCTGATCACCGCACTGCGCGACAAATCGCACACCTTCGACACCACCCCCTGGCCCACGCACGTCACGCTGGAGAACTTCCGCGACGCGCTCGCCACGGACAAGGGCAACAACTTCCTCGGGGCGATCGGTAACTCGCTGTTGATCTCGCTGACCACCACGGCGCTCGCCGTGCTCGTCGGCGTGTTTACCGCGTACGCCTTGGCGCGGCTCGATTTTCCTGGCAAAGGCATTGTCACCGGCATCATCCTGGCAGCCTCCATGTTCCCCGGCATCGCGCTGGTCACGCCGCTGTTCCAGCTGTTCGGCGACCTCGGATGGATCGGCACCTACCGCGCGATGATCATCCCCAACATCTCGTTCGCGCTGCCGCTGACCGTCTACACGCTCATCTCCTTCTTCCAGCAGCTACCTTGGGAGCTCGAGGAGGCCGCGCGTGTCGACGGCGCAACCCGCGGCCAGGCATTCCGCCTCGTGCTGCTGCCGCTGGCGGCGCCCGCGATTTTCACCACCGCGATCATCGCGTTCATTACGACGTGGAACGAGTTCATGCTCGCCCGCCAGCTCTCCACCACCGCGACCGAGCCGGTGACCGTCGCGATCGCGCGCTTTTCGGGACCGAGCGCGTTCGAGTACCCCTACGCGGCGATCATGGCGGCCGGCTCGCTGGTGACGGTGCCGCTGATCATCATGGTGCTGGTGTTCCAGCGCCGCATCGTCGCAGGCCTGACCGCCGGCGGCGTCAAGGGCTAGCATGGACCAGCGCAAGGACCTGATGTGGCAGGCGATCATCGGTTTCGTCGGCTTCTTCGCGCTCGTGGCGCTGGTGCAGGGCCTGGTCAACCTCTTTCGCGCCGAGCCAGCGATCTGGCCGGGCCTGCTCGCTGGGGCTTTCGCCCTGGCCGAGTGGTGGCTCGTTCGCCGTTGGCTTGCGTGGCGCGACAGTGAAGCGTTGTGAGTCTTACCCCGGTGGTCCTGTTGCTGGGGTGTGTGCAAGCCGGGCGTGTCGGCGTGTGGGGTCGGTGTGGCGTGTGCCTCTGGGTGAGAGGTAGCCTTTGGGGCTTTGCCACATGATCTGCCCGCCGACGCGCTGCATCCGCCCGCGTTTCGGCCGCCCGTTTTGCCGATTGTGATAGGTGCACAACCAGCACATATTCCCAATCTCGGTCGCCCCGCCTTTCGCCCACTCCTTGATGTGGTGCGCCTCCGAGAAGTCCGCCGGCTGGTTGCACCCCGGCCACGCACACGTGGTGCCATCCGCGCTCATCAACGCGCGCAACTTACCGCTTGCGTGGCGCTCAAGGCGCACCGGGTAGAGGTTGACCGGCCCATCCGTGGCGGAGATCAGAGCGATATAGCCTGAGGCGTGCAGCTTCCGGTTGACCAACTGCGCACCAGTAAGCCACTCACCATTGGTCAGCTGGACTTCGATCTCTCCGTCGCCGTCTTCGCGCATGCGCCACTGGGCGAAGTCGCCGATGTCCATGTTCAGCACCGTGGTCAACGACGCGTCGCCGGCGCTGCGGGTGTCGTTGAGCCAGGCTTGCGGGTCGTTGTTGGCAGCCCGGTAGACCGGCAGCACATCCGTGGTGCGCCCGGTGATGTGCACCGTCGACCACCCTTGGTCGTGGAAGGTCACCGAGGCCTTCGGTACGCGCGGGGCGGGCGGTTTCAGTTGCTTTTTCAGCGCTTTCGCCCGGTTGATCACGCGGCGCATGTCGCCTTGGGTTTCGCATAAGGTTTGGCGGTAGTGCCACCGGTCTGTGTCGGTATCCAGCGACCGCGATGAGCGTGCGATATAGGCCAGGGTGTCGAGGCGGTGCTCGTTGTCACGTGCTGCGGCCACACACGCCGCCTGCGCCGCCTTGTTGCGCACCGGGCCGAAGAAGACTTCAGCGGCACCACAAAGTTGTTCGGCGCGGTCTGGGTCCATGCCACGGGCAACGAGCTCGTCGACGCTTGCCGAGGCCGCGTCGGCAACGATGGCGATGCCGGCGCGGTCCTGTGCGATCAATGCGTCTACGAGTGTCATGGCACCCACGATAACCACCCGTGAGCTGCGCAAACAAGCGTGTGTGAGAAGTATTGCACTTTCAGCCCAAAACGGAACCGAAGCGACACCACACGCGTCTAATAGGGATATGGTTTTTCGCCGGTGCTAGAAGTAGAAGTATGCAAAAGACTACGAAAACGTTCGCCGCCGCCGCGACCGCAGCGGCCATGCTCGCCACCGCGCAGCCCGCGGTCGCCGAGACCACCGCAACCGCCGAGACCAACGACACGAACACCGTGATCAACGTCCAGGTTTCTACCGACAGCGACAACACGCCGGCCCGCGCCAAGGCGGCCACTGAAACCACGCAGGTCAACGTCGGTACAGGCCTCGACGTGCTCGCCACGGTGCTGGGTCTCATCGCCATTGTCGGCGCGCTGCTTGCTGGCTGGTTCTACGCCGCCCAGCCCCTCGGGCTCGCGCTGCCCTTCTAAGCCCACCAGAGGCGCTGTGCTAGCGTCACGATTGTGACACGGGGTGCACCCACCGAGGTGCTGAGATGAGACCCGTCGAACCTGCTCTAGCTCGAACTAGCGAAGGGATGTCCCAATGCATACTGCTCCTGCCCTGCCACGCGTACTCACCATCGCCGGCACCGATCCGACGGGTGGCGCGGGCGTGCAGGCCGATATCAAATCTATTCAGGCCGCCGGCGGCTATTCCTACAGCGTGGTGACCTCGCTTGTCGCCCAGAATACGAACGGCGTGCAGGAGATCTTCACCCCGCCGACCGAGTTTCTGCGCACGCAGCTGCGCTCGGTCACCGACGACGTGGCCATCGACGCCATCAAGATAGGCATGCTCGGCACCACCGAAATCATCGAGGTGGTGCGCGACTTCCTCACCGCACACGCGCGCGACTGCGCGGTGGTGCTGGATCCGGTGATGGTGGCGTCGTCAAGCGATAGGCTCCTGACGCCGGAGGCGGAAGGGGCGCTGCGCGAGCTCGCCTCGCTTGCCGACGTCATTACCCCCAACCTCCCTGAACTCGCAGTGCTTGCCGACGAAGACCCGGCCGAGAACTGGGACACCGCCATCGCGCAGGCGCAACGGCTGGTGCGCGAGCTGGGCACCGCCATCATTGTCAAAGGCGGGCACCTGTCCGGCCCCCGCGCAGACAACGCCGTGGTCACGGCCGCAAGCGTGCACCGCGTGCCGGTGACTCGCGTGGACACGAAGAACACGCACGGCACCGGTTGCTCGTTCTCCTCGGCGCTGGCCACGCGCCTGGGCGCCGGCTTCGACACGCCCGCGGCGACCGAGTGGGCGTCGCGCTGGCTGCACGAGGCGATCGCGCACGCCGATGCGCTCGGCGTCGGGCACGGGCACGGCCCCGTCGACCACGGCCATGTGGGCCGCCGCATGCAGCGCGCCGCCGATACTCGCCCGGAGCACTTCCTGCTTCTCGACGCCCCACCCACCCCACCGCTGGCCCAACCGGCCGGCCCGCACACCCAGGCGCTGTGGGACGCCTCGGCACCGTACCTCACCGCGATTATGCAGCTGCCGTTTATCCGCGCGCTCGGCGACGGCACGCTCGACCGCGCTGACTTCATGTTTTACCTCGAGCAGGATGCGTACTACCTGACCAAGTACGCGCGCTCGCTGCACGCGCTCGGCGGCGCGTGGGCAACGGATGCGGACGCCGCGATCGCCGACGAGCAGGAGATGCAGCGCACCTGGCTGGCTGAGCTGGACCGCGAGACGCTACCCTCGCCGGTCACGCGCGCCTACACCGACTTCCTGCTGGCCTCCACGCTGGGCGAGCCGGCCGCGATCGGGCAGGCGGCGGTGCTGCCCTGCTACTGGCTCTACTACGAGGTCGGCGCGCGGCTGGCGGAGCGCAACCACGAGGCGCACCCCTACCGCGATTGGCTGGCCACCTACGCCGGCGACGGCTTCTACGAGGCGGTGCGCGGCGCGATCGAGCGCTGCGAGGCCACGCTCGCGGCCAATCCTGACTCGCTGGATGCGGCGGTGCGCGCGTGCGCGGTCGCCTCGCGCTACGAGCTCGACTTCTTCGACCAGGCCGACCGCGCGTGGGTGGTGCGCGATGTCTAAGGAGCTCGACCTGCG
This sequence comes from Corynebacterium sp. p3-SID1056, assembly GCF_025152525.1. GTDB lineage: Bacteria > Actinomycetota > Actinomycetes > Mycobacteriales > Mycobacteriaceae > Corynebacterium. Next base: position 111,250 of record NZ_JALXXL010000003.1, read on the forward strand.
CTGCTACTTCGTCACCGGCCAGCCTGCCGCGGATGTCGCGCGCGTCGCTGCTCGCGCCGCCGCCGGCGGGGCTGGCGTGGTGCAGGTGCGCAGCAAGCCGATCGCAGATGACGCGCTCGAGGCGCTTGCCTGCGAGGTCGCCGACGCCGTCGCCTGCGCGAACCCGCGCACGCGCGTGCTCATCGACGACAACGTCCCCCTCGCCGCCCGCCTCATGCAAACCCACCACGTCCACGGCGCGCACATCGGCCAGGACGACATGGACCCGCGCGCCGCCCGCGAGCTGCTTGGGCCCAACGCGATCCTCGGGCTGACCACCGGCACGCTTGCCCTCGTCGAGGCGGCGAACGCGTACGCCGACGTGATTGACTACGTCGGCGCCGGCCCCTTCCGCCCCACCCCGACGAAAGATTCGGGCCGCGCGCCGCTCGGCGTGGACGGCTACCCGCCGCTCGTGGCTGCTTCAAAGGTACCGGTCGTGGCGATCGGCGACGTGCACGCCTCGGATGCCGCCGCGCTCGCCGCCACGGGCGTGGCCGGTGTGGCGATTGTGCGCGGGTTCATGCGCGCCGAGGACCCGCGCGCGATGGCGGCGGGCATCGTCGAGGATTTCGAGAACGCGCGATGAACACCTACCAGCACGTCATCGTCGGCGCCGGCATCATCGGGCTTTCCACCGCCTTCGAGCTCACGCGCCGCGGGGTCGACCCGCGCCAGATCGCGCTGGTCGACCCGGCCCCGGCAAGCGGCGCAACACACGTGGCCGGTGGCATGCTCGCCCCGGCCGCGGAGGTGCAGTACCGCCAGGAGCCGCTCTACCCGCTCATGTTGGAGTCGGCGGCGCTGTACCCGTCGCTGATCGCGGACCTGCCCGGTTCGGACGTCGGGTACCGCACCGAATCGACCTTCGTCGTGGCCGCCGACCGCGCCGACGCCACCCACCTGCGCGAGCTGACCGAGCACCAACACGCCCACGGCATGGACGTCCACCGCCTCACGCTGCGCCAGGCGCGTGCGCAGGAGCCGGGTTTAAGCCCGCAGCTGGCCGGCGTGGTGGAGATCCCGGGCGACCACCAGGTCAACCCGCGGATGTTCGCCGCCGCCCTGCTGCGCAACCTGCAATCGCGCGGCGCAACGCTCGTGCGCGAGCAGGCCACAGCATTGCGCTGGGAGGGCGACACCTGCGTCGGCGTCGACACCGACACCCGCAGCCTGAGCGGCGACACCGTCTACGTCTGCAACGGCCTGGGCGCCAGCGCGCTCGACTTGCCGCTGAACCTGCGCCCGGTGCGCGGCGACATGCTGCGTCTCGCCGGCCGCGCGCCGGTCGGCCGGGTGGTGCGCGCCTTCGTCGAGGATCGCCCCGTCTACATCATTCCTCGCACCGACGGCACCATCGCCGTGGGCGCGACCAGCCGCGAGGACGCGCGCGAGCGCCCCGCGGTCGATGGCGTGTACACGCTGCTTCGCGACGCCATCCGCGTCGTCCCCTCACTCGAGGACTGCGAGCTTGTGGACGCGCTCGTCGGTAATCGCCCCGGCACCCCCGACGACCTGCCCTACCTGGGCCTGCGCGGCGAGAACCTGGTGGTCTCGACCGGCTATTTCCGCCACGGGATCCTGTTGGCGGCGCTCGGCGCGCGTGTCGGCGCTGACCTCGGGCTCGAGCGAAAAACCGCCGTCGACATCGCCGCCTGCGACCCCGCCCGCCACGAACTCTAAAGGAGCATCATGCGCATCACTCTCAACGATCAGCCCCGCACCTTCGACACCGCGCCGACCGTGCAGGCGCTCGTCGACGAGGTCGTCGGCCACTCTAAGGGCGTCGCCGTCGCGGTCAACGGCAAGGTCGTGCCCGCAAGTCGCTGGGGCCAATCGCTTGCCGACGCCGACACCGTCGACATCCTCACCGCCGTCCAAGGAGGCTAGACGTGCTAAAAATCGCCGACAAGGAATTCGACTCGCACCTGATCATGGGCACCGGCGGGGCGACCAGCCAGCAGCTGCTCGAGGACGCGTTGGTGGCCAGCGGCACGCAGCTGACCACCGTGGCGATGCGCCGTCACGCCGCGCGCTCGGACGGCGGCGAGAGCGTCTTCGAGATGCTCAACCGCTTAGGCATCGACCCACTGCCGAATACCGCGGGCTGCCGCACCGCCCGCGACGCGGTGCTCACCGCGCAGCTGGCGCGCGAGGCGCTCGGCACGAACTGGGTCAAAGTCGAGGTCATCGCGGACGAGCACACGCTGCTGCCCGATGTCGTCGAGCTCGTCGACGCCTGCGAGCTGCTCGTCGCCGAAGGCTTCGTCGTGCTTGCCTACACCACCGACGACCCTGTCGTCGCTGCGCGGCTGGAGCAGGTCGGGGTGCACGCGGTGATGCCGCTCGGCTCGCCCATCGGCACCGGCCTTGGCGTCTTGAACCCGCACAACATCGAGCTGATCTGCGCGCGTGCGCAGGTACCTGTGCTTCTCGACGCCGGCGTCGGCACCGCCTCCGACGCCACCGCCGCCATGGAGCTGGGCTGCGACGGCGTGCTGCTCGCCAGCGCGGTCAACCGTTGCCAGGATCCGGTCGCGATGGCGCGCGCGATGCGGCACGCGGTGGAGGCGGGCCGGCTGGCCCGGGGTGCGGGCCGGATTCCGCGGCGCACGCATGCAGAGGGGGCGTTGGCGTCGTCAAGCTTTGCGGGCCTGGCGAGCTGGGCGGATGAGGTCCTATGAGCCTGCCCCATGCTGAGCTGCGGCGCACCGCGCGACAAACCCTGCTGCCGGGCTTCGGGTTAGAAGGCCAGGAGGCGCTGAACCGGGCGCGGGTGCTGGTCGTCGGCGCGGGCGGGCTCGGGTGCCCCGTGATGCAGGCGCTGGTGGCCACCGGTGTCGGCACGATCACGGTGATTGACGACGACGCGGTAGACGATACGAACATCCACCGCCAGATCCTGTTCAGCGCCGCCGACGTCGGCCGGCCGAAGGTGGAGGTGGCGGCCGAGCAGCTGCGGCGCCACCGCGCGGACGCCACGATCGTGCCGTTGCGCGAGCGCCTCAACACTTCCAACGCGCCCGAGCTCTTCCGCGAGCACGACCTGGTCATCGACGGCTCGGATACGTTTGGTACCAAGTTCCTTTCCGCCGACGCCGCTGAAATCACCGGCACGCCCTTGGTGTGGGGCTCGGTGCTGCGCTTCCACGGCGAGCTCGCGCTGTGGCGCTCGGGTCCGGAGGATCGCGGGGTGGGGCTGCGCGACCTCTACCCCACTCACCCGGCGCCCGAGGACACGCCGGACTGCGCCACCGCAGGCGTGCTCGGGGTGACCACCTCAGTCGTTGGCGGGCTGATGGCCACGGAGGCCGTGAAGTACCTCGCGGGCATGGACGCCGAGGTCGGCGTGCTCCACGTCTACGAGGCGCTCGCCGGGACGGTGCGGCGCTTCGAGGTCGCGGCCGACCCGCAGCGCGAGCTCGTCACCGAACTGCACGCCAAGGCCGCGTCGTGCGCGCTGCCGCCAGACGGCGAGAAGGCGCGCCTGCTCGCAAAGGTCGCGGAGGGCAGTGCCACCGCGCTGGACGTGCGCGAGCTTGGCGAGAAAGCGATCACGGACCTGCCGCACGCGTCCTTTCACTTGCCCGCCTCGACGTGGCGCGAAAACTCGGACGCCGCGCTCGCGCTGCTCGACGAGCTTCGCGGCGCGGGCGACGTCGTCGTCTACTGCGCCTCCGGCACACGCTCCGGCGACTTTGTGGCGCGCTTCGGCGAGGCCGCGAGCGCGCGCGGGGTCACGCTGCGCAGCCTGCCGGGCGGGCTTTAGCGGCTGCTATCGGCGCTGCGCGGCCGCCATCTCGGACGTGTTCTGCGCCGTCTTGATCGCTGAGACCATGAACTCGAGGGTCACGCGCGCGCTGATCAGCGAGAACAGCGCCGCCACTGTCCCGACGATGAGGAAGCCGAGCAGTGCGAACAGGCCGGTGCCGAAGCCGTCGCTAAACGCGGCGAGCGACGCGAGCAGACCAAAGACCCAGCACAGACCGATGAGCACGGCGGAGATCAGGTAGATCACGCGGGCGAACTTCAGGGTGATGTACTGGGAAAAGGAGAAGTCGAAGAGTGCGGAGAAGAAGCCGTCGGCGGTTTGCTTGCTTTGCGCGGCGTTGAAGTTGGAAGTCATGGGTATTCCTTTACAGTCGTACTACAGGTGCACTACGAACTTATACCCGGTTTTGCGCTCCCCCGCGCCTTTTCATTACTCAGTCAGCACGCTTTCGCCTTTGGCTTCGAGGCGTTGTTCCATCTCGTGCATCTCAGCGGTTTGGATGTCGACCATTTGCTGGGCGAGGTCCACAAGCGGCTGATAGCCTCCGTTGTCGATTTGGTCTTGGGTCATGGCAACGGCACCTGCGTGATGGAAATGCATCAGCTGGAGGAACCGGGTGTCTGCGTCCTCGCCCGAAAGCGTTTCCAGCTGGTCCATCTGTTCTGGAGTAATCATGCCATTGGCAATGTGCGGGGCGTGATGTGCCATCAAGTCACCCTGGTTCCATTGCTCAGCCCAGTCGACCATGGTGTCGATTTCTTCTTGTTGCCCGGTTTTAATCCGTTCGGCCAAGTCCGCGGTGGCTTCGCTGATGCCATCGGCGGCCAGGATGATCTCGCTCATGTCCACGGCTTGTTGGTGATGTGGTGTCATCATCGCGAGAAAATGCAAATCGACCCCATTGACTTCTGCGGGTTGGTTGGCCCCGGCAGTCACCGCGGTACCGTCCTTGTCGGTCTGCGGCGCGTTTGTGGCGTCTTGGCCATCTCCGGCGCATGAGGCCACGCTGGCCCCCAGTACTGCAACGGTGATCAAGCCGGTGATGCGGCGCTGTAAGTGTGTCATGAATGGAGCCCTCCTAGGCCTGAAGTACATAGCTCCAAAAGTAGCACCATCGGATGTACTCTAGCGCATTTTGTGCCTAAGACGTCGCCACACAACCCGCGCTGCGGAGTGCGGCAGCGCAACGAGCTCGCGCGCGTAGTTCTTCGGCCGGGAGCGGCGCGGAGTGCGCGCGGGCACCATCTCCACCGGAATGCCTAAGTGCCAGGCCCACACGCGCGTGCGGCGCACGTGGAAGTTACTCGTCACCACGATCAGCCGCGGCGCGTGCGGGAACAGCGCGCGGGTGCGCTCGAGGTTTTCGTTCGTCGACGAAGCGTGCGGCTCCTCCACGATCAGTTCGCGGGGCACGCCGCGCTCGGCAAGCCAGCGGGCCATCACGGCCGCTTCCCCACGGCCGGTGACCACGATGGTGCGCCGTACGCCAGCACGCGCGTCGGTGCGCCAGCGGATCAGCGCACTACAGAGCCGGGCGTGCAGCATGCGCGACGGGTGGCCGTCGACAATCCGCGCGCCCAGCACCACGATGGGGCTGCTACTCACCCAGCAACCTGCTGCGCAGCGCCTCGTCCTTCTTTTCGACGGCCGCCGCCATGTCCTCCTGGTAGCGCACCATCTTCTCCTGCAGCTGCGCATCCGCCGCGCCCAGGATGCGGGCGGCGAGCAGGCCGGCGTTCTTCGCACCGCCGATGGACACGGTGGCAACCGGCACGCCGCCGGGCATCTGCACGATGGACAGCAAGGAATCCATGCCGTCGAGCGTGTCGAGCGCGCGCGGAATACCGATGACCGGCAGCGGGGTCGCCGCCGCCACCATGCCGGGCAGGTGCGCGGCGCCGCCGGCGCACGCGATGATCACGCGCAGACCCCGCTCGTGCGCCTGCTTGGCGTAGGCGAGCATCTTCTCAGGCGTGCGGTGGGCCGAAACCACGCCGACTTCGAAGGGAATGCCGAACTCGGCGAGTACTTCAGCGGCGGGTTCGACGGTGTCCCAGTCGGAATCGGAGCCCATAATCAGGCCGACGAGGGGTGCGGGCATAGGTGCAAAAGCCTTTCTAGTTCCAGCGGGCCGTAATCATGTACTTCGCGGCGTGCTCCGCGATCTTGCGCGTGGTCACCACGTCGTAGCCGGTCACGTTCACGTGCCCGATCTTGCGGCCCGGGCGCCACGCCTTGCCGTAGAGGTGGATCTTGGCCTCCGGGTAACGCAGCATCACTTCCGCGACGCGGCGCTCCATCGGCATCTCCGGGTCCGTTTCGCCGCCGAGGATGTTGACCATCACGGTCACCGGTGCGACCGTCTCGGTCTCGCCCAGCGGCCAGTCCAGCACGGCGCGCAGGTGCTGCTCGAACTGGGAGGTCAGCGAGCCGTCCTGGGTCCAGTGGCCGGTGTTGTGCGGGCGCATCGCCAGCTCGTTGATCGCAACCGCGGTGCCCGTCTCCGTCTTGTATTCGAACAGCTCCACAGCCATTACGCCGGTGACGTCCAGCTTGCGGGCGATCAGACGCGCAAGCTTTTTGCACTCGCGCGCGAGGCGCGACGGCAAATCCGGGGCGGGCGCGATAGCGACACGGCAAATCCCGTTGTCCTGCCGCGACTCCACCGTCGGCCACACGCGCATCTCGCCGGAGCGGGAACGCGCGACCATAATCGACAGCTCGCGGACGAAGTCGACCTTCTCCTCCGCGTAGATCCCCATGCCGCGATCCAGCAGCTCTTCGACCAGGTCAAGCAGCTCGCCTTCGGAATCGGGGAACCACACTCCCTTGCCGTCGTAGCCACCGCGCGTGGTCTTCAGACAGACGCGGTGCTCGTGCTGCTCCCAAAATGCGCGGGCCGCCTCCACGGACTCGATCGGGGCGTACTCCGGCACGGGCACCCCCAGCTCGTCGAGCTTGCGGCGCTGCGCCAGCTTGTCCTGGGCGTAGAGGAGCGCTTCGGGGCGTGGCTCGACGTTCACGTTGGCGTCGAGAAGCTGCTCTAAGTGCTCGTTGGGCACGTGCTCGTGATCGAAGGTCACGGCCGCCGCACCGCGCGACACCTCCTTGAGATCCTCCAAGTTGGTGTAATCGCCGAGGCGCACGTCGCCATACACTTGGGCGGCAGATGCGTCCTCACTCCCCGCAAGCAGTCGCATGCGCAGACCGAGCTCGATCGCCTCGGTGTGCATCATGCGGGCGAGTTGGCCGTCGCCGACGACCACGACAGTTGGCATTTCATGTGCGTCTCTCACACTCCACACCTTACCCTGGTCCTATGTCCACGAACTTTCAGGCAGTTTCGCGCCACACCATTTTCCAGAATTCGCTCATGACCGCGCTCCTCGACGGCATCTACGACGGCGAACTGACCATCGGCGACATCCTGGCAAAGGGCAATTTTGGGCTCGGCACCTTCGATGGGCTCGACGGCGAGATGATCATTCTCGACGGCACCTGCTACCAGCTCACCAGCGACGGCAAAGCGCGCATCGCGGACCTCGACCAGCGCACGCCGTTTACGGTGGTGACGAACTTCGTGCCGCGCATCACCGTCGACGCGCCGCAGGGCATGCGCCGCGGCGAGCTGTCCTCCTTCATCGACTCGCTCGAGCCCAGCCGCAACTTCTTCTACGCCGTGCGCATCACCGGCACCTTCGACGAGGTGGTCACCCGTACCGTGAGCAAGCAGGAAAAGCCCTACCGCCCCATGACCGAAGCAATTAACGACGACGCCGAGCACCACTTCGAAAACGTCACCGGCATCATCGGCGGCTTCCGCACCCCGGCCTACGCCAAGGGCATCAGCGTGCCCGGCTGCCACGTGCACTTCATCGACGAGGCGCGCACCTCCGGCGGCCACGTCCTCGACTACACGGTGCGCGACGCCCGCATCGAGCTGTGCCCCGGCACCGACATGGACCTGCACCTGCCGGTCACCGCCGAGTTCCAGCAGGGCGACCTCACGCCGGAGGACCTGGACAGTCAGCTGCACGACACGGAGATCAAGGGCGCGCAGATCAATGGGTAGCGCTTCTTCACCTTTGGTGCCGGAGCCGATTGACTACGTCTTCTGGGGACTGACGGCGCTGGCATTTGTTCTGGCAGTCGTGGCACTCGTGCTCATTGCACGCGACGAGCACACAACGAAATCGGGGGTGGTGTCGCTTCTCGTGGTGCTGCTGCTCCCGTTGATAGGGCCGATCATGTACTTCGTGTACCGGAAGCGTTAGCGCAGCTCGCCGCGAAGCGCTTTCTGCAGCGCCTTATCGACGGCGCGCGCCTTGCCCACCTGATCGAAGACCAGCGGGCGGTCGTAGCCGTAGACCGCCACCGAGATCCCGCCCTTGACGCGGCGCGCGGAGTGGATCTGCTCTAAGGGGATCGAGTCGACCGCGCCGCGGCGCCCGCGGGCGAGGATGCGGCGGTCGGTGAGCATGAAGCGCCGGCGTCTCGAGGCCACCAGCGGGCCGACGAAGCGCCACAGTGCGAGTAGCGCCCACAGCGCCACGGCGAGGTTGCGCAGCGCTGGGTCGATGCCCGGGGTCACGTCCATCCAGCCAATCGCGATCCAGGCCACGCCCGTGATCACGATGAGCTCCATCAAGGGGAAGGTGAGGGTGGAAAGGGGTGCGCAGACGTCGACAAGCACTTGCTCGCCGTCGTGAGTTTGAAACCGCACCTTTTTTGACACGCGACCAGGCTACTGTTTCGGGCGCAGGTGATGCACATCGCCGACGGAGTAGGCGGTGCCGTCGATGATGACTTCGCCGTTATCGTTGATGCCGTCGACGATGCCGTGGACGTCGCGGTCGTGCAGCTCCATGCGCACGGTCTGTCCGATGGTCGAGCAGACCTTGCGGTAGTCGGTGAGCAACTGCGGGTCGCCGTCCTGCCACTGCTTCAAGCGGCGGCCCATGGCGCGCAGGATGTCGATGGTGAACTCGTCGAAGTCGACGTCGATACCCTCGAGGTTGAGCGCGGTCGCGGTGTCGACGGGCAGCTGCTCGGGGCGGAAGTTGACGTTAATGCCGATGCCCACGACCACGTTCGGCAGCGCGAGGTTGGACAGGATGCCCGCGATCTTCTTGCCGCCGATCTGCACGTCGTTCGGCCACTTGAGAACCGCCTGCGGGACCACGTCGGTCACGGCCACGCCCGGGGCGATGGACAGCAGGCCGTAGTGATTGGGCTCCTCGCCCGCGTCGATGACCATGCTCATCGCCAGCTGCGCGCCCTTCGGCGTGACCCACGTGCGGTTCAGGCGCCCCTTTGACGCGGTCTGCTCGTCGGCGATGAGCACCATGCCCGCCTCGCCAGCTTTGACCATGTCGGCGTTGGTGGAGCCGGTGGTCTCGACGTAGCGCACCTTCGGCCAATAGGAGGCGACGGCGTCTTGAATGCGGGCAAGGTCTGTGACTGTCATGCCGCCAAGTTTAAGCGGTGGCGACAAGGCAGGTGGCAGTGGCGTAGTCGCCGTCGTGGCTCAGCGAGAGCGACACAACCGCCGGTGCACCCGCAGCAGCAAGCTGCGAACTCACTGCGAGGGTGGGGCGCGAGTAGGCGTCGGCAAGCACTTCGAGCTGGCGGAAGTCGATGGCCTCGAGCGCGGGCGGGCGGCCGAAGCGAGCGCTTCCCCACGCTTTGACGTAGGCCTCCTTGGCGGCCCAGCGGGCGGCGAGTGAGGCGTCGCGGTCGGTTTTTAAGGCACAGTCGCGCAACTCGCGGTCGGTGAAGGCGCGGGCGAAGGTGGTGCCGGGCGAGGCGAGCTGCTCGCGGAAGGTGGGTATGTGGACGAGATCGGTGCCGATGTACACGCGCGGCCTCCTTAAGCAGCGACAAAGTGATCAAACTCACAGTTGGACGTTCTCCCACCTTAAACGGGCGGGCACACGCCCCGGAACCTACCGAAGCGTAGGTTATTCATGTTTTGCCTAGCTAATTATTAGCACGAAAGCTTATGCTTCCCCGCATGACAGTTTCAGCGAAGATGTCGCCTACGACACAAACCACCGCAGAAAAACTCGCCGACCTGCGCGCCCGCCGCGCCGAAGCCCACGTGCCCATGGGTGAGCAGGCGCACGCGAAGGTGCGCGACGCCGGCCGCCTTACCGCCCGCGAGCGGCTCGACTACATCCTGGACGAGGGCTCGTTCGTGGAAACCGACATGCTCGCCCGCCACCGCACGCACGACTTCGGCATGCACGCCAAGCGCCCGGTCACCGACGGCATCGTCACCGGATGGGGCACCATCGACGGCCGCGAGGTCTGCATCTTCTCCCAGGACGGCACCGTCTTCGGCGGCGCGCTCGGCGAGGTCTACGGCGAAAAGATGATCAAAATCCAGAAGCTGGCTATTACGACAGGCCGCCCACTCATCGGCCTCTACGAGGGAGCGGGCGCGCGCATCCAGGACGGCGCGGTCTCGCTCGACTGGATCGCCCAGACCTTCTACCAGAACGTGCAGGCCAGCGGCGTGGTCCCGCAGATCTCCGTGATCCTGGGCGCCTGCGCAGGCGGCAACGCGTATTCGCCCGCACTCACCGATTTCGTGGTGATGGTGGATAAGTCCTCCAAGATGTTTGTCACCGGCCCGGACGTGATCAAGACCGTCACCGGCGAGGAGATCAGTCAAGAGGAGCTCGGCGGGGCGTGGACGCACATGGCCACCGCGGGCAACTGCCACTACGTCGCCGAAACTGACCAGGAGGCGCTCGACTGGGTCATGGATCTGGTGAGCTACCTGCCCGCCAATTGTCGGGAGAAGGTGGGCACGGAGTCGTCGATAAGCAACGAGCCCAAAGAGGCGCTTGACACCATTATCCCCGACTCCCCCAACACCCCCTACGACGTGCGCGAGGTCATCGCTGAGCTTGCCGACGACGCCGAGTACCTCGAGATCATGGAGCAGCGCGCCGAGAACGTGGTCACCGCGTTCGGGCACATCGACGGCCAGGTCGTCGGTTTTGTGGCGAACCAGCCGCAAGTCTTCGCCGGCTGCCTCGACATCGATTCTTCCGAGAAGGCCGCCCGCTTCGTGCGCACCTGCGACGCCTTCAACATCCCCATCGTCATGCTCGTGGACGTGCCCGGCTTTTTGCCCGGCGCGGGCCAGGAGTACGGCGGCATCCTGCGCCGCGGTGCGAAGCTGCTCTACGCCTACGGCGAGGCGACCGTGCCGAAGATCACCGTGACCATGCGCAAGGCCTACGGCGGTGCCTACTGCGTCATGGGCTCGAAGGGCCTGGGCGCGGACGTGAACCTCGCGTGGCCGACCGCCCAGATCGCGGTGATGGGCGCGGCCGGTGCCGTCGGGTTTATCAACCGCAAGGAGATCAAGGCCGCCCGCGAGTCCGGGATGGAGGAGCAAGAAATCGCCGAGCTGATCGCCAGCTTCGAGCGCGAGTACGAGGACACCATCTTGAACCCCTACAACGCCGCCGAGCGCGGGCTGATCGACGCGGTGATCCTGCCCTCGGAGACCCGCGACGCAATCGCCGCGAACCTGCGCCTCTACCGCGACAAGACTGTCGCCCGCCCCGCCCGCAAGCACGGCAACATGCCGCTGTAGACCTCCCACCAGCTGAGAAGGAAAACCATGACCCTTACCCCCATCGCCGCGCTCAACTCCGCCCGCCCCGCACTCGTCTTCCAGGGCCAGGGCAGCGATTGGCAGCGCGCCCTGCACGATGCCGCCTCGCCCACCGCGCACGAAACGCTGCGCTCGCTTCTCGACGCCGCGCTTTCCCTCACCGGCCCCGTCGCCCGCCCCTTAGCGTCTGCGGTGCCCGGCGCGGTCGACCGGCTCGGCGCGCTGCTCGGCACCGACGAGGATATTTCGCCGGTGCCCATGGATGCGCACCCGGCGGTCTCGGTGCCCGGCATCGTGCTCGCCCAGCTCGCCGCGGTGCAACAGCTGCGCGACCTCGGTCTCGAGCTGGATACCGACAACGTCCGCCTCGCCGGCCACTCGCAGGGCGCGCTCGGCGTGGCCGCGGTTAAGCACCCGGAGCACGCGCTCGCCTTCGCCATGATCCTGGGCGCGGCCGCCTCGAGCGCCTACGGCGCGCGCGATGCGGCCCCGCGGATGCTCAGCGTGCGCGGCATCCCGGTCCCGGCACTTTCCGTCCTGCTCGCCGAGCAGGACGCAGACAAGCTGCTGTCCGTGGTCAACGGTCCGCGCCACGCAGTGCTTGCCGGCGAGCCCGCCGAGCTTGAGCGCGCCCGCGAGGCCATCGAGGCGCATGCCGCAGCCTTCAACGCCAAGCTTGAGGCGGCCGAGTTCGGCGGCTCCGAGCTGAACCCCGTCTTCGACGAGCTGCCGGTGGCCTACCCCTTCCACCACGCAAGCGAGGCCAACGCGCGCGCCGTCGAGCTTGCCGCCGAGTGGGCCGAGCAGTGCGGCCTGGACCTCGGGGAGGATTCCCCGCGCGCGCTCGCGCAGGCCATCCTGGTCGACCGCCACGACTGGCCCGCCGCCGTGCGCGGCCTGCTCGACGGTGGTACCACGCACATCGTTTCGCTCGACTCGGCGCTTAGCGGGATGACGTCGAAGCTCGTCGCCGGCTCCGGCGTGCCCGTCGTGACGGCCGAGAACGCCCGCGCCCGCGACGCGCTTGCCACCCCGGGCACCGAACTTCCGCAGGCGGTGTCCTATGCAAAGTTCGCCCCACGCCTGGTGCGCCTGCCGGACGGCAAGGTCTACACACAGACCCGCTTCTCGCAGGTCACCGGCCTGTCCCCCATCATCCTCGGCGGTATGACGCCCACCTCCGCGGACGGCGAGATCGTCGCCGCCGCTGCCAACGCCGGCTACTGGACGGAGCTGGCCGGCGGCGGCATGTACTCCGAGGAGGTGTTCAACCAGCACCGCGACACGCTCGCTACACACCTCGCGCCGGGGCGCACCGCTCAGTTCAACACCATGTTCTTCGACCGCTTCTTGTGGAACATGCACTTCGGCCAGACCCGCATGGTGCCCAAGGCCCGCGCCGCGGGTGCCCCGTTTAACGGCGTGTGCATCTCCGCAGGTATTCCGGAGGTCGAGGAGGCCACCGAGATCATCGAGGGCCTGCGTGCCGACGGCTTCCCCTACATTGCGTTCAAGCCGGGTACGCCCGCCCAGGTCCGCGACGCGCTCGCCATCGCCGCGGCCAACCCCAAGGTGCCGGTGATCCTCATGGTCGAAGACGGCCACGCCGGCGGCCACCACTCCTGGGTGGATCTGGACGACATGCTGGTGGCAACCTACGCGCAGGTCCGCGAGCACGACAACGCGATCCTTACCGTCGGCGGCGGCGTGTACTCGCCCGAGCGCGCCGCCGAGCTGCTCACCGGCGCGTGGGCGCAGCGCTTCGACTTGCCGCACATGCCGGTCGACGCCGTCTTCTTGGGCACCGTCGCGATGGCCACCAAGGAGGCGAAGGCCACCGATTCGGTGAAAGACCTGCTGGTCAATACGAAGGGGCTCAGCCCCGCGGACAACGGTGGTTGGGTTGCGCGTGGTTCGGGGCGCAACGGCGTGGCGTCGTCGCAAAGCCACTTGCTCGCCGACATCCACGACCTGGACAACTCCTTTGCCAAGGCCTCGCGCCTGATTACCAACATGCCGGCCGATGAGTACCCGGCGCGCCGCGAGGAGATCATCGCTGCGCTGGCCAAGACCTCCAAGCCGTTCTTCGGCGACATTGAGGACATGACCTACGCCGAGTGGGTCGAGCGCTTCGTCGAGCTGGCGCACCCGTTTGTCGACGCCTCGTGGGACGCCCGTTTTACCTCCACGCTGCGCCGCATCGAGGCGCGCCTGAGCCCGCAGGACAGCGGCGAGCTGGTCAGCCAGTTCGCCGACGGCCCGCTCGACCCGCACACCGCGCTCGCCCGGCTTATCGAGGCCTACCCCCAGGCCCGCGAGATCCACGTCTCCCCGCGCGATGCCGCCTGGTGGATCTCGCTGCACTACGAATACCCCAAGCCCATGCCGTGGGTCCCGGCGATCGACGGCGACCTGAAAATGTGGTTTGGCAAGGACACGCTCTGGCAGGCGCAAGACCCGCGCTACACCGCCGACGAGGTCCGGATCATCCCCGGCCCGGTCGCAGTCGCCGGCATTACCCGCAAGAACGAGCCGGTCGCAGAGCTCCTCGGCCGCTTCGAGGCCGCCACGACGCAGGCGCTTCTCGACGCCGACGTCACCCCCACCGACCGCTTCGCCCGCTTGGCCGACGCCGTGAGCGTCGAGGAGTACCTGCGCGCCGCCCCCACCCTGTTCTGGCACGGGCACCTGATGGATAACCCGGCCTACACCATGGACGCGTCGAGCTTCGAGATCGTGCACGACTTCTACGGCTCCGAGGCCTCCGACGCCTCCGACGGCGAAGGCGGGCTCGCCATCCGCATCCACACCGACTCCTACTGGGACGACCTGCCGGAGAATCAGCGCCCCTTCTACGTGCGCGAGGTGACCATCCCGATCACCCTGCCCGAGGGCGTGCACACCGGCGCCTCCCCGGTCGTCGACGACGCGCGCCTGCCGAAGGCCGTGTTCGACCTGCTCGCGGGCCTGGCCGGCGTGGGCTCGGTGTCCGAGGCCGGCGATACGATCACCGAGTTGCCGTCGATTATCGCAGGCTCTGCAGACGAGGCGCACCCCTTCGGGCTTGCGCGCACCAGCTTCCACTTCCCCGCCTCCCTGCTGCAGGCACACACCGCGGTCACCGGTGCCGCCCTGGGCACCGATGTGCCCGACGGCACGCCGGACGCGCTGGTCGGACCGTGCTGGCCGGCGATCTACACCGCGCTCGGTTCGGCCACGCTTGCAGATGGCTACCCGGTCATCGAGGGCCTGCTCAACGCCGTGCACCTCGACCACGTCATCGCGCTTGAACCCGGCGCGGACCTGCACGCGCTTGCCGACGGCCGCGAGCTTGCCGTCACCTCCTGGTGCAGCGGCATCGAGGAGTCGGTCTCCGGGCGCATCGTCACGGTTGAGCTGCTGATTGAGGACGGTGAGCGCGCCGTCGTGAAGCAAATGCACCGCTTCGCTATCCGCGGCCGGGCGACCACCTCCACCCCGCCGAGTACTGCGCCGGAGTTTGGCGGCGTCGACGCGGCAATCGAGGCGACCCCGCGCTCCTTTGTCGATCGCGCAACCGTCACCGCACCAGCCGACATGACACCGTTCGCACTGGTCTCGGGCGACTACAACCCGATCCACACTTCCTACAACGCCTCCGGGCTCGTCGGTCTCGCAGCACCACTGGTGCACGGCATGTGGCTGTCTGCCACCGCGCAGCACCTCGCCGGGCGCCACGGGCGCGTGAGCGGCTGGACCTACTCCATGTACGGCATGGTGCAGCTTGGCGACGAGGTCGAGCTGACCGTCGAGCGCGTCGGCCGCGCCGGCATCCGGCCCGCGCTCGAGGTGACCTGCCGCATCGCCGGCGAGGTCGTCTCGCGCGGCCAGGCGCTGCTCGCACAGCCGGCCACCGCCTACCTTTACCCGGGCCAGGGCATCCAGTCCGAGGGCATGGGCGCCGGCGACCGCGCGGCCAGCCCCGCCGCCCGCGAGATCTGGCGGCGCGCCGACGCGCACACCCGCGACAACCTTGGCTTTTCCATCCAGCGCATCGTGGATGCCAACCCGACCGAGCTCACCGTGCGCGGCGAGGTGTTCAAGCACCCGGAGGGCGTGTTGCACCTGACCCAGTTCACGCAGGTCGCCCTCGCCGTCGTCGCGTACGCGCAGACCACGCGGCTTCGCGACGCGGGCGCGCTGGCCACCGGTGCCATGTACGCCGGCCACTCGCTGGGCGAGTACACCGCGCTCGCCTCGCTGGGCAACATCTTCGACCTGGAATCCGTCATTGACGTGGTCTACTCCCGCGGCTCGTCTATGGGTTCGCTGGTCCCGCGCGATGCGGAGGGCAACTCCGACTACGGCATGGGCGCGCTGCGTCCCAACATGATCGGGGTCTCCGACGCTGAGGTCGCCGACTACGTCGCCAAGGTCTCGGACGACACCGGCGAGTTCCTGGAGATCGTCAACTACAACATCAAGGGCCAGCAGTACTCCGTCGCCGGCACGAAGCGCGGCCTCGCCGTCCTGTCCGAGCGCGCCAACGCCGTGCGCGAGCGCGCCTACGTGCCGGTGCCCGGCATCGACGTGCCCTTCCACTCTCGCGTGCTGCGCTCCGGCGTGGCCGACTTCGCCGCCAAGCTCGACGAGCTTTTGCCCGCGCGCATCGACGTCGACGCCCTCGAGCACCGCTACGTACCCAACTTGGTCGCGCGCCCCTTCGAGCTCACGCAGGACTTCATCGACGCCGTACGCGCCGAGGTACCTGCCGACGACCACGCCTCCCAGGCAGCACTCGCCGCGCTCGACCCGGCCACCATGGACCGCTCCGACCTCGCCCGCGTCCTGCTGATCCAGCTTTTGGCCTGGCAGTTCGCCTCGCCGGTGCGCTGGATTGAGACCCAGGATCTCATCTTCGGCCGCGTCGAGCAGGCCATCGAGGTGGGCCTGGCCTCCGCGCCGACCCTGACCAACCTAGCCAAGCGCGAGATGGCCGTGACCGGCCACCACATCCCGGTAGTCAACGCGGAGGCGAACTGGGAGCAGGTCACGCTCAGCGACACCGTCGCCGCCCCCGAGCCGGAGGCCACGGAAGACGCAGCGGAAGCCGCCGAGGCAGAGGCACCCGCAGAAACCACGCCTGCCGAGCCCGCACCGGCCGCACCTGCAGCACCGGCAGCCGCTCCCGCCCAACCCGCTTCCGACCTGCCGTTTCACGCCGCCGACGCGATCAACGTGCTGTTTGCCTTCCAGAACAAGATCCGCCCCGAGCAGATCACAGACACCGACACCATCGAGGAGCTCACCGGCGGGGTCTCCTCGCGCCGCAACCAGCTGCTCATGGATATGTCCGCCGAGCTCGGCGTGCCCGCCATCGACGGCGCCGCCGAAGCCGACGTGGTCACCCTCCGCGAGCGCGTGAACACCGCCGCGCCCAGCTACGCCCCCTTCGGCTCCGTGCTCTCCGAGGCGATTGGCGCGCGCCTGCGCCAGGTCCTCGGCGCCGCAAGCCTCGCACCCTCCCACGTCGCCGACTACGTCACCGGCACCTGGGCGCTGCCCGCCAGCTGGGTCCCGCACGTCGAGGCCGCCGTCCTGCTCGGCACCCGCGAGGAGGACTCGGTCCGCGGCGGCACCCTTGCCACCCTGCCGCAGGCCAGCTCGAAGGCCGAGGTGGCCACGCTTCTCGACGCCGCCGTCGAACTCGTCGCCGCCAACCACAACCAGGAAGTCGCCAAGGCATCCGCCTCGGCCTCCTCCGGCGGCGGAGTCGTCGACTCCGCAGCACTCGACGCCTACCGCGAAGAGGTTTCCGACACGCTCGTTGCCACCGCGCGCACCCTGCTGGACAAGCTCGGCGTGGAGTCCGCGGCCGCAGACGCTTCCGCCGACGCCGAGGCAGCCGCCGAGGCCCGCACCGTGCTTGACACCATCGAAGCCGAGCTCGGCACGAACTGGGTCTCGCAGGTCTCCCCTGTCTTCGACGCCCGCCGCGCCATTCTTTTCGACGACCGCTGGGCCCAGGCCCGCGAGGACCTCGCCCGCATCGCCACTGGTGATACCGGCGCAGACTCGGATGCAGCCCGCTTCTCACCCGAGCGCTTCACCGGCACCGGACAGACGATCGCCGACCAGGCACGCTGGTACGCCGCGCACACCGAAGGCGCACCGCGCAAGGTCTTAGAGGAGATCGCGGCCAACGCGCTTGAGACCCCACAGCTCGAGTACGCAGGCGACGTGGCGCTTGTCACCGGTGCTGCGCCCGGCTCCATCGCCACCGCCCTGGTCGAGCGCCTGCTCGAGGGAGGCGCGACCGTCATCATGACGGCTTCCCGGATCACCCAGTCCCGCAAGGAGTTCGCACGAGCTCTCTTCCGCGACCACGGCACCCCAGGCGCCGCCCTCTGGCTCGTTCCGGCGAACCTGTCGTCCTACCGCGACGTCGATGCGCTCATTGACTGGATCGGTTCTGCCCAGCGCGAGACCGTGGGCAACGAGGTCAAGTTGATCAAGCCCGCCCTGGTGCCCACGCTCGCCTTCCCCTTCGCCGCACCGGGTGTGTCCGGCTCGCTGGCCGAGGTCGGCGGGAACACGGAGACCCAGGCGAGGCTCCTGCTCTGGTCGCTGGAGCGCACCATCGCCGGTCTGGCCCGCCTCGCGCAGGACGCGGACGTGCCCACCCGCGCGCACATCGTGCTGCCGGGCTCGCCGAACCGCGGCACCTTCGGTGGCGACGGTGCGTACGGCGAGGTCAAGGCCGCGCTCGACGCGATCGTAAACAAGTGGAACGCCGAAACCGGTTGGCCGGACGGTGTGACCCTGGCCCAGGCGCGCATCGGCTGGGTCGCGGGCACGCACCTGATGGGCGGCAACGACGTGCTCATCCCCGCCGCGCGCGAAGCCGGCATCCACGTCTGGGACCCGAAGGAGATCTCCTCCAAGCTCATGGGCCTGGCAAGCGCCGAGTCGCGCGCGAAGGCGCAGGAGCGCCCGCTGGACCTGGACCTCACCGGTGGGCTTGCAGACTCCGGCGTGTCGATCGCCGAGCTCGCCCGCGCGGCGAACATCGAGGCTGCCCCGGCGCAAGCGAACACCCCAGACACCGACGCCCCGCGCATCAAGGCACTGCCGAACCTGGCCAACCCCGCCCAGCCCGACGGCTCGGCCATCGGCCAGCTCGGCGAGGTCACCTGCGCGCTGGACGACATGATCGTCATCGCCGGCATCGGCGAGGTCTCCTCCTGGGGCTCCGGCCGCACGCGCACGGAGGCCGAGTACGGCATCCAGCGCGACGGCACGGTCGAGCTCACCGCCGCCGGTGTGCTCGAGCTTGCCTGGATGACGGGCCTTGTCCGCTGGGCCGAGGACCCCACCCCGGGCTGGTACGACGCCGACGGCCAGGAGGTCGCCGAGGAGGACATCGCGGACCGTTTCCGCGACGAGGTCATCGCGCGCGCTGGCGTGCGCCGCTTAAGCGACAAGTACTTCCTCACCGACGGCGGTTCTGTCGATCTCACCGAGGTTTTCTTGGACCGCGACGTCACCTTCTCCGTGGCCAACGAAGCCGAGGCCCGCGAGTTCGCCAAGGCCGATCCGGACAAGACCCGCATCACCTGCACCGACGGCGAGTGGCAGGTCACCCGCCTCGCCGGTGCCACCGCGCAACTGCCGCGCAAGGCCACGCTTTCTCGTTCCGTCGCCGGCCAGATGCCGGAGGGCTTCGACCCCGCCAAGTGGGGCATCCCCGCCCAGATGGTGGACAACATGGACCGCATCGCGGTGTGGAACCTGGTCACCGCGGTCGACGCGTTCATCTCCGCGGGCTTTAGCCCCGCCGAGCTGCTGCGCGCGATCCACCCGGCGGATGTCGCGTCCACCCAGGGCACCGGCATCGGCGGCATGGAGTCCCTGCACCAGGTCTTCGTCTCTCGCTTCATTGGCGAGGAGCGCCAGTCCGACATCCTGCAGGAGGCCCTGCCGAACGTGGTGGCCGCGCACGTGATGCAGTCGCTGGTCGGCGGCTACGGCTCCATGATCCACCCGGTCGCCGCCTGCGCCACCGCCGCGGTGTCCGTGGAGGAGGCCGTGGACAAGATCAAGCTTGGCAAGGCCGACTTCGTCGTCGCCGGCGGTATCGACGATGTCCAGGTCGAGTCGCTCCAGGGCTTCGGCGACATGAACGCCACAGCCGAGACCGCGAAGATGACCGCGCAGGGCATCGACGACCGCTTCATCTCTCGCGCGAACGACCGCCGCCGCGGCGGCTTCCTCGAGGGCGAGGGCGGCGGCACCCTGCTGGTGGTGCGCGGCTCGCTCGCCGCGGAGCTGGGCCTGCCGGTGCATGCGGTGGTCGCCTACGCCGATTCCTTCGGCGATGGCGCGCACACCTCCATCCCGGCACCGGGCCTGGGCGTGCTCGCCGCAGCTCGCGGCGGCGAGGCCTCGCGCCTGACCCGCAGCATCACCTCGCTCGGGCTTTCGCTTGACGACGTCAACGTCATCTCCAAGCACGACACCTCCACCAACGCCAACGACCCGAACGAGTCCGAGCTGCACTCCCTGCTGTGGCCCGCGGCCGGCCGCGACCCACACGCACCGATGTACGTCATCTCGCAGAAGTCGCTCACCGGCCACGCCAAGGCGGGTGCCGCCCTGTTCCAGATCGGCGGACTGCTCGAGGTGCTGCGCACCGGCCGCCTGCCGCAGAATGCGTCGCTGGACTGCGTCGACCCGCTGATTGCGCCGAAGGCCACCAACCTGGTCTGGCTGCGTGACACCCTCGACCTTGGCGAGGGCGCGGTGAAGGCCGCGGCGCTGACCTCGCTCGGCTTCGGCCACGTCGGCGCGCTCGTCGTGCTCGCCCACCCGGGCGTGTTCGAGGCGGCGCTCGCCGCCGAGGGCCGCGACGTCGAGGCCTGGCGGGCTCGCGCCACCGAACACCTCCGCGCCGGTGCCGACCGCCTGGAGGCCGGCATGGTCGGACGCGCCGCCCTGTTCGAGCAGGTGCACAACCGCCGCTTCGCGGAAGGCCACACACACGACAGTGAGATCGCCCTCCTGCTGGACGCGGACGCCCGCCTGGGCGAGGACGGGACCTATCCGGTCGCGCCGTAATCCCACCGGCGGTGTGCGCCGCCGGTAACGCCACCCAGACTTGCAGGAGATATACCTGCTGCAGACGTCAGCGGGGTGGGCCACTTCCCCGGCCCACCCCGTTGGTGTGTGTTGGCCCCGAAAAGCCTTTCGCAAATCCGCCCGCTACGATTGTCTGTTACCGTTCATAGGCATGAAACGTGGTGGGGGTAATGCAGATCCGGGCTCAACCTGGGTCAAAGATTTTCTTATCATCATTTTGTTCCTGTTCGCAGGGCTGTTTTACGCTGCATTAGTCGTCAAAGATCCAGCGACACGAGAGGCTGTCCTCAACCTCGGTGCCAAAGTGTTAGGGCCTTCAATTCCAGCGGCGGTGGCTTTTTACGGAGTCATGAAAACACTTGAGAACACGCGAAAACAAGATTTATTTAAAGAATGGCACTCTAATCTGCGCTGGGCGACGGACCTTTGCGCATCAAAAGATCCAGAAGTTGTCGCTATCGGAGTCGCTGCCATCGATGCCCTTGATGACGCGCCCTTCCTAGGCGATAATGAAAATGACCTTGTCGATTCTTTAATCAAAGAAATTACCAAGAGTTGGGACTCCGAGAGCAGGTGAAATACATGGAGAAGCACCGTACCCCTAATAAGGAGACTTACGTCCCAAAGACTAATGTGCCCCCGAACGCCGGGCAGATCGCCGCAGCCAAGCTCATTATGAAGCGCCACCGCGAGGGCAAGGGGCGTGTAGAGATCACGCCGAAGATCCGCTACCTCGCGAGCTACGGAGACTAGGTATGTTTCGAAGTCCTGCGTTCAAAGGTCGTTTTTGTGCCGACTCCTAAGCCTGATCGCCACGCGTAGAATCGTGGCCACACGCACCGAAAGGATTCGGCATGAAAGCAGTTCGTTACTACGGCAAAGAAGACCTCCGAATCGACGACATTGCAGAGCCCGAGGTACGCCCAGGCACCGTCAAAATCGCTCCTGCCTACACAGGCATCTGCGGCTCGGATGTCCACCTCTACTTCGACGGGCCTATGCCTCCTGCCCCATCCGAGGAACAGCCCCATCCCATCTCCGGCGAAACGCTGCCTGTGGTGATGGGCCACGAGTTTTCCGGCGTTGTTGAAGAGGTCGGCCCGGACGTCACTGAACTCAATGTCGGTGACCACGTCGTTGTTGAGCCTTTCATGGTTGACGGCACTTGCCCCTCCTGTAAGCGCGGCGACTACCACCTGTGCGACCAGATGGGGTTCATCGGTATTTCCGGCCGCGGCGGCGGCCTGGCAGAGCGCATCGTTGTGGAAGAGCGTTGGGTGCACCCCACCGGCAGCATTCCCCTCGACCAGGCCGCGCTCATCGAGCCGCTCGCAGTGGCACACCACGGCATCGCCCACGCTGGCTACGCCAATACCGACCACCAGGGTGAGTGGGCGCTCGTCGGCGGCGCAGGACCCATCGGTCTGCTCACCGGCGCAGTCCTCAAGGCGTATGGGATGAACGTCATCATTTCGGAACCGTCTGGCGCGCGTCGTGACAAGGCACTCGAAGCCGGAGTCGCAGACCACGTGGTGAACCCGCTCGAAGAAGACCTCCACGAAAAGGTTGCCGAACTCACTGACGGTGAATTGGTCTCCGTGTCTTTCGACGCGGCGGGCGTTCCCCAGGTCCTTCACGACCTCATTCATGCGACACGCCCGGCGGGCCGGGTTGAGGTCCTGGCCATCCACGTGCACCCCTACTCCATGGATGTCATGGGGGATCTCACGATGAAGGAACGTGTCATGGGTTCTTCCATCGGCTACTGCAACGATCACTCCAAGGTGATCAAGCTTGTGCAGGACGGAAAAGTCGATCTTTCACCGTTCATCACGTCCAAGATCAAGGCGGAGAACGTTGTTGAGGACGGGTTCAACGCACTGCGGAACCCGCAAGAGGTCAAGATCCTGGTTTCGATGAACTAGCGCTTGGCTACTCCCCCGCAGGCTGGTGGGCCAGCATGAATTCGACGACCGCGTGGATTGCCGCGCGGTCGTCGCCGTAGATGTAGGCGCGAGCGAGCAGATCGTGGAACGCGGACTCGATCTCGCCGCTTGCTTCTGCGTCGTGCGGCACGACCAACACAGTGTCTTCGGGGAGTAAGGCGTTGGCCGCCAGGATCGCGGTGCGCTTGTTGCCGTCCTCGAAGGGCTGCGCCTTAGCCAAGCGAACGAAGAGTAACGTTGCCTGCACAAGCATTGAGTCGGGCTCAAAGGACTCAGTCTCGCTGTCCTCCACAAGCGCCCGCAGCTTTTCCATCGTGAGCGCCGGAGGCATGTGGTCGCCGTAGGCCGTGCGCACACCGATGCGCTGCTCTGCTCGGCGCAGTTGTCCCGGGTGCAGCGCCGCAGAGCGCGTCATCGCGGCATTGAGTGCGCACACAAGCTCGGCGGTCACTGGCTGCCGGTCGTGTTTCGCGCACAGCGTAATTCGTGCAGCGTCCTGGAGATCTTGGAGCAGCTGCAGGTCGGCCCGCGAGGTGATTCCGTCGGTGCTGCCGTTAGACAAGAACTCCTCAGTAGCAAGCCGTCTAGTACGGAGGTTGTCGAAAACTTTGCCCGCCGAATAGATGACCGGGGCAAACGCAACCATCCGCATCATGGGCTGCAGTGTAGTGCTTGGGCGCTGCGTAGCGTCGGCAAGCAGGCACTTGTATGGACGCATACCCCGGCGGTTTCGACTCTCACCCACCCCCGCCCCGATAGGGTTGGTCACATGACGCCCTCCCCCTACGCCACCGCGCTACTCTCTGCCGTCGACACCGCCCAAGCCGGCGACCCGCTCGCCCCGGTCACCGTGCTGTGCCCCACGCCCGCCTTCGACGACGTGGTCGCAACCATCGCCACCGGCGGGCCGCGGCTTGGGGTCGACGTGGTCACACTCGATATGCTGCTTGCCCGCGCCGCCCGCGACCAGGAGTCCCGCACGCTGCTGCAACGCAGCGACGTCGCCGCCTTCGTCGCCGGCGTGCTTGCCGAGGGTGCGACGCCAACGCCCTTCCATGAAGCGCAGCTACACACCTCCGCAGCCACGCACGAGGCGCTGACGGATGCCCTGTTCGCACTCCTCAACAGCCCCGCCGAATGGCGCACGCAGCACGGCGGGGCAAAGCTGCCCGAGATCGTGGCGCAGCTCGCCGAGCGTGCCGACGCGCACTTTCACGACACCCACTTCACCTTCCCGGACGCAGTAGACGCGGCCGCCGCCTCCCACCGTGGGGCGCTTGTCACCGTGGGCGCGTGTGCCCACGACGCCCGCACCGAGTGGGCGCTCGCCCAGTTCCCGGATGCCACACCCGTGGAACTACCGGACCTGCGCGAGCACACCGAACGCATCTCGCTGATCTCCGAGCCGGACGAGGCGGCTTACGTCACCGGCCGCATCCTCGACGCCGTCGCGGACGGCACTCCACTACACGCCATCGCGGTGGCCTACTGCGAGGACGCGGAGCTGCCCTTCCTCACCCACGCGCTCGATGAGGCGGGCGTCCCCTACCACGCGCCCGCGCGCGAAGTGTGGGCGCAGCACAACGTGTTTCGCGCGCTACGCGCTCTACTCACGCTGCGCCCCGAGGAGATGCACCGCCACCAGCTCGTGGAGCTGCTCTCCACCGGGGAGGTTAAAGACTCCCCCGGCCTACGCGCCTTTGACGCCGGTGCGCGCGACCGCCTCGGCACCGCGCTGACCGGCCGCGACTGGGACGCAGTCCTTGCCACGGCCGCGCGCCAGACCGAGGACGCTACCCCGGATCGGGAGCGTGTCCCCGAGCGCAGCATCACCGCCGCCCGCTGGGTTGTAGGCCTGCGCGAGGTGCTCACCCCACTCTGGGAAACGAAGAGCTGGGAGACATTCGCCGACGCGTTCCAAGACGTGGCAGGCGCAGTACTCTCCGACCAGTCCCAGCTGGCCTCCTTCCTCGACCCCCTGTGCGAGCAGCTCGCCGCCCAGCAGGGCACGCCAAATCGCGAGCGCGCACTCGAGATCGCCAGCACCTTTGCCGCCCGCCCGGCGCGCGCCACCACCACGGGCGTGCTCACGGTCGGCCCGCTGGAAAGCCTGGACGGGCGCAACCTCCAGCTCGCCTTCATCACCGGCACCACCGACGCGGCGCTTCCGGGCACGCTGCACCCAAGTGCGACGCTGACGCAGGCGCAGCAGCAGACCACCCCGGAGCAGTTTCTGGCCAGGAGGCGGGTCACGCTTGCGGCGGCGCTTGAGGCGTCGAGAAGCATTGTGCTCACGCGGGCCCGATCCGGCATTGCCGGCAGCGGGCTGACCGAGCCCTCGACCTGGCTCGACGGTGAGGAGGTGCCCATCAACGCGCTGCACCCGGCGCTCGCGAGCGGCGAGCGCACGCCCACCAGTCACGCGCAGCTTGCGCTGGCGAACGCGCTGGCAGGTACCCCGAGCGAGCGGGCGGCGCGCTACGCACAGATCATGCGGGCGCGACAAGCTGGCGAGGCCGGCGAGTTCACCGGTTTTATCGGCTCCGATGTTGGCCTGCGCACGCTGACAAAACCGATCTCCAGCTCCGCACTGGAGGGCTTTACTAGGTCTCCGCTGGCGTTTTTCATCGAGCGTGTCACCGGCAACTGGGTGCTGGCCGACGACGCGGCGGAGATGGAAGTCGCCGCCGCAGATACCGGCACCATCCTGCACGCCGTGTTCGAGCGCTGGACCAACGAAGTGTGGCTGGACAACCCCGCACGCCCCGCGCGCTACGCCGACCTGGACTGGGACGGTAAGGCCCGCGCCGCGCTCGAGCGCATCCTCAGCGAGGAGCTCGCCGCGCGCCGCACCGACCAGGTCAACCCGCTGGTGTGGGAAACTTTCGCCGAGCAGGCGCTTGTCGACGTGCGCACCTGGCTGAAGGCCGAACGAGGCGAAGCCGAGGACGGGTGGACCCCACTGGCGACCGAGTTCGCCTTCGGCAACACCGAGGACGAACCCGCCGCGTCGCTTCCGCTGCCCGAGCTCGGCGTGGAACTTCCTGTCAAGGGCTACGCCGACCGCGTGGACTACAAGGTAGAAGACGGTGCCGTCACCCTGCGCGTGACCGACTACAAGTCGGGCAAGGGCAAGACGACGGATTCGTACGTGGGCCAAGAGACGCCGACCGGGCAGGTCAAAGACGGCGCACCGCACTACTACTTCCAGCTCGCCCTGTACGGCTACATCGTGCGCACCCTCGCCGCCACCGGAGATCCGACCGAGCTCTTCCCCGGCGGGCCCGGCGTGTGGCCCTGGGACATCGCCGGAGTGCAGGCGCGCTACTGGTTCTTCCGCGACCCGAAGGATTCGCACGTAAACATCACCGTCGACGACGGCGCGGTCGCGACGCTGCAAACAAACCTAGGCAACGTCTACCGACACATCCAGCGCGGCGCGTTCCCGCCGCACGCCATCCCGGAGCGCTGGGCGAGCGACGAACGCCTCCGCCTCGGCGTGTCCAACTACAACGCGCTGACCGCCATCCTCCCGCCGTTGGACTTCGACCAGCCGCTGACCACTGAGTACACAGAACCCACCGAGCCCGCCGACGCTTAGCCCGCGAGAGGAACACCGAAAATGACTACCGCACAGTTCGCCGACCGCCTCGCCGAGGACGAAGCCAACCGCGAATTCATCCAGAACCAGGTCGGCCTTTCCTGCTTCGTCGAGGCAGGCGCCGGCTCCGGCAAAACCGTCATGCTCATCCAGCGCCTACTCACGCTCATCATCGAGCACGGCGTGCGCATCGACGAGATCGCCGCCATCACTTTCAACGAGGCCGCCGCCGCGGAGCTCACCGCCCGTTTGCGCCGCGCACTCATCCAAGTCTGCGACACTGGCGAGTACACGCTCGGCAACGGAGCGCCCCGCACCTTCCCCGACGCCGCGCTGGCGAAAACCCGCGCCACCCAAGCGCTCGAGGGGCTGCCCGGCGCGGCGCTCGGCACGCTGCACTCCTTCTGTCTGCGCGTGCTCAAGCAGTACCCGCTCGAGGCGGGCCTTCCGCCCAAGGTCGACGGCGTCGACGACCTCGCCGCCTACTTCTCCCCCGCCCAGCACAGCGAGGCGATCATTGAGACCATCACCGCGCTGTTCGAGGGCAACGAGGAAGCCGCAGCAGCTATCGACGCCCTGCCGACGGACATCACCGCAGCCGAATTCCTTGCCCAACTGCAGTTCCTCCTAGGCGAGGGCGTGACCTTCCAGCACATACAGGAACTGGCTGAGTGGATGGATGCGCACTGGGGCGAGCTCGACGCCACCATCGCCGCGCCCGCCTTCGAGGCCCCGTCGGAAGACGAGCTCCGCGCCAGCCTGCACAAAGAGCTGCGCCTGATTCGCGACCGCGCCCACACCTCTGGCGTTTCCGACAAGCTCCTCGCGTTCTTCGACGATCGGCTGGCCGAGCTCGACGCGGCCAGCTCCCTCGCCGAGCTCAAGCTCGGCAAACCGGGCAACACCGGCGGCAGCAAGCCGGAAGCCAAGCAGGCCAAGGATGAGTACAAGGCCTTCCTCGCGCAACTCGAGGCGTTTGGGCTCTACGCCGGGTACGCGGCGACGTCGACAATCGCCCCCGTGCTCGCAGCGCTTGTGCGCGAAGCCGCCGACGCCCGCTGCCGCACCGGTGTGCTCGAGTTCCACGACATGATCTACCTGACGCAAAAACTCGTAGACAACGACGAGGTGCGCGCGAAGCTGCACGAGCAGTACCGCGTCATCTTCGTCGACGAGTTCCAGGACACCGACCCTGCGCAGCTCGACATCGTCACCGCGATCGCCCGCGGCCCACACGATACCCCGCAGCCCGGCCGCCTGTTCATGGTCGGCGACCCGAAGCAGTCGATCTACAAGTTCCGCAACGCCGACATCGACACCTACGTCGCCGCTCGCACCAGCGCCGCCGCCCGCGACGCCGACCACGGCGTCAAGCAGCTCTCGCGCAACTTCCGCTCCTCGCAAGCCGTCGTCGCCGCCGTCAACGAGCTCTACGGGCAGCTTTTCGACGCCCACGCGGCCTCCACCAACGGCCCCGCCCAAGCCCACTACGTGCCCATGCTCCCCCAGGACGCAACCGACGGCCGCGAGGGTGCGTTCATCGTCCTGCAGGATCCGGACGCGCAGGACCTCACACCCGCCGAGCTGCGCGAGCGCGAGGCCGCGGACGTCGTCGCGCTCATCCGTGCGGCGGTTGCAGGGGTGGATCCCCGCTTCGTCCACCACAGCGGCGCTCATGCTGGCGCGCCCATGCGCTACTCCGACATCGCCATCGTCGTACCCACGCACAACGATGCGCTGCGCCTGATGCAGGTGCTTGATAGCGCCGCCATCCCCTGGGTCTCCGAAGGCTCCGGGGCGCTGTTTGCCACCCCGGAACTCAACGACCTGTTCACCGTGCTGCGCGCAATCGCCGACCCGGCCGACGACTTCACCCGGGTTGCCGCCCTGCGCACCGCGCTAGTGGCGTGCTCGGACGCGGAGATCGCGCGCTGGGCGCAGCAGGATCCGACCGCAACGCGCGTTGTGGAGGCCGAGGCACAACTGCGACGACTAGCCGGGGAGGCGCTGCGCGTCGACGCGGCAAGCATGGTGCGCAGCGTCGTTTCCGAATTCGGGCTCGCGGAGGCCTACGCCGCCAGCGGCCACCCAGACCACCTCCCGCGCGTGGAGACGCTGCTCGCGCTGGCCGACCGCTTCTCCGCTGCCACCGGGCTGGGCCTGCGCGAATTTGTCCGCTGGTCCGACGCCCAAGCTGAGACCAACCAGGGTGTGACCGAGCCGCTCCTCGACACCGGCACCGACGCTGTCCGCTTCATGACGATCCACAAGTCCAAGGGCCGCGAGTTCCCCATGGTCATCGCCGCCGGCATGTCCGGGCACACCACGGGCAGCCGCGCCGTCCGGGCTTTCTCCCGCGAAAACCGCACCGCGCAGTTCAAACTCAAGGACGCCCAGACCCCCGACTACCTTTTGGCCAAGGCCTTCGACGACGAAGCCGACGCCAACGAACTGACCCGCCTGCTCTATGTCGCCATGACGCGCGCCAAGTCCGTCCTGGCCATCCCGCTGCAGCTGAAGAAGAATAATCCCCGGAAGAAGGGCGGGCCGCGCGACTACGCCAAGGCGCAGCGTGGCGCGAAGCTCGCCGCGGTTATCGACGACTCCACCCAGTACGCCCCCATCACCCGCGAGGAGCTGCCCGGCTTCGACGCCACCGCCGCACCCGCAGCCCCAAACGCCACCCCCGGCGCACCTGCCGCCGAACGATTCAGCACCAACGCGGCAGCACTCGCTGAGGCAACCGGTATCACCCAGCGCATGGGGGTGACCGCCATCGCGCACGCCGCCGATCAAACCGACGACACCCCACGGCACACGCGCCTGACCGGCACCCGCCTGCGCGCATCCCTCAACGAGCAGGTGGCACGCGCAGGCTACCCGGCGCGCCAGATCACTACCGGGCTGTTCCGCGATAACGCGGGAACCGAATTCGGCTCCGCCGTCCACGACGTGATGGAGCATCTGCCCGCAGGCGGCGAACTCGAGCAGATCGCGGCCACCGTCACCTCGCTCTACGAACTGCCGGACGGGGCGGCGAAGGAGGTGGCGCGCGTCGCTGACTGCTTCGCGCAGTCCGCCCCGTACACGCGCAGTCTTGAAACGGAGTCGCACCGGGAGGTCCCCGTCATCGGCACTGTCGGCGGCACCGCGGTCAACGGCTACATCGACCTGCTGTACAAGGACGGCGACAGCTGGGTCATCGCTGACTGGAAGACCGACGTCACCGCTACGCCGCAGACGGTGACCAGCTACTTTCTGCAGCTCGACATCTACGCCACGTTCCTCGAGGAGGCGCTTGGGCGAAAGGTGATCCGCCTCGAGCTCATCTTCGCGAGCGCAGAGGGACCGCAAGTCGTGGTGCACGAGCGGGACGCGTAGCAACGCCCCCGAAACACCCGTGCCCGATCGGACGATAGGGTCTGTGGTTTCATCTTTGTTGCACAACAGATAGGGGCATAGACTGAAGGCTTATGGGCGAGAAGACTGCAAAACCCGATTTGAAGACCACTGCGGGCCGCATCCAGGATCTGCGGAACCGTCTCGACGAGGCGCGCACCCCTGCCGCCGAGCGCACGGAGGCGCCGACCGAAGGCACGATGACCGCCCGCGCGCGGGTGGAAGCGCTCCTCGACGACGGCTCCTTCGTTGAGACCGACGCACTGGCGCGCCACCGCGTCGAGGCCTACAAAATGGACCGCACCAAGCCCGCCACCGATGGCGTCATCACAGGCTATGGGCTTATCGACGGCCGCCGGGTCTGCATCTTCAGCCAAGACCCCGAGATCTTCGACGGTGCCGTAGGCGAGGTCTACGCCGAGAAGATGCTCAAGCTGTATGAGCTGGCCACCAAGACCGGTGTGCCGATCGTGGGCATCTACGACTCGGCGGGCCCGCGCTGGCAGGAGGGCATCGTCACCGCGCACATGCAGGCGAAATTGCTGCGCGCCGCGACCCAGGCCTCCGGGCTGGTGCCGCAGATCGCGCTGATCGCCGGCGACGTAGCAACCCTTGCGGCGACCACAGTGCCGCTTGCCGACGTCACCGTGATGGTCGAGGGCGCGAGCCTGCACCTGGCGGACACCGACATCGTCGGCGAGGTCTCCGGCACCCCGACCACGGCCGAAGCGCTCGGTGGCGTGGGCGTCCACGCGACCGAGACCGGCCTGGCCCAGGTCGCCGCAGCCGATATGGCGGGCGCGCTCGACGCGGTCCAGCGCATCGTGGGCTACCTGCCGCTGAACAACCAGGCGGCCTCCCCGCTCGGCACGGACGCCGCCACCTCCGAGACGGACCTCGACGCGATCATCCCGGACGACGACGCGCAGCCCTACGAGGTCGCCGACATCATCGCCGCGGTCACCGACGGCGACTTCTTCGAGCTCGGTGCCGCCCACGCCAGCAACGTGCTCACCGGCTTTGCGCACGTCAACGGCCGTGCCGTCGGTATTGTCGCAACGCAGCCGAGCGTGCTCGCCGGCTGCCTGACCGCGGCGGGCGCGCGCAAGGCCGCCCGTTTCATCCGCACCTGCGACGCCTTCAACCTGCCCATCGTGCAGTTCGTGGACTCCCCCGGCTTCGTGCCCTCCGAGGACGAGGAGCGCGCCGGTGCCTCTTCCGGCGCCGCCGCCCTCGCCTACGCGTTCGCCGAGGCCCAGGTCGGCACCATCACCGTGATCACCCGCAAGGCGCTCGGCACCGCCTACACCGTGCTCGGCTCCAAGGGCCTGGGCGCTGACCTGGTGTTCGCGTGGCCGACCGCGCAGATCGCGCTTGCCGACGCCCCCACCGCCGCCTCCCACCTCGACGTCGACGCCGAGGCCTACGCCGCGGAAAACATCAACCCGTATGTGGCGACGGAGCGCGGCCTGGTCGACGCGGTCATCCCACCCTCGGCAACCCGCCACCACGTCCTCGAAGGCCTACGCCTGTTGGAGCGCAAGGTGGCCTACCCGGCGCAGAAGAAGCACGGCAACATTCCGCTGTAGCCGCTACACTTTTGCTACACTAACTACTTTCTCGCCGGAAGGAGCACCATGACCGCACCAACTGCCACGCTATTCACCGTCACCAAGGGCAACCCCACCGAGGAGGAACTCGCGGCCCTCACCTCGGTCCTCGCCGACATGCAGGCCGCCGCCAAGGCGAAGCAGCAGCCCGCGGACCGCAACCGCTGGGGCGCGCCCACCCTGCCGCAACACCAGCACGTGGTGTTTAACCCGCACGCCTTCGCCAACGTCACCTACTTCTAAGACCGATGCGTCTCGTCCTCGCCTCCCAGTCGCCCTCGCGCCGCATGCTGCTCGAACAGGGCGGCATCACCCCCGTCCTCCGCCCCGCCCATATCGACGAGGACGCCATCATCGCCGAACTCGGCGAGGCGAAGCCGCGTGTGGTCGTCGAAAAGCTCGCCCAGGCGAAGGCCGCCACCGTCGCGGACGACTTCCCTTCCGACGTGGTCGTCGGCTGCGACTCGATGCTGCTTCTCGACGGCAAACTGCTTGGCAAACCCCACACCCGCGAGCGCACCATCGAGCGCTGGAGGGCCCAGCGCGGCAAGGAGGCACACCTGCTCACCGGCCACGCCGTGGCCCACAAGGGCGAGTGGGTCGTGGACACCGTTGCAACCGCGATCCGCTTCGGCGACGTCTCGGACGCAGACATCGCCGCCTACGCCGACTCCGGCCAGCCGCTCGAGTGCGCAGGCGCGTTCACGCTCGAGGCGCTCGGCAGCTGGTTCATCGACTCCATCGACGGCGACCCCACCAGCGTCATCGGCCTGTCCATGCCGCTGCTGCGCCGCTGCCTCTACCGCTTCGGGCTCAACGCCTCCGACTTCTGGGACTAGTACCCGCGAGCCTGGAGGAACTCGTCGAGCACATCCAGCTTGCCGGGACGCCCATCCACGTTCATGCGCAGCCACCCGCCGATGGTATTGACCGGGTTGTGCACATTCGACGGCGCACTCAAATCGAGCTCCTCTGCGCCGAAGAGCGCCTCGTAGAGCCCGCGGCGCTGCTCGTCATCATCCACTCGGATCTTGATGGCCATCTGCACGGGCACATCCCCACGGCGCTCGCGGAAATTCACGTCCGCGCCGCCCTGAACAAGCCTTTTGACCAGCGTCCCGTCACCCGCGCCGAGATGGCGGTGCCGACCAAGCAGAATGGTCAGCGCGTTTTGCCCGTATTCCGTGCGGGCCGCATCCGCTCCGCGGTCCAACATGTCGTTGCAGATATTCGCGCGCGCCTCGGGGTCATCGTTGGTCAGTGCTGCGAACAGCATGTCGGTCACGTCGTTTTCTTCCGCGTCGAAGACCTCGCAGAACTCTTCGTACGTTCCAGTCTTCGCAACATAGAGTGGGCTAGCCATTTGCGACTCCTTCGCTTGAGGTTGCGAACCACTGTAAAGCACAATGTGAACGCCGGCACGTCGAAAAGCGCAAACTGCTAGCCTGGCGCCATGGAAATCAACGACATGCTCGCACCCCCGCCCCTGCACCTGCCCGACGATCCGGCGAAGGGCAAGGACCTCCTCGACCGCGAGACCGCGCTCGCGCACCCGGACTCGCCTGCCGTGTGGGCCGCCCGCGCCGAGGCAGAGCTCGACAGCGGCGACGTGCTTGTCGCCTACGCGTACGCGCGCACCGGCTACCACCGCTCGCTCGACCGCCTGCGAGCCAACGGCTGGAAGGGCTGGGGCCCTGTCCCGGCCTCGCACGAGGCGAACCTGCCGGTGCTCAAGGCCATCGCGATGCTCGCGCTTACCTCGAAGGCGATCGGCGACGACGCCGAGTACGACCGCTGCCGCCAAATGCTTTCCGACGCCGACCCGGCCAGCGTCGACGAACTCCTCTAAACAGCCATGCGACGCATCGTTCCGGCCGCCGCCCTCGCGGCACTTTTGCCGCTCGCCGCCTGCAGCACCGAGCCCGCCGCCCCACCTTCCGTGACCGTTACGCAAACCACCGTGGTGGAAGCACCGCCGCCGGAGGACGACGCCGCGCCGCCGGCCCAGCCCGACACCACCGACGCGTGCGCGCAGCTGCCGAAGGACCCCCGCGAGGCCTATCCCTCCGGCTCCGCGCCCGGGCGCATGCCCGCCGACGACGGCAGCGACTACAACTACTGGATCGAGGACATCGACAACGCCTACGACCCGTGCGCGCCCCTGAGCTGGATCGTCTTCCGCGGCTCGCTTGGCGACGAGCACCACCGCGCTGGCACCGCAGCCTCAGTCGCCGACGGGCTGGCGCTCTACATCAACGGCGAACCGGCCGGAGAGATGAAACTCTTCGGCCGGATCGACAACATCACACCGCTCGACGGCGGCGGCGCCGCGATCGAATGGTCGGAGCGCGGCCAGTACACCGCAGACGGCTACGTCAACCACTACTCCGCGGAACTTCGCGCCACCGGCGGTGCGATTACCGCCGTTGCCGGTGACGCCGCGAAGTTCCACGAGAGCTGGGACTACCCCATCAGCTACCTGCTCGGCACGTACGACTAGCCGTGCCTAAGCGAACTTCTTCTCAATTCGGCTGATGGCCTCCTTGGCCACCATCTCCTGGATGCCCATGTCCAGCTCCGAGGTGAAGCCGACACACGAGCAGTTGATCTCGCCGAGCACGTAGGTGTCCTCGCCGGTCTCGTCGTCGTCGGCAAGCATGAAGTCCGCGGTCCAGATCAGCGGGATGTTGTCGCCGCCGAGCTTCTCCGCGATGACCGGGCGGGCCTCGGCGAACATGTCGATGAGTTCCTGCCACTCCTCCGGCTTGTTGTAGGTGTACTTCGCGCCGGAGAACAGGGTCGCGGAGAACGCGTCGCCGCCCTCGGCCGGCTTCTTGTGCACCACGAAGACGGGGTGCGGGCCGACGAGCAGGATGCGGATTTCGCCCTCGGTGATGCGCGGCATAAACCGCATATCGACGAGCATGCCGTTGTCGCCCACGATGTACTGGTCGCAGAAGTCCATGAATTCGCCCAGCTGGCGGACCTCGGTGTGGTTGTCCACGGCCTCGGTGCAGCGCAGCTTGGTGTCCAGCGGCAGCGCGGTGCCCGGCTCGACGTTGGCGGCGGCCTCCTCATCGTCGAGGCGCACGCGCCAGATGCCGGAGCCGGTGGAGCCGCGGTTCTGCTTCAGCACGCGCTCGCCGTAGGACAGCGAGGTCGGGAAGGTCTTGTGGAAGGTCTCCACATCGTAGTAGGCGGCGGTATCAGCCGGCACCAGGTCGGTGTCGTTGAGCTTGACCAGGGCGTCCTTGGCGCCGTATGCCATCATCTCGCCCGGGGTGGACATGCCGACCAGGCCGGCGACCGACAGGCTGGTCAGCAGCTGGAAGTAGCCCTGCTCGCCGCCCGGGATGTTGCCGGGGTTGACGCGCGAGATGTAGCCGTCGAAGTTCTCGCTGACGTAGGTGTAGATGTCCTCGCTCCACTCGGGGCGGTAGTAGACCACCTCGGCATGCCAGCCGGCGTCCTTGATGGCGTTGACAATGGGCATGGTGTCTTTGCGGTGACCGTCAAAGTACTTGTCAGATCCGCCCTCGACCTCGAAAACTACGATTGCTTTGTGCACGGGGTAGCCCTTTCTCTCATGGCCCGGTGTTGCTCCAGTGGCCAGTCAGCTCTTACCCATCAAATTTTAAGGGCAGCAATGAGGATTCTCTCCGCGAGACGGCCCCAAGTGGGCAAGTTCACACCCGCGGCACTCCCCCTGCGTACGCCGATGCCACACCAACCCCGCGCGAGTGTTTTGCCTCGCAGCCGGCGGAATTTCTGTAGGGTTGGGCGGGGAAAACCGACGTGTGAGCGTCGGTAAGCACGCACATGAAGGGGAGCAACCATGGCTATTGAGCTCGACGATCACCCGAAGTTCAAAGACTTCGCGCACCCGGAGAAGTTCGTCTCCGCGGCGTGGCTATCCGCGCGCCTGGGCAAGCCGGGGCTGCGCGTGGTGGAGAGCGACGAGGATGCCTACCTCTACGACATCGGGCACATCCCGGGCGCGGTGCGCATCGACTGGCACCGCGACCTCAATGACCCGGTCACCCGCGACTTCATCGACGGCGAGGCCTTTGCCAAGCTGATGAGCGAGCGCGGCATCTCCCGCGACGACACGGTCGTCGTCTACGGCGACAGGTCCAACTGGTGGGCCGCCTACACCGCCTGGGTCTTCGAGCTGTTCGGCCACCCCGACGTGCGCCTGCTCGACGGCGGCCGCGACGCGTGGATGGGCGAGGAGCGCGACACCTCGTTTGCCGTGCCCGAGTACCCCGCCACCGAGTACCCCGCGGTTGAGCGCCAGGACAAGCCGTACCGCACCTTCGCCACCGACCTGTTGCAGCACACCCCCACCCAGCTCATCGACGCCCGCCCGGCCGACCAGTACGACGGCACCGCCGAAGAGCCCACGGACCGCGCCCCCGGCAAGTCGCCGTCCACGCTCCGCCAGGGCCACATCCCGGGCGCGGTAAACGTCACGTGGGGCCGCTCCCTGTTCCCCAACGCGCTGTTTAAAGACCTGTCGGATATCAAGGCGATCTACGAGGACTTCGACCCGGACGCCGAAACTGTCGTGTACTGCCAGCTCGGCGAGAGCTCCGCGCACACCTGGTACGTGCTCAACCACATCCTGGGCTTTAGCAACATTTCGCTCTACGACGGCTCGTGGGCCGAGTGGGGCAACATGGTGCGCGTGCCCGTTGAGCAGGGCCCGGGCGCCTAGCCCGCTTTTCGACGTCGCGTTGGCCGCCCGCCTCCGCGACGTTTTTTCATGCGCCCAAAGTGTGAGAACTCGCTGGGATCTACCGGCGAGTTGTAACATTGGGCATCGAGAACCGATATAGTTTGGCATCACTAATCGCTTGCAAGAAAGACGGGATGTTTTCGTGCCTACTTCAAACGACGCTTCTACCGCTGTCGCCGAGAACTTGAGCCACTCGCTGACGAAGGTGCTGGTGGCCAACCGCGGCGAGATTGCCGTCCGCGTGATCCGCGCGGCGAAAGACGCGGGCATCGCCTCCGTTGCCGTCTACGCGGAGCCGGACAAGGATGCCCCCTTCGTCGCGCTCGCCGACGAGGCTTTCGCCCTCGGCGGTGCCACGGCGGCGGAGTCCTACCTGGACATGGACAAGCTTCTCGACGCCGCGGCGAAGTCCGGCGCGGACGCCATCCACCCCGGCTACGGCTTCCTGTCCGAAAACGCCGACTTCGCCCAGCGCGTCATCGACGCCGGCCTGACCTGGATCGGCCCCTCGCCTGCCGCGATCGCCGCGCTCGGCGACAAGGTCACCGCCCGTCACATCGCCGAGGCGGCCGACGCCCCGATGGCGCCGGGCACGAAGGACCCCGTGGCCAGCGCCGAGGAGGTCCTTGCGTTCGCTGACGAGCACGGCCTGCCGGTGGCCATCAAGGCAGCCTTCGGCGGCGGCGGGCGCGGCATGAAGGTCGCCTACACCCGCGAGGAGATCCCGGAGCTGTTCGAATCCGCCACCCGCGAGGCCACCGCCGCCTTCGGCCGCGGCGAGTGCTTCGTTGAGCGCTATCTGGATAAGGCCCGCCACGTGGAGGCCCAGGTGCTCGCCGACCAGCACGGCAACGTCGTGGTGATGGGCACGCGCGACTGCTCGCTGCAGCGCCGCTTCCAGAAGCTGGTCGAGGAGGCCCCTGCCCCATTTTTGACCGACGAGCAGCGCGAGCGCATCCACACCTCGGCGAAGGCGATCTGCCGCGAGGCCGGCTACTTTGGTGCCGGCACCGTGGAGTACCTCGTCGGCTCGGACGGGCTCATCTCGTTTTTGGAGGTCAACACGCGCCTGCAGGTGGAGCACCCCGTCACTGAGGCCACCACCGGCGTCGACCTGGTGCGCGAGCAGTTCCGCATCGCCCGCGGCGAGAAGCTGCGTTTTGACGCCGACCCCGCCCCGCGCGGCCACGCGATCGAGTTCCGCATCAACGGCGAGGACGCCGCGGCGAACTTCATGCCGGCACCGGGCACCGTCGCCGAGTACGCCGAGCCGGCCGGCCCGGGCGTGCGCGTCGACTCCGGCGTGCGCGCCGGCTCGGTGGTCGGCGGCCAGTTCGACTCCATGCTGGCCAAACTGATCGTCTACGGCGAGACCCGCGAGGAGGCCCTGCAGCGCGCACGCCGCGCGCTCGACGAGTACGTGGTCAAGGGCCTGCCCACCGTGCTCCCCTTCCACCGCGCGATCGTGGACGACCCGGCCTTTGTCGGCGACGGCGAGTCCTTCGGCGTCTACACCCGCTGGATCGAGGAGGAGTGGGTCAACGATCTGCCCGCCGCCGACGCAGATACCGAGACCGACACCGAAACGGATGACGCCCGCACCTTCGCTGTGGAGATCAACGGCCGCCGCATCGAGGTCGCGCTGCCTTCTTCCCTGCTGCTCGGCGGGGCGCAGCGCAAGCGCCCGAAGAAGCGCCGCTCCAGCGGCACGAAGGCGGCCGTCTCCGGCGATGCCGTGGCCGCGCCGATGCAGGGCACCGTGATCAAGTGCAACGTGAGCGAGGGCGACACCGTCGAAGAGGGCGACGTCCTGGTGGTCCTGGAGGCCATGAAGATGGAGAACCCGGTCAAGGCGCACAAGGCCGGCACGGTCACCGGCTTGGCCGCCGAGGAGGGCGCCCAGGTGAACAAGGCTGCCGTCCTGATGGAGCTGAAGTAGGAGCTAGCGCGGCAGCAGGCCGTCGATGCGCCACTGCGCCACGGTCTGCAGAATTTGCCCCAGCACCGGCGCCGAGGCCGCCAGCACCCCGACGACGATGATCGCGATAACCGGCAGCGTACCTTCGTCCAGGTCACTGCTGGCCTCGATGCGCCGCGCGGAGCCCGCCGCCGAGCCGCTCAGCGCGTCGTCAGGCAGTTCCGCCCGGTGGTCGTTGACCTGTGGGGCGCGGAAGTAGTCGGCGATGAGCCTGATCTCTTCGTTGGCGGTCACAGCGTCGCCGTTGTTGGGCACGGACGCGCGCGCAAGCCGGTGTTCCCCGCCGCTTTTCGTCGAAATGATGCTCACACCCGAGTAGACGCCAAGGAAACCGCGCCGCGGCGACCACACCGGCCCGCCGGAGTCGCCGTGCTGCCCGCTCGCCCCGTCGAAGTAGAAGTTGTTGTCGATACTCCCGGCAAACCTCCCGCACTTCACTTCGCGCGAGGCCACCCCGAAGGTGCAGACTTGCTCGCCAGTCGCCATCTCGCTTAACGACGCCACCGTGTCCCCACTCCGGCCATTCGCCCCCACCCGCACGCCCGGGTCCCAGCGAATCGCCGCCCAGTCGTTGCCGGTCTCGTTACCGTCGCTCTCCCACCGCGAAGACGGGTAGAAGGTGCCGATCTCGCCGGAGGTCGACCCGTCGGCGCGCTTGAGGCGCACCCGCTCACCGGTGAGCCCGCAGTGGGCGGCGGTGTAGCTGATGCCTTCGCCGCGGTCGTTGAACGCGATGGCGCATGTCGACGCGTCCGCGACGACGATCTGCGAGCCCTGCTGGACCACTTCCTCCGCGTGTGCGACGGGAACGGCGTACATGGCGAGGATGCTGGCACAGGCTGCGGCGCGGCGAGTGACGGTATGCATGGGCCAAATAGTACAACCGGTGCCCTTGGTAATGTTGGGCACATGGAATTTCACTTCCGCAGAGCAAAAGAAGCCGACCGCACCTACCTGCAGCGCCTGAACTTCCTCACTGAAGTCTTTGGCGACGAGACTGCGCCGATGGGACCAGACGAGCGCGAAGGCATCGTCGCGGGCGTGCACGAGTACATCTACGGCTGGGACCCTGACGCGGATGGTGGCATCATCGCCAGCGATGCATTCCACACCCCGGCCGGCGGTATCTGGTTCCGCTACTGGTCGTCGCCTGAACAGGGCCACGCGAACCTGGGCCCGGACATCCCGGAGCTCGCGATCGCCGTGGAGGGCCGCTACGCCGGCCACAGGCTCGGCGCGCTTTTGCTCGAGCAGGCCGTGCTTCTGGGGCAGGAGCAGGGCGCCGAGCGCCTCGCCTTGTGGGTCGACCCGGACAACCCGCGCGCCCGCCACCGCTACGAGCAATTCGGCTTTGACGACGTCAAAGGCAACGCCAACGTCATGGCGCTCGACCTTTAGGTTGCGGGGGTTTGTGGCCTGCGCTAGGTTGTGGGCCTATGGGGGAACAACATGAACTTCGGGCTTTTCTGGCCTTCAAAGCAGGGGGAATCGCCGCACTCCGACTTGTCTACGAGACAGGCCTCGATGCGGATACGCTCATCGGGATGGGCGCGGCCGACGACTACGCCGAGACACTCGTACGCCTCGCGCGCAGGTTTTTCCGGCCGACCAGCCACTCACGTGTTCAAGCAGAGGCACGCAGTGCGGCAGAAGCCAACCGGCACTGCATCGAAACCCTAGAACTCATCGAGCGCACCGCCAGGCGCATCACCAACCCCACCAAACGCTGGGAATACACCGCGCAGCTATGCGCCACCGCAGGCGACACCACCACCATCAGCAAACGCGCCGCCCGGCTGCGCAAAACCTACCTGCCACCGCGCGTGCCACAAGACGGGGTGCGCATCCAACGCAGCGAAACACACGACAAATTCATCATCCGCCTCACCGGCCCCACCAACGACCTCCAAGATCTGGTCACCACATTCGAGACCCCCGACGACAACGGACAACCCATCGACCCGATCGACTGGCTGGTCAACAACCGCCACATCGTCCAAGCACCCGTGGCAATCCACGCCATTATCACCGACAAGGACATCGACCATGTCCTTTCCGGCACCGACGATTCACCCGACCAAGAACCAGTAGTGGTGACCAATACCGGGGTGAGGATGACCACCAGCCAAATCCTGCGCCGGCATATCCTGCCCGACGGCTATATCACCCTGGCCGCACCACACTTAGGCCCGATTAACACCCACCGGGCACGCCTTGCCTCACCCGTGCAACGCCTGGCACTGGAGGCGGACTCGCCGACGTGCTGCTGGCCGGACTGCACCACACCGATCTCGAAGTGCCAGGCGCACCACCTGACCGACTACGCCCACGGTGGCGAGACCCACCCGGCGAATATGTGCTGGCT
The DNA here is from genome assembly GCF_025152525.1 of Corynebacterium sp. p3-SID1056. Taxonomy (GTDB): domain Bacteria; phylum Actinomycetota; class Actinomycetes; order Mycobacteriales; family Mycobacteriaceae; genus Corynebacterium. The sequence continues at coordinate 151,448 of NZ_JALXXL010000003.1, forward strand.
GTGCCCGCACCACAACGCCGTCAACGGCCAACCCGACCGCGGCCGGATGACACGCATCAACGGACGCATCGCCTGGATCGGCCCCAAATACACCACACCGATATTCACCGGCCGCGACTACACCGACACCGACACACCCATCGGCGGACCCGCCCAAGGCGCACCGACCTAGAGCACCAGGTTGATCACCACGGTCAACAACGCGACGACGCCGATCAGCGCCGCCATGTACCAGGAATCCCCACCGGGTTCCTGGGCTGCGTTGTCCTCGGCGATGACGACACCCGCCGCCGTCGGCGGGGGCTTCGGCGCGCCCGCCTGCGCCCGGTGAGCGGAGAAGTAGTCGAGGAAGGCGTCCTCCACCTCCTCCTGAATGTCGCCGCCGTCGGCCGTCGTTGCGCCGAGCAGCATGGTCTTCGTGGCACCGGTGTCGTTGTTGCGCCCGGACACCGTCGCGGAGTGCACGCCGAGGAACCCGCGCCCCGGGATCCACAGCGGCCCGCCCGAGTCGCCGCCCTTGCCCGGCGCGATGTCGACGAGGAAGGAGTTGCCCACCTGCGCGTGGAACGTGCCGCAGGTCGTGGCTCGCGTGGACCAGCCGTAGGTGCACACCTGCTCGCCGCGTCGCACAGTGTCTAAGGCAACGACCTCGTCGCCGCTGTACTCGTTAGGCCCGAGCGCGACGCCCGCGTCCCAGTCGATGCGCGCCCAGTCGTTCGTCGTGCCCTCGCTCGCAGCGGAGTTGGTGAGGGTGCCGGCTTCTGGGGACAACGTGCCGTCGGCAAGCAAAAGGCGCACCCTGTCGCCACTTTCCCCGCAGTGTGCTGCGGTGTAGCTGGATGCGCCTTGGTTGAAGCCGACGGTACACGCGGAACCATTCACGACGATCGCGTCGCCCTGGTCCACCACCATCGGCTCCGCTGCGGTCGCTGCAGTGTGAGACAGCGCAAGCGCCGTTACACCGCAGGCCACAACGAGTTTTTTCACCCTCCCGAGTCTACTCGAGCGCTCGGGCGGGCAAAAACGCCGCTAGGAGATGACGACCACCAGGTCGCCGCCCTCCACCTTGGTCGGCTGCGTGAACGCGAGGCGCTCGATCGTGCCGTCCTGGGTGGCGGAAATACCGGCCTCCATCTTCATCGCCTCGATCGTAGCGACTTGGTCGCCGGCCTTGACCTCGTCGCCGACCTTCGCGGTGACGTTGACTACGCCCGCGAACGGTGCGGCCACGTGGCCTGGGTTCGAAGGATCGGCCTTCTCGGCCTCCGCGACCGTGGACTCGGCGCTCTCGTCGCGCACCAGCATCGGGCGGATCTGCCCGTTGACGGTGAGGATGACCTGTCGCATGCCCTTCTCGTCCGGCTCGCCGACGGCGTCGAGGCGCACGGACAGCGGCGGGCGCTGCTCGTCGATCTCGCCGTACCAGATCATGGTCTCCTCGCCCTCGACCAGACCGTAGAAGAAGGTCTTGTCAGAGAGCTGGTCGGTCACACCATAGGTGCGACGGTGCTCGAGGAACTCCGCGTACTGCTTCGGGAACAGCAGCTTGTCCAGCGCCGCGCGGCGGGTGGTGTGGTCCTCGGAGGCCAGGTCGCCCTCGAGCTCGGCCGGCACCTCGACGGTGTGGTCGACGGGGCTGCGGTCGGCGAGTGCGGCGTCGCGAAGCAGCGGCCAGCCGCCCGGAGGCGTACCGAGCTCACCCTGCAGGAAGCCGATGACGGACTCAGGGATGTCGTACTTGCGCGGGTTGGCCGCGAAGTCCTTCGGGTCCACGCCCGCGCCCACGAGGTGCAACGCCAGGTCGCCGACGACCTTCGACGACGGGGTGACCTTGGTGGGGCGGCCGAGGATCTCGTTGACCGCGGCGTAGTAGTCCTCGATCAGCTCGAAACGATCGCCCAGGCCCAGGGCGTTGGCCTGCGTACGCAGGTTGGACAGCTGGCCGCCCGGGATCTCGTGCTTGTACACGCGACCGGTCGGGCCGGGGATGCCGGACTCGAACGGCGCGTAGACCTGGCGCACGGCCTCCCAGTAGGGCTCCATGTCGGAGACTGCCTGCAGCGAGATGCCGGTGTCGCGCTCCGTGTTCGCAAACGCGGCAACGAGTGCGGACATCGACGGCTGCGAGGTCGTGCCGGCCAGCGGCGCAGATGCCACGTCGACGACGTCCGCGCCGGCGTTGGCGGCGGCGAGGTAGGTGGCCAGCTGGCCGCCCGCGGTGTCGTGGGTGTGCACGTGGACCGGCAGGTCGAAGCGCTCGCGCAGCGCAGAGACGAGCTTCGCCGCCGCGCCCGGGCGCATGAGGCCGGCCATGTCCTTGATGGCAAGGACGTGCGCGCCGGCGTCGACAATCTGCTCCGCCAGCTTGAGGTAGTAATCCAGCGTGTAGAGGTCCTCGTTCGGGTCGAGCAGGTTGCCCGAGTACGCCATGGCGACCTCGGCGACGGTGGTGTTGGTCTCCAGCACGGCGTCGATGGCCGGGCGCATCTGCGAGACGTCGTTGAGCGCGTCGAAGATGCGGAAGATGTCAATGCCGGAGTTCGCAGCCTCCTGCACGAAGGCGCGGGTCACGGAGTCCGGGTACGGGGTGTAGCCGACCGTGTTGCGGCCGCGCAGCAGCATCTGGATGTTCACGTTCGGCATTGCCTCGCGCAGCTCGTCCAGGCGCATCCACGGCGACTCGTGCAAGAAGCGCATGCCCACGTCGTAGGTCGCGCCGCCCCAAGCCTCCACGGAGGTCAGCTCCGGGGTGAGGTGGCCGACATGCTTCGCCGCCGCGACCAGCGTGTTCGTGCGGATGCGGGTGGCCAAAAGCGACTGGTGCGCGTCGCGGAAGGTCGTCTCGGTCACGCCGAGCGCGGTCTGGTTGCGCAGCTTCTCCGCCCACTTTTTCGGGCCGAGCTCGAGCAGCTCGTCGCGGGAGCCGCGCGGCATCTCACCGTAATCGGTGGTGGGCAGCTTCTTCGACGGGCGGATTTCCGACGGGCGCGGGCCGTTCGGCTGGTTGACCGTCACGGAGGCGAGGTAGTCGAGGATCTTGCCGGCGTCGTCGGCAGCCGGCGGGGCCTCGAGCAGGAAGGGGTGCGCGGCGATGTAGCCGGTGTTGATGCGCTCCTTCTGGAAGTCCTGCTGCGACAGCAGCGCGCGCAGGAAGCCGATGTTGGTGGAGACACCGTTGACGGCGAACTCGTTGAGCGCGCGCAGGGCGCGGTCGACGGCAACCTGGAAGTTGCGGCCACGGCAGGTCATCTTGACCAAAAGCGAGTCGAAGTTCGGGGTGATCACGGTGCCCACGGCCACGGAGCCGTCGAGGCGCACGCCCGCACCGCCCGGGGAGCGGTAGCCGGTCACGGTGCCGGAGTCCGGGCGGAAGCCGTTGTTCGGGTCCTCGGTGGTGATGCGGCACTGCAGGGCGGCACCGTTGACCTCGATGAGGTCCTGCTCCAAGTGGATGTCCGCGAGCTTGGCGCCCGCGGCGATGTACATCTGGTTCTTCACGATGTCCACGCCGGTGACCTCCTCGGTCACCGTGTGCTCGACCTGCACGCGCGGGTTCATCTCGATGAAGACGTGGTTGCCGTCCTCGTCCACGAGGAACTCGACGGTGCCGGCGCCCTCGTAGTTGATCTCTTTACAAAACGCCACGGCGTCGGCGCAGATGCGCTGGCGCTGTTCCTCGGTGATGTGCTGCGCGGGCGCGATCTCGACGACCTTCTGGTGGCGGCGCTGCAGGGAGCAGTCGCGCTCGTAGAGGTGAACCACGTTGCCGTAAGCGTCGGCCATGACCTGCACCTCGATGTGCTGCGGGTTGATCACGGCGCGCTCGATGTAGACGTTCGGGTCGCCGAAGGCGGCCTCCGCCTCGCGGGATGCCTCGGCGGCGAGCGCCTCGACGTCCTCGGGCTTCTCAATAAAACGCATGCCGCGCCCGCCGCCACCGGCAACGGCCTTGACGAAGACGGGGAATTGGAAGTCCTTGGCGTACTCGGCCAGCTGCTTCGGGTCGGCCGAGGGCTCGGAGTCCTTCAGCGTGGGCAGGCCGGCGCGCTCGGCGGCGTGCACCGCGGCGGACTTGTCGCCGGTCAGGTCCAGGGTCTCCGGGGTCGGGCCGATGAACTTAATACCGTTGGCGGCACAGGCGCGGGCGAGATCGGCGCGCTCGGAGAGGAAGCCGTAGCCCGGGTACACGGCATCGGCACCGGTTTCCTTCGCGGCGCGGATGATCTCGTCGATGTCGAGGTACGCCTTGACCGGCTGGCCTTCGGTGCCGATCTGCACCGCTTCGTCCGCGAACGGCCGGTGGAAGGAGTTGCGGTCCTCCCGGGGGTAAACGGCGACCGTTTTCGCACCGGTTTCGAACGCGGCACGGAACGCTCTCACGGCGATCTCGCCGCGGTTCGCAACGAGGATCTTCTTGAATGCGGGTAGGTCGTTAAGAGGAAGCGTGTCCACTGAGGGTAAGTCCTTTCGCTTTTGTGCAAGAAGCGCGCGGTTCGCATGTCGAACACAGCAGGTCGATCATACCGCTTTTCCGCTCCGTAATGGTCATTTTTATGTAGGAAATGTGTGAAACGGGGGTGGTCCCCCACGGCCCTTGACGCACCGCAGCCCGCCGGCGGTGAGGCCGGCGGGCTGCGGGCAGCGGGGCGTCGGAAAGCGAAGAGCGCTTAGAGGTGGCGCTCCTCCGGGCCGTTGTAGGCGGACAGCGGGCGGATCAGCGAGTTGTTCTCGTACTGCTCGATGATGTGGGCGATCCAACCGGTGATGCGCGACATGACGAACAACGGGGTGAAGAACTCGATGTCAAAGCCCAGGATGTAGTAGGACGGGCCGGACGGGAAGTCCAAGTTGGGCTTGATGTTGATGGAGGTGTTCTCGTACATCGTCTTCGCCATGATGTCGTAGATCTCCACCCACTTCTGGGAATCCTTCTCCGGGTGCTCGGCGGCGAGCTTCTTGAACGCGGCCTCCATGGTCGGCACGCGCGAGTCGCCCTTCTTGTACACGCGGTGGCCGAAGCCCATGACCAGTTCCTTGTTCTTCAGCTTGTCCAGGCACCACTGCTCAGCGTTCGCCGGGTCGCCGATCTCCTCCATGTGGTGCATGACGAACTCGTTCGCACCACCGTGCAGCGGGCCCTTCAGCGCGCCGATGGCAGCGGTGATAGCAGACCATGCATCGGCCTGCGTGGAGGTCACGGTGCGGGCGGTGAAGGTCGAGGCGTTGAAGGAGTGCTCCGCATACAGGATCATGGTCTTCTCAAACGCTTCGATATCCGACGGGATGGTTGCCGGCGAGCCTTCCTCGTCACCGAAGACCATCCACAGGAAGTTCTCGCTGAAGCTCTTGTCCTTGGTCGGGGCGATGTAGTCCTTGCCCTGGCGGCGGCGGATGTCGGTGGCCACGACGGTGGGCAGCTTCGCCAGAAGCTGGGTGCCGATCTTGCGGATGTGCTCGGAGTTCGGGGTGAACTTGTACTCGTCGCGGGTACCCAGGAAGGACACTGCGGTGCGCAGCACGTCCATCGGGTGGCAGTCCTTCGGCAGGAAGTTGATGACCTGGATGAGTTCCTCGTCGATGTCGCGGTTGGTCATGCAGCCTGTGCGGAACTCTTCGCGGCCCTGCTCGTCCGGCAGCTCGCCGTGCCACAGCAGGTAGGCGACGTCCTCGAAGCTGCACTTCTCAGCCAGCTCGTGCACCGGGTAGCCCTGGTAGAGCAGTGAGTTGGTCTCCGGGTTGACCTTGGAGATAGCGGTGTAGTCGGCGACGACGCCGGCGAGGCCCTTGCGGATTTCCTGATCAGACATGGTGTGTACTCCTTGTTGGATTAATGGGTGAGGGATGGGGGTGCTGCCTACTCGAAGGTCGGCTTGTAGCTGTCCTTCGAGTAGGTAAAGACCGACTGGTCGAACTGGTTGTACTCGTTGTAGCGGACCAGCTCGTAGAGGCGCGAGCGGTGCTGCATCTTGTCCAACCATTCGGTCTGGGTGCCGGTTGCCGCGATGTCGCGCAGCATGGCTTCGGTCTGGCCCATGGCGATGCGGAACGTGGTCACCGGCCAGATCACGGCGTTGTAGCCGAGGTTCTGCAGCGTGTTGGCCGACAGGAGTTCGGTCTTGCCGAACTCCGTCATGTTGGCCAAAAGCGGGGTGTCCACGGCGGCGCGGAACTTGGCAAAGTCTTCCTCCGAGTACAGGGCCTCGGTGAAGATGAGGTCCGCACCGGCGTCGGCGTAGGCCTTCGCCCGCTCGATGGCCTCGTCGATGCCTTCGATGCCGGCGGCATCGGTGCGGGCGCAGATGACGAACTGGTCGTCGGAGCGCTCGCGCACCGCCGCGGTGATGCGGCGGACCATCAGGTCGCGCGGCACGACTTCCTTGCCGTCGAGGTGCCCGCAGCGCTTCGGGTTGACCTGGTCCTCCAGGTGGAGGCCAGCCAGGCCAACCGCCTCGAACTCGGCGACGGTGCGGGCGGCGCTCATGGGCTCGCCGAAGCCGGTGTCGGCGTCGATGAGCACCGGCAGGTTGGTCGCGCGCGCGATCTGGCCGCCGCGGTTGGCCACCTCAGACAAGGTGGTCAGCCCGATGTCCGGCAGGCCCAGATCGTTGGCCACCACCGCGCCGGAGACGTAGGCGCCTTCGAATGCGCCGATGTCCTCGATCAGGCGGGCGGTGAGCGGGTTGAACGCGCCCGGCAGCTTCGTGATGGTCTCCGCGTTCAGCGACTCGCGCAGTGCTTTGCGACGCTCATGCGGCGTCTTTTCTGGCGCAAACATTTAGAAAATACCTCCTGGGATTTCGGGTGCGTTCGCCTTCGCCTCGTCGCTGACCGCGACGTTGAGCTCGGACAGGTCGGTGAGGTTTTCCAGGTTCTGCACGGCCGCGAGGAAGCGGTCCTGCTCCTCCGGGGTGACGATGCCCTCGGCGAGGGTGCGGAACTTGGTGATGTAGTTTTCGCGCTCGAACGGGCGGGCGCCGAACGGGTGGGCGTCGGCGACGGCCATCTCGTCTTCGATGACGGTGCCGTCCGCGAAGGTGATCACGGCGCGGCAGCCGAAGGCCTTCTCGTTCGGGTCCTGCGAGTGGTAGCGGCGGGTCCACTCCTCGTCTTCGACCGTGGAGATCTTGTGCCACAGCTCGACGGTTTCCTTCCGGCCGGCGCGCTCCGGGGTGTAGGAGTTGACGTGGTGCCAGGTGCCGTCCTCGAGCGCGACGGCAAACATGTACATGATTGAGTGGTCAAGGGTTTCGCGAGATGCGGTGGGATCCATCTTCTGCGGGTCGTTCGCGCCGGTGCCGATGACGTAGTGGGTGTGGTGCGAGGTGTGCAGGACGATGGATTCGATGTCGGCGGTGGACTTGCCAGCATCGGCGATGGTCTGCTTCATGCGGCGCGCCAGGTCGATCGGGGCCTGCGCCTGGTACTCGGCGGAGTGTTCCTTGGTGTAGGTCTCCAAGATGGCGCGCTTGGCCTCGCCGTCGGCCGGCAGCGGGACGATGTAGGTGCGCTCCGGGGAGTGCAGCATCCAGGCGATGAAGCCGTCCTCGCCCTCCCAGATCGGGGCCGGGGCACCCTCGCCGCGCATGGTGCGGTCGACGGCCTCGATGCCCATCTTGCCGGCGAACGCCGGGGCGGAGGCCTTCCAGGAGGAGATCAGGCCCTTGCGGGACTGACGGGTTGCGGTCGTGGTGTGCAGCGCCTGGCCGACGGCCTGGTAGATGGTGTCCACGTCCAGCTCAAGCATCGTGCCGATACCGGCAGCAACCGACGGGCCAAGGTGCGCGACGTGGTCAATCTTCCACTCGTGCAGGCAGATGCCCTTGACCAGGTTGACCTGGATCTCGTAGCCGGTGGCGATGCCGCGGATCAGCGCCTTGCCGTCGAGGCCCTTGTGCTGGGCCACCGCGAGGATCGGCGGGATGTTGTCGCCCGGGTGGGAGTATTCGGCGGCGAGGAAGGTGTCGTGGAAGTCGAGCTCGCGCACGGCGGTGCCGTTGGCGAAGGCGGCCCACTCGGCGGAGAACGAGCCGTCGATGCCGAAGATCTGCGCGCCGCCCTCCGCGACCGGGTGTGCTTCGGCCATGGCGCGGGCCGTGGCGACGGGGCGGCGACCGTAGGAGGCGACTGCGACCGACGCGTTGTCGATGATGCGGTTGATGATCATCTCGCGGGTCTCCTCCGGTACCTCGACCGGGTCGGCCGCGACCTTGGCCACCTTGTAGGCCAGGTGCTCTTCGATGGGGAAGTCGTCGGCGGACTTCCGGGTGCGGACTTCGTGGTTGATCATGTGGTGTGCAACTCCTCGGCGTGTGTGGGGACGAGTGGGCGTCGATAAGCGAGCGCCCTGTTGTTGCAACTCATACTAGGGGCGCGAATGTGGCCCACGTCATTGTCCAATCTGTGGAATTGAGTGTCATGACTACGCACTTTTTGTAAACTTTGTAAAAACACAGTTCAGGGCACGGAAGCAAAGGCGAGACGCAATGAGCAAACACTACGCGGGGGCACGAATTCACACGCTGCGCGCGACCGAGGGGCTGACTCAGGTGGACATGGCGCGCAAACTCGGCATCTCCACCAGCTACCTCAACCAACTCGAAAACGACCAGCGGCCGCTGACCGTCACCGTCCTGCTGCAGCTGACCCAAGTCTTCGGCCTCGACGCCAGCTACTTCTCCCCCGCCGCCGAACAGCGCCTCGCCGGTGAGCTCGCCGAGCTGCTTCCCGACGTCCCCGATGCCGACCTCGCCGACATCGCCCTGCGCTACCCCGCCGTCGCCGAAGGCATCAAGGCGCTGCCCGGGCTCATCTCGGGCACCGCGAGCAACCCCCACATCGTGGTCCGCGACTTCTTTCAGCAGCACAACAACTACTTCCACGACCTCGACTGCGCCGCCGAGGACTTCGCCGCCGACGCGCACACCCGCCAGCTGCGGCTGACCAGCATCGCCGGCACCCTCGACCGCGACTACGGCTACACCGTGCGCTTCAACCAGCCCACCGGCGGCGAGCGCTCACTCGCGGATGCCGCCAGCCGCGAAATCCGCGTCCGCACCGGCCTTTCCGAGGCCCAGCAGTGCTTCGAGCTGTCCTACCACTACGCCTCCATCGCACACCGCCAGCTTCTCGACGCCCACACCTCCCCCATCACCACTCCCCGCGCCCGCCAACTCGCCCGCCACGGACTTGCGCAGTATTTCGCGGCCGCCGCCACGATGCCGTACTCGCTCATTCTGGAGGCGGCGGAGGAAACCCGCTACGACATCGACGTTATCTCCGCCCGCTTCGGCACCGGCTTCGAGTCGACCTGCCAACGCCTCGGCACGCTGCAGCGCCCCGGCGCGGCCGCGATCCCCTTCGTGTTTATCCGCACGGACCGGGCGGGCAATATCTCGAAGCGGCAGTCCACCACCTCGTTCCACTTTTCGCAGCGCGGCGGCACCTGCCCGCTGTGGGTGGTCCACCGCGCCTTCGAAACGCCAAACCGCGTCACCCGGCAGGTCTCCGTCATGCCCGATGGGCGCACGTACCTGTGGGTGGCGCGGATGGTGCAGGGCCCGGCCGTGGAATTCGGCGCGCCCCGCAAAGAAAACGCAGTGGCGCTCGGCTGCGATGCAGCCCACGCCGACCGCATGGTCTACGCCGACGGGCTCGACCTCTCGCCGGACTCCGCCACCCCGATCGGGCCCGGCTGCGAGACCTGCCCGCGGCGCGAATGTCCGCAGCGGGCTTTCCCGGCGCTTTGAGCTAGTCCAGGTCTGACTTCTTGACCAGGCGGCGCGCGGCTTCGGTCACCGAGCCGGACAGCGACGGGTAGACCGCCATGGAGTTGGCCAGCTGCGCGACGGTGAGATTGTTCGCCACCGCGATGGTCAGCGAGTGGATGAGCTCGGAGGCGGTCGGCGCGACGATCACGCCGCCGACGACCTGGCCGGAGCCCTTCCGAGCGAAGATCTTGACAAAGCCGTGCTGCAGCGAGCGCATCTTCGCGCGCGCGTTGGTGGCCAGCTCGAGTTTGTACACGTCGGCGGCGATCTTGCCGTCCTTGATCTCCTGCTCGGTCACGCCCACCGCGGCGATCTCCGGGCGGGTGAACACGGCGTTGCCCACGGTCTTGATGCGCAGCGGTTTGACGCCCTCGCCGAGCGCGTGGTCGACGGCGATGCGGCCCTGCTGGGCAGCAACAGAGGCCAGCGGCATGAGGTCCGTGCAGTCGCCCGCGGCGTAAATACCGGCGACGTTGGTGCGCGAGACGCGGTCGACGTGGATGTGGCCGGACTGGGTGGTCTCTACGCCGGCGGCCTCCAGGTTCAGGTCCGCGGTGTTCGGGATCGAGCCGATGGACATCATCACGTGCGATCCCTCGATGGCGCGCCCGTCGGTGGTGTGGACGATCACGCCGTCGCCGGTGTTTTCCACTCGTTCCACGCGCGCGTCCTTTTCCAGCTGCACGCCGAGGTTGCCCAGGACGGTCTCGAGCACGTCGGCGGCATCCGCGTCGTCGTGCGGCAGGATGCGGTTGCGAGACGCCACCATCGTAACCTTCACGCCCAGCTCGGCGAAGGCGGAGACGAACTCCGCGCCGGTCACGCCGGAGCCGACCACGATGAGGTGGGTCGGCATCTCGATGAGGTTGTACATCTGGCGCCAGTTGAGGATGCGCTCCCCGTCCGGCTCGGCCCCCTTGAGCACGCGCGGGCTCGCACCAGTACAGACGAGCACCATGTCGCAGGTGATCTCCTCGGTCGTGCCGTCGGCAAGCTCGACCTCGAGGCTGTGGGTGGTGTGGCCCTTCTGCTCGTCGTTAAAGCGCGCTCGCCCGTCGATAAATCGCACGCCCACGCGGTCGAGCTGCTCGCGGATGTCGCGCGACTGCTCGGCGGCCAGCGCCACCACGCGGTTGTTCAGCGCGCTCAGTGCCAGCTTCGCTTCGCCCAGGCCGTGGTTGAGCCCCATGTCGTCGGCGCGGCGCAAGTCCGTCTTAATGTTGGCGCCCGCAATGAAGCTTTTCGACGGCACCACGTCCTTCCGGATCGCCGAACCGCCCGCACCCTGGTCCTCGACCACGATGATCTCTGCACCGTAGTTCGACGCGACCAGCGCCGCCTCGTAGCCCGCCGGGCCTCCACCAACAATGACGATCTTCTTCGACACCGAGTTCTTCTCCCCTTAGTGCTTGTACGTAGTTTTTCCTGCGCTAGTCTACCGGCCGGCTGCTGGCGGCGCTGGTTGCGCGTTGAAGTACTGCTCCACCACCGAGCCGAAGAAGCGCACGCCGACGGCGATGGCGCGCTCATCGATATTCAGGTTGCCCTGGTGCAGGTCGAACTTCTCGCCCGCCCCGCTCCACGCGCCGAGGCGCACCATCGCACCGGGCACGTGCTCGAGGTACCAGGAAAAGTCCTCCCCGCCGGACGACTGTGGGGCCGTGACGATGGCGTGCGGGTCCACGGCGCGGCCGGCGGTGGCGGCAAGGGCGGTCGCCGCGTCGTCGTTGAGCACGGGCGGCACCCCGCGCACGTAGTCGAGGTGATAGGTGCAGCCCGTCGGGGCGACAACCAGGTCGATGAGGTCCGTGAGCAGGTCCTCCAGCCCGCGCCACGTGGTGATGTCGGCGGTGCGGATCGTGCCCTCGAGCACGCCCGCCTTCGGGATCGCGTTCGGCGCATCGCCGGCGTCCACGTGCCCGAAGACTAAAACGGTGCCGGTGCGCGGGTCCACGCGCCGCGACAACAACGCCGGCAGCTGGGTGATCAGCGCGCCGAGCGCGTAGACCACGTCCGCGGTCAGCTGCGGGCGCGAGGTGTGCCCGCCCGGGCCTTCGACCCGCAGGCGCAGCACGTCGGAGGCCGAGGTGATCGCCCCGGCGCGCACCCCGACCTGGCCCACGCGCAGTTTCGGCTCCGCGTGCAGCGCGTAGATGGTGCGCACGCCTTCGAGCCCGCCCCACTTGATCACGTCGAGCGCCCCGCCGCCCATGACCTCTTCGGCCGGCTGGAAGATGACGCGTACGCCGTGGGGCAGGTCGACGTCGGCAAGCGCACAGGCGAGCGCCAGGGCGACGGTGGTGTGCACGTCGTGGCCGCAGGCGTGGGAGACCCCCTGCACGGTCGAGGCGAAAGGCAGACCGGTCTGCTCGGTGACTTTCAGCGCGTCAATGTCTGCGCGAAACGCGAGGCGCTCCCCCGTCTCCGGGCCGATGTCCACGTACAGGCCCGTGCCGGGAAAGGGCACTGGCTGCAGGCCGTGCGCGACCAGCACGCCGTGCAAAAACTTGGTGGTCTCGACCTCTTCGTCGGACAGCTCCGGGTGCGAGTGCAGATGGCGACGCCACCCCAAAATCTCCTCGTGGTGCTGCGCCACCCAAGCGTCGACGGCCGCCGCGATCGATGCCGTTTCTGCCACTGCGCCTCCTTCTGCCTCGCGTATTTCGTGTTGAACGTGTTAAGTCTACGCGCCCCCTTACAAGTCAATATTGCGCGGGCCGTAGAGACGGTCGCCCGCATCGCCCAGGCCCGGCACGATATAGGCCTGCTCGTTGAGCCCCGGGTCGATCGCGGCAGTGATCAGCCGGACCGGCCCGCCGTGCGCTTTGAGCTTGTCGACGCCCGGCTGCGCACTCACCATGCACACGCACGTAATATCGTCCGCCCCGCGCGCGACCAACAGGTCGATCGCATGGATGAGCGAGCCGCCGGTGGCCAGCATCGGGTCCACCAAAAACACCGGCTGGCCCGACAGGTCCTCCGGCAGCGCCTCGAGGTACGGCACCGGCTGGTGCGTTTTTTCGTCGCGCGCCATGCCGATGAAACCGACCTGTGCATCCGGGATCATCGACAACGCCGGGTCGATCATGCCGAGACCGGCGCGGATGATCGGCACGATAATCGGCGGGGTGCGCAGCCGGGAACCGCGCGCGGTGGCCACGGGCGTGATGGTGTCGAAGGTTTCCACCTCGAGGTCGCGGCAGGCCTCGTAGATGAGCATGGCGCCTAAGTCCGCGAGCGCTGCGCGGAAGGCGGCGTTGTTACTGCGCTCGTCGCGCATGATGGTCAAACGGGAGGCGGCCAGGGGGTGTTCCACAACGGTGATGTCCATAGGGCCCAATGGTAGACGAGGATTTCGCCCTCGCTTCAAGCTTTTTCACATTCAGAGGGAACCGGAGGGGTGTTGCGTGCGTCTAACTACGCATGGACGTATTTGAACTTGAAGCCTCGCTCGTGAATTCGCACACCGACTCACTGCGCGCTGATGCCGGCGCGCTCAACCACCTTTCCCACCTACCCATCCCGGAACTCGGGCCCGTGGCCAACTTCGCCCGCGCCGTCGATGACGCCATTGCCTGCGCCAACGGCAAGGCCGACGAGCTGTGTGAGGCGGCCCACCGCATCGCCGGCAACATGGACTTAACGGCCCGGGCGGCCAACTTGGTCGACGAGTCCACCGGACAGTGTCTGGAGGCGGGACTGTGAACACGCAGACACTCGGCACCGCGCTGACCCAATTCGCTCAGCACCCCACGGTGGACGCCACGCTCAACGTGGCCAAGGGCTCACCGATCGACCCGATTTACGCGATGGGCAAGATCCTCGGGGCCTGCCCCGAACCGATCCCGACTTTGCCGCCGTTTTCCACGCCCGGTTTTGACGACTTCGCAGCACTCGCCGGCATGGTCGGCGGTGACCCGCAGCGTTTCCAGGAGGCCGCGGTGTCGCTTGCCGCGCAGCGCGACGAGATCAGCGACCTGGTCGTCGCCGGCGGTGTGTACGTCACCACGGCGGTCGCCGAGCTGGTTTCCACCGCGAATTCGATGGTTCGCAACGCGCTTGCCGCCGCCGGCGCGGCTACGGCCGGCGGCCCGCTTGCCCAGCTCGCCGCGGCCGCGCCCGTCGTCGCTGCCGGGCTGACCCGCGCTGGGCTGATCCTGGACTCGCTCGGCAAGGACCTCGACAGCCTGGCGCATAAGCTCAACGAAACGACAGCGGCGCGTCAGGGACAGCAGGCGCTCAAGGCGTCGCCAATTGCCCAGCAGGCCGAGCACACGCTGCGCTCGCTTGCCGACGCCCCGCAGGTCACCCCCACCAATGCCTCCGCAGATGTCGCCCCGCTGGAGCCGAACCACCCGGTCTCCGGCGAGCTCGACGAGCGCCCCAACGCCGCGGGCAACGCCGCAGTGCAGGCCGCGAAGTCGCAGCTGGGCACCCCGTACGTGTGGGGCGGCAGCCAGCCGGGCGGATTCGATTGCTCGGGGCTGACCTCGTGGGCGTATAACCAGGCCGGGGTGGACATTCCGCGCACCGCCGCGGAGCAGGCAATCGGCCAGCAGGTTGCCTACGAGGACCTGCAGGAAGGCGACCTGGTGGTGTGGGACGGGCACGTGGCCATGTACGCCGGCGACGGGATGATGATCGAGGCGGGCGACCCCGTCCAGCTCAACCCGGTGCGCACCGAGAACATCGGCATGCCGTTTCGCGGCTTCTGGCGGCCGACGGCCTAGCGCGCGGGTTGGGTGTGGTGCGCGCGCTGGGTTTTAGTAGAGTTTGCGTTCATGAGCACGCGCGCAATCCTCCCCGTGAAAATCTCGCTGACCCAGGGCGACTTCTACACCCTGTGGGCCCCTACTTGGAAGGAACACGGTGCCGAGTGGCAGGCGTTCCTGGGCGACGACGAGTCCGTGTTGGTGTTCGACTCGCCGGCCGAGCTGTTGGCCTACCTGAACACGCACGCCAAGCACGACCTGAGCGATCACCCGAAGTGGGCGGCGTTTAGCGCCCAGGGCGACGACCGGGTCGTCCCGGACGACAAGCACACCTTCGACATCATCGGCGCGCCCGAGTATCTCGCCGGCCGCCCCAGCCACGTGAACGTGTCGTCATTAAGCGGCGTGCTGCAAATCGCGCGCTCCCTGGCTGATGTGGCGAGCGCCGAGCACGCGCAGATCTTCTTCGCTTCCCACTCCGTGCTGGGTAACGTCGCCCGCGGCTCAGAGCACTACTCCGGCGACAACGGCATGGACGAATGGTCCGGCCTCGGCCACATCGTGCTGGCGAATTGGAAGGACGTTGTCGCCTCGCTGGATTCCTCCGTGCGTCGTGTCCCGGCGAGCGAGCTCGACGCGGCCGCGGTGAGCGCCGCCACCAGCGCCATCGAGTCCGCCCAGACGGCCCGCGCGCAGGCGAAGCAGGACGAGGAGACCAAGGCGAAGGAGCAGGCGGCGGCCGCGGATCCTTACGACTCCACGCTGTGGGCCAGCGCCGGTATCGACCCGGTCAAGATCTCTGTGCAGGGCAAGAGTGTCTACACGCTGCGCACCTACCTGGGCTCTACCCCGGTATTTCTGGGCAAGTTCGGCGAGATCTTCACCTTCCCCACCGGCAAGCACTTGGCCCGCTGGATTCTCGAGCACGACGACCACGACCTCGGCGGCGTGTCCACCTGGCCGGATGTGGTCAGCGCTGCGAACGCCGGCACGTTGAAGGTCGAGGTCCACCCGGACAACTCCTATTCCTTCAACGGCCTGTCCGAGGACATTGCCAAGGGCATCGATGCCGTGGATACCCAGCAGATGGCGAAGGCCTACGAGCTGCTTGCCGACGCCGCGGACTGGGCCAAGGACGATTCCCTCAATGAGTTCCTGCTGGCCAACCCGCGCTTCCAGGACTACCTGGCGTACATGCTCGGCTCCACCGAGGCCGCCGGCTACGTGCCGTCGGCACCGTTTACGGACAAGGCGCAAAGCTGGCGCGAGATGGAAGATCAGCTGATCAAGCGTTTCTCCAAGTTCTAGGCCATACTCATCTCTCTTTACCACTGGTCATCTCTTAGAATGTGGTGCTATGACTGCCGACCAAGTCGATCCGCTCATCACCGCTATCTACCGGTGGTTTGACGTCTCCGGCGTGCTGCTGATGGGCGTCATCGGCGGCACGCTCGCGCGCCACCGCGGCTACGACATCATTGGCTTCTTCTTCATCGCCATGCTTTCCGCCCTCGGCGGCGGTATGCTTCGCGACGTCCTGATCAACGAGGGCACCGTCGCCGCCATGAGCCAGCCGGAGTACCTCATCCTGGCGTTCACCGGCGCGCTCATCGCCCGCTTCACCTACTTCAAGGGCAAGGCCTGGGAGTTTCTGCAAAGCCACGGCGACGCGCTCGTCTCCGCGCTGTGGGCAGCGACCGGCGCGTCGAAGGCAATCCAGTACGGGCTGCCGATTTTGCCCACCATCATGATGGGCGTGTTCACCGCAACCGGGGGCGGCATGCTTCGCGACGTCGTCACCGGCGGCGTGCCCTCCATCTTCGGCGACAACCAGCCCACCGTCATCCCCGCGGTCGCCTGTTCGCTGATCACGCTGCTCGGCAGCGCCACCGGCTACATGGCGCTCGGCATGATCGTGGGGCCGGTGGTGAGCTTTGCCCTCTTCCTGATCGGTTACTACGGCAACTGGCGCGTCTCCACTAACCCCGAATACGCCCCGGTCAACCAGGGCGCGGCACAGGTGGCCACGCTGGCGAAGAAGGCGGAGCACCGCTCCCGCGCCGTCGCCCGCGAGCTGGAGCCGACGCGCGTGCGCTCCTGGCGCCACCGCCAGATGGAAAAGGCCCTGCAGCGCCGGATTGAAAACGAGGTGAAGAAAGGCAAGCGGCGCTCCACAGCCCAGCACGAGGCGAACGATTTTCTGGAGGACTTCACCACCGAGTTCGCCGCGATCGACCCGTCGATGCTCCCCGAGGGGGACTCCCCGCAGGAGAAGGAGGAGAGCCTTTTCGACGGCCTCGGCGTCGATCTCGCCGGCGACTCCTACGACGACTACGACGCGGATCCGCGCACCGGCCAGTTCGAGGCCGTCGACCCGGAGACGGTGGCGATGCACAACGACATGTTGGATACGATCCTCGCCGACGAGAAGCTCACCGACGAACTCATCGAGCGGCTCGCCGCCCGCTACGCCAAACGCGATAAGGAAACGTAGCGCATCCCCGGCCGCGCGCGTGCCGCGCCACTGTCGCACCGAAGCGGCGGCGTACCATCAGTCGCTGTGCCCAGAAACTCTCGTTCGTATGTCTCTCGCCTCTGCGCGTTGCTGTTGACCGCGCCCCTTGCCGTCGGTAATCCTGCCCTCGCGCAGGAGCCCACCGAAGCGACCGAGAGGACTTTGGAACCGGCCGAGGGCTACTTCGCCGACACCGGCGAGTGGATCCCGCCGGTGCGCATCGAGGCACCGAACACCGACAACTGCCCGAACGCGGAGCACCCGCCCCGTGCCGTGTCCACCTCCGAGCGCCTCGCACCCGGCGTCCCCGCGCCCGCGCCCCTCCCGCAAGATTACGACGGGCCGTGCGGCGTCATCACCCCCGAGGGCTACGCCGTGCCTGACGACGTCTACGCCTCCGCCTGGCTCGTCGCCGACGCGGACACCGGCGAGGTTGTCGCGATGAAGGACCCGCACGGGCGCTACCGGCCGGCGTCGGTGATCAAGGTGCTGCTCGCGCTCGTGGCTATCGACGAGCTCCCGCTGGACAAGCAGGTCACCGTCTCCGCGGAGTCTGCGGAGCAGGAAGGTTCGCGCGCAGGCCTCGGCGCGGGCGGTACCTACACCGTCGACGATCTGCTCCACGGGCTGCTCATGGCTTCGGGCAACGACACCGCTCACGCGCTTGCCCAGGAGCTCGGCGGCGACGAGGAGACGCTGCGCAAGGTCAACGCGGTCGCCCACGAGCTGGGCATGCGCGATACCTTTGTCGCTTCCTACTCCGGGCTCGACGCGCCCGGGATGTCGTCGTCTGCGTGGGATCTGGGCCTGGCCTACCGTGCTGCCTTCCGCAACCCCGTCTTCGCAGCGACGGTCGACACGGAGTCGTACCCCTTCCCCGGTTTCGACGACACCCCCGGCTTCGAGATGTGGAACGACAACCAGCTCTACTTGCAGGACCCGGACGGCATCGGCGGCAAGACCGGGTTCACCGACGACGCCAATCACACCTTCGTCGGTGCCGTCGACCACGACGGCCGCCGCCTTTTCGCCGTCGTCCTCGATACCACCATTGGCGAGCGCCGAGCATGGGGCCAGGCGCAGGAGCTGCTCCACGCCGCCTACCCCATCGAAGCAGGAAAAGGCGTCGCCTCGCTTATCGACGCCGCGCCAACCCCCACCACCGCGCCAAACCCAGCCCCGACCCCTGCCCCCACAACAGAAAACACACCGGCGACGCCCCCGTGGCTGTCCATCGGGATCGTCGCCGGTGTCACCGTGCTCGCGCTTGTGGCGCTTGTGCTTAGTCTCGGGTCAAGAGGGAAACGACCCCGACACCGAGCGCGCCAATAGCGGCACCAACGCCAACCGCCTTGCCGGTACCAGTATTGCGCGACTCCTGGCGTGCGGCGCCCGCGCGTACGTTGATCACCGCAGGCTCCGGCAGCTCGGCGGGAGCCAGGCGCAGGCTCTCCTCTGTCGTTGCCGTCCACGCGGAGACGTAGAGGACCACGCGCCAAATCAGGTACAGCACAATCATGAGCGAGATCAGCGGTCCGAAAATCGCGCCGGCCGGGTTGCCCGTCATCGCGCCGATGATCACGCCAGCGAACTGCTTAATCACCTCGAAGATAATTGCGCCGAGCAGCGCGCCCTTCATACCCGACTTCACCGGCACCTTCGTGCGCGGCAAAAACATCACGACCCACAGCATGACCAGGAAGTTAGCCAGCACGCCTACGAGCAGGCCCACGACCCACACCAGCACGCGCGCGCCCGGCATCTCGCCGAGACCGACATAGTCGAGCAAGCTATCGGTCCAGCCGGATACGCCCAGCGCGGTGACCGCGAAAGCGACGACGAACAGGACAATCAGGCCGATCAAGCCCAGCAGGTCCCACAGCTTCTTCGTCACGAAGTTGCCGCCCTCGTCCGCGTCCAGGTTCCACATCGCGGAGACACCGACGCGCAGGTTGTTCATCCAGCCCAACCCCGACCACAAAGTGGTGAGCAAACCGATGCCGGCCACGGCCCCGCGCTGGTCGATCGCGGACTGAATCAGGTCGTTGACCATGCTGCCCATATCGCCTTCAAGGCTTTCGGTGACCTGGTCCTGGATCTGCTGCATCAGGTCAGGCCGCGCGTTGAGGAAGAAGCCGAGGCCCGCGAACACCAGCATCAAAAGCGGGAACAGCGACAGCACAGAAAAGTACGTAATTCCGGCGGCGAACTGGTTGCCGCCCTGCGCGCCAAAGCGCTCATTCATGCGCATCAGGTGGTCGACGGCAGGTGCCTTCTGCGCGAGCCCGTCGTCACCGCCTTGCTGTTGCTTGGTTGCCCGTTCGATGCCATGGTCGTCGGTGTACGCCTTGGCTGGCGACGTCGATGTTGCCATACGGCAGTCCTTCCTGAAGTCAGTGAACTGGTGTCAGGCACTCAATCGTAGAGGAAAGCTGCAGGCGCGGATACGTGAGCGTCTAGGCGCGCTTGAGAAAACCAGTCTTCTCGTAGACTTCGGCCAGCAGCGGCGCGGCTACTTCGCGGGCGCGATCGGCACCGCGCGCCAGAATCGCCTCGAGCTCCGCGCGGTCCGCCATCAGCTCCTCATAGCGTGCGCGCAGCGGCGTGGTGAAGGCCTCGAGCGCATCGGCGGTATCGACCTTGAGCGCGCCGTAGCCCTGCCCCTCGTAGCCGGCGACCAGGTCATCGATAGACTTGCCCGTCAGCGCCGACTGGATGACCAGCAGGTTCGACACGCCAGGTTTGTTCTCCTTGTCGTACGCAATCACGCCGTCGGTGTCGGTCACGGCGGAGCGGATGCGCTTTGCCGACGTCTTCGGCTCGTCCAGCAGGTTGATCAGACCCTTCGGGTTCGCGCCCGACTTGCTCATCTTGGAGGTCGGATCCTGCAGATCGTAAATCTTCGCCGCGCCCTCCGGGATGAAGCCCTCCGGCACCACGAAGGTCTCGCCGCGCTTGGCGTTGAAGCGCTCCGCCAGGTTGCGCGTCAGCTCCAGGTGCTGGCGCTGATCCTCACCTACCGGCACGAGGTGCGGCGAGTAGAGCAGAATGTCCGCGGCCATCAAGACGGGATAGGTAAACAGGCCCACCGAAGTGCGGTCCTGCCCCTGCTTCTGGCTCTTGTCCTTGAACTGTGTCATGCGGCTGGCCTCGCCGAAACCGGTCAGGCACTGCAGTACCCAGGTCAGCTCGGCGTGCTCAGGCACGTGCGACTGC
Organism: Corynebacterium sp. p3-SID1056; assembly: GCF_025152525.1. Lineage (GTDB taxonomy): Bacteria > Actinomycetota > Actinomycetes > Mycobacteriales > Mycobacteriaceae > Corynebacterium. Next base: position 171,658 of record NZ_JALXXL010000003.1, read on the forward strand.
ACGAACAACGTGGATTTCTCCGGGTCGATACCCAGCGCGATCAGTTGCGCGCAGCCGGCGATCGTACGCTGCCGGAGCTCCTCCGGGTCCTGCTCCACCGTGATCGCGTGCAGGTCAGGGATGAAGTAGAACGCCTCATAGTCGTCCTGCAGGTCGATCCACTGCTTGAGCGCACCCAGGTAGTTACCCAGGTGGTAAGAGTCGGCGGTGGGCTGGATTCCGGAAAGGACGCGTTTCATACACCACATATTAACCCGATACGCAATCGAGGGGACCGGGGGTTCTTTATCGCTACGATGAAGCCGCTCGCCCCCTCCTCTCGGCGCGCAACTGCTCGCCTTAAGTGTCCGCTGCCCCATCCATGCAATGTGTCTCGGTTCCATTGTGTCGGTGCAGTTGCACCCCAGATGTTGCTGGTCAGTGGGTGCATACAGCGGTTACGGAGCCGCCACCGGCACCCAAGAGCTCTCGCTTCACGACGACCATCTCGCCCATACCGACAATACCCTCGACACCAGCCCCACCCGGCGCGTTGAAAAAATTTGGGGTTGACACGCCAGCCTTTTCGGTTATATGGTTACCCACATGAGTGGCAAACCCATCTACCAACAGATTGCCGATGAGTTACGTGACCTCATCGGCGCTGGCACCCTCGCCCCCGGCGACCGGGTGCCGTCCACCAACGAGCTGTCCGCCTATCACTCCGTCAACCCAACAACCTCCGCCAAGGCACTCACCGAACTATTCAACGAGGGCCTACTGGAAAAGCGTCGCGGGCTCGGCATGTTTGTTCTAGAGAGTGCGCGTGACCAGGTATTAGGTACGCGTCGTGAGGCATTTGCCCGCGACTTTGTCCAACCGCTTGTCCATGAGGCCAACCAGCTCGGCATCACCACCGAGGAGCTGGCCGCAATGATTGAAAAGGAGCGCACCCAATGAACCCCGGCTTCTACGCGCTGGTCGGCCCAAACGCCGCCGGCAAAACACACTTCCTACACACGCTCATGGGCCCGCACGCCGCGTTTGTCCCGGCTGGTGCGGACGCGAAGTTTGCGGGCACGACCGTAGACGGCCACCTGCGCGCGGTCGCGGCCATCCACCCACATGTAGAGCTCGACTTCCCCAACACCCGCATCAGGGACCTCTCCGTTGGGCAGCGCCGCCTCCTCACCATCGAGGTAGCCCTAGCCATCGGCAAGGACCTGCTACTCCTCGACGAGCCGTTTGACGGCATCGACACCACCACCCGCAAACAGGTCCGCCAGCGGCTGATTGACTACATCGCGGAGAACCCGCAGCGCAGCGTGGTGATGGCGTCGCATCGCGCCGAGGACTTCGCCGGTTTGGCCACCCATGTCATGCAGACATTCGATCACGAGGTCTCGCGCCCTGTCCCACTCGACGACGCCCGCCTGTGTTTTCCGACGGTCACCGGCCCCACCGCCGAGATCAAAGAACTTATCGCCCGCTTCCCCGTCGCCGAGACGGCGAGCCTCGGGCCAACGACACGCGCCACTTTCGCTGAACCCATCAGTGAGAACGATGTCCACCTGCCCATCGAATACCCGGACGATGCCGAACTCATCGACCTCCTTGCGACAGAAAGGCCCGCACGATGAAACTCTTCCTTAGCCCCTTCAAGCCACTGTCCTACCTGGTGGCGCTGGCCGTATTACTGATCCTGGTCCCTCTGGGCCGTTTCTACAGTGGAGATGGTTCCTTCTGGACCATCTTCGGAGGCTTCGCCCTGACCGCCCTATTTACCCTCGCTGGCACGCAGTGGAGCGCGTTAAACCAGCTCGGCGCGAGCTTTTCCGCGTGGATGAACTCGGCAACAATCACCGCCGTCATTGCTGCGGTGGTACTTGGAGTGTCCACCGCGGCATCCTCGATCTACAACCAGTTCAAGAACCCGTACTACCAGCCCTATGACCTGTTCTTATTCACCAACGGCGCAGACGTACCCTGGACGGACACGAACGGCGATGTCTACATCATGGCGAACGCCGGGCAAGACACCACATCTATGACCCTGACGATACTGCTCCACATCGCGTTCTTCTTCGTGGCTGCCATCGTGGGGGTTGCGCTCGGCTTGGTCTACGCCTCCTACGGCACCGGGCGCGTCCTCATCACCGCATTTTCCACCTTCCTCATGGCGGTGGCGCTGTACTGGGCAATAGAGTCCCCTGTAGGCGATTGGGACACCGCCGCTGCCAGTGGCATATGCGCCGCATGCCTAGTCACACTCGCCGTCAGCGCGGTGGCGTTTCGTAGCACAAAGCGCTTCGTGCCCTAGCAACCACTCGCGCCCCCTAACGCTCCAGCCACTCCGAGCGCAGCAGCCCGTGGCGGGAGCAGCAGGCCTCCCACCCAAAGGGGCTGATCTTCACCACCATGCGGCGCTCGCAGACCGGGCAGATCCGCGGCGCGTCGTAGGGGCGGTTCGGGTTGATGGGCAGTTGGAGCTCGCCGGACAAGATGGCGTCGGCAAGCTCGGTGCTCTCAGGCACGCGCATTAGAGGGCCTTGATGGTGTCGTAGAGCGCGCCGTGGCCGGACTTCATCTTCTGGCCGACCGGCGTAATGCCCAGGTCGAGCACGCGGTCGACGGCCTCGCGGTCCTGCTCGATCGGGCGGCCCAGGGTGGTCAGGTAGTTGCCGCCAATAATGGCGTTTGCGCCGCCGAGCAGGCCGGCCTCGGTGCCGTCGTCGCCAAGCGCGAGCTCAGTGCCGCCGGCAAAGCGCAGCTGGGCGGTCGGCATGGCCAGGCGGAATGCGGCCACCGCGCGCAGCGCCTCGCCCTGCGGCACGAGCGGGCGATCCTCAAACGGGGTGCCCGGGCGCGGGTCGAGGAAATTCATCGGGACCTCGTGCGGCTCGATCTCGGCGAGCTGGGCGGCGAACTCGGCGCGCTGCTCCAGGGACTCGCCCAGGCCAATGATGCCGCCGCAGCAGGTTTCCATGCCCTCTGCCAGCACGTACTCAAGGGTGTTCTTGCGCTCCTCCCAAGTGTGGGTGGTCACAACGTTGGGGAAGAAGGACTTCGCAGTCTCGAAGTTGTGGTTGTAGCGGGACACGCCCATCTGCTTGAGCTGGCGCGCCTGGTCCTGGGTGAGGATGCCCAGGGAGGCGGAGATGGAGATGTCCACTTCCTCCTGGATGGCGGTGACGGCCTCGGCGACCTGGTCAAGCAGCTGCTGGGTCGGGCCCTTGACGGCGGCGACGATGCAGAACTCGGCCGCGCCCATCTTCTCGGACTGCTTGGCGGCCTCGACGAGCTCGTTGATATCCAGCGTCACGGCGCGGACCGGGGACTCGAAGAGACCGGACTGGGAGCAGAAGTGGCAGTCCTCGGGGCAGCCGCCGGTCTTCAGCGAGATGATGCCCTCGAGCGAGACGTCCACGCCACAGTGCTTGATGCGGGTCTCGTGCGCGATCTCAAGCAGTTCCTTGAGGTCCTCGTCCGGCACTTGCAGGACCTGGAGGATCTCCTCCTGGTTCAGGCCTTCACCCTTTTCCAGGGCCTTTTCGCGGGCGATATCAAGAATTGGTGCATGTGACATGGGTAATACTCCGTTCTCAATGTAATTGCTGACAAAAGGCTACCCCATACATTGAACACCGTTCAGTCATCCTCCGAAAAAGCCCCCGCTTCCCCAAATCTGGGGGCGGGGACGCTCCGTTTTAGTTTTCCGGTCGGCGGCGCTCACTGCGCGGTGGAAGCCGCATCTTCCGCAGGCCCCGGTACGCCGTCCTCGCACCCGGGATCCGGCGAGCTCGCTGGTACAAGAACGTGGTGAGCGCGTCGCGCGGATCGTACGCGGCCGCCGCCTCCTCGTCGTACTCGTAGACGGGCAGGCTCCAGCCCCGTTTCAGCGACAGCAGGCGCACCCCCAGCACCGCCGTCAGGGTGACCAGGATGACCACCCACTCGTGCGCGCCCAGCCAGGTCAGCGCCCACCACACCACGACACCGATGACGGCGGCGGAGGCGTACATCTCTTTGTGAAAGACGAGTGGGACGCGGTCGGAAAGCACGTCGCGAAGCACGCCGCCGAACACACCGGTGGTCACCGCCGCCACGCACGCGATGATGAAGCCGTGGCCGTGACTGACCGCCGTCTGGATGCCCAGCACGGCGAAGGTTGCCAGCCCGATCGCGTCGGCGACCAGGAAGCTGCGCCGCAGCCGCACCATCAGCCAACTCACCCGCACCGTAACGGCCGCGGCAACGATCACGGTGAGCAGGTAGAGCGGCTGCTCGACCCAGGTCACCGGGTAGGTGCCCAGGACGACGTCGCGGACCGTGCCGCCGCCGAGCGCGGTGAGCGCGCCCAAGGTGATCACGCCGAAGAGGTCCATGCGCATCCGCCCGGCCGCGACTGCCGCGGTCATCGCCTCGGCGATGATGCCGATGAGGTAGAGGATGACCAGCAGGTGTTCGGTGCTGAAGCCGGCGAAGAAGTCAGCGATCATGCTCAGCCCTCCGCGTATTCAACCAGCAGCGGCGAGTGGTCCGACCAGCGTAACTCCACCGCCTCCGCCTTCTCCACCCAGCTGCGCTGCGCCCGCGCGAGCATGTCGGCGGTGGCCGCCTGGTAGTCGATGCGCCACCCCGCATCGTTATTAAAGGCCTGGCCGCGGTAGGTCCACCACGTATACGGCGCACCCTCCGGCGACAAGCGACGGGCCACGTCGAACCACACCGGCTCGGCCGCGGCCGTACGCGCGGCGGGCACCTTGCCGGTCGCGCCGTACTCGACCGCGCCCGCCCAGCCGGCGGCGGCCTTGTCCTCTATATCCTGCGCCGCTTCGTCCGGGAACGCACCGAACACCGAGTCCATGAACGCGCGCTCCGAGGGCAAGAAGCCGGACTTCTTCCGGTTCGTCTTCCAATTCTTCAGATCCTCGCGGCGGTGGCAGATGTTCCAGTCGCCGCCGATGACCATCTGCTTGTGCTCCGCGGCCCACTCGCGCAGAAGCGGCTCGAAGCGGTCCAAGAACTCGTACTTCTCGTCCTGCTTCGCGGTCTCGGCCGCGCCCGACGGCAGGTACAGCGAGGCGACGCGCTCCCCGCCCGGCAGGGTGGCGGCGATGAGCCGGCCGGCGGTTTCGAAGCCGGGGAGGCCGATCTGGGCGTCGATAAGCGGTTGCTTCGACAAAATGCCGACCCCGGCACGGCCCTTGGCCTCGGCGGGCGCGACGATGAGCTCCCATCCCTCATCGAGGGCCGGGGCGAGTGCCGCGCGCGCCTGCTCCTCGGTCGCGCGGACCTCCTGCATCAGCACCACGTCGGCGGGCGTGTGCCGCAGCCACTCCAGCATCCCGAGATTTTCCTCGTTGCGGACCTTGGTGGCGGCCCGAATCCCGTTGACATTCACAGAAGCGATAGTGAGACTCATGCCCCCGAGACTACCTATTACAGGACAAGCGGTACGCAAAAGCTGTACGCTGAAGAGTTGAATACTGCCAACCAGAATTATGAGGAGCACAATGGCTAAAATCATCTGGACCCGCACCGACGAGGCGCCGCTGCTGGCGACCTATTCTTTCAAGCCGATCGTGGAGGCCTTCGCTTCCCAGGCCGGGATCGACGTGGACACCGCCGACATCTCGCTCGCCGGCCGCATTATCTCCCAGTTCCCGGAGCGCCTCACTGATGAGCAGAAGCTTGACGACGCCCTGGCGCAACTCGGCCAGCTCGCCAAGCAGCCCGAGGCCAACATCATTAAGCTGCCGAACATCTCCGCTTCCCTGGTGCAGCTGAAGAAGGCCATCGCCGAGCTGCAGGCCGCCGGCTTCGACCTGCCGGAGTACGAGGAGGCGCAGGAGAAATACGACGCCGTCAAGGGCTCCGCCGTCAACCCGGTGCTGCGCGAGGGCAACTCGGACCGCCGCGCGCCGGAGGCCGTGAAGAACTACACCAAGAAGCACCCGCACTCCATGGGTGAGTGGTCGAAGGACTCCAAGACCAACGTCGCCACGATGGACGCCGGCGACTTCCGCCACAACGAGAAGTCCGTCATTATCCCGGCCGAGGACACCCTCACCATCAAGATGACCGACGGCACCGTGCTCAAGGAGGGCCTGAAGGTCCAGGCCGGCGAGGTCATCGACGGCACCTTCATGTCCGCGAAGGCCCTCGACGCCTTCCTGGAGGAGGCCGTCAAGCGCGCCAAGGAAGAGGGCGTGCTCTTCTCCGCGCACCTGAAGGCCACCATGATGAAGGTCTCCGACCCGATCATCTTCGGCCACGTCGTGCGTGCCTACTTCAAGCCCGTCTTTGACAAGTACGGTTCCGAGCTGCTCGAGGCCGGCCTGAACGGCGAGAACGGCCTCGGCGCCATCCTCGACGGCCTCTCCGAGCTGGAGAACGGCGAGGAGATCCGCAAGGCGTTCGAGCAGCAGCTTGCCGACGGCCCGGCGCTCGCCATGGTCAACTCCCACAAGGGCATCACGAACCTGCACGTGCCGTCGGATGTGATCATCGACGCCTCCATGCCGGCCATGATCCGTACCTCCGGCCACATGTGGAACGCCGACGACCAGGAGCAGGACACCCTGGCCGTCATCCCGGACTCCTCCTACGCTGGCGTCTACCAGGCGGTCATCGACGACTGCCGCGCCAACGGTGCCTTCGACCCGACCACCATGGGTACCGTCCCGAACGTCGGCCTCATGGCGCAGAAGGCTGAGGAGTACGGCTCCCACGACAAGACCTTCAAGATCCCGGCCGACGGCACCGTCCAGGTCGTCAACTCCGCAGGCGACGTGCTGATCGAGCACGACGTCGAGGCCGGCGACATCTGGCGCGCCACCCAGACCAAGGACGCCCCGATCCAGGACTGGGTCAAGCTGGCCGTCAACCGCGCCCGCCTCTCCGGCATGAAGGCCATCTTCTGGCTCGACGAGGAGCGCGCGCACGACCGCAACCTGATCGACCTGGTGAACAAGTACCTGCAGGATCACGACACCGAGGACCTGGACATTTCCATCCAGTCCCCGATCGAGGCAACCAAGACCTCCGTCGAGCGCATCCGCCGCGGCGAGGACACCATCTCGGTGACCGGCAACGTGCTGCGCGACTACAACACGGACCTCTTCCCGATCCTCGAGCTGGGCACCTCCGCGAAGATGCTCTCCGTCGTCCCGCTGATGGCTGGCGGCGGCCTGTTCGAGACCGGTGCCGGCGGCTCCGCGCCGAAGCACGTCCAGCAGGTCCAGGAGGAAAACCACCTGCGCTGGGACTCGCTTGGCGAGTACCTCGCACTGGCCGAGTCCTTCCGCCACGAGAAGAACACGAACGGCAACGAGCGCGCCGGCGTCCTGGCCGCCGCGCTGGACAAGGCCACCGAGCAGCTTCTCGACGAAGGCAAGTCGCCGTCGCGCAAGGTGAACGAGATCGACGACCGCGGCTCCCACTTCTGGCTGTCCCTGTTCTGGGCCGAGGCACTCGCCGCCCAGACCGACGACGCCGAGCTGGCCTCCGCGTTCGCGCCGGTCGCCAAGGACCTGCGCGCAAACGCCGAGCAGATCGACTCCGAACTGCTCGCTGCCCAGGGCTCCCCGGCTGACCTCGGCGGCTACTACTGGCCGGACGAGGAGAAGACCACCGCGGTCATGCGCCCGTCCGAAACCTTCAACACGATCATCGACGCGCTGAAGAAGTAAGCGCTCGGTCGATCCGGCTTTCCGGCCCCGGTTGCTGCGTTTTTTCGCAGCGGCCGGGGCTTTGGCTTGTGGCGCTGCGGTGGTGTTCAGGATGGTAACCACCAAGTGGTAACCCAAAGATGGTAATCAGCCGAGTAACTGGGCCGTGGGCGACCGTCTCTACTCGGCTGATTACCATCCCCTGGTTACCATCCTCTGGTTACCATCCTCGGCGGCACGCTGGGGGCCGGTCGGGTGGGCGTCGAGAAGCGACTGCTCACTCGAGCGCAGCTCGGCGGCCAGCGATGGTGTCGCGGACCTCGCGGACAAACCCGTCCGGATGCCGGCGCAGAAAGGAGGGCGAGTAGCGGAGGAAAACATAACCCCGGTTGGCAATCCGTTTCTGACGCTCGAACTCCTCCTGCCGCGCGCGTTCGGCGTCTGGCCCCTGGTACTTCACGTCGCCGTCGATCTCGATAAGCAGCCATCCGTCGACGCACAGATCCGCGTAGCGCCCAGCCACTTCGAACTGGGTATACAACGGTCCGATACCGGCGCTGATCAGCAGTGCGCGCGCGAAGGACTCGTAGGGCGAGTCCGAATCGTCGACACAGTGCCGGATGCACTCCCGGACCGCCGCAATGCCCTTCAACCTACCCAGCTGCCGTGCCTCTTGCTCGAGGAGGGCACGCGTGAAACCCCTTCGCCGAAGGTAGTCCGCGGCGACGAGCCCCTCGATAAAACCGTGGTGGCGGGCGATGTCGGCGAAGGTCCGGAAGCCCGTGGTGACGCGGTGGCCGTCGCGCAGTGAGGTTTCGTCTTCGCGCAATATCATGCGTCGGAACACAATCCCCTCCCTGTGTCGGCGGGACGGCGAGCTCCCTCTGGATAACAAGCACAGTTCGACGGGTTCTTCCGTCATGCTGATCACCCACATGCCGTGCATGCGGGCAGCGGATCGGCCGACCAGCACCGCTTCCCTACTCATCCGTGCCGCGGCTTCGACGCGCAGCCATTGCCGCTCGTAGTACTTCAGCTCGCTCCAGCGCGCTTCTGCAAAGATAATGCTGGTGTCGAGGACCCGGTACGTCCCTCGGAGTCGGCCAAATTCCTTGTGCGACAGCGCCCGCGTATCCACAATCCCCCGCCGCAGCTCCCCCTTCCGTTCCTCCCACTGTTGCAGCTGTGCCAGGTTTTCTCTGTCAATCCCCATACCAAGTTTGACGGCGAAAACCCGGCCTCGGTTCCCTCGCGCCCCCGAAAACCTACCGAAAACCTACCGAAAACCTACCGAAAACCTACCCCGCGTTGCGCAGCGCAGTGGCTAGCCCGTTCATGGTGACCTGGATCGTCTTGGAGACGAGGAAGGTTTCGTCGCCGGCGCGGTAGCGGCGCAGCAGCTCGAGCTGCACGGCGTTGAGCGGCAGCAGGTAAGGGTAGCGGCGCTTGAGGGAGCGGGCCTGGCGTTGGTTCTCGGCGACGAGGTCAGCGTGTCCGGTGATGCGGAAGTAGACCTGCTTGGTGCGCTCGAACTCTTCGGCGATGAGCGCGTAGATGCGCTCAGCCACCTCGCGGTCTTCCACCAGGTCGGCGTAGAGGCGGGCCAGCGACAGCTCGGCCTTGGCCATGACCTGGGCCATATTCGACAGCACGGAGCGGAAGAAGGGCCAGTCGCGGTAGAGTTCGCGCAGCTCGTCCCAGTGTGCTTCGCTTTCGCCCGCCCAGCGCTCGACCGCGGTGCCGACACCGAACCAACCTGGGATGTTGGTGCGCGACTGCGCCCAAGACAGGACCCAGGGGATCGCGCGAAGATCGGAGATCCCCGTGGTCTGTTTGCGCGAGGCGGGGCGGGAGCCGAGGTTGAGCTCGCCAATTTCGTGGAGCGGGGTGGATTGGGTGAAGTAGTCGATAAACCCGGGGTCGCCGATGAGTTCGTTGTACTTTTCGCCGGAGTAGGCGGCAAGCGTGCGCATGATGTCGTAGGCGCGAGTCGGGTCGGCGATCGGCTCGGTGTCCAGGAGGGAGGCCTCGAGTGCGCCGGCGACGAAGGCTTCGAGGTGGCGGCGTGCGGTCTCTGGCGAGCCGTACTTGGCGGAGATGATCTCGCCCTGCTCGGTGATGCGGATGGAGCCGTCGACGGCGCCCTTGGGTTGGGCGAGGATGGCGTCGTAGGTGGGGCCACCGCCGCGGCCGACTGCCCCGCCGCGGCCGTGCGCGAGCCGAAGGCGAATGCCGTGGCGGTTGCAGAGCTCGACGAGGGCGAGTTCGGCGTCGTAAAGCGCCCAGTTGGCCTGCAGGTAGCCGCCGTCCTTGTTGGAGTCGGAGTAGCCGAGCATGACCTCCTGGACGTCGCCGCAGGCGCGCAGGTGCTCGCGGTAGAACGGCAGCGACCAGAGGTCCTCGAGGATGCGGGCGCCGTGCGCGAGGTCTTCGATGGTCTCGAAGAGCGGGACGACGTTGACGCTGCCCAGGCCGACTTCTTTGAGCAGGACCATGGGCTCCAGGATGTCGGAGACTGCCCCGGTCATGGCGATGATGCACTGCGCGATCGTGCCCTGGCCCAGGTCGTGGACGGCGCGGGCGGCAGCGGTGAGGATGCCCATTTCCTTGCGCGTGGCGTCGCTAAGCTGGGCCTCGGCGCGCAGCAGCGGGCGCGGGGTGCGCAGCTCATCGACGAGCACCTCCACGCGGTCCTCCTCGGAAAGCGCGGCGTAGTCCTCGCACACGCCGGCGACCGAGAGCACCTCGGCCACGACCTTCTCGAAGGACTCGGAGTTCTGCCGCAGGTCGAGCGTGTAGAGGTGGAAGCCGAAGGTGGTCACCGCCGAACGTAGGCGGTTCAGCCGGTCGTCGGCGATGATGGCGCCGCCGTGGGCGCGCAGCGAGGCGTCGATGACGTCTAGGTCGGCAAGCAGCTCGCCGGGATCCGCGTAGGGCGAGTCCGCGCTTGCCGAACCGGCGAGTTGATCGCGGGTGGCTGCGACGCGGTGGCGGATGCCGTAGATGGCGCGGCGGTAGGGCTCATCGACGCGGGACTCGGCGGTGTTGTTGGCGGCGTCGGCAAGCTGGGAAAGCTCTGCTGAGCAGGTGGAATAGCGGTCTGAGAGGGACAGCTCGCGCTCGAGCTCGCCCAGCTCGTCAATGTAGTGGGAAAGCACGGTGTCTGCGGCCTGGCGGGTGGCGTAGGTGAGCGTTTCGGCATTCACGTAGGGGTTGCCGTCGTGGTCGCCGCCGATCCAGGAGCCGGGGCGCATCACGGGGGTGAGCGCGAGGTCGCGGTCGAAGGTGTCGCGCAGCTCGTAGCGGATCGCGCGGTTGAGCGCCGGGACCTGCTCGAGCAGGGAGAGCTTGTAGTAACGCAGGCCGACGTCGATTTCGTCCTCCAGGCGCGGGCGCGCGATGCGGATGAGTGCGGTCTGCCACAGCAGTGTCATGCGCAGCTCCATTTCGCGCTCGATGGCGGCCGGGTCGGCGCCGGCGTGCAACTCGCTGAGCAGGCGCTTGATGTGGGTCTGGGTATCGAAGACGGTGCGGCGGCGGGTCTCTGTCGGGTGCGCGGTGAGCACCGGGGCAACCTGTGCCCCGGCGATAAGTTCGGCGACTTTATCCGCGTCCACGCCACTGTCTTTCAGGTGCGCGAAGCTGGTGCGCAGCGAGACCTGGGCGGGCACTTTCTCGTCGTCCAAGTCCTCAACCAGGTTGGTCAGCAGCGCGAAGTGGCTAAACGCGCGCGCAACCAGGTTCATCTTGGTGATGTCCATGTCGCGGAAGACGGCGAGCAGGTCTTCCGGGGTGGCGTCTCCGTGGGCGATGTCGAAGGCGGTGCGGCGGGTGGACTCGACCAGGTCGAAGATCTCTTTACCTTCCTGCTCGGCGAGCACGCGGCCGAGCACCCGGCCCAAGAGTCGGATGTCTTCGCGGACGTGATCGGCGGGCTGGGCGGACACGGAGGTCTCCTTCTGCAGGGGATATGACGTGTTAGCCAACGTAGCGCAGATCACACTGCCTGTCTCTGGAACTGAGGTCACACCATCGCGAGCTGCGGTATTCGCGAGATTTTTATTCAGCCCTTCATCTCGCAAAACAGACCGCTTGGTTCGTTTTGCCCCGACCGCACATTACGGTCGGGAGCCATGAGCAACTACGACAACTCCAACGCCAACGAGTGGGCCTTCGCCACCCGCTCCATCCACGCAGGCCAGCCCGTCGATTCCGATACCGGCGCGCGCAACCAGCCGATCTACATGACCACGAGCTACGTCTTCGACGACGCGCAGCACGCGGAGAACCGCTTCAACCTTTCGGACGCAGGCCCGATTTACACCCGCCTGACCAACCCCACCCAGCAGGCTCTGGAGGATCGCCTCGCATCCCTGGAGGGCGGCGTCGCCGCCGTCGCCTTCGCCTCCGGCATGGCCGCGGAGACCGCAGCGATCCTCAACCTCGCCTCGGCCGGCGACCACATTGTCACCTCCCCGCGCCTCTACGGCGGCACGGAAACGCTCTTCGAGGTCACGCTGCCGCGCCTGGGCATCAACGTCACCTTCGTAGATGACCCGGACGACCCGGCCAGCTGGCAGGAAGCCGTGCAACCCAACACCAAGGCCTTCTACGCGGAGACCTTCGGCAACCCGATCGCCGACGTGCTGGATATCCCGGCAGTCGCCGAGGTCGCGCACGCCAACCAGGTGCCGCTGATCGTGGACAACACGATGGCCACCGCCGCCCTAGTGCGCCCGCTCGAGCACGGCGCCGACGTCGTCGTGGTTTCCACGACCAAGTTCTATACCGGCAACGGCGCGGCCATCGGCGGCGCGATCATCGACGGCGGCAACTTCGACTGGACCGTCCAGCGCGACGGCGAGGACGTCTTCCCCTACTTCACCACCCCGGACCCGGCCTACCACGGCCTGAAGTACGCCGATCTGGGCGCGCCAGCCTTCGCGCTCAAGGCCCGCGCCGGCCTGCTGCGCGACACGGGTGCCGCCATGTCGCCGTTTAACGCGTGGGTCGCGCTCCAGGGCCTGGACACCCTCCAGCTGCGTGTGAACAAGCACAACGAGAACGCCGCGGCCGTCGCCGAGTTCCTCGCCGGCCACGAGAAGGTGGCCAAGGTCAACTACGCCGGCCTGCCGGATTCCCCGTACAAGGCGGTCAAGGACAAGCTCGGCATCGAGCACACCGGCTCCGTGCTCTCCTTCGAGGTCGCGGGCGATCCGAACGATCGCACCAACGCCTGGGCGTTCATCGACGCGCTGAAGCTCCACTCCAACCTGGCCAACATCGGCGACGTCCGCTCCCTGGTCGTCCACCCGGCGTCCACCACCCACTCGCAGTCCACCCCGGAGGGCCTCAAGCGCGCCGGCATCAGCCAGGCCACGGTCCGCCTGTCAGTGGGTATTGAGGAAATCACCGACATCATCGACGACCTCAAGCGCGGTTTCGCGGCGATCTAGATGCGCACTCTCGCCCCAGAAGGCCAGCTCGCGGTCGTCGATATCGGCACCGTACGTACCGAGGCCGGCACCCAGATCGACGAGGTGCAGATTGCTTATCGACGCTGGGGCGAACCGGCCGGCGACCCCCACGGCAGCAACAACATCCTCCTCGTTGAGCACGCGTTGACCGGAGACTCGGACGCCGCCGACTGGTGGTCCGAGGCCATCGGCCCCGGCAAGGCCCTCGACACGGATGAGTGGTGCGTGATCTGCACCAACGCGCTGGGTTCCTGCTACGGGTCGACCGGACCGGCCTCCTCACACCCGGACGCCGACGGCACGGTCTGGGGCTCGCGCTTCCCGGCCGTGTCCATCCGCGACATGGTGCAGGCCGAGCACCGCTTCCTCGAGGCCCTGGGCATCTCCCGTGTCCACGCGGTCCTCGGCGGCTCCATGGGTGGTGCCCGCGCGCTCGAGTGGACGCTGCTCTACCCGGAGCTGGTGGACTACGCCCTGGTCATCGCCGTTTCTGCGCGGGCGAGCGCCTGGCAGATCGGGGTGCAGACCGCGCAGATCACCTCGATCACGCACGATCCCGCCTGGCAGGGCGGAAACTACCACGGCACCGGCCGCTCCCCCGACGCGGGCCTGGCCGCCGCGCGCCGCCTGGCGCACCTGACCTACCGCGGTGAGATGGAGATCGACGAACGCTTCGGCACGGCCGCGCAATCCGGCGAGAACCCGCTCGGCCCCTACCGCGCCGACGGCGAGCGCTTCGCCGTCCAGTCCTACCTGGAGCACCAGGGGCGCAAGCTCACCGAGCGTTTCGACGCCGCCTCCTACGTCACGCTCACCGAAGCGCTCAACCGCCACGACGTAGGCCGCGGGCGCGGCGGACTGAACAAGGCGCTGGCGTCCTCGACGGTGCCGACCATGATCGTCGGCGTGGACACAGACATCCTCTACCCCTACCACCAGCAGGAACACCTCTCGCGCAACCTGGGCAACCTGTTGGCGATGTCGAAACTGTCCTCCCCCGTCGGCCACGACGCCTTCCTCGTGGAGGCGCGCCAGATGGACCGCGTGCTGCGCAACTTCATCGCGCTCACGCACGATACTCCCTCCGCGCACGACGTCGCGGTCACCCGCGGGGACTACGACATTTAGGAGACGACCACGGTGGCGTCGTCAAGCGCGGCGCACATACTCGCGCGGCCCATCCCCACCCAGCCGATGGGCACCGCCGCATCCAGCTGCAGGCGCTCGTGGACATGCCCGAGCGCCCACGCGTCGTAGCCGCAAGCCTCGAGCTCGGCGACGGTGCAGGGCAGGCAGGCGTTGTTGGAGTATTCTCCGGTGACGGAGGTGTGCAGCAGGCCGAGGTTGGGCGCGGCGTCGATAGGCTGCGGGAGCGAAGGAACCAGCCGGCGCGGATCGCGGTCGACCTCGACGGCGGCTGTGTGTAGCGCCCATGCGCCCGCGCGGATCGTTTGCGGCTCGGTGCCCGCAACCGTGACGCCGCGCGGGATCACGCCGGTGAGGTCGTGGTGCACGTCGTGGTTGCCGGCGATAAAGACGGTCGTGTCGAACAACTCGCAGGCGCGGGCGAAAAAGCGCGTGACCTCGCCGAAGGTGGCGTTGGTGAAATGTTTGCGGTCGATGACGTCGCCAAGCATCACCATGTGCCCCGCCCCGGCCCGCGCACCGCGCTGCAGCGCATCGAGTGCCCAGGAAATGCCTGGGCCGGTTTTCTTCGCACCCGACTGCGGGCGGCCGAGGTGGATGTCTGCGAGGACGAGAATCGGTGCAGCCATGGGCACAGATTAGCGCGCGTGGCGGGACTGCCACCAGCGCACGCACACGAGCACCAGGGTGGAAGTGCCCACGCCGATGAGCGTCATCGCCATCGCTTCGGCGCGGTGGCCTTGGTCGTACTGGTTCATAATCCACGGAGCGAGCAGGTTGATGTTGCTGGGGCGGATGAGCGAGGACATGACCAGCTCGCGGATGCCGACGAAGAACGCGAGCAACCAACCGGCAAAGAGGCCGGGAGCGAGCAGCGGCACGGTGACGCGGGCAAACGTCTGCCACGGTGTTGCACCGCAGATCGCGGCCGCCTCGAGCATAGTCGGCGACATGGATGCCGCGGAGGTCTTGACGTTCTGCACCGCCATCGGGGTAAACAGAACCGTAAACGCCATGACGAGGATGAGCTGCGTGCCGTACGGCGTCCACGGCAGGCTCGGCGAGTTCCAAAGCAGAATGAAGCCGATAGCCAGCACGATGCCCGGCAGCGTGTCGGGGGCGACGGCGAGGAAGTCAGTGATCCTGGCCAGCGCGCCGCTTTTCCGCATGGTCATGAGGGTGACAGCCAGGCCAAGGAGCACGGCTGTGGTTGCGCCGATTGCGCCCAGCACGATGGAACGGATGAGCGCCTCTTGCGCCGAGGGCATGGCCAAAACAATCCCAAAGTAGTCGAACGTGAGGTTGTCGAGTGTCGGTGCCTTGGACCGCAGGATCGTCATCGCCGCCAGCACGATCGAGATATACGGAATAAACACGGACAGCGCAAACACGACGAAGCTGTAGATCCACGCCAGCGCCATCGCGCTTCTCGACGCCCGCAGCCGCACCGGCCGCGCCGCCCGCCCACCGCCGGCAAGGTCGTTCCGGCTGGCCCACTGCTGGATCGCCCACGCGGTCACCCCCAGGGCAAACAGCACACTGGAGGTGGCGGCGGCGTTGGAAAAACTGAGCGGATCGATGGTGACGTCCTCGTAAATAGAGGACACGAGCACTTTGTAGCCAATCGCGTTGCCCAAGGTCACCGGCGTACCAAACTCACCCGCGGCTTTGATGAAGACGATGAGGGCACCAAGCGAGTACGGCCCGAGCACCATCGGGGCGATGATGCGCGAGCACTGCTGCCAGCGCGACGCGCCCGCCACCTGCGCCATCTCCAGCTGCGACGCGGGGATGGCCGCGAAACAGTTTCGCAAGATCAAGTACAGGAAGGGGAAGAGCTCGGCGGCCATGATGAACCCCATGCCCCACACGGAGTAGATCGCATCGTGGGCAAAACCGCCGAGTGTCTCCCCGAGCAGCATCTCGGCCACACCACGCACGCGGGTGAAGTCCATCCACGCCATCGCGGCGGCGAACGGCGGGGTCATGAACGGCACCATGATGAGCACCTCGACCCACTCTGCTTTGCGCATGGGCGTCCATGCTCGGAAGAGGGCGAGCGGGGCCGCGAAGAGGGTGGCGAAGAAGACGACGATGAGCGAGAGCACCACCGTGTTGCCAAGGACCTCGAGCATGCCGGGCTCAACCAGCGTGTGCAGCGCCGAAGGTTCCTCGCGATAGCCGGTCACCGCGGTAACCAGCACCGATGCCAGCGGTGCAGCAACGAGGACGAGCAGAATCAGCAGCACCGGGTAGATACCGGGGCTATTGCGCCTGCGACGCGTGGTGCTGCGTGGCTGGTTCGGGGCCAGCGCGGTGGTCGTCGTCAAGTGTCTCTCTCTTCTCGCACGGGCAGCGCATCACGCGCCGCGGGGTTTTACAGGTAACGCTGCGCGAACTGCTCGCGGACGTTCTTGGACTCGGAGGAAATAGCCTCCCAGTCGTCAGAAATCTGCGCGATGTCAGCGAGCTTGGGGCTCGCCTTCGGAGCAACTTCCGGGTTGGCCGGGATCATGTACTTGGATGCGGAGATCTCCTGCGCCTCCTCGGAGAACATGAAGTCCACGAATGCCTGCGCGGCCTCCTTGTTGTCGGAGGTCTTCATGATCATGACCGGGCGCGGGGAGACGGTGGTACCGGACAGCGGCAGGTTGATCTCGAGGGATTCACCCTTGTCCTTCTTGGAGTAGCCGGAGTAATCCACGCCGCCCAAAACGACGCCCTTGGAGCCGGAGGTGACCTTGTCCAGGGCCGGGCCGTTCGCGCCCTCGACGATCATGCCGTTGTCGAAGAGCTTGTCAAACAGTTCCCAGGTCTTGTCTTCTCCCCACTCGGCAACCATGGCGGCGAGCAGGTCAGCCGCAGTACCCGACTCGCGCGGGTCCGGCATGATGACCATGTCCTTGTACTTCGGGTCGGCCAGGTCCTCCCAGTCAGTCGGGACCTCGTCAATGACGTCAGTGTTCGCAATGAGCGTCAGGGCGGAGCCGTCGCGGCCGTGGAAGGTATCGTCCGGCGCGTTCCAATCCGGATTGGAATTCTCGATGTTGGCAGGCTTATAGGACTCCAGCGCACCAGCTTCCGCCTGCTTGGCGGCTGCTTTCCAGGACGCGAGGTAGACCACGTCTGCCTGCGGGTTAGCTTCCTCCGCCTTGAGCTTGGCGGTGATCTTGCCGGTGGTATCGGCAAACACGTTGACCTTGACGTCGGTGCGCTCCTCAAACGCTTCGACCAGCGCATCGGTCAGGCCCTGCGGGTTCGCGGAGTAGTAATCCAGCTCGCCGGAAAGCCCCTCCGGTGCCTCCCACTTGTCGGCGGAGCTTTCGCTCTGCGCGGCACCGGTGGACTCTGCGGACTCGTCGGTGGACTCGACGGAACCGCAGGCGGTCATGGTCAGCGCAGCGGCAACGCCTGCGATAACGGCAGCAAATTTCTTCATCTTCTTCTCCTTGAGAGTTTTAGTCTTCGCAGGCAGCAGCGCCTGAGAGGAAAGGTGTGTTACGGGGTGGTCACGGTCAGCAGGACAGTGTCTCCGCGCCCGATCGGTGCACGGGTGTACGCCAGCCACGGGTCGGGAGCGCCCTCGACGAGGCAGCGGATTTCGTACCGCCCGCCGGTGTATTGCCGCTCGACGACCTCGCCCACAATGGAGTTCTCCGGAGGCGATTCCGGGCGCTTTCCATCTTCCAGCACCGTGACCTGGACGTTTTCTGGCCTGTTGTCGGGCAGCGACGCGTGGGTGTTCGTCACGCCCACAAACCCGGCCACGAAGGCATCGGCGGGGTGCTCGTAGAGCTCCACCGGCGCGGCGAACTGACGCACCTCGCCCTCATGCATCACGGCAACGCGGTCCGACATCGCCAGCGCCTCGGACTGGTCGTGCGTGACGTAGATGACGGTGAGGTTCAGGTCGTAGGCCAGGCGGGTCAGCTCGCTGCGGATCTGTGTGCGCAGGGCTGCGTCGAGGGCGGACAGAGGCTCGTCCATGAGCAGCAAATCTGGTTGCGAGACCAGCGCCCGCGCAATGGCGACGCGCTGCTGCTGGCCACCAGACAGCTCGTTCGGGCGCTGCTCAGCCTTCGAGGAAATGTTGACCATATCCATGGCCTCCGCCACGCGCCGCTGGCGTTCCTTCGCATCAACCTTGGTGGTGCCGGTGGTCAGTGGGAACTCCACGTTCTTTGCCACCGTCATGTGCGGCCACAGCGCAAGGTCCTGGAACACCATCGACAGGTTGCGCTGGTTTACCGGAGTATTCGTCTTCCGCCCAAACACCTCGCGGCCGGCAAACGTGATCGTGCCACCGTCCGGCGTCTCCAGTCCGGCGATGCAGCGCAGCAGCGTCGACTTACCGCAGCCAGAGGGGCCGAGGATCGAGACAAACTCACCCTTCGCAATGCTTATCGACGTCGCGTGCAACCCCGTTCCGTCCGGGAACTCCCGCTTGACGTTATCCAACTCGACCTGCGCGGTCGCAGTTTCCTTAGCGGCTGTCACTCTTGCCACCCACTTGCAAGCACTGTGCCTGTCTTAAACGCGTCTTCGTACTCAAGCAGCCCGACTTTTTCAAGCTCCGCGATCAGCGTCTCGCGCTTGCGGATCGCGTCCTTTCGAGAAGAGTCCTCTTCTGAGATCTCTACCCACACCTGATCACCGAACTTGGCCACCTCGAGGTCAGTCTTGATGCCTCCCACTTCAACCCGCCATGTCTGCTGGTTGACGGTACGAGACATCTTCAGATCAACGTCTGCAAGCGTGGTGCCCGTTGCCTTCTTCAGCTTCCCGGGCTCCAGGTCAGCCACAATCGCTACCGCGTCGTCTACCGAAGGAATTTCGCACTGCGAAGTCACGCATGCGGCGCTTTTCTTGTTGCTGAAGTCCAACGTCGACGTTGCAAAGCTTGCGTTGACCTGGGCGTCGTAGTTCGTATCTGATGAGTCGAAGTTCAGCTTTCGCGCGCGCTCTAAGCCGTCCTCCACGGTGCTCTTGGACAGGGAGTTATCCCCCAGGGGAAGGCGGTACTTATACGTAATGTCGTAATTTTCCGCACCGTCTTTATGCCGCAGACGCGCCGTCCATCCATGGTTAGCCAGCATCCCTTCGGCAGTGTCGAAATAGACTGCTTGCTCCGATCCGGACTCGCTCAACACGTCAAAGTATGAACGGAACCGCGGAGACGGTGCACCTTGAGCATCGACTGCCGCATCGCTTAATCGCAGCTTGACCTGGTAGTCCGGAGTAGCTACCGCCGCAGCGCCCGCGTCCGGCACAGCGCAAAGCACCGACGCGATACATACGGCTAGCGCGGGGATTGCCCGTTTCTTCTTAAAAACCACCGGCACAACGTTAGGCAGCGAATGTAACTTTCACGCAAATTAGATGTGAAGCTTATGCAAACTCTCTGCCTACGACCCCAGCGAGTCCACCGTCCACGCGAGCGCGACCATCCCTACCCCACACAGGGCGCAAAACGCGGCGTCGGCCTTGCGCGAGCGAACCGCGAGTAGGCCGAGGATCCGAGAGTCGCACAGGTAGCGCAGCGCCGCCAGCCACAGCATCGACGCCCCCAGCGTGAAAGTGGCGCGGCGCCAGTGCTCCGTGGCTGCGAACAGCCCGGAGGCGACAAACCCCACGACAAACAACGCCACCAGCACCCACTGCACCATTTCGGGCAGGGGCGAGGGCGGGTTACCGCGGTCGTGGGGATTGTCGAGCGAGAGCACGAACTTAGGCCTCGGTCAGCCCGGCGGCACGCTCTGCGCTTTCCACAATGTTGCGCACCAGGAACGTGCGCGTCATCGGGCCGACGCCGCCCGGGTTCGGGGAAACCCAGCCGGCCTTCTCCCACACATCCGGGTGCAGGTCGCCGACGGTTTTGCCGTCGACGCGGGACACGCCGACGTCGAGAAGCGCGGCGCCCTCCTTGATCATGTCGGCAGTAATCATGTGGGGCTTGCCCGCTGCCGCGATGATGACATCGGCCCGGCGCGTCTCCGCGGCGAGGTCCTTGGTGCCAGTGTGGCAGAGCACGGCGGTGGCGTTGACGTTGCGGGAGGTGAGCATAAGCGAGATCGGGCGACCGACGGTCACGCCGCGGCCGATGACACAGACGATCGCGCCGTTCAGGTCGACGCCGAAGCGCTCGAGCAGTTTGATGGAGCCGTTCGGGGTGCACGGCAGCGGCGCCGGCTCGTTGAGGACGAGCTTGCCCAGGTTAACGGGGTGGAGGCCGTCGGCGTCCTTGTCCGGGTCGATCAGTTCCAGGATGCGGTTCTCGTCCAAGTGCTTCGGCAGCGGCAGCTGGACGATGTAGCCGGTGACGGCGTCGTTCTCGTTCAGCTCTTCGATGACCTGCTCGAGCTGCTCCTGCGTGGTGTCACCGGGCAGCTCCTTCATAATGGAGGCAATGCCGAGCTCCTCGCAGTCACGGTGCTTCATGCGCACGTAGTTCTGGCTCGCCGGGTCGTCACCCACCAGCACGGTGGCCAGGCCTGGGGTGATGCCGTGCTCATCCTTGAGACGAGCAACCCGAGTCTTCAGGTCCGCGAAAATCTCCTCGCGGTAGAGTTTTCCGTCCAATTTGATCGCAGTCACGCACCCCATCCTAGACTGTCGGTGTGTGCGCACTTCACGTCATCTTTGATAATCCCGTCATCCCAGGCAACACCGGTAACGCCATCCGGCTCTGCGCGAACACTGGCGCGGTGCTTCACTTGGTCGAGCCGCTCGGCTTCAACTTCGATGACAAACACCTCAAGCGCGCGGGCCTGGACTACCACGACCTTGCCGATGTGCAGATCCACCCGGATATAGAGGCCTGCTTCGACGCCCTCGGCGACGCGCGCATCTTCGCCTTCACCACCAAGGCCACCTCCTACTACCAGGACGTGGCCTACCAGGACGGCGACGCGCTGCTCTTCGGCACCGAGCCGACGGGGCTGCCGGAGGCGCACAGCCACCACCCGAAGGTCACTGACCAGGTGCGCATCCCGATGCTGCCCAGCCGCCGCTCGATGAACTTGTCGAACTCCGCGGCCGTCGCCGTGTTCGAGGCCTGGCGGCAGATGGGGTTCGCTGGAGGCGTGTGAGCGGAAAGCCGTGAAAAATTTTACATAGCGGCTTTCCTATTCTTTTTACGTTTCCGCTGGTAGGGGGCTCAGGGGCACATTCCGATGGCGGGATTCCTCACGGGAACGCCCGCAGCCTCACCCGAACCGGGCATCCAGGCGCTCCTGGTACAGCGGCGGCATGATGCGTAGCTCCCACAAGCGCCGGGCGAGGTCCGCATCCCCCATCTTCGCGCGGAACGCCTCTCCCATGGTGAATCCATGCGAAGGCTCGTCGAGCGCTTCGATCGCATCCCCCGGCCTGATTACGCCTTCCTTGTTGACCCGGAAGTAGCAGCCGCAATCCCCGCTGCGAGTGAAAGCTTTGATCCACTGGGGCTCGCCCATCCACGCCGCGAACGTGCGACACGGCGAGCGCGGCACGCTGACTTCGAGTTCCACCTCGCCGATGCGGAAGCGCTGATTGATCAGCACCGCGGACCAATCGACGCCCTGAGTGGTGAGGTTTTCGCCGAACATTCCATTGTCCAGCGGGTAGCCCAGTTGGTTTCCCCACCAGTCCAGGCGCTCGCGGCTAAAGGCATACACCGCCTTCTGGGCGCCGCCGTGGTGGGCCGTATCGCCGATTGTGTCGCCAACCACGCCGCTGCCGTCGCCATAGTTGGGCCCAGGGGCGATGACGTCGAGGCGTTCGGCGGGCTGCTTGTTGATGCCGCTTTGCCGACGCGCCCCGCCGGGGTCCGGCTGCGGTCGGGCAATATTCACGCTCAGTACCTGGTTCATGCTGGACCAGGCTACCTGCGCTCAGTAAAATCCCATCGGTTTTCCTAGCAACTGTTAGACTTTGGGCCTGTTCCCGACCCGACACCCTGAAGCGAGCTCCCGATATGCCTTCTTCTGCACCCCGTTTCCGCCTGCTCGCCGCACTCGCCGCCTCGGCATTGCTTGTCGCCTGCGGGGATTCCTCTGATGCAGATTTGGAGGCCTCCCGCGCCTCAGACGACGCGGCCGTTTCGGAAATCGCGGAGATGCTGCAGGACTCGTACACACCACAGGTCAGCACCACTGCCGCCCAGCAGCCGCGCTACCAGACGGAGCCGGACTACCAGGACCAGCAGAGTTATCCCAGCCAGGCTGCAGAGCCGCCGATCCAGCGCGAAGTCATCGACCCGCGCAACGACTCCACCGGGCAAAGCGGCCGCGACGATAACCGGGGCGTGTACTACCACAACTCCGTCGATTGGGAATGGCTGAAGCAGCCCGGCGGGGTCGTGCCGGGCGGAAGGATCTATAACGAGACAACGGACAGCACATGCTCGACGGGTTTTCTGGCTTCCCACGGTGATCGCGTCTTCATCATCACCGCAGGCCACTGCGGCGACCGCGGCGACCAGTTCTACGTGCAAGATGCACAGGGTAACTGGGCGTACGCTGGCGAGATGGTGGAGTCTTACCTAGAACAGGGCACCGACGGCAGCGTCATCGGCGCGGATATCGGGCTGATCGAGCTTACCGGCGACGCCCAGTACTCCTCCACGCTTCCGGTCGACCTGCCGCTGCGCGGCTGGATCACCCCGCAGGAAGCGCAGGCCCGCGACATGATGATCTGCCGCCTGGGCGCTACCACCGGGTACTCCTGCGGCGAGTTCGACAGCATCGGTAACAACGGACTGTTCTACTTCCGCAGCATCACGGACCGCGGCGATTCCGGCGGCGCAATCTTCGCCGTCGACAACTCAGGCGTGTGGGCCGTGGGCGTCAACTCCAACGTCTCCGATTCCAACAAGACCCTCGTGGGTGCGATGGAGATCGGCAGCGCCATCGAATACTGGGGCCTCACCATCCACGGCTAGGCGTCAGGAACGTCCGCTGCTTCCAGGGCGGGCAGGGTGCGGGTGCGCAAGGCGTCGACAAGCGAGCGGGCCTGCGCGTCCTCAACATCTCGCGCGGTCATCCGCACCGCGCCAGGCACGAGGTCGAAGCGGACGTGCGCCAGGCCGAGCCTGCGCTGCAGCGGGCCTTGCTTGTAGGTGAGCTCCTGGATGTGCGGGATGTTGACCACCTGGAAGCGGCGGGTCAGCCGCCCGAACGTCACGCGCGCGATGCCGCGGGCGGTGTCGACGGTGACGTGTTGCTGCCGCCAATCCACCGGCGAGACCCAGCGTGCCTTGCGCGGGCTGCTCGCCGCAAAGGTTGCCTCGTCTGCCGCAGACGCGGTGAGTTCGCGGGCGGTGAGCGGGCCGATCGCATCGATGACCTGCGCGGCCTGCGCGTAGGTCCCCACCGGCAAAAGCTTAGAGGTGCCGGAGGCCTTGTTCATCTCGGAGCCATAGCCGGCCACCGTCACCGTCACCTGCCACCAGCCGAACGCGCGCCACAGCATCGGGCGTTTGAGCTGGACTGCGTGGATGCGGTCAATAGGCACCGCTTGCCGACGCCGATTGGCCAACCCGTACGTCAAGTTGATCACCTCGCCGTCGAGGGATGAGTTAAAACGCCACGACTGGTCGATCGTGCGCCAGATCTGCGGCACGAAGCTCACCAGAACCGGCAGTACCGCGGCAATGGTCAAGCCAGACCACACCGGGATGGTCGCCCACGCCACCGTAAACAGAGTTGAAAACTGCAGCGCCGCTGCGGCCAGGGACCGCTTGATCGGGATCGGCGCGACGAGCGCGGGGGCTGCGGTGGGGACGTCGAAGGCGGCATCCTCAAGCAGGTCCTGGCCCTGCATCCGTGCGAGGATCTCCTTGCGCAGCGCTTCGGCTTCGGCGCGCGTAAGGTAGGCGATCTCGATATTGGCCTGCGCGCCGCCGGCCGCCTCGATGCGCACCCCGGCGAGCCCGAACAGGCGCGGGGCAAAGGGTTCGACAAGGTCCACGGCTTGGACGCGATCGTAGCGCGCCGTACGGATCTGCGTGGTGAGCACGCCGCGGCGCATCTCGATTTCCTCGTCGTCGACGCGAAAACCCGTGCGCGCCCACCACAACTGCGAGACCCCGAAGATCACGAGCAAGGCCAGCACTACGGCGCCGAGCGCCCACGCGGCCGCGGTGAGCCCGTACTCCCCTTCTGACAGCCAGTTGTAGATGGGCATGGTGAAGTTGAACGCGGCGATGGCGGCAAGGGCGAGCAACGTCGCCCACACGCGCAACAGCGGGCTGAGGCGGTGGACGCGGCGGTACTCGTGCTGGTTCTGTACAGGCTCAGTCACAGGCCGCTCATCCGTTCGCGCGCCTTGACGGCCAGGCGGTCGCGCAGCGCGTCCGCGTCGGCTGCGGGCAGGCCGGGCAGGCTCGCATCCGAGGTTGTCGACGCCGTGTTGACCTCCAGCTTCTTCAGTCCCAGGGCGCGGGAGATGGGGCCGGAGGTGACGTCGACAAACTGCACGCGCCCGTAAGGCACGACCGTCATGGTGTGCCACATCTTGCCCTTGCTCAACACCAGGTCTTCCTCTGTTTCCAGCCACCCCATGTTGCGCACCTGGAAGGGGATGAGGAAGTGCTGCCAGACGAAGTAGACCGCGCACACTCCGAGCGGGATGGCCCAGCCCCAGCCCCACTTCCACCAAGCGAAGCCCAAAAAGCCCAGCACAATCAGCGCCCAGATCGTGTTGGAAACCAGCTTCGGCACCATCAACTTCGGGGAGACGCGGTGCATCTGCTCCACGGATGTCGGCAGCTGCGGGACCGTGGGTTTAGGCGGAAACGGGGTGGTTGACATGGTGGTCAACCTACCAAAGACTCAGTGGATGCCTAACGGAAGTCACGCGAGCCGCGCGAGAACCACTCGGCCAGCTCGAGCGGCTCGAACTTGTCGGCCACCACGCTGACCGCGCCGGTGGCGTTTTGCACGATGCCACGCACGATCAGCGCCCGCGCCGTGCGCGCGAGTACCCGCTGCCGGCTCCACAAACCGGGCGAGACCATCACGTTGAGCAGGCCCGTCTCATCTTCCATGCCTAAAAAGGTCAGACCCTGGGCCGTGTGCGGGCGCTGCCGGTGCGTGACCACCCCGGCGATGCGCACGCGCGTGCCGTCCTCCACGCGTTTTAAGTCCACCGCGCGCACGATGCCCGCAGCCTGCAGCTGTTCGCGCAGCGCCTCCATCGGCTGCATCTGCGGGGTCACCCCAGTTGCGGCAACGTCGGCGGCGAGCAGCTCGAAGGCGTTCATCCCCGGCAGCGCGGGCGCGCTGATCGCGGACAGGCCGGGCAGCATCCCGTCGCGCTCGGTGGCGGCCACGCCCGCCTGCCACAACGCCTGCCTGCGGTCCACGTCGAAGCAGTCCAGCGCCCCGGCGCGCGCCAAGGCCTCCACCTGCTCCACCTTGAGTCCCGCCCGGCGTGACAGGTCCGGGATCCCGCTAAAGGGTTGGGCTGCCTCGATGCGCTCGGCGGCCGCCTCGCCTAAGCCGCGCACGAGGTTGAGCCCCACCCGTATCGTCTCGTTATCCAGACACCGCGCCTGACACCCTGACTCGTTCACGCTCGCCGGCAGCACGCGCACCCCGTGACGCCGCGCGTCCTGGATCAGCGACTGCGGCGAGTAAAACCCCATCGGCTGCGCGCGCAACAGACCCACGCAAAACTGCGCCGGGTAGTAACACTTGAACCACGCGGAAAAGTACACCAGCGAGGCAAAGGATTGCGAGTGCGACTCCGGAAACCCATAGGCGGCAAAGGCGACGATCTTGGCCCACAGCTTCTCCGCCACCTCCTCGCCGATCTGGTTGGTCTCCCAGCAGCCGCGGAAGAAGCGGGCTTTGAGCGCCGCCATCTTCGCCGGCGAGCGCTTCGAGCCCATGGCGCGCCGCAGCGCGTCCGCCTCCCGGCCCGAAAAGCCCGCGGCATCCACAGCGACCTGCATGAGCTGCTCCTGGAACAGCGGAATGCCGAGCGTTTTTCCGAGAGATTTCTCCAGCACCGGGTGGTCAAACTGCACCGGTTCGACCCCATCGCGGCGCCGCAGGTAGGGGTGGACGGACCCGCCTTGGATCGGCCCAGGCCGGATCAGCGCGACCTCGACGACCAGGTCGAAGAACACGCGCGGTTTCAGCCGTGGCAGGGTGCCGAGCTGGGCGCGCGATTCCACCTGGAAGACGCCGACGGCATCGGCGCGGCAGAGCATGTCGTACACGCGGGCGTCGTCAAGCGAAAGCTCCCACAGGCTGACCTCGCGGCCGGTGGTGTCGCGCACCAGGTCGATCATATGGTGCAGCGCCTCGAGCATGCCCAGGCCCAGCATGTCGAACTTGACCAGCCCGGCCGACGCGCAATCGTCCTTGTCCCACTGCACCACCGAGCGGCCTGCCATGCGCGCCCACTCCACGGGCACCACGTCGGCGATGGGGCGGTCGCAGATCACCATGCCTCCCGAATGGATGCCCAGGTGGCGGGGCTGGCCCTCAAACTGCGCCGCAAGCTTCTCGACGCCACGCGGCACCTCCTCGACCCCCTTCGCCCAGCCATCCGCCGCCCCCTGGGCGTACCCCAGCGCGCGCGCCGCGTCGCGCACCGCGCCCTTGCGGCGGTACGTGATCACGTTGGCCACCTGCGCGGCGTTGTCGCGCCCGTACTTGGCAAAGACGTACTGGATGACCTCCTCGCGCCGGCCGGACTCGATGTCGATGTCGATGTCGGGCGGGCCCTCCCGATCCGGGGAAAGGAAGCGCTCGAAGAGCAGGCCGGCCGAGATCGGTTCCGCGTTCGTAATCCCCAGTGCGAAGCAGACCGCCGAGTTGGCCGCTGAGCCCCTGCCCTGGCAGAGGATGTTTTCGCGGCGGCAGAACTCGACGAAGTCGTGGACGATGAGGAAGTAGCCGGGGAAGTTCAGCTCCTCGATCACGTCCAGCTCGTAGCGGATCTGCGTGAGCGCCCTGTTTCGTACCTCATCGGGCCAGGCGGCGTAGCGCAGCTTCGCGCTGGCCAGGGTGAGTGCGCGCAGGTGCTCCATCTCGCTGCGCCCATCCGGGGTGGCAAAGCGCGGCAGTTCCGGGGCGACCAGGTTGAGGGTGAACGCGCACGCTCGAGCAAGCTCGAGCGTGTAGGCCAATTTCGACTCGCAGCCCGGGAGCATGCGGAGGAGCTGCTCGCCGGAACGCAGCCAGTTCGCGCCCATCGGGTGCAGGTGCCCGTTCGCCTGGGCCAGGGAGTCGCGCCTGGCCAGCGCGCGCTTGGCCTGGGCGAGTCGCGCCTGCGCGGCGGTGGCTGCGCCCGGAGCGGCGGTAACGATGGCGGGCAGGTGCTCGTACTGGTCTAACAGCTCGTGGCGCTCTGCGTCTTGTGGGGTCATGGAGACCTCGTACTCGCGCACGACGTTCCCGGGGCCGAAGGCGTCGACAAGGCGGCCGACCGCTCCCTTTTCCTCCGCCCACTGCCAGCCGGCCAGCGCGACACACGTGCCGCCGAGTGCTTCCCCGATCAGCTCCAGCGGTGGGTAGGCCACCTTGTCCTTTTCCCGCGTCGCCATGTGCGCATCCGCCATGAGATGCGACAGGCGCTTGTACCCTCCGGGCCCGCGCGCGATGACGGGCAGGACGCGCTCGCCTAACGTGAGTTCTGCACCGAACACGGTGGCGATGTCGGCTGCTGCCGCAGCCTCGGCGAACTTCACCGCACCGTAGAAGCCGTCCCGATCCAGCAGTGCGAGCGCTTCCACGCCAAGTTCGGCGGCACGGGCAACCATCTCCTCTGGCTCGCCCGCGCCAGAGAGGAAGTTGTAAGCGCTTACGGCGTGCAGCTCAGCGAAGGGAACGCGTGGAGCACTCGGCGTACGCTGCGGTGTGCGGGCAGGCGCGGTATGCTGCACCGGCACAGGTGCAGCCGTCTCCTTGCCGGAAAGGATCCGCTCCAGCTTGGACCACGAAAGTGGCGCGCCTCCATTGAATCGCATGTTCGAAATACTAGTCTTGATCGAATGTACGTGCTATCCGTGCAGGTCGCCGACGACAGACAGCTTGGTAGGTAATTGGCCGGAAAAATAGACTAAGCGGTATATCGGGTGCTAGGTTTTTACCCGTCATAGATTCCCTACAACGTTCTTCCAAGGAGACACCATGCGTATCTCGCGCACCATCGCCACGATCGCGGCCTCCGCTCTCGCCGCCACCAGCCTCGTCGCCTGCTCCAACGAGTCGGACGACGCCACCAACGCCGAAGCAGGCGGCGACGAAAACGTCACCGTCAAGATCGGCACCACAGACGCCGACCAGAAGGCATGGTCCGTCTTCTCCGACCTGGCCGCAGAAGAGGGCATCGACCTGGACATCGTCCAGTTCTCCGACTACGCGCCGGTCAACGAGGCGCTCGCGCAGGGCGAGCTGGACCTGAACAAGTTCCAGCACATCCTCTACCTGGCGTCCTACAACGCGGACTCCGGCAACGATCTGCAGGTTGTCGGCTCCTCCGAGATCTACCCGCTGGCCCTGTTCTGGAAGGACCACGACTCCCTCGACGGCATCGATGGCGAAGAGATCGCCATCCCGAACGACGACACCAACCAGGGCCGCGCCATCAACGTGCTCGTCCAGGCCGGCCTGCTCACGCTGAAGGACGGCGCTGACGAGCTCGCCCCCGCCCCGGTTGACGTTGACGAGGCCGCCTCCAAGGTCTCCGTCGTGCCGGTAGACGCCTCCCAGACCCCGTCGGCGTACGGCGAGGGCCGCCCGGCGATCATCAACAACTCCTGGCTGGACCGCGCCGGCATCGAGCCGGGCGAGGCCATCTTCCAGGACGACCCGGGCTCCGAGCAGGGCGAGCCCTACATCAACGTCTTCGCCGCCCGCGCGGAGGACAAGGACAACCCGACCTACGCCAAGCTGGTCGAGCTGTGGCACGACCCGGCTGTGGCCGAGGCCGTCCAGGAGGACTCCCGCGGCACCGCCGTCGAGGTCACCCGACCGGCCGAGGAGCTCAACGACATTCTGCAGCGCCTGCAGGAACAGAAGTAACCCACCCCAACACGAAGGATGTACTCCCCCATGCGCTTCAACCGCATTCTCGCCGCGGCAGCGGCCTCCGTGATCGCCACGACCAGCCTCGTGGCCTGCTCCTCTGACTCCTCCTCGGAGGCAGGCGGCGCCGATGGCGATACCGTCACCGTAAAGATCGGCACCACGGATGCCGACATGCTGGCCTGGACCGCTTTCGAGGACGAGGCGGAGAAGCTCGGCATCGACCTCGACATCGTCCGCTTCTCCGAGTACCCGCAGGTCAACCCGGCGCACGTCCAGGGCCAGATGGAGGTCTCAAAGTTCCAGACCATCAACTACCAGGCCCAGTACAACGCCGACTCCGGCGAGGACCTGCGCATCATCGGCTCCGGCGAGATCAACGTGTTGGGCCTGTACTGGAAGGACCACGACTCCCTCGACGGCATCGAAGGCCAGGAAGTGGCCATCCCGAACGACCCCTCCAACCAGGGCCGCGCGATCAACGTGCTCGTCCAGGCCGGCCTGCTTGAGCTGAAGGAGGGCACGCCGAAGCTCACGCCGACCCCGGTCGACATCGACGAGGCCGCGTCCAAGGTCAAGGTCGTCGCAGTCGACGCCTCCCAGACGCCGAACGCCTACAACGAGGGCCGCCCGGCCGTGATCAACAACAACTGGCTGCAGCGCGGCGGCATCGACCCGGCATCCTCTGTGGCCGCCGACGACCCGAACTCGGAGCTCGCGGAGCCCTACATCAACGTCTTCACCGTCAAGGCCGAGGACGTGGACAACGAGACCTACGCCAAGCTCGTCGAGGCATGGCAGTCCGACGCGGTGACCGAGGCCCTCAACGAGGACTCCAACGGCACCGCCGTCCAGGTCAAGCGTTCTCCGGAGGAACTGAACACGATCCTCGATGAGCTCGTGGAGGAGTACAAGTAATGCCAGCTACCGGCACCCGGATCGAGTTCCGGGACGTATCCAAGGTTTTCACATCCGGCAACCGCGAAGTCACCGCCGTCGACGGCGTCACGCTCACCGTTGAGCCGGGCGAGATCCTCGGCGTCATCGGCTACTCGGGTGCCGGCAAATCCACGCTGGTCCGCCTGATCAACGGCCTCGATGCCCCCACGGGCGGGCAGTTGCTTCTCGACGGCACCGACGTCGTCGGCAAGTCCGAACGCCAACTGCGCAGCATCCGCCGCAACGTCGGCATGATCTTCCAGCAGTTCAACCTCTTCAATTCGCGTACCGCCGCTGGCAATATTGAGTACCCATTGAAGCTCGCGGGCGTCGATAAGCAAGAGCGCACACGTCGCGTTGAGGAACTGCTCGACTTCGTGGGCCTGTCCGAGCGCGGCAAGAACTACCCCGAGCAGCTCTCGGGCGGGCAGAAGCAGCGCGTCGGCATCGCCCGCGCCCTGGCCACCAACCCCTCGCTACTGCTTGCCGACGAGGCGACATCCGCGCTCGACCCCGAGACCACCCAAGAGGTGCTCGAGGTCCTGCGGCGAGTCAACGAAGAGCTCGGCATCACCATCGTGGTCATCACCCACGAGATGGACGTCATCCGCTCCATCGCCGACAAGGTCGCCGTCATGGAGGCCGGCAAAGTGGTCGAATACGGCAGCGTCTACCAGGTCTTCTCCGACCCGCAGACCGCCGTGGCGCAGCGCTTCGTCTCCACCAGCCTGCGCAACACCCCCAACGAAGTCGAGGCGCAAGAGCTTCTCGACGCCGCACCCGGCCGCCTGTTCACCGTCGACCTCTCCGAGGACTCCGGCTTCTTCGGCGCCGCCTCCAGGGCCCGCGAGGCCGGCGTGCGCATCCAGCCGGTCCACGCCGGCATCGCCACCCTGCAGTCGCACTCTTTCGGCAAGATGACCGTTCGACTCAACGGCGACGACGCCGCCATCAACGAGTTCCTCCACACCCTGCAGTCCACCACCGACATTGAGGAGATCACCCGATGAACGAAATGATCCTCGCCGAGCCCAACTGGGACCGCCTCGGCCCCACCTTTGTCGAATCCATCGGCGACACGCTGTGGATGGTGGGCATCACCATGGTCGTCGGCGGTATCTTCGGCCTGCTGCTCGGCATCTTCCTCTACACCACCCGCCCCGGCGGCATCCTGCAGAACTCCCCGGTGTACTGGATCATCAACATCGCCGTGAACTTCTTTAGGCCGATCCCGTTCATCATCATGATCGCCATGCTCTACCCCATCACCCTGTCGGTGGTTGGCACGACGATCGGCCGCGGCGCCGCCACGTTCGTCATGTGCTTCTCCGCCACGTTTACCGTGGCCCGCATCGTGGAGCAGAACCTGGTAGCAATCGACCCGGGCGTGATCGAGGCGGCCCGCTCCATGGGCGCGGGCCCGTGGAAGATCATCACCTCGGTCATCCTGCCGGAGGCGCTCGGCCCGCTGATCCTGGGCTACACCTTCATCTTCATCGCCGTGATCGACATGTCCGCGATGGCCGGCTACATCGGCGGCGGCGGTCTTGGTGACTTCGCCATCGTCTACGGCTACCGCCAGTTCGAGCCGCAAGTGACCTGGGCGGCCGTGATCGTCATCGTGCTCATCGTCCAGCTCGCGCAGCTGCTGGGCAACGTGCTGTCGAAGAAAGTCATGCGCCGGTAGGTTTTGGTGCCCTTGGCGCTATTTGTCGAAACCCGCACGACGAAGATCCCCAAAAATCCTGGGGTTCTCGTCATGCGGGTTTCGTCATTTACCGTTTCTCAGCCGCGCATCACCCACCCCGTAGACTGACCCATATGAAGATCGCGGCGTTTGACTTCGACGGCACCCTCCACCACCCCGGCGATCCCAACGGCGGCTTCAACCCCGCCGACCTCGCCGCCATCCAGACCTGGCGCGAAGCCGGCCACCTCGCGATCTCCGCAACCGGCCGTTCCCGCTCCGCCCTGGCGTACGGCATGCGCGGCAGCTCGCTTGTCTTCGACTACCAGGTCCTTTCCAACGGCGCCTCCGCTACTACCGGCGATAACCGCGAGCTCATCTTCGGCTACACCATCGACACCGACGTGCTCCATAAAGCGCTCGACACCTTCGGCGAGCGCGACGGCCTGGCCGTCTACGGCACGACGATCGGCCCGATCGACGGCGTCTTCGCCGACAACACCGGCGGCATCAGCCACTTCACCGAGCACTTCACCCCCATGACCCGCGCCGACATCCCGGAGCACGAGTTCGCGGTCGTGCCAATCTGGGTGCCCGACAACGAGCCGTTGCGCCGCGAGGTCGTCGCCTGGGCCGAGTCGCTCGAAGGAAACTACACGGTGGCGCAGAACCAGGAGTACGTAGACATCATGGCACCGGGCCGCACGAAGGGCGCGGGCGTTGTCGAGCTCATCGAGCGCCTCGGCTTTGCGCGCGCGGACGTGGAGCTCTACACCTTCGGCGACTCGTGGAACGACATGTCCATGCACGCCATCGCCGACCACTCCTACAGCTTCACCCACTCGCCCGCCGACGTCCGCGCGGCCACCGACCACGTGATTAGGTGCGTGGCGGACGCGCTGTCACCGCGGTAGGCACCCAACTCTCGTCGTCCTTGGCCGGCTTGCCGCACGAGGGCACGACCCCGGTCACCTTCTTGCGCGCCAGCTCCACAGTGTATGAGGCCCCCTGCTTATCGACGCGCACATATCCCCCATCATCCGTCACCGCCACATCCGTGACTTCTAGCTCGCCGTAGCGCACATGCTCGCCCGCTCGCGAAAGTTCGGCGGCGACCGCCACCTCGGCGGCCTGGGCGGGCGCGCTGAGCGTGCCGCGTCCGCGGTTGCCGGGGACGAAGTACTCGCCGCGCAGCGCCGCGTCCAGCATGGCGTCGGTTGCCTCGAACGTCATCCGGCCGAAGCTGTAGGCCCAGGGCAGCAGCAGCATCGTCGGGGCGAAGCGGTGGCCCTTGATATGCGAGGTCTCCCACACCACGTCGTTGCCGTGGCCGAAGGGGTACTTCTCTACCAGCTTGTTGACCATGCTGCGACCCTTGACCGCGCAGCAGCGGTCGCGCTTGGCGTGCGTGCACACGAGCAGTAGCGGTTTGGTGCGGCTGACGGCACCTGCGTTCTTGCCGGGGCCGGACAGGTCGAGTGCCAACAGCGCTTCGGGGGTATCGACGTGCATGACCTCGGTCGCGCCTTCCTCGGCGAAGACGAGGTAGACGTGGTGGTCCTCGATCTGGCGGCCCTCGCGCGTTGGGTGGCGGATGAGCAGCAGGGAGGCGTCGTACTCGGCGAGGTGCGCTTTGAGTTTCTCGGTGAACTCCTCCCCGAGCGTCCCGCCGTCGAGTACGTCGTGGGTCCAGGCGTGCGGCCACTCGAAAAGCACGTAGGTCGAACCCGGCTTCGCGGTGCCGGGCAGCGACTCGACCTGGACGTCGGAACAGAACGCGTCAGGTGCGCTGGTCAACGTTTCCTCACTCATGCCCACCACCATACCGCCTTTAGGGTGCCCTAATACACGGCCTCAATACACAGCCTCAACGCGCCAGCTGCGCCGGGTCCACACCAACAGCCACGCCTCTACCCCACGGCCCGATTCCCCCACGACCTGGAGGCGCGCCACGCGCTGGCCGGACGCGCCCCACCAGCCCTCGTCCACGGGCCAGGGGCCGGCCCAACCCGTGACCAGATACTTGTGCGCGCCCCAGGCCAGCGCGTAGGGATCGGCGGAGAGGAGGGCTTCGGCGGTGACGGTGATGGGGTTCGCGTGGGCGTCGATAAGCATGATGCGCGAGGCCGGGTGGTCGATGCCGCCGCCGAGGCGGGCGGGCAGCGGTGCGGGGATTGCGCCCGGCCAGGGTTGGGCGGCGGTGGCTTCCGGCTGCTCGCCGAAGGGGGAAAACGCGATGCGTTCGGCCACGCCGCGGCCGCCGACGGCGCGCGGCTGCACCACCGCCTCGATGCCCAGCTGGGACTGCACACGCTCGATGACGCGGCGCGCCCCGTCGCCCGCACTGCCACGGAAGAGCTCGCGCTCCGCGGGGCTGGCCAGCTCGAGCGGCTCCAAGATGAGCGAGGTGATCGCGCCGGCGCCGCCGCGGGTGAGCCAGCCGTCGAGTTGCCAGCGCACGCGGTCTGCGGTCGCGGACTCGGAAAGCGCTTCGCGGGTACGCCAGACGCGTTCGACGCGCTCGCCGGTGGACAGCTCCGCGATCACTTTGAGGCGCAGGCAGCTGACGCCGCGTTCGGCGAGCCGCTCGTGCAGCGTGGCGGCGAGCGCGCGGGCGGCGAAGGCGGCGGCGTCGACGCGCTCGATCGCCTCTTCCGGGGTGAGCCCGACGGCGAGATCTGCGGCCGGGAGTTCAGGCGCGACGCGGCGGTCCGGGGCGGCGCTCGCGATGCGGTGGATGCGCATCCCACTGGTGCCGAAGCGGGTGGTCACCGCCTGCGGCGGCAGCTGCGCGAGCTGGCCCAGCGTGTGAATCCCCAGCTGGCCGAGCGCGTTGACGGTCTGCACGTTTGCCCCGAGTGCCACCTCTGCAACCAGGACGCTCAGCGGTTGCCCGGCTAAGAACTGCGCGGACGCCCCCGGTGCGACGAGCTGGGAGCTGCGGGTGGCGATCACGGCGGTGGCCAGCTCGTCGGCGGCGCCCACGAAGGCCTCGATGCCGCTGCGCTGGGCGGCGTCGAGAAGCATTTCCAGCGCCGTGTCCTCGTCCCCGTGGAAGCGGGCGGCGGCCTGCAGGTCCACCGCGACCAGGCCGGGGCGTAGGGCTTCGACGGAGGCGGCGACGTCGTCGAGGCTGCTGGCGAGCGCGGCGAACATGCGCCCGTCGCGGTCTGGGTTGTCCTCCACCACCGTCAGCTCGGGCGCGAGCGCTAAAGCGTTGCGCACCCGCATCCCGCGGCGCACGCCTGCCCGGCGCGCAGCCTGGGAACAGACCTTGATCCGGTGCTGGGCGGCAATTGCCACCGGCTCGCGCAACGCATCGTCTGCGTCCAGGGTGGCGGCTTGCACGGGCCAGTCGGGAAACCACAGCGCCGCCACCCGCATTTAGGGCACCGCCTTCAGGTGGCGCTCGGCCACGGCCTCGCGCGCCGGGGCCGTACCGAGCGTGAGCGTCGCCGTCGCACCCGGCCAGCCTTTCGCGGTGGCGCGCACGCGTACGTCGATCCCCCGGATGCGGCCTGTGCCCCGGCCGATGCCGTGGAACTGCGCGATCTGCCCGCTGACCCGCAGCGCTGGCGAGGGCACGGTCACGTTGACCGCCACGAGTGCCGCATTGCCCTTGCGCAGCCGCGCGAGCAGCGGCCGGGCGCGCACGGGGCTTAAGCGCAGCGCTGTCCGGGTGCGCAGCACCACCAGGTCGAGCCCCTCAGCGAGCACGCCTGCGACGGCGAGGTCCTCGATGCCGGGCTCCGGCACCGCGATCACCCGCTCGAGCGCGCCTGCCGACATGCCCGCGTACGAAAGTTCGGGCCACCCGATCACGCCTATCGTGCCGCCCGCCCCGGCGACGCGGTCGAGTAGCTCGACCACCAGCGCGGGCGTCTCGCTCACCTGTGTGACGCCGCGGCGCGGCAAGCCCCCGCCCGGCAGCACTTGCGCCAGCCCACCACCCACGGAAAGCACACCTTCGCCCGCCACGACCTTCGGCGCAGCCTCGCCGCCCAGCTCCGCCATACGGGCGCGCAGCTGGGCGATCTGGGCATGCCGATCCCCGCCGAGCCCATCAGGCTCGGCGAGCTGTCGAATAGGTGTTCCGTTCACACCGAACAGTATGCACCCCGCCCCAAACACGGGCAACCAACGAGGTCGCAAGGATTTTCGAACGCCAAGGCCATCGCTTATCGACGCCACGCCCACCTGCTACAGTAACTGCCCATGATGCCCGCCGACATCCGCTCACGCGTGACCCCCATCCCCACCCCGCTTGCCGTCCGTGCCGCGGGCGCTGCCGGGGTGGCCGGCTCGGTCGCCGTCATGGCCTCGACCGCGCCGATCGCGGTCCGGGCAGGGCTCGCGCTCGTGTGCATCGCGGTCGCGCTCGGGGTCACGTTTGCGCACCCCTACCGGCGCGAGATGCGTGAGTACGCGGCGCGGAAGGGGGTGTCCACGGTGGCGTCGATAAGCATGCTTGTGCCGCTAATCCTGTGGTGGCTGTTGCTCATGCTCGCGCCGCTTGCGCAGTGGCCCGCGTGGGGCGCGCTCCTTACGTTTGTGGGGCTGTTCGCGCTCGCGTGGCTGCTGTTTCCGCACGTCGACGGGTCGCGGCGGCTCGCCTACGCTTAATCCAGATCTCGGTCCGCGGCCCAGCGGGTGAGCTGGTGGCGGTTGGAGGTCTGCGTCTTGCGAAGGATATTCGACGCGTGCGTCTCCACTGTCTTCACCGAGATGAACAGCTGCTTGCCGATCTCCTTGTAGGTGTAGCCGCGGGCGAGCAGGCGCAGCACCTCGAGCTCGCGGCGGGTCAGCGCGTCGACGGCCGGGTCTTCCACCTTGACCGGCTCGCCCGCCGGGTCCTCGACCACCCCACCGGAGGCGAAGGCGTCGAGGACGAAGCCGGCCAGGCGCGGCGAGAAGTACGCATCCCCGCCGTGGACGCGGGCGACGGCCTCGGCGAGCTCCGCGCCGTCGATGTTCTTGGTCACGTAGCCGCGCGCGCCGGCGCGGATCAGGGCGATGACGTCCTCGGCGGCGTCGGACACGCTCAGGCACAGAAACTTCGCGCCCGCGTCTTCCTGCTGCATCTTCTGCACAGCGCGCAGGACCGCCAGCCCGCCGCCGTCGGGCATGTGCACGTCGAGCAGCACGACGTCCGGCGCGGTTTCACGGATACCCTCGATCGCCTCGGCGACGGTGCCGGCCTCGCCGACAATCTCGACCTTTTCCGCCAGCTCGGCGCGCACGCCGGCGCGGAAGACGGAGTGGTCATCAACTAGAAAGACGCGAACCATACCCTTAAGGCTAACTGCGTGACAGGGTCAGCTCTACTTCTGTGCCCTGACCCGGCGCGGAGGTGATCCGGGCAGCGCCGCCGGCGCGCTCCATGCGGCCGATGATGGAATCGCGCACGCCGTGGCGGTCCTCGGGGATCGCGTCCTGGTCGAAGCCCGCGCCGCGGTCGCGCACGAACACGCTGAGCTCGCCGCCGAGGTGCTCGGCGTAAACGTCGATGGTCTCGGTGCCGCTGTGCTTGGCGGCGTTGACCATTGCCTCGCGCGCGGCCAACACCAGCGGCTCGTTGTCCTCCGTCAGCGCCGGATCCTCGCCCACCGTGACAGGCCTGATCACCACGCCGAAGGCGTCCTCGACCTCCCCGGCCGACAGGTTGAGTGCCTGGAAGAGGGTGGACGGTTGGGATGCGGCGTGCTCGGAGGCGTCGAAAAGCCAGGCGCGAAGCTCGCGCTCCTGGCCACGCGCAAGGCGGGCGACCTCCTCGGGCTGATCCGCCTGCTTCTGAATCAGGGCGAGGGTCTGCAGCACCGAATCGTGCAGGCGGGCGGCGATCTCCGCGCGCTGATCCGCCATGGCCTTCGCCTCGCGCTCCGCGAGCAGCGATGAGGTCAGGCGCATCAGCAGCGGGATGACCAGCACGGCCACGCCGCACACCGTGACCAGGACCGAGACCACCACGCCGGTGATCCCGGCGCGCTCGCCCAGCACCGCTATTGCGAGCACCCCGCCCATGACCAGCAACGCGCCCACCGACAGGGTAAGCACGTTGGCAGTCGAGTTCATTTCCCGGTCGTAGGCCTGCAGCGCGAGCACCGCACCAACGATGAACAGGCCCACGAAGAACACGACCGAGGTCCCCACGCCACTCGATGCCTTCAACGAGACGAGCGCGCCCGCGATCGCCACCACCACCAGCACCAGGTTCACCACGCGTGCCCAGCCCTTCACCTTCGGCGGCTCAGGCACAAACGCAGGCTCGTCATCCGTGGGCTTCGGCTCCAGCGGGGTGGTCATCCACA
Source organism: Corynebacterium sp. p3-SID1056 (assembly GCF_025152525.1). Lineage (GTDB taxonomy): Bacteria > Actinomycetota > Actinomycetes > Mycobacteriales > Mycobacteriaceae > Corynebacterium. Next base: position 209,887 of record NZ_JALXXL010000003.1, read on the forward strand.
GCGCAGCGTAGGCCAGCGCGCCGACGCCGCCCGCAAACGAGGCCAGGATGAAAAAGAGGCGCACCCAGCGCTCCTCTACCCCGAAATAGCGCGCCAGCCCGGAGGCGATGCCGGCGACCATAAGGTTTCGGCGACTCCGGGTAAAGCGCGGGTACAGCGCCGGTGGCTGGGCTGCATACGGGGCGGGTTTCGACATACCCCTCATTGTTCCACCCGCGCCCGCAAAGCAAATCGGGGACAACCCTGAGTTTCGCGCGCGGACAAATTTCAGGGCATTTCCCGATGGTCGCGCTCCTGCGTACCGGCGATAATGGAGGCATGGACACGACGAACACCTTCTCCAAGATGTGGGCAACCCGCCCGCCCCGCATCCCGAAAGACCAGGGCGGCAAAGCGGTCATCGCCGGCGTGGCAGAGGGCTTCGGCGCACGCTTCAACGTCGACCCCGTTATCATCCGCATCGCCTTCGTCGCGCTCACGCTCTGCTTCGGCGGCGGCCTCTTCCTGTATTTCTTGTGCTGGATCAACATGCCCCGCTTCGGCGTCCCGTTCAGCCCTTGGTCCGCCCTGGCGACCGGCGAAGGCAATGTCGCTCGCGAGTCGGAAACGGGCAAGGATGAGCGCAGCCTTGCAATCTGGCTCATCCTCGGCATGATCGTCTTCTTCCCCTCGCTGTCGTATGCCAGCGACGGCACCACCGTCTACAGCGCAGTACTCACCTTCGCGCTCTTCGGCCTGGGCTGGTACTTCCTCTACCAGCGCTGCCCCGAGCCGCCCGCAGGTCTGCTCGTGCCCCAGCAGGGGCGCCCGCTTGACGACGCCCACCCGTCCCCCGCCCCCGACGCCGGCACCAACACCGGCACTCCATCCGAGAGCCCCTACGCCCAGTCAGCCACCGCGAACCTGAGCACACCGCCAGACTTCCCGCACCCGGCTGCCCCGCCGGAGTGGGACCCGCTGGGCGCGGCCCCGGGCCTGTGGCATCTGCCGGACCCAAACATCGGCACCGAGGATTCCACCAAGAAGTCCCGGCGCGGTCCCTGGATCGCCGTCGCTGTGGTGCTCGGCGTGCTCGTACTCGGCGCAGTCTCTGCTTTCTTCGGCCTGTTCGCCTTCAGCTCCACCGAGAGCAACGATGACAGCGGGGCGTTCGACGGGTCGGACGTCACCGTGACGCGCGAAACCGACCTGGCTGATGTCACCGAAGACATGGGCGACGTCAAGGTGGATTACCGCGACCTCGGACCGCTCGACCAGGAGCGCAACGTCGCGGTGAGCAGCGACATCGGCAACGTGGAGGTGGTCCTGCCCAAAAACGTCCCGGTGAAGGTCTACTGCTCGGCCGACCTTGGCTCGACCGACTGCCCAACCGACACGGTCAACGCCGAAGCCCCGGGCAAGACGCTGAGCATCGACGCCACGACAAACATCGGTAACGTCACCGTCCGCGAGCCTTAAGGTCCCCGCAACGCGAAGCGCCGCCTCCCTGCAAGTTCTGCAAGGCAGGCGGCGCTTTCGCCGAGGCGGGAGTTACTCCCACTCGATGGTCCCCGGCGGCTTGGACGTCACGTCCAGCACGACGCGGTTCACATCAGCAACCTCGTTGGTGATGCGGGTGGAGATCACCTCGAGCGTCTCGTACGGCAGGCGCACCCAGTCCGCGGTCATCGCGTCTTCCGAGGCGACGGGGCGCAGCACGATCGGGTGGCCGTAGGTGCGGCCATCGCCCTGGACGCCGACCGAGCGGACGTCGGCAAGCAGCACGACCGGGCACTGCCAGATCTGCTCGTCGAGTCCGGCCTTGGTCAGCTCCTCGCGCGCGATGGCGTCGGCGGCGCGCAGGGTCTCCAGTCGCTCCTGGGTGACCTCGCCGATGATGCGGATGCCCAGGCCCGGGCCCGGGAAGGGCTGGCGGTTGACGATCGCCTCGGGCAGGCCGAGCTCGCGGCCGACGGCGCGCACCTCGTCCTTGAACAGGAGACGCAGCGGCTCGACCAGCTCGAACTCCACGTCGTCCGGCAGGCCGCCGACGTTGTGGTGGCTCTTGATGTTGGCGGTGCCGGTGCCGCCGCCGGACTCCACCACGTCCGGGTAGAGGGTGCCCTGGACCAGGTAGTCGACGCTTTGCCCCTCGAGAACGCCTGCGACCGCACGCTCGAAGGAGCGGATGAACTCCGCACCGATCGCCTTACGCTTCGCCTCCGGCTCGGTCACGCCGGCGAGCTTGCTCAGGAAGGCCTCGCGCTCGTCTACGGTGACCAGCTTCGCGCCGGTGGCGGCGACGAAGTCGTTCTCCACCTGCTCGCGCTCGCCCTGGCGCAGCAGGCCGTGGTCCACGAACACGCACGTCAGGCGGTCGCCGATTGCGCGCTGCACCAGCGCCGCGGCAACGGCGGAGTCCACACCACCGGACAGGCCGCAAATCGCGCGGCCGTCGCCCACCTGCTCGCGCACCTGCTCAATGAGCTGCTCGGCGATGTTGGACGCGGTCCAGTTCTGCTCCAGGCCAGCGACCTCGGTGAGGAAGCGGGTCAGCACCTCCTGGCCGTGCGGGGAGTGCATGACCTCGGGGTGATACTGCACGCCGGCCAGCTTCTTGTCCACGCACTCGAAGGCTGCGACGGGCGCGCCCGGGGTGGACGCGGTCACGGTGAAGCCTTCGGGTGCCTCGGTGACGGAGTCGCCGTGCGACATCCACACCGGGTGAGACTGCGGGGTGCCGACGTGCAGCACGCCGCCCGAGACGTCCATGGTGGTGCGGCCGTACTCGCGAGCGCCGGTCTCGGCGACCTTGCCACCGAGCGCCTGCGTCATGATCTGGAAGCCGTAGCAGATGCCGAAGATCGGCAGGCCCAGCTCGAAGATCTCCGGATCCAGCTGCGGGGCACCCTCGGCGTAGACCGACGACGGGCCGCCGGAGAGCACCAGCGCGGCCGGGTTCTTCTCGCGCACTTCTGCGGCAGAGATGGTGGACGGGACGACCTCGGAGTACACGCGCGCCTCGCGCACACGGCGGGCGATAAGCTGCGCGTACTGGGCGCCGAAGTCGACGACTAATACGGGACGTGTTTGCGGTGTAGTCACGGGACAGATTCTAGCCCACTGTCCCCTCGCGCGACGACGCAGCCTACTCCGCGGTCGTCGACCCTATCTGCCCCTGCGCCTGGCCCGCCGCAAGCACAATGCTCAGCGCAACAATACTGGTCGCCACCACAGTGCCCGCGGCGGCAGCCCCGCCCAAGTTGAACCCCGAACCAGCCAGCGCATCGTCCAGCGGGCGCACCACCTCGGGCGGCAGCGCGCGCAGCTGCGCGTCCAGCTGATCCAGCGCAGGCGTCAGCCCCGGCACCGCGGTTTGCTGCGCCAGGGCAATCGGCATCAGCAGCAACAGCGGGCTCGCCGCCGCAGCAAGCGCCATGCTTATCGACGCCCCACTCGAGCCCTTCCCGGACCCCACCCCACTCAAGGACGGCTGGTCAGGGGCGTCCGACGCAGTCGGCGCAGTCGGCACAGTCGGTGCAGTCGGTGCCGCGGGGGTCGCCGACGTCGCGGTCGTTGACGTCGTTGACGTCGTGGCGGGGGTCGTCTCCCGAGGCGCAGCGGTCGAGGTGGACTCCCGCGGCGTCTGGCGTGGTGCCGTCGTTGGAGCCGTCGTCGGTGCCAGGGTCGTGCTGCGAGTCGTCTCCGCCGGCTGCGCCGGGGCGCTCGTCGGCTCGGTCGTCGGCGCTGCGCTCGGCACAGGCGCCGTCGACGTCGACTGCACCGCCTCACCCTGCGTTGCCTCCGCGTGGAACGCCACGTCCCTGCGGCTGCCATCCGGGAACGACAGCGAGACCTTCACGGCTGTGCGCTCGCTGAGCGCGGCGGAAGCTGGTGGGGTCAGGGTGACGGTGCCGGCGGCGTCGACAAGCGTGATGCCCCACTCGCTGGGACCAGTCACTGAGACGACCGTGCCCGCAGGCAGCGGATCGCCCACGTTCGACGAGCGCAGCTGTGTACCGCGCGGTCCGGTGACGTCCTCCCACTTCAACGTGAGGCTGTCGGCGAGCGAGCTGACACGCACCGTCACCGTCTGCGTGTCGGTGCTGCCGTCGCGATAGGTCGCGGTGATGCGCAAGCGCGCCGTCTCCCCTGCTTTCGCGTCGTGCGCCGGGGTCACGCGGACGGTGTCGCCGTCGGCGTGAGTGGTCCACGACGGGGCGTCGAGAAGCGATGCCTCGACCACCGCATCGGCGGGCAGCGTGCCGCCGGAGTTTTCCACCGCGATCTGCTCGCCGCGCGGGGCGGAGGATGCGGCCCATGACGGGGCGAAAAGCTCGCTGACCGTGCGCACCGTCACCGGGATCTCGACGACGCGGACGTCGCCGCGGCCGTCCTCGACGCGCACCGGTACCGTCGTCTCTCCGGCCGGCAGCGAGGTGCCCGGGTGTAGCACGACTTCCCCGTCGGGGGCAACCTGTGCCCACTCGGGCGTGGTCGCGGCCCGCGCGAACTTCACGTTGCGCACGCCTGGTGCCGGCACCGTCACGGACTCGCCGCGGGTCACCGTTTGGCGCGGATAGGACACGGCGTCGACGGCATCGCCCTCGGGCGCAACCACGGTGAGGGTGAACTGGTCAGTGTCGAAGCTCGCAGGCAGCGCTTCGGTGGAATCGGGATAGCGCGTGGTCACTGTGAAGGTCGCGGTCGTGCCCACCGGGACAGTCTCCGGGGCGGTGACCTCGATGGTGCCGTCCGCGCCTACCGTGGCCGCAAAACCCTCAGCGTCGGTATCCACCGTCACCTGCGCCCCGTCCAGGAGCGTGCCTACCTGCGGCACGTGCAGCTGGGTCGTGCCGCGCGTGAAGGTCGCATCACTCCACTGCGGCTGCGCGGTAGAAGCCAGCGGCGCAACGTGCACCGGCACGACAAACTCTGGTGATACAGTGCCATCCTGGAACTTCACTTGCATGGGCACCTCGTGGTCCCCGACGTGCTCCGGTGCGCTCGGGCGCGCCACGATCTGCCCCCTGCCGGCGTCAACGCTGACCCAGTCGGTGTAGCTCGCACCGTCGCCGTCCAGCACCACAAACTCCGCGCCCTCGGGCTGCTCCGGCAACCCCTCGATCCCTTCCGAATCGAACGTGGGCAGCGGGGTCGCCGCCTCGCGCCCTGTGACCGTCGATATGCCGTTGACCGGGCGGACGACGTAGTTGTCGTTGTCCGGCAGTGCATTAAAGAAGACATACAGCGGCACCACGTCCCACACGTCGGCCGTCGACCACGTGAACTGCTGTCCGTCGCGCGGCGACCACCGGAAGCGAATCGGCACGTGGCCCCCAACGAAACCCTGCGCGCCAAGCTCGGCCAACTTCTTCTGCGCGTGGATTCGCAGCTCCTGGAACTCGCCTGCCTCATCGGTGATGACCTCGGTAGTCACGTATTTCGGGTCAAGCAACGGGTTTTCGTCATTTGGCTGCGGCTCCACGGTCAGATCTGCGTCCCACACCCCGCTTGGCCAATAGCCAAGTGTTTCCCGCTCCGTGCACTGCACGTCTTCCGCCCCTGGTTTCTCCCCGCACGTGACTTGTGGGTCCTTCCAGGAAATATCCTCGCGCGTCAACGTGAGCGTCTGCCCCGGAGTCAGGTGCAGCGGTCGGCGGGGAAAGCGCGGCTCCTCCAGCGTCGCCGGATTGTTGTACGCGTGGTAGTTCTCCCAGCTATCAAACAGCGCGACGGAAATGTACTGCGTCCACGGCCTCCCGTCCGGGAAGAGCACGTCCACCTTCAGCGTGTAGAGCTGCTCCTTCACGTCAGTCTTGTTGTACCGCAGCTTCAGAAAGTTCGTGATGTCTTCAGTAATGCTCACCTGGCCCGTGTCCGGGTGCACCTCCAGCCACTCCGGGCCTGCCACCTTCCTGTACTTCACGCCCGCAGGCGGGGCCACCAGCTGGTACTCGGGGGAAAACTTCGCGTACACCGGGGCGCGAAACGCCGCCCCTCTACTCGCGTCGGGGCGCACAACGTAGAGCCAGTTGCCAAACTCGGGACGATAAGACGCGAAGAGCGGGTACTTCCGCTCCCCCGTTTCCTGCGCGGCAGCCTCCGTCGGCGAGCCGCCGATCAAGATCTCGTTGCCGCTGCTTTGCTCCTGGGCTGCGCTTGCCGACGGCACCACACCGGCGGCGCACAACACGCACGTCGTCAACACAGCAAGCGCAGAACGCGCGACCCGGGAGTGCATCCTTCTTCTCCTACTCTTCAGGCGTCGACCATCTATAAAATTTAGTAGGAGTTGGCCTCAAACACCATTGAAGGCTGCGGTGTCACCACCACAGCCTTCCGCTCGCTTCGCCGCCTAAAACACTGCTTTGCGCAGGCGCTCAAGCGCCTCGTGCACGCCTTCCACCGAGGGGTCCTCGTCGAGATCCCGCGAGGACAGCTGCAGCTGTTCAATGGACGCGTCTGCGGCCTGGATCGCGTGCTCGACCTGAGTGACCAGCGGGTCAATGTTCTCGCCGAAGGGCTGCTTTGCCGTGGACTGCGACCAGCGGCGAATCATCTCCAGTGGCATCTTGGTCAGCTCCGAGATGGAGTTGACCTTCAGCTCGACGCGGTTGGCAAGCGAGGAGTGCAAGAAGACTGCGTTGTCCATGTCGCGCAGCGCGAACTCCATCGCCTCGTAGAGCATGCGCATCGACTCGATGCGGTCCTCCTCCGCAGAGAAGGTCGCCGTCTGTGCTGCCTGGAGACGCGCCAGGGCAATCGCGGTACGCGCCTTCGCCGCACGGCCCTGCAGCTCCTCGGCCACCTCTGCCAGCGACTGCGCGTTCTCGTCGATAATGCCGCGCATCGTCGCCCAGACCTGCAGCGGGGCGAGCAGCAGCGTGCGCGACGCGCCCTCGGCGACGACCTTTTCCATCTCGCCCTTGACCTGGTTGGTCACCGAGTTCTCCTGCATCAGCGTCTCGCAGGCGACCAAAAGCTCCTCAGCGGACTGCTTAATCGAGGTCTGGATGCCCATGAAGATCTCCAGCTCCTTGTACAGGGCGGCAGTCGCCTCGTACACCTCGCCTTCGCCTTCCGGCAGGACGAAGCCGGCCTCCTCGCGGGCCGCAACCTCGGCGGGGAGAACTTCCGACATGAATGCGTCGTAGTCCGGGACGAGCTCACAGATTCGAGCCCAGCCCAATTGCGCGCGGCGACGGCGGCCTACACCGTCGCGCTTGGCCTGGTGCTCGACGATGTTGGCTTCCTGGTACACCTCCGCAGCGACCTGGAAGTAATCCGTCATTGGACGGGTGCGCACCGACAGGTAGTGCCCGTCCGACAGCGGTGTGACCGTGGCTAGCACGTCATAGGCGGAGCCACTCTTGGCCAGGTTGCGCACATACCCGACGAAGGGCTTGCCGGCCTCGATCCAGTCCCACATGGCCTTGAACACGCCGCCCGGCATCTCTACTTGGCGGATGAGATTGTGCGGCTTGCCGATCATCTCTTCCCACGGATATTGGGCATAATGCATGAACACTTCGTTCACGTCGGTCATAATGCCCTTGGCATCGGTGACCGAGAAGAAGATGTCATCTACCGCAACCAGGTGCTGTGGACCGTCGGTCACATCCCGGTCAATAATCACGTCGTAGGCCATGATTACATAATCTAGCAGGAACTAACAGGATCTTTTTATTTTCGGACCGTCAAGCTCACCTTTTGGAAAGATTTCGGGTCCTCGTAACCGCACTTGGCCATGATGCGACGCAGACCACCCACCAGGTTCATCGTCCCGTGCGGGTCGTGCGAAGGTCCGTGCAGCACGGTCTGCAGCGGTTCGCGCTGCTCCGCGAGCACCACCTGGCGCATCTCGCCACGCGGGAAACGCGGGTGCGCGATCGCGGACTCCCAGTACATGCCCTCGCCCGAAGCCTCGACGGCGCGGGCCAGCGGCTCGCCGAGCATCACCGCGTCCGCGCCCACACCGAGCGCGACGGCGATCTGGCCTGAGGATTGCACGGGCGCGTTCGCAATGACGTGTACGTAACGCCCGCCCGTCTCGTCCAGATAGTCGCGTCGCGCCGCGGCGACGTCGGCGATCGCGGTGGCCAGTGGCACGTCCAGCGACATGCTCTGGTTCGACTGCCCCGAGCCCACGATCACGCCGGCGGCGCCAGAACGCATGAGGTGCATCGCGGTGCTGTAGTCGAACACGCCACCGGCGATTACTGGCACGTCCAGCGTGCCAATGAACTCCTTGAGGTTCAGCGGCTCGCCGCCTTGCTGCACGTGCTCTGCGGAGATGATCGTGCCCTGGATGAACAGGAGCTCAGCCCCGGCCTTGACCAGCTGCGGTGCTAGCTCGCGCGCGTTCTGCGGGCTTACGCGCACCGCCACGGTCGCGCCCGAGTCGCGCACGCGCGCCATGTGCTCGGCGAACAGGTCCATATCCAGTGGTGCCTGGTGCAGCTCCTGCAGGATTGCGGTGGCGTCGGACTGCGACTTCAGCAGCGACTCCAAGTCGTCCCACTCAATACTTGCTGCGCCAATGACTCGCTTGACCGCATCCGAGAAAGAGGCGTGGCGCCCCAACAGCCCCTCGGCATTGAGCACGCCGAGGCCGCCCTGCTTGCCCATTTCAATGACAAACTCGGGGCTTGCCAGCGCGTCCGTGGGGTGCGAGACCAGCGGCACGTCGAAGCTGTAGGCGTCAATGTGCCAGGTGGTGTCCACCACCTTGGAAGAACGCGTGCGGCGCGCGGGCACGAGCGAGAGATCGTGCAGATCGTAGGCCGCGCGGGCCTCGCGCCCTTTACCTATTTCGACATATTCGTGCATGGTTGTTACAGCTCACTCCTAGTGGCGGTAGTTCGGTGCCTCGACGGTCTGGGTGATGTCGTGCGGGTGGGATTCGCGCAGGCCAGCGGCGGTGATCTGCACAAACTGCTTGGTCTGCAGCTCTTCGATGGAGGCGGAGCCGGTGTAGCCCATCGCCGCGCGCAGACCGCCGACGATCTGGTGGGTGATCGAGTCCAGGTCACCGCGGAAGGGCACGCGCCCCTCGATGCCCTCCGGCACCAGCTTGTCCTCGCTGGTCACGTCTGCTTGGAAGTAGCGGTCCTTTGAGAAGGAGCGCTTCTCGCCCGTGAGGCCGCGGCCCTGCATCGCGCCCATGGAGCCCATGCCGCGGTAGCGCTTGTACTGCTTGCCGCCAACCACGACGATCTCACCCGGCGCCTCGGTGGTGCCGGCGAGCATGGAGCCGAGCATGACGGTGGACGCACCGGCGGCCAGCGCCTTGGCGACGTCGCCAGAGAACTGCATGCCGCCGTCGGCGATAATGGGCACCCCGGCCTTGTGCGCGGGCACGGAGGCCTCGAGGATCGAGGTGATCTGCGGTGCGCCCACACCGGCGACCACGCGGGTAGTGCAGATCGAGCCCGGGCCGATGCCGACCTTGATCGCGTCCGCACCCGCGTCGATCATGGCCTGGGCCGCGGAGCGGGTAGCCAGGTTGCCGCCGATGACGTCGAGGCGGTCGCCGAAGTCCTTCTTCACGCGCGCGACCATCTCCAGCACGCGGTTGTTGTGGGCGTGCGCGGAGTCAACCACGAGCGCGTCCACGCCCGCCTCGGCCAGCAGGCCGGCGCGGTCGTAGGAATCCTCGCCGGTGCCGATACCCGCGGCAACGAGCAGGCGGCCGTTCTCGTCCTTCGAGGCGTTGGGGTACTGCTCCGTCTTCACGAAGTCCTTCACGGTGATCAGGCCGACCAGTTTGCCGTCCTTGGCGACGATCGGCAGCTTCTCCACCTTGTTTGCAGACAACAGCTCGAGCGCTTCCTCCTTGGTCACGCCCTCCTCGGCGACGACCAGCGGCATCGCCGTCATAATCTCGGCGACCTTGCGCTCGTAGTCGCGCTCGAAGCGCATATCCCGGTTGGTAATGATGCCGACGAGGCGGCCAGCATCGTCCACGACCGGCAGGCCGGAGATACGGAAACGGGCGCACAGCGCGTCGACGTCGTTGACAGTCATGTCAGGCGTCGCCGTCACCGGGTTGGTCACCATGCCGGACTCGGAGCGCTTGACCACGTCCACATTTTCCGCCTGGTCCTGGGCGCTCAAGTTGCGGTGCAGCACGCCGATGCCGCCCTGCCGCGCCATCGCGATTGCCATGCGTGATTCGGTGACGGTGTCCATCGCGGCGGAGGCGATTGGCATGCCGAGCGTGATGTTGCGGCTGAACTTGGAAGTCGTGGAGACCTCAGCCGGCACAATGTGGGACTCAGCGGGAAGCAGCAGCACATCGTCGAAAGTCAGGCCGCGCAGGGCAATCTTATTCGGATCGTCCCCACCTGTCAGAATGCGTTCGTTTGCCATAATTGCTGCGTCTCCTCTCCCGCGCGGGTCACACCTTTTGCTTTCCGCCATGATATATCCTCACCCCGGCTTGCACCTAGGCGGGGGAATTGGCAGGGACTGAAAAAGCACATAGTGTGGGTGGCGTGAACTTTGATGACATGATGCCCCAGGATCCGTTCGCGGACGATCCGAATGATCCGGCGTCGTTTATTGAGGATGACGCATTGCCGGAGCCGCTCTCCCTGCAGGAGCGCCATGATGTCATGCGCGACTTGCAGTACGTGCGCGATTGCAAGGAGCTTCTGCGCCCGCGCGGTATCCGCGGTATCTACTTCATGTGCGAGGACTGCGACCAGTGGCACTACTACGACTGGGACATCATGGAGCAAAACATGCTGGCCACCCTGCGCAATCAGCTGCCGGCCGTGCATGAGCCGAGCGCGGAGATCGCCTACGACGCCTACGTGTCCTGGGATTATGCCTTAGGCTTCCTCGACGGCCTCGAGGCACACTAAGCACCCGCTTATCGACGCCGCACTCCCCCAGCCCCGCGCTTTTGCGCGGGGCTTTGCGTTTGTCTTTAGTAGTTCTGCGCTTCGCCCAGGGTGCCGCCGCCAGGAGCCGTGTTGCTCGTGGCCTCAGAGGTCACCGGTTCTTGGGTGACCTGACCTGCATCGCTGGTCTCCCCTTCGTGTTGCGGCGCGGACGTCGAAGCCGTGGGGCTCTCGAGCGGGTTGGGGCGCACCGGCGTCTCCCTGGTTCCGCTCGACTGCGGCTGCGATGTGGGCTGCTCCTGGCTCGGCTGGGGCTGCGGGCTCTGCTCTTCGGGCTGGTTTGGCTGCACCGTTTCGGTGATGACCTTTGGCTCGGCCGGCGGCGGAGTCGGGGTGACAGTCACGGTGCTCACCTTCGTGCGCACGATCGGAGCAGGTGCCTCACCTGCGCGGCCCTCGCGGCCCTGGTTCGCCCTCGGCTCCATCGAGGCGAGCAGCTTGCGCGCCTGCTCGAACAGTGCGTTGGCTGCGTCTCGGTCGCCGGAGTCGTTCGCTGCTTCCAGCTCATCGAGCGTGGAGGCCAGCTCGACAGCCGCGGTGCGGTCGCCGAAGACCGCAGTGGCCGGCCCCCACAGCGCGGAGCCGGGGGTGGCGTTGTAGAGCGCGGCACCGCTGCCGGTCACGACTGCAGTTGCCGCAGCAGCGCCGACGAGTCCGGCGACCCAGGGGCTCGGCTGGCGGCGCTCGTCCTTCGCTCCGGCGCGACGACGGCCGAAGCGCTTCCGGCGCAGCGGCACCACGGTGGCATCCTCTGCACTCTCTGCCGTGGCGTCAATCTGCGGGGGTTCGGGCATCGGCCGATCGATGTCTTCTTTCAGCTCGAGCAGCAGCGCTGCGAGCGGGTCGCTCCCGTCGGAGGGATCAACGCCATCCGCGATCGCATCGAGAAACGCGTCCTCGTTTGCCACGGCGGCAAACTCTTCCGTCGCGTTTTCCGTCTTGCCTTGCTCATCGTATCCGTCACTGCGCCGAGTCATCGTGCATCTCCCCTTCCTCCAAATGTTTGCGCAGTGTCGCAAGCGCTCGGAACTGGGCGACGCGCACCGCTCCCGCGGTACTGCCCACAATTTGCGCCGTTTCTTCTGCGGAAAGCCCCATGAAAACTCTGAGAATGATGATGTCACGGGCCTTGTCATTGAGTACATCGAGCATCGCGCGCACTCTGTTACTTCCGTCTGCTACCAGGGCAAACTCTTCTGGAGTCTCGCTGTGCGACTCGGTCTCAGGTACCTCTTCGGTGGGCGTAAGTTTGTCCCGCGACAGCGTCCGGTGCGCATCCGCGACCTTGTTAAACGCAATCCCGTACACAAACGCCATGAATGGCTTGCCTTGATCCCGGTAGCGGTCAATTGACGTGGCCACAGCAAGACACACATCTTGGGCCACATCCTCGGCGGTTGGCATGCGCCCTCCGCCAATCCGGGCGCGGGTGTAGCGCAGCACCTGCGGGTGGATCAGCCGGATGACCTGCTGCAGCGCCCGCTGGTCGCCGTCGACGGCGAGGGGGACGAGTCTGGCTAGCTCGTCGTTGACTTCCGGCGTCGCCATCCGTGACCCTTCCTCCCTCGTATGCCTTTCGCGCACCTCACATATGCGATGGGGCCGCGTTAACCATAGGGAGTCTAACCCCAGACCGGCGCTTCAGTGGCATTGCGCCCGCCAAGAAACGGGTGTTTTCCGCAACAACTCCAAGGTTCCCTTAAAGTTCATCGCGGGTTTACCTTGATCATTTCGCCAGCTCAAGCGGGGTTTACTCGGAGGTACAGCAGCGTATACAAGTAGCGGCCACCAACAGGACACCTATCGTTTACCCACGGGGAGAACACTTCGATTTCGTCCACCGGCGCTGCTCGCCGGGGCAGCAAGCACATGTCAATAGTTTCTACAAGGAGTCTCTACCACCATGTCCCTGCCGCAGTATCTTCCCGGTCCGAACGCCGACTTCTGGGATTGGCAGCTGCTGAGCGCGTGCCGTGGCGAAGCATCCGAGGTCTTTTACCACCCAGACGGGGAGCGCGGCCGTGCCCGCACACAGCGCGAGAACCGCGCGAAGGCCATCTGCTACACCTGCCCCGTGCTCGAGCAGTGCCGTGAGCACGCCCTCCGCGTGGCAGAGCCCTACGGGATTTGGGGCGGCATGAGCGAGTCCGAGCGCCAGGCTATCCTGCGCGGCGGGCACGGCGGGGCTGTCAAGGTCCCCGCCGCCGCGTCTGCGAAGTAAAAACACAAACGCTGCCGGAACCCGCTTCGGGTTCCGGCAGCGTTGCGCGTGCGCGGAAGAATTAGTGCATGTGGCCTGCGTGGCCTGCGTCTTCTTCCTCTTCGGCCGGCTTGGTCACCACGGAAGCCTCCGTGGTGAGCACCATCCGTGCCACCGACGCCGCGTTGACCACGGCGGAGTGAGTGACCTTCACGGGGTCGATGATGCCCTGTTCGACGAGGTTGCCGTACTCCAGGGTTGCGGCGTTGAAGCCCTCATCGTTGCTCAGCTCGCCAACGCGGGACACGACGACGGAGCCATCCAACCCCGCGTTGTCGGCGATCCAGTAGGCGGGCTTGCGCAGCGCGCGGGCGACGGCCAGCACGCCGGTCTGCTGCTCGCCTGCGAACTCCTCGGCGTATGCCTCGAGTTCCTTGGCAATCTGTACGAGCGCAGAGCCGCCACCGGCGATGACGCCCTCCTGGACCGCGGCGCGTGCCGCGTTAATGGCGTCCTCGACGCGCAGCTTGCGCTCGTTGACCTCCGTCTCGGTTGCCGCACCGACGCGGATGACGGCCACACCGCCGGACAGCTTCGCCAGGCGCTCTTCCGCCTTCTCGCGGTCCCAGGTGGAATCGGTCGTCTCGATCTCGCGACGAATCTGGTTGCGGCGCTCCTCGATCGCCTCGGCGGTCCCCGCCCCGTCGACAAGCACGGTGTCGTCCTTCGTCACGGTGACGCGGCGCGCGCGGCCGAGGTGCTCCAGGGTGGCGTCCTTGAGGTTGACGCCCACCTCCGGGTCGATCACGGTGGCCTCGGTGACCACGGCGAGATCGTCCATGAAGGCCTTGCGGCGCTCACCGAAGTACGGTGCCTTCACGGCGACGACCTTGAGCGACTTGCGCATCGTGTTGACCACGAGCGTCTGCAGCGGCTCACCCTCGACGTCTTCCGCGATGATCAGCAGCGGAACCGAGGACTCGGCGATCTTTTCCAGCAGCGGCAGGAAGTCCGGCAGGGAGGAAATCTTGTTGCGCACCAGCAGGACGCGCGCGTCATCCAGCACGGCCTGGCCAGCGTCCGGGTCCGTCATGAAGTAGGGCGACAAAAAGCCCTTGTCAAAGGAAATGCCCTCGGTCAGGTCCACATACGACTCGATGGACTGGGACTCCTCGACGGTCAGCACACCATCCTTGCCCACCTTGTCCATCGCGCCGGCAACCATCTCGCCGACCTCCGGGTCGCGGGAGGAAACGGTGGCCACATTCGCGATCTCCGCGGAAGCGGACACCGGGGTGGCGCGCTCGCGCAGCTCCTCAACGACCTTCTCCGCAGCTGCGGAAATGCCCTTGTTCAGCTCGATCGGGTTCGCGCCCGCAGCGACGTTGCGCAGCCCCTCCGCCACGAGTGCCTGCGCCAGCAGGGTCGCGGTGGTGGTGCCGTCACCAGCAATGTCGTTGGTTTTCACCGCGACGGACTTGACCAGCTGCGCACCGAGGTTTTCAAAGGGATCTTCCAGATCGATGTCGCGGGCGATGGTCACGCCGTCGTTGGTCACGGTCGGCCCGCCCCAGGACTTGGAGAGGACCACGTTGCGGCCGCGCGGGCCGAGGGTGACCTTCACTGCGTCAGCGAGGATGTCCACGCCGCGCTGGATGCCCTCGCGGGCCTCCTGGTCAAATGCAATAAGTTTTGCCATTGGTGGCTTCAGCCCCCTTCGCTTACTTTTCGACGACAGCGAGCAGGTCGCGAGCCGACAGCAGGAGGTACTCCTCGCCGTTGTACTTCAGCTCGGTGCCGCCGTACTTGGAGAACACGACGGTGTCGCCCTCCTTCACGTCCGGGGCGACGCGGTTACCGTTGTCGTCCAGGCGCCCCGGGCCAACAGCGATGACGACGGCTTCCTGCGGCTTCTCTGCAGCGGAGTCCGGGATAACCAGGCCAGAGGCGGTGGTGGTCTCAGCCTCAGCGATCTGCACGAGGACCTTGTCTTCCAGCGGCTTGATATTGACGTTTGCCATAATCGACTACCTTGGTGACCTTTCGTAGATGTTGCGTTGCAATCTTTACAGGATTTGCAGTTATAACGATTGTCTCGATGCGCAGCCGTCGTCGCGGGTGAACAACTGTGCTCTACACAACCTGGTTAGCACTCTACCCACGTGAGTGCTAAGCCACAACATCACTCCCCCTCCATCGCACACTACTGCGTGTGCGTGGTGTTGCGCACAGCGTTGCGCCAGAGCTCGTACTCCTCCGGGTTGTCCTCACGGTAGTTCTCCACGGCGCGGATTGCCTGATCCACTGCCGCGATGGTGCGCTCCTCCACGCTCTTGCCCTCGCGGTTGGTAAAGATGACCGGCCCGCAGATCGCCCGCGTCGGATCGGTGAGAAACGCCGGGTTATTGGTGTCTGCGGTGTTGCGCGCCAGCGAGGCCACCGGGTTCGGTTCCGCACCCTGCGCGCGGGCATCCGGGTTGAACAGGGCATGGAAGCGGTTGCCCTCCTGCTCGAAGGCGACATCGACAAAGTCGTCGTGGACACCGCCGAGGAAGTCACGCGCCGTGTCCGCATCAAAGACGATGCGGCGGTAGCTTAAGTCCGGGTTGACCAAAAAGCCGAAGCGCTCGCGGTCCGCCTGCTCGGGGTGGGTGGTGTGCTCCGGGGTGTGGGAAAGGTCGCTCATGGCCGCTCGGTCCTCCGTGGTGTGTCAAAAACGGGCCTTCTTGCTAGTCAAGATAGCCGCTTGTGCGCATCCCCGCAGTGCATGCCGCTTCCCAGCACGTCACCGCCCCTGCTGCTAGGCCCCGACGAGCGGCGTTTCCACCTCGAGCGAGGTATCCGTCGCCACCGAAAGCGGCGAGGGTTGCGCTCCCTCGTGGATAAGCTGGCCGGCCACCGCAGCGATCATCACGCCGTTATCCGTGCACAGGCCAAAGCGCGGTACCCGCAGCTCGATGCCGCGGGCTTCGCAACGCTCGGCCGCGAGCTCCCGCAGCCGGGAATTCGCCGCCACCCCGCCGCCGAGCAGCAGTGTGGAGGCGCCGGTGTCCTCGCAGGCCATCACCGCCTTGGCAGTGAGCACGTCGCACACCGCCTCCTGGAAGGACGCGCATACATCCTCCATGCTCACCACGCGAGACTCCCGCTCGGCGGCCTCCACGTAGCGGGCCACCGCGGTCTTGAGCCCCGAGAAGGAGAAGTCATAGCGGTGCTCGCCGCGCAGGTCCTGTGCCTTGAACAGCCCGCGCGGGAACGCAATCGCGGCCGGGTCGCCAGCGTGCGCCAGCTTGTCCACCACCGGCCCGCCGGGATAGCCGAGGCCGAGCAGGCGGGCGACTTTGTCGTAGGCCTCCCCCGCGGCGTCGTCAAGCGTGGAGCCCAACTCGCGCATCGGGCGGCCCACCGCCTCGACTTCGAGCAACTGCGTGTGCCCGCCGGAGACCAACAGGGCCACCGAGTGCGGCAGCGCGGTCTCGCCTTCCAGGTTCGCCACCGCGACGTGGCCGCCGAGGTGGTTGACGCCGTAGAAAGGCACGCCCCACGCTGCCGCGTAGGCCTTCGCCGCCGAGGCGCCGACCAAAAGCGCACCCGCCAGGCCGGGGCCCACGGTGGCCGCCACCGCATCCGGCTTGTCCACGCCGGCTTCTGTCAGCGCGGCCTCCATCACCTGGGGCATGGCCTCCAGGTGTGCGCGCGAGGCGATCTCCGGCACCACTCCCCCGAAGCGGGCGTGCTGCTCCATGGAAGAGGCGACCGCGTCCGCGAGCACCTCCATCTTCCCGCCCTCGCCGAGGCGAATAATGCCTACGCCTGTTTCATCGCACGAAGACTCAATCCCGAGCACGATCATGGGAGCCGTTTACCTTTCTGTCTCGTTACTCGCGCTTTTGCGCGGGCGCATCATCGCGTACGCATCCGCGCCAGAGGCCTGGTAGTAATTCTTGCGCACACCGGTCGTGACAAAGCCGTAGTCCTCGTACATGCGCAGCGCCGGCACGTTGTCGGTGCGCACCTCGAGAAACATTGGCCCGTCGAGTAGGTCCGCGGTGTGCACAAGCTGGTCCATCAGCGCCCTGCCCACGCCCCGGCGCTGATAGGCGGGATCGACGCCGATGGTGTGGATCTCAAATTCCGGATCCTCTTTCGGCCCCAGCATGGCCACGCCGGCGTAGCCGACGAGCGTGTCAGTCTCGTCTGCAAAGGCACCGACGTAAAAGGTGTAGCGCTGGGCCAGCTCCGCGCGCACCATCGATTCGGTCCACGGCTGGTCGCCGGCAAACAGGAGCGCTTCCAGCTCCGCGATGCGCGGGGCGGCCGCCGGTCCGAGCTCGCGAAATTCCACGGCTAGCTCAGCTTCTTCAGGTCAATGTCCGGCAGCGCCGGCGACTTTGGCTTCTGCTTCGGCGGGACCGCGTCCGGTCGGCGCAGGTAGTGCGGCACGAGCGGGGCCGGTGGTGCCGAAAAGTCTGCGGCGGCAACCAGGCCAGCCGTGTGCGGCGGAAGGTAGGTCACCTCGTCCGCGTCGACGCTCAGCTGCGCGGCGAGCTGCTCCGGGACAGAGCAGACAGCCACGGGCGGGCAGTCGAGCTCCGCGGGCTTCACAACCTCGGGGCCTGCCACGCGCTGGCCGTGTTCGTAGCGGGCCCAGTACACCTCGCGGCGGCGGGCGTCGGTAACGATCAGCGCAGATGGTGCGTCAACGCCACGGGCCACCGCGTCGTGGGTGACCACGCCGTACACCGGGATCCCCAGCGCCTGGCCCAGCGCCGAGGCGGTGGCCATGCCGACGCGCAGACCGGTAAATGGGCCCGGGCCGCAGCCGACCACGATCGCCTCCAGGTCTGAAAAGGCAAGGCCCGCGCCCGCGAGCAGTTCCTGAATGGTTGGAACGAGCAGCTCGTTGTGGGCGCGGGTGGAAACGACCTTTTCGGCGATGACGTCGACAGCATTTGGTTCGTCGACGCCACCGGAACCGGTGGCGGAAACGCCACCGGAAACGGTGGCGGAGACGGCGGCCACACCCGCGACAAGCTCGGTGGTGGCCGTGTCGAGGGCGAGCACGCGCATTACTGCGTCAGCCCCATGACCCACTGGCCGTTCTGCTTCGCCACCATCAGCGGGCTCTGCAGCGGGTACGCCGCCATTGCAGGCTGCTGGCAGATGTCCACGTTGCGCAGATCCACCTTGTCAAAGTCGGCCTTGGCGTTCTCGTCGGCAGGCAGGAGCACCATGTAGCCGGTGTTCTCGTCCAGCTCGAGCTCGTCAGCGGTGGCGTGGAAGGCCTCCAGCTTGCTGTCGCGCAGCTCCTGCGGCTCGGCCGGGCACAGGGTGGTAAACCCGACGTACTTCTCCGGGTCGTACACCCGCGACGCGTCGATCATCTGCGCAGCCAAGGCGTCGCCCTGCGGGTTGAGCTGGGAGACGGAGCGCGTCAGGGAGTTCGTCGGCGTGATGTTGGCGGCCTGCGCGTTCTTGTTGGACAGAGGAATGAAGATCATGGCGACGAGCAGCACAACCCACAGAGCGCAGGCCAGCGCTACCCATCCACGACTGGTGTTGGAGAGCTTTAGCATGGGCTAAAGCCTACATCCCTGCGGTTCCTTTGCCAGTTTTTGGTGTGCCCTGCCACTGCCAGGTGATGATGCGGCCTTCCGACTCCGGGTCCTCGCGCACCAAGGTCTCGCGGTCCAGCGACACAAGGAGGTACGCGGAGCTCAGCTGCTCGATCAGCCCTCCGCCCCACTCGGCAACCACCACCGCGCGGTCGAGCTCCGTATCGAGATCGAGCGCGTCGAGCTCGCCGAGCGGATCGCCGCTCGAGCCCTCGCCGAGCAGCCGGTAGGCATCCACGTGGATCAGCGCCGGGCCGCCGGTACGCGAGGCATGCTCGCGCGCGATGACGAAGGTCGGGCTGGTCACCCGCCCCTTCACGCCAAGGCCCTCGGCAATGCCCTGCGTGAGCGTCGTCTTGCCCGCGCCCAGTGGCCCGTCCAGAATCACCACGTCGCCCGCGCCAAGCTCCGCGCCGAGCTCGCGGCCCAGGGCCTTCGTCTCGGCTGCGGTCTCACATACTCTTCGCACGTGTCCTCCTCGCGTATCGCTTCTCGACGCCCCGTTTACCCCCGTCCAACATACTCCCGCACCGTCCTGCCCTTGGGCGCGCACAGCACCTCGTAGCTGATCGTGCCGGTGGCCGTGGCCAACTCGTCCGCGCTCATGCCTTCGGGCCCGAACAGGACCGCCTCGTCGCCAGCACGCACCGGCGCTGCTGCGGTACCCGCGGTGCCGCCCAGCCACACCACGATCTGGTCCATGCACACCCGGCCGACCTGCGGGTACCACTGCCCGTCGATCGTCACTCCGAAGCGCCCCTGCCAGGAGCGGCTGATTCCGTCGGCGTAGCCGGCCGGGATGAGTGCGGTGTAGCCGTCCTCGGGGGCCTGCCAGGTCAGCCCGTAGCTGACGGATTCGCCGCGGGCAATCGTCTTGACTGCCACCACGCGCGCAACCCAGCTCATCGCCGGGCGCAG
Source organism: Corynebacterium sp. p3-SID1056 (assembly GCF_025152525.1). Lineage (GTDB taxonomy): Bacteria > Actinomycetota > Actinomycetes > Mycobacteriales > Mycobacteriaceae > Corynebacterium. Next base: position 229,509 of record NZ_JALXXL010000003.1, read on the forward strand.
GCCGTGATCACGGCCAGCGACCGGCTCGCTGCCGTACAGGCTCACACCCGGGCGCACCTGGTCTAAGTGCGCGTCCTTACGCGTCCACACCCCGGGCGAGTTCGCGATGTGGGTGACCTCCGGGCGCAAGCCCGCGCGCCGTGTGGCCTGGGTGGCGCGTTCGAAGGCGGCGAGCTGCTCCTGGGTAAAGGGGTGCTCCGGTGTGTCTGCGCAGGCGAGGTGGCTCATGATTCCTTTTACCCGCAGTGCGCCTTGAGATTCTGCTTCTGCGGCAAGCGCGAAGGCCTCGTCCCAGGCTTCCTCGTCGATGCCGGAGCGGTTCATCCCCGTGTCCACGACGAGGTGGACCGGAATCGGGGTGGGAGGGGTGGACGCGGCGTCGATAAGCGAGCGAAGATGCGCGATGCTTGGAGCGCCGACCTCGACACCGGCGGGGATCTCCTCCCCTGGTGCCCACAGCCAGGCGAGCACCGGCTTGGTGGTGTGGCGGGCGACCTCGCGCGCCTCGGCGAAGGTGGCGACGCCGAACGCGTCCGCACCGTTGGCCTCCATCACGGGCACGCAGGCGTCGACGCCATGGTTGTACGCATCCGCCTTCACCACGCACATCAGCGTCCGGTCACCGACGTGTGTCCTGATGCAGCGGGTGTTGTGCGCAATCGCGTCGAGATCAATCCGAGTAACCAGAGGGTGCATGGACACATTGTGCACCATCGACACCTAGAGCAGGTGGAGCACGCCCAAAAGAATCAGCATGGCCGCAACGGCCCAGGTAGCGCCCAGGGTCACTGGACGCGGGTTGTTGCGCGCCCACGCGAACCCACGGCCGGCTGCGCTATCCGGCTTCGCACGCACCCATCCCACAAGCAACGCGCTGACAGTTGGGAGGGACAGCGCCACCGTGGCGTAGAGGACCAGGGAGGTGTAGCGCAGCGCCGGGTCGATGCCGGCGGCAGAGAGCAGGGCGAGCCCGCCGTAGAAGGGAATCGAGGTGGCCGACTGCACCAAGCCCAGGATGAAACCGGTGAGCACCGTGAGTGCGTTCGGCTTGCGCAGCGGGCGCAGCACTGCGGCGATGAGCTTGGAATTGTCCCCGCCTTTCAACGCCAGCACGCCGGTGAGCAGACCGGTGGCCAAAAGGAGGATGCCGAAGACTGGGCCTTCGACGAAGCTGTGGACGACGGGGCCGAGGCCGTCGAAAATGACGAGCATGAGCAGCGCCAAGCTGGCCACCCCCAGCCAGTCCCCCGCGATCAACAGCGCCACGATTGCGGCGTATCTTGGCTGATGACGCGGGATGAGAATCCCCACGGCCACGATCACGCCGATGAGCAACAGGTTCACCGAATCCACAAACGCCAGCGAGAGCGCACCAAGCATCAGCGATCCTCCAATCATTTTCCGGCCCACACTAACTTACGCGTTGCCCACACGCGCAAGCGTGCTCGAGTAGCATTGTCTGCGTGTCTGCGAAGCTGAAGAATTTCTCCGAACTGTCCAAGCGCGGCCCGCACCGCGTCCTCGAAGGCGACCTTGGCTACACCGGGCTGCCCGGCAAGGTCTACACCCCCGCCGAGGGGCGCGACCTGCCCGCAGTCGCCTTCGGCCACGACTGGACGAAGAAGGTCGACGATTACCACCGCTTCCTGCGCCACCTGGCCAGCTGGGGCATCGTCGTCGCAGCGCCGAACACAGAGACCGGGCTGCGCCCCGACCACGCAGGCTTCGCCGCCGATTTAGAAACCGCGCTGCAGATCTGCGCGGGCGTCCGCCTGGGCAATGGCAACATCACCGTCTCCCCGCAGAAGCTGGGCATCGTCGGCCACGGGATGGGCGGCGGCGCTGCAGTCCTCGCCGCGGTAGACAACGAGAAGGTGCGCGCCGTGGCCGCCATTTACCCCGCCAACGTCGCGCCTTCGTCAACGCAGGCGGCGCGCTCCCTGTTCGTCCCCGGCCTGGTCATCGGCCCGGGCACGGACGCCGATGCCCTGTTTAACCCAGGCAACCCGGCCAAGCTGGCCTACAACTGGGCAGGCGATGCCTGCTGCCGCACCATTAAGAAGGGCGACCAGCAGGAGTTTTCCGAGGACGGCCTGCTCAAGCGCGTCCTCGGCCTGGGCAAGTCCAACCGCGGCATCCAGGAAACCGCGCGCGGCCTGGTCACCGGCTTCTTGCTCCACCAGCTCGGCGGCGAGAAGAAGTACGCCGCCTACTCCGACCCCGAGGCCGCGGGCAGCGGCGTCGAGTCGCTGGTGGGTGACGACCTGGCGGAGGCCGCCGGGCTGAGCCGAGACGACAGCGGGTTCTCGCTGTTTTAGGGTTTCGGTTCTGCGTTTTCCGCGGGTTTGCTGCTGCTTGCGGTGGCCCCGTGAAAACTTTGATATTCCCTCTCTGTCAGGCTGGTTGTAAATAACGAACCATTGGAGGTTCTGTTCATGACCGTGCACAATGTGCCACGTCTTGTTCCCGATCCACCGCAGTCTGCATTGATCAAGGATGCGGCGGTGGTACCGGTGCCGGCCCGGCGGCCGCGTGGTCAACTCATCCGTGCCGAAGAAGTGCTCTCCTTGCCGACAGTGGTGCTAGAGCCTGGGGCAGTGCTCGCTGACGAAGACGTGGTCATGCTGTCAGGCGCGGGAATTCGGCAACCTCACCGACGACGCCCCCATTGAGGATTGAAGCGTCCTGACAACGATGCCGAGCGGACTTCGCTAAAACCCCAGTCTCCACTTTTCATCAGGTGCCTGCCCGTTTCTTTTTGCTGAGGACGAGGATTGTCTCGGATTGATGTTATGAAGCTCAACATACATCCAGCAAATAGGAAACCGCTAATCTGCAAGTGAGTAGCCCAATTCCCGCCGCCACCGGAAACAACAAGGAAAATAGTAAACGTTATAGCGGCTAGACAATGGATAGCAAGACGACTATGTGCATGCAGTCGTTG
>NZ_JALXXL010000030.1 GCF_025152525.1 Corynebacterium sp. p3-SID1056
TCTGATGTGAAGCCTGTTGATCCGACTGATGAGTCGCAGGATACGGGTGTCAAGGTCACCAACCCGGACGAGGACACCAAGATTTCTGCGAAGGATGAGGACGGCAAGGACGTCCCGGTTGAGATTGACGACAACGGCAACGTTGTTGTGACGCCGGGTACCGATGTTGATGGTCCGATTACGGTGACCATTGAGGATCCGGATCTGCCGGACGGCAAGGTTGACGTTGAGGTGCCGGTGAATGGTCACGAGAAGGACAAGGACGATAACGGTTCTGATCAGCAGCC
>NZ_JALXXL010000004.1 GCF_025152525.1 Corynebacterium sp. p3-SID1056
GCACCACATGGTCGAACACCAACGCGGAGGCGAGACCACACCATCCAATCTTGGGTGGTTGTGCAAGTACCACAACTCCCAGGCCGCACGCGGCACAAGGGGCCATACGGAAAGACGCGACGGGCAGATCGTGTATGTCTCACCCTACGGCAACGTCACCGCCACCGGCACCGACCACAAAGCCCGCGCCGAACACCGAAAACCACCCGACTAAAACCCCAGGCAAAAGCCCGCGCGCCAGCAACAACTGGGGCGCGGGCAAGCATGCCTAAAAGTGGCTAGACGAGCTCGGCTTCCTTCATCACGTTGCGCAGGGTCTCTGCGGAGTGGGTGAACTTCGCCAGCTCCTCCTCGTTGAGGTGGAGTTCGATGGCTTCGCGGATGCCGTTGCGGTTGACCACGGCCGGGGTGCCGATGTAGATGTCGGACTGGCCGTACTGGCCGTCGAGCTTGGCGGAGACCGGCAGGACGACGTCCTCGTTCATGAAGATCGCGCGGGTAATGCGGGCGAGGCAGCCGCCGATGCCGAAGTCGGTCGAGCCCTTCGCCTGGATGATCTTGTACGCGGCGTCGCGGGTGGCGACGAACATCTCGTCGATTTCCTTGTAGACGTCCGGGTTTGTCTCGGCCTCCTTGGCCAGGCGGTTGCGCAGGGCGATGCCGGCGATGGAGCCGGTGGAGATGACGGGCAGCTCGGTGTCGCCGTGCTCGCCGATGATGTAGGAGTGGACCGAGGTGGCGGACACGTTGTACTTCTGGCTCAGGTTGTAGCGCCAGCGGGCAGTGTCGAGCACGGTGCCGGAGCCGAGCACCTGGGATTCCGGAAGGCCGGTCTGCTTTTGGGTGGCGTAGGTGAGCACGTCGACCGGGTTGGTGGCCACCAGGTAGATGCCGTTGAAGCCGTTGGCCATGACTTCGTTGTTGATGGACTCGAAGATCTTTACGTTGCGGCCGACCAGGTCGAGACGGGTTTCGCCCTCGCGCTGGGCAACGCCTGCGCAGTTGACGATCAGGGCAGCGTCGCGGCAGTCCTCGTAGGTGCCGACGGTGACCTTGGTGTTGTGCCCGGAGTAGGGCACGGAGTGGTTGAGGTCTTCGACCTCGCCCCAGGTCTTTTCTTCGTTGATGTCAATGATCGCGAGCTGGTCGCACAGGCCCTGGTTGATCAGTGCGTAGGCGTAGGCCATGCCAACCGAGCCGGCACCGATGAGGACAACCTTGTTGCCTGGGGTGATGTTGTGGTGCGGGGTGGACGGGTTCGTGATGCTCACTAGACTCTCCTTTTACTCCGGCGGGTTGCCGGTAGAAAAATGCTTCCGCCTCCCATCATTGCACAATGTTATGACCATTGCTTGGATAGTCGGGCAAATTCGGAAAGAATTCGGGCGGAAGCGGGCGGGTCTGTGCGCCAAATGTGCCTACGGTGCTTACTTGAAATCGTCCTCGGTGTGAGCGGCAGCCACGGCTTTTGGTCGACCGGTGGCGAAATACAGCGCGGTCATGATGACCAGGAACGCTACGCCCACGCCGAGGGCGAGGTGGTACTGCGGCTGCCAGACCATGATGCCGAAAGTAAAGAGGATGAACGCCACGGCGAACCACTGCCCGTAGGGCCAGAAGGGGACGGGGAAGGTGAGGGCTTGGGCTTCGGCGGGGGACATGTGGCGTCGAGAAGCAAGGTGGCTGAGAAGGATCATCAGCCACACGAAAACGGTGGCGAAGGTGGCGAGCGCGGCGATCGTCTCAAAGACGTTGGGGAAAGTTGCGTTCAGCACCACGCCGACGACGAGGACGATGAGCAGCGTCACTGTGGTCATTACGGGGATGTCGCGGATGGTGCGCGCCATTGCACGCGGGGCGAGCCCCTCGCGTGCCAGCCCGGTGAGCACGCGGCCGGTGCCGAAGAGGTCGGCGTTGATGGCGGAGAGTGCGGCGGTGATCACCACGAGGTTGAGCAGGCCCGCGGCCCAGTTCACGCCCAGGGTGGAGAAGATCTGCACAAATGGGGATTCCTCGCCGGTGATGCTGCGCCACGGGTTGATCATGAGGATGACCAGGATGGCCAGGACGTAGAAGAGCAGGATGCGCACCGGCACGGTGTTGACGGCTTTGGGGATGGAGTGGTCAGGGTCGTCGGCTTCGGTGCCGGCAACGCCGATGATTTCGGTGCCGCCGAAGGCGAAGAGCACGAGGATGAAGGCTGCGATCATGCCTTCTGGCCCGTTGGGGAAGAACCCGCCGTCGTTCCACAGGTTGGAAATGCCGGTGGCCTCGGGCTGCGTGCCGAGCCCGAAGGCGAGGATGGCGGCACCGCCGACGATCATGGCGACCACGGCGACGACCTTGATCAGGGTGAAGGCGAACTCCAGCTCGCCGAACCAGCGCACGCTGGCGAGGTTCGCCCCGCCGATAATCAGCAGCGTGGCGGTGATCCACACCCAGGCCGGGGTGTCGGGGAACCAGAATTTCATGTAGATGCCGATGGCGGTGAGGTCGGCCAGGCACACGATGATCATCTCGAAGGCGAACATCCAGCCGGTGATGTAGCCGCCGAGCCCGCCGAGGTGTTCGCGCGCGTAGACGGCGAAGGAGCCCCGGACGGGGTGGCGCACGCTCATTTCGCCGAGCGCGCGGAGCATGAAGTAGACGACCGCACCGCCGAGCAGGTACACCAACAGCACCGACGGTCCGGCGGCCTGGATCGCGCCGGCGGAGCCGTAGAACAGCCCGGTGCCGATGGCAGAGCCGAGCGCGATGAAGTGGATGTGGCGGTGGCTTAAGCCGCGAGTTTTTCGTGCGGCGGTTGTGGACATGGTGCGTGGGCCACCTTCCATGGGAATATTATGCGGTTCGAGTGATATTACTACCTATAGCACCACATAATCTCAGGTTCAGCAAAGAGGGCCTATGCTTTTCGACGCCTCGCCACCGCCGCCGCGCCAACCGCCACCACACACAGCACCGCGATGGCGAGCACGTACGGCGCGGTGGAAGTATCGTCGTCGTCCTTTTCGGTGATGGTGTTGTTGATCCACTCGGCGGCGTCGCCAAGCGGGGCGGCGGAGGCGGCCGAGTTGGTGTCCATCGCGATTTCCTCCGGGTCGTCCGGGTTCATAAACAGCCCTGCGCTGAGTACACCGGTGAGCTTGCCGTCGCGGAAGACTGGGCCGCCGGAGTCGCCGCCGTGGATGCCGGCGCCTTCGGGCAGGGTGACGGTGAGGGCTTGGTGGCCGTCGAAAAGCGCCATGGGGTTGGGGCCCTCGATGGTGGCCTCGGTCATGGGCAGGCGGGTGGTGCCGCCGGAGCCTTCCGAGGACCAGCCGTAGACCGTGCCGGGGGTCTCGGGCTCGGGCACCTCGGTATCGACGGTGGCGTAGTGGTCCAGACCCATGTCTTCAGCGGTGTGCAGCAGGGCGATGTCGCCCTGCGGGGCGGTCTGCCAGCGATCGACGGCGACGGTGCGCTGGTTGTCGCCCTCGCCGACGCGCACCGAGCCGCCCGGGGTGGGCAGGTGGTCCATGCAGTGGCGGGCGGTAACGACCCAGTGCGGGGCGACAGCGGTGCCGGTGCACACGCCTTCGGCGGGGTCGTCGTTGGCGGTGCGCACTGAGACGACGGACGAGCCCTCAGGGGAGCCGTCGGCGAAGTGGGTGGATTCGAGTGCACCCGCGGGCGCAGCGATCAGTAGCGCGGCGGCGGTGGCTGCGGTGGTGAGTCGGATAGTGTGCATGATTTAAGCTCCTTTTACAGCGTGTCGTTGGGGGAGGTCTTGACGGGAGGCGGCGTGGGTGAGGCTGCGAAGTGCCTGCTCGAGCGGGCCGCGCGGGTACAGCAGCAGCCACACGGACGCGAGCGCGCTGGCGGCGGCAATGCTCAAGGCGGCTGAGAGCGGGCCGGCGGGAAGCAGCACGGCGGTTGCCACGTGCAGGCAGTACACAGTCAGCGGCATCCGGCCCAGCGCCTGGATGGGGTACGGGCACCAGCGTGCAAACAGCAGCAGGCAGAGGCCGAGAACGGCGAGCGAGCAGCCGATTTCGCTGATGGTGGCGATGAGGCCGCCGGTGTGGCCGTTGGGGTTGAGGAAGGGAAACTGGTGGGCGTCGAGAAGCGGGCGGGCGATAACACCAAGGGCTGCGCACGCGGCGCCGATGGGGGCGACGAGCGGCAAGCGCGGCAGAAAACGCGCGGCGACGATACCTGCGACCATCAGTGCGGCCCACTCGAACAGCGGGTACGGCGGCGCGGTGACCGACAGCGGCAGCTGCAACGCGGAGACCACGGTGAGCCCGGCGCAGAGCATCGCGAGCGTGCGCGTGCGCCAGCGCGGGGCGCAGGCGAGCGCGAGGTAGCAGGCACCGAACGTGCCCAGCACGACGGTGATCGAACCCGAAAGCGGGGTGAGCACGACGTGCAGCGTGAGCAGGGCTGCGCCGCGCATCATCGCCTGGTGACGCTCACGGGCCAACGCCGCCCCGCCGGTGGCGCGCATGCTCAGCTGCATCGACACGCCCGCCAGAAACGCGAAGAGCGCGGAGGGGAAGCCGTAGAGCCACGGCGAGGTCGAATCGGTCAGATGCGCCCACATCATGGCGCCGAGCGCGACCGCGCGGGCGGCGTCGACGCCTGCGATGCGCGGCGGAAGTCTGGAAGCATTCGTCATGAGGGTGAGACTAAAAACCGCCGTGTTGCGAGAGCGTTAACACGCTTAACCGCAGCGCAGCGCCGGTCTAAAATGACCCGCATGTCCAACGTTGTAGTTGTTGAAGACGAGGTCTACCTCGCCGACGCCATCGCCGCCGCGCTCACCGCGCACGGGCGCAACACCCGCGTGGCCTACGACGGCGCGGCCGCGCTCGAGCTGCTCGAGGACGCCGACGTGGTGGTGCTCGACCGCGACCTGCCGCGCGTGCACGGCGACGAGGTCTGCGCCCGCATCCGCACCGAGCACCCGCACATCCGCGTGCTCATGCTCACCGCGGCCAGCGCGCTCGACGATCGGCTCGCCGGTTTCGCGAGCGGGGCGGACGATTACCTCACCAAGCCTTTCGAGGTGCCGGAGCTGCTCGCGCGCGTCGACGCGCTGCTGCGCCGTCACACCCCGCCGAAGTCCGAGGTGCTGCGGTGCGCGGATGTGCGCATGGACACCGCGCGTCGCATCGTCACGCGTGCGGGCGAGCCGATCTCGCTGAGTCCGAAGGAGTTCGCCGTGCTCGAGGTGCTGCTCGCCGCAGACGGGGCGGTGCTTTCGGCCGAAGCGCTTCTTGAGGAGGCCTGGGACGCTTTTGCCGACCCCTTTACCAACTCGCCGCGCGTGACCATCTCGCACCTGCGCCGCAAGCTCGGCGACCCCTGGATCATCCACACCCAGCCCGGTGCCGGCTACTACGCCGCGGAGGAGGCCCGCCCATGACGCTACGCCTGCGCCTGACCCTCGTGCTTGTCGCCACCGTCTTCGGTGCCGGCGCAGTACTCACCGCGCTCGTGTGCGCCTACCTCGCGCTGACTCCGGTGCCGCTGCACGTGTCGTTGCCGGGCCCCGAGGGCGTGCTTATCGACGCCGCCATGCCCATTCCCGCCTCCATCATCACCATCGTGCTCGCCACGATGCTCGTCGCGCTCGTCGGCTTGACCGCGCTCGCAGGTTTGGTGGGCTGGTTCGTCGCCGGCTACGCGCTTTCGCCCGTGCGCCGGATCGCCGCGGTGGCGCGCGAGGTTTCGGACGGGGACGTCGCCAAGCGTATGCACTACGAGGGCCCGGCCGACGACGTGGGCGATCTTGCGAACGCCTTCGATCAGATGCTGGACTCGCTTGCCGCCTCGCTGGACGCGCAGCGCCGTTTTGCCGCCAACGCCTCCCACGAGCTGAAGACGCCGATCGCCACGATCCAGACGGTTGCGGACGTCGCGCTCATGCAGGCCGACGCGGCTTCCGACGAACAGCTCGTCGGCGCGCTTCGCCGCATCCGCGAGGTCAACGCGCGAGCCGGGCAGACCGTTCAGCGCCTGCTCGCTTTCGCTCGCGCGGAGGCGGCCCAGCCCGGCAGCCTCACCGGCCAGCCGGTGGACATGGTCGCGCTATGCGCCGAGATCTGTGCGCAGTACGGCGTCCCGCTGCGCGTGAGCGGTGCACCTGCGGCCGCCGCCGGCGATGAGGTGCTGCTGCGCCAGGCGGTAAGCAACCTCGTGGCCAACGCCGTCGAGCACGGCGTTGCGGGGACTGCTGTGGTGACGGTTGAGGGCGGTGCGGTGGTCGTCGAAAATCAGGGCTCCACACTTGACCCGGGCGAGGTGGAGCGGCTCAAGGAGCCGTTCGTACGCGGCGCTGGGCGGGTGGCCGGCTCGCACGGGCTGGGGCTTTCGCTTGCCGACGCCATCGCGCGCGCCCACGGCGGCAACCTCCACCTCGCGGCGCGCGAGGGCGGAGGACTGCGCGCCGACTTGGCGCTGGGCTAAAAGCGACCGACCGCTCCGGAGCGCAGCGCGCAGGCAGCTGACAACTTGCGCACCGTTTTTGCAGAATAGTGTTGTCGTCGCGGGTGGCGTACGCTGGTGAAGCAATGAGCACTTCCGAAAACGCGACCGGCAGCGAGAATGGGCCGGATATGAACTTGTCGGAAAATCAGCACTCCCCGCAGGATGTCGCGGCCGAAGAGACGGCCGCAGAAGACACCAGGGATGCGGGCAACGCTGAGGACACCGGCGCTTCGCAGCAGACTGACGAAGCCACCGAGAACACAGAAAATGAAACTACTGAGCCGGCACACGGCTTCGACACCCTCGACCTGCCAGACAAGGTCGTCGAGGCGGTCAAGAAGGTCGGCTTTGAGCGGCCTTCCGCCATCCAGGCCGAGACCATCCCGCTGTTGATGCAGGACCGCGACGTCGTGGGTCTCGCGCAGACCGGTACGGGCAAGACGGCGGCGTTCGCGCTGCCGATCTTAAGCCGCATCGACACCTCGAAGCGCTACCCGCAGGCGCTCGTGCTTGCGCCGACACGCGAGTTGGCGCTGCAGGTCTCCGACTCCTTCCAGTCTTTTGCCGACCACCTCGGTGGCGTGCACATCCTGCCGATCTACGGCGGACAGGCCTACGGCATCCAGCTGTCCGGGCTGCGCCGCGGCGCACAGGTCATCGTCGGCACCCCGGGTCGTGTAATCGACCACCTGCAGAAGGGCTCGCTGGACATCTCCAACCTGCGCTTCCTTGTCCTGGACGAGGCCGACGAGATGCTGAACATGGGTTTCCAGGAAGACGTCGAGCGCATCCTGGAGGACACCCCGGAGGAGAAGCAGGTCGCGCTGTTTTCGGCGACGATGCCGCGCGCTATCCGCAAGATCTCCCGCGACTACCTCAACGACCCGGTCGAGGTGACCGTCAAGTCGGAGACGCGCACGAACACGAACATCACGCAGCGCTACCTGTTTACCGCGCACCGCAACAAGCTCGACGCGATCACCCGCATCCTCGAGGTCACCGAGTTCGAGGCGATGATCGTCTTCGTCCGCACGAAGAACGAAACCGAGGAGATCGCCGAAAAGCTGCGCGCCCGCGGGTTCTCGGCCGCCGCCATCAACGGCGATATCGCCCAGCAGCAGCGTGAGCGCACCGTCGACCAGCTTCGCGACGGACGCGTGGACATCCTGGTCGCCACCGACGTCGCCGCCCGCGGCCTGGATGTCGAGCGCATCTCGCACGTGCTCAACTATGACATCCCGAACGACACGGAGAGCTACGTCCACCGCATCGGCCGCACCGGCCGCGCGGGGCGTACCGGCGAGGCGATCCTCTTTGTCACCCCGCGTGAGCGCCGCATGCTGCGCTCGATCGAGCGCGTGACGAACGCGAAGATCGAAGAGATGGACCTGCCGAGTGTCGACGAGGTCAACGAGAGCCGCAAGGTGAAATTCATGGATTCCATCACCGAATCCCTGGAGGCCACCGAGCTGCAACTGTTTAAGTCGATGGTTCGCGAGTACTCGGCGGCCAACAACGTGCCGATGGACGACATCGCCGCGGCCCTGGCCACCCAGGCGCTGGCTGGCGACGAGTTCTTGATGAAGGAACCGCCGAAGGACAAGCGCGAGCGTCGGGATCGTCGTGAGCGGTGGGACCGCGACGACCGCGGCAGGGGTCGCGGCAAGCGCCGCCACAACGACAGCGCGGACTTCGATACCTACCGTTTGGACGTGGGCAAGCGCCAGCACGTCCGCCCGGGCGCGATCGTCGGTGCGCTGGCGAACGAGGGGGGCCTGAGCTCCAAGGACTTCGGGCGCATCACCATCGGCGGCGATTTCACCCTGGTGGAGCTGCCGAAGAAGCTGGATAGGAAGGTGCTCGACCGGCTCTCGGACACGCGCATCTCGGGTCAGCTGATTAACATTCAGCGCGACCACGGCGCACCGCCGCGCGATCGCGGCGGGCGTGGGCGCCGCGGCGGGTTTGACGACCACCGTGACCACCGTGGCCACCGTGGAAACCGTGGTCGCAGGGACGATCGTCGCGGTCGTGGGAACCGCAACTGGGACTAGCGGCGAGAGCGAAATAACGGGCCTTTGTGGGCCCGTTTTGCTTTTGTGCCCCCGCAGGTGCACAAGTACAGTGAGGTGAGCTTTCCCACACTGGCTGCAAGGAAGGATGCCATGCAACAACTCCACCGAACCCTGACGATGGGGGTGCTTGCCGCACTGCTCGCGGCGCTGATGGTGGCGGCGCCGTCCGCGTCGGCCGCACCCCGGGTGAGCCAAGGGTCGGTGGTGGCGACTGACGGAGGCATGTGCACCGTGGGCTTTAGCGACCCGGCCCGTCAGCGCAGCCTGATCGCCGCGCACTGTGGGCGCGAGGGCGGCAGGGTCTCGGTGGTCGACCCTGCGACCGGTGCGCTGAGCCGGCCGATGGGCACGTTTCACCGCTCCAAGGCTTACGACCAGCGTTTGGGCAATGACTGGGCGGCGATTCAGTGGGATACCGGGGTAGCGATGGGTGGGAACCCGCACTCCGGCAACCAGTGGATACACCCCAACGACATCGCGTTGGGAGAGACGGTGTGCTACCACGGCAACGCCAGCCACGGAGCGCGCGGCGCTACCTGCGGGAAGTTTGCGGGTGCGGTCGGCAACACTTTCTTTGTCGACGCCCCGCTCACCCGCGCCGGCGATTCCGGCGGGCCGCTGTGGGTGCCCGGCCGCGGCTTCGTGGGCGTGATTTCGAGCCAGTGGGCAGCGCGCCAGCTGCCGGTGGTGGGCGGCGCGAACTTTGTCGTGGGCGTCGTGCCGCACGATGGGCCCGCGGTTACCGAGGTGCAGTTGATGGGGCTGTACATGGAGAACCTAGTTGCGCCAGTTTCGCGCGGCGGTTCCTCCGTGGGGCCCGCGGGCGAGGGAGTACGCCGGGTTGTCAGTACCGTGTTCGGGTTTTTGTCTCGTCTGGGGCTCCCGAACCTGTCTGCCGTGCACTATTCTTAAAGGAGTACGACAGCTTTTTCTCACCAAAGGTGAAGACACGTGAATACTTCCCGCGCGCTAACCGCAGTTGCCCTCGCTTCCTCTCTGGGCCTTGCCCCGGTGGCGGCGCACGCAGCGCCCGCGCCAGTCCCGGAGCAGGGGCTGGCCTTTTCCACGAGCATCGGTTTGTGCACGTTAGGCTACGTCGATACGGAGCAGCGCATTAGCTATACGGCCGCGCACTGCGGTAGGGAAGGCGACCGAGTTCGGCTCATTGATCGGAAGACGAAGGCGCAGACCCGGGAGCTCGGCACCTTCCACCCATCGACGCGCTACGACGAGCTGTTTTCCAACGACTGGGGCTTTATTCAGTGGGACCGCGACGTCGTCCTCGGCGGTAACCCGTACTCGGGCGACACCATCGTCGACCCCACCGACGTCAAGCGTGGCGAGGAGGTCTGCTACCACGGCGAGACCTCCCACATGGGCACGAGCGACGAGACGTGCGGGACGTTCTACCGGGCTGTGGGGCAGAGCTTTACCATACGCGGCGCGCACTGGCGCCCGGGTGATTCCGGCGGCCCACTGTGGATTCCGGGGCGCGGTTTTCTCGGTGTGGCCTCGATCGGGCCTGCTACGCCGGGCAACGTCGGCACGGCCACGCTGGGCCGGGTTCGCGTTGACGGCAAGCCGATGGGCTGGGCCGCAGCGCCGCGCGACGGCCGTCTGATTGGCAACGAGGAAGGCTCCCGGGAATTCCTCGCGGCTGCGGGCTTGGACACTGCGGGGGTGTACGACGAGCTGATTGAGAGGAGCTCGGGGTCTTCGAAGAGTTCCTCTTCCTCCGAAAAGGAATCTTCGAGCACTGAGATGACTCCGGGCGAGATTCTCTCGATCGTCATCCCGATTTTGGTTGTGCTTCTGCCCCTACTTGCGCAGCTCGCACAGCAGTTTATGCGCTAAAAAGCCCCGCACCAGCTCACAGGCGGGGTGCAGGGCAAGAAACGTAGTGGCTTTAGGCCGGCGTCGGCAGGAACATCAGGATGAAGGTGAGCAGCCACAGCAGGTTGAAGACGCCGGACCCGGCAGCTGCTTTCGCCTTGGCCTTTTCAAAGTTCGACGCGGCGTCGGAAACATCGCCTTCAGCGGGGGAGAGTGCCCCGAGCGAGCCCATGATGGCGCGCTGCTGCGGGATGACCATGAAGAAGAGCAAGCCCCACGCGATCACGGACAGGATGATCGCGGTGTGCAGGAAGTAGTTGGTCTTGTAGGTGCCCCAGTCGGTGGCCATGACCAGGCCGCCGAGCAGCGGGACCAGCACGGAGAGCATGCCGTAGGTATTTGTCACCTTGTGCAGCACGGAGGCGCGGCCGGTGGCCTCCTCGCCGCCGGTGCGGGCCTCGACGGCTTGCTTGGGAAACATGGAGGTGGACACGACGACGGGGCCGAGCAGGATGATGGCTGCGACCACGTGCAAAGCAGTGAAAAAGGTAACCATGCTGCACCACCTTACGGCAAGCGTGCAATATCGTCACAGTTCACATGGAGCGAGCGCCCAACAGTCCGGTAACACCGCTGCAGGCGCGGCGCATCTCGCGCAGATCGGCGCGCGGCAAGGCGAGCTCGTAGGCGCGGGCGATGTCGGCGAGCCGGTGCGCGTACGCGCAGCGCTGCCAGCGTTTGGGAGGCATCCATTCGCTGGGCAGTTGGTCGGATTTTTCTTGGTTGGCGGCCGCGGCGACGACGATGAGGTTGCGCGGGTCGTTGGCGAAGGCTTCGCGGCGGGGTTGCTCCCATGCGTGGGCACCCAAGTCCCAGGCAGCGGCCAGCGGCAGGACGTGGTCAAGCTCGACGTCGTGCGGGGTGATGGGGGCACCGGTGTAGGGCCCGCGAATCGGATCGTTGCGGGGTGCCGGGCAGGGGTCCGGGGAACCCGCGGCGGCTGGAACCGCGCCGAAGGTTGAGTGGAGGGCTTTTGAGCGGGTGGTGCAGCCGTCGGCAAGCGAGGCCCAGCCGGTGCCGAAGGCCTCGCGGCTGTAGCCGAGCACTGTGGCGCGCGGCGGGCCTGCGCTGATGCCTAAGACGGCGCGCGGGGTGGGGATGGGTGCGACGAGGATCGTCGCGGCTGTGAGGAGAGTGAGGTAGGTACGCATACGTGTTTAGACGCACGCGGACCTGCCGCGGTTCCCTTACTTGTTGTGTTCGACGGCCTCGAGCGAGTCGTGGAAGCTCGCCTTGGGGTGAGCGAACGCATAGTTGGTCACGGCGACTGCGGTGTCGAACTCCTCGGCCACGCCAGGCTTGGGCTTGGTGGCCAGGGAGACAAGCACCATCGCCAGGGTGGCGAGGAGCACGCCCGGGACGATCTCGTAGATCATGCCGGAAAGCGCGTCGACGGAGCCCCATACGAACACGGTGATGGCGCCGACGACCATGCCGGCGACTGCGCCCGGCGCGGTGAGCCTGCGCCAGTACAGGGCGGCCACGATGACGGGGCCGAAGGCGGCACCGAAGCCTGCCCAGGCGAAGCCGACGAGCCCCAGGATGGTGTCGGAGGGGTTGAACGCCATGAGCATGGCGATCACGGCGATGAGCACGACCATGGTGCGGGAGGCGACCAGCAGGGTGGTCGGGCTCGCGTCCTTGCGGAAGATGCGGAACAGGTCTTCCACCAGCGCGGACGAGGTCACCAGCAGCTGAGACGACATGGTGGACATGATGGCCGCGAGGACGGCGGTGAGCACCAAGCCGGCGATCAGCGGGTGGAAGAGGATGCGCGCCAGGTCGAGGAAGATCGTCTCGAAGCCTTCCTGATCGGTCACCGAGTGCGTGGTCTGGGAGAAGAACAGGGTGCCGACCAGCGCGGTGAAGATCGCGCCGAGGAAGCAGAAGGCGACCCAGATGATGCCGGAGCGACGCGCGGCGGTCGCCTCCGAGGGTGAGCGCAGTGCCATGAAGCGGGTGACGATGTGGGGCTGGCCAAAGTAGCCCAGGCCCCAGGCGACGTTGCCAATGATGGTGGCGGCCGAGACACCGGCAACCAGGTTGAAGAAGTCGGGGTTGCCCTCCGGCCACGGACCGTAGGAGTGGTCGGTGGCGTAGGAGAAGAGATCGCCCGGGTTGTCCACGGCGATCAGCGCCATGATTGGGACGGTGATCAGGGCGAGGAACATCAGTACGCCCTGCACCACATCCGTGTAAGAGACGGCCAAGAAGCCGCCGATGAAGGTGTAGAGCACGGTGATCGAGCCGACGATGAGCATGCCGACGAGGTACTCGCCGCCGAAGGTCGACTCGTAGTAGCGCCCGCCGGAGACCATGCCGGAGGAGACGTAGAAGGTGAAGAAGAAGATGATGATCGCTGCGGCGACGACGCGCAGCACGCGCGAGGAGTCGCGGGTGCGGTTTTCAAAGAAGCTGGGCAGGGTGATCGAGTCGTTGGATACCTCGGAGTAGGCGCGCAGGCGCGGGGCGACCCACTTCCAGTTGCACCAGGAGCCGATGAGCAGGCCGATGGCGATCCACAGCTCACTCATACCGGACACGAACAGCGCGCCGGGCAGGCCCATCAGCAGCCAGCCGGACATGTCGGAGGCGCCGGCGGAGAGTCCGGCGACGAATGGGTGGAGGCCGCGGTCGCCGAGTACGTAGTCGTCATACTTCTGTGTCTGGAGCCAGGAATAAAACCCGATGGCCACCATGACACCGAAGTAGAGCACGATGGCGACGACGAGCCAGAAACTGTCAGACATCTGCATCTCCTTGCGGGTACGGTGTGAATTGAGTTACAAAATCCGTAGTGTAACAGGGGGGCGGGTACGTTTGGGCGGGATCCAATCAGATGCGGGAATTTTTGGCAGTGGTATAAGGGTGGGTATGCCTCAATACCTGCTCCACGGACTTTGGTTGCCGGAGTCCGGGCTCAACATCTGGGTTGAGCAGGTCTCCGGTCACCGGGTGGTCACCTTCGCGGATGTGCCCGAGGGCACGTTCCCGCCGCTGGTCGCCGAGCTGTTGGCGGGCAATCACTTCCGCGGCCGCGCGCCGATCACTCTGCAGACCCCGAAGGGCAAGCAGGTCACGCTGCGCGCCCCCACGGCCACCTTTTCGCCCGCGCGCACCGTTGCGGCTTTAGCCAAGCTTTCGCTTCTCGACGCCCACCAGCGCGATACAATCGCGCCCGACCTTGTCTGGCTGATCCACGCCTACCAGGGCCTTGCCCAGTTCGTGCGCGCCGGGCGCGTGTCCATCCACGTACCGAAGCGGGACGCGCACTTCTACGCGCAGTTCAAGCTGGGCACCGGGGTGAAAGAGCGCGGTTGGCTCGCGCAGATGGTGGCGGCGGCGCCGGGGGTGCTTGTGCTCAATGACCCGAATATCAGCGAGGATATGGCGCAGACGCTCACGCACTGGATCGCCACCGCCCGGCTTCACGAGTTGGAGGTGCCCGCGCGGGTGCGGCCGTATCCGTGGCACGACTTTGTGGCCTCGCTGGTCTTCGGTACACCGCTGCGTCGGGGTGGCGCGTCGCTGGTGTCCAAGATCAATGACTGGAGCGGTTCGATCACCGCGGTGAACCTCCAGCTGGTCTTTCTCGTCGAGGCGCCCGAGGACGAGCCGGAGGACGCGGAGTCGGCCGAGTCGGCCGAAGCTACCGGCGAGCTCACGTGGCCGGTGCGCGTGCAGGTGCGCGCGGGCACGGATGCGCCGCGGCCGGTGCGTCAGTCGGACTACGACGCGCAGACGTCGCAAACCTTGCGCGATGCTTTGCAACGTGCCATCGATATCAGCGAGCTGGTGGATTACCGCCGCCACGGCGGTGTGCGCGACATGCGCAGCGGCGACTGGGACTGCTACCTCTCCACCGAGGAGATCGTGCGCTTTGTGGAAACGGAGGCGGCGAAGCTGCAGCGCGAAGGGTTTACCGTCATGCTGCCGAAGGCCTGGTCGCGGGCGGTGACCTCGGCGAAGTTGAAGGTGAGCAAGCCGGACAACCCCTACGATTCCTCCACGGTGACCCGGATCGGCTTCGACCAGCTGGTGCAGTACGACTGGCGGGTCTCGGTGGGCGATACCGAGCTGACAGACGCGGAGATGAAGGAGCTTATCAACTCCAAGACGGGCCTGGTGAAGCTGCGCGGTCAGTGGGTGCTGGCCAACGGGAAGGACCTGTCGCGTACCCGCCAGTACATGAAGAAGCTGCAGCGCAGCGCCCTCGAGGAGGCGAAGGCGGAGGTCGATCGGGCGGCAAAGCTCGCCGAACTTGCCGAGGCCGCCGGCTCTGACGACGCGGAAGCGCTGCGCGAGGCGGCCAACGAAGCGCAGCGACACTACGACACGCTGCTGCACGACGAGGGTGAGGGCGTGGTCTCCGCTGCGGAGTTGCGCCAGCTCGCGCTCGAGTCGCTGGCCGAGGAGCCGATCGAGTTTACGGGCTCGACCTGGTTTACCTCGCTGGTGGGCGGGCAGGACCGCCCCGCGCCGGAGCGGGTGGCAATCCCGGATACGGTGCACGCGCACCTGCGCGAGTACCAGCGCCGCGGCGTGGATTGGCTCGACTACATGTCGCGCAACAATTTAGGGGCCGTGCTTGCCGACGACATGGGGCTGGGCAAAACGCTTCAACTGCTGACCCTGCTCGCAGTCGAGCGTGAGGCCGGGCGAGTCCAAGGCCCGACGCTGGTGGTCGCGCCGACCTCGGTGGTGGGCAACTGGGCGCGCGAGGCAGCCCGCTTCGTGCCCGATTTGGACGTGGTGGTCCACCACGGCGCAGGCCGCGCGAAGGGGAAGCAGCTTGTAGACAAGCTCTCGCAGGCAGACCTGGTGATTACCTCCTATGGCGTGGTGGGCCGCGATGCGCGTGAGCTGGCCTTGGTGCAGTGGGACCATGTGGTTTGTGACGAGGCACAGGCGATTAAGAATGCGGGCACGCAGGCGTCGAAAAGCGTGCGGGCAATACCCGCACGACACCGCATTGCGCTGACCGGCACCCCGATTGAAAATAAGCTGGCGGAGCTGCGCAGCCTGCTGGATTGGGTGAATCCGGGGATGCTGGGCTCGCAGGCCTTTTTCCGCAACCATTTCGCCAAGGCGATTGAGTCGCGGCGCGACGAAGCGCTGGCCGATGAGATGGGGCAGCGGCTCCAGCGGCTGACCGCGCCCTTTATTCTGCGGCGGGTGAAAACGGATGCCGCGATTATCGACGACCTGCCGGAAAAGCGCGAGCACGTCATCGCCGTCGACATGACCGACGAACAGGCGGCGCTGTATACCGCGCTGGTCAACGACACGACGCAGGAGCTTGAGCGGCGCGAGGGCATGGCGCGGCGCGGGCTCGTGCTGGCCACGATCACGCGCATTAAGCAGGTGTGTAACCACCCCGCGCACTTCCTCGGCGACGGCTCGCCGGTGACCGTGCAGGGCACACACCGCTCCGGCAAGGTGGCCAAGCTGATGGACCTGCTTTTCCAGGCGGTGGAGCAGGACGAGCGGGTGCTGATCTTTACCCAGTACAAGGCTTTCGGCGACCTGCTGCAGCCCTACCTGTCGGACCAGCTCGGCGAGATGATTCCCTTCCTGCACGGCGGGGTGGGCAAATCGGCGCGCGACGCGATGGTGGAACGCTTCCAGCGCGACGACGGGCCGCGCGCGATGATTCTGAGCCTGAAGGCGGGCGGCACCGGGCTGAATCTGACGGCGGCGTCAGTGGTGGTGCACATGGACCGCTGGTGGAACCCCGCGGTGGAAAACCAGGCCACCGACCGCGCCTTCCGCATCGGGCAGCGCAGGGACGTGACCGTGTACAAGATGATTACCAAGGGCACGATGGAGGAATCCATCCAGGACATTCTCGACGGCAAGATGCAGCTCGCCGGCACGGTCGTCGGCGAAGGCGAGGGCTGGATCACCGAGCTAGACACCGAAGATCTGTCGCGTCTGATTAGCTACCGAGGGAGGCAGGAGTGATGGCAGAGAAGAAGCGCCCGCGGGAGGGCAACGTCATTTACGCCAACTTTGGGCAGCGCAAGCGCGTGTCCTCGGCCTCCGAGACTGGCGAGCGGGTAATGGCGGCGCGCGCGATGAACCAGCCCGCAATGCGGATGGTCAACGCGGCGGTGCGGCAAACGGATCTCGGCCGGGCGACGCGCGGGCGAGAGTACGCCGCCGGCGGGCACGTTCATGACCTGCACTTCGACCGCGCGCGGATTACTGCCTCGGTGGTGGGCAGCCAGAACTACCCCTTCGAGGTCTCGATCCTCTTGCCGTTTCGCTCAGCAGGGGAGGTCCGCGAGGCGATCGGCGAGCTCGCCCGCGAGGCCGGCGCGGTTGACCGGGCGCTGAAGGGCGACATCCGCGACCGCGTGCTCGACGTGTTGCTCTTCGCCGCACCGGATGAGGTGTATTTCTCCTGCACCTGCCCCGACAGCGCGCGGGTGTGCAAGCACGTCGTGGCGGTGGCGCAGCAGGCCGCGGAGAAGCTGGACTCGACGCCCTCGCTGGTGTTCAGCGTGCGGGATGTGACGATCGCTCGTCTGGAGCAGGTCGTGCGCGAGGAAGCGGCCTCCATTGCGCACGAGAGCACGGTTCCTGGCTCCGAGTATTTTTGGACGGGCCGCGATCTGCCTGACCTGCCGAACCCAAAGATCGCGCCGATGATCGAGGACTCCGACATGGACCTGCTGCAGACCGCGATGCAGTCCATCTCTTTTACCAACATCGACCAGATGCGCGCGGTGGCCGACATTGAGGAGCTCTACGAGGACCTCACGCGCGAGGACTAGAACAGTTGTGCGAGTGTGGCCGGGCGTGTGTGAGGTCGGCCTGGTAGATGTAAAAGGCATGACGAAAACTACATTCATCCACAGTTCCGATCTGCAGATCGGGATGACCCGAAAATTCTTAAGCCCGGAGGCACAGTCGCGCTTCGACGAGGCACGCGAGCGCTCCATCGACGCGCTCGGCACTCTCGCAGCCGAGCGTGGCGCCGCCTTTATCGTGATCGCCGGCGACGTGTTCGAGCACAACGCCTTAGAACAGCGCACGCTCGGCCGCGCGCTTGAGGCACTGCGCCGCTTACCCGTGCCCGTCTACTTACTGCCAGGCAACCACGACCCGCTGGTGGCCGATTCGATTTTTCGCCACACCGAGGACATCCCCAATGTCACAGTGCTTGCCGACGAGGCACCGGTCGAGGCCGCCGCAGGAGTCGAGGTAGTCGGCGCGCCGCTGTTGACTAAGCACCCCTCCGAGGACCTTTGCGCCCGCGTGGTGCGCGGGCTCGAGCCCACCGACAACGTACGCATTTTAGTTGGCCACGGCCAGGTCCAGGGCTTTGGCAAGGAAGGCACTGAGGCGCTGATTCAGCTCGACGTGTTAGAAGACGCGCTGGACCGTGGGGTGGTTGACTACGTCGCGCTGGGGGATTCGCACTCGACTGCGTCTTTAGGGACGAGCGGGCAGGTGTGGTTTTCCGGGGCACCCGAGACCACCAACTTTGCCGAGCACACCGGCCCAGAGATCGGCGGCGAGGCCGACTCCGGCAACGCGCTGGTCGTAGAGATAGACAAACAGGACGGGCGCGCACAGGTGCAGGTGGATAAGGTCCGCACCGGCACCTGGACCTTTGATGCGCTGTTTTGGGAGGTCGCTGACGCGGACGACGTCGACGCTGTGATTGCCCAGCTGCGGGAGTACCCGGACAAAGACCGCACCGTGATCAAGTACACGTTCACCGGCACCCTCGGGCTGGAGGCTACCCGCACCCTGGAGCGGGAACTGGGCGAGCTCGAGCCGGTCTTCGCCGCGCTGTACCCGCGCGAGCGGCTCATGGACCTCCACCTCGAGCCGGGGGAAGACGAGCTGGACAACCTCCCTCTGAGCGGTTTTGCCAACCAGGCCATGCACGAACTCATCGGCCAGGCCACCGCGGGCGACGCCACCGCCCGCGACGCGGTCAACCTGTTGTTCCGACTCTCCCAGGAGGCGAACTAGCCCATGCGCATCCACTCCCTGACCATCACGAACTTCCGCGCTATCGAGCACCTCGAGCTTAAAGAGCTGCCCGAGACCGGCGTGATCATCGTCCACGGCCCCAACGAGGCAGGCAAGTCCACCATCCTGGAAGGCATCGACCTGGTGCTCAACGAGCGCTACTCCGCCAAGGGCAAAAAGATTGCCAAGTACGCCCCGGCGAACAAGGACGTCGGCCCGGAGGTGGAGCTTTCCGCCACCGTGGGAGAGGTGGAGTTCACCGTGCGCAAGCGCTGGCTGAAATCACCCCAGGCGGAACTTACCGTGCGCGCGCCGCGCCGGGAGAACTTCACCGGCCGCAACGCCGACGACGAGCTCACCCGCATCCTGGATGAGCACCTCGACCGCACCCTGATGGAGACGCTGTTTCTGCGCCAGGGCGAGCTCGACCCGGCCGTGCAGGCCGCCGGCGTGCCCACGATCGCCACCGCGCTCGACGAGGGCGAGGGTCCCGGCGACTCCGGCGCGGAAGACACCCAGCTCATGCAGGACGTGGACGCGGAATACGCCAAGTACTGGACCAACGCCGCAAACCCGAAGCCGAAGGCGGGCTTTAAGAAACTCGCGACGGATGTGGAACAGGCCCGCGAGGAGTACGAGGCGCGTGTAGCCGACGTCGAGAGCCTGAGTCGCTACGTCGACGAAGTCGCCCGCCGCGAAGAGGAGATCGCGCAGGTCGACGCCGAACTGCCCGGGGCAGAGGAGGCGTTGGCGGAACGCGAGCAGGAGGCTAAGGCGGCAGAAGAACTGGCGGAAAAGCTCGGGCAGGCGAACGCGAAGCGCGAGCAGGCGAACAACGAGCTCACGCGCGCGGAGCAGGACCTCGAGACGCGTACCGCGCTGGCTGAACGCGTCGCAGTGCTACGCAAGGAGGAGTCGGACCTTCGCGCGTCGTTGGAGCCTGCGCGCAAGGAAGCGGAGAACGAGGAGACACACGTCGCGCAGCTGCGTGAGGACCTGGCACAGGCCAAGGAAGCCGTGTCCGCTGCTCGCGGCGAGGTGAAAGAGGCCGAGCATCGCCGCGACTTCGCGCGCGCCACGCAGCGTTTTGCCACGGTTAAGGCGCACCTGAAGCGCGTGAACGAGGCGGAGAGGGCGTACCGTGAAGCGCTCGATGCGACACCGACAAAAGAGGTCACGGACGCCGATGTGCGCGCGGCAGAGACCGCGGAAAACGAGGTCGCGCTGCAGCGCAAGCTACGCGACGCGGCCTCGTCCAAGGTGGAGCTTACCGGTAAGGACGGCACGGTCACCGTCGACGGTGAGCCGCTGGATGTGCACGCCACCGCATCTACGGAAGTCAACGTCTTCGATGGCACCCGGATCGACATCGAAGGCTTTCAGCTGACCTACCGCGCCGCCCAAGGCGCCCAGGACCCGCGCGAGGCGGTCCGCGAGGCGGAAGCGGCGCTCGCCGAGCTGCTCGAGGCCGCCAGCTGCGAGAGCCTCGAAGAGCTGCGTGACCTGCGCGATGCGCACAAGGCGCAGGCCGCCGAGGTGGAGGCCGCGCGCCGCCGACGCGAGGACGTACTCGCCGGTGCCGACCGTGAGGAACTCGCCTCGGAGCGGGAGCGCCTCGCCGCAACTCTCGAGGAGCTCGCCGAGGCGCTGGGTGTGGATGACAAGGCCGAGAGCATCGACGAGGCGGAAGCCGAAAACGCGGTCAAGGACGCCCACACCGCACTCGGTGCGGCCGAGCGTGAGGTGGAGCAGGCGGAGGCGGCCCTGAAGCCCTACGCGGAGCTCAAGGCGGCGAAGGCGCTCGCGGTGTTGGAGGCGCGCGTGGAGGCCAAGGCCACCGAGGCAGCAGGCGCGGACAAGGAGTTCGCAGCTGCGGAAGAGGCACAGCCACGCGAGGCGCTCGAAGCCGCGCACAAGGAGGCAGAATCCGCGCTTGAAACAGCGACGCAGGAGGCGGACACGCTCGCAACCGCGGCTGACGAAGCCGACGTGGAGCTTGCCCACACACTTCTCGGGGCGGAGCAGGCGCGCGTCGCGAACATGCAGCAGCGCAAGAACGAGGCGACCATCCGCATTACCGAGCTGCGTGGCCGCATCGAGCAAGCCACCGGCGCCGCCGAGCAGGCCGACAAGGCAGAGGCGCGTCTGGAGAAGGCGGAAACTGAGTTGGCGAAGGCCACCCGCCGCGCCGAAGCGATCAAGCTGCTGCGTACCACGCTCTATGCCTGCCGCGAGGAGGCCCGCGCGAAGTACACCGCGCCCTTCAACGCGGCCATCCGCAAGCGCGCCCGCGTCATCTACGGCAAGGACGTCGACTTCAACTTCGGCGAAGGGCTGCAGATTACGGACCGCTCGCTTGGCGACGTCACCGTGCCCCTCGATTCGCTATCCGGCGGCGCCAAAGAACAGCTCGCCCTACTCACACGCTTCGCCATCGCGGACCTAGTTACCGAAAGCGGAGAGACAGCGCCGGTGCCGGTGGTCGTGGACGACGCGCTCGGAGCCACCGACCCAGAGCGACTCGCGCTGATGAATACGCTGTTTACCCAGGCGGGCAAGAACGCGCAGGTGCTCGTGCTGACGTGCTTCCCGCAGCGCTTCGACCGCGTCGCCGCAGCAAAGACGGTGCATATTGATGAGCTGAAGCATGCAGACGAGCAGTGAGAGGTTTTACCTAAGGCATTCATTTCAGGCACCGTGACACATCCACTAAGGTAAGTACGCATGACACATGATCCTCGC
The DNA here is from genome assembly GCF_025152525.1 of Corynebacterium sp. p3-SID1056. GTDB lineage: Bacteria > Actinomycetota > Actinomycetes > Mycobacteriales > Mycobacteriaceae > Corynebacterium. Next base: position 21,174 of record NZ_JALXXL010000004.1, read on the forward strand.
TGGCTCAACGATGATGAGCAGGAACTCTGGCGGCTCATGCTTGCGGCGAGCAGAAAGATCTCGCGTGTAATCGACGACACGCTGCAGGCCGAGTCCGATCTTTCTTCATCGGAGTTCGCCGTGCTCGTGAGCCTATCCGAAGCCGAGGAACACGCGCTCCGCCTCCGCGACCTCTGCAACGCCCTGGACTGGGACCGCTCGCGGACCTCGCACCAGGTCACCCGCATGGAAAAACGCGGACTCGTGACTAAGGAGAAAAGCCCCGGGGATGCCCGCGGCGTACTCGTCTGCCTCACTGACGAGGGGATGCGCCGGCTCGAGGCGGCCGCCCCGGAGCACGTGGAAAGCGTGCGTCGCCTCGTGTTCGATCACATGGACCCGGAGACTGCTGCGCCGCTGCGCGCGTTTTTCACCAGCGTCTTGGGCGTGACCAATGTGCCGGGGCACGCGGATTACCGTGGCGCACAGCCAATGACGGACTCTTCGCACCGCTGACCCCTAGGGGTGAAAGATCAGGGTAGAGATCCGGGGAAACCCCGTTGTCGGCGTATGCGTTTTTCCGTTTAATGGGAACCGTACACACCACAGCGGCACATAAGGAAGGGGAGTCACCGAGATGACTTACCAGAACTACGACCCGAACAACGCACCGAAGCGCCTGACCCGTTCCATGACGGACAAGATGATCGGCGGTGTCTGCGGCGGATTCGCCCAGTACTTCAACATCGACCCGGTGATCGTGCGCGTGATCGCTGTCTTCCTGCTCCTGTTCGGTATCTTCCCGATGTTCCTGGCATACCTTGCGGCCTGGGCTATCATGCCGGCGGAGTTCTAGCGGGCACTACGCAGACAGGGCCAGCCACGTGGAGGTGGCTGGCCCTTTTGACGTTTATTGCGGCGGTTGGGGCTGGTGCTCGACAATGTTGAGGCGAGATGTCCAGCCGCCGTAGTCGGTAACAGGACCAACGGAGACGTGGACTGAGTTGTCGTCGTATACGCCGCAGCCCAGGTAGCGCTGATCGCTTCCTATTGCACAAGAAATCTCGTAGGTTTCCTTGGTAATGGGGCTGGCTACCGTAAGCTCAGCGCCGTATGCGCCATTGATGTCTGGGCGGAGCTGCCGCCACCGGTACTCGGCGTTGATGCCCGCCTCGTACATCGCGCCGGCGAACTCGCATGAGGTTGCGTCCCCAGCGCTTAAGGTAAGCCCATCTGCGGTCGTGCCGCAGTCGCCGCCGATCTGGCCAGGGTTGATGGTGTATCTAGCAGTCTGAGCAGGGGAAGGGGGTGCTACTTCCTGTGTTTCCTTCTCTTCGCTCTCTGGCTGCTTCTCGACGGGATCTTGCTGTTCTTCCGGTGCCGGGGAATCAGTCGGCGTCGTCGTCTGCGTCACCGTGATGGTTTCGGGTTGCTCTTGAGATCCTGTATCACTGCTGCATCCGCTCAAAATAAGGCAGGGGATTGCAACAAGCGTGAGGGCAGGGGAGATTCGCATATTCTGAGCGTAGCGTATCTGCTGGCCGGTAGTTGTATGTGTTTGACATGTAAACGGTGGGCGGTAGCGTACACGAAAATCTAGTGTGAGGGGTGACACACGTCGGGTGATGAGGGAGAAGCACACGCAATTCGCAATGTGCCGCTCAGACCTCACGTGGCTGATAGCGGCGGCGCTCCGCGGCGCGTAAACCATGACAGGTCCTAAGGATCGACGATGCTCAAAAGACTATTTCGAAAACCCCTCGCCACATGTGCGCTCGGTGTTTGTGCCCTTGCGGCTACTTCGTGCACGCACGAGAGCACTGCGCCCTCGCCTGACTCCACTTCGTGGCAGTGGGGCGGGATCGCTCGCGCCGTCTCGGCCGCCCCTTCCGCAGACAACCACAACTATGTGTTTGGGGCGAACCCGGATGAGGCGGGATCTCTCGCGGAGCTTGCATCGGTGTACAACCCATCGATGCAAAAACTCGGCGAGGGCTTTGTTGCTCCGGATAGGGACCAGCTCGTTGTGTTTGATTCGCAGTTCAAGAGACACCACGTGAGACCGGTTGCGGATCTGGGACTGCCGACTCAGTCAACGTCAGCTGGATCGGCAAACGCTGAAACAGCAGTTTTCGTTTTCAACGAAAGCGGGAACTCGAGCGCGTACGCGAGCCGCATCGTCATTGCCACCGAGGGTGCGACAAGCGTGGTCACGCGGGATATGCGGCCGGTTGCGCTGAGGGCGTGCGATGACAAGACAGCGGTCTGGCTAGAACGCGATGAAGATGACGGCAGTGGACTCGCGATTGTGCGGATGGGCGAAAGCGGGCTGCTGTCCGAAGCACTTATCGACGGCGGCCCGTCCGGCGTCGTCGCGTCGGAATTCTTCTCCGCCCTCGGATGTGGGGAAGAGATCTCCTACATTGCATTTCCCGATGATGCTGGCGGCGCAGATGTGTTTGCTGTCGATGACGATAGCGCGCAACACGAAGGGAATCTGGATTCGCTGCCTGAACCGGGGCTCAACAGGTCCTCTCGCTACAGGCAAGGCAACGTGTCGTTCGTTTCCGACCACGGCACCGTGACGGAAGTAGACCTGGAGAACCAGGTTACGAGGGAATCTGAGCCGCTCATTGGCGCGGATCGACGGGTCGTGTCTGTCACCGTCGACGGTGAGCAAGCACATGTGGTCACTCAGCCGAGAGACGGCGCGGAAAGCCTCCGTGTGCATTCCTTTTCGTTTGCAGATCCCCGCGTTGATGCGGAAGGGAAACGTATTGCAAAGCTCAGCGAACTTACGCGCCGTGGGGGTTCAGGCGGGGCGTATGTGATCCCGATGTCGGTTTTTCCGTTTGATGGATAGAGACAACGGCCTCCTGCGAGGCTCCGGTTTGGGTCTTGCACGCATCGGAACCGAGGTGGACGGTTTGGTCACGGCGACGTGCTCTTGGCTTGGGCGTGCTCATTCCGTTCTGCAACGCACGCATCCATAGCGACGCCTCTTCCGGTAAGCCAACATGTCCGAAGTCACGACATAGTTGATACTGCGTGCCGGGGAGAGGGGTCCTGAGGGTAGGCATCTCAGCCGATTTGCAGCACGGCGCGAAGTTCCTCGAACAGCTTCGGGCGCAGCCGGTGTATGACCGTCCTGCCCTGGCGGCTCTTTTCTACGAGACCGGCCTCGGTAAGCTTTTTGAGGTGGTGGGAGACGGTCGGTTGGCTTAGCCCAGAGCGTTGCGTGAGTTCGCCCACGCTCATCGGCTCGCAGCCCTCTTCGGCGATCCTGGAGAGAAGTTGTAGTCGCCCGGGGTCCGCCAAAACTTTGAACAGGTCCGCGTAACGCGTCGCGTCGTCTTCGGAGAGCAATCCGGAGCCCAGCGAGCAGCAGTCGAGGCCAGTGTTTTCTGTGGCGGTGACGTAGTTGTTCATGCTTCCTATCATGTCATATTGACAGTGATGAATATGCCGCTTAGGGTTCGCATTGATTGCTGTCAATAGACAAGGATTCTAGATGGAAGACACAACCTCTCAGCCAGTAGAGCGTATGTCATTTCTTGACCGCTTCCTACCGGTGTGGATCATGCTCGCCATGGCGGCGGGCCTCGCCCTCGGTCGGGCGGTACCGGGCCTTTCGGGCGCACTCGATCGCCTCGAAGTCGGAAGCATCTCGCTTCCGATCGCGCTCGGCCTTCTGGTGATGATGTACCCGCCCTTGGCCAAGGTGCGCTACGACAAGACCCGCGAGATTGCCACCGACAAACGGTTAATGACCGTCTCAATCATCTTGAACTGGATTGTCGGTCCCACGTTCATGTTTGCGCTCGCCTGGATCTTCCTGCCGGACGCCCCGGAGCTGCGCACCGGTTTGGTCATCGTCGGTCTTGCTCGCTGCATCGCCATGGTGTTGGTGTGGTCCGATCTCGCCTGCGCCGACCGTGAAGCTACCGCGGTCTTAGTGGCCATCAACTCGGTGTTCCAAGTGGTCATGTTCGGTGTGTTGGGCTGGTTCTACCTGCAAATCCTGCCGAGCTGGTTGGGGTTGGAGACCACCTCGGTGGAGTTTTCCTTCTGGGCGATCGTGTCCTCCGTGCTGGTCTTTTTGGGCATCCCGCTGTTGGCCGGGCTGCTGTCTCGCATCATTGGCGAGCGCACCAAGGGCCGCGACTGGTACGAAAACACCTTCCTGCCCCGGATCTCTCCGCTCGCGCTGATCGGTCTGCTGTACACAATCGTCCTGCTCTTCTCGTTGCAAGGCGACCAGATTCTCTCTCAGCCGTGGACGGTGGCGCGGGTGGCGATCCCGCTGCTGTGCTACTTCGTCGGCATGTTCATTGTTGCGCTCGTGGTAGCCAAACTGTCCGGTATGGACTACGCCCAGTCGGCCTCAGTGGCATTCACGGCCGCTGGTAACAACTTTGAGTTGGCCATCGCAGTGGCCATCGGCACCTTCGGCGCCACCTCCGCCCAGGCGCTGGCGGGCACCATCGGGCCGCTTATCGAGATCCCCGTCCTCGTCGGCCTGGTCTACCTCATGCGGGGGATTGGCCCGAAATTGTTCCCGGGTGACCCAACCCTGCCCAGATTGTCCTAAGGAGACGTTGTGAAGCCCTCAGTCTTGTTTGTGTGCGTCGGCAACGGCGGAAAGTCCCAGATGGCGGCGGCGCTCGCCGAGAAGTATGCGGGTAGCCGGATTGGCATCCACTCCGCTGGCACGAAACCTGGCACGTCGCTGAACCAGGAATCGGTCGAGGCGATCGCAGAGGCTGGCGCCGACATGTCGCACGGCACGCCCAAACCCATCGATCCGGAACTGCTGTGCAGCGTTGATCGCGTCGTGGTGCTCGGCGAAGACGCGCAGGTGGAAATACCCGACGACGCCCGCGGCACGCTGGAGCGCTGGCGCACCGACGAACCGTCGCTCCGCGGCGTCGAAGGCATGCAGCGCATGCGCCTCGTACGCGACGACATTGACACTCGCGTGCGCTCGCTTATCGACGAACTCCTGTAGCAGACCTCTAATACGCTGGGATCATCGGGATTCGCTGCTTATTGCGGAACCTCGTCGCCTGTGTGCGTGCCGGCGACGTGCCGCGGTAGTGGGTGGTGGAGGGGGAGGTTGCGTACTTCGGATTACTGGACGGTTTTCGGGAGCGTTGCTTCTCGATCCTCACACTGCCGCATTGTGGCACGAATGACACGGATGTGCTTTGCGAGTGGTTGTTTGGCGACGATGCACCACGCGAGACGTGCCACAGTAGGCATTCTGGCTCATCTCCTTATGCGGGTGAGGTACCCATACACAAACCATCAGACACTCTCGCAGTTTCTTGTCGCGGTATGGAGTCGGCCAAACACATCGAGCTCATTTTTTCGAGAGCGGTAGCTACGCTGGGGTACATGTTCACTTCACTCCACCGAGCTCTGGGTCTATCCGCAGGTCCTATTACTGACGAGATGGTTACTCAAACCGTCACGAACAGCATCCCGGAGTCCGAGTCTCTGGACTTCAAACGTTCGCTGCCCCCAAAGGAGTCGCTCGTCCAATCAGATGTGAAGAAGGACTTGGCGGCCATGGCCAATTATGGAGGTGGCGTGCTCGTCTACGGTGTGACGGACAATAACAGTCAGGCGGGCGATCGCTACGACATCGGCGAAGTTGATGACAACTACATCCAGGCGTACAAGCGTGTTGCCTACAACCATGTCACGCCCCCACTCCACAACGTTGAGCTCATTCCCCTCGGTTCGGAGGACGGCCCAAGAGCCCTAGTGGTCGTAGTTCCGACAAGTCAGCAAGTTCCTCACATGCTCTTTGACAAGGACAGGAAGTTTCGTGTCCCGGTTCGCCATGGGGCGGACACCGGCTGGCTTTCTGAGTCGGAGATTGCCCGTCTTTACCAGCAGCGGTTTGCAACATCCCGAAAACAGCGCGAGATGCTGTTGGACCTCTATGAACGGACCAACGACATGGCTGCATCAGATGGTTACTGGGCAGTAGCCGTCGCGCGGCCCGCCACGGAGACCGTGACGGACTCTATGGAGAGCCGGAATGTGACCCAATTTATGAACCGACTGGTGAATCAACGGGAAAATCTATTGGACTACTCTCGCCCCGAGACTCCGTTTGGTGCATACTTCCAAAACACCTATCCACGCCGAGGGTTTCGTAGCTGGCGGTACGTCTCATTGGCGGACGAAACGAAGCGTCCGGAGTCGTACCTAGGTTTCCACGATGACGGCTCGGTATCCGCATTGGTGAGACTGCCGGTGACAGAGGAAAATGGAGTGGCGATTGCTGCGTTCTTTATCGAGGCGTTCGTGGCCGACTTTATGCTCGCCACCCGCGGCATGAGTAAACGAAATGGCAGTGGCGCATATGATCTGAGGGTCGGGATTGAGTGGGAATGTAGTGAGCCGCTGCGCCTGCACAGGCCGCATGAGTTCGCTACCTTCCCCCCACTGCCCGTGTCGAGATTTATTCCGGTTGACGCGACGGTCGATTTCTCGGATGACGGCGTCTTCTTCGATCATGTCGAGGCGATTGGTCAGGACTGTCTCAATCAGGCAGGCATTGTCTCGCTCAACGTCATCCCGCGTGGGCGCGAGCGCTTTGCCCAAGTTCTGGAGTGGTTCCCGGACCAGCTCAGTTCCGAGGAATAATTAGTCAGCTAATACTTACACCTTGTGGGGTTGGTTGGCACTGCTCTTCGAATTAGCTGCGCAATTCCGGGAGCTTCAGGACGAGTTTTCTAGGCGTTGTACAAAGCCACGAGCGGTCCCCATCCATTCTTCGTGGCCTTCGTCCATAAGTGGCTTGTCGCCATTTGCCCGAGAGGTTACGAGGGGATCTGAGCCGCTCATTGGCGCGGATGGACGGACCGTGTCTGTAACCGTCGACGGTGGGCAAGCACATGTGGTCACTCAGCCGAGAGACGGTGGGAAAGCCTCCGCGTGCATGCATTCCTCTTCGTTTGCAGATCCCCGCGTTGATGCGGAAGGGGACCGTCTTGCAAAGCTCAGCGAACTTACGCGCCGTGGGGCTTCAGGCGGGGCGTAGGTGATCCCGATGTCGATCTTTCCCTTTGGCGGATAAGGGCAATGGCCTCCTGGGCAACTCCGACTTACGCGTGTCCCGGGAACTTTTGCTCCCGTGCCGTTTACCGTGGATACATCACGCTTTACCTGCCTACAAGGAGGCACACCCGCATGAGCACAGCGGAACTCAATCAATCCGTCGTGTGGAACACCGCAGACCGATTCTTGCGGTCCATTGTCGAACCGGAGGACTACGGCGACTACATCTTGCCGATGACGGTGCTGCGCCGTCTCGAATGTATCCTCGCGCCGACAAAAGACGAGGTCCTCGACCTCGTCTGGGGTCTGAAAGAGGAGGGCGTGAGCGACGAGATGATTGACTGGGAGGTGCAGAACCGATTCGGTCTGTCCTTCTATAGCTCCTCGCGGCTCGACTTGACCACCATTGCGAAAACCGACGACCACGTCTACGAGGCACTCATGGACTATGTCGGCGCTTTTTCGGCCTCCGTGCGCGACGTCTGGGACGCCTTTGATTTCGCGGTGAAGATGAAAACGCTCGACACCGCGAACCGTCTGTGGCCGGTCGTGAAGCACTTTTCGACCATCGACATGAGCATGGAGGCGCTGCCCGACGCCCAGATGGGCGACCTGTTCGAGCACGTCATGTATAAGGCGTTCAACACGAAGGGGAAGGCAGCGGGCGCTTTCTACACCCCGCGTGACGCTATCCGTCTCATGGTGGACATCTTGTTCGCCTCCGATGACGTGGGGCTGACCTCCGACGGCGCCTCGCGTACCGTCTACGACCCCACGGCGGGTACCGGCGGCATGTTGCTCGTCGCCGAGCGTGCGCTGAAAGAACTCAACCCCGACATCGAGGTTGTGCTCGCGGGCCAGGAACTTATGCCGACCGGGTATGCGATTGGCAAGGCGGACCTGCTTATCCAGGGCGGTGAGCCGGACGCCATCCGCCACGGCGATACGCTGCTGACCGACCTCTACGAGGGCGAGCAGTTCGAGTACATCTTGTCCAACCCTCCGTTCGGCTCGGACTGGGAGGTGCAGCAGAAGTCGGTGAAAGAGCAGGCCAAGGTGCCCGGCTCGCGCTTTAGCCACGGCCTGCCGAGCAAGGACGACGGCCAAATGCTGTTCCTGTCTCACGTCGCGGCGAAACTCATGCCCGCGGGCGAAAATGGGTCTGGCGGCCGCGGCGCCGTGGTCTCCAACGGGTCGCCCTTGTTCACCGGCGGGCCCGGCTCCGGCCCCGACCAGATTCGCGCGTGGCTACTCGAAAACGACCTGGTAGACGCGATTATTCAACTCCCCACCAACATGTTCTACGGCACCGGGATTAGCACCTACGTCTGGATTCTCGACACGAACAAGGAGGAGCATCGCAAGGGCTTTGTGCAGTTAATCGACGCCTCCGAGTGTTGGTCTGTCCCGGACAAGGGCCTGGGCGATAAGCGCCGCGAGATGAAGGAGCCCGACCGTAAGCAGGTACTCCGGGCGTACGCGGCGTTCGAGGACTCCGCGATGTCGAGGGTGCTCGCGCCGAACGACCTGGGTTTCAGGGACGTGAAGGTGACCAAGCAGGCCCGGCTGCGCGTCGAGGTCACCCCGGAGACGGTGGCGACGGTGCTCGCGCACAAGTCCGCAGTCCCGGAGCACGCCGACGTCCTGGACGACGTGAAGAGCGTGGCGTTTAACGACTTGCCAGAGGCGATGAAGGTGGCTGCGAAAACCTACGGGGTGAAAATGCCCGCCGGTGTTATCGACGCCGCGTTAAAGGCCGTCGGTGTGCCGGACGAGACCGCGGAACCCGCGGTGGACCGCAAGGGCAGCCCGGTGCTTGACCCGGCGTTTACGATGACCGAGCGTATCCCGCTGACCGAAGACGTCGACGAGCACATGGCGCGCGAGGTCCTCCCATTCGCACCCGATGTGACCTGGGACGAGGCCGCGGCGAAGGTCGGCTACGAGATTCCGTTTAAGCGGGTGTTCTACACCCCGGAGCCGGTTCGTCCGTTGGAGGAGATTGACGCTGATGTGTCTGTGGTGATGGGGCGTCTGGCCGAGAAGTTTGCGGAGGTGCGGGAGTGATCACCAGTTATCGAACCTGGGCGGGACGTGTCCCGTCTAGTTGGGGTGTAATTCCAGCCGGGGTCGGATTTTCCGAGTCAAAGGAACTCGCCAGACCAGACGACCCACATCTCACCCCGTCGCAAAACTACGGCGTCGTGACGCAGGACGAGTACCGGGATATTACCGGTCATCAACTCGTGAAGAACACAAAGTCTGCCGCCAATATGAAGCACGTCGAACCCGACGACTTCATCATCAGTATGGCGAGTCACCTGTCCGGGTTGGAACGAAGCCCGGTAGCAGGAAAGGTAAGCGGTGACTACCGTGTTCTGCGACCAAGTCCGTTGTACTCACCGGATTACTTGGGTCATTTAATGAAGTCGCGCGATGTTATTCAAAACCTAAGTCTCTTGACAACCGAGATTCGGGTGGGACAGAGAATTAGTTTTGACCGGTTCTCCCTTCTAGACCTACCGCTGCCACCGCTCGAAACCCAGCGCGCCATTGCGGACTACCTCGACCGCGAGACCGCCGAAATCGACGCCATGAGCGCCGACCTGGACGAGATGGAGGCGCTGCTCACGGAGCGGCGAAACGCGGGGTTCTCCCGCGCATTGAATCGGGCAAGAAACCTCGGGGTCGCTGTACCTAACGTTCGAGTGAAGTTCCTTTGTGGCATCGGTACTGGTTACGGCGACACCCAGGACGCAACGGAGGACGGTGAGTATCCCTTCTACGTAAGGTCGAACAACATTTTACGTTCGTCCGGTTGGGACATAGAGGGGCCAGCCGTGCTCACCGCCGGGGACGGTGCGGGTGTGGGAAAGGTATTCCACTATGCAGAGGGGAGGATGAAAGTCCATCAGCGTGTCTATGCACTTACCAACTTTAGAGGTGTCAATCCGCGCTATTTCTTTGAGGCATTTACCCGGATTTTTCCCGACACGGTGCTTTACGGGGGCGCGAGTTCTACCGTTGCGTCCCTCCGTATGCACATGCTGGCCGACCTAGAACTTCCACTTCCTCCGCTCGAAGAACAACTCCGCATTGCCGACGAGATTGACCGCGAGACCGCCGAGATTGACGCCATGCTCGCCGACATCACCGAACTGCGCGACCTGCTCGCCGAGCGCCGCACCGCCGTCATTGCTGCCGCCGTGACCGGCCAAATCGACGTCCCCACCACCCAGGAGACCAACAATGGTTAAGCCAAGTATCACCAGCGAACACGCGCACGAAACCGCCATCTGCAACGCGCTTTCCGAGCGCGGATGGACTTTCGAGGAGGACAAGAAGGACGACGGGTGGGACCGCAGGCTTGCGCTCTACCCAGCCGACGTCCTGGAATGGCTGTCCACCCAGTACCCGGACGAGTATGAAAAGGCAGTCCCGGCGGACGCGACCGAACCCAGCCGCCAGGTAGCCGAGCGCAAACTCCTGGAGTACATCGCAGACCGCCTCGAAACGAGGACTCGCAAGGACCCGCAGACGGGACGAACCCTTGGCGGGCTGCTCGGCACCCTGCGCGAGGGCCTCAAGTACGCCCAGGTGGGAGCGCGCTCCGCGTCCTTCGGCCCAATGGTGGCGTTCCCACCGGCGAACCCGCTGGTGAAAACAGCGACTGAACGAGCCGAGAAGAATATCCTGCGTGTGCTCCGCCAGGTTCACTTCGACCCAAAGACGAACGAGACCGTCGACCTCGTGCTCACGGTCAACGGTATCCCGGTCGTCACGATGGAACTGAAAACCGACCACACCCAGTCGGTCGCCCAGGCGCGCAAGCAGTACCGCGAGGACCGTATCCCCAGCACCGCGCGCCGTCTCCTGCTACCGGGGCGGTGCCTGGTCCACTTCGCCGTCTCCAACGCGGAAGTCTACATGACCACCGCACTCAAGGGCGCAGACACCTACTTCCTGCCGTTCAACCGCGGCGTCGACGGCGGCGCGGGAAACCCGCCGATTCCGGGCAAGTCGGAGACCTCCTACCTGTGGGAGGACGTGCTGGAGCGCGAAGCCTTCCTGCGCATTTTGCGCGACTTTGCCGTGTGGGAGCCTGACGCAACACCGAAGCGGGGAACGCCTGGCGGCAAACTCATCTTCCCGCGATACCACCAACTCCGCGCTGTCGAGCGCGTCACCAGGGACGTGACGCAGCGGGGACCCGGTGGGCGTTACCTTATCGAGCACTCCGCGGGCTCCGGCAAGACCAAAACCATCGCGTGGCTCGCTCACCGACTTATCCGGCATGTGGGACCCGACGGCGAGAAAACGTTTGACTCGGTCATCGTGATTACCGACCGCACGGCGCTCGATACCAATATCCGCCAGGACATGCAGATGATGGACGCCTCGCTGGGGCTGGTGGTCTCGGTCGGCGAGAACTCCGGGGCCAAGTCACCGCAACTGCGCAAGGCCATTGAGGACGGCGACCACATCGTTACCTGCACGTTGCAGACGTTCCCGCATGTGCTGAAACTGCTCGACGAAACCGACGAACTCGCTGGGCGTCGGTGGTGCGTTATTGCAGACGAGGCCCACTCCTCCCAGACCGGGTCGAGCGCGTCCGCGCTGCGCGAACTGCTCACGGACGTCGAACTTGACGAGGACGAGGAGTACACAGCCGACGACCTTTTGGAACTGCGGCAGGAGGCCATAGCGGTCGCGGCGAACCTCACGTTCATCGCGCTCACGGCCACCCCCAAGGGCAAGACGCTGCGCCTGTTCGGTACCGAAACCCCGGACGGGCATTACGTGGCGTTCGATACCTACCCGATGGGGCAGGCCATTCAGGAGGGGTTCATTCTCGACGTGCTCGGCAACTACTCGACCTACCAGATGTGGGCCGAGGTGCGCGACGAGTTGGGACGAACCGAGGAGGTGGACCAGTCGGCAGCAGTGACCGACATGGTGCGCTTCGTCCGGCTCCACCCAACCTCGATTGCGCAAAAGGTGGAGGTGGTCATCGAGCACTTCCGCCGCAATGTTGCGCACCATCTCGGCGGGGAGGCCCGCGCGATGGTCGTGACCTCCTCGCGCAAGGCCGCGGTGCGGTGGTCCGACGAGATGAACAAGTACATCGCGGCCCGGGGATACGACTTCCGCTCGCTGGTGGCGTTCTCTGACGCGGTGCGCGTCGACGAGGATTCCGAACCGGTCACCGAGGTCCAACTCAACGGGGTCTCGGACGTTGAGCAGGCGTTTAAGAACGATGATTTCGACTACCGCGTCATCATTGTGGCGAATAAGTTCCAGACCGGTTTCAACGAGCCGAGGCTGTGCGCGATGTACGTGGACAAGCAACTCTCCGGTGTCACCACCGTGCAAACGCTTTCACGTCTCAACCGCATTTTCCCTGGTAAACCCACGCCGATGGTGGTTGATTTTGTCAACGACCCGGACTTAATCGTCAAGGACTTCCGGCGCTACTACGAGGGCGCGGAGATTGACACCGACATCGACCCGAACTCCCTTCACACGCTTGGGGACGAACTCGACACCGCCGGGTTCTACACGCCCGACGAGATGGAGAAGGTCGCCCAGGCGTACATGGCGGGGTCTGATTCGGAGGCGTTGCGCGGTGCCGCCGGTGACATCATCAAACGATGGCGCACGCGGCGCGACTCCGGAAAGGAGGGACGTGAGGCCGCGCGGGACTTCAAGGCCAACGCGGAGAAGTACCGGCACGCCTACGAGTTCCTAAGCCAGATTGTCGCGTACGCCGACGCGGAGGTATCCAAGCGCGCCATGCTCGCGGCGGTGTTGGAGCGCAATCTCCACTTATCCGAACACGACGACGAGGACGAGGACTTCATCACCGGAATCTCGCTCGCCGGTGTGGCGATTACCCAGGGCGAGACGGAGGTTGACCGTTCGCTTACCGAGGGCGGCGGCGAGGCGTTGAAAGTACCGACGTTCGAGGTCGCACTCGGTGGGGACTCGACCCCGCTGCGTGCGGCGTTCGACGAGGCGGTGGAGAAGGTCAACGACATCTTTTCGTTGGCCGGTGTCGATGTGACCTCTGGCGAGACTGCGCAGATGATTGTCGCGGCGTGGGGCACGTTGTCGGAGCAGACGGAGGCCCGAAAACTGGGACGGACCAACAACAAGGAACAGTTGAAGCGGTCCAAAAAGTTCCAGGGTGAGGCGACGCGGGCGATTTTCTCCGGTATCGAGGAGCGCAAGCAGCGCGACGCGCTGCTTTCGAGCGACCGTGACGTGCTGCGCGGGGTCATCGGTGCGTTGGCGGAACTCATGGCGGCGGCGAAGGAGATGGGGGAGTTGGACGAGTAGCCATGAGTCCGCGGCACGCAGACTCGTGCATCTAAAGATAAAGACGAAGCAGACCTGCAAGCCTTGCGATTCGTGCAGGTAAAGGATCCGTTTGTTGGGAATTTGAAAAGTTTCCCCGGGGCTTCACGGATCCTCATGACTGACCAGTTAAATGGAGTTCGAAGCTACATCCAGCCCGGTTAACGACCGATTGCCACCACCCTCAATTACACAATATCCGTTAATTCGCCGTGTTAGGGGTTCGTGCTGCTGCCGCTGTGACGCACTTGTTACGGCCTGTATGGTGACCTCCACTTTCTTGACGCTGCCTTAAGTGATCACTAGCTCGTGGCACACAAAAGAGCGTGCGGCGATTTTGTGGGTAGAGGGCACCTCGGGGGATAGTGGTGGGACACCCGTCGCGGCTGCCGCTTGCACGGTGATGCGATCACGGGAAAGGCTCCTCCGCTGGCAACTTGATCATCATTGTGGGCTGCCTGGGGTGTGCGTGGTTTGTTCTAGCAGAGGTCAATCCGAGTTTGTACTGGTTCTGGTGGCGGTAGTGGTGGAGGCTCTGCAACAGTAATGTGGTCTATCCCTTGAGCATTCTTTATGAGTTGGGCGTCGTGGGTGTACAAGAAATCGCACTCTGCTTCAACAGCCGAAGCCAGGATTGTTGCATCTGGTGGCTTCAGTAGATAGCGATTGCAATAGTCCTGAGCCCGCAACATCACTCTTCGGTTCACTTCAACCCAGAGTGCACCGCAGCTATCGAAATACTCTTTAGCCGAGTCGATGTAACGGTTGCTTACAGGAGCTATGTTAGATCCGTTACGCATGGAGGGGGTCCCGACGGTTTCGATACCTACAAAAGTGGGGAGAACTAATTGAACATCAGGGCTGTTTAGAACTGCCTGTGTGCGATCGTTCAAATCGTCATCCTGATCCAGAAAAATGCTCACCAGTAAGTTAGTGTCGACAGCGACGCGTAAGACGGGTTTGTTTGACAGCATCTCTTACTTTCGTTTCCAGTTCACTTCGTCGTAGCCTTCGACGCGTATTGCAGCCATCATGCTCTCGGTTGTGGCACCTTCGTTGGCGAGGTCCCGCCAAATTCCCCTGGGGTTGATCTTATGGGCTGGGCGATTAAGCGACTCAACTGATTTCGCGTCGATTTCTTCCGCTCGGTGAGATTCTGGATGCCGAGTTAGGATTCCAGAGATCTCGACCTCTTGTCGCAAGTGGCTACGGACCTCTTCGTCTAGATCTTCCTTGAAATTAACCTTGACTTCGTTGCCGGATAACGACTCCCGCAACTTTGCAACCAAACCTCTCTGGGTTACGTGGTAACTGTATAGCTCGCCAATGACAGAGCCGATGGTGATGGCGGTTCTGTCAAGCGTCTCATTCACCGCAGAAATCAACTCCGGATCTAGAGGGGTTCTTGTCGATTGATTCGATTGTAATAGTTCAACTGATTCCACCCCAGCGCGTTTCGACAGTTGTGCCAAATCGCGGACAATCTTAGCCTCTCTAGAGGTCCAGCCAGATGGCATTGTCCTCTGTGAGCGGATGTGCTCTATGCCAGTCGATATACGAGCGGAGAGGTGGCCGGAAACTAGGACTCCGGTGACCGAGCTTCCTTCTTCCAGTTTCCCCATTTTGATTGGAGAACCCTCTGGGCTGAGACCTGCGACCAGCTTCCGCAAAAGATCTAAGCCTCTTATTACGGTCGTGGCGTCGATAGAGTTAAGATCTCCATTCAACTTTAAATCCAAGCTCAAATCGTTAGATACTGCTTTGTGGTTCATGCTCACCTCCTTTGGTCACTGACTGCCGACTATATAGTGGCTAGCTGACATTCACTTCATGAAGAATCGAACGCATGGGCGAATCTGTTGAATATGTCTAAGTTAGATATTATCCCTTATCGGCGGCATACTGCGGATCAATTCGTTTCATTCCTCCACTTAGAGTTTGGCTCGAGCTTTTTACATTGTGGGTACAGGAATGACGCGGAGGTTTTTGAAGATCTTAAACAGAACCGATGTCTCGGGAAACAAAAATCGAGGCACCGGTTTGTCGTGTATGTCGCGACATAGTTGACACCAACCAGCCACCGCGTGGCGCAAAGCCAGTCGGGGATCAGTCAGGCAAGACACCAGGCGGCCTTAGCAGCTTGCAGCGCACGATTCGACACATGGCGAGCGCCTGAGGCCCCGCCACCGGCGCATGATCGCATCCCGCGCAAGCGTCAGCGAAACCTGCACCGAGCACTACATGACACACCCCGCAGTTACCCCAAAAACCATCCTGGCGAAAAGGCCACCCCCCACTGGCCTAAAACAAAACCGGCACCTCGGAGAAACAAAAACCGAGGCACCGGTTTGTCCACCATGTCGCGACTGAGTTGTCAACTATGTCGCGACTGATGACAACAGTGTCCCCGACAGTGTCCCCGACAGTGTCCCCGACAGTGTCCCCGACAGGACTCGAACCTGCGACCTTCGGTACCGGAAACCGATGCTCTAATCCACTGAGCTACGGAGACATCGTTGCACTTCTTCCGCGGAAGTGTCCGCATGTGAAGACAACAGGATAGAGCGTAGCACCCGCCGGTGGTGGGGAGTTAATCGGTGTGTAGGTGGCGTCGAGAAGCGAGCGTGGCGCGGGGGAGTCCGGGAGTTCCTAGACACATCCATGGGTTGGGCCAGGGAGTTTTCACGGATTTGCAGGGCTGGTATCGCATGATGATTGTGCGCCTTTGAGGAGGCGTGACACGGGAAACAATGACAGCAAAGTGGCCGGTACCAAACTCGGTACCGGCCACTTTGTGTGTGCAGTATTAGTGGACGACCATCACGATCAAATCGCGGGGGCCGTGCACGCCCTCGACGCGGACCAGCTCGATGTCGGAGGTCGCGGAACCACCGGAAATCATGGTGGCCGGCTTCTCCGGATCGATGCGGCTGATCATCTCAGGCACGCCGTAGACCAGGGAATCCGGGCGCACGATCACCACGTGGCGATCGGGCACGAGCGACAGCGCGCGGCGGCCGCACACATCACCGGACTCGAGCACGATTGAGCCCGTCTGGGCGGAGGTCACCTTGGAGTCGGTGACGACGGCACCGACGTCGCCAAGCTCGCGCGGGTCTGCGGCCGGGTCATCGGCGCGGGAGGAGCCGTCGAACTCGGCGAAGAGCGACTCGTCCAGACCGGGGGCGTAGACGATGTCCTTGGCGCCGCGCTCGGCGAGGATCTTGGCAATGTTGCTTGCCAGATCCGCCTCGGAGGTCTCCACCACGGTGGCCTTGTAGTCCAGCAGGCGATCGACGAGGATCTCGCGCAGTTGCTCAGGGGTGTGGTCCGAGGAGGTGTTGTACTCGCGGACCGGCTCGACGTAGGCGGGCGCGTTGGAGAGCTTCTGCGCATTGCGGATGCGGGTCAGGATCTCCTTCTTCGCGTCCGCGTTACGGGAGGAAACATTGGCTGCCATGATTACTTATCCTCTCCGGTGTTTGGGTCGACAAAGTCGGTCTTGTTGGCCTCGGAATCGCGGCCGGGTACGCCGCGCTTGCGCTCTGCGGCGAGCAGGTCGCGCGCTTCATCCGTCTCCCACCACTGGCGGAAGGACTTCTTCGGCGGGACTGCAACGTCGCGGTAGTCGGTCCAGCCATTGATCGGCGCAGGCATCGAGGAGATCTCGCCCTTGAAGCCGCCAAGTACGCGGCCGAGCGCGACCATGCGCACTGCCTTGTCCCAGAGCTTCGGCTTGCCCCACATCATGGCGATCAGGCCGAAGGCCTTGGATTCGAGCGGCGGGTTGTGCTGCTCCACCTTCTGGTGGCGCATCTCCAACAGGATGTCGGTGATCGGGATCTTCACCGGGCACACCTCGTTGCAGCGCCCGCACAGCGAAGAGGCGTACGGCAGCGAGGAGTTCGGGTCGTTGAGGTCCTCCATGCCCGTCAGCTGCGGGGTGAGGATCGCACCGATCGGGCCCGGGTAGGTCGAACCGTAGGAGTGGCCGCCGGCGCGCTCGTAGACCGGGCATACGTTCAGACAGGCCGAGCAGCGAATGCACTTGAGCGCTTCGCGGCCGATCTCGTTCGACAGTGCGGCGGTACGGCCGTTATCCAGCAGGACGATGTGGAAGTTCTGTGGGCCATCGCCCTCGGTGACACCGGACCACAGGGAGGTGTACGGGTTCATGCGCTCACCGGTGGAGGAGCGCGGCAGCAGCTGCAGGAAGACCTCCAGGTCCTGGAAGGTGGGCAGCAGCTTCTCAATGCCCATGACAGAAATCAGGGTCTCCGGCATGGTCAGGCACATGCGCCCGTTGCCCTCGGATTCCACGATGGACACCGTGCCGGTCTCCGCGACACCGAAGTTCACGCCCGAGATGGCCACCTTCGCCTTCATGAACTGCTCGCGCAGGTACTGGCGGGCAGCCTCGGCTAGCTCGGCCGGGTCGGTGGTCAACGACTCGTCCGTGTTCGGCATCTTGTCGACGAAGATATTGCGGATCTCGGAGCGGTTGCGGTGAATCGCCGGCACCAGAATGTGGGAGGGGAAGTCCTCGCCCAGCTGCACGATCAGCTCGGCCAGGTCGGTCTCCTGCGCGGTGATGCCGCGCTTTTCCAGCTCCTCGTTCAGTGCGATTTCCTGGGTGGCCATCGACTTGATCTTGACCACGTCGGTCTCGCCGGTCTCCTCGATGAGTCCTGCGATGATCTCGTTGGCCTCTTTCGCGTCGCGCGCCCAGTGGACATGGCCACCGCGGGCGGTGACGTTGCGCTCGAACTCCTCGAGCAGCTCGGGCATCCGCGCGCCGACGTCTTGCTTGATCGAGGAGCCGGCGTTGCGCAGCTGCTGCCAGTCATCCAGCTCGTCGACAACGTTCTGGCGCTTCACGCGAATCGCAGTGGTGGCGTAATTCAGGTTGCGGCGCTTGGTGACGTTGTCGAGCTCGTGGTGTGCAGCCTTTTGGAACTTCTCGCTGCCACGCAGATGGTTCGGGCCCTTCGCGTGGGGCGGCATTTGGGGTTTACCGAGTGCGACTTTCACAGCATGCTCTCCTTCGAGTAGGCGGCTGATTCAGGGGTCCACGGGTTCGCCTTGGTGGAGGCGAGGATTTCAGCCATGTGCAGGGCACGCACACCCGTGTGCTGGCGGCTCATGGCGCCAGCGATGTTCATCAGGCAGGAAGAGTCACCGGCGGTGACGTACTCCGCCTTCGTGTCCTTGATGTGGCGGGCCTTGTCAGAGACCATCGCCGCGGAAACCTCGGACATCTTCAGTGCGAAAGTGCCGCCGAATCCGCAGCATTCCTCGCGGTTGGGCAGCTCCACCAGTTCGAGGCCTTCGACTGCGCGCAGCAGCTTGTAGGGGCGCTCGCCGACCTCCAAGAAGCGGCGCGAGTGGCAGGACTCGTGGTAGGTCACGCGGTGGGGGAAGAACGCTCCGACATCCTCGGTGCCTGCGACATCGATGATGAACTCGGAGAGCTCGTAGGTTTTCTTGGCGGCCTGCTTCGCGCCGTCGACAAGCGCGGCGCTGCCGTAACGGTCGGCGATAGAGACGTGCTGTTCGCGCACGGCACCCGCGCACGAACCGGACGGGGCCACCACGTAATCGATGGAGGGGTCGGCAAAGGCGTCGACGTAGGACTCGATGATGGGCACGGCCTGCTTCTGGTAGCCAGTGTTGACATGCATCTGGCCGCAGCACGTCTGGCCTTCGGGGAATACGACCTCGTAGCCGAGACGGGACAACACAAGTGCGGAAGCCTTGTGCGCGTCAGGGAAAAGAGCGTCGCCGATACAAGTAGAAAACAGTGCTACTCGCAATGTGGACTCCTTATTGTGAATTGCTAGTGACGGATTGCTCCGACAACCGGGCACTACCTTAACTAGTTTACGACCGGTGCCATGAAGCTGAGAATGTTGGTCTGCAGGAAGACCATGATGCAGACGGCGAGCAAGAAGACGAAGGAATAACCGACGACCCGCTTGAAGATCTCGGACTCCTTACCCTCCATATCTACCGCCGTTGCGGCAATCGCGAGCGACTGCGGCGAGATCATCTTGCCCACGACACCACCGGTGGTGTTGGCCGCAAGCATGAGATCCGGGTTGAGATTCAGCTGCTGGGCTGCGGTGACCTGCAGGTTGCCGAACAGGGCGTTGGCAGAGGTATCCGAGCCGGTCACGGCAACGCCGACCCAGCCCAAAATGGGGGCAGTGAAGGCGAAGAAGCCGCCGAGGTTGGCAAAGAACTCGCCGATGGTCACGGTCTGGCCCGAGTAGTTCATCACGTAGGCCAGCGCAAGCACGAGGAAGATCGTGGCTGCGGACCAACGCATGCGGTACATCGTGTCGGTCAGCTCCTTGCCCACCTGGCCCCAGGTCAGTGTGTAGCGGCCGTTCTCGTCGAAGATGATGTAGAACAGCGCCACCAACAGGCCAGAGATGACCAGCAGCGTGCCCGGGTTGTTGATGTAGGCGAAGGAGTAGTCGGCGCTGACTTCGGCGCCGCTGGCGTCGAGAAGCGAGCCCTGCGGCAGAGCCGGCCAAGCGAACTCGAGCTTGAAGGAGTTGAGCCACTCGGGGATGGTGCTGCCCAGGTTGGCCACGCCGAAGATCACCACGACGACGGCGTAGGGCATGAGCGCCATCCACACGCGGTGGCCCGGAAGCTCCGCGGTATCGGTGTGGGGAGACAGTTCGAGGCGCTCGCGCATCTCCGCGACACCCTTCGGCTGCCAGAAACGCAGCAGCGCAAAGGCGGCGCCGAGTGCGACGATGCACGCGACGACGTCGGTGAGCTGGTAGGCGAAGTAGTGGGACGTTGCCCACTTAGCAATGCCGAAGGTCAGCCCGACGACGAAGGCCGCCGGTGCGGTCTCGCGCATGCCGCGCTTGCCGTCGATGATGGCGGCGATGATGAAGGGGATGAAAAACGCGAGCAGCGGCGTCATGTTACCGATGATCGCGGCGATGTTTTCGGTCTGCTCCACGGTGCGGCCGCCGACCTCACCTGCGGTGGTAATCGGAATGCCGACCGCGCCGAACGCGACGGGTGCCGTGTTGGCGATGAGCACGATCGTCGCGGCCTTCAGCGGCGTAATGCCGAGGGCGAGGATCATCGTGGCGGTAATGGCCACCGGT
Organism: Corynebacterium sp. p3-SID1056; assembly: GCF_025152525.1. GTDB lineage: Bacteria > Actinomycetota > Actinomycetes > Mycobacteriales > Mycobacteriaceae > Corynebacterium. Next base: position 41,717 of record NZ_JALXXL010000004.1, read on the forward strand.
GCGCCGAAGCCGGCAAGGGCTTCAAGCAGGCCGCCGAAGCAGAACGCGATGAGGATGGCCTGGATGCGCACGTCGCCGTGCCCCATCTTGTCAAAGACCAGGCGCAGGTCTTCGAAGCGGCCCGAGGCGACCGTGATTTGGTAGAACCAGATCGCGGTGAGGATGACAAAGACAATGGGGAAGAGGCCGAACAAGCCGCCGCGGAACGCGGAGGAGATGGCCATCCCCACTGGCATGTTGAAGCCGAAGACGGCCACCAAAATTGCTGCGCCGAGGGCGACGAGGCCAGAGAGGTGTGCGCTGGCTTTGACGCCGAGCAGCATGACGAAGAAGGTCAACAGGGGCAGCGTGGACACGAGCGCCGAGAGGCCGACGCTCCCGCCGATCGCGTCAGTGAAGACTTGGAATTGATCCATATTTGCAGTCCTTGGTTGGAGAAAAGAATGGCGAAAAGGCACACGAGTACAGCCTGTGTATGCGCCGTCATTCTAAAGGTATTATGACATGTAGTTAACGGTATTCGCAGGAAGAACCCGGACAAAGTGCATCACAGATGTAGCGAATCTGACCTGCGGAAATCAGCGTGGCGGGGGTGGCAGACGAGTGTGGGTGGGGGAGCGCACGCGCGGTGAATTAGACTTGCTCCCCATGACGCCAGCAGATCTTTCACAGCTCATTAGGCAAGCAGCCGTTTCCGTACTTACCGCGCACGACCTCGACGCCTCCGTGGTGCCGGAGACCGTGACCGTGGAGCGGCCGCGCAACCCGGAGCACGGGGACTACGCCACCAACGTTGCGTTGCAGGTGGCCAAGAAGGCGGGCACGAACCCGCGCGAGCTGGCGGGCTGGCTCGCCGACGCGCTCGCCGCCGACGCGGCGATCGACACCGCCGAGGTTGCCGGGCCCGGCTTCCTCAACCTGCGCCTGGCCTCTGCCGCGCAGGGCCAGCTGGTGGGCGAGATCCTCGCTGCCGGGACTTCTTACGGCGGCTCCAAGCGCTACGACGGGCAGAAGGTCAACCTCGAGTTCGTCTCGGCCAACCCCACCGGCCCGATCCACCTGGGCGGCACCCGCTGGGCGGCCGTGGGCGACTCGCTCGGGCGCGTGCTGGAGGCCTCCGGCGCTGAAGTGACCCGTGAGTACTACTTCAACGACCACGGCGGGCAGATCGACCGTTTCGCTCGCTCCCTGGTGGCCGCGGCGAAGGGCGAGCCGACTCCCGAGGACGGCTACGGTGGGGAATACATTAAGGAGATCGCGGGCGCGGTCGTCGAAAAGCATTCGGATGCGCTTGCGGGGAGCGACGAGGAGGTCCAGGAGACCTTCCGCGCTGCCGGCGTGGAGATGATGTTTGCGCAGATCAAGCAGTCGTTGCACGAGTTCGGCGTGGATTTCGACGTCTTCTTCCACGAGAACTCCCTGTTCGAATCGGGCGCGGTGGATGCAGCGATCCAGACGCTGAAGGACAACGGCAACCTCTACGAGTCCGAGGGTGCCTGGTGGCTGCGCTCGAGCGACTTTGGCGACGACAAGGACCGCGTGGTGCTCAAGTCTGACGGCAATGCGGCCTACATTGCCGGTGACATCGCGTATGTGGCCGACAAGTTCGACCGCGGCCACAACCTGGCCATCTACATGCTGGGTGCGGATCACCACGGCTACATCGCGCGTCTGCGCGCTTCCGCACAGGCGCTGGGCTACGACCCGCAAGCGGTCGAGGTGCTCATCGGCCAGATGGTCAACCTGGTGCGCGAGGGCAAGCCGGTGAAGATGTCGAAGCGCGCCGGCACGATCATCACCCTCGACGACCTGGTGGATGCGATCGGCGTCGACGGAGCGCGCTACTCGCTCGTGCGCTCCTCGGTGGATTCCAGCCTGGATATCGACCTGGACCTGTGGACCAAGCAGTCGAGTGACAACCCTGTCTACTACGTGCAGTACGGGCACGCACGCCTGTGCTCGCTGGCGCGCAACGCCGAGACCGTGGGCCTGGACAGCGCCGAATTCGAGGGTGTGGACTACTCCCTGCTTGAGCACGAAAAGGAGGGCGACCTGATCCGCACGCTCGGCGAGTTCCCGGCCGTGGTCAAGGCCGCCGCCGAGCTGCGCGAGCCGCACCGCGTCGCCCGCTACGCAGAGGAGCTGGCCAGCGCCTTCCACAAGTTCTACGACTCCTGCCAGGTGCTGCCGAAGGCTGACGAGGAGGTCGCGCCGATCCACCGCGCGCGCTTCGCGCTGGCGATGGCCACCCGACAGGTGCTCGCCAACGCCCTTTCCATGGTCGGGGTGTCGGCCCCGGAGCGGATGTAGTTTTCTCCCAAGGAGGGGTTCTTCACTCTATGCACACTCCAGAAACTGCACTGTTTAACCAGCTTCCCGCCCATGTGTGGCCGCGCAACGCCGCGCGCACGGATGACGGCGTGATCACCATCGCCGGCGTCGCGCTGCCTGAAATCGCCGCGCAGTACGGCACGCCAGTGATGGTGGTCGACGAGGACGATTTCCGCTCCCGCTGCCGCGACATGGCAGAGGCCTTCGGCTCGCCGCGCAATGTCCACTACGCCTCCAAGGCGTTTTTGACCCGCCACATCGCACGCTGGGTGGACGAGGAAGGCCTGGCGCTGGACGTCGCGAGCGAGAACGAGCTGCGTATCGCGCTGGCCGCGGACTTCCCGCCGGAGCGCATCACCGTGCACGGCAATAACAAGTCCGAGAGCTTCTTGCGCCTGTGCCTAGAGTCCAAGGTGGGCCATGTGGTCATCGACTCGCGCCAGGAACTCACCGAGCTCGAGGCCTTAGCCAAAGAGGCTGGTCAAGTCCAGGACGTGTTCGTGCGGGCGAAGCCGGGTGTGGACGCGCACACCCACGAGTTCATCGCTACCAGCCACGAGGACCAGAAGTTCGGACTCTCTCTGGCCTCCGGCACCGCCTACGAGGCGGCCGTCGCCGCGATTGCATCCCCGCACCTGGAGTTGACAGGGCTGCACTGCCACGTTGGCTCCCAGGTCTTCGACGCTGAGGGTTTCAAGCTCGCCGCCGAGCGCGTACTGGGCCTGTACGCCCAGATTTGGAAGGAGCAGCACGTCGCGCTGCAGTACCTGGACTTGGGCGGCGGCTACGGCATCGCGTACACCGACGACGAGGCGCCCCTCGACGTCGCCGCGGTCGCCCGCGACCTGCTGCGTGAGGTCCAAGAGGTTGCCGATGATCTTGGCATCGCAGCGCCGACCGTCGTGGTCGAGCCGGGCCGCGCGATCGCGGGCCCGTCGACGGTGACGCTGTATCGGGTGGGCGTGGTCAAAGACGTCCACACCTCGTACACCTCCACGCGCCGCTACATCGCGGTCGACGGCGGGATGAGCGATAACATCCGACCTGCGCTCTACGCCTCGCTTTACGACGCCCGCGTGGCCAACCGCCTGACCCACGGCACCCCGGTGCAAACGCGCCTGGTGGGCTCGCACTGCGAGTCCGGCGACATCCTGGTCGAGGACGGCAGCTGGCCCGACGACATTGCCGCCGACGATCTGATCGCGCTCGCGGCGACGGGGGCGTACTGCTACTCCATGAGCTCGAACTACAACTCTTTCGGCCGACCGGCGGTTGTCGCAGTGCGCGACGGGGAGATTTACCCCATGGTCCGCCGGGAGACGGTCGAGGACATTTTGGCCCGCGAATATTAAAACGGGCGCGAACTACGCAGAAATAGACTAAGCGGTACACTGAGCCGGGTACGCGCCGGGGAAGCCGGCTCACACGCATCAGATAGGAAAAGGAACACGCATGACTGTCGCAAGCGCCGAAAGCCGCAACGGGAATTACCCGGGCAAGGGAATTGGGCAAGCCGTGGGCGTTGCCATTCTGGGAAAGGGCACCGTGGGTACCGAGGTGCTGCGCCTGATCCAGGAGTTTTCTGACAACCTCGAGCACCGCATCGGTGGCCCGCTTGAGGTCCGCGGTGTGGCCGTGTCCAACGTGGAAAAGCACAAGGACGCCCCCGAGGTGCAGGGTATTTACCTTACCGACGACGCGACCGAGCTGATCAACCGCGAGGACGTCGACGTGGTCGTCGAGGTGATCGGCGGCATCGACTACCCGCGCAAGCTCGTGCTTTCCGCGCTGCAGGCGGGCAAGTCGGTGGTTACCGCGAATAAGGCTCTGGTGGCCGCGCACGGCTCCGAGCTGGCCGACGCGGCCAACGAGGCCGGGGTTGACCTCTACTACGAGGCCGCCGTGGCCGCCGCCATCCCGGTCGTGGGCATGCTGCGCCGTTCCCTGGCGGGCGACCAGGTCCAGCGCATCTCTGGCATTGTCAACGGCACCACGAATTTCATCCTCGACGCTATGGCCTCCACCGGGGCGAGCTACGAGGACGCGCTCGCCGAGGCGACGCGCCTGGGCTACGCCGAGGCCGACCCGACCGCTGACGTGGAGGGCCACGACGCGGCTTCCAAGGCGGCGATTCTTGCGTCGATGGGCTTCCACACCCGCGTGACCTTCGACGACGTCTACTGCGAGGGCATCACCAAGATCACCGCAGAAGACATCGCCGCGGCGAAGAAGTCTAACCAGACCATCAAACTTTTGGCCATCTGCGAGCGGCTGTACGACGACAACGGCAACACCACCGCCGTCAACGCGCGCGTCCACCCGACCCTGGTGCCCAACGAGCACCCGCTGGCCACGGTGGACAAGTCCTACAACGCCATCTTCGTCGAGGCGGAGGCTGCGGGCCGGCTCATGTTCTACGGCAACGGCGCCGGCGGCGCGCCGACCGCCTCTGCCGTGCTGGGCGACCTGGTCGGTGCTGCCCGCAACAAGGTCCACGGTGGCCGCGCCCCGGCGGAGAACCCCTACGCCAACTACGAGGTCGTGGGCTTCGACGAGGTGCCCACCCGCTACCACGTGAACATGACGGTCGACGACCGCGTCGGCGTGCTGGCTGACCTGGCCCGCAACTTCGCCGACGACGGCGTGTCGCTCTCCGCCGTGCGCCAGGAGGAGTCCGGTGACGAGGCCCACCTCATCGTGGTCACCCACAGGGCGCTCGAGCGCGACCTGCGCGCGATCGTCGAGCGCCTGGAGGGCCACGACGCGGTCAAGTCGGTCAACTCGGTCATCCGCCTCGACGCCTAAATCGCATAAATAGGGAAGGGTTGCACATGCCTACGGATCTACAAGTCGGGCTCAAAGCCACGGTCACTGTTCCCGGTTCCTCGGCGAACCTGGGCCCGGGTTTTGACACGCTCGGCATCGCGCTGAGCATCTACGACACCGTCGAGGTGGAGGTCATCGCCTCCGGCCTTGAGGTGTACATCTTCGGCGAGGGTGCGGAGGACTTGCCGCGCGACAACTCTCACCTGGTGGTCAAGGCGATCCGCTCGGGGCTGAAAGCCGCCGACGTTCAGGCCCCCGGCCTGAAGGTGACGTGCACGAACAACATCCCGCAGTCGCGCGGGCTCGGCTCCTCGGCTGCCGCCGCGGTCGCCGGCGTGGTGGCCGCGAACACGCTCGCCGGCAGCCCCTTGAGCACCGAGGAAGTCGTCCAGCTGTCCAGTGAGTTCGAGGGCCACCCGGATAACGCGGGCGCCTCCGTGCTCGGCAACGCCGTGGTGTCCTGGACCGAGATCCCCGTCGACGGCCGCTCGCTGCCGGAGTACCGCGCCGTGGGCGTGCCGGTGGACCCGCGCATCCGCGCCTACGCGCTCGTGCCGGACTTCCACGCCTCGACGAACGCGGTGCGCAAGGTGTTGCCCAGCCACGTCACCCACACCGATGCGCGATTCAACGTCTCGCGTACCGCGGTGATGACGGTGGCCATCCAGCACCACCCGGAGCTTCTGTGGGAGGGCACTCGCGACCGCCTGCACCAGCCGTACCGCTCGGACGTGCTGCCTGTGACCGCGGAGTGGGTCAACCGCCTGCGCAACCGTGGCTACGCCGCCTACCTCTCCGGCGCTGGCCCGACCGCGCTCGTGCTGTGCACCGAGCCTGTCGACGCCGCGATCTTGGACGAGGCCCGCGACGCAGGCCTCCGCGTCATCGAGCTTGAAGTCGCAGGCCCGGTCGAAGCCGAGCTCACTGCAGACTAGGGCTGACTACCGAGCGACGCGCTCCATCCCGCCGCGCAGGCTGGCTACCCCGCGCACGCCACGCTCTGCGAGGGCGGCGACGGCCTGCGCGGAGCGCACGCCAGATGCGCAGATCACCACCCCGCCGTTTTCGAGCTCCGGCGGGGTGTAGCCGTTTATAATCGTGCCCAGCGGCACGTTGATCGCGCCCGGCAGGTGGGAGGTGGCGAACTCGGCGGGCTCGCGGACGTCGATAAGCGTGGCGCCTTCGGTGAGCTCTGCTACTTCCGCGGGACCTCGGGGCGGGTCCTCGGTGAGCAGGCGTTTCGCAACCGCTGGATCGGCGCACAGCGGCACGTACTCCCAGGTGCCGGCGAGCCCGTCGTAGTAGCCCAGCTGGCCCACCAGCGGGGCGCCCAGGCCGGTGATGCATTTCAGTGCCTCCATCGCCATGGATGAGCCGACCACGCCGACAAGCGGGCCGAGCACGCCTGCCTGCGAGCACGAGGGCACCGAGCCCGGCGGCGGCGGGGCAGGGAAGAGGTCCTCGTAGACCGGGCCGTGGCCGGCCCAGAACACCGACATTTGCGCCTCGAAACCCAAAATGGAGCCCCAGATGTGCGGGATGCCCAACCGGGCTGCCGCGTGGGAGGCGATGTGGCGGGTGGCGAAGTTGTCGCTGCCGTCGAGGATGACGTCCGCACCCGCCAGCTGCTCCAGCGCGGTGTCCCAGGTCAGGCGCTCGGTCACCGGCGTGACTACGGTGTCGGCGTTGAGGGCGGAAAGCTGCTCGATCGCCGAATCCACCTTCGGCTCGCCGACGCGGCCCGTGGTGTGGATGACTTGGCGGTGGAGGTTGGACAGGTCGACAACGTCGTCGTCGAAAAGCGTGATGCGCCCAATGCCTGCGGCCGCAAGATAAAGCAGGGCGGGTGAGCCGAGGCCGCCGGCGCCGATGACGGCGACGTGGGCCGCGCGCAGTGTTGCCTGCGCGGCATCGCCGATCAGGGTGGTTTGGCGCAGGTAGCGATCACTCATCGATGCCCACCCACTGCGTTGCACCGCTAGTCAGCCCTTGTTTCTTCCAAATTGGCACCTCGGCCTTGACCCGGTCGGCCACCTCGGCGCAGGCGCGAAAGGCGTCGCCGCGGTGGGCGCTGGCCACCAGCACCAAGAACGCGAGCTCGCCGATGGGCACGTCGCCGGTGCGGTGCGCGGCGTAGATGCGAACGGGGTGCGCCGCGGCGACTTCGGAGGCCACGCGTGCAAGCTCGCTGGAGGCCGAGGGGTGCGCCTCGTAGGCGAGGGTCGCAACAGACTGGCCGCCGTCGTGGTCGCGCACGATGCCTTCGAAGCGCACGAGCGCACCCATCGCGCGGGTAAGCGTGTCCTCGCTGGCCTGCGCCGCGAGCGCCTCGAGCGGTGCGTCGGTGATCAGGGTGCCGGTGACCACACCTGTCTGCTCGGCCACGTAGGCGGGATCGAGGTCTTTAGTGCTCATGGTGTCCTTCCAACTGGTCGAGGAGGTGGGGCAGTATGGGCTTGAGGACGGCGCAACCGTCGCGGACCCCGCCGCGGGAGCCCGGCAGCGTCATGAGGAATGTGCTGCCGCGGATGCCGGCCACGGCGCGCGAGAGGACCGCGGTGGGCACGTGTGCACGGCCCTGCTCGTAGAAGGCGTACACGATGCCGGGCAGCTCGCGCTCGAGGCTGCCGCGCACCACCTCGACGGTGCGGTCATCGCTGGTGATGCCGGTGCCGCCCGAGGTGAGGATCACAGCGGGTTCGCGCAGCAGCGCGGCGCGCAGGGCCGCCTCAACATCCGCATCGGCCACGACGGTCGCCTCCGGGGTCTCAAGGCCCATCTCGCGCAGGAATGCCACGGCGATCGGTCCGGACTCGTCGGCGTAGATGCCTTGGGCCGCACGCGTCGACGCCACAATTACTTCAGCTTTTCTCATAGATATTCCACTCTACAGCGGGTAGACAGAAACCAGCTCGTCTGCGCCCAGCCGGGTACCTGCGGGCACGCGGATGAGGCACTGCGCCCCGGCCGCCTGCGCCAACAGGTGGGAACCGGCGCCGCCGATGGGGTGGGCTCGGCCATCAACGACGCGGCCGCGCAGGAACTGCTCGCGCCCCTCGATCCCTGCTGCCGGGCACGCCAGCGGCACACGCAGCATCGCTGGCGCGTGTCCGAGCAGCGGCGCGACGTAGAGGCGAAAGCTGACCAAGGTGGAGATGGGGTTGCCCGGCAGGCTGATGACCGGCACACCGTTAACCGTGCTTAAGCCCTGCGGACCGCCCGGCTGTTGGCTGACGTGGCCGTACCATCCCGCGGGGAAGGCGAGCCGTACGACTTCGAACTTGCCGTGGCTGATTCCCCCGGATGTCACCACTGCGTCGGGCCGGTGGCGCTCGACCGCAGCGCGTACCTCATCGCGCAGCGCTTCTGGCTCGTCGCTGGTGCGCACGTGCCCGGCCACCTCGATGCCGTGGCGGGCTGCCAGCGCGCGCAGCATCGGCCCGTTCGCGTCCGGGATGCGCGCCACGCCTGCCTGCTGCGGGGCATGGGCGATCTCCGCGCCGCCGGTGACAATGACGATCCGGCCCTGTCGTACCACGCAGACCTCGTCAATACCTTGGCTGGCCAGCGCGCCGACCAGTGCCGGGGTAAGCGCTTCGCCTGCACGGGCGAGCACGTCGCCTGCCGCGATATCGCTGCCAGCGCGCCGCACAAAGGCACCGTCTGGGGTCGCCGGGAGCTGCACCGTCTCGCCCTGGGCACAAAATTCGCCGGGTGTGCAGGCCTCGACCGGGATGACCGCGCGCGTGCCGCGGGGCAGCTTCGCACCGGTCATGATTGGGGCGGCGAGCTCGCCGAGCCCATCAGGGTAGGCATGCGCCGGGTCGTCGCCTGCGGCGATGGTCGCGCCGACGCGCGCTGCACGCGCCTCGGTCGACCCCACCGCGTAGCCGTCCATCTGCGAGTTATCAAAGGACGGCTGCTCGCGCCTCGCGGCGACGTCCTGGCCGAGGATCGCGCCGCGCGCGGCCGCCTCGAGCGGGGGAATCGTTTCGTGCCCGCGCGAGCCGAGCGCGGCTTTGACAGCGGCGAAGTGGGCTTCGGGGGTTCGGGTCATGGGGCCATGGTACGGCTTGCGCGAGTCGGTATGGTGAGGGCATGCAGATCCACTACTTCGCCGCCGCACGGGCCGCCACCGGCACTGCACACGAGCAGGTCGGCGAGTTCGACACCCTCGAGCAGTTGCTTGCCGACGCCACGTCGCGCCACACCGGCACCACCGACGCAGGCCAAACGCTCGCCGACATCGTGCCGCGCTGCACCTTCCTCGTCGACGGTAAGCGGGCGGAGCCTACTGCCGCGCTTGCCGGCGCGCAGCGAGTGGACGTGCTTCCCCCGTTCGCTGGCGGCTAGCACGCAGTTACCCGCACCTGCGCTGGATCGAGCGCGCACGAAAGCTGCGCCCCCGGCGAGACACTCGCCTGCACCGCCGTTGCGTGGTCGACGAGCAGGGTGAGCCAATACTCGTTGCCGTTGTCCTGCGGCGGGCGCAGTACCACGCTGGCCTGCCCGCTCGGCAGCATGCTGACGTGTGCCACCTTTGCCTCAATAGCGCTCTCAATGGAACTGCCGTGTGCAGGCACGTGGTCCGGGCCGACGAGCGTGAGCGCTGCCGGGGCAAATGTCGCCCGCGCCCGCGTGCCTGGGCGACACGGCGAAGCGTTGAGGCCGTAAATCGGGCCGAAGGCTGAGTCCAGCACGCCGTGTTCGTCGAAAGTCCCCGCGAGCAGGTTGGCACCGACCAGGCGCGCTGCAAAGCGGGTGGCCGGCGCCGCCACCTCCTCGGTGGCCGGGCGGAAGGTGACCACGCGCCCGCGGCGCATGACCGCGACGAAGTCGGCGAGCGCTACCACGTCGAGCGCGTTGTGGGTAATCAGCACGGTGGTGCGGTCGTGGCGCGCCGCGTGCAACACCTGGCGCCACTGGGCGGCGACGTCGACGTCGAGCGCCGCGAGCGGCTCGTCCAAGATGAGCACGGCAGGCCGCGTGGCTAGCGCGCGGAGGAGCGCAACCTGCGCGGCCTGCCCGCCGGAGAGCGCACGGACGGGGACGTCGGCAAGCTCGCTGAGCCCGGCAGCGGCAAGGAGCGCGGATGTCCGTTGCGCATCGCGCGTGACCATCGTGATGGCGGACGCTGCCGTCGCAGTGGGTGGCAGGCCCGGGTTCTGGGTGAGTAGGACCACCCCACGCTGGAACGCGGGGACCGGGCGGGTGTCGGGGCCGTCGACAAGCCGCTCGCCAACACGCACCTGCGTGCCGCGTAGCCGGCCGGCGACGCGTCCGGCAAGCGTCGTCTTGCCCGCTCCGTTTGGGCCGATCAGGGTGGTCAGCGCGTTGGCGGGGAAGCGCACGCCGCCGACCTCGACCGCGCTCCCGCCATCCGCGGGCCGGGTGAGCTCGCGCAAGCGCTCGACGTCGATGGCGCCGGTGGCGCGAGCTTGCTGCTCCGGGGCGCGCCGGGTCCACAGCGCGGGCAGCGCGGTGGCGGCGAGCGTGAGCACCGCCAGGCCAATGAGGACGGCGGAGAGCCCGTAGGCCAGCGCGGCGTCGACCTCTCGGGCAAGGTAGATCCCCAGCGGCATCGTGCGGGTGGTGCCCGGCATGGAGCCGGCGAAGGTGAGCGTAGTGCCGAATTCCCCGAGTGAGCGGGCAAAGGCGAGCCCCGCGGCCGAGACGAGCGAAGGCGCGATAGCGGGCAGGATGATCTGCTGCACTGTCTTGGCCGGAGAGATTCCCACTGCAGCGGCCGAGTAGGTGACCTCGGGGTCGAGCTGGCGAAGCGCGGCATCGAGCGTGATCACCACAAAGGGCAGCGCGATGAAGACGTGGGCGGCCACCACGCCTGGGAAGGCGAAGGCGAACTGCCACCGGAACAGCTCCAGCAGCGGCGCGGCGAGGCCGCGGCGGCCGAGAAATGCGGTAAGCGCGAGACCCGCCACCACCGGCGGCAGCGCGAGCGGTAAGAGCACAAGCAGGCGCGCCAGCCGTGCGCCGCGCTCAAGGCGTTGCAGCCAGAGCGCGAGCGGGACGCCGAGCACCATGGCGAGCACCGTGGCGCACACCGCGGAGCGCAATGTGACGCCCAGTAGGTCCCGGGTCTCGGGCTGCGCCAGGATCGCGCCGAGTTGGTCGAAGGGCACGCGTATGCCGAGTGCGATCACGGGCAGGATGATCAGCGCCAACGCGGTAGCCGCTAGCACCGTCACGATTGGTGTGTTCGGCTGCTTCAGCGGCGCAACCGGTGAGGGTGGTGTTCGCGTCATGCCGCGGGTGTAAATCCGTACTTCTGCCACAGCGCTGCGGTCTCGCTGCTGCCCAACAGCGAGACTAACGCGGCGGCATCTTCTGGGTGCTCGGTCGTGATGACTACGCCCGCGACAAGTGTGTTGGGGAACTCCTGGGCGTGTGGGATGTCGATGACCTCGACTGCGTCGCCGGCGGCTGCTGCGTCAGTGCGGTAGACAAAGGCGGCGTCTGCCTCGCCAGTCACCACCTTGCCCAGGGTGTCCGCCACGTTGTGCTCCAGCGAGACCGGGGTGAGATTGAGCGAGTTCGCCTCGATCAGCTGTGCCGAGACTGCGCCGCACGGCACCTGTTCGTCGCACAGCACCAGGTTGGCGTTCCCGCTTTCCAGGTCGTGGACGTTCTTGATGCCTGCTGGGTTGCCCTTCGGCACGACCAGCACCATGGAGTTGGTTGCTACGACCTGCGGGTCGCGCACCAGGCCTGCTTCGACGGCGTCGTGCATGTGCTTGGCGTCGGCGGTGATGAGCACGTCGCCCGGCGCGCCGTCGGCAAGCTGTTGCACGAGCGCCGAGGAGCCTGCGTTGACGAAGGTCAGCGACTCGCCGCTGACACGCTCCACGTCCTCGTTGAGCACGCGCGTCGACGCTGCCCCCAGTACTGTGAGCTCGGTAGACGCGGATGCCACTGGGGACTCCGTAGTCTCCGTAGACCCCGTAGTCTCCGTAGACTCTGCACCGCCGCAGCCGGCCACCGTAAGCGTGAGGATGGCCGCCGCAGGCAGCGCGAGGGCGTGGGAACAACGCACGTGGACTCCTTCGCACTGGGGGAACGTAAAGTGCCTACAGCTTAGAGCATCTTCTCTCGCTTGAGCTGCGCCGCGTTGGAGCGCACCGGGCTCCACTGATCCTCGGTACGTCGGCTTTGTACCTCCGCCCCGCGGGAGCGGTAGACCACGTACGGGCGCGTGGAGTAGCCAACCGGTGCCGAAAACGCGTGCACCAGGCGGGTAAACGGCCACACAGCGATGAGCGTGAACCCTGCTAAGACGTGAACCTTGAACTGTCACGGTGCCTGCACCATCAGCTCGGGCTGTGCGTTGAAGATGAGCAGCTGGCGGATCCACGGGGAGATGGTCTCTCGGTAGTCATACCCGCCGGGCTCGCCGAAAACCTGCGTGGACACGGTGGCGATGAAGCCGGAGAACAGGGCCGCGACCAGCAGGATGTACATCACCTTGTCAGAGGTGGCGGTGGACAGGAACACCGAACGGTTCACCACGCGGCGGTACAGCAGGCCGAGGATGCCGAGTACGACGGCGACGCCGGCGATGGTGCCGGGAATGGTGGCGATCAGGTGGTAGGCGTGGTCGCTGATCCCGATTGCGCGGGTCCAGCCCTTCGGGATCGCCAGGCCCATGAGGTGGCCGATGACCACGAAGACCATGCCCCAGTGGAACAGCGGGGAGGAGAGGCGCAAGAGTTTCGATTCGTAGATTTGCGAGGAGTGCGTCGTCCAGCCCATCTGGTCGTAGCGCCAGCGCCAGATGATGCCGATGACAAATGCGGCGATGGCCAGCCAGGGGAAGGCCACCCACAGGAATGCTTCAATGCCGGTCATGATGTAGAAGTCCTAACTGTGTTCGGGGACTGCGGTGGGAAAGGGAAGGGGTTGCGTTTCGATACCAACGAGCTCGGCGGGCGGGCCCTGCCGGATCAGGTTGATGTAGCTTTGCACCGTCTCCGGGGCCATCTCAGGCAGCGCCATGCACAGCGCGGTAATCACGTGCGCGTACGGCGAGCCCAGGTCGCTCAGCGCGCGGCGGAGCACCTCGATGCCGTCGCGGTGGCTGGCCACCATGGCGATGGCGTTGTCGGTCACGGAGGCGTCGGCAAGCGCGAGTGCCTCGAGCACGACACACAGGTGGTCTGGTAGCTCATCGGAGAGCTCCTCGACGCCGAGCGCGGCCAGCTGCTGGCGAAACGCCAGGATGGCGGCACCGCGCTGGCGGGTATCGCCCACGGCGTAGTAGCTCAGGTGCAGCGAGCAGCGCCGGCGCTGGTCGAAGGTCTCGACGTAGTGCTCCTCGGAACCGAGCTGGCCCAGCCTCACCGAGTGGGTGGGCTAACTAGAGCTCAACCTCACCCAGGGCGCGGAGTTGTTCGGGGGTGTCGTAGTCCTGCTCGTTGCCGTCGCCAAGCACCTGCACGATGCGGGAGGGCGGGGCGAGCAGGCGTTTGGCCGCGATATCGCGCGTGCCGGTGCGCGCAAGCGTTTCGACCAGCGCTGCGCGGCGCCATACCGCGCAGAGGGGCTGGAGGTAGCCGTCGGTTGCGAGGGTGACGGCGGCGTGCGCGCCGGATTCGCGAAGCAGCGCCTGTGAGAGCTCAGGCAGCAGTGCCCCGGACCGCGGCGCGTCCACGGCGATGATGCCGACCAGCTCGGTGTCGAGGGCGCGGACTCCGGCGTTGATGCCGGCCACCGGCCCGCCGAAGGGCGGATCCTCGGTGGTTTGCCTAAGGCGCGCCATCTCGGGGAGGCGCAGCGGGAAAGGGGAGACCACGACGGCCGCCTCGTACGGAGGAAGTGCGGCCAGGGTGCGGTCGATCAGCCGCCTGCCGTCGACTTTGACCTGGGCCTTTTCCGCGCCCATCCGAGTCGAGCGGCCGCCCGCAAGGATGACGACACCGAGTGTTGGGGGCTGCACGGGCTTAGGCACCCGGCAGCGTGCGCGACCAGTCGCCGGAGCGGCCGCCGGACTTGGCGGTGATACCGCAGCGGCGAATGTAGGCAGAGCGGTCCACGCCCTTGACCATGTCCACCACCGACAGCGCTGCCACGTTGACCGCGGTCAGCGCCTCCATCTCCACGCCCGTGCGGTCGGCCGTGCGGACGGTCGCCTCGATGAACACGTGGTCCGGCTGCAGCGAAAGATCGACCTTGCAGCCGTGCACGCCGATGGTGTGCGCTAGCGGCAAAAGCTCCGGCACGCGCTTCGCGGCGGCGATGCCGGCCACGCGCGCGACTGCGAGCACGTCACCCTTGGGCACGGTGCCGTTGGCGAGCGCCTCAAGCACCTCGCGCGAGCAGGCAACCTCGCACTGCGCCGTCGCGGTGCGTACCGTCGGCTGTTTTTCTGTGACATCGACCATGTAGGCCGCGCCGGAGTCGTCCAGGTGGGTAAAACGCATTGTTGCTCCTTAGAAGTAAACCTTGACGGGGCCTTGGGGCGCATCCACGATCGCCAGCCCGTCTATTCCCGTCAACGATGCCACGAAACTCGACCCGATTGCCGGGGCGAAGGATTCGGCGACCGTGCGGCCATCGGCGTGGTGCAGCCGAACCGGCACGGCGTAGGTCACACCCGGCTTCGCCGTGTTGACAAAATCTGCGGCGCGCTCGGCGAGTATGTGCGGCCGCTCCGAGAAGCGCAGGCCTCGCGAAATTCCTGCTTGCGCCGCGATGAGTGGGGCCCCGTAGAGCAAGAAGGAGACGAAAGCCGCAACCGGATTGCCGGGCAGGCACACAAGCGGCGTGCCGGCGAACGTCCCGGCACCTTGCGGGCTGCCGGGGCGCTGGGCCACCTTGCCAAACCACATGCCCGCATCTGTCGAGCTCACCGCGCGGACGATGTCGAAGGCACCGGCACTGACCCCACCCGAAGTAATGACCAGGTCGGCCTCGGCGGCGGCGCGGCGCAGCGTCGCCTCGGCCGCCTGATCGTCGTCGACGTGGTAGCGCACCACGCGGGCGCGCTGCTCGCTTGCCGACGCCGCGAGCTCGGCCACCATAGGCAAATTCGAATCCGGGATCTGCGCACCGGAAATCTCGCCGGGCCAGGCCCTAAGCTCGCTGCCGGTCGACACCACGGCGACGGTGGGGTGCGCGTACACGTCTACTGTGCGCACCCCGGTCGACACGCACGCGGCGAGCGTGCCCGCGTCAACGCGGAGGCCAGGGGTGGCAATGGTATCGCCAGGCTGGGCGTTTTCGCCGGCGGTCCGGATGTGGGTGCGGCCCGCCTCGACGCGCGTGATAGTCACCTCGGTGGGCAGCGGGTACGGTCCGCGGGGGATGTTTGTCTGCTCGACGGGAACAACGACGAGGTCGCCGTCGCTGTCGGCGATCGGCGCGCCCGTCATCACCCGAATCGCGCATCCCGCTGGGCAGTCAAGCGCCGCTGATCCCGCGGGCACGTCGCCGGCGACCGGGAGCGTCCACGGGCCCTCGCCGCGCACGTCGGCTGCGTGGACGGCAAAACCATCAACGGCAGAATTGGCAAAGGGCGGGACTGCGAGTCGCCCCCGCACCGGTGCGGCAAGGACGTGGCCGGTTGCCTGATCCAGCGGCACCTCGCGCTCGATGCGCGGGGAGGCGAGCGCGAGCACCCGGTCGAGGTGCTCGGCAATGCTCGGGCGTGCTGTTGGTTGCTCAGGTGCGTGCATGCTAGCCGCCGATCTCGCTCATGGTGCGCTCCGGTTGCAAAAAGCCGACGTCGTTAATGCCGTGCCCCGGCTTCTTCAACCACATCGCCTCCGCCCACGCGTCGGCGAGTGCTGCGTCGCTTGCGCCCGCGCGCATGAGGTCGCGCAGCGAGACCTCGTCGGCGGTCTTGGAGAAGAGGCAGGCGCGGATAGCGCCATCGGTGGTGAGACGAGTCCGATCGCACGCACCGCAGAAGGGGTGCGTGACCGAGGCGATCACGCCGAGTGTGCCCTCGCGCGTACCGTCAGTGATCTTCCACAGTGCCGCGGGCGCGGAGCCGCGCGGTTTTTCCGCCGGGGTAAGCCGGAAGCGAGTTTCCACCTGCGCAAGAATCTCGCTCGCGGTGACCATGTCGCCGCGCTTCCATTTCTCGCGGGGACCAAGCGGCATCTGCTCGATAAAGCGCAGCTGAAGGCCCTTGTCTAACGCGAAGTCGACGAGGTCAAGGATGCCATGCTCGTTGACGCCGGGCATCACCACCGCGTTGACTTTCACCGGGGTCAGCCCCGCGGCGAGCGCGGCGTCGATGCCGGCGAACACGTCCTGAATGCGGTCCCGACGGGTCAAGCGCGCGAAAAGGTCCGGGCTGGTGGTGTCTAAAGAGACGTTAATGCGGTCCAGGCCCGCCGCCGCAAGGGCGTCGGCGCGCTTGGCCAACCCGAGCGCATTTGTGGTCAGCGCAGTGGTCGGAGCGGTGTCGCCACCGTCGATACGCAGCTGCTTCGTGGCTGCAACGATGTCTTCGAGCGATTTGCGTAGCAGCGGCTCGCCCCCGGTAAATCGCACCTGGTGGATACCCAGTGATTCCACCGCAAGGCGAATGAGGCGGATCGTCTCTTCGTCGCTCAACGCCTGCTCCGTCGGCATCCACTCAAGCCCCTCTGCGGGCATGCAATACGTGCAGCGCAGGTTACACCGGTCGGTGAGGCTGACCCGCAGGTCGCGGGCGGTGCGGCCGTATTGATCATCCAGCGTGCGTGTGTTGGGCATAGTGTCCCCACTATAAGGGTTTGCCCCGCGCTTTCCGAATAATCACGAGAAGATGGGGCAAAAATTAGGAACGTTGACTTTCGCCGTCTGCCGGGTGGGCTGCCTCCACCTCGGCCGTCGAGGGGTTGCCATGCGAACGGTTGCCTGGCCCCGGCAGCGCGATGATGTCGTACTCTTCGCGCGCCAAGTGCTTGCGCAGGTCCTTCTTGTCAAACTTGCCCACCGAGGTCTTGTCAATGGATTCCACAAACGTCCAGTACTCCGGTGCCATCCATTTCGGCAGCACCGAGGACAAGCCCTCGCGCAGCCGCTCAGCCGTCCGGGCTGAGCCCTCGATCCCCTTGATCAGCTTGGTCACCGCGAGCGGACGCTCGCCCCACTTCTTGTCAGGGATGCCGATGACGGCGCACTCGATGACAACATCCGATTCCATAATGAGGTTTTCCACCTGGGCCGAGTAAATCCACTCGCCGCCGGAACGGATAACGTCACGGGCACGGTCGTAGAGCGTCATAAACCCGTCGTGGGTCACCGTGCCCACATCGCCGGTGCGCAACCACCCATCGGCCGTGAAGTGCTTCCTTGCGTCCGTGATGGTCTCGCCACGGAACTCAGACGCAAGCTCGCCTGCTTCCTGCGTCGGCGAGTGGTAGTAACCCTTCGCGACGATGTTGCCCCGCACCTGGATCTCGCCCTGTGTGAGGTCAGTAGATGCCATCACCTCGCCGTCGTTGACCACCCGGTACTCCAGGGCGGGGGAGAAGCGTCCCTGCGAAATGCGGTAGGCCCAGCGTGCCTCACCGGAGGCACCCGAAGGCGGGCGCGCGACCGTGCCCACCGTCGAGGTCTCCGTCATACCCCAGACGTGGACCACGTCCACGCCATAGCGTTCCTCCCACATCTTGATCAGCGCTGGCGGGGCCGGCGAGCCTCCCACAAACAGCTCCTGCAAACTCATGCGCTCCGGCGGATTGTGCAGGTAGTGCACCATGAGCTGAATCCACAGCGTGGGCACGCCGTGGGCGACACGCGGGTGCGTCGACGCGATGAGCTTGGCGAGCGTCGGCGCAGACATGTCAGAATCCGGCAGCACCAACGGCGCACCCGCGAGGAACGCGGCAAAAGGCACGCCCCAACTCAGCACGTGATAAATCGGAATGCAGCACAGGAAGGACTCGCCGTGCGTGACCGCCAGCGAGTCCATCGCGCGCAGGCTGGTTGCCTCCAGCCACAGCGAGCGGTGCGAGTACGCCACGCCCTTCGGCGCACCGGTCGTCGCAGTCGAGTACACCAGCGCCGCGGCCGTGTTCTCGGGCAGGGTGGGCCAGGGGAAGACGGTGCTGCGGCCGTCGAGAAGCATTTCATAGCTTTCCAACTTCACCCACTCGGGCATCGGCGCGGCATCCGCGGTGACCTCTGCGAGCGGATCCGCACCGGTGAAGACGACCGTTTCTACCAGCGGGCAATGCTGGAGCAAACGGCCCAGCTTGGGGGCAAGCCGTGGATCGGCGACGATGATCTTCGCCTCCGAGTGGTTGACAATGTAGGCGATCTGATCCTCCATCAGCTGGATATTCAGCGGGGTAAACACCGCACCCTTGGCCGCCACCGCGAACATCACCTCGAGGTGCTCGGCGCAGTTGTACATAAAGGTGGCCACCCGCTGATCGCCGTCGATGCCCAAATCATCGTGCAACGCATTGGCGAACGCACTTGCGCGAGCGCCGATATCTGCGAAGGTGCACTCCTCCGCACCGCTGGCGCGCCACGTGGTGCACTTCGTCGAGCCGTGCGTCTGCGCCCCATAGCGCAAAATCTGAGCGACAGAGAACGGCACTTCCTGCATCGTTGAAAGCATGCGCCTAAGTCTAGCCCGTGGCGCGCCGGGCGAAAGCGGGGCCAAATTCTCGCCGCGGCCAACGAGAAACGCGCGGCCCAACATTACGATCTGGCGAAGATGCGTTACACTAATTGCCGGGTTTGCAACCGTGCCCACATCGTGCCGTAGCACCACTAGAGTCATTCGTGGCTGTCTCGTGTGTGCTGCATGGCCGCACCGCAGATTCGCGGCGCTGGGCAATGCTGTAACGGGCGCGCCCACATACCCCGCTATCTCCCGAGACTTCAAGGCTTCAGGCACTGAAGCTGCGACGGGCCGCGAAGGGCTGTCGCCAGGAGCACAGGCCAGTACATCACCACAGTGCACGGCCATGGTGAGGGGTGCGAGTGTGGCGGCATCGCCCGTCATCAACAGCTTCACAGTTTTTCATACTGCACACGCAAGGCTTCCAGTACGCCCGCGCGGGAACACACCGCAGGGCGCGTAGACAACACTGGTCAAGCGACGAAAGGACATTCGTGACCGACACGGGTAACGCGGCAGCTAGCGGCAACACTGCCGAACTTTCCGCACTGAAAATCCCTGAGCTGCGCAAGATTGCTGCGGCACAGGGCCTCAAGGGCGTCTCCGCGCTGCGCAAGGGCGACCTCATCCAGGCGATCGTGACCGGCGAGGTGCCGCGCAAGGCACGCGCCGCCGCTGCGGAGGCCGCAGCGGCCAACGAGGGCAGCAACGACGCGCCTGCTTCCGAGGAGAAGGCCGGTCAGCGGCGTCGCGCCTCGCGTCGCGCCGCTGGGCCAGCAGAGGGGGAGCACGCTGCGCCCAACGCGGAGGAGAAGAAGGCCGAGAAGCAGGATCGCGAGCAGGGCGACAAAGCCGACCAGCACGGTGACGGCGACCAGGGCGGGCAGAAGTACGAGTCCCGTTCCGCAGCTCGCCGCGCACGTCGGAACCGGGCCCGCCACGAGGAAGAGCGCCGCGAGCACGGTAACGACCAGCACGGCAACAATCAGCACGGTGACGGCGAGCAGGGCTCCGACCGCGACGGCAAGCAACGCAACCGCGGCGAGAGGAACAACGGCGACGAGCAGGACAATCACGGCGGCCGCAACAACAAGCAGCACAACCGCGGTGGGCGCAACAACAACCGAGACAACAACGACGACGGTAACCAGGGCGGCCGCCGCGGCCGTCGCAACCGCCGGAACCGGAACCGCAACCGCGATAACCAGCACAACCAGCAGGACAACAACCAGCAGTTTGACCCGGAGGAGCTGCAGGAAGTCGCCGGCATTGTCGACATCGTGGACAACAACGCGGCGTTTATTCGTACGACCGGCTACCGCAAGAACAGCGCTGACGTCTACGTCAACCAGAAGCTTGTGCGCCAGAATGGCTTGCGCGCAGGCGACGCCGTGATCGGCCAGGTCCGCCAGAACGGGCAGGGCCACTCGCACGGTTCCGGACGCAACCGGCAGCGCTACAACCAGCTGGTCCGCGTCGACTCCGTCAACGGTATGAACCCGGAGGAAGCCAAGCAGCGCGCTGAGTTCCACAAGCTCACCCCGCTGTACCCCAACAAGCGCTTGCGCTTAGAAACCGAGCCGAAGATCCTGACCACGCGCGTGATCGACTTGGTCATGCCGATTGGTAAGGGCCAGCGCGCGCTGATCGTCTCCCCGCCGAAGGCTGGTAAGACGACGATCCTGCAGAACATCGCGAACGCGATCGCCACGAACAACCCCGAGTGCTACCTCATGGTGGTGCTGGTGGACGAGCGCCCCGAGGAAGTCACGGACATGCAGCGCAGCGTCAAGGGCGAGGTCATTGCTTCGACCTTCGACCGTCCGCCCTCAGAGCACACCGCCGTGGCGGAGCTGGCCATCGAGCGCGCGAAGCGTCTGGTGGAGATGGGCCAGGACGTCGTCGTCCTGCTGGACTCGATTACCCGCCTGGGCCGCGCGTACAACAACTCCTCTCCGGCGTCGGGCCGCATTCTCTCCGGCGGCGTGGACTCCAACGCGCTGTACCCGCCGAAGCGCTTCCTGGGTGCCGCCCGCAACATCGAAGAGGGGGGCTCGTTGACGATCATCGCCACCGCGATGGTGGAGACTGGTTCCGCCGGCGACACCGTGATCTTCGAGGAGTTCAAGGGCACGGGTAACGCGGAGTTGAAGCTGGACCGCAAGATCGCCGAGCGCCGCGTCTTCCCGGCCGTGGATGTCAACCCGTCCGGCACCCGCAAGGATGACCTGTTGATGAGCCCGGAGGAGACGCGCGTGATGCACAAGCTGCGCCGAATCCTGTCGGCGCTGGACCCGCAGCAGTCGATCGATATGCTGATTAAGCAGCTGAAGAAGACGAAATCCAACGGTGAGTTCCTCATGGGCGTAGCGAATTCTGCGCCGATGGTCGCTGACCAGGACTCGGAGGAGTACAAGTAAATGGCAAACGAAGTCTCACTGGTTGATGACTACGTCGCTGAGTACCAGGGCATCCAGGCGCAGATGAGCGATCCGGAGGTGACCTCCAACCAGCAGCTCTTCCGCAAGCTGTCCAAGCGCTACGCGGAGCTGCAGCCGATCATCAAGGCCAACGACGCCCTTCAGCAGGCGAAGGATGACCACGAGGCGGCCGCCGAGATGGCGAGCGAGGACAAGGAGTTCGCAGAGGAAGCCGAGCGCCTCGCCGCAGAGATCGTGCAGCTGGAGGAGCAGCTCGCGGACTTGCTCGCCCCGCGCGACGAGCACGATGGCGACGACGTCATCATGGAGCTGAAGGCTGGCGCGGGCGGCGAGGAGGCCGCACTCTTTGCCGGCGACCTGGCCCGCATGTACCAGAAGTACTGCGAAAAGCACGGCCTGAAGTGGGACGTGCTCGACGCAGCGGAAACCGACCTGGGCGGCATCAAGGACATGACGGTCTCGGTCAAGGCGAAGAACCCTTCGCGCGACGGAGCCTGGTCGAAGCTGAAGTTCGAGGGTGGCGTGCACCGCGTCCAGCGCGTGCCGGTCACCGAGTCGCAGGGGCGTATCCAGACCTCAGCGGCGGGCGTGTACGTATTCCCGGAGGCCGACGAGGTCGAAAGCGTCAACATCGATGAAAAGGACATTCGCGTGGATGTCTACCGTTCCTCCGGTAAGGGCGGCCAGGGTGTGAACACCACCGACTCGGCGGTGCGCATCACTCACCTGCCCACAAACATCGTGGTGACCTGCCAGAACGAGCGTTCGCAGATTCAAAACCGTGCGCGTGCGATGCAGGTGCTCCAGGCCCGCCTTGAGCAGCTGGAGCGCGAGAAGCTCGAGGCTGCGGAGGCCGAGGGCCGCGCGTCCCAGGTGCGCACCATGGACCGCTCCGAGCGCATCCGCACCTACAACTGGCCGGAAAACCGCATCTCCGATCACCGCATCAACTTCAAGGCGAACAACCTGGATTCGGTGCTCGACGGCAATCTGGACGATCTCATCACCGCGCTGCAGACGCACGAGCGCCAGGAGCGCCTTGAAGCAGAGTAGGCCCGCTATGCGCGAGGTGCTCTCGCGGGCGGCGGCCACGCTTGCCGACGCCGGCGTGCCCACCCCCGAGGTCGACGCCCGTCTCATCGCCGCCCACTTCCTGGGCACGAGCCCGATGGGCATGGCCTTCGCCGAGCCAAGCGACGAGTTTGCCCCGGCTTTCGAGGCCGCCATTGCACGACGCGCGACTCGAGAGCCGCT
Organism: Corynebacterium sp. p3-SID1056; assembly: GCF_025152525.1. Taxonomy (GTDB): domain Bacteria; phylum Actinomycetota; class Actinomycetes; order Mycobacteriales; family Mycobacteriaceae; genus Corynebacterium. Next base: position 64,151 of record NZ_JALXXL010000004.1, read on the forward strand.
ACAGCACATCACCGGCACCGCGCCTTTCGGCCCACTCGAGTTGGAGGTCGGCCCCGGCGTGTTTATCCCGCGACCGGAAACCGAGGTACTCGCCGATTGGGCGGTGCGCAGGCTCGCAGGCACGCCACGCCCGACCGTGGTGGACCTAGGCACCGGCTCGGGTGCGCTGGCGATCTACATCGGCCACCACATCCCAACCGCGCAGGTCACCGCGGTGGAGCTTTCGCCGATCGCGCGCGAATACGCCGCGCGCAATGCGGCCACCAACAACGTGCGCCTCACGCTTGTCGACGCCTCCATGACCGATCCCGAACTCCTGCCGGAGCTGCGAGGACGGGTCGACCTGGTCGTGGCCAACCCGCCGTACGTACCGGAGACACCCGACCTCGACCCGGAGGTCTACCACGACCCGCACGAGGCCGTCTTCTCTGGCGCCGACGGGATGGACGCCATCCGCGGGCTCGTGCCGGTCGCAGCGCGGCTTTTGCGTCCTGGTGGCTGGTTGGGCGTGGAACACGACGACGCGACGTCGGAAAGCACGCGCGCGGTGATCAGTGCCAACGGTGCCTTTGACCGCCCCGAGCCCTTGCGCGATCTCGCTGGGCGAGAGCGGTTTGTCTGTGCGAGTAAGCTGTAGCCGATAAGGGAGTAAAGGAGCCCAATGGGGAGCAAGATTTATCACTGTCTCGATCCGCAAGAGCGGGAAGCAGGGCTGAGCGCCGCGGTGGACGCGGTGCAGGCAGGGCGATGCATCGTGCTGCCGACCGATACGGTCTACGGCATCGGCGCAGACGCGTTTAACAACGACGCGGTGGCGAGCCTGCTTGCCACCAAGCGGCGGGGCCCAGATATGCCGGTGCCGGTGCTCGTCGGATCCTGGACCACGATTCAGGGACTCGTGCGAGAGTTTTCGGATACCGCGAAGACTCTGGTTGAGGCGTTCTGGCCGGGCGGGCTTTCCATCGTCGTGCCGGAGGCACCGAGCCTGCCGTGGAACCTCGGCGATACCCGCGGCACGGTGTTACTGCGCATGCCAAATCAGCCGCTCGCCCTTGAATTGCTACAGCGTACCGGCCCGATGGCTGTATCCTCGGCCAACATTTCAGGCAATCCGCCTGCGCTCAACGCCGCAAACGCCAAGCAGCAGTTTGGAGACGCCGTCGGTATCTACCTTGACGGCGGGGATGCGAAGGTGGGGGAACCCTCCACCATCGTGGACATCTCCGGGCCGCAGCCGGTCATTCTGCGCGAGGCGGCGATCAGCGCTGAGCGCATCGGTGAAGTCTTAAACCTTGACCCGGAGCAGTTGCGGAGGCGCTAGGAGATGACGGGAGCGGGAGTGCCGCTGCGCGAGCTCGGACTGGTGCTCCTGGTCGCGGCGGCAATTACCTATCTGGCCACGGGCCCGGTTCGCTCGCTGCTCGTGCGGACCGGGCGGGTCGCGGAGATTCGCAAGCGTGACGTCCACACGCAGCCCACCCCCTCGGTGGGCGGGCTCGCGATGTTCACCGGCTTCGTGTGCGCCGTCTTTCTCGCCGAACAGCTGCCCGCCCTGACCCGCGGGTTCGCGCCGATCACCCCGGAAATGACTGCTGTGCTTGCAGGGGCGTTCGCCATCGTGGTCGTCGGCATTATCGACGACCTCTACGAGCTCGGGGCACTAGCGAAGCTGATAGGGCAGTTTTTCGCCGCAATCATCATGAGCGTGTTGGGCATCTCCTTCACGGTGTTTTTCCTGCCTTTCGGCGAGGGCACAACGCTGATCCTGGATCAAGTGCAAGGGATGGCACTCGGGGCGGTGTTTACCGTGCTCCTGGTCAATGCCGTGAACTTTGTCGACGGCATCGACGGGTTGGCTGCTGGCATCGGCATGATCGCCGGCAGCGCGATTCTCGTCTTTTCGCTCACCGTCCTCCACGAGCAGGGCGGCGCGGTCTCGGCCTACCCGCCAGCGATTATTTGCGCTGCGCTCGTGGGCATTTGCGCAGGGTTTTTGCCGCATAACTTTGAGCCAGCGCGGATTTTCATGGGGGACTCCGGGGCGATGCTTATTGGGTTGCTGCTCGCCGCAGCGTCGATTTCGGCGTCGGGCAAGATCAACATGTCGCTGTATGGCACAGCAGACCTGGTCGCGCTGGTGAGCCCGATCATCGTGGTGCTGGCGGCGATCGCGTTGCCGGTGGCGGATCTCCTGTGGGCTGTCGTGCGCCGCACGGCGCGCGGCCAGAGCCCATTCGCTGCGGATTCCGGGCACATTCACCACCGGCTGCTACGCCTGGGGCACACGCACCGACGCACGGTTGTGGTGCTTTACCTGTGGGTGGCGGCAGTCGCCTTCGGCGCCGTGAGCTTTTCCGTGGTGCCGCCCCAGGTGGCAGTGGTGTTCACGCTCGCGTTGCTGCTCGCGGCCTTCTTGCTCACGCTCGTGCCCCTGCGGGCGGGCAAGATCGGACCGACGAGGGCACCAAAGTAGGCGAGTGGGCGCATAAGCGCCGGCTCAGGTTGGGTAAGATGGCGCAGCGTGAGTACTTCCACGCCGGACCCAAGCAACGCCAGCACTTCCAAGCCTGACCTGAACGTACGCGATACCGACGAGTTCACCGACCAGCGCTTGCCCATTATCCGCGCGCTGAAGATCGCGGCAGGTGCGCTTCTTGCGCTCACAGTTCTCAGCCTTATGGGGTGGGGCGCGGCGCGCGAGCTGCCGGGCATTTGGGGCGTGCTGATGGGCGTGGCCATTGGCGGCGGCTTCGTGCTTGCCACCGCAGCGTCGGTGCTGGCGACATCGAATTCCACGCCCAGTATGACCATGGCAGTGGTGCTCGGCGGGTGGCTAGTCAAGATGGTGGTCTTGATTTTGCTCTTCGTCTGGTTGCGTGGCTTCGAGTTTTATGACAACACCGCCTTTGCCGTCACGACGCTCGCAGCCCTCGTGGTCGCGCTGACTGCAGAGGCATGGGGCGTGATCACCTCGCGCACTGCCTACTTGGGGTAGCGCGCCGGTCGTCGACGATTGTCTGCGGCGTGCGGATGGTGCCTGAAAGTGCGAAAAACACTACCCCTGTTCGCGGTTGTGTGACAGACATTACAGGGGTGAAAACATGCCGTTTGTAGTGCAGCTTTACCCCGAAATCGGGTAGTGGTGTGCGCTGCATGTGTGACGCGGCCCCCAAAGTCCAGGAAACTCACGATGACCTGTTAAAGTATCCGACGGGCTTACTTGAGGCAGGGGACTGCCCAGCGCATGCTGGCTCACGCTGCCTTAAAGAGACTCCCCTGTCCCCGCGGTAGCAGATGTGCGACGGAGTCCGCCGTGGGAGACAGCCTTGATGAAGACGTCCATCGCACCGCATTCACCCGAATGCGGCCCGAGAACGGGAGAGAACGCTGAGCGTTACAACTTTGGCCATGAAGGGTAGTTTCCACGCACCCGAACTTGGTCCAGAAATTTTCCCGGGGCACACGTACGGCCAGTTCATTGGTGAAGACTTTGCCAATGGATGGTTCGCGCTGGATCGCATCATGATCGTCCGCCTTTTCGTGGCAGCGATCCTTGCGATCCTCTTTGTTATTGCCTTTAGGAAGCCTCAGCTGGTTCCTAAGGGTCTGCAAAACTTCGCAGAAATGGGTGTGGACTTTGTCCGCATCCACATCGCAGAAGACACGCTGGGGAAGAAGGACGGCAAGCGGTTCCTGCCGGTCATCGCCACCATCTTCTTCACCGTGCTGTTCATGAATGCTGCGACGATCATTCCTTTCCTCAACATCTCGCCTAACGCGCGCATCGGTATGCCGATCGTGCTGGCTGCTGTTGCATACATCGCGATGATCTACGCAGGCGTGCAGCGCTACGGAATTGCTTACTTCAAGCACTCCACCGTCATTCCTGGACTGCCGTGGTTCCTCCACATCCTGGTGGTACCGATCGAGATCTTCTCGACGTTCATTCTGCGTCCGGTCACCCTGGCAATTCGTCTCATGGCGAACTTCCTGGCCGGCCACATCATTCTAGTTCTGCTGTACTCTGCCACGAACTTCTTCTTCTGGCAGCTCAACGCATGGACTGGTTTCAGTGGCCTGACCATCATTGCAGCGATCCTGTTTACGCTCTATGAGCTGATCGTCATCTTCCTGCAGGCATACATTTTTGCGCTGCTGACGGCGGTCTACATTGAGCTTTCGTTGCATGCGGATGCGCACTAACAATGGCGCGACCACACGGCCTAACTGAATAACCCCTCCACATTGTCACTCGTTCTCCCGCACCAAGGACGCGGGGGAGCACCTAGAAAGGGAACGACTTTCACATGAACGACATCATCCTCGCCCAGGCAAACGAGACTGTCACCGCGTTCGACGGCCTGCAGTCCATCGGCTACGGCATCGCAACCATCGGCCCTGGCATCGGTATCGGCATGCTCGTCGGCAAGACCGTCGAGGGTATGGCTCGTCAGCCGGAGATGGCTGGCCAGCTGCGTACCACCATGTTCCTGGGTATCGCCTTCGTCGAGGCACTTGCCCTCATCGGCCTTGTTGCCGGCTTCCTGTTCTAAGAAGAGCTAGCGAACCTAGCGTTAAGAGTCCATTTTTTAGAACAGGAGCAACCAATGACTAACGTCAACGAATTTCTCGTGGCGGCTGAAGGGTCGGAGGACATTCCGTTTACGTCGGAGCCTTCCATTCTCTTCCCCGCTCCGTACGACGTGGTTTGGTCGCTTGTCGTCTTCATCATTATCTTCCTCCTCTTCTGGAAGTACGTGCTTCCGAAGTTCCAGGAAGTGTTGGCGGAGCGCGAAGACCAAATCAAGGGTGGCATTGAGCGCGCTCAGGCTGCCCAGGCTGAAGCGTCGGCTGCCCTGGAAAAGAACAATGCAGAGCTCGCTGAGGCACGCGCCGAGGCCGCTGCGATCCGTGAAGCTGCCCGTGCAAAGGGCAAGGAGATCGAGGCGGAATCTCGCGACCGTGCCGAGGCTGAGTCCAAGCGCATTGTAGAAGCTGGAGAGAAGCAGCTTCTGGCTTCCCGTGAGCAGGTCGTTGCCGAGCTGCGCAACGATCTAGGCCAGAACTCGATCAACCTTGCCGAGCGCCTGCTGGGCACCGAGCTGTCGGATTCGACCCGCCGCTCGAACACGATCGATTCCTTCCTCTCTGAGCTCGACAACGTCTCGACGAGAAAGTAGGCGAGATGAAGGCAGCGAGTCGCGAAGCACAAGCAAAGGTCTCGGAACAGCTCGATCAGCTGATCCAGAATTCCGACAACGCCGTCGCCACTGCGATGAACATCGGCGCGGAACTGTTCCTCATCGTCGACCAGCTCGACGGGGAGCGCGCGCTGCGCATCGCCGTTGCCGACAGCTCGGTAAGCGGCGCTCAGCGCACCGGCGTTATGCGCGACGTGTTTGGCGGAAAAGTCGCGGAGCCGACCCTGCAGATTCTGCTGGCAGCAGCGGAGCAGGAGTGGTCCACCCCGCGCGAATTCCGCACCGGGCTTGTCAACCTTGGCCGTCGTGCTATTGCGCGCGGCGCCGAGAAGGACGGCAAGCTCGAGCAGGTGGAGGAGGAGCTCTACCAGCTTTCCACCCTGCTGGAGCGCGAGAAGGATCTGACCCAGCTGTTGTCGGACCGCACTGCGGTATCCGAGAAGAAGCGAGGGCTGCTGGCTAACGTGATTTACGGCAAGGTGACGATGTTCACCGAGGCTTTGGCTTTGCAGGTCATCGGCCGCCCGCAGCACAACCCGGTGGACGATCTGGTGGCGCTGGCCACCGAGCTCGCCGGTCTGCGGGGCAAGACCGTGGCACGTGTCGCCACTGCTGAGGGGCTTTCTGACTCCCAGCGTGACGTCCTGACGCAGAAGCTTGAGAAGATTTACGGTCGTGAGATTGCTATCCACTCCGAGGTTGACCCCAGCCTCCTCGGTGGGTTGGTAATCCGTGTTGGCGATGAGGTAATTGACGGTTCCACGCGCGGCAAGCTAGCCCGCCTGCGTACCGACGTTGCCGCGAACGCGACCCTTTGAGAACGAAGATAATGCTGGAAGAAACTACCGAGAGCAGGAAGAACATGGCGGAGCTGACGATCTCCTCCGATGAGATCCGTAGCGCGATAGCGAACTACACCTCGAGCTACTCCGCGGAGGCCTCCCGTGAGGAGGTCGGCGTGGTGACTTCGGCTGCAGATGGTATTGCCCAGGTTTCCGGGCTGCCAGGGTGCATGACGAACGAGCTGCTCGAGTTCCCGAATGGCGTCATTGGCGTCGCACAGAACCTCGACACCGATTCCATCGGTGTGGTGGTCCTGGGTAACTTTGAGTCCCTGACAGAAGGCGACGAAGTCAAGCGGACGGGCGAGGTCCTGTCCATCCCCGTTGGGGAGGACTTCCTTGGTCGCGTAATCAACCCCCTGGGTCAGCCGATCGACGGCCTTGGCCCAATCGAGTCCAAAGAAGAGCGTGCCCTGGAACTCCAGGCCGCAGGCGTGCTTGACCGCCAGCCGGTCGAGGAGCCGCTGCAGACGGGTATGAAGGCGATTGACGCCATGACCCCGATCGGCCGTGGCCAGCGTCAGCTCATCATTGGTGACCGTAAGACCGGTAAGACCGCGGTCTGCATCGACACCATCCTCAACCAGAAGCCGTTCTGGGAGACCGGTGACCCGTCGAAGCAGGTGCGCTGCATCTACGTGGCAGTGGGCCAGAAGGGTTCCACCATCGCTGGTGTGCGCAAGACCCTGGAGGACCACGGCGCGCTCGAGTACACCACGATCGTGGCTGCACCGGCGTCTGACTCCGCAGGCTTCAAGTGGCTCGCGCCGTTCTCCGGCGCTGCCCTGGGCCAGCACTGGATGTACCAGGGCAAGCACGTCCTGGTCATCTACGATGATCTGACCAAGCAGGCTGAGGCCTACCGTGCGATCTCGCTGCTGCTGCGCCGTCCGCCGGGCCGCGAGGCATACCCGGGTGACGTGTTCTACCTGCACTCCCGTCTGCTGGAGCGTGCAGCGAAGCTGAACGACGAGCTGGGTGCCGGCTCGCTCACCGCGCTGCCGATCATCGAGACCAAGGCAAACGACGTGGGCGCGTTCATTCCGACCAACGTCATCTCCATTACGGACGGCCAGGTCTTCCTGCAGTCCGACCTGTTCAACCAGGGCGTGCGTCCGGCTATCGACGTGGGTATTTCCGTCTCCCGTGTCGGTGGTGCCGCACAGACCAAGGGCATGAAGAAGGTCGCAGGTAACCTGCGTCTGGACCTTGCTGCTTACCGCGATCTCGAGGCATTCGCTGCCTTCGCGTCCGACCTGGATGCTGCTTCCAAGAAGCAGCTGGAGCGCGGCCAGCGCCTCGTCGAGCTGCTCAAGCAGTCCGAGAACGCACCGCAGGCAGTCGAGTACCAGATTGTTTCTATCTGGGCTGCGAACGAGGGCCTCTTCGACGTCGTTCCCGTCGAGGATGTGCGCCGTTACGAGACCGAGCTGCAGGAAGCGATCCGCTCCTCTGCACCTGAGGTCTTCTCGCAGATCGAAGGCGGCAAGCCGCTGGACGATGCTTCGAAGGACGCCATCAAGCGCGTCAACGAAGAGTTCGCTCGCACCTTCCAGGCTTCGTCCGGTGAGCGCATCGTGCGCGAGCCGGAGGTCAAGCCCCTGGATGCCGGCGAAGTATCCAAGAACAAGCTCAACGTCAGCCAGTCCTAATTTCTGCCACAAGCGGAACTTTTAGGACCTACATAAAGGAAGGGAGGAACACACACCATGGCAACACTTCGCGAATTGCGTGACCGCATTAGGTCAGTCAACTCCACGAAGAAAATCACCAAGGCCCAGGAGCTGATCGCGACTTCGCAGATCACCAAGGCCCAGGCTCGCGTCGCTGCGGCAAAGCCGTACGCAGACGAGATGCAAGACGTCATGGAACGCCTCGCGGCTGCGAGCTCCCTCGACCACCCCATGCTCCGCGAGCGTGAGAACGGTCGAGTCGCAGCAATCCTCGTGGTCACCTCCGACCGCGGTATGGCTGGCGGCTACAACCACAACGTATTGAAGAAGGCGGCAGAGCTCGAGCGCATGCTTAGCGACGCCGGCTACGAGGTGGTTCGCTACGTCACCGGAAACAAGGGCGTGACCCACTACCGTTTCCGTGACATGGATGTCGCTGGTACATGGACCGGATGGTCGCAGAAACCGTCGTGGGAGGAGACGCACGACGTGCGTCGCCACATCATTGACGGCTTCATGGCGAGCTCCGAAGGCAACGCAAAGTGGCGCGAGGGGCTCAACGCCCCGGAGGGCCAGGCAGTGCGTGGTTTCGACCAGGTACACGTTGTCTACACCGAGTTCGTGTCCATGCTGTCGCAGGAAGCACGCGTCCACCAGCTGCTCCCGATCGAGCCCGTCCTCGAGGAATTCGAGTACGAGCAGGAGAGCATGCTGGAGCAGACCGGCACTGTGAGCCCGGATATGAGCTTTGAGCCGGATCCGGACACCCTGCTGGCAGAGCTGCTTCCGGCATATGTTTCCAGGTCGCTCTACTCGATCTTCTTGGAAGCATCGGCTTCGGAGTCCGCTTCTCGCCGTACGGCGATGAAGAACGCGACGGATAACGCCACCGACCTGGCGAACAACCTGTCGCGAGAGGCAAACCAAGCCCGTCAGGCAAAAATCACCCAGGAAATCACCGAGATTATCGGCGGCGCTGGCGCGCTGTCCGGTAGTGGAGAAAGTGACTAAATCATGACTACTGCTCAATCTTTTGATGAGCGCAACGATGAGCCAACGGGCGAGGCCGACACCCAGGCACAAGCCCGCGAGGCACAGTCCGCGCAGAACCCGGCGGGTTCTGACAACGGACGCGTCGTTCGCGTAATCGGTGCAGTCGTCGACGTGGAGTTCCCGCGCGGCGAGCTGCCCGCTCTGTACAACGCTCTCGAGGTAGACATCGATCTCGAGGGCATGTCCCGCACGATCATCCTCGAGGTTGCCCAGTTCCTGGGCGACAACCTCCTGCGTACCATCGCCATGGCCCCGACCGACGGCCTGGTGCGTGGCGCAAAGGTGCGCGACACCGGCAACCCGATCTCCGTTCCGGTCGGCGACCAGGTCAAGGGCCACGTGTTCAACGCACTCGGCCAGTGCCTGGACGACCCGAGCGTGGGCGAAAACGGCGAGCGCTGGGGCATCCACCGCGAGCCGCCGGCGTTCAAGGACCTCGAGGGTAAGACCGAGATCCTGGAGACCGGTATTAAGGTCATCGACCTGCTCACCCCGTACGTGAAGGGCGGCAAGATCGGCCTCTTCGGTGGTGCTGGTGTGGGTAAGACGGTGCTCATCCAGGAGATGATTACCCGTATTGCTCGCGAGTTCTCCGGTACCTCCGTGTTCGCCGGCGTCGGCGAGCGTACCCGTGAGGGCACCGACCTCTTCCTCGAGATGGAAGACATGGGCGTCCTTCCCGATACCGCACTTGTCTTCGGCCAGATGGATGAGCCGCCGGGGGTGCGTATGCGCGTCGCCCTGTCCGGTCTGACCATGGCGGAGTACTTCCGCGATGTGCAGAACCAGGACGTGCTGCTGTTCATCGACAACATCTTCCGTTTCACCCAGGCTGGTTCCGAGGTTTCGACCCTGCTGGGCCGCATGCCTTCGGCTGTGGGCTACCAGCCCACCCTGGCAGACGAGATGGGTGTGCTGCAGGAGCGTATTACCTCGACCAAGGGTCGCTCGATTACCTCGCTGCAGGCTGTGTACGTGCCGGCCGATGACTACACCGACCCGGCACCGGCAACGACCTTCGCGCACCTGGATGCGACGACCGAGCTGTCGCGTTCCATTGCCTCCAAGGGTATTTACCCGGCAGTGGACCCGCTGACCTCCACGTCCCGCATCCTGGAGCCGGGCATCGTCGGCGAGCGCCACTACGCAGTTGCGCAGAAGGTGATCGGTATCCTGCAGAAGAACAAGGAGCTGCAGGACATCATCGCCATCCTCGGTATGGACGAGCTGTCCGAAGAGGACAAGATCACCGTCATGCGTGCACGTAAGCTGCAGCGCTTCCTCGGCCAGAACTTCTTCGTTGCGAAGAAGTTCACCGGCGATGAGGGCTCCTACGTGCCGCTCGAGGAGACCATCGAGGCCTTCGACAAGCTCTGCGAGGGCGAGTTCGACGCCTACCCGGAGCAGGCCTTCAGCAACCTCGGTGGCCTTGACGACGTCGAGGCTGCTTACCAGAAGCTGCAGGGCTAGGAGGCAGACATGGCTGAACTTACCGCTCAACTGGTGTCGGTAGATCGAATGCTCTGGTCGGGTCCGGCCAGCATCGTCACCGCCCAGACCATCGAAGGTGAGATCGGCGTGCTGCCAGGTCACGAGCCGTTCCTTGGCCAGCTCAAGGAAAACGGTGTGGTGACCATCCGTCCCACCAGCGGCGACCGCATCGTTGCCGCTGTGCAGGGCGGGTTCCTCTCCGTGCAAGGCGACAAGGTGACTATCCTCGCCGACTACGCGATCTTCGCAGACGAGGTCGACTCCGCTGAGGCAGAGTCCGGCCTTCAGGCTCAGGACGAAGACGTGAAGCACCGGTCCGAGGCTGAGCTCGCTGCGGTGCGCCGCAGCGCGTCTCGCTAGGCAGACCCGCCTTTGAAGGAGGGGCGTCACACGCCCGTACCACCACAAGCGCCCCCGCGTACCGCAAGGTAGGCGGGGGCGCTTGGCATCTTGTGCACGCGGTTGGCAACCTTTGCACTGCGAAGTAGAATGTCAGCTAAGCGACGGAGCCTTGGGCGGCATCCAAGCACAATAACGGGATTTTGCAGGGAGGTTGGTTTGGATATCATCCTTTCTGCGCTGCTGCTCGTGATCATTGGTATCGCAGGTATTGCGTTGTGGCGTTTTGTCATGTTCCGCAACGCAGGGGCGCGCGGCCTGATTCGCAAATTGCCAGCGGCAGGGGTGCACGGCTGGCGCCATGGGGTGGTCAAATACACGGGTGAAGAGCTGCAGTTTTACAAGCTTCGCTCGTTGTCGTCGAATTACGACGTCTCTTTCGACCGTCGTGACCTTACATTCAATGGCGTGCGAGAGCTTTCCCCGGATGAGCAAGTGATTATGCCCGGGGTGACGACGGTACTGCAGCTTTCTTCGCCAATGGGGGATTTTGAGTTCGCCGCTGAGCGGCATGTGGAGATGGCGCTGATTTCCTGGGTGGAGTCGGCTCCGGACCGCAGGCAGGAGCGGGTGGATTTTCGCGCACTCGCCCAGCGGGTGCAGCGCGGTAAGGCCTAGCCTTCTTGTCACCTCGTGCTGCCCGGGCGGTAGTCTGTGGGGCATGCGTCTTGTCATAGCTCGTTGCTCTGTCGACTACGTTGGCCGTCTTGCGGCACACTTGCCGTCCGCGCTGCGCTTGATCCTGCTGAAGTCGGATGGTTCGGTCTCCGTCCACGCCGACGACCGCGCCTATAAGCCGCTGAATTGGATGACGCCGCCATGCACGTTGAAGGAAGAACCAGTATTGGACATTGACGGCGAAGACACCGGGGAAGCGCTCTGGATCGTGGAGAACCCCAAGGGCGAGCAGCTGCGTATCACCGTCGAAGAGATAGTGGCGGACTCTACCTACGAGCTCGGCGAAGATCCAGGGCTGGTCAAAGACGGGGTGGAGACCCACCTGCAGGAGTTACTGGCTGAGCACATCACCACGCTGGGCGAGGGGTACAGCCTGGTGCGCCGCGAGTACCCCACTGCAATTGGCCCAGTTGATCTGCTCGCCCGCGACGCCGAGGGCAAGACGGTGGCGGTGGAGATCAAACGCCGCGGTGGGATTGACGGCGTGGAGCAGCTCACGCGCTACGTCGAGCTACTGAACCGGGATGAGTTGTTGCGCCCGGTTGAAGGCGTGTTTGCCGCCCAGCAGATCAAACCGCAGGCGCGTACTTTGGCCGAGGATCGGGGGTTCCGTTGCCTGACCCTGGACTACGACGAGCTGCGCGGCATCGAATCCGACGAGCTGCGCTTGTTTTAAGGGGCGAGCGGCATGCCGAGGAGAAACCGTCGCCGCAACGTCACCCCGTCGTATGTGCTGCCACGCGACGGCTCAACCTTTATTGGCACCCAAGAGGAGGAAGGGCCGAGCTGGAGTAACGGGGAGGTGTACCTCGTGCGCCAGATTGGGTCGGGCGCAGCGAAGAAATTCTATGTGTGCCCCCGCTGTAACCAAAACATCCCGCCGGGTGTGGCCCACGTGGTGGCCTGGCCGCGCGATACCGGGGGTCGAGGTGATGACCGTCGGCATTGGCACAAGCACTGCTGGAAGAAGCGGTAGCCCAAGGTAGGCTGGGCGCATGATTGCTGCATTCTCAGTCGCGCCGACCGTCACCAACAACGCCACCGCAGAGATGTCCGAGGCAGTGTCGCGCGCCGTGCGCGTGGTGCGCGAATCTGGTTTACCCCATGAGACGACGGCCATGTTTACCACGATTGAGGGGGAGTGGGACGAGGTCATGGACGTGATTAAACGCGCGACGCAGGCAGTCGAAGCCGTGTCGCCGCGGGTATCGTTGGTCATCAAAGCGGATATCCGTCCCGGATACACCGACATGATGCACCAAAAGGTAGCGTCGCTGGAGAAACACTTTTCCGAAGAGCATGAGAAGCGATGAAAAGGAGAACACGCTATGCCGGATTTCGGCCCTGGGGCAGTAGATCTGAACAAGCTGGTCGAGCAGAAGGAAGCACAGCAGCAACTCAAGGAAGGCGGCTTCGAGCCCTTTATCACCGTCGATGAGAAAGACATCGAGGCGCGTGCGTTCCAGCGTTCGATGCAAGTGCCGGTTGTGCTGATGTTCGGCACGCAGCGCTCGGAGGACTCTGAGACGCTCAAGGAGACGTTCAAGACGCTCTCCGCCAACCAACGCAAGTTCATGGTCGCCTACGTTGACGCGGACGCGACGCCACAGGTGGCCCAGATGTTCGGCCTGCGCGCGCTGCCAACCGTTGTCGCGCTTGCGGCCGGGCAGCCGGTGACTAACTTCGAAGGCAACCAGCCTGTAGAGCAGCTCAAGCAGTGGGTTGATGCCTTGGTCACTAACGTGGGCCCGCAGCTGCAGGGGCTTGGCGAAGAGCCTGCGGCGGAGGACGCAGCCGCGGAGGACCCGCGCCTGGATGAGGCAACTGCGGCACTCAACCGCGGCGACTTCGACGCAGCCACCGCCATCTACGACGCGATTCTGACTGAGGAGCCGGACAACCAGCCGGTCAAGCAAGCAAAGGCGACGGTTGCAGTGCTGCGTCGTCTTGACCCGCAGAACCGCACGACTGACCCGATCGCTGAAGCGGAGCAGGCCCCTGAAGACGTGGACAAGCAACTCGCCGCCGCGGACGCGGAGGTCGTCGCGGGAGCACCGGAGAAAGCTTTCGATCGCCTGCTGCGCTACGTGAAGGCGGCACCGGAGGCGAAGGCACGCCTGCTTGAGCTGTTCACCCTGTTTGCACCCGATGACCCGCGCGTGATCCAGGCGCGTACCAACCTGGCCAGCGCGCTGTTTTAGCCTGGCTGACCGTTTGGGCGGGCGGAGTACGTGTTGCCCCGCTGCTGATTGCCCAGCTAACTCCCAGACTAATTCCGCAGGGGCGGAAAACGGCGCGCCGCGCACCCCGCCCCGCGGCACCGCTTCGCACAAACCAAGCCCGCCGCGCTACTCGAGCACGGCGGGCCAGTGATATTGGCTACTTCACTTACCTAGCCGCGCAGTGTGTACAGCTGCACACTCATAGCTGGGATGTGCAGGCTGAGCGACTGGTCGAACTGGTCCCAGACCGTGGGCTCGGTGTGCACCTCGCTGGCGAGCGGGTTATCGGCACCGCCGTAAATACCGGCGTCGGTATTGATCAAGAGCTCCCACGTGCCAGCCTTGGGCGAGCCGAGGCGGTAGTCCGGCTGCGAGGTGCCGGAGAGGTTGACTACGGCGAGCACCGCGGAGCCGTCCGCGCCCCAGCGGATGTAGGACAAAATGTTGTGTTGCGCGTCGTCGCCCTTGATCCACTGGAAGCCCATCGGGGTGTTGTCCTGGGAGAACAGCGCCGGGGTGTCGCGGTAGACCATGTTGAGGTCGCGCACGAGGCGCTGGATGCCGCGGTGGTACTCGTGGCCCCACCCGCTGTCGACGTTGTCCCAGTTGATCGAGTGCGACTCGTCCCATTCCGTGGTTTGGCCCCACTCGCAGCCCATGAACAGCAGCTGCTTGCCCGGGTGGGAGAACATGTAGCCGTAGAGGGCGCGTAGGCCGGCGGCCTTGTTCCAATCGTCGCCAGGCATGCGGGACCACAGCGAGCCCTTGCCATGGACAACCTCGTCGTGGCTGAAGGGGAGGACGTACTTCTCGCTAAAGGCGTAGACCAGCGAGAAGGTAATCTCGTTGTGGTGGTACGAGCGGTGCACCGGGTCGAGTGAGAAGTACTCCAAGGTGTCGTTCATCCAGCCCATGTTCCACTTGAGGGAGAAGCCCAGGCCGTCCGACTCGGTCAGGGCGGTGACCCCGGGCCAGGCGGTGGATTCCTCTGCGACCGTGACCACGCCCGGGTGGGTGCGGTGCACCGTGGCGTTCATCTCCTGGAGGAACTGCACGGCGTCCCAGTGCTCGCGCCCGCCGAATTGGTTCGGCAGCCACTCGCCGGGCTCGCGCGAGTAATCGAGGTAGAGCATGGACGCGACCGCATCGACGCGGAGCCCGTCGAGGTGGAACTCCTCGCACCAGTAGAGAGCGTTTGCCACGAGGAAGTTACGAACCTCGTTGCGGCCAAAGTTGAAGACGTAGGTGCCCCAGTCCTTCTGCTCGCCGCGGCGCCAGTCCGGGTGCTCGTAGAGCGCGGTGCCGTCGAAGCGTGCGAGAGCGAAGTCGTCCTTGGGGAAGTGCGCGGGGACCCAGTCGACGATGACGCCGATGTTGTTGGCGTGCAGCTCGTCGACAAGCGCGCGGAATTCATCCGGGGTGCCCCAGCGCGCGGTCGGTGCGTAGTAGCCGGTGACCTGGTAACCCCAGGAGCCGCCGAAGGGGTGCTCGGCGACGGGGAGGAACTCGACGTGGGTGAAGCCGTTGTCCACCAGGTACGGCACGAGCTCTTCGCGCAGCGTGTTGTAGTTCGCGCCCTGCTTCCAGGACCCGATGTGGCACTCGTAGACGCTCATCGCCGAGTTCGTCGGGTCGATGCCCTGGCGTTTCTGCATCCACTCGGCGTCTCGCCATTCGTACTCGCTCGGCCCTGCGACCACGGAGACTGTCTCCGGAGGAGCGAGGGTGGCCTTCGCCAAGGGGTCTGCCTTGTCCTTGCGGCCGCCGTCGGACGTCTGCACGGCGAACTTGTAGTGCGCGCCGGCGTTGATGCCGGGGATGAAGATCTCCCACACACCCGTAGAGCCGAGAGAGCGCATCGGGTACTGGTTCGGGTTCCAACCGCAGAAATCGCCCACGACGGCCACACCGAGCGCGTTGGGCGCCCACACCGCAAAGGCGGTGCCGGTGACCTGGCCCAGGTCGGTGGTGTAGGTCTTCGTATTCGCGCCGAGTACCTCCCAGAGGCGCTCGTGGCGGCCCTCGCCAATGAGGTGGAGGTCGAGGGAGCCGACCGAAGGCAGGAAGTAATACGGGTCCGCGATAATCTGCGGTTCGGCTTCGGGGTAGGTCACTCGGAGCCGGTAATCGCTTGCGTGCTCGCCTTCGAGCTCGGCGATCCAGATGTCGTCGCCGGTATCAACCATCTGGATCTTCTCGTTATGGATAAGCAGTTGCACGTCCGTCGCGCCGAGCAGGCGGGTGCGCACCACCGTGTTGCCTGCCACCAGGTGGCGGCCGTAAAAGTCGTGCGGCGCGTGATGCTTGCACTGGAGCAAGCGCGCGCGGTCGTGCTCCGGGATCAGTGCTGCGGGGGAGAGGTCGTGGCCGGTCATAATCGTCTTTCTTATCAGTATCCAGGTTGAGCTTTTTAGGGGCGGTAATCGTGGTCAGAGATCTGGCGGTAGGCCAATGCTTCTCGACGCTCCGTTGCCACCTCTGGCAGGCGGAAAATGTGCGCCACGTTATTTTGCGGTGTAAGCCGGACGTAGTTGTGCGAACCCCAGTTGTAGCGTTCGCCGGTGATCAGGTCGTGTACCTGGAAGGGCTCGCCTTCGTCGAGGCCGACCGCGCCGGCGTCGATGTGCACCATGCCCTCCTGGGTGTGCCAGGGATCCAGGTTCACCACGACGACGATGGCGTTACCGGTGACGGCGTCGACCTTGGAGTAGGCCAGAATCTGATCGTTGGTCACGTCGTGGAAGCGGATCTGGCGGAGCTGCTGGAGCGCCGGCTGCTGGCGGCGGATCGAGTTGAGCAAGGTGAGGTAGGGCTCGAGGGACTCGCCACGTTCCAGCGCCGCCTCGAAGTCGCGTGGGCGCAACTCGTACTTTTCGGAGTCCAGGTATTCTTCCGAGCCGCCGCGCACGGGGATGGACTCGTAGAGCTCGAAGCCCGAGTACACGCCCCACAGCGGGCTCATCGTCGCGGCGAGGGTCGCGCGGATCGCGAAGGCCGCGGGCCCGCCCTGCTGCAGCGAGGCGTGCAGAATATCCGGGGTGTTGACGAACAGGTTCGGCCGGGAGACGTCGGCCACGTCGACGCACAGTTGCGCAAAATCGGTGAGCTCTTCCTTGCTTACCTTCCACGTGAAGTGCGTGTAGGACTGGGAAAAGCCCGCCTTGGACAGGCCGTACATGCGCGGCGGGCGCGTAAACGCCTCGGCGAGGAAGATGACGTCTGGGTGGGTCTCGTGC
This sequence comes from Corynebacterium sp. p3-SID1056, assembly GCF_025152525.1. Classification (GTDB taxonomy): domain Bacteria; phylum Actinomycetota; class Actinomycetes; order Mycobacteriales; family Mycobacteriaceae; genus Corynebacterium. The sequence continues at coordinate 80,946 of NZ_JALXXL010000004.1, forward strand.
ACCTTCGCGATGAGCCAGTGCCAGAAGTTCACCGGCTTGGTGTGCGGGTTGTCGACGCGGAATGTGGAAATGCCCAGCTCCACCCAGTACATGATCACCGAATAGACCTCGTTGTAGAGCGTCTCAGGGTCATTATCAAAGTTGATGGGGTAGATATCCTGGTACTTCTTCGGAGGGTTCTCCGCGTACGCGATTGTCCCGTCGGCGAGCACCGTGAAGAATTCGGGGTGCGCCTTGGCCCACGGGTGATCGGGGGCGGCCTGTAGTGCGAAGTCTAAGGCGACCTCCAGCCCGAGCTGCTCGGCGTGGCGCAGCATCTCGAGGAACTCCGCCTCGCCGCCGAGCTCGGGGTGGAACGCGTCGTGGCCGCCGTGGTGCGAGCCGATGGCCCACGGCGAGCCGACGTCGCCGGGCTCGGCCGTGACCGAGTTGTTCCGCCCCTTGCGGTTGACCTCGCCGATGGGGTGGATCGGCGGGAAGTAGACGGTGTCAAAGCCCATCGCGGCGACTCGGTCCAGTGCGGCCGCGGTGGTCTCCCACGTGCCGTGCACCGGGCGGCCGTCCTCGTCCCAGCCGCCGGTGGAGCGGGGGAACAGCTCGTACCAGGAGTTGACCAGTGCCTCTCGGCGTTCGACGGCGACGTCGCAGGTCGGGCCGTGGGTGACGAGTTCGCGCAGCGGGTAGGCCGCCAGTACATCGAGGACATCCTCGTTGAGCCCGGCGTGGATGCGCTCGGCAAGTGGCAAGGTGTCGTCGGCAAGCGCGGTGGCGACATCGCGAAGCACCTCGCTGTCGGGGGCGGGGGTTTGGTCCGCGGCAGCGTCGAAAAGCTCGATGCCGTGGGCGATGTCGTTGGCCATCTCGGCGGCGGATTGGCCCGCATCGAGCTTCTTGGTCACGGCGTTGCGCCAGGTGGCCATGACATCGGACCACGCGTCGATGCGGTAGTTCCACAGCCCTTGCTCATCGGGTACGAACACGGAGTGGACGTAGTCCGGGCGGAAGGGCTCCGGGTGCATGTGCACCGAGTACTGGTCGCCGTCCGGGGAGGTGATCACGAGCGTGGCCGCGACCGCATCGTGGCCCTCGCGCCAGACGAGCGCGGAGACAGGGACCACTTCGCCGACGACCGCCTTAGCGGGGAGTGTCCGCCCGGAGACCTGGGGGCGAACGTCATCTATTCCGAACCTTGCAACCATGCTGTATCTTTACCTCGTCCGTCGCGTGTATGTCGTCGCGTGTATATCCGTGTATATCACTGCCAAGAGTAGCGAAAGACGCGGCGTTCTACTTGGCTAAGTTGCGCCTAACCTTTGGGGTACCTTTGGGGCACCTTTGGCACGCCGAATGCAACTTCCCCACGCGAGCGAGAAAATAGGACAGAATGGGAACCGTGAATGATGCACAAGCGACTGAACCAGGAACGGACCCGGACCTTCTGATCGACTTCCGCGGGGTGGAATTTTCGCGCGGCGGCGCGCGCCTCGTCGGCCCGGTCGACTGGCAGGTGGAGCTCGACGAACGCTGGGTCGTGATCGGCCCAAACGGGGCCGGCAAGACGACCCTGATTCGGATGGCCTCGGCGCTGGAGTTTCCCTCCAAGGGGACCGCGTTTGTGCTTGGCGAGCAGTTGGGGCGTACCGACATGCGCGACCTGCGCGCGGCCATCGGACTGACCTCCTCGGCGATCGCGACGCGCATCCCCGACGACGAGAAGGTCGGCGACCTGGTTGTTTCCGCCGGCTACGCCATCGTCGGGCGCTGGCGCGAGGACTACGACGAGATGGACTACGCCCAGGCGATGGACGTGCTCGAGCAGGTCGGCGCCATCCACCTGATCGACCGCAGGTGGGGCACACTCTCGGACGGCGAGAAGAAGCGGGTACTTATCGCCCGCGCGGTGATGATCAACCCGGAGCTGCTCATTATGGACGAGCCTGCCGCCGGCATGGACCTGGGCGGCCGCGAGGATCTCATCGCCTACCTCGGCGAGCTCGCCTTGGACCCGGACGCCCCGGCGATGGTGATGATCACCCACCACTTAGAGGAGATCCCGTACGGGTTCACCCACGCTATGCTCCTGGATGAGGGGGAAATCATCGCGCAAGGCCTCATCGACGACGTGCTCACCAGTGAGAACGTGTCCAAGGCCTACCACCAGCCCATCGAGGTGACCCGTGACGAGGGGCGCTTCTTCGCGCGCCGGGCCCGCGCAGCCCGTGCGGGGGCGCACAGGAAGTAGGGGCGGCGGGGCGTCGACAAGCAGAAGATGCCCCGTAGTCTTGAAAAGTATGGGTCAAGACATGCAGCGAAGCGTTGGGGCGTTTTCTGCTGACCGCGGCGACGAGATCGATGTCACCGAGGTCAGTGGCTTCCACGGTGCGCGCATGTCGGCCACGGTACTCCTGCTGCGCGATACCGCCGCAGGCATCGAAGTATGGATGCAAGAGCGCGTGCTCAGCATGAAAAACTACCCCGGGGTCACCGTCTTTCCCGGCGGTGGGGTAGACAGCCGCGATTTCCCGGGCCGCGCCTGGAACGACGGCGACCTGTGGCTCGGCCGCAGCGCGATCTCCATGGCCCGCCAACTCGGCGTGACCAAGTACAAGGCGCACGCACTCGTGTTCGCCGCGGTGCGCGAGCTCTTCGAGGAGACCGGCACGCTGCTCGCCGTCGACGACGAGGGCAAGCTGCTTGGCGACGCCCGCCCGTTCCACCACCAGCGCCTCCTTCTGGAATCCCACGACATCTCGCTGACCGACGTGCTGCGCGCCCACGACCTCAACGTCTGCGCCGACCTGCTCAAGCCTTTCGGCAGGTGGGTCGGGCAGTCCGAGCGCGGCAATTGGTTCGACACCTTCAGTTTCCTCGCCGCGAATCCGACCGGGCAGGAGCCCGACGGCAATACCGGGGAGGCCGACGACGCCAACTGGTTCCCGCCGTCGCTCTTGCTGGACGGCTGGCGCCACGGGCTGGTGCGCTTTGCGCCCGCGACCTGGGCGCAGCTGCGGTTGATCGAAGGTTTTCACACCGTCGACGAGGTGCTGGAGTCTGCGAAAAACGCCACGATTTCCCCGGTGATTGGTGACCCTGTGGACGACGAGCGCTTCACCGAGTTTTTCACCTTCACCCCGAAAGATCGGATTGGACGCCGCTATGGCATTTCACGCGACTGAGGTGGACTACCTCGCCGCCAACGCCGACCGCATCCGGGCGCTTGCCCCGGAACTCGAGCTGAGCAAGGCGAGCGTGTTCGCCGACCGCGCGCGCCTCGACGCCGAATTCGGAGAATACGCCCGCGCTGTCTCAGCACTGATTGCCGCACAGCGTCAGGCGGCGGGGAAGTTCCCCGATTGGTGGTTGACCGACTCGGACGCGGCCCAGCAGGCAACGCCCGCGCCGGTGGCTGCCCACCGCGCCCGCACGCTCGCCGCTGCGGGAGCCACATGCGTCCACGACGTGACGTGCTCGGTCGGCTCAGAGGCACCGCACATGATTGACGCGGGCCTTGGCTGGCTCGGCTCGGACCTCTCAGCCGCCCGGCTGCGCATGGCCAGATTCAATCTGGGCGACGACGCCTGGCTCCTGCGCGCCGATGCGCTCGCTCCCGCCACCACGGTCGGCAGGCTGCCCGGCGGGGTGATCGTGGCGGATCCTGCACGGCGCAGCAAGGGGCGCCGCATCACCGACCCAGCACAGCTGGAACCACCCCTGCCTGACCTGGTCGCGGCGTACCCGGGTACCGAGCTTGCCGTCAAGTGCGCGCCGGGCATCGACTACAGCGAGTGGGAGGGCTTCGTGAGCGTGGTATCGCTCGACGGCGGGGTGAAAGAGACCTGCCTGTACACCCCCGGGATCGGCCGCGGGCGGGAGGCGGTCGTGCTGCGCAGCGACGGTTTTAGCGAGACGGTGCGCGGCCACGGTGACGAGCATGCTGCTGAACCGGCCGAGGTTCGCCAGCCGGGCGAGTGGATCATCGAGCCCGATGGGGCGATCATTCGCGCAGGCCTTGTGCGTGCGTGGGCAGAAGCGCACGGGCTGTGGCAGCTCGACCCGCACCTAGCGTTCTTGAGTGGCGATACGATCCCGCCGGGCTACAGCGGTTTCCGCGTGCTTGATGCAGTCCCGCTTAAAAAGCTCAAGGCCGCGCTGCGAAACCACGATGCGGGCGCGGTAGAAATCCTTGTGCGCGGGGTCAATGTGGACCCGGATGCGCTGCGCAAGAAGCTGAAGTTGAAGGGGGCACAGCAGCGCGGCGTCGTCATCGCGCGTATTGGCGACGACGCGGTCGCCTACGTCTGCGGTGCCCGGGAGCACCGACCGCTACCATAAGCGGCATGGTGTATCTCGATCACGCAGCAACGACCCCCATGCGCCAGGCGGCTATCGACGCCTGGGTCGAACACGCCGGCGCGGTGAACCCGGGTGGCCAGTACGCCTCGGGGAGGGCCGCAGGCGCGGTGCTCTCGCAGGCGCGCGAGGATATTGCCGAGCTGCTCGGTGCCGACCCGGTCGAGGTCGTCTTTACCGGCTCCGGCACAGAGGCGGACAATATCGCGGTGCGTGGGCTTTACCGGGCGCGCCGCGAAGAGGCGGGCACGAACCGGGTTGTGGCGAGCACCATCGAGCATTCTGCCGTGCTGGAGACAGTCAAGTCCCTGGGCCAGACTGAAGGGGCCGAGCTCGCGTGGTTGGAACCGGATCGGGGTGGGCATCTCCGGAACTTGAGCGCCTTGGATACCCCGGCCGCGGTAGCCACGATGATGTGGGCGAATAACGAGACCGGCGCGGTACAACCCGTGCGCGAGGCCGCCGAGCGTGCCGCGGCGGTTGGCACACCACTACACATTGATGCGGTGCAGGCGGTGGGGAAAGAGGACGTCAACTTCCACGACAGCGGCGCGACCACGCTGGCCGCCAGCGCGCACAAGTTCGGTGGCCCGCGCGGCAGCGGCATTTTGCTCGCCCGTCGCTCGCCAGTGCCGCAACCGGTACTGCTCGGTGGTGGGCAGGAACGCGGGCTGCGGCCAGGCACAGTCGACGTGGCGGCGGCTGCCGCTACTGCCGCGGCGCTGCGCGAGGCGCTGGCTGAACGCGAGGCGGAAAATGCGCGCGTGTCGCAGCTGCGCGACGAGCTCATCGAGCGCATCGTCGCCGCCGTGCCGAACACGCTGGTTACCACCCCGGAACCGCGCCTGCCGGGGCACGCGCACCTGATGTTCCCGGGCGCGGAGGCCGAATCCATGCTCATGCTGCTCGACTCGCTCGGCATCGAGGCCTCGGCCGGATCCGCCTGTTCGGCAGGCGTGCACCGCTTGTCGCACGTGCTTGAGGCGATGGGCGTGCCTACCGGGGAAGGGATGGGCGCGCTGCGGCTGACGCTCGGCCGCACCTCCACCGCCGCGGACATTGACACGGTTGTTGCCGAGCTTCCCGCGGTGATCGAGCGCGCGCGCCTCGCCGGCTCACTGTAAATTCGGCCGAGCTTTTCGACGCCCACCGGTGTGTCTGGTGTGAAAGGTGTGACTCGAGTGCGCTAAAGTGCCGGATATGTACGCACCTCGGACGCTTAAGCACGCGCGCACCGCGCGCCAGAACACACTCAAGGCGCTGACCGCCGCAGTTGTTACCGCCGCCCTGACCTTCACGCTGCTGGTAGCCAGCCCGTTTGGGCAAAAGCCCGCCGACGCTCAGGCCTTGCCCGGCCTGATCAACGGTGTCGACGTCGCCGCGCACCAGCATCCCGGAGGCGGGCCGATCGACTGGCGTATGGTTGCCGGCCCGGGCGGCCAGCAGTTTGCCTTTATCAAGGCGACCGAGGGCACCGACTACGTCAACGACTTCTACGCCCAGGACGCGCAGGCGGCGAGCGAGGCCGGCGTCAAGATTGGCGCCTACCACTACGCACGCCCGGCAACCGACCCGATCGCGCAGGCACGCCACTTCGCCGACACCATCAACGCGGGCCCGCGCAACCAGCTGCCGCCGGTGCTCGACCTCGAGGTCAATGAAGGGCTCGGCCCGACCCAGCTCGCGGCGTGGACTCAGCTGTTTATGGGCGAGCTCGAGGCGTGCACCGGGCGCACACCGATGCTGTATACCTACCGCTATTTCTGGTACGAGCGCATGGACAACACCAACGCGTTCACGCGCTACCCGCTGTGGCTGGCCGCGTACCAGAACCAGCCGCCAGCCCCGGTCGGTGGCTGGGACCACCTGAGCTTCTGGCAGCGCTCTGATTCCGGGCGTGTAGCCGGTATCAACGCCGCAGTGGACATGAACCTGTTCAACGGCAACGCGGGCCAGTTCATGAGCTTCGCCGCCGGCAACCTCAATGCGGGCGGCGGCGTGCTGGAGAAGTTCCAGGCGTCCGACTCCGGCGAGTTGGCCGTCCTGGAGCAGGACAACACCGCGCTCGTGGTGGCCATCCTCGCGCTCGCCGGCGGTGCGCTCGGGGTCGCGGGCCTGGCCGATGCTGCAGATCAGGCCGGCTTTAGCGAGCAGGACGCGCGCAATATCGCCGCGCTGGTCGGCCAACTTGCTGCCGAGGGCGAGCTGCCGGTTGAGGACCTGCGCAACATGATGATCGGTGATTACCAGATCGGCGACCTGCTGATCTTACTGGACAACGCGACGAAGTAACGCGCGTTAGCGCTCCGAGCACCGGCACCCCACGTGGGGTGCCGGTTTTGCGTATGTGTACTAATCGTGGCGCGGGGTCGTGGCTAAGTTCCGGGCCCACTGCTCGCCTTTGAAGTGCGCGGGAACTGCGCCCTTGAGCAGGTCGCGCGTGAGCTGTGGGCTCGCCTCAAGCGGGGTGTTCGCCCCGATGAGCACGATGTTGCCGTAGCGCCGTCCTTTGAGCATCGGCGGGTCGGCGATCGCCGCGACGTACGGGAACACCTCGCACATCCCGGCCAGCTCCTCTTTCGCCTCTTTCAGGTCGGCGTGCGAGCCGCAGTTGGCGACGTAGACGCCGTTCTCGCTCAAGCACGTGCGCACCTGCTGGTAGAACTCCACGGTGGTGAGCTCGCGCGGGGTCAGGGCCTGCGCGAACACGTCGCGGATCAACACGTCGCGGGTTGCCGGTTTAAACGAGTCCGTGACTTCGCGCGCGTCGCCGACGCGGATCTTGACGGCGGGGGAGCGCGGGACGTCGAAAAGCTCGCGTGCGAGTTCGGCGAGACGGCTGTCGATCTCCACGACGGTGTTGCGCGAGCCGGGCCACGCGGCGGCGAAGTAGCGCGGCAGTGAGCAGGCTGCTCCGCCCAGATGGGTGAGGCGCGGCTTCAGCCAGCGGGGTGTATCGCCGAGCTGGAGCGAGTTGAGGAAGTCAGCGATCCAGCGCATGTATTCGAAGTCAAGTCGCTGCGGCTCGCCGGGCACGATGTGCGAGCTGGGCACCCCGTTGACCAACAGCACCATCGAGCCGTCGGGTTCGTGGTGGACCTCGGCTTCACCGGTATCGATCGGGTACGTCTCGCTTTTCGCAGCCATGCCTTGGCAGGGTACTCGCTAGGCTTTCACATCGACGAAGCGTAGGTACGCGAGTGATGCGAGCCAGCCTGCTGCGGCCAAGAAGAGGGCACTCGTGGTGAGATTGGTCAGCGTGCCCAGCGAGAGCGCGTTTGCATCCGCGACCGCGGTGCTGCCCATCCAGAGCGCCTTGGACACCCCGACGGGCGGAAGAAGGAACTGCGCAGCTGGGAAACCCGCGGCGATCGTGCCGAATGCAAGGATGCTCGCCACTACACCGATGGCGACTGGCATAGCGAAGCTGCGAATCACCATCGAGACGAAGCTCTGCCACGCGGCGACCGCCGCTGCCGGAACCACAGCGAAGAGCGCAGAGGCGAGTAGTGCTCGCGGAGGCAGACCGGGCAGTCCCACGAGCCATCCGCCGACGGTGCTGAAGAGGATGAAGACGAACTGCATGATCGCTGTAAGCGCCACAATGACGCCGAGCTTGGCGGTGACCAGGCTTGCCGCCGAACGGGCTGACGTAAGCAGGGTGTGCCAATTGCCGCCGCGGTGTTCCACGCGCCACGCCGCCGAGGCGAGAATCGCGATGCCGGCGACCATGAAAAGCATGCCGTAGAACAACGTTGCCTGGGACCAGTAAGAGTGCCAGCCGGAGTCCAGCGTCTCGGCATTTGCGGTGTAGTTGCCCGCGCCGAAAACGACTGCGATCAACGGCAGCGCAAGGGGGACGATAGCGACGTGTGCGCGTCGGAGTTTCATGAACTCGTTGAATAGCATGGCTAGATTTCCTTTCTGTTGAGCGCGCGCGTCGAAGCGAAAAAGCCCGCGCCAAGCAGCGCGACGTAGACGCACCACAGCGCCCACCCTGGCTGCGCCGGTACGGGTCCTGCATCCGCGAAGGTGTAGGGGAGCAGCACTGCGAAATACCCGAAGGGGTTGATTGCGGCGAGCCAGGCGGGAGACAACAGCGAGACGATGCCGCAGAACCCGCCGACCACGCCGCACGCGAGTACCCCGATCTGCGACTCGCTCACCGCTGCAAGCACGAGCATGGCGCTGGCGAGCGCGACGCTCGTAACGACAGCTGCGATTGCGAAGAGCGCCCAAGCCCTGGCGGTGCTTCCGCTCGGCAGCGGTGCCCCGAGCAGGATCGGGAACGCGATGCACCCGCCGAACTCGAGCAGCTTGAGCGCGGCAATCAGGGGCGCGAGCACGCACAGCTTGCGGCGCAGCAGTGATCCTTGCCGGGTGCCCGCTACCGCGTTGAGCAGCCAGCCACCGCTTGCGTGCTCGTTATCTACCGCGCGACTGGCAAGCAGCGCCATTTGCAACGGGGTGAGAAACGCAAGCGACATTGCAACACCGATGAGCTGCCCGGACCACGCCGCGGCTGGATCGGTGACAAACGTGTCCACCTGCCCGTCGGCGAACAAGTTCATGGAGGCGAACAGTACGATGCCGAGCGAGAGCGCACCGCCGAGCAGCAAGATGTGCGTGCGCCGCAGTTTCAGTATTTCGATGTTCATGCGCTTAATCCTTCCCGCCCCGTCATACCGATGAAGATCTCTTCGAGGCTGCGGCGCGCCCGCACCACCTGGTGGATCGGGACCCCGCGGGCGACAAGGTGTGCGCACACGGCGGCGACGTCGTCGTCGCTCAGCCCGGGCAGCTCCACGCCGCCGGACACGATGCGCGGCTGCCGCTCGCGTAAAACCGAAGCGGCCGCGGTGGCAGAAGGCGTTTGGATGAAGAGGTCGGGCAGGTGGGCGTCGAAAAGCTCTTGCTGCGAGCCCTGAAAGACCAGCTTGCCCTGGTTGATGATGCTCAGGCTGGTGGCCATTTTTTCAATCTCGGAAAGCAGGTGGCTTGAGACGAGAACGGTGCGGCCCTCGTCGCGCGCGAGGCTGATGATCAGTTCGCGGATCTCCTCGATCCCGGCCGGGTCGAGGCCGTTGGTCGGCTCGTCGAGGATAAGCAGCTGCGGGTCTCGCACGAGTGCGAACGCGATGCCGAGGCGCTGCTTCATGCCGAGCGAAAAGTTTTTCACTTGCTTGTCCATGTGACGTTCAAGCCGCACGAGGCGCACCGCGCGCTGGGCATGTGCTGGATCGGCCTTGAACAGCCTTGTGACGATCCGAATGTTCTCGGCACCTGTGAGGTGCGGGTACGCCGCCGGCGATTCAATGAGCGAGCCGATGCCGCTCAGCACCTCGCCGCGCGTGGCCCGCGTCATCGGCCGGCCCATGACGGTGATCTCGCCGGCGGTGGGGGTGGTCAGGCCGAGCAGCATCTTCATTGTTGTCGATTTGCCGGAGCCATTCGGCCCCAGCAGCCCGTGCACCGCTCCCTTGGGTACTTCGAGCGAAAGCTTATCGACGACCGTGTGTGTACCGTAGGCCTTCGTCAGACCCCGCGTAGTAATGATTGGTGTGTCCATGGCCTCTACTTTCGCGGGACGCGGCTGCGAAAGCATCGGAGCTGGGTACCATCTTTCGCGTCATACCTCGGGATGAGTGAGCAGATCGGCGCGGTCGACAAGGCTGGTGCGGTAGGCAAAGAGTGCCGCGTGGACGCGGTCGCGCGAGTGCGTCTTCGCCAGGATTCGTCCCACATGTGTCTTTACGGTGGGCATGGAGATGAACATGCGCTCGGCGATCTCCGCGTTGGACCAGCCGCGACCGATCGCGACCAGGACTTCGCGCTCGCGGGCGGTGAGCTCGTCTAGCGCGAGGCGGTCCTCTTTCGGGATGGTGTGTGCTATCTCCGTGTGGTTGGCCAGCCGGCCGATGATGCGTTTGGTGGCGCGTGGGGAGATGACGGCGTCGCCGGCGGCGACGGTGCGGATTGCGTCGAGAAGCGCTTCGGGCTCGGCGTCTTTGAGGAGGAATCCGCTCGCGCCGGCGGTGAGCGCGTTGACCACGTAGTCCTCGTCGTCGAATGTGGTGAGGATGACCACCTTGGCCGCGGGGAAGCGGCGGGCATACTCGGCGGTGGCGGTGATGCCGTCGAGCACCGGCATCTGCACGTCCATGAGCACGAGGTCGACCGGGCGCTGCGCGTGTTGTTCGAGCGCCTCGGCACCGTTGGCAGCCAGCCACTCCACAGACAGATCCGGCTGAGAGTCGATCACACGCTGGATCCCGTGGAGGAACAACGCCTGGTCATCGACGATACCGACGTGGATTGTGCTCATTTCTGCTCCATCGTGTCGGGTGCGGGGTAGGGGACGCGCAGCGCAGTGGTCCAGCGCTGCGGGCCGCTCGGTCCCGCTTGCACCGACCCGCCGATGAGCGAGGCGCGCTCGCGCATCCCCCGCAGCCCGTGGCCCGCGTGTGTCGCTGGCTTGCCGGAGACGGGGTTGTCCACGGTGACCACCAGCGCGTCACTGTGCCACGCTACATCGAGCGTGGCGGTGCCGTCGCCGTGCTTGAGCGCATTCGTGAGCGCCTCCTGCACCACGCGACTCACAGCAAGGGAGGTGGCCAGCGGCAGCTGCGCCGGGGCCGTGCCGGTGACCGTGTACTCCACTTCGAGGCCACCAAGCTGGCTCGTGCGGACGAGCTCGTCGAGATCAAGCGAGGAAGGCGAAGGCTCGACCGGCCGCGACTCGGGCGCACGCAACAGCGCGACGACCTCACGCATCTGGGTCAGCGACTCCCGGCCGACCTCGCCGATGGTGCGCAGCGCCTCGTCCTTGGCCGCTGGCTCGCCGTAACGCCCGCCGTCGGCTTGCGCGACGATGACAGCAAGGGAGTGAGTGACTACGTCGTGGATCTCGCGGGCAAGAAACGCCCGCTGCTCGGCCATCGTGCGCTCGAACTCAGCTTGTTGTTGCTGCAGCGCGTGCTCGATCTCGCGTGTTGCAGCTTCCTCCGCCCGGCGACGCAATTCACCCAGGAGTCCGGCAGAGACGAGTAGCGTGGCGCTCCACGCGAGGTAGGGGAGGCGCTCGTCGAGAGGCAGGCTCCGCAATGCTGGCGAGACGAGCGAAAGCGCGAGAATATCGCCCGCGACGAGCGCTGCAGCCATGGCGTCACGCACCCCGGGGCGCACATTGCGTCGAGTGATGTAGGCGGCGAACGTCGCCACCACGATCTCGGCGACAGAAAGCATGGGGCTGAAGGCCCTCACCGCCAACAACGCCACCGCGACAAGGACCGTGGACAGCGGCCACCGCCAGCGTGCGAAGGGCGCAATAGCCACCCAGGCAACGCACAGCAGTAACGGCCACACGGGGCCCGCGGCACTGATCACCCCGATTAAGGCGCATGCCACCAAAATAACGGCGACGCCCACGTCACGCGCGCGCAGCGGCGAGGGAAGGGAAGGAAGCGACATACGCCTCAACCTAGCCAAGAGGGACCGCGCACGCGTCATGCCACAGTATGATCCGGCATGATCCGGTCAGCGCTTTCCTCCGTTCGCACGCGAAGGGTACACTTCCGCCACATGCGAGTACTAGCAGCGATGAGTGGGGGCGTGGACAGCTCAGTGGCGGCTGCGCGCCTGGTAGAGCAGGGCCACGACGTCGTCGGCGTGCACCTCGCGCTGTCCAAAGACGCGCAGCAGACCCGCGAGTCGGCCCGCGGCTGCTGCTCGCTCGAGGATTCCGCGGACGCGCGCCGGGTGTGCGACAAGCTGGGTATCCCTTTCTACGTGTGGGACTTCTCGGATCGCTTCAAAGAAGACGTGATTGATAACTTCGTCTGGTCCTACGAGCACGGCGAGACCCCCAACCCGTGCCTGCGTTGCAACGAGAAGATCAAGTTCGCGGCGCTGCTCGAACGCGCCGTCACGCTTGGCTTCGACGCCGTTGCCACCGGGCACTACGCAATTATCGACGAGGACGGCAATCTGCGGCGCTCCACCGACCCCAACAAGGACCAGTCCTACGTCCTCGGCGTGCTCACCCGTGATGAGCTCAACCGCTGCCTCTTCCCGGTCGGCGATACGGAGAAGCCGCAGATCCGGGAGGAGGCCGCCGCGCACGGCTTTTCGACGGCCACGAAACCGGATTCCTACGACATCTGCTTCATCCCGGACGGCAACACGCAGGCCTTCCTCGGCCGCTCGATTGGCATGCGGCCCGGGCTGATCAAGGATCAGGACGGCACGGAGCTCAAGGAGCACGACGGGGCGTTCCAATACACGATCGGCCAGCGCCGCGGGCTGGATCTGCGGGTGCCGGCTGCCGACGGCAAGCCGCGTTACGTCACCGACGTCGATACCTCAACCGGCACCGTGACGGTGGGCCCGCGCGAGGCGCTCAAGGTCCACCAGATCACCGCAGACCGGCTCAAGGTGCTTCACCCAGCCATGGAGGGCGAGTTTGAGGCGAATGTGCAGATTCGGGCGCACGGTGGCGTCGTCAAGTGCACCGCGCGCATCGACGACGACTCGATGACCCTTGATCTGCACACCCCGCTCGAGGGCGTGGCGCGCGGCCAGGCCGCGGTGCTCTACCTGCCCGACCCGGACGGGCTTGGCGACATAGTGCTCGGCTCCGGCACGATCTGCGCGACCGCCTAGGAGACGCCGAACACGCAGGAGGCGATCAAGCGGTCGATGCCGCGGATATCGATCTCCTTGCCCAGGTTGATCTTGAAGTGGCCGACGTTGGTCCACAGCTCAAGCTCTGCGTTCCAGTCGAGCATCCTGCCGGCGTTTTCGGTCGACCACATGGTCACCGCTTTGAAGGGGATGGAATACATCTCGACCTTCTTGCCTGTCATGCCCTGCGCGTCGCGGATAATCAGGCGCTTGGTGGTAAACACGGCCGCGTCGCGGATTGTTTTGAACGCTTGGATCGGCTGTTCGCCGTGGGCGAGGATGTCCTGAATGTCGCTGGGGACAGGGCAGGGGGAGATGAAGGTCCAGCCCGTGAATTGTTCGAGAGCCATGCGCATAGCTTAACCGCACGTCCGTATCATCGGTGCCGTGAATGCAACTGCTTTTGGGCTTGGGCCCTTGCCCGGCACAGACCTCGCGCAGGCCGCCGACGTGGTGCGCTCCGAGTCGCCCCTGCCGCACATCCCGCAGCTGCCGGAGCGCGGCGTGGGCTCGGACGCGATCGGTCGCACGGCCGCGCTGTTGGAAATCCCGATCGCGCCCGGGCCCCGAGGTTGGCGCGTCGCAGCCCGCAAACGCGCCGACGCCGACCGCATGGCCCGCGACCTGGACGTGCTCGAGGAGGCGTGGCACGGCAAAGCGGATGCAGTCAAGGTGCAGCTGGTCGGCCCGTTTACGCTTGCCGCCGAGGTGGAGATGCCCAACGGGCACCGCATGATCACCGACGACGGCGCGCTGCGCGATCTCACCGACGCGCTGCTCGAAGCTTGTGATGAGCACCGCCGCGATGTCGCCTCCCGCTTCGGTTCAACCGTGCTGCAGCTTGACGAGCCGCTGCTGCCGGAAGTCACCGCAGGCACGCTTGAAGGCACGACCGATTACGAGACCATCCGCGCCATCCCCGAGCCGCAGGAAACCTTGCAGCGCTTCGGGGAGCACCTATTGCACACGCCGCAGCTTCTCGACGACACCCCGTGGCTCACCGTCGACCCCCGCGCTTGCGACAAGGACGCGCTGGCTCGCCTGCTGGATCAGGGCAGCCGCATCGCGATCCCGACGATGGCACCGCGCGAGCTCTACCGCGTCTTTGATGAGCTACAGATTGATCCGGCGCGCACCACTATCGACGTGTACGCGGAGCCAGCCGCCACGCTTGTGGACACCGCGGCGAACTACCGCGCCGCCCGCGAGATGGCGGAAGAACTTAGCGCGGAGCTTTAGCCCACCATCGGCCAGCCCATACTCACGGTGGAGGCATCGCGCCCGCGCGACTCCAGCCACTTCTTCAAATCCGTCTGGATGCGGTAGTTTTCCACGGCCTGGTACTCCATGAGCTCGTCGGTGTCCATCTCCGCGAGCTCCGGCCACACCTTGCGCACCTGCTTCCAGGCGATGCGCGCCGCGGCCATCGCGTCCGAGGTGGCCTCGTGCGCGTTGTCGAGCCGCACCCCGTAATGCTCGCACAGCGCGCCCAGGTTGCGCTTGCCCTTGCGGTATCGGTCGCGCGCCCGGTCGATGAGCAGCGGGTCGAACACCGGACCGGTGACGGTGAAATCACCAGTCAGCGCGCGCAGCACGCTCAAGTCGTATGGGGCGTTAAACACGATGAGTGTGAGCCCGTCCTCCCAGCCCTGTTTGATCGCGTTCACCGTCTCGCGCAGCACCTCGTCGTGGTCGCGGCCCTCAGCGCGCGCCTTTTCCGTGCTGATCCCGTGGACCGCGGCGGCCGCTTCGGGGATCTCCACGCCGGGGTCTGCCAGGGTCTCGTTGGCGGTGACCTCGCGCCCGTCGATACGCACGAGCGCGGAGGTGACAATGCGGGCCTCGCGCGGGTTGACCGAGGTAGTTTCCAGGTCGAAGGAGAGCATGCGGGACGCGTCGAAGAAAGCCATGACTGCATGATAGCGGGGGAGGCGAACACGCCGGGGCGAAAAGCTATGCTGGCAGGTTGTGAGCGATATTTCTGCAGATTTGCACCGTGAATGGACCGAGCTGGCAAACGAGGTGCGCACGCACCGCGACCTGTACTACAACGGGCAGCCGGTAATCACCGACGGCGAGTTCGACGCGCTCTTCGAACGCCTTAAGGCACTCGAGGCTAAGCACCCGGAGCTTGCCGTGCCGGATTCGCCGACCAAGGAGGTTGGCGCGCCGACCGCCGCCACCTCCGCGTTCGCCGACGTGACCCACCTCGAGCGTATGTACAGCCTGGACAACGTATTTTCTCCCGAGGAACTTGCTGAGTGGCTAGACAAAACGCCGGGGCCGTACCTCACCGAGCTGAAGATCGACGGGCTGTCCATCGACCTGATCTACCGCAACGGCGTGCTCGAGCGCGCCGCCACCCGCGGCGACGGCACTGTCGGCGAAGACATCACCGCCAACGCGCGCGTGATCGAGGACATCCCGCATAAGCTTTCCGGCGACGCGCCCGCGCTGCTGGAGGTCCGCGGCGAGGTGTTCATCCGCCCGGAGGACTTCCCCGAGCTCAACGAGCAGCGCATCAAGGAGGGTGGTAAGCCCTTCGCCAACCCGCGCAATACCGCTGCCGGCGGGCTGCGCCAAAAGGACCCCGCGGATGTGAAGAAGCGCAAGCTGCGCATGATCTGCCACGGCATCGGCGCCCGTGAGGGCTTCGAGCCGGAAACGCAGCACGAGGCCTACCTCAAGCTCGCCGAGTGGGGCTTGCCGGTCTCCGAGTACACAAAGCAGGCCGCAACGTCCAAGGACGTGCAAGACGCGGTGAAGTACTGGGCGGAGCACCGCCACGACGCGATCCATGAGATGGATGGTTTGGTGGTGAAGGTCGATAGCGTCGCGAAGCAGCGCCAACTCGGCTCCACCTCGCGTGCCCCGCGCTGGGCGATCGCGTACAAGTACCCGCCGGAAGAGGTCACGACCAAGCTCAAAGACATCCAGGTCTCGGTCGGTCGCACCGGCCGCGCGACCCCGTACGCGGTGCTCGAGCCGGTCTTCGTCTCCGGCTCCACGGTCTCCATGGCCACCCTGCACAACCAGCACGAGGTCAAGCGTAAGGGCGTGCTCATCGGCGACACTGTGGTGGTGCGTAAGGCCGGCGAGATCATCCCCGAGGTCCTCGGTCCGGTCGCGGACCTGCGCGACGGCACCGAGCGCGAGTTCGTCTACCCGAAGGAATGCCCGTCGTGCGGCACCACACTCGCCCCGGCGAAGGAGGGCGACGCCGACTGGCGCTGCCCGAACACGCGCTCCTGCCCGGCGCAGCTTGCGACCCGCCTGGAATACCTCGCCTCCCGCGGTGCCTTCGACATCGAAGCCCTCGGCGAGAAGGGTGCCCAGGACCTCATCGCCTCGGGCGTGCTTGTCGACGAAGCCGCGCTCTTCGACCTCACCGAAGAGGACCTGAAGAAGTCCACCGCCTACACGCGCAAAGACGGCCAGGTCAACGCCGCCGGCAAGAAGCTCTTGGCCAACCTCGAGACCGCGAAGCAGGTCGACTTCTGGCGCGTGCTCGTCGCCCTGTCCATCCGCCACGTCGGGCCGACCGCCGCCCGCGCGCTCGCCGCCCGCTACAAGAGCATGCAAGCGCTTCTCGACGCTCCGTTGACCGACCTCGCCGAAACCGACGGCGTCGGCGACATCATCGCCGAATCCTTCAAAGACTGGTTCACCGTGGACTGGCACCGCGCCATCGTCGACGCGTGGACAAAGGCCGGCGTGCGCATGGAGGACGACCAGGACCAAGATGCGACCCCGCAGACCCTCGAGGGGCTCACCGTCGTGGTCACCGGCACGCTCGAGGGCTTCAGCCGCGACTCGGCGAAGGAGGCGATCCTCGCCCGCGGGGGCAAGGCCTCAGGCTCGGTGTCGAAGAAGACCGATTACGTGGTGGTGGGGGAGAACGCCGGTTCCAAGGAACAGAAGGCGCGCGATCTGGGCCGCCCCATCCTCAACGAGGAGCAGTTTGTGACCTTGCTGGAGCAAGGGCCGGACGCGCTCTAGTGTGCCTCCGCCGCCGTGATAATCGCCATCAGCGGAATCACGCGCGCCGGGCGGAGCACGAATGCGCCGTGTTCTTTGTCCACCCAGCCGGCCGCCTGCAGCGCGTTGAGGTGGTGATACGCCGTGCCCGTGGAGGTGACCACCTCGGCGGCGACCAAGTTGGCGGCAGTCGCGGGTGCGGCGAGCAAGTGCCGCAGGATCTCGCCACGCACGGGGTGGGCGAGCGCTGCGAGTCGCTCGATTTGCTCCGACCAGTCGTGTGCTGACACCCACTCCGTCGGGCGGGCCCACTGGTAGTCATAGGTCCCGGAGCCTGTGGTCACCGATCCGCCGAAGGTCACCGCGCCGTTGTCGCAGCCCTCGAGCGCGCGCATTGCCGTGGGCAGGTCCGGCAGGTTCATGTCTCGTGAAGGGGTGTCCGAGCTGCCTGCGAGCGCTGATTCCAGGGCTGCCACGCGCGCTTCGAGTGCGTCGAGTCGTGATACATCAGAGGTCATGCATGTCTTCTTTCGAGAATGCTAAACACGCCGAAGTGCCAATCGCCCGGCGGCAACGCCCACAAGCACCGACGCCCACGCTACGATCGCCCACCACAGCAAAATCGGCAGCTCAGCGCTAAAGTCCAGCGGACTGGTCAGCAACCACACCACAACTGCGGTGAGGACCACGCTGAGCAGCGCGCGCCCGGGGCGCTTCGGTCCCCGCGTAAGTTTGATCGTTTCCCACGCCAACAGGGCGATGGAGACAACAATGAACGCGATCATTCTTCCTCCTTAAGCAGTTCGATGCCGATCTCATCGACCCAGGCTTCTGTGTCGCCGGCGACGTAGACCGCGCGGTGCGGCTTGTCCGGATCCCACACGAGCATGGTGCGAAAACCGCCGGTCCCGCCGTTGTGGAAGGTGTATTCGTCGAGAGTTGCCCAGCCGTAGTCGGGTCGGCCGTGCTCGTCGACCCATTCGATGTAGCGCGCCATGTCGGCCGCAGTCGAGCGGATAGCGCCCGCCGGTGCCCAGCCGTTCATGTCCCAGGGTTCGGCCGCGCGCCCGTTGCTGGCTAGGCCGCGCCCGAGCTGCTGCTTGTCGACGCCCCCTGGCCCCGCCACGTACGTATTCTTCATCCCCGGCGGCTCGAGGATCCGAGTGCGCACGAGTTCCTCGTAGGGCGTGTCAGTCGTGCGCGCTAGCAGCTGGCCGAGCAGCGCGTGCCCGTAGTTGGAGTAGGCTTCCTTGCCACGGTCCTTAAGCTCCATGTCCGGCGCAGCGGCGAGGATGTCTTCGGGGGAGTCGTTGCGGTACGCGTTGCCGCCTTCGGTGAGGTTGGCCCAGAGAATGTCGCCAATACCAAGCGGGCCCATCGCCTCAAGCCCGGCGGTGTGGTTGAGCAGCTCCTCGATGGTCACTGTATCGATCGGTGCCCCGGATTCGTCGAGAATGTCGCCGACGGTGGTGTCGAGAGCGAGCACATCCTCGTCGGTAAGCTGGCGCACCAGCTCCGCGTTGAATGTCTTAGTTACCGAGCCGATCTCGAACTCGGTGTGCTCGTCGGCCCCGAGCCCGCCGAAGGTGACCTCGCCTTGGTCGTAGACCAGTGCGGAGAGCGTGTGGTGGCCCGGCTCCGCCCTGGCTAAGCGTTCGAGGGCGGCGGCAAGCTGCGCATTGCCTGTGTGTTCTTCGGCCAGGGTGATCTGGCGAGGGCCGAAACCCAGCATGAGTGCAGCCGTGGCGAGCGCCGCGAGTGTGCCGACGCCGAGGGCACCGTATATGGAATTCCGCATGAATTCCATAATTCCAGAATTCTAAAATCCAAACAAGGCTCTAGCTCAAGATCGCGCCAATAATGCTGCCGAGGTCTCCGATCTGCGCGACCTCGGAGGCTAAGAAGTCCGGCCCGCCCACGCGTCCGACCACCAGCACCAGGTCGGTGCTGGGCAGGCGGGTGATCGACAGCGCGGTGTCGAGCAGCCACCAGGCCTCGGGGACCCACGTGTCGGCGTCGGGAAGCAAGATGCGCGCCTCGTCGACGTTGGCCATCTCGGGGTGGGACCCGTCGTCCTCCGGCGCGGCCTGTGACGCCGCGACCCTGACCAGACCCTCCTCGGTCTCGCGCAGGGCGACCGCCCACGACGAGGTCATCGAGCGCGGGATCGCGCCAACGAGTTCCTCCATGGCGCGCTGCTCGTCGCCGGCGGCGGACACGATGCGTGAGAGCATCTGGATCTGGCCGCGCCGATCCACGCGCCCGGTAAACGGCCGGATCGAATCGACTTCCGCGCCCTGCACCGAGGCGGCAGCGGTAATCAGCGTGTCCACCATCGTGCCCGTGGGCAGTTCCACGACGATGTCGTCGGTGACGAAGCCGCCTTCCCCTGACCCCGCCGCAGCCACGGTGTCCACAATGTCCACGGACTGGATATTGGCGTCAACCATGCCGAAGGCCTCCGCGAGCTCGCCGAGGCTGCCCGGGACGTCCGGAAGGGAAACGCGAATAAGGTAAGACATGCACCCAGTTATATCAGCCAGCCCGCACATTCTGGCCAGAAATGCACCGTATGCTGGCGAATCTTTACAGAAGGAAAGGGTTGAACGCATGGACACGAAGAACCTGCCATCCGCACCAACCGCCGATACCGACCCGCGAGCGTACGGCGACACCCAGCTCGCCGCAGGCCACCGGCTTGTACGCAGCGGCGACGAGGTCGTCGTGCTTGGCAATGCGCAAGCCCGCGCCGTCGCCGAGGATCCGGCCCACTATTCCTCCGGGGTGTCCCGCTTCATGCAGCTGCCCAACGGCCTCGACGGTGCGCAGCACGAGCAATTTCGCTCGCTTATCGACGCCTACCTCACCCCCGACGCACTCGAACCCTTCGAACCAGCGTTTCGGAAAGCCGCCCGCAGCGTGGCGGCCGATATT
Organism: Corynebacterium sp. p3-SID1056; assembly: GCF_025152525.1. Classification (GTDB taxonomy): domain Bacteria; phylum Actinomycetota; class Actinomycetes; order Mycobacteriales; family Mycobacteriaceae; genus Corynebacterium. The sequence continues at coordinate 100,890 of NZ_JALXXL010000004.1, forward strand.
CGCGCCGGCAGGGCAGAAGGCATCTCACTGAGAGAGCCCGTCGACGCGGTCGCCGACATCGGCGCGCCGTTCGCGGTGCGCGCCATGCTCGCGTGGCTCGGATGGCCGGAGCAGATGGAAACGCGCCTTATCGAATGGGTAGCGGAAAACAACGCCGCGACCCGCTCCGGCGAGCTTCAGTGCACCGCAGCGGTTGCAGAGGCCTTCGACGACATGATCCGCGAAGTCGTCGAGCCCTTGAAGTCGGGTACAAGCAGCGTCACTACAGAAGCGCGTGAAGCGCTTTCCCCGTTGCTGGGCAAAGACCACGCCTTCCCGGCACCAAGTGTGACCGAGCAACTGGTCAACGACAGAAGCCTCGGTCGCCCCCTCGAATTCGAAGAGCTCGTCTCCATACTGCGTAACTGGACCGCTGGGGACTTAAGCTCGATGGCGTACTGCATCGGCGTGTTGATCCACGCGCTTGCCGGCAACGAGCCAGTGCGGCGTCGTCTACAAGCCGGGGTATCACACGAAGAGTTCACTGCCATCGCGGATGAGATTCTGCGCCAAGACTCGCCCTTTGTGAGCAACCGGCGCGTGACCACCTGCCCGGTCAACTTAGATGGTGTGGAACTGGACGAGGGCCAGCGCGTGCGCATTCACTGGACGGCTGCAAACCGCGACCCACAGGCGGTTGGCGATCGGACGCATTCGCACCAGGGGAAAGCGGCAACACGGGTGCAAACCTTGTTTGGGGCGCGGGCCCGCACGCCTGCCCGGGCAAATACTTGTCGATGCTTGAACTGAAGTGTTTTACCGAAGAACTGCTCGCTGTGTTTGAGCTGGTGCAGGTCGACGAAGGCGGAGCGCGCCGGGAAACCTACCCGGTCGGTGGCTGGGCCGAGCTACCGACCTACCTTAAAGTGCGGGAGTAGCGGTGCTCGCAGCTACCTCAGCGCAGTGACGTAAGATGAGTGTCGTTTTACTCACCACGTACATAAGAGATTGGAACCGTTTTGGCTGAGATTTCCCGCGAGGAGGTCGCCCGCATCGCCCGGCTTGCCCGGATCGCGCTGCAGGACGACGAGCTCGAGCAGATTTCCCAACAGCTCGACCAGATCGTCGACGCTGTCTCGAAGGTGCAGAGCGTCGACACGGAGGGCGTGGAGCCGATGAGCCACCCGCACTCCATCGAGGCGGGCATGCGCCCGGACGTGGAAAAGAAGACACTGACGCAGGCACAGGCGCTCGACCAGGCACCCGAGGTCGAAGAGGAGCGCTTCGTCGTGCCGCAGATCCTGGGGGAGGCTGACGAATAAATGACCCAGCAGACGAACTACACCATTCCCAGCGAGGGCCTTGTCTCCAAGCCCGCCCACGAGCTGGCGCGCATGATTCAGGCCGGCGAGGTCACCTCTCGCGAGGTCACCCAGGCGTTCTTGGACCGCATCGCCGAGACCGACGAGACGCTTGGTGCCTTCCTCCACGTCGGCGCGGAGGAGGCGCTTGCCGCCGCCGACGCAGTCGACGCGCAGGTCAAGGCGGGCGAGGAGCCGGCTTCTGCACTCGCCGGCGTGCCGCTTGCGCTCAAGGATCTCCTGGTCACCACGGATGCGCCGACGACCGCCGCGTCGAAGATGCTTGAGGGCTACATGAGTCCCTATGACGCGACCGTCGTGAAGCACTTGCGCGAGGCGGGCATCCCGATTCTGGGAAAGACGAACCTCGACGAGTTCGCGATGGGCTCTTCCACCGAGAATTCCGCCTACAAGGTCACCCGCAACCCGCACGACACCGAGCGCGTGCCGGGCGGCTCCGGCGGCGGCACTGCGGCAGCGCTCGCAGCGGGCCAGGCACCGCTGGGCATCGGCACGGACACCGGCGGCTCGATCCGCCAGCCGGCGTCGCTGACCGGTACTGTCGGCGTGAAGCCGACCTACGGCGGCGTGTCCCGCTACGGCGTCGTGGCCTGCGCTTCTTCGCTGGATCAGGTCGGCCCCTGCGCCAACACAGTGCTGGATACTGCACTGCTGCACGAGATCATCGGTGGCCACGACGAGTTCGACGCCACGAGCGTTGATCGCCCCGTGGGCTCGCTTGCCGACGCCGCCCGCGAGGGCGCATCCGGCGACCTCAGCGGCGTGAAGATCGGGCGTATCAAGCAGTTCGCCCGTCCGGGCACCCAGGACGGGGTCAACGCGCGTATCGACGCCGCGTTCGCCCAGCTCGAGGAGCAGGGCGCGGAAATCGTCGAGGTCGATTGCCCCCACTTCGACGACGTGATGGGTGCCTACTACATCATCCAGATGTCCGAGGTGTCCTCCAACCTCGCGCGCTTCGACGGCATGCGCTACGGCCTGCGCGAGGGCGATGACGGCAAGCACTCCGCCGAGCAGGTCATGGCCGCCTCCCGCGGCGCCGGCTTTGGCGACGAGGTCAAGCGCCGCATCATCCTGGGAACCTACGCGCTGTCCGTGGGCTACTACGACGCCTACTACCTGCAGGCGCAGCGCGTGCGCACGCTGATCGCGCAGGATTTCGCCCGCGCCTTCGAGCAGGTTGATGTGATCGCGGCACCAACCGTGCCGACCACCGCGTTCAAGATCGGTGAAAAGGTCGACGACCCGCTGGCCATGTACAACTTCGACCTGTTCACGCTGCCGCTGAACCTCGCCGGCCTGCCGGGCATGTCCGTGCCCGCTGGGAAGACCGAGGACACCGGCCTGCCGGTCGGTCTGCAGCTGATCGCCCCGGCCTTCGAGGACGCGCGCTTGTACCGCGTGGGTGCTGCTTTTGAAGCCGGCCGTTAATCCCTGGAATACCCTCGCAGCCCTGGCTGCGGGGTATTTTCTTGTCCTGATCGATCAGGGCTTCATGCCCGTGATCACGCCGCTTTTGCCTTTCGACGTCGGCTCCGCCGTGTGGCTCACCAGCATCTACCTGCTGTGCACGGTGGCCCCGATGCCGGCGACGGGCAAGCTTGGCGATACGTTCGGGCAACGCGGGGTTTTCCTCGTCGGCCTTGCTATTTATGTGGTCGCGCTGGTGTTCGCGGGCGTGTCCTGGTCGTTTGTGTCCCTGGTGGTCGCTCGCGGCCTGCAGGGCGTGGGTGCGGCGGTGTTCTTGCCGCAGGCGTTCGGGCTGATCCCGCGCGTGTTCTCGCAGGACACGCAGGGCCGGGCGTTCGCCGCTTGGGGCGTGATCGGCTCGGTGGCGTCGCTGATCGGACCGGTGGTCGGCGGGGCGGTGGCTGAAAGCTTCGGCTGGCGCGCAGCGTTTTTCGCCCAAGCCGTACTCGGGGCGCTGGCGCTCGTCGCCGGACTCGTTGCGCTGCCGCGTCTGCCGCGCAGCGGAGAGCGGGTCACCCTGCTGCCCGTGCTGCTTTCCTTCGGGGGGCTTGGGCTGCTTGTCTACGGCATCCAGTTCGGGCAGTGGCCCTCGATCCTCTTCGGCGCATTGCTGATCGGCGTGTTGGTGCTCTCAGCCCGCAACGGCACCGACAACGGGTTTTTGCCCGTGGAGCTCATGTTGGATCGTTCCTTCGCGCTCGGTGCCCTGGGTGTCGCCGCGATGGGCTTTACCGTGGCGTCGATGTTCATCCCGCTGATGTACTGGATGCAGACCGTCGCCGGCATCTCGCCGACGGCATCCGGCGCGATCACCGCGCCCATGTCCGTGTTCGCGCTTGTGCTGACCCCGGTCGCTGGGTACCTGACGGACCGGAGCGACCCGGGCAAGCTCTGCGCTGTGGGATTTAGCGTTTCCGCGGCCGGGCTAGCGCTCGCTATCGCGCTGATCCACACCGGGGCGGGTGTGTGGTGGTTTACCGCCGTGACCTCGCTGCTCGGCATCGGTGGCGCGTTCGTCTGGGCACCGAATGCGGCAGTGACCATGCGCGGCATCCCCGAGCACGAAACCGGTGCGGCCTCGGGGCTGTACAACACCGTGCGCCAAGTCGGCAGCGTGCTCGGCGTGGCGCTCGTCGGCGCGACGCTGGCGCGCGGCGACATCGAGCAGACCGTGCGCGCAGCCATGCTGCTGCCGCTGGCGGCGATGCTCATCGGCGCGGTGAGCTCTGTCGCTTTGCGACGCGACGTCTGAGTACCGAGCGGATCAGCCTCGCAGCCGCGAACGCGCTAGGGTGGACGGTATGCGACTTGCGACACTGACTTCCGGCGGCGACTGCCCAGGCTTGAACGCCGTCATTCGTGGAATTGTCCGCACTGCCAGCGCCGAGTACGGCTCGACCGTTGTCGGCTACCAGGACGGCTGGGTCGGTCTCATGGAGGACCGGCGCGTCGACCTGTACGACGACGCCTTCATCGACTCGATCCTGCTGCGCGGCGGCACCATTTTGGGCACCGGCCGACTTCACCCGGACAAGTTCAAGGCGGGACTGGACACTATCAAGGCCAATCTGGCAGACGCGGAGATCGACGCCCTGATCGCAATTGGCGGCGAGGGTACCCTGAAGGGCGCGAAGTGGCTCTCGGACAACGGGATTCCGGTCGTCGGCGTGCCCAAGACCATTGACAACGATGTCGCCGCCACCGACTACACCTTCGGCTTCGACACCGCGGTGTCCGTAGCCACCGACGCGATTGACCGGCTGCACACCACCGCAGAATCGCACAACCGCATCCTCATCGTCGAGGTGATGGGCCGCCACGTCGGCTGGATCGCCTTGCATGCGGGCATGGCCGGCGGCGCACATTACACCGTCATCCCGGAGGAGCCCTTCGACATCGCCGATATCTGTAAGGCGATGGAGCGGCGTTTCCAGATGGGGGAGAAGTACGGCATCGTCGTCGTCGCTGAGGGTGCCATTCCGAAGGAAGGCACCATGGACGGCAGCCTGGGCGAGGAGGACGAGTTCGGCCACATCACCTTCAACGGCATGGGCCAGATCGTCGCCGACGAGATCAAGAAGCGCCTCGGCTACGACGTGCGCACCACCGTGCTCGGCCACATCCAGCGCGGCGGCACGCCGACTGCATACGACCGCGTCTTGGCCACCCGCTACGGCGTGCACGCGGCGCGCGCGGCCCACGACAACAACTTCGACACCTGCGTGGCACTGCACGGCGAGAACATTGAGCTCGTGCCGCTGGAGTCCGCCGTTGCGCACCTGAAGTCGGTGCCGGAGCACCGCTACACCACCGCGAAGGCGATGTTTGGCTAGATGCGCGACCGCATCCCCGATCCCTGCCGCCTGCTGGTGGTGGGGATCAACCCAGGTCGCTTGAGCGACGCCTGCGACGCCCCCTTCGCACACCCCGGCAACCGTTTCTGGCCCGCCCTTGCACGCGCGGGCATCACCCCGCACCGCGTCGTTGCCACGAAGGGGATCTCTGAGGCGGATGCCACAATGCTCGCCGAGCTCGGCATCGGCTTTACCAACTTCGTTGACCGCATGACGCCGCGCGCTGCGGACCTGACGCGCGAGGAGCTCATTGCGGGCGGTGAGAAGGTTCGGGTGTGCGTCGAAAAGCATGAGCCCAACGCGGTGATGGTGGTGGGCATTGGGGCTTACCGCGATGCCTATCGACGGCCGAAGGCTACCCGCGGGCTGCAACCTGAACGCCTCGGCGGGGCACCCGTGTGGGTGGTGGGCAACCCGAGCGGGCTCAACGCGCACGAAACGGTCGACACGCTGGCGGAAAGTTACCGCGAGGTGTGGGAGGCGAGCGTCGGGAAGTAGGATGGAGCGCATGACTGCCTACGACTTGATGGATTACGACGAAGTACTGCAAAAGTACGACCCCGTGATGGGCCTGGAAGTGCACGTGGAGCTGGCGACGGAGACCAAGATGTTCTCCACTGCATCCGCGCACTTCGGTGCCGCGCCCAACACGAATATCGACCCTGTCTCGCTCGGTCTGCCGGGCGCGCTGCCCGTGGTCAACGCGAAGGGCGTCGAGTGGGCGATCAAGATTGGCCTGGCGCTGAACTGCAACATCGCCGAGAGCTCGCGGTTCGCGCGCAAGAACTACTTTTACCCGGACCAGCCGAAGAACTACCAGATCTCGCAGTACGACGAGCCGATTGCCTACGACGGTTACCTCGACGTGCAGCTGGAGGACGGCACCGAGTGGCGCGTCGAGATCGAGCGCGCGCACATGGAGGAGGACACCGGCAAGCTCACCCACCTCGGCTCGAGCTCCGGGCGCATCACTGGTGCGACCGCCTCGCTGGTGGACTGCAACCGCGCGGGCGTGCCGCTCATTGAGATCGTGACGAAGCCGATCATCGGTGCCGGCGAGCGCGCGCCCGAGGTGGCCAAGGCCTACGGCGGCGCGCTGCGCGAGCTGGTCAAGGCGCTCGGCGTCTCGGACGCGCGCATGGACCAAGGCTCGATGCGCTGCGACGCGAACGTTTCACTGCGTCCCGTCGGCCAGGAGGAATTCGGCACCCGTACCGAGACGAAGAACATCAACTCGCTGAAGTCCGTCGAGCAGGCCGTCCGCTTCGAGATGCAGCGCCAGGCCGCCGTGCTTGCCGACGGCGGCGAAGTCGTCCAGGAAACCCGCCACTACCAAGAGAAGGACGGCTCCACCTCGAAGGGCCGCCCGAAGGAGGAGGCCAGCGAGTACCGCTACTTCAATGACCCGGACCTGCCGCCGGTAATCGCGAAGCCGGAGTGGGTCGAAGAGATCCGCCAGACCCTGCCGGAGCTGCCGTGGGTGCGCCGCGCGCGTATCCAGGAGGAGTGGCAGCTGCCGGAGAAGGAGTTCCGCGACCTGGTTAACGCGGGCGCGCTCGACCTCGTTGTCGACACCGTCGAGGCCGGCACCACGCCGGACGAGGCGCGCGCGTGGTGGGTCTCCTACATCCAGGCGAAGGCGAACGAAGCTGGTAAGGATCTCGACGCGCTCGGCGTGCTGCCCGCAGACGTGGCCCGCGTGGTCGAGCTGGTCAAGGACGGAAAGCTGACTACCAAGCTGGGCCGCCAGGCGATCGACGGCGTCATCGCCGGCGAAGGCCGCGTCGACGAGGTCGTCGCCGCGCGCGGGCTCGAGGTTGTGCGCGATGACGGCGCGATCGAGAAGGCCATCGACGATGCGCTCGCTGCCAACCCGGACATCGTGGAGAAGTACCGGGCGGGCAATAAGAAGGTCACCGGCGCGATCGTCGGTGCGGTGATGAAGGCGACTCAGGGCAAGGCTGACCCGGGTGAGGTCAACAAGCTGATTGCGCAGAAGCTCGCTTAGCGACGAGAAAAAGGGCGCTCCCGGCCGGGAGCGCCCTTTTTGTGTGCGCGCGTTACTTCTTTACCGCGGTGCTGCCGCCGTCAGACGTATCGTCCGGCTTGACTGCGGGGAAGCTGCCGGTCTCGTAGATCTCCTTGTACGCGTCCCAGTCGATGCCGTCGCTGTCGGAGTCCGGCGAGCCGCTGTAGTCAGCGTGCTCGGGGTCGAGGGACGGGGCGTCCTCGAGGTTGAACTCGCTGTCGTCGTCGGCGTCGAGGTCGGCGGCGACTTCCTCCTGGACGGAGTGCCACAGGTTGGCGTCCTCGACGTGCGAGTCGGCGACGAGGGATTCGACCTCCTTGCGCTGCTTGGCAGAAAGGCGATCCTCGGTCGGGTCGAGCGCGGTCTCGGCCAGCTCGGCGAGGCGCTCGCGGCGCTGCGTCTCTTCCTTGATGTTGCTGCGGTCGCGGAACCAGCCGATGAGGATCGCGATCGTGAGGATAATACCCAGGTAGCCGATGGCCGGGTAGACCCAGCTGATCAGGTCGGCGAAGCCGACGAAGGAGAGGACAAAGCCGATGCCCACGACGGTGAAGTACACCAGGCGGAAGCGCTCCGGGTGCTTGTGGGTGAGGCGGCGCGCCATGGCGTAGAACATGCCGACGGCGGTGTTGTAGATCATCATGTAGATGATGATCGACACGATCACGCCGACGGTGGGGTGCATCGAGTCGAACACGGCCAGAAGCGGCATGTCCGCGCCAGCGACCTTGTCCATGTTGAAGAACAAGATGAAGTTCAAGATGACGAGCAAGATGGCGAAGATGAGGCCGCCGAGCAGGCCGCCGACGCCAGCGGTGCGCGGGTTCATCTGCGAACCGGCGATGACGAGCATCATGGACACCGCCATAATGTTGACCAGGGTGCCGTAGTTGACGGCGGCGAGCAGCCAGTTGTTAAACACGCCGTCGGCGGGGGATTGCTGCAGGGCGATCTCGTTCATCTCGTTCAGGCTGTCGGGCATGTTCATGATGGTGATGCCGAATGCCACGATGATTGCCACGATGAGGAACGGCGTGATCGTGGAGATAACGTCGGTGATGCGATCGACGTTGAGGAAGCCAGACAGGACCAAGAACACGGTCATGATCGTCGCGCCGACCCACGGCGCGAAGCCGAACTGTTGGTTCAGATTAGAGCCTGCGCCGGCAACCATGACGAAGCCGAAGGCGAAGAGGCTGAACATCGTGGCGTAGTCCATGTATTTGGACACGAGCGGGCTGGAGACGCGGTTGAACACCGCGGAGTGGTCGTCGGCAAGGTAGTAGGAGCCGAGCTGGAAAATGGTGGTGCCCACCACGAAGATGATGACGCCGGACACAACGGCACCAACAATGCCGATGTAGCCGAAGGACAGGAAGTACTGGATGACCTCCTGGCCCGAGGCGAAGCCCGCGCCGACCAGAAGGCCGACGAGCGCCATCGCCACTTTGATTGTTTGTCTCATAACGTTAATCCTTGAAGTTTCGATAATGTAAGAAAATGAACCGGAGGCGATGGTAACAAAGCGGGACACCGCCCGCGAACACGCATTCTTCGTGAGTACAGGGTATTTTTGCGCGTCAGACCGGGTGAAACACCAGCGTATCCACCCCACGTGCGCACCCAGACTGGCGTCAGTTTTGCACTCTGTTACTCAGCAAAACGTTATACGGTTGTGACATCGCGTGTCCGGATGTGTGGGTTTGGCGGCCCGTCCTTTAGACTTTCCACCCATGACCAAGATTCGCGCAGCCGTCGAGGCCGACACTCCCGTGATCTACGAAATGATCAAGGAACTCGCCCTCTACGAAAAGGAACCGGACTCCGTCACCTCCACGGAAGAGGACGTGCGCACCCACCTCTTCGGCGAAAACCCCAGCGTCTTCGCCCTGGTCGCTGACAATGACGGCGTACTCGAGGGCATGGCCCTGTGGTTTTTGAGCTACTCCACCTGGGAGGGCCGCCACGGCATCTGGCTCGAAGACCTCTACGTGCGCGAGGAACACCGCGGCAAGGGCCTGGGAACCGCGCTGCTGCAGGAACTTGCCCGCATCGCCGTAGAAAACGACTACCGACGCGTCGAGTGGACGGTGCTGAAGTGGAACACGCCGTCCATCGGCTTTTACCAGGCGATGGGTGCCGGCGACATGGGCGAGTGGTCCACGATGCGCCTCGACGGACCGGCGCTGCGCGTGTTGGGCACCGCCAAGGCATAAAGTCTCAGGGCGCGCCGAGGCAACTCACGGCTCAAGTGCCGCGTGTCGCATACATTGGCAGGTATGGACAAGAAGAATGCACGCGACGTCACCCCTGAGGATTTCGACCCTATCGACGGACTGCCGTACGCTCCGCTCGGCGACAAGGATGCTGCTGGCGGGAGCACGGCGGTGGGCGGGGCGTCGAGAAGCGAGAGCCCCTCGACGCTGACCGGCAAAGCGACGCCAACCGAGGTCTTCCCCGAAACGCAGACCGCGAGCCTCGCCGCGGAGCCAGCGCCGGCCCCTGCGCCGGTCGAGGCCGAGCCGGAGCCGGTCGCCGTGGAACCGCCCGCGAAGCGCGGCACGATGGATTTCGGCCTGTTGCTTTTGCGCCTGCTGCTCGGCGGGTGGCTTATCGTCGAATCCCTGACCACGCTGTTTAGGCTCGGCGGCTCCGAGGGCATCAGCGGGCTTCGCGACGCCTTCGACGCCTACGTCTTCGCCGGCGGGCTGTCCGTGGTCGTGCCGGTGCTGCAGCTGACCGCGGGCGTCTTCCTGGTGCTCGGCCTGCTCGCGCCGATCGCCTCGCTGGTCGCGGTCGTGGTCACAGGCTTTATGGCGCTGCACGGCATCGTCGACGGCACTGACAGCTGGAACGCCTTCGCATGGGAGGCAGATGTGTGGCTGCCGATCGTGATCTTCGGCCTGGCACTCGGGCTGCAGTTCACCGGTCCCGGCTTCTACGGCGTCGACGCGAAGCGCACCTGGGCGCGCCGCCCGCTCGGCTGGGCGTGGACGTGCGCGCTGCTCGGGCTGGTCATCGCCGGCGCCGTGTGGTGGTTCGGCACCGGCGTCAACCCGCTCGCTTAGTCGACCTGGCGGACAGCGCCCTTGTCGGCGCTGGTCGCCATCTTCGCGTACGCGCGCAGCGCCTTCGACACCTCGCGCACACGGTTCGGCGTCCACGGGCGTTCGGAGGCTTCCATCGCTTCTCGACGCCGCTCTAACTCCGCTTCCGGCACATCAAGCTTGAGCTCGCGGTTGGCCACCGAGATCGCGATCGTGTCGCCGTTCTCGATCAGGCCGATGAGCCCGCCGTGTGCAGCCTCGGGGGAGATGTGGCCGATGGAAAGGCCGGAGGTACCGCCGGAGAAGCGGCCGTCGGTAATCAGCGCGCACTTTTTGCCCAGGCCAGCGCCCTTGAGGAAGGAGGTCGGGTGCAACATTTCCTGCATCCCCGGCCCGCCGGCAGGGCCCTCGTAGCGGATGACCACGACCTCGCCCTCGAGCACCTCGCGGTTGAGAATCATCGAGACCGCCTGCTCCTGCGAATCGACCACGCGGGCCGGGCCGGTGAACTCCCACAGGCCTTCTTCGACGCCAGCGGTTTTCAGGATCGCGCCGTCGGGGGCGAGGTTGCCGCGCAAAACGACGAGGCCGCCGTCGGAGGTAATCGGGTGCTCCACGTCGTGGATGACGCCGTTCGCGCTGTCCGTATCGAGGGAGTCCCATCGCGCAGACTGGGAAAAGGCCTCGGTGGTGCGGGTGCCGCCCGGGGCCGCGTAGTAAAGCTCGATCGCCTCATCGCTCGGGTTCTCGCCACGGATGTCCCAGTCACCGAGCCATTCCTTGAGGGATGGGTAGGCGACCGAGTGGACGTCGTCAAGCAGCAGGCCCCCACGGTGCAGCTCGCCGAGGATGGCCGGGATGCCGCCGGCGCGGTGGACATCCTCGACGTGTGCCTCGCCGTTGGGTGCGACCTTGGACAGGCAGGGGATGACGTGCGAGAGCTCGTCGATGTCGTGGAGGTCGAAGTCGACCTCGCCTTCCTGTGCTGCCGCGAGGATGTGCAGAATGGTGTTCGTGGACCCGCCCATGGCCATATCTAGCGCCATCGCGTTGCGGAAGGCGCTCTTGGTGGCGATGTTGCGCGGCAGCACGGACTCGTCGCCCTCGCCGTAGTAGCGCTTGCACATCTCGACGATCGTCTCGCCGGCCTGCGTGAACAGCGCGCGGCGCGCGGTGTGGGTGGCCAGCGTCGTACCGTTGCCGGGCAGCGACAAACCGAGCGCCTCCGTGAGACAGTTCATCGAGTTCGCGGTAAACATGCCGGAACAGGAGCCGCAGGTCGGGCAGGCGTTGTTGGCGATGTCGTCGAGCTGCGCGTCGCTGACTGCGTCGTTGGCGGACAGCGCGATGGCGTCGATAAGATCCGACTTCGGCTTTGTCACGCCGTCGACGGCGAAGGCTTTCCCGGCCTCCATCGGGCCACCGGAGACGAAGACGGCCGGGATGTTCAGGCGCATCGCGGCGTTGAGCATGCCGGGGGTGATCTTGTCGCAGTTGGAGATGCACACCATCGCATCGACCGTGTGCGCGTTGGCCATGTACTCCACCGAGTCTGAGATAATCTCGCGGCTGGGCAGCGAATACAGCATGCCGGAGTGCCCCATCGCGATGCCGTCGTCCACGGCGATCGTGTTGAACTCCTTCGGCACACCGCCTGCTTGACGTACCGCATCTGCGACGATGTCGCCGACGTGTTTCAGGTGCACGTGACCCGGCACGAACTGCGTGTACGAGTTCACGATGGCCACGAGCGGCTTGCCAAATTCGTCCTCGCCGGTGCCCGTCGCACGCCAGAGCGCGCGAGCGCCAGCGGCTTGGCGGCCAACGGTGGTGACTCGTGAGCGGAGGGGGATCAACGGGTGCTCCTTTACGTATTGTCTTGCGACGGGCGCGGGCCCGGCGTATCTGGGTGTTCTCGAAGGTACTCCTCGTACTCCTCGCGCGAGAGCAAAACGTGATGATTGTTCTTGTCGATAATCTCGTACTTGCCGTCTGCAGCTTCCTGAGCACCAGTGATCACGTCGGTAATGCGACCGCGCGAAGCCTCGGCGAGATCGGGCAGTGAATTAAATGACACGCCCGGCATCATGTACTCCTTGCCGGCGGTGGTGGTGGCAAGCGCCCGCGCGCCTTTGAAGCCGATGCCCTTGAGCTCGTCCCAGCCGATGCGGGTGTTGCGGCGTGCGACGTAGCGCAGGCTGATGCCGCGCTCGTCCACGGTCGTCGACGCGAAGAGTACCCACACGAGCCATGCGAGCGGAATGAGGAGGAGCCAGCCGAGCACCAGCGGCGCCCAGGAAATGCCGATCAGCGCGATGCCGACCATGAGGACAACCCCCACGACGTGCTCACGGGACGGTCGAAATACTTTCTGCTGATCATCGGGCTGTGCAGTCATGCACCACATGCTAGTCAACGCGCATGCGTGACGGCGCCAGGGGTGCTGGCGCTTTTCGACGCTCCGCTTACCCCGGTGGTCCTGTTGCTGGGGTGTGTGCAAGCCGGGCGTGTCGGCGTGCGGGGTCGGTGTGGTGTGTGCCTCTGGGTGAGAGGTAGCCTTTGGGGCTTTGCCACATGATTTGTCCGCCGACGCGCTGCATCCGCCCGCGTTTCGGCCGCCCGTTTTGCCGATTGTGATACGTACACAACCAGCACATATTCCCAATCTCGGTCGCCCCGCCTTTCGACCACTCCGTGATGTGGTGCGCCTCGGAGAACTCCGCCGGCTGGTTGCACCCCGGCCACGCACACGTGGTGCCATCCGCGCTCATCAACGCGCGCAACTCACCGCTCGCGCGGCGCTCAAGACGCACCGGGTAGAGGTTCACCGGCCCATCCGTGGCGGAGATCAAAGCGATATAGCCGGTCGCGTGCAGCTTCCGGTTGACCAACTGCGCACCAGAAAGCCACTCACCATTAGTCAGCTCCACCTCGACTTCGCCGTCGCCGCGCATGCGCCACTGGGCGAAGTCGCCGATGTCCATATTCAGCACCGTGGTCAACGCAGCGTCCCCACCCGTGCTGCGGGTGTTGTTGAGCCAGGCTTGCGGGTCGTTGTTGGCAGCCCGGTAGACCGCCAGCACATCCGTGGTACGCCCGGTGATGTGCACCGTCGACCACCCTTGGTCGTGGAAGGTCACCGTGGCCTTCGGTACGCGCGGGGCCGCAGGTGTGAGTTGCTTTTTCAACGCTTTCGCCCGGTTGATCACGCGGCGCATGTCGCCTTGGGTTTCGCATAAGGTTTGGCGGTAGTGCCACCGGTCTGTATCCGTATCCAGTGAGCGTGAGGAGCGTGCGATGTAGGCCAGGGTGTCGAGGCGGTGCTCGTTGTTGCGTGCTGCGGCCACACACGCCGCCTGCGCCGCTTTGTTGCGCACCGGGCCGAAGAAGACTTCAGCGGCACCACAAAGTTGTTCGGCGCGGTCTGGGTCCATGCCGCGGGCAACGAGTTCGTCGACGCTTGCCGAGGCCGCGTCGGCAACGATGGCGATGCCGGCGCGGTCCTGTGCGATCAATGCGTCTACGAGTGTCATGCCACCCACGATAACCACCCGTGAGCTGCACAAACAAGCACATGTGAGAAGTATTGCACTTTCAGCCCAAAACGGAACCGACAGCGCAAAACGTGCGTCTAATAGAGATCGGTTGTTTTAGCGGCTGGCTCAGTGGGCTGTGATTCTGCGCTTTGCGGGGTTGCCTCGGAAGAAACCTCGGTCGTGCTGGGGACAGGAGCGTTGGTGGACGGAGGGGCCGAGTACGTGGGTTGCTCAGTTGCCTGCTCGCTGGGGTAGTTGGTCTCGCTGGCGTACGTCGGCGTTTCTGGCGCGTAGCTCGGTGCCACGGGGGGCTCGGTTGCGGAGGAAGTGGTACGGGCTGGCGGCGCAAGGAACCCGCTGTTGGCGTCGCTGTCCTCGCCTGGCTGGACCATAAAACCCCGGACGATGAGCAGTACAGCGAAGACCACAAGCAGTGCGAAGGTCGAGACGCGCATGAGCCCCTCGAGTAGGCCCTTGGGCTGGGGGTCGGCAGTGCTTTCCTCCACGACTTCCTCTGTTTCCTCCGTCTCTTCGGGGGCGAAGACGCGGGTGGCTGGTTGCTGTGCCGCTGGGTCTTCCTCCGGAGGCCGAGTCGGGTGTTCGGCGGGTTCTACCGCCGGTAGTACTGTCGTGGCTGTTGTGCGGGTGGTCAGCTCGGGGGTGAGCGTGCCGTCGATAGCCGCGGCGGAGCCGTACTCATCCCAGAACTCGTTGAGGATAGCGAGGCGGATGGCGCGCTCGACCATCCATTGGCTCAAGGGCTCAACCTGGACCATAAACCGCATGTCCACGGTCCACGGCGATCCGACGGTGGCGGGAGGGTGGATGTCCACAGCGGGGTGGACCTGCAGTTCTGCCTGCACCTTCGGGGCGATCTCCGGGGCGGCGAGCGCCTTTCTGGTGGCGCGCTCCGAGCGGGCAACCGCTTCTTCGGCTGACGACGAGCCAAGCAGCGGCACGGGGATGACTACGAGTGCGTTGGACCAGTAGTTGGACTGGTTGATGCAGACGCGCGCCGTAGAGTTGGGGATCGAGATCGTTGCCTGCTCGATGGTGCGGATTTGCGTGGCGCGCATGGTTAGCTGGATCACGTCGCCGGAGACATCGACACCGTTGCCTTGGAAGGTGACGTAGTCGCCGACGCCGTACTGCTTTTCGGTGAGGATGAAGAACCCTGCGAGGAAGTCCGCAATGATGTTCTGCGCGCCGAAACCGATGGCAGCAGAGACAACGGTGGCGGGGATCGCCGCGCCGGCGAGCGAGAAGCCAATCTGCTGAAGCGCGAAGATGAGCAGCAAGAAGTAGGCGAGGATCTCGCCGACGTAGACAGCCGCACCGACCAGCGCGAGGCGCGTCTTGCCCTCTTCGGGGTCGGCGCTTTTCGCGACTTGGCGCTCGAAGTAGCGGTTGATGAACCTGCCGGCGCGCGGAACGAGCAGCGCGGCCACGAGAAGGAGCGCGAGGTTGATGCCGGTCTCGGCAATCCAGTGCCACCACTGGAGGAGGATGTACTTGAAGGGCATAGTCCAGTCGAGTGTAGTCCTTCGGCCCGTTGAGGCTCCCGCGAAAAGCCTGCCAAATCGCCCCATGGAGTGAGACGTGAATTTTAATCAGTGAAATCGCCCCTCACGCCGCGGTCGTTGTGTAAGGTGAGCCACATGATCAATCGGCGACTAGTAGTACGAATTCCCACGCGGCGCTTGCCGTAGCGGGTTCGTTTTTCTACGCCGCTGACAACAAGCGCCCTCGACAGCACTCGTGCTGGTTCGGGGGCTTTTGTTTTGATCGACCCTCTGACCGACATCTTTCACCCAAGGAGCTTGGAATCGTGGCAGCCTCACAGGAGCCCCCGACAAAGAACTCGCAACCGGCCTCGCCAGTCGCGCCGGAGCGTATGACAGGCGCGGACGCGGTAGTGCGGAGCCTCGAGGAACTAGGGACCCGGGTGGTCTTCGGGTTGCCGGGTGGTGCGGTGCTGCCGCTTTACGACGCCCTGTTTGCCGCCAAGAAACTGCGCCACGTCCTCGTGCGCCACGAGCAGGGCGCCGGCCACGCCGCCGAGGGCTACGCGGTTGCCTCCGGCGAGGTCGGCGTCTGCCTGGCCACCTCGGGGCCGGGTGCGACGAACCTGGTCACCGCCATCGCGGATGCCTACCTGGACTCGGTGCCGATGATCGCGATCACCGGCCAGGTCGGCTCGCCCCTGATCGGCACCGATGCCTTCCAGGAGGCCGATATCCGCGGCATCACCATGCCAATTACGAAGCACAACGTCATGGTGACCAACGTCGAGGACATCCCGCGCGCCATCGCTGCTGCGCACCACCTGGCTACCACGGGCCGACCCGGCCCGGTGCTCGTGGACATCCCGAAGGACGTCCAGTCCGCGGAGTTCGAGTTCTCCTGGCCGCCGGAGGTCGACCTGCCCGGCTACAAGCCGAACGTCAAGCCGCACAACCGGCAGATCGCGCAGGCTGCAAAGATGATCGCGGCCGCAAAGCGCCCCGTGCTCTACATCGGCGGCGGCGTGGTCAAGGCGGGTGCCCACGAGGAACTGCTCGCGTTCGCGGAGCGGACCGGCGTGCCGGTGGTGACCACCTTGATGGCGCTCGGCGCGTTCCCGCAGTCGCACCCGCTGTACATGGGCATGCCGGGTATGCACGGCTCGGTGCCGGCGGTCGGCGCGCTGCAGGAATCCGACCTGCTCATCGCGATCGGCACGCGTTTCGACGACCGCGTCACCGGCGACACCTCGACGTTCGCCCCGCACGCAAAGACGATTCACGCCGATATTGACCCGGCGGAGGTGGGCAAGATTCGTGAGACGGATGTGCCGATCGTGGGAGATGCGAAGCGAGTCCTGGCGCAGCTGACTGAGGCGTTTCGGGATGAAAAGAGGAATGCGCCGCCGTCGATAAGCGAATGGCTCACGCGCTTGAATTCGCTGAAGGAGCGCTTTCCCCGCGGCTACGACCCGCAGCATGACGGTAAGCTGTCGCCGCAGTACGTCATTGAGACGCTGTCGAAGACGGTTGGGCCGGACGCGATTTATGTCTCTGGCGTGGGCCAGCACCAGATGTGGTCGGCGCAGTTTATCGACTTTGAGAAGCCGCGGCACTGGATCAACTCTGGTGGCCTGGGCACGATGGGCTTCTCCATCCCTGCTGCGCTCGGCGCGAAGGCGGGCTGCCCGGACAAGGAAGTCTGGGCGATCGACGGTGACGGCTGCTTCCAGATGACCAACCAGGAGCTGACCACTGCCGCGATGGAGGGCTTCCCCTTCAAGGTCGCGCTGATTAACAACGGCAACCTCGGCATGGTGCGCCAGTGGCAGACGCTGTTCTACGACGGCAACTACTCCCACACCAAGCTCGGTGGGGAAGAGGTCTACGTGCCGGACTTTGTCAAGCTTTCGCAGGCGCTGGGTGCGGAGGCGATCCGCGTGACGAAAGAGGAAGAGGTCGTGCCCGCGATCGAGAGGGCGCGTGCGATCAATGACCGCCCGGTCGTCGTCGAGTTCATCGTCGGCGAGGACGCGCAGGTGTGGCCGATGATTTCGGCCGGCGCGTCGAATTCGGACATGCAGTACGCGCTCGGCATGCGCCCCTTCTTCGATATGGAGGAATCCGCGGGCGAGACCCCGGAGGCGATCAGCGAGACCATCGACACGCTCGACAACCAGCCCGCAAAGCAGCCCGCACAGGAGGAAAAGTAAATGCCACAGCAAGATCCCATTACCCGCAATACGCTTTCGGTGCTGGTGCAGGACGTCGACGGCATTATCACCCGCGTGTCGGCGCTGTTTACGCGCCGTGGCTACAACCTGGTCTCGCTGGTGTCCGCGAAGACGGAGACCGAGGGGATTAACCGCTTGACCATCGTGGTGGATGCATCCGAGTACGCCATCGAGCAGATCACCAAGCAGCTGCACAAGCTAATCCAGGTGATCAAGGTGCTGCGCTTGGAGGATGACTCGACGGTAGCGCGCCAGCTCTTGCTGGTAAAAGTTGCCACGACGAATCAGAACCGTCCGCAGGTGGTGGACGCGGCGAATATTTTCCGCGCTCATATCGTGGACGTGTCGCCGGAGTCGGTAGTCATCGAGGCTACTGGGTCCTCGGAGAAGCTCAAGGCCTTCCTTGAGCTGATGGACACCTTCGGCATCAAGGAGCTGGCGCGTTCCGGCAACATCGCGCTGAACCGCGGTCCGAAGACAATGGCACCCTCGAAGGGCTAGTCGCTCGCTTTTCGACGCCACGTTTACCCCACAACCCACGGCACTTGTGCCATAATATGAAATAGCTGTCTCATAGAATAGGAAAGGTGAGTGTTTCACTCATGGCTATTGACGTCTTTTACGACAACGACGCAGACCTGTCCATCATCCAGAGCAAGAAGGTCGCCATCATCGGCTACGGCTCCCAGGGCCACGCCCACGCGCAGAACCTGCGCGAGTCCGGTGTTGAGGTCGTCGTCGGCCTGCGCGAAGGCTCCAAGTCTGCGGCGAAGGCGGAGGAAGCCGGCTTTGAGGTCAAGACCAACGCGGAGGCCGCGAAGTGGGCAGATGTAATCATGCTGCTGGCCCCGGACACCTCCCAGGCCGAGATCTTCCGCAACGACATTGAGCCGAACCTGAAGGACGGCGACGCCCTGTTCTTCGGCCACGGCCTGAATATCCACTTCAAGCTGATCGAGCCGGCAGACACCGTCACCATCGGCATGGTCGCACCGAAGGGGCCGGGTCACCTGGTGCGCCGCACTTACGTTGACGGCAAGGGCGTGCCCTGCCTGATCGCCATCGAGCAGGACCCGCAGGGCAGCGGCCGCGAGCTCGCCCTGTCTTACGCCACTGCCATCGGCGGTGCCCGCGCCGGCGTTATCCCCACCACCTTCGAGGCCGAGACTGTCACCGACCTCTTCGGAGAGCAGGCCGTGCTCTGTGGTGGCCTGGAAGACCTCATCATGAAGGGCTTTGAGGTGCTCACCGAGGCCGGCTACGAGCCGGAGATGGCCTACTTCGAGTGCCTGCACGAGATCAAGCTCATCGTCGACCTCATCTACGAAGGCGGCCTCGCCAACATGAACTACTCGGTGTCCGACACCGCGGAGTTTGGTGGCTACCTCTCCGGCCCGCGCGTGATCGACGAGGGCGCGAAGGACCGCATGCGCGACATCCTCAAGGATATCCAGTCCGGCGAATTTACCAAGCGCCTTGTCGCCAACGTTGAGGGCGGCAACAAGGAGCTCGAGGACCTGCGTGCCAAGGTTGCTCAGCACCCGATCGAGAAGACCGGTGCGCAGCTGCGCGACATGATGAGCTGGGTGAAGAACCCGCTCAACGAGACCGCGTAAGTGGTGTAAGCGGCAAAACGGCCGCCGCGAGGAGCAAATTCCTCGCGGCGGCCGTTTACGTGGTGGGAAGGCGGCTTAGTTCTCGCCGTTGACTGCGTCGGCAGCCTCGCCAGCCTTGTCGCCGACAGCGTCGGTCGCGCTCTCGACGGCATCGCCCGCCTGCTCGGTGAGGTCTGCACCCTCCGCGTCCTCAGCGTCCTCGGTACCTTCAGCGTCCTCTGCGCCCTCAGCCGGGGTTTCCGCGGCCTCGCCGTCGTTGCCCACGGTGACGGTCTCTTCGCTGGTCTCGGTGGCGACCGTCGAGGTTTCGGTGACCGCTGCGTCGTCGCCATCGCTGTCGCTGTCGCTGTTGAACAGGCCAAGCAGCAGCCAGACCAGCAGCAGCGCGACCAGGATACCCAGCAGCCACTTCCACCAGCCGCCGCCGTTGCCGCCTGCGGCAGCCTCGGTCTCATCCGCGGTCACAGCGGTCGAACCGGCGGTCTCGCCGGGGGTGGTTGCCGGCGTAGCCGGTGCCTTGTCGTGCCTCGGGTCGTTCGGGTTCGGCTGGGAAGTGGTCATGTGCGTGTCCTTTCATCTATGTCGTCTCTGCGCGGCTGCGCCTTTGCGTGTGTACACGAAAAAGCGTACCAATTTGGCCGCGCGGGCATTGTGCAGCCTCCCAGACTAACAAACTTTGCCCGACTATGCCCGAACCCGCCCGCTGAGAACCGTTTTCATTTAGTTGTCATTAGCGGACGACGGCCGTACGCTGGACACATGGCACACGAGCACCATCACGACCACGATCACTCACGTACCCCGCTGGGTGCGCTGGTTGGCGCGCTCACCATTACCGGCACCGTCTTTTTCGCGGAGCTCATCGGTGGCTGGCTGGCGGGATCGATGGCGCTGATGGCCGATGCGATGCACATGCTTTCCGACGCTGCGGGGCTGATTATTGCGGTGATCGCGGTGTTGGTTGGGCGTCGTCAAGCTTCTGCGCAGGCCACCTACGGCTACCGCCGCGTTGAGGTGCTGGCGGCGCTGGTCAACGCAGTGTTGGTGCTTGGCATCTCGGTGTGGATCGTCGTTGAGGCGGTGCGCCGCCTGCGCAGTCCGGCCGACGTGCAAGGCCAGACGATGCTGGTCATCGCGGTGATCGGCCTGGTTGCGAACGCGCTGTCCGCCTGGGTGCTGCACCGGCATCGCGATGCGTCGATCAACGTCGAGGGCGCGTTTTTGCATGTCCTGGTGGACCTGCTCGGTTCGGTGGCGGTGATTGTGGCGAGCATCGTGGTACTAACAACCGGTTTCGTCGCTGCGGATGTGATCGCCTCGCTGGTGATCGCGGCCCTGGTGCTCCCGCGGGCATGGCAGCTGATGCGGCTGTCGGCAGGCGTGCTGCTCGAGCAGGTTCCGGCAGACTTCGACGCGAGCACGATAGGCCCGACCCTGCGGGCATTACCGGGGGTGGCCGACATCCACGACCTGCACCTGTGGAGCCTGGACGGCGTCAGCGTGCTCGCCACCGTGCACCTTGTCCGCGATGGCAGCGTCGCCGAAGGCCCGCTTCTCGACGCCGCGCAGCAGGCCCTCCGCGGCCACGGCATCGAGCACTCGACCATCCAGATCGAACACCCGGAGCACGAATCCCACGAGAAGGTTTGCTGATTCTGCTCTAGTGTTGGAGCCATGGGATTTACCACGCCGAGCTATTCCTTAAAAGACCTCTTCGCCCGCGCTGAGCGCGGCGAATTGCAACTGCCCGATTTCCAACGCGAATACATCTGGGACGTCGACCGCGTCCGCACCCTCGTGACCTCTGTACTGCGCGGCTACCCGGTCGGTTCCTTCCTCGCCCTCGACACCCGCAACGCGCCGATGCGTTTTCGCCCGCGCCCGCTCGAGGGGCTGCGCCCTGATGATTGCGAGCCGGGCCTGCTGCTTCTCGACGGACAGCAGCGCCTTACCTCCCTCTACCACGCCTTCAAGGGCGACGGGGTCATTCCGGCCGTCGACTACCTCGGCCGGCGCATCGAGCGCCGCTTCTTCGTCGACGTGCGCGCGGCGGTGTCTGCGGATCCGATGCCAGTGGAATCCGTGTTTGCGGTAGACCTCGATGGCAAGGTCCGGTCCCACTTCGGTCCACAGATCGAAGGCGGGATCACCTCGCGCGAAGACATGCTCGCCCACGGCGTGGTGCCGATTTCAACGCTGCTCTGGAAGGAGGGGGCCGACCTGCTTATCGACCTGGCCGCGGAATCGGATGACCTGGAGATGCGGGAGGCGGTCAAGGCGTTCCAGCACGGCGTGCTGCGTTGGCTGCCGGCCTATGACGTACCGGTGATCCGTATCGACCGCGAAACCTCGCAGATCGGCGTCGGCCAGATTTTTGCGCACGCGAATTCCGCCGGGGTGCAGATGGACGTTTTCGAGCTGCTCACGGCCGTGTTTGCCTCGGAGGATCCGGAGTTTCACTTAAGCGAGCACTTCGCGCGTCAGGAGGCGCGCCTGCGTGAGTATCCGGCGCTGGATAACATCGGCCGAATTGAGTACTTGCGTGCGCTTTCCCTGCTGCTTACCTGCAGGAAGGGGCACGCGGTGGGGCACCGCGGCGACATTTTGAACATCTCGCTCGACGAATACCTCGGGCACGCAGCGGAGCTGACCGACGCGTTCGTTGCTGCGGCAGAGTTTTTGGCAGAGCGGCGGATTCTCGCGGTCGACCAGGTGCCCTACGCTGCCCAGATCGTGCCCCTGGCGACCATCCTGGCTCGGCTTGCTGAAGACCCGGAGGTGCTGGAACGGCAAGAGGCAAAGGACCGGCTCAACCGGTGGTTCTGGTCGGGGGTCTTCGGCGAACTCTACGGCGCGCACGCGCCGTCGATCCGCGCAGGTTTAGACGTCACCCAGGTCACCCCGTGGGTGCGGGGAGAGACCGACGAGGTGCCGCGCACGGTTACCGACGCCACCTTCGCCGAGTCCCGCCTGCTCACTGCGACCGCGGAAAGCGGGGTGTACCGCGGCCTTTACGCGCTGCTGATGGCCCGCGGTGCGCTGGATTGGCGCACCGGGAAGCCATTCACGCGTGAGACGATCGGCGAGCTGCTCCCACGCTTCCACACCGTCTTCCCACGCGAGTTCTGCCTGGCCGCGGGCGCGGACGAACAGCTGGCGGATTCGGTGCTCAACCGCACACCAATGGGCAGGCGCACGGACGTGGTGATGGAAAACAACGAGCCGAAGCGTTACCTGCCGCGCCTGCAATCAAAATCGCTGATGGACGACGCGGAGTTCGACGCGATGCTGCAGGGGCACGAAATCCGCCCGGCAGACCTCTTGCACTCCGACTGGGAAGGCTTCATTGACTACCGGCGCGAGCGCTTCGTCGGCATTATTGAGTACGCGCTGGATAAGGCCGTTGTGCGGGACCTTTGCGAGGGCGATGGCGGCACGGATTAGGGCGCGCGGCGTCATCGGAGTGCTGTGCGCGTGCGCGCTCGCGCTAGGCGGGTGCGCCGAGGACGCGACGGAATCGCCGCTGGAAAAGGCGCGCACCGCGAACCAATCGCGGCACGTCGCCGCGTCCTTCGACGACCGTCCGGTCGTGCTCGACGACACCAATGGGTTGGTCAGCTCCGAGTATTTCTTTGAGACATCGGAAACGCTGGTGGTGACGGATCCTACGCCGGAGGCGCAGCTGCGCGCGGCTTCGATAGCTGCATACGCGCACGCGCCGCTGCTGGTGTACGACGCGCAGCACCACGCGCAGGTGATTCAGGAGATTCAGCGGCTCAAGGCACACACCGTGCTCACCGTCGGTGACGTGCCTCTCGCCCCACTTTCCGGCGCCGTGCGGATCAATCGCGACCCGGGTGGGTTGGAGGCGCTTGGGGCGATGACATCGGTGCGCTTCCGCGAACGCGCGGTACAGGATCCGGCGCGAGCGCAGCGCGCGGTGGCGGAGCTTGACACTTCGCGCCCGACCTGGCTGAACGCCTCGTGGGCGCAGCCAGTGGTCAAGCCGAACGCGAAGGCGAGGCCTTTCCCCGTGCATTCGCGTCGGGACGCGGGCATGGCACCGCAGGTGGTGGCGACGGGGGAGTCCTCCATTGCCGCGATTGCGAATGCGCGCTCGTTTGGGGCCGCGGTGGTATACGTGGACGATCCGGACCCGCGGGCGTCGGAAAGCACTTTGCTCGCGATGGCTGGGTTGGAGGACGCTCCGCTGGTGCTGCTTGGCACGCAGTTTGGCCGGGCGATTGATATTCCGGGGCGTATTATGCAGGCCGAGGAAAATTATTAATCGAGATTGGCAGACAGCGGCGGTTTTTCGGGCTACACTGACGCGCGTACCTATTGAGATATTGAAATGCACAGGAGTCGATCCCAGTGTCCAAACCGGTCGTGCTGATCGCTGACAAACTGTCCCAATCCACCGTTGAAGCGCTCGGAGACGCAGTCGAGGTCCGCTGGGTCGACGGGCCGAATCGCGAAGAACTCCTCGCCGCGGTCCCGGAGGCTGACGCGCTGCTCGTTCGCTCCGCAACGACCGTCGATAGCGAGGTGATTGCGGCCGCCAAGAACCTCAAGATCATCGGCCGTGCGGGCGTGGGGCTGGACAACGTGGGCATCCCCGCCGCCACCGAACGCGGCGTGATGGTGGCGAACGCCCCGACCTCGAATATCCACTCCGCCTGCGAGCACGCCATCGCGCTGCTGCTTTCCACCGCGCGCCAGATTCCCGCGGCGGATGCGACGCTGCGCGAAGGTGAGTGGAAGCGCTCCTCGTTCAAGGGCGTGGAGATCTTTGGCAAGACCGTCGGCATCGTCGGCTTCGGCCACATCGGCCAGCTGTTTGCCCAGCGCCTGAGCGCGTTCGAGACCACCGTTATTGCGTACGACCCCTACGCCAACCCCGCGCGCGCCGCGCAGCTTGGCGTGGAGCTCGTCGAGCTGGAGGAGCTCATGGGCCGCGCCGACTTTGTCACCATCCACCTGCCGAAGACGAAGGAAACCGCGGGCATGTTCAACGCGGACCTGCTGTCGAAGGCCAAGGAGGGGCAGATCCTGATTAACGCCGCGCGCGGTGGTCTGGTGGATGAGCAGGCGCTTGCCGACGCCATCGTGAACGGCCCGATCCGCGGCGCCGGCTTCGACGTTTACGCTTCCGAGCCGTGCACCGACTCGCCACTGTTCGCCCTCGACGAAGTTGTGGTGACCCCGCACCTGGGTGCCTCCACTGTTGAGGCGCAGGACCGCGCGGGCACGGACGTGGCCGACTCGGTGCTCAAGGCGCTGGCGGGCGAGTTCGTCGCGGACGCGGTCAACATCACTGGTGGTCGCGTTGGTGAAGAGGTGGCTCGCTGGCTGGACCTGGCCCGCAAGCTCGGCCTGATTGCGGGCGAGCTGCTGGACGAGGCCCCGGTCTCGCTGAAGGTCACCGCCCGCGGCGAGCTGTCGACCGAGCAGATCGACTCGCTCGGCCTGTCTGCGGTGCGCGGTTTGTTCTCCGGCATCATCGATGAGCCGGTGACCTTCGTCAATGCTCCGCAGATTGCCGAGTCCCGTGGCCTGACCTACTCGGTGGAGACCCAGACCGAGGCGCGAGCGCATCGTAGCGCACTCGAGGTGCAGATCGTTTCCAGCAGCGGCGAGACCGTGACCGTGACCGGCGCGCTGACCGGCCTGGAGGGCGTGGAGAAGATTGTCCGTATCAACGGCCGCGGCCTGGACATGCGCGCCGAGGGCCGCAACCTCTTCTTCCGCTACACCGATGCGCCGGGCGCGCTGGGCACTGTGGGCTCCAAGCTGGGCGCGAAGGGCATCAACATCGAGGCTGCGGCGCTGACCCAGGCGTCGAAGGGCGATGGCGCGATCTTGATCCTGCGCGTCGAGTCCGAGGTACCGGACGAGCTCGTTGATGAGATCGCTGACGCACTCGGGGCATCTGCGTTGCAGGTGGTGCTGGACTAGGACCACTGGCGATTTCGCCACGCCCCCGCGCCAAAAAATGTGGTGCGGGGGCGCACTTTTGCCTGCGTGTGCTGCTACACTCACAGGCAAGTCCAACAGGTGAGAAAGGAATCTCAAAAATGAAGATCGCAGTGATTGGCGGCGACGGCATCGGCACCGAGGTTATGGCAGAGGGCCTAAAGGTGCTGTCCGCGGTGCGCGACGACGTGGAAACCACCGATTACGACCTCGGCGCGCGCCGCTACCTGCGCAACGGCGAGCTGCTTACCGACGCCGACCTGGACAGCCTGAAGGAACACGACGCAATTTTGCTGGGCGCGATCGGCGACCCGGCCAACGTCCCCGCAGGCGTGCTCGAACGCGGCCTGCTGCTGCCGCTGCGTTTCAAGCTGGACCACTACGTTAACCTGCGGCCCTCGCGGTTGTACCCGACGTCGACAAGCCCGCTGGCCAACCCCGGCGACATCGATTTCGTGGTGGTTCGCGAGGGCACCGAGGGCCTCTACGCCGGCAACGGCGGCACCCTGCGCCAAGGCACGGTGCACGAGGTGGCCTCCGAGGTCAGCCAGAACACCTACTTCGGTGCCGAGCGGGTGGTGCGCTACGCCTTCGAGCTGGCGATGACGCGGCGCAAGAAGCTCACCCTCGTACACAAGACGAATGTGCTGGTCAACGCTGGTGGCCTGTGGAAGCGAGTCGTTGACGAGCTGTCGCAGGAGTTCCCTGAGGTGGACGTAGACTACAACCACATCGACGCGGCGACGATCTACATGGTCGACGACCCGGCCCGCTACGACGTGATCGTGACCGACAACCTCTTCGGCGACATTCTTACCGATCTTGCCGGCGCGGTCACCGGCGGCGTCGGCCAGGCGTGCTCGGGCAACATCAACGCGGTAGGCGAGTTTCCCTCCATGTTCGAGCCGGTGCACGGTTCGGCACCGGACATCGCTGGCCAAGGCGTCGCCGACCCGTCGGCGATGATCCTTTCCGTGGCCATGATGCTGCGCTTCTTGGGCGACGAGACCAATGCCGCGCGCATCGAGGAAGCGGTCGAAGCTGACGTGGCCTCGCGCGGCGACGGCCCGATTTCGACGCCCGAGGTCGGCGACCGGATTGTTGCCGCGCTGGCGTAGGCGCTGACCCAGCATGCCCCGCGAAATGCGGGGCATTTTGTGTTCTTAGGGAAGTCGGACGACGTCTCGCGGCGGCGGCACCGTAGACTTGTGAAAATCATGTGACCGCAAAGAAAGGTGCCCGACAGTATGCGATTGCACACCACCCGCGCCAGGGTCGTGAGTGTTTGCGCGTTGATTGCCGCGCTCATCATGGCCGTCCTCGGTTTCAGCGGCGCGCTCGGCGGCCTCAAGGGCGTGACCGGCGCATCCGTGGCCGAAGGGCAAGGCCAGCGGCTCGAGACCGAGGGCTCCGAGGTCATCGCGGATGCAGACGGCACCGGAGTCGAGGTGTCGAAACGGCTCTTTGCATCCGCCGACGCGGTCGTGGTGGCGGGCCCACAGCGCGAGGATCAACTCAGGGGTGCGGCAGTCGCGACAGAGCGCGGGGTGCCGATGCTGACGCGGTGGCCGAACACCGAGGCGGCCGTCGATGCGGAAATCGAGCGCCTCGGAGCCTCGACTGTGATCGAGGTTCCGAGCGAGGACCCGGAGGTCGCCGACACCGAGCCCGCGGCAAGCGACGCACCAGAGCGCGACGTCGCGGCGATCGCCGGCCTCGAGGCAGCACAGCCGCTCGACCTTGCGCTGCCCCCGATGCTGGCGAGCCCCCAGACTTCCCGGGCAGCGGCGGCGACCGCCCGCGCGGCCGGCGCCGATATCGAGGTGGTGGCGGCGCCGGACCCGCGGGCGACGTCGGCAAGCATGCGCACAGTGGCTGAACAGGACACGCTCGCGCTGGGCCGCCAGTGGGGCACGACTGAGAAGTTTCAGTCGCGCATCGCGCTTGCAGACAATGGCGAGCTGCCCGGTGGCGGTGGCCTGGTGTTTCCGGGCCGACGGATGATTGCGCTGTACGGGCACTCTTTTGCACCCGAGCTCGGTGTGATGGGTGAGCAGCCACCGGCGGAGGCCGCCGCGCTGGCGAAGGAGTACGCGGGGAAGTACCAGGCGTTTTCCGAGGAACCGGTGGTCCCCGCGTTCGAGATCATCGTGACGGTCGCATCGAACTCGCCGGGCGAGGACGGGGACTACTCCAACGAAGCCGACGTGGCTTCAGTCGTGCCGTATATCGACGCCATCACGGAGGCGGGTGGTTACGCGGTGATCGACCTGCAACCGGGCCAAGGCGACTTTATGCACCAGGTCAAGCTGTACGAGGAGCTGCTGAAGCGGCCCAACGTCGGGCTCGCGCTCGATGCCGAGTGGAAGCTTAACCCGGGAGAGGAGCCGCTTTCGCGCGTCGGCTCCGCAACCGCCGAGGAGATCAACGTGGTGGCCGACTGGCTCGCCGCCTTTACCCGCGAGCACAACCTGCCCCAGAAGGCGTTCGTGCTGCACCAGTTCCAGCTGGGGATGTTCCCTGACCGGGAGAATATTCGCACCGACCACGACGAGCTGGCGTACATCCTGCACGCGGACGGGCACGGCTCCCCGGGCCAGAAGTTTGAGACCTGGGACCTGTTGCGCAAGGACCTCGACCCTGGTTTCCACATGGCGTGGAAGAACTTTATCGACGAGGACGAGCCGACCTTTACCCCCGAGCAGACGTTCAACGACGTTGCACCCAAGCCCTGGTTTGTGAGTTATCAGTAAAAACGCCACGCGTGTGGGACGTCTCACGCTAGTGTTGGGGCATGAGCGTCGAACTTGAAGAGCTAAGCGGCTTTCTCGCCCAGCACGAGCCCTTCTCGCATCTGCCGGCCGAGGAGCTGAGCGCTCTGCCGGCGCAGATGCGCCTCACCTACGTGCGGCGCGGCACGACTGTCGTGGGGTTGGGGGAGGCCAACGATACGCTGCACATTATCCGTTCCGGCGCGGTCGACATCATCGCTGCGGACGGGCTGTTGCTCGACCGTCGAGACGCGGGCAAGAACTTTGGCTTCTCCACGCTCGTCGGCGCGCGCGAGTCGCAGTACACCATGACTGCGGTGGAGGATTGCGTGCTGCTTCTTTTGCCTCGCGAGCCGTTTACGGCGTTGCTTGCCGCGCACCCAGACCTCGAGCGTTTCTTCCAGACGGCCTCGCGCCGCGTGGCAGCCGCCGCGGAGGACGTGCGCGACTCCGGCTCGGGCCAGGTGCTGCGCACGAAACTGGCGGAGATTATCCGTGGCCGCAAGCTGCACACTATTGCGCGAGCGACGCCGATCGCGGAGGCTGCGGCGGCGATGGATCGCCACCGAGTGACCTGCCTGGTTGTCGAAGCGGGGGAGAACGAGGTGGGCATTGTCACCGACCGCGACTTGCGCTCGCGCGTCGTCGCCGCGCGCGTGGACCCGGATCGGCCGGTGTCCGAGATTATGACCTCGCCGGTGCGTACTCTCGCTGCCTCCGCGCTGGTCTTCGAGGCAATGCTGCTGATGGGCGAGGTGGGCATCCACCATTTGCCGGTGGAAGACGATGACGGCATCGTCGGGGTGGTGACGTCTTCGGACATTATGCGTCTGCTCCAGGCGGACCCGATCTACCTGGCCGCCGACGTTGAGCGCGCCAGCTATGCAGAACTCGAGGGCGCTTTTGGGCGGGCCGCCCAAGTAGCTGCGCGTTTCTTCGAACGTGGAGCCTCGGCGAGCGAGGCGCAGCGCATCCTCACCTCTATTGCCGACGGCGTGGCGAAACGCTTGTGCACGCTTGCGGTGGAGCAGCTGGGGCCCGCACCTGTGCCCTTCGCATTCGTGGCGGTCGGCTCCCAGGCGCGACGGGAGATGGGGCCGGCCTCTGACCAGGACAACGCGCTCGTGCTTGATAACAGGTACGACCCAGCTGCGCATGGGGAGTATTTCGCAGCGCTGGGGACCTTCGTCTGCGAGGGACTCGCGCACGCCGGCCAGGCGCTGTGCCCCGGCGGAATGATGGCCGCCAACGACGCGTGGCGTATGACGCAGGCGCAGTGGGAGCGCACCTTCCACCACTGGGTCACGGCGCCGGAGCCGGACGCGCTGCTGCACGCGCAGGTATTTTTCGATTTCCGTACCATCTTCGCCTCCGACGCCGCGGCGAAGCACGCAGCGCGCGAGGTACACCACAGCGCGCTGGCCTCGGCGCGCGGCTCGCGGCGCCTGCACACGCATCTTGCGGCTTTGGCGACCTTCCGCGAGCCGCCGATCGGGTTCTTCCGTGGCCTCGTCGTCGAGCGCAGCGGGGATTATGCGTCCACCCTCGACATCAAGCGCGGCGGCACCGCGGCGGTGGTGCAGATGGCGCGCCTGTACGCCATCGTTGCGGGGGTGGGGGAGGTGGATACTGTGGCGCGCATTGGGGCGTCGCAGAGCGTGCCGGGCGCAATTGTTTCTGCGAAGGGTGCGGAGGACCTGCTCGGCGCGTACGAGTACCTGTCTGACCTGGTGATGAAGCACCAGTCGCACCAGCTGCGCGCCGGTGAGCGGCCAAACTACCACATCGATCCGAAGCAGCTGTCCGAGCGTGACCGCGCGGCGCTACGGGATAGTTTCCGCGTGATCAAGTCGCTGCAGAACGCGCTGGCGAACACGTATCCCGTGCAGGCGGTGTGAGATGTTTGGCTTCGGCTCGCGCGCGACGCGCAGATCGCTTGACGACGGGGCGCTGCTGGCCGTCGACGTCGAAACCACCGGCCTGAAACCGGGCCGCGACGCGCTCGTCGCCGTCGGCTGGGTGCCGGTCAATGGCAAGGAGATCGACCTGTCTGGCGCACAGTACCACGTGCTCGCTGGCGCGCAGGTCGGGGAGTCGGCCACCGTCCACGGCATCACCGACGACGAGGTCGCCGCCCGCGGCGAAGACCCGGCGGCGGTGTGGGAAGCGTTTGCGCAGGCTATCGAGGGAAGACGGCTGCTTGCGCACTTCGCGCAGATGGAGACGGGCTTCCTCGGCCAATTGCGCGCCCAGGTGCAGGGAAAGCGTTGGAAGATTCACGATTCCGAGGTTGTGGATACGATGACGATGGAGCGGCGCCACATGGAGCGCATGGGCACGTATCCGCGCGGCGAGGACCTGCGGTTGCCGCGGGTGCGAGAGCGCTATCGGCTGCCGCGCTACACCAATCACGGCGCGCTCACAGACGCGATAGCATGTGCTGAACTTTACCTAGCGCTGGTCAGTGAGTGATGTATCACTTGCCGATACGCTTCGGTATGCTCTTGCCTATGCGTTTTGGACGAATTGCAACACCTGAAGGGATGACGTTCGCCGTCATCGACGACGAGGGAACGGTGGCCAAGGCGATTGCCGGCACACCGTACACCGAACCCGAGTACACCGGAAAAGAATACAAGCTCGAGGACGTGCGCCTGCTCGCGCCGACGCTGCCCAGCAAGATCGTGGCGGTGGGGCGCAACTACGCGGACCACGTGGCGGAGGTGTTCAAGGAGTCGGCTGAGCACCTGCCGCCGACCATCTTTATCAAGCCGCCAACAGCGGTGGTCGGCCCGGGCGCGCCGATCCGTATCCCGGATTTTGCCACCGGCGTGGAGTTCGAGGGCGAGCTGGCCGTCGTCATCGGGGTGCCGTGCAAAAACGTCAAGGCGAAGGACTGGAAGTCGGTGGTCCGCGGCGTGACCATCATCAACGACGTGTCGTCTCGGGACCTGCAGTTTTCCGACGGGCAGTGGGCGCGCGCCAAAGGCATCGACACGTTTGCCCCGCTCGGCCCCTGGATCGAGACGGACCTGGACAAGTTCGACTTCTCCGACCTGCCGATCAAGGCGCACCTGACCCACGATGGGACAACCGAGACGAAGCAGGACTCCAACTCCAAGCAGATGATCATGAACATCGGGGAGATGATCGAGTGGGTCACCCAGTCGTTCACGCTGCTGCCAGGCGACGTGATGGCCACCGGCTCCCCGGCCGGCACTGCTGAGATGGTGCCGGGCGACTTCATCGAGGTGGAGATCCCGGGCATCGGCCGTTTGGGCAACCCGGTGGCCCGCGCCTAAGCGGCTACGGGCCGAAGCGTTAGAGGCCAAGCGCACGCATGATCGTGCGCAGCTTGGCGCTCGTTTCGTCGAGCTCTGTTTGGGGGGCGGAGCCGAGGACGAGGCCGCCGCCCGCCCACGTGCGGGCGCTTTCGCCGGAGGCATCGACCTCGGCGCAGCGGATTGCCACCATGTACTCGCCGTCGCCGTTCGCTTCGGTGTAGCCGACTGCGCCGGCGTAGAAGCCGCGGTCAGTTTCCGCTGTGGTAATGAGCGCCTCGGCGGCCTCCGGCGGGGTGCCGCAGACGGCCGGGGTGGGGTAGAGGCGCATCGCAAGATCAAGCGCGGTGGGCGCGGGGTCCTTCAGTTCGCCCCGGATGGGCGTGGCCAGGTGCCACATTTCGCTGGTTTTTTCCAGCTCGGGGCGCTGCGGGATCTCCAACCTGGTGCATAGCGGGGCGAGGATGCCGCGAATGTGGTCGACGACGTAGGCGTGCTCGTCAAGGTCCTTCGCCGAGTGGTACAGCGCCTTGGCCGCGGCCTCGTCGGCCTCCCGGTCGTGGGGGATGCGCGCGGCGGAGCCAGCCATGGGACGGGAGGTCACCTGCGTGCCGCGGCGCTTGACCAGGACTTCGGGGGAGGAACCCACGAAGAAGTTGCCGGGGCGGCCCGCAGGGGTGAGGTCGGCGATGAACCCGTCGCGCGTGTACGACAGATCAATCAGGCGTGCGGCAACGAGCCGCGGGTCGACCGGCGGGTCGAAAGCGACGTCGACCGCGCGGGCAAGGACGACTTTGTTCAGCTTCGATGCCTCGATCGTGCCGAGCGCGGCCTCGATCCTGCGCAGGTGTTCTTGCGGGGAGGGATCGTAGCTGGTCACCGAGGCGGAAAGCTGCGAGCCCGGGCCAACGCGGTAGTAGGGGTGCGGCTCGAGCGTGCCGGATTCGCGCACGATGGTTGCTGGCACCGTCAGTGCGGCAGGGCAGTCCTGGTCGAAGGGAAGGGCACCGACGACCATGTCCACCTCGCCGGCTTCGATGGCGTCGATGGCGGCGAAGGCGTCGGAAAACTGGCGCACTGCGCCTTGGGTGCGCACCGAGCCGTGTGCACGGGACAACAGGAAGTCCGGGGCGCTCGAGGGGCGTCCAGGTTCCGGGGAATAAGGCGCGGGGGTTTGCGGCATAAGGGATGACTTTAGCAACCGCGAAGTATGCGGCAAATGTGGGGCAGTTCCATACGAAATGCCAGCCGCCTATAAGGCGGAGTAGTGTGACAGGAGTGAAAAATGTGAAATCGCTTGCTGGGTGCATGGCCGCGCTCATGCTGGCCGGCCAAGCCACTCCAGCTGCCGCACAAGACTTGTCCTCTACCATCGACGGCCACGTCAACGCCGCCGTGGAAAACGCGCACAACGCCGTTTAGGACGCGACACGCAACGCAAACGCGGAATGGAACAAGTTCGTGCGCATGGCTAACGAATCGTTGCCTGCCGGTTCCTCGCTTCTGCACAACCCGCTTCCCGCCCCGGCTCCGAAGGTGCCCGGTGCGCGCGGGTGGGCACCGCAGGCAAAGGCTCCGGTCGCCCCGGGCCGCAATGGTGAGATCGTCGGCGCCGGCCGCAGCTACCTTGTGTGGGTGCCCGCCAACTACAATCCGGCTCGACCCACCCCGGTGATGGTGGGCTACTCGGCGTACCAGGACTCCACCGAGAACTTCCGCAACTACTCGCGGCTGCGTGAGTCCGCGGTGGGGCAGAACGCCATCATCGTCTACCCGCGCGCGATCGGGGCGTCGTGGGAGGGCTCGCCGACAGCGGTGACCCGACCCGGCCAAGACATCCGCTTTGTCCGGGCCATGATTGACGACGTGCAGCGCTATTACAACATCGACCGCCGCCGCATCTACGCCACCGGTATGTCCACGGGCGGCGGCATGGCGGCGGTCTCTGCGTGCCACATGGCCGACCTCTTTGCAGGCGTGGCCGGCGTGTCCGGCGCGTACTATGCGCCGGTCAACCGCGGATGCCGGCCAATCCCGGTCGCCTTTATGGCCGTCCACGGCACGGGGGATACGCTCACCCCCTACCACGGCACGATCCGCCGCGGGGAACGCGTCCTGCCGGTACCGGCGATGTTTGCCTCCTACGAGCGTCGCAACCGTTGTGCTGGCGGCGTCGACCGCGCCCCGGTTGGGCCGGGTGCGACCCGCGTGTCCGCTCGCGGCTGCGCCAAGGGTGTGCAGGTGATCCAGGTGCACGGCTCGAACCACTACTGGTGGTACTCGCCGTCCGCCGCCGATGAGCTGTGGTGGTTCCTGTCGCGGCATTCAAAGTAGGCGGTGGTAGGCGGGGCGGTGGGCGTCGAAAAACGACTGCCCGCACGTAGGGGCTAGGATTTACCCCATGACTGAATCTGCAATGCGCGTACGTTTCTGCCCATCGCCAACTGGTACCCCGCACGTCGGGATGGTGCGCACCGCCCTGTTCAACTGGGCGCAGGCGCGGCACAGCGGCGGCACGTTTGTCTTCCGCATCGAGGACACCGACGCCGCCCGCGACTCCGAGGAGTCTTACCAGGCCATCATCGAGTCGCTTGAGTGGCTCGGCCTGAACTGGGACGAGGGGATCAACGTGGGCGGCCCGCACGAGCCCTATCGCCAGTCGCAGCGCATGGACATTTACAAAGAGGTCCTGGACAAACTGATCGAAGCAGGCGAGGTCTACCCCGCGTACTCCACCAACGAGGAAGTGCAGGCGCGTCACAAGGCAGCCGGGCGCGACCCGCAGCTGGGCTACGACAACTTCGACCGCGACCTCACCCAGGAGCAGATCGACGCATTCGAGGCCGAGGGCCGCAAGCCCGTGTGGCGTCTCCGCATGCCCGACCAGGACTGGACCTGGAACGACCTCGTGCGTGGCGAGGTGACCTTCAAGTCGGAGACGCAGCCGGACTTCGTGGTCGCCCGCTCGAACGGGGCCCCGCTCTACACCCTGGTTAACCCCGTCGACGACGCGCTGATGGGGATTACCCACGTGCTGCGCGGCGAGGACCTGCTTTCCTCCACCCCGCGCCAGATCGCCCTGTACGCGGCGTTGCAGCGCATTGGCGTCGCTGAATTCACCCCGCAGTTTGCGCACCTGCCGTTCGTGATGGGGCAGGGCAACAAGAAGCTGTCCAAGCGCGACCCGGAATCGAACCTGTTCAACCACCGCGATGCGGGCATCATCCCGGAGGGCATGATCAACTACCTCGCGCTGTTGGGATGGTCGCTGTCTGCGGATCAGGACATCTTCTCCGTCGAGGAGTTCGTCAAGGCCTTCGACGTGTCCGACGTGCTGGGCAACCCCGCCCGCTTCGACCAGAAGAAGCTCGAGGCCATCAACGCCGATCACATCCGCCTGCTCGCGCCCGAGGACTTCCGCGAGCGCCTGCGCGCCTACCTCACCGAGTACACCGATTTCCCCGCCGACTACCCGGCCGAGAAGTTCGCGCTGGCGGCCGAACTTGTGCAGACCCGCATCAAGATGCTTGGCGACGCCTACGGGCTCCTGAAGTTCCTCGTCACCCCCGACGCGCAGCTCGAGCTCAACGAGAAGGCTGCCCGCAAGAACCTCAAGGAGGATGTGGTCGAGGCGCTCGATGAGGGCATCGCCGCGCTCGAGGCCATCGACGACTCCGCGTGGGCCACCGATGCCATCGACGCCGCGCTGAACGAAGCGCTCATTCAGAAGCTCGAGCTCAAGCCGCGCAAGGCCTTCGGCGCGCTGCGCGTCGGCATCTCCGGCGAGCAGGTCTCCCCGCCGCTGTTCGAGTCCATGGAGCTGCTGGGCAAGGAATCCACGCTCGCGCGCCTGCGCGCCGCCCGCGCGGTCACGCCTTTCGCCACCGAGTAAGGAACCCTCCGTTTTCGACCGCTTTTCGACGCCCGCGTGCCCGTGTTGGCACGCGGGTTTCTTCATATCCGTACACACTTACAACCGCGTTATTCTCACGCTTGAAAACGCGCGATACGCAGGCGATTTGGTATGTATTGTGCGTTCTGGTTATAGTAATCATCGTTGTTCAGAGCGAGCACGGAAAAACTTCACAAAGAGTTTACTCCGGTAAGCACTGGAAAACGATGGCCTATGGTGTAATTGGCAACACAGCGGTTTCTGGTACCGCCATTCTTGGTTCGAGTCCAGGTAGGCCAGCAACAGAACTCCACATCGTTGTTCTGTGTCCTTGAGCCCCGTTCGTCTAGTGGCCTAGGACGCCGCCCTCTCACGGCGGTAACACGGGTTCAAATCCCGTACGGGGTACCACATACCGAGGCGGTCAGCTGAGAAGCTGGCCGCCTCGTTTTTTGTGTGTGGCTTCTGTGCTCCGTTTCGGGCCCGTCTCGGTCCTCTCGCGGCCTGGGGTGTTCACCGGTTGGGGTTCTCGCGGGGCGGGTCTAAATGGAGCTAGCTCCGTTTGGGAGATCTCGCGAGTGGCGACCTGGGGTTTCTCCGGTGGGGTGGCTGCAAATGGAGCTAGCTCCGTTTGGAAGGGCCTCCGGCACTGATGTGGGGATGCGCAGTCCGTGAAGCCCCGATCGCGCCAGTGGGGGAGAGACAGGGGTCCGAAATCCAGGACCACACCCGTCAGCCCCTCATCTGTCGTCGCGTTGCCGTGCCGGGACAATTTGGGTAATGCAGCAGGGACAATTTGGGTAATTCAGATGGGGCAAATTGGGTAATACACGCTTTTACCTGGTGTTATTGTGGTGCCGAATCAGGTGAAACGA
The DNA here is from genome assembly GCF_025152525.1 of Corynebacterium sp. p3-SID1056. Classification (GTDB taxonomy): domain Bacteria; phylum Actinomycetota; class Actinomycetes; order Mycobacteriales; family Mycobacteriaceae; genus Corynebacterium. Next base: position 136,834 of record NZ_JALXXL010000004.1, read on the forward strand.
GTGCCGTCTATGCGCCTCTTTCCAGGGCCGCTTTCGCGCGGCGAAGCGACTGTGCTTTTGCTACGGTCGGGTGCGAAGTGCCTGCTCGCCGCGGTCGCGTCACCATGCCACCGCTCGTCTTCGCCACCGAAAGTTAAGGACAGCGCATGGAAGCCACCGCACAACCGACCAACCGCGGAAGCGCCGCTGAGGTGTTCGGCGCCTTTCTCAAACTCGGCTGCACGTCCTTCGGCGGGCCGGTCGCGCACCTCGGTTTCTTTCGCGAGGAGTTTGTGAACCGCCGGAAGTGGCTTTCCGACGCCGAGTACGCCGACCTCGTCGCCCTGTGCCAGTTCCTGCCCGGCCCAGCGTCGAGCCAGGTTGGCATGGCGCTTGGTCTGCGCCGGGCGGGCGTGGCTGGGATGGTGGCGGCGTGGGTGGCGTTTACGGTGCCGTCGGCAATCGCTCTGGTCTGCTTCGCGCTCGGGGTGAGCAAGCTTGGCAACGTCGCCGACGCCGGTTGGCTGATCGGTATGAAAGCCGCGGCGGTCGCCGTGGTGGCGCACGCGCTGATCGGTATGGCGAGCTCGCTTGTCACGGACAAGTGGCGCGCACTCATCGCGGTGGTGGCGATGGTGCTCGTGCTGCTTGTGCCGAGTGCCTTCGTGCAGGTCGCCGCGATCCTCATTGGCGCGGCGGCAGGGTATGCGCTGCTGCGAGAAGCGGTCCCGGCCAGCGAGACCACACCGGGGCTGACCCTGCCGAGGAGCGCAGGCCTGGCTAGCTTAGGCGTGTTCGCCGGTCTGCTAGTTGCGTTGCCAATCATCGCCCGGGGCAGCAACGTGGGGCTCATGCTTGTCGACGGCTTCTACCGCGCCGGTGCCCTCGTCTTCGGCGGCGGACACGTCGTGCTTCCACTGTTGGAACAGGTCGTTGTGCCGACAGGGCTGGTCGATGCTGATGTATTCCTCGCCGGCTACGGGGCAGCCCAGGCGGTGCCTGGCCCACTGTTTACCTTCGCGTCCTTCCTCGGCGCGAGCGCGAACGGTGTGCACTGGGCGCTCGGTGCGGTGCTCGCCACGGTGGCGATTTTCCTGCCGGCTGCGCTGTTGGTCGTCGGCGCGATGCCGTTCTGGGACGCGCTGCGGGCGCATCCCGCGAGCCGGGGAGTGCTCGCCGGTGCCAACGCGGCGGTCGTGGGGATCCTCGCCGCCGCGCTGTACACACCAGTGTTTACGGCTGGTATCGCAGGCCCGGCGACGATGGCGCTCGCGGCGGTGGCCTTCGTGGCATTGCGGTCGTGGAAGGTGCCCGCCTGGGCGGTTGTGCTCGCAGCAGCGGCTGTGGGACTCGTGGCGCTCTAGAACACCCCATACCGGTGTGATGGGTCACACGTTGTCGCCTGCAATGTTGTCTCTGGCGGGGTTAGGACCAGTGGCTGATTTGCGGGGAGGTCTTCCTTTGCATCCGTGCCCGGCCTAGGGTGGGATGTAGCAGGTCAGACGCCCTCCCCGCACACTAGAACGCAAGGGGAGCCGAGCCAAAGACACGCTGGAAGTGAAGCGCCGACAGGAAGGAGACCGGATGACAGCAAGTGATACTGAGCATCACGACGGTGCCTCCGGCGCGGGCGAAACGCCACACGCGGCATAGCCATAATCCGACTTCCCAATCGCTAGGGATGCGAGAAGCGGAGCTGACAGCGTATTGGCTCGCGTCGAGCAGTGCACCACCAGCGATAAGCTGGACGCGACGTATGAAAGGCGCACCTACCGAGGGTGCGCCTTTCAGCATGTGACGTCCCGAAAAATGCGTTCTGTACTGGTGATTTGTGTGTTTATGGTGATGCCCTCTATTGTTTACAAAGTCGCAAGGAACGCGAACGCGCCCCGTTCGTCTAGTGGCCTAGGACGCCGCCCTCTCACGGCGGTAACACGGGTTCAAATCCCGTACGGGGTACCACATGAAGTGGCCAGCATCAGCAAAGATGCTGGCCACTTCTTCGTTTCTCAAAATCACCACCACTGCGCGCCGGCGCTGTCGAATGGGATATTCCACCTCTTCGCCATCTGTGCGAAGACGGCGCGCTCCTGGGCTCCCGAAAGGTCGATGGTGAGCGACCCCTGATCGATGGGCTTGCCATAGGGCACCATGTACAGGGCCCAACCGTTGTTGTGTTCTGGGTCGACGCGGGCTTCTTCTGAGTTATTGACCACGAGGAAGTCCTTTTCTCTGGGTCCGTCCGCGGGCACTTCCGTGTCGTAGCCGAACCTGAAATGCTGTTCTGGCAGTGGAATCCACTCGCCGTTTGGGTTCATTAACAGGCACAGCGCGGAGTATTTGACCACTTTCAGGTCCTGGTTGTTTTTCGCATATACCTGTCCGCGTTTGATCAGGTCTCCAACAAGTACGGGGTAGAGCCGTAGCCACCCGTTTTTCCAGGCCGTCTGAATGCGGTTTCTTTGTCGAATCTCGCGTACCCCGCGGTATAGAACCAGCGTAGCCCCGGCATAGAACACTACGGCGAGACACAAGAAGATAGCGGTGACGTGGGCCAAGTTGGCGTCGAACGCCGAGAGCGATGCGTTGCCCATGATTAGAAGGCCAAGTGAAAGGATGACGGTGAAGATTATCTGCTGCGCGCGGCTAACCAGAGTCGGGCGCCCCTCTCGCTGGATGAGCTCCGCGATCCCGCTCGTATCCTGGTCCAGATTCTTCTTGTTAACGGGGACGCTTTGCAGGGCGTCTCGGAGCCGGGTGGAGTCGGCCTCGTAAAAGGGGAGCCTGGCGGAGGTGAAGTCTTCCCGGTTGATCATGTGACCCAGACTACGTTGATCAATGGCAAGTGTCAGTGCTTTTCCCACCAGCGCTCGTCTGTGTCCTGCCCCGGCAGCTGCCAGGTGCGTGCGATGTGGGAGAAGATGCGCGCCTCATCGTCCGCGGACAGGTTCACAGCGATTGCGCCCTGGTCGACGGGTTCGCTGTAGGGTGCTAAGTAGAGGACCCACCCGTTGTTGTGCTGTGGGTCGACGGCAGGAACCGCTCCGGATTCGGCGATGCGCAACCCCTGCGGACCAGAGGTGCGGTTGAGCCTGAGTAGTTGCTCCTTTACCGGTATCCATTCGCCTTTGGGACTCAGTACGAGCGCTGGTGCGGTGCATGTGGCGTGCTGACCCTTGGCAATGTGTTTCGCTGCGGTGTCCCCCTTCGGTACGAGGTCGCCGATGAGCGCTGGAGCCACGCGCAGCCAGCCGTTTGCCCACGCCTGCTGGATCCGCTGTCGGCGCCTACGTTCCCGGAACGCGTACGAGCCCCAGCCAAAGACCATCATGAGCACCATCACGATCGTGAAGAAGGTATTGCCCGAGACCACTTGGGCAACAATCACAAAACCGGCCATAAAGAGGTAGGCGTATGCGGTTTGCGGCTCGGGTTGGAACAGGCCCTTCTGGATGGGCAGGGAAATCCCCTCTCGCTGAATCAGCTCTGCGACGCCGGTGGGGTCACGCTGCGGATTGGGTGCCGTCACAGGCTCGTCCTGGATGGCGAGGGTCAGGCGTGTGTAATCCGTGTCATAGATAGGCAGCCTGGAGGCGGTGAGGTCTTCCCGGTTGATCATGCGGCCCAGCGTACGTGCCCGACGCACACGTGTGCCGCCGGTTGGGCCACAGAATTACTGCGTCAACCGGCGGCCGGTGCGTGGTTTAGATATTGAAGTAGTCTCGGATCTGCTGCACCAGCTGCGGGTGCAGGTAGGTCAGCGCTGCAGCAATGACGGCGAGCAGTGCTGCGAGCACGCCAAGCACCGTGAAGATGATGCCCGCGGTGCTGCTTCCAGCCTGCTTCGGGTCGTCGGCCGGTTGCGCCCCGGTCGTGAGCTTCTCGGCAGTCTTGGTGATGGTGGTCGGAACCTCAACCTTCGAGGTGCTGGTCAGTGTCTTCTCCACCGTGGTGGGCACGGTTGTGGTTACCTCAACTTCTTTCGTGGTCGGTGAGGTCTGCGTCGACGTGGACGTGACTACCGCGTCCTGGACCGTTGTCACGGTCGAAGTGACCTTCTTCTCCGAGGTCACCGTGGAGGTGACTACCTCGGGCTCCGGCTTTTCAGTCGTCGTTGCGGTTGCGGTGACGGTTGCTGCAGAAGACTCTGCGGGCTCCGAAGGTTTCGCCGGCGTCGTCTCGGCCGCGGATTCTGTCGGCGTTGCCGCAGGCGTCGTCGTTTCCTCCTCCGGCTGCTGTGCGTCCTTCTTCTGCAGCGTCACCTGATCCACTACGTATGGGGTGTTGATGTTGTAGGTGGTCAGCTTGAGCGTTTCCGGGTTGACCTCAACGCTGGTGTAGTCCGGGTTGTAGTCCTGGCGCCAGCGGGCGGTGGAGTCGTGCGCGATATCGGTTGCGCGCTCTTCGCGGATCCGCGGGTACTTCTGGCCGTCGGTGCCCTGGAAGTCGTAGTACTTGCCGCCGGTGGCGGTGGTGGAAGTGACGTAGAGGACCTGGTTCTCGTCCGGGATGAGCACGTCGCCGGCCTTTGCGGCACCTTCGGGGATGACAGGCTCGGCACCCTCCATAAGGTGGCTGCGGGTGTAGATGTGGTCGTGGCCGCTCAGGACGAGGTCAACACCGGCGTCGGAAAGCTTCGGGGTGAGCTCTTCGCGCAGGCGCACCACGTCGTCGTCCGTGTAGTGGGTGCCCTGCGAGAACGGCGCGTGGTGGAAGCCTACGATGACCCAGTCCGCCTCTGCTCCGTGCTCGTCGATGGCGTTTTGGACGAACTCGGCGTGTTGCACGATCTCATCGGACTTGGAGGCGTTGCTGTCCAGGCCGATGAAGAGCACGTTGTTGTAGTTAAAGAAGTAGTTTCCCGAGTCGTTTTCCTCATTGGGCAGGTAGAACGCGTCGTTGAAGTGGCGCTTGGTGGTGTAGGTCTCGTGGTTGCCGCGCAGCACGCCGAGGCGGTAGCTGCGCAGCTTCTCCGGGGCGGTAAACGCCTTGGTCTGCGCGGTGGCGGAGCCCCAGCCTTCAATCTGGTCGCCCAAGTGCATGATGAAGGAGGCGTCCGGGTGCTCAGAAGTCGCGGTGTTTACGGCCTTATCCCATGCGGCGGCCTGCTCTTTCACCTTGGCGTCAACACCGATCTGAGCGTCCGCGAAGGCGAGGAAGCTCCAGCTCTCCGATTGCGCGTCGGTGGTGAAGGTGTATTCGTCGGTCCATCCGATGCGATCGTTGCCCACGCGGTAGGCGTACTCGGTGTCCGGCTCGAGACCGGTCATCAAGGCCTCGTGGGGGCCGCGCTCAGATTCCACCCGCTGCTTGTCATCCGGTGCCGAGGTCTTCCAGTACTCGAGGTACTGGCTGCCCAAAGTCGGTGATTGCCAAGCGACGTTGGCCTGGGTCTCGTCCGCGCCGATGCCAAAGGTGAGGCGATCGACCTTATCCGTGGCGGCCTGTGCGGTGGGGACCGTCAACGTCGAGACAGACAGTGCAGCGCTCAGCGTCACGGCTATGGCGGGTCGCAGAAGTGAAGTGGGGCGGTGTGAAGTACGCGTGAGGGTCATGGTCTGCTACCTAACCTGAACGTTTTAAACAGCCGGTTACATGCAAAGTGCCCGAAAGCTGAATAGAAGGTGAACTTTTGCCAACATCGTGCTGTTCGCCTTGCGGGACGCGTTGTGCTGGTTGAAAGTAAGCGGCATGAGCTCAGAAATCCGTGTGAATCGTCGTGTCCTCCTGCAAGCTGGCGCAGCATCGGCTGCGGCCGTGGCCATTGGGGCCGGGGGCGCGTACGCCGCGCGCACCTCTACGGTGTCCACCCCAGAAGGTCCGACCACGGCGGGGGAATGGGGCTTGCCGTTTTTGCACGGGGTGGCCTCAGGCGACCCGCTTCCGGACCGCGTGGTGCTCTGGACCCGTGTGACACCTTCGCGCGACGCGCTGCCCGGATCTGGTCTGGGTGAGGACGTGGAGCTTGAGTGGCAGATCGATACCTCGGAGGACTTCGACAACCCGCGCACCGGCACGGTCGTGGCGATTGCCTCGGCCGACCACACGGTGCATGTGGACCCGACCGGTCTTTCACCGGATACGGAGTACTTCTACCGCTTCATCGTGCAGGGTGGAGAGCACGCGGGGGCGACCTCCCCGGTCGGTCGCACCCTGACCGCGCCTGCGGAGGATGCGGAGCTGGATCAGCTCAACCTCGCCATCGCCTCGTGTGCCAACTGGGAGTCCGGGTTTTTCAGCGCGTATGGCGACATGGCGCAGCGGGCACGCAACCGCGAGATCGACCACGTGGTGTTCTTGGGCGACTACATTTACGAGTATCCGACCGGCGAGTACGCGGGCAAGAGCGGCGTGGCGCGCATGCACCACCCGGAGTGGGAGATCACCACGCTCGAGGACTACCGCCAGCGCTACGGACGCTACCGTACCGACCTCAACCTGCAGGCCGCTCACGGCGCGTGCCCGTGGATTGTGGTGTGGGATGACCACGAGGTTGCGAACAACAACTGGCGTGACGGCGCGGAAAACCATACGGATGGTCGCGTTGAAGGTGAGTGGGCGCAGCGTCGAGAAGCGGCGATGCAGGCGTACTTCGAGTGGCTGCCGGTGCGCGCCGAGTCGCTTTCCGAGGAGCGCCGCATCTACCGCCGCTTCACTTTCGGCACGCTCGCGCAGCTGACGGTGATGGACCTGCGTACCTACCGCGACGAGGAGACCACGGGCGCGCAGTTCGACGACCCGGATCGCACGATGCTGGGCTCCGAGCAGTTCGACTGGCTGGCCGAGCAGCTGAAAACTTCCAATGCCCGCTGGGATGTGCTGGGCAACTCGGTGATGATTTCGCCGATGCGTTTCGCCACGATCGCGGGCAACGACAAGGCGAATGAGGCGATCGGCTACATCCGGGAACGCTCGACCGGTATCGCCGTCAATTCGGACCAGTGGGACGGCTACACCGCCGAACGGGACCGACTCCTCACCGTGCTGGACGAGCAGGGGAGCAACGCGCTGTTTCTTACCGGCGACATCCACTCCGAGTGGGCGAACTCGATATCTGCAACCTACGGTGAGATCGGCTGCGAGATGGTCACCACTTCGATCTCCGCGCCCAATGTGGACGAGATTCTCACCAGCGCGTTCGGCACCTACCACCCGGAGGACAACTCCACCTCGCTGCTGGTAGAGAAGGTCATCCGCGACAATAACCCGTGGGTCAACCACATCGATTTCGACGCGCACGGCTACGGCGTCGCCAGCATCCACCACGATTTCGTGGACATGCTCTACTACCGCGTCTCTGACGTCGAGGACCCGGAGGCCACGGTCGCGCTCGGCGAGCAGCGCCAGTGGCGCATCGGTGAGGGCTTCGTCTAGGCCTTTGCTTATCGACGCCTACAGCGCCGCCTCCAAACGCTCACGCGCGGCGAGCAGCGCCTCGCCCCATTTCGCGGCGGGGCTGGGGGATAAACGCTCCGCCGGGCCGGAGACGGAGAGGACGGCGATGACGCTGCCGTCGCGCTCCCGGACGGGGGTGGAGACAGAGGCGAGCCCGACTTCGCGTTCGGCGACCGATTCTGCAAGTCCGGTCTCGCGGACTTTACGGAGTTCGGAGGCGGGGAAGGGCGTGGCGTCGATAAGCGAGAAAGCGGCGTAGACTCGCGCGGCCGAGCCTGCTGCGAGCGAGAGCTGCGATCCCACGGGCACGGTGTAGGTTAGGCCGGCGGCTGGCTCCTCGGCCGCGATGCATGTGCGGGTCTCGCCGGTGAGCTCGTAGAGTTGCACGGCCTCGCCGGTGGTGGTGACGAGCTCGCGCATGATCGGAGATGCGGCGCTGAGCAGCAGCGGGGAGGTGCCCGAGGTGAAGCTTGCGAGCGCGGGACCGATTGTCCACGCGCCGGATTCGGTGCGGGCGAGGATGTGGTGGACCTCGAGCGCTGTGGCGATGCGGTGGGTGGTCGCGCGCGGGAGGCCGGTGTCCTCGCTGAGCTGTGCGAGCGTCTTTTCCCCGCGGGCGACGGCGCGCACGATTGCAACGGAGCGGTCAAGCACTTTGATGCCGGAATCTTCGCTATACTGTCTCACGTAATGGATGATACCATCCCGCATCTTGGGAAGCAGAGTCGTTTCCGAGGCGTGGGGACGGAGGAGGAACAGTATGGCACGCACGCCACAAACCCTGGCAGAAAAGGTCTGGAACGACCACGTCGTCAAAGCCGGCGAAAACGGTGAACCCGACCTTATTTACATCGACTTCCAGCTGCTGCACGAGGTGACCTCCCCGCAAGCCTTCGACGGGCTGCGCATGGCCGGGCGCGCAATGCGGCACCCGGAACTGCACCTGGCCACCGAAGACCACAACGTGCCCACCGAGGGCATCGTCAGCGGCAACCTGCTCGAGATTCACGAGCCGACCTCGCGCACCCAGGTGGAAACCCTGCGGAAAAACTGCGAAGAGTTCGGCGTGACACTGCACCCGATGGGGGACGTCAAGCAGGGCATCGTGCACACGGTCGGCCCGCAACTGGGCATCACCCAGCCTGGCATGACGATTGTTTGCGGAGACTCGCACACCTCCACCCACGGCGCGTTCGGCTCTATCGCCATGGGCATCGGCACCTCCGAGGTCGAGCACGTCATGGCTACCCAGACGCTGTCGCTCAAACCCTTCAAGACGATGGCGGTGGAGGTCACGGGCGAGCTCGCGGAAGGCGTGAGCGCCAAGGACCTCATTTTGGCCATCATCGCGAAGATTGGCACCGGCGGCGGCCAGGGCCACATCATTGAGTACCGCGGCGAGGCCATTGAGAAGCTGTCCATGGAAGCGCGCATGACGATTTGCAACATGTCGATCGAGGCAGGTGCCCGCGCCGGCATGGTCGCACCGGACGAGAAGACCTTCGAGTACGTCAAGGGCCGTGAGTACGCCCCGACCGGCGCCGACTGGGATGCTGCCGTTGAGTACTGGAAGACGCTGCCCACCGACGAGGGCGCCGAGTTCGACACCGTCGTGGAAATCGACGGCTCGAGCCTCACCCCCTTCGTCACCTGGGGCACCAACCCGGGCCAGGGGCTCCCGCTGGCGAGCGACGTGCCCGACCCCGAGGACTTCACCGACGAGAGCTCCAAGCAGGCCGCCGAGAAGGCGCTGGCCTACATGGATCTGACCCCGGGCACGCCGCTGCGCGAGATCGCCATCGACACCGTCTTCCTCGGCTCCTGCACCAACGCGCGAATCGAAGACCTGCGCGCCGCCGCATCCGTGGTGCGCGGCCGCCACATCGCGGACAACACCCGCATGCTGGTCGTGCCTTCCTCCACGCTGGTCAAACAGCAAGCGGAAGAGGAAGGCCTGGACAAAATTTTCACCGAGTTCGGTGCCGAGTGGCGCACCGCCGGTTGCTCCATGTGCCTGGGCATGAACCCAGACCAGTTGGCGCCGGGGGAGCGGTCGGCGTCGACAAGCAACCGCAACTTCGAGGGCCGCCAGGGCCCGGGCGGGCGCACCCACCTCGTCTCGCCGCTGGTCGCCGCCGCTACCGCGGTCACCGGCCACCTCGCCAGCCCCGCCGACCTGTAAAAGGAGAAAGCATCATGGAGAAATTCACCACCCACACCGGCGTCGGCGTGCCGCTGACCCGCTCAAACGTCGATACCGACCAGATCATCCCCGCCCGCTACCTCAAGCGCGTTTCGCGCACCGGCTTCGAAGACGGCCTATTTTCCAACTGGCGCGAAAACCAGCCGGACTTCGTGCTCAACCAGGACGAGTACGCCGACGGCTCCGTGCTCTTTGCCGGACCGGATTTCGGTACTGGCTCCTCCCGCGAGCACGCAGTCTGGGCGCTGATGGACTACGGCTTCAAGGCCGTGTTCAGCCCGCGTTTCGCGGATATCTTCCGCGGTAACTCCGGCAAGGCCGGCCTGCTCGCGGGCATTATGAGCGAGTCCGACATCGAGCTGATCTGGAAGCAGCTCGAGCAGCAGCCCGGCCTCGAAGCCACCGTCTCGCTCGCGGACCGCACCGTCACCGTGGGCGAAAACACCTACACCTTCGAGATCGACGACTACACCCGCTGGCGGCTCATGGAAGGCCTCGACGACATCGGGCTTACGCTTCGCGACGACGCCGCCATCGCCGACTACGAATCCGCCCGACCCGCATTCAAGCCGGCGGTGCGATAACACGCTCCCGTGCTGCGCGGGCTACTCCGGTAGCTTGCGCAGCACCTCGGGTGCGAACTCGGACAAAAACGCCTTCGCGGTGTTTACCAGGCCGAGCACGCCGCGGTCGACGAAGTCCCGGAACTGCTCGTCGGTGTGCTGCCACTGGCACGGCAGCGCATAGGAGATTCCGAGGGCGGCAAGGTCGCGCTCCGGCTCCTCAATCGCAATTGCGGTGGGGAAGGAGCGGGCGTTGTTGAACTGCTCGCAAAACTCGAGCACGTCTTCAAAACGGGAGGCGGGAATCTCGCTCACACCGATCGTGGTAAACAGCACGATCGTATTCGACGTATAGGAGATATCCATCGCGATGCCGGAAAAGACCGTCCGGATCGTGTCTTGTGCTTCGGACTCGCTGTACTTCCACCCCTGCGCAGCGAAGTAGTCGCGCACGCGTGCCAGGTCAGACTGCTTCACACCGGTAGCGCTCATCGTTTAGGCCTCCTTCTCAGCGGATCCGTCGCGCAGCTGCGGCAGCTGCTCGTTCAGCGTATCCGTGGCGTAGCGCAGCATAGCGAAGCTGAAGTCCAGGATCTTCTGCAGCTGCTCGTCGTCGGCGCCGCCGACCGGGAAATACGGGGCGTCGATAAAAGCGAGCATCGCGCCGTCGTCCCAATCCACCCGGTGCGCGCGCAGTCGGGGAAGGGAGCGGTTGAGGTGGTTGACCGCCCGGCGCAGCGCCGCCTTGTCCTCATCGCTGCGCGCCTTGCCCAGCCAGCGCGACACGATGTTGAGCATGTCGCCCTCGATCCGGAAGAAACACACGGCGCTGGGGAACGCGGTGACCGTCAACCCATCGGTCTCGCTGCGGTAGTGCTTGAGGCCTAGCGCATCCAGGGTGGCCTCAATGCGCTCCTGCGTGACGGGAGCGAAAGCCATAAACTTCTTCGTCCTTTCTTACTGCACTGGCAGTGCCGACGGAAGGTAATCCGCGCCGGTGAGCTGACCATCGTGGAAGGTCAGCGACCATACGGATCCCTTCTTCGCCTTGATCTCTGAATCGATCGGCAACGTACCGTTTGCTGCCAACCACGCTATCAGCCCGGGGATGGCCTCGCCCTGGCTGCACACGACGCTCGTGCCGCCGGCGTCGATGATGTCCTGAAAAGCGCGCTTGGCGCCCACCATGTCTTCCAGCCACGCCTGATCGCCGAAGCGGGAATCGACGGTGATGTCGAGGCCCAGCTCGTCGGCAAGCGGCTCTACCGTGGAGCGGCAGCGATCCGGGCGCGCCGAGTAGATCCGCTCTGGCGCAAATGGCGCGAGCAGCGGCACGAGCATTTCCGCCTGCCGACGCCCCTTCTTATCCAACGGACGCAGATTATCGTCGCCTGACCACTTTTGCCGCTCGTGCGCGCGGGCGTGGCGCACCAGCAGGATGCGCGTGTGCGCGGGGCGCGAGAAGCGCTTCTCGGCCTTTTCGAGTACCTTGCGGTCGAGCGCGTAGCTCATCAACTCCTTTGCCTGGGAGATAGGCAGCCAGCGGATTTCGTCGACCTCGTCGTTCGAGGTGAACTCGCCGCCGGTGACCTCCCCGGTCCAGTAATAGACCACCTTGGTGGTGTTTTTCACGGGGTAGACCGTCTTGCCCAAGAGCTTGCCCAAGCGGACGTGGTAGCCGGTCTCCTCGCGGATTTCGCGCACGGCGGTGGCAATCAGCGACTCACCCGGGTCGAGCTTGCCTTTCGCCAGCGACCAATCGTCGTAATGCGGGCGGTGGATGCAAGCAACCTCAATCGAGGAGGCATCGCTGTTATCGCCGCGCCACAGCACCGCGCCGGCGGCCAGCGTGGTGCGGGTGAACTCGTCCTGCGGGCGCTTCGGCACTTCTTGATGGCGGCCGGTCAAAAACATCTCCCCGGCGATGTCCTTGTGCTGCTCGTGCAGTTTCCCCTTATGCGATTTCTTTTCAGCCATACCCGCTATCTTTGCCTACCTTGCCTCAGTGCGCCACGCGCGGCACGCCCCTGGGCGGTGTCGATTGTGGAAAAGGGTGCAATTCGCTGCTGCGGGTGCCGCCGGGCTCGGGACGGTACAACGGCCGTGCGGGTGATAGGTTGAAACAACGTTTGGTGGCAGATGGATCAGGAAGGCATGCAAACCGATGGTGAATGTGGCAGTGCTCGGTGCCGGTTCGTGGGGGACAACGCTTGCGAAGGTCTTTGCCGACGCCGGCAACACCGTCGACCTGTGGGCGCGCCGGCCCGAACTCGCGCGCCAGCTGGCCGACACTCGGGAAAATCCCGACTACCTGCCTGGAATTAGGCTGCCCGAGACGGTGCGCCCCACCGCCGATGCGACAGAGGCCTTGGACGCCGATATCGTCGTCTTTGCGGTGCCCAGCCAGACCATGCGTGAAAACCTCAAGGCATGGGCGCCCCACCTGCGCGTTGACTCCACGCTGCTTTCCATCTCAAAAGGCATTGAGACGGATACCCACCTGCGGATGTCGCAGATCATTGGCGAGGTCACTGGGGCCGAGGACGACCGCATCGCCGTGCTCTCTGGCCCGAACCTGGCCCGGGAGGTTGCGCTCGAGCAGCCCGCCGCCACCGTGATTGCCTGCAGCGATCTCAACCGGGCCAAGCTGGTCCAGGCCGCGTGCGCCACGAGCTATCTGCGCCCGTACACCAACGAAGACGTGATCGGCTGCGAGATCGGCGGCGCGACCAAGAACGTGATCGCGCTGGCCTGCGGCATGGCTTCCGGCCAGGGGCTGGGGGAGAACACGCTCGCTACGCTCATTACCCGCGGCTTGGCGGAGATTACCCGCCTCGGTACCGAACTGGGCGCGGATGCGCGTACCTTTTCCGGGCTGGCCGGCCTGGGCGACCTGGTGGCGACCTGTTCTTCGCCGCTGTCGCGTAACCGCACGTTCGGCTCCGCCCTCGGCAAGGGCGCGACGATCGAGGAGGCGAAGGCCGCGACGCGCGGGCAGGTCGCGGAGGGCGTGGTGTCGTCGAGAAGCATTTTTCAGCTCGCGCAAGAACGCGGCGTCGACATGCCGCTGACCCAGGCGGTGTACGCGGTCTGCCATAAGGGTGTGAAGGTTCCGGAGACTATTGCGGCGCTGATGGGGCGGAGCAAGAAATCCGAGTAAGTTCCTGGTGTAGTCTCGTCATGTGATTCGTATAGCCGTTATTTACGGTGGCCAGTCCACCGAGCACTCAATTTCCTGCATCTCGGCAGGCGCCGTCATGGCGCACCTTTCGCCCGAGCGTTACGAGGTCTACCCCGTCGGCATTACGCGCGAGGGAGCCTGGGTAGAGGGCAGCCACGACCCGGTGGCGGGTGCCACGCTGCCCGAGGTTGCGGGCGAGCGCGAGGTGGCGCTCTCGCTCAACCCGGATCGCCGCGGGCAGCTTATCGACGTCGCGACAGGCGAGGTTCGCGCCACCGTCGATGTGGCCTTCCCCGTCCTGCACGGCAAGTTCGGAGAAGACGGCACAATCCAGGGCCTGCTGGAGCTGGCTGGGTTGCCCTACGTCGGCCCAGGCGTATTGGCCTCGGCCTGCGGGATGGATAAGGAATACACCAAGACACTCGTGCGCGCCGCTGGCGTCGCGGTTGCGGGCGAGGTGGTGCTGGGCAGAGGCGAGTCGCTGGATGAAGCGCAGCGCGCGGAGCTTGGCCTTCCGGTGTTTGTGAAACCCGCCTCGGGCGGTTCCTCGATCGGCGTGTCCAAGGTGGAAAGCTGGGAGGCGCTCGACGAGGCGCTTGCACTCGCCTTTGATTCGGACGAGAAAGTGCTGGTGGAATCCGAGCTGGTCGGCGACGAAGTCGAGGTCGGCGTCATCGAGCACCCGGACGGGCGGATCGAGGCGAGTGTGCCAGCCCGCCTCAACGGCACCGAGGACTCGGCCGAAGGCTTCTACGGGTTCGAGACAAAGTACTTGGAAGATGGGGTGACGGCGACGATCCCCGCGCCCTACGACGACGCGGTGATCGAGCAGCTTCAGCAGCTTGCGTTGCGGTGTTTCCGGGCGCTGAACTGCAAGTCGCTCGCGCGCATCGACTTCTTCGTCACCGCAGAGGGCCCGGTGCTCAACGAGATCAACACGATGCCCGGCTTCACCCCGATTTCCATGTACCCCCAGGTGTGGCAAGCCAGCGGGCTTGACTACCCGGAGATGCTGGACCTGCTCGTCACCACCGCGCTGGCCCGCGCCTAACGCTCGGGCAGCGTGTCCGCGATCAACTTCGACAGGTTGGTCACGGCCTCGTTGCCCTCGGACTGTGGCAGCGACGCGGCTACATCGGTGACCCGCCCGAGCGCGTACCAGGTCGACGTGGTCGTGCCGTTGGCGAGCGTGGTGTCCTCGAACCAGGGGATGTCATTGACCTGCGAAAGTTGCGCGCCCGCAGCGTAGTGCTCCGGTTCCGCTACGCCGCACCGCACGACGATCGGTTCCTTGCCCTCGGCAATCCAGGCCACCGTGTGTTCGGTTGCTGGCTCCACCCGGCGGTAGCCGGTGGCGATGTCCTGCGGCGCGGCGTCGATAAGCGAGCTGCATGCCGCGGCATCTTCCGGATTGGCCGCGCGCTGGAGCTGCGTCAGGGGTGCTTCGCCCACCGGCTGCTCGCCGGCCGGCAGCGCAGCCAAGTCCAGGCCCTCGAGGGGAGTGTCGGCCTTGCCCAGGGAAGCCTCGTCCGCGGTCACGGCGACGGCCGGCTCGCGATCCACGCTGAACCAGGTAGCAAGCGTGGACCCCGGGGTCGCATCGTCGACGCGCAGCCAACGCGCGCCCGCGGCCTCGAAGACGAGGGGCTCGGAGTACGCCGTGTACTGCGCGGGCATGTGCACCCCGCAGCGTAGGGTGATGCGTTCGGTGGAGGAGGACTGCCAGGCGGCCGCGCCCGCGGGTGCCGGATCCGCGAGCTCGGCGCGCCGGTGGCCGTTGAGTTTTTCCGGCAGGGAAGCGACGAGCGCGGCGCACTCGGGCGAGTCCGCTGCGGGCGAGTCGAGCTGCGACATCGCGACCGGCTGCTGCGCTGCCTGCTTCACGAAGTAGCGCGCGCCACCGAGGACTACCGCGACGAACGCCAGCGCGAGCCCAAGGCTCACAATTACTGTGGTTCGGTTAATCTGTGAATCGTTCGCCGCGGAATCAGTCATGGCGTCACAGTCTATCGAAAGGTGCGTGCCCCTCGTGATCACTACCGGGTTCCCCACCGTGGGTCCCTCGCTCGCCGAGGTGGGGGAGCGCGCCGTCATCGACGCCATCGTGGCGGCCTCGCCCTCGCCAATCAACGGCGACGACGCCGCGGTGCTTACCCCGTCAACCCCCAATTCGCGCGTGGTCGCCGCCACCGACATGCTCGTCGAGGGCCGCCACTTCCGCGCCGACGTCACCACCCCGGAAAGCGTCGGACGCAAGGCAGTGATACAGAACTTCGCCGACATCGAGGCGATGGGGGCGCGCCCAATCGCCGCGCTGTTGGCCATCGCCGCCCCGCCGACGACCCCGCTGTCGGTCATCGAAGGCCTCGCGCGCGGCGTCGGCGCGGCGACCGAGGCGTACTCCACCGAGCTCGTCGGCGGTGACGTTACGCAGTCGCGGCAGCTGGTCATCTCTGTGGCCGCGATCGGCTCGCTCGGCGGCAACCGGGAGCCGCTGACCATGGCCGCGGCCCGCCCGGGGCAGCGGGTGGTGGCGCACGGCACCATCGGCTATTCGGCCGCGGGCTTCGCGCTTCTCGACGCCCGCGTGGACATCCCCGAAGCCCTCGAACCACTCGTCCGCGCCCACCAGGTCCCGCAACTGACCCCGGGCCGCGGTGTGGTCGCGCGCGCAGCAGGGGCGACGGCGATGACGGACAACTCGGACGGGCTCATCCGCGACCTCACCCGGCTCGCGGAGCGCTCCGGGGTAGGCTTGGACCTCTCCGCGCTGGCGATCGCGCCCGATGATCTACTCAGACAGGCCGGGAAGCTGCTCGGTGTCGACCCGTGGCAGTGGGTGCTCACTGGGGGAGAGGACCACACGCTGCTGGGCACGTGCGACGGCTCAGCACCGGTGGGGTTCCGCTCCATCGGCACCGTCACCCGCGCCCCGGGCGTGCGCATCGACGGCGAAGCGCCGGCCTACACCGAAGGATGGGAGAGTTTCGGATGAACCTACCGGTACACGAAAGCTGGCAGGAACCGCTGCGCGGCGTGGAGGAGCAGATCCACGCCATGGGGGATTTCCTGCGCGCAGAGCAGGCCTACCTGCCGCGCGGCAACGATATCCTGCGCGCTTTCGCCGACCCCTTTGACCAGGTGCGCGTGCTGATCGTCGGCCAGGACCCGTATCCCACGCCCGGCCACCCCATGGGCTTGGCCTTTTCCACCCAACCCGGGGTGAAGCCACCGCGCAGCCTGGTCAATATCTATAAGGAGCTCCACGACGACCTCGGAATACCCCCGCGCGCGGACGGCGACCTCTCGTCCTGGTCGCGCCAGGGCATCTTGCTGCTCAACCGCGTGTTGACCGTGCGGCCGGGCGCACCCGCCTCACATCGCGGGAAGGGCTGGGAGCAGGTCACCGAGGCCGCGATCACCGCCCTTGCGCAGCGCGAGACGCCACTCGTCGCCATTCTGTGGGGCCGCGACGCCCAAAGCGCGGCCCGCTTCCTTGGCGACACCCCACGAATCGAATCGCCGCACCCCTCGCCGCTGTCCGCCAGCCGTGGTTTCTTCGGCTCGCGGCCCTTTTCGCGCGCAAACCAGGCCTTGGTCGACCAAGGTGGGCAGCCGGTGGACTGGGGCCTGTAAGATATCCGCTCATGGTGACTCCTCCCCGCTTCGACGGTGCCCGCCTGCGTGCCTGGGCGCAGCGCGCTGCAGCTGAACTCGACCGTCGGCGGGTGGAGATTAACGAGCTCAACGTCTTTCCCGTCCCGGACGCGGACACCGGCTCGAACATGGCGCACACGATGGCCGCCGCCGTCGCCGCCACCGAGGCACTTCCCGCAGACGCGAGCGCCTCGCAAGTCGCCGAAGCGCTCGCGCAGGGCGCGGTGCACGGGGCGCGCGGGAATTCCGGGGTGGTCCTCTCTCAGGTGTTGCGCGGGCTCGCGCAGTCCATGGTGGAGGAAACCGCCGGCGGGGTCGTGGTCGCCGAGGCGCTCGCCGCGGCAGTGCGCTTCGCTGACCGCGCGATTGCAGAGCCCGTCGAGGGTACCGTGATCACGGTGCTGCGCGCCGCTGCGGTTGCCGCCCAGGAAGCGGTGGCAGAGGCGGGCGGTGCGCCGTCGATAAGCAGGGTGGCGGCTGCGGCGACGGAGGCAGCGCGCATCGCGCTGGCGAATACCCCCTCCCAGCTCGCCGCGCTGCGCGAGGCCGGGGTCGTCGATGCCGGCGGCACTGGCCTGGTGATTTTGCTCGAAGCGCTTGTCGACGAAACCGCGCAGACAACCACGGGAACGGCCGCAGCAGCGACGGGGGTCCTGCTCGAGCTGCACGACACGGACACGGCTGCGGCAGCGACACATTCGCAGCACGGGGTGCCGGGGAACCTGGAGGTGATGTACTTCTTCCGCGGGGACCTCGACGCGCTGGAGACCACGCTGCGCGAGCTCGGCGACAGCCTCGTGATCGCGCGCGCAGGCGACACCGAGGGCACCGTGCACATCCACTCCACGCGCGCCGGCGCCGTCATCGAGGCCGCCTACGCCGCAGGCGAGGTCAGCGACCTGCGGCTAGAAGTTCTGCCCGCAGAACCCGTCACTGACACCCCCGGACGCACGATTATCGCCGTCACACCACCCGGCTCGTTGACCGAGCTCTACACGCAGGCCGGCGCGATTACCGTCGCCCCGGACGAGGATGTGGTGGCTGACGTGCTCGCAGCGATTCGCCGCTCCGGCGCGCAGGAGATCATCTTGCTGCCCAACGGTTTGCTGGACAGCCGCAACCTGGTCGCGGTGGAGAAGGCAGCGCGCGCCTTCGAGCAATCCATCACGCTTTTGCCGACCGTCCGCCTGGTCTCCGGCATCGCAGCGCTGACCGTGCACGATGCGGCACAGCCGCTGGCCACGGCCGCGTTTACCATGTCGGAGGCGGCCGGCGAGATGCGCACCGCCGTGGCGCACCGTGCGGAGAAAGCCGGGCTGATCCAGGGCGGGCCCGTGGGCAAGGGTGACATCATCGTCAGCGCGCATGGAGAAACTGTACTTATTGCCGACACCGCCGCAGAGGCGTTGAGCGGTGCCTGTGCACGCCTGCTCGAGCACGGGGGTGAGCAGGTCACCGTGCTTTACGACCCGCTCGCCATCGACGCGTCGCAGCTGGCTGGCCTTGAGGAGACACTTGGCGTGGACGTGATGATCTACCCCGCCGATGGCCTCGGTGCGGTGGCGGAGATCGGGGTAGAGTAGCGGCCATGCTTGGGTTTGAAGATACGCGCCCGCTGAACCTGGTTATCCCCTTAAAACAGGCTCGGGCGCTGTCCAAACACCTCGGCATCGACACGTGCGGTCAGCTTTTGCAGCACTACCCGCGCCGCTACCTGCAATACGGCAAGGGCACCGACCTGCGCGAGATGGAAGAAGGCACCACCGCCACCGTCATCGGCTGGGTGGAAAGCGCCACGCCGATCTCGAACAAGAAGAACCCGCGCCGCCCGATCTACCGCATCGAAGTCGACGACGGCTACCAGCGCGTCGCCGCCACCTTCTTCGGCTCCACGTATGCGCAGCGCGTGCTCAAACCAGGTCGCCGCGTCATGCTCAACGGCAAGCTCAGCTTCTTTCGCGACTCCCCGCAGCTACAGCACCCGGACTTCGTGCTTCTCGACGGGCCCACCCAGGCCACTGGCTCCCTCAAACAACTCATGCATTTCGGCCAGCTCGAGGACATCCTCGCCGGGCGCGAATGGCTCCCGCTCTACCCGGCGAAGAAGGGTGTGAGTACGTGGACCATCATGGGCGCAGTGCACGCGGTGCTGCGCGACCTACCGCAGATTGAGGAGCCGCTCGGCTTTACGCCCATCGGGATGCTGCCGCTCAACGCGGCGGTCCGCCAGATCCACGAGCCCGGCCCGGACGGCCCCGCCCGCGCGCTGGAGCGCCTGAAGTACGACGAGGCGCTTTCTGTCGCACTCGCGATGGGTGTGCGACGCGCAGACGTCGCACACCGGCGCGCACCGGCCTTGCCCCGCGTGCCCGGCCGCGACCAGGAGACGCTGCTGGAGCGCCTGCCCTTCGAGCTCACGCACGGTCAGTCGCAGGTGTTTCACGAGATCTCCGCAGACATGTCCGCGGTCAAACCCATGAGCCGCCTACTGCAGGGCGAGGTCGGCTCCGGCAAGACCGTCATCGCCGCCCTTGCGATGCTGCAGGCCGTGGACAACGGTGCGCAGGCGGCGCTGCTTGCCCCGACAGAGGTGCTCGCGCTCCAGCACGCCCGCTCGTTGACCGAGCTGATGATGCGTGCCGGCCTGCCCACGAGAGTCGTCGCGCTGACGGGGTCCATGTCGGCCGCCCAAAAGCAGGAGGCGCTTTTGCACATCGTCTCGGGCGAGGCCGACATCGTGGTGGGCACCCACGCCCTGATCCAGGATTCGGTGGAGTTTTTCCGCCTGGGCGCGGTTGTCGTCGATGAGCAGCACCGCTTCGGCGTGGAGCAGCGCGATCAACTGCGCGCGAAGGCGGGGGAGACCACCCCGCACCTGTTGGTCATGACCGCGACCCCGATCCCGCGCACCATCGCGATCACGGTCTTCGGGGACCTAAGCGTTTCCACGCTCAAGGAGCTGCCGGGCGGGCGCAAGCCGATCCGCTCATCGGTGGTCCCAGAATTTAAGCCAGCCTGGGTGGCCCGCGCCTGGGAGAAGATACGCGAGGAAATCGCGCAGGGCCGCCAGGCCTACGTGGTGTGCCCGCGGATTGAGGGCGAGGGTGGCGTGGAGGAGGTCGCCGCCTACCTCTCCGCCGAGGAGTTTCCGGACAGCGAGGTTGCCGTGCTCCACGGACGGATGAAGGGCGAGGTAAAAGACGCGGTGATGGCCGATTTTGCCGCGGGCGCGATCGACGTCCTGGTCTCCACCACGGTCATCGAGGTCGGCGTCGACGTGCCTAATGCGAGCGTGATGATGGTACGCGAGGCCGAACACTTCGGTGTGTCCCAGCTCCACCAGTTGCGAGGGCGCGTCGGGCGCGGCGGCTACGAGTCGTGGTGTCTGTTCCACACGCTGGCGGAGCAGTCATCCCCGTCATTTACCCGCGTGCAGCAGGTCGCGGCGACCACGGACGGTTTCGCGCTCGCCGAGTTGGACCTGCTCAACCGGCGCGAGGGCGACGTGCTCGGCACCGACCAGTCGGGCCTGCACCGCACGTTGCGCCTGATCAACCTGGTCGACGATCTCGAGCTCGTCGAGCGCGCCTACCGCGACGCCGGCAGCATTGTCGCCGACAACATCGAGTTCGCCCGCCGCGCCACCGCCAACTTCGTCGCCGAGGATTTCGAGTACCTGGATAAGAGCTAGGCCGGGAGCGCGCGTTAGAGTGTGTGGCATGAACCGCATCATTTCCGGCGAAGCCCGCGGCCGAAAAATCAAGGTCCCGCCCGAAGGCACCCGCCCGACGTCCGACCGTGCCCGCGAAGGCCTCTTTTCCTCCCTGCAGGTGCGTTTCGGTTTTGCGGGGGCGAACGTGTTGGATCTGTTCGCCGGCTCGGGCGCACTCGGACTGGAGGCGGCCTCGCGCGGCGCGCAGCAGGTAGTCCTCGTGGAGAACGATCCGCGCGCTGTCGCCGTCATCGAGCACAACGCGAAGGTGGTTGGCCACCCGGACGTGCGCGTCGAGCCGGTCAAGGCGTCGACCTACGTCGCCCGCGCGCCGCGGAACCACTTCCACATGGTGCTCGCCGACCCGCCCTACGAACTCGCCGATGAGGCGGTGGCCGAAATGGTGTCCGCGCTTGAGCCCCTGCTTGTCGACGGCGCCGTGGTCGTCGTCGAGCGCCACCGCGAAAGCCCCGAGACCGCCTGGCCCGAGTCGTTTACCCCGACGGGTCAGAAGCTGAAGAAGCGCACCTACGGCATTGCGCGCATGGACATGGCCGTCTATTCAACCAGCACAGAAAAGGAAAACGCATGACGATCGCAGTCTGCCCCGGCTCCTTCGACCCGATCACCAACGGGCACTTAGACATTGTGCGCCGCGCCTCCCGCAGCTTCGACGAGGTCGTCGTCCTCGTTACCGGCAACCCGGCGAAGTCCTCGGGGCTGTTTAGCGTCGACGAGCGCATGGAGCTCATTCGCGAGGTCACCGCCGACCTCGTCGGTGTGCGCGTGGATTCTTGGGCGGGCCTGTTGGTGGACTACACCAACGAGCACCACGTCACAGCACTGGTCAAGGGCTTGCGCTCCTCTCTCGACTACGACTACGAGCTGCCGATGGCGCAGATGAACCGGCGGCTTTCCGGCATCGACACCTACTTCCTCATGACCGACGAGAAGTACGGCTACGTCTCCTCCTCACTGTGCAAGGAGGTGGCGAAGTACGGCGGCGACGTCACCGGGCTGGTGCCGCCTGCCGTGCGCGCGGCGATGGAGGCGAAGTTTCGTTGATCTGGCTCGCGATCGGCGTCGCGCTCGTTGTGGCCGCCGGCGCCATTTCGCAGCGCGTCTCCGGCATGGGCCTCGGGCTGATTTCCGCGCCTGCGCTCTCGCTCATGTTGGGCCCTGTCGTGGGCATCATCTTGATCAACGTGCTGGCCACCTTCAACGCGGTGGCCAACACGTGGTCCATGCGCGCTGATATCGACTGGAAGAAGTGGGCCCCGATCGCCGCCGGACTCATCTTCGGAGCGGTGCCGGGGGCCTTTGTCATCCGCGCAGTCTCACCCTCGGTCCTGCTGGTCGTGGTGGGGGTGCTGCTGATTCTGGCGCTAAGCGTCGTCACGATCGGCAAGCGCTACGTGCCCCGGGTCGAGGGTGTGCTGCCCGCAGCCCTGTCCGGCGCGGTTGGCGGGTTTATGAACACGCTCGCCGGCGTAGCGGGGCCCGCGATCACCGTCTACTCCCAGGCTGCGCGGTGGCCGCAGCGCACTTATGCGGCCACCCTCCAACCCATCTTCTTGTGCTCCGGGGCGATCTCTTTCCTGATCAAGGAGGTCACCGGGGCGGCGAACCTCGCTTCCATCCCAGTCGCGTTCTGGGTGGCCGCCGCAATCGGGCTGGTCGTCGGTCAGGTCGTTGGCACGAGGCTCGCCCCGCGTGTGCCCGCCGCCAAGGCGCACAAGGTCGCGCTTGGCCTGGCATTCTTCGGGGGCTTCACAGCGCTGCTGCGCGGACTGATTGCTTAAAAGAGGGTAGACAAAAACGCCTTCGTGCGTTCTTCCTGCGGGTTGTCCAGCACCTCGGCGGGCGTGCCGTACTCGATGATTTGGCCGTTCGCCATGAAAGCCACGTGGTCGGCAACCTCGTGCGCGAACGCCATCTCGTGGGTGACCACCATCATGGTCATACCGCCGGCCGCCAGGTCCTTCATCACGCGAAGCACCTCGCCGACGAGTTCAGGGTCGAGGGCGGAGGTTGGCTCGTCGAAAAGCATGAGCTTCGGGTCCATCGCCACCGCGCGCGCGATTGCGACGCGCTGCTGCTGCCCGCCCGAAAGCTGGATCGGGAATGCCTCGGCTTTCGACGCAAGCCCGACCATCTCGAGCAACTCCATCGCGCGGGCCTTCGCCTTTGTCGGGTTCTCGCCCTTGACGTGGATCGGTGCCTCGATGATGTTTTCCAGCACGGTGCGGTGGCCGAAGAGGTTGAAGTTCTGGAAGACCATGCCGATGTCGCGGCGCTGCTTCGCCGCGTCCTTCTCGCTCATCTCGTAGAGCACACCGCCGCGCTCGCGATAGCCGATGAGGTCGCCGTCGACGTAGAGCCGACCGGCGTTGACCTTCTCGAGGTGGTTCACGCAGCGCAAAAAGGTGGATTTACCCGAACCCGACGGGCCGATCAGACAGGTGACGCTCCCGGGCATCACCTCCAGATTGATGCCCTTGAGCACATCGAGCTGCCCAAAGGACTTCCACACGTCCACCGCTTGAATCATCGGCGTAGTTTTCACCGTCATGGGTTAGCGCCCTTTCTTCTCGGGAGTGTTGATGACTTCCACGTTCGACGGGATCGTGCCTTCCGCGTCCGCGAGGCTGGCCAGCTGGCGTGCAGTGAGCTGGCGCGTCGCGCCGCGCTCAAAGTAGCGCTCCAAGTAATGCTGGCCGACCATGAGCAGCGAGGTGATCACTAAGTACCAAGTCGCCGCGACCAGCAGCATCGGTACCGGCTCGAACAGGGCCGCAGCGATATCCATCGACCGGCCGTAGAGCTCGAGCGAGTAAGGGACTGCAACGACAAGCGAAGAGGTCTTGAGCAGCGAAATGAACTCGTTGCCAGTCGGCGGGATGATAATCCGCATCGCCTGCGGCAGCACCGTGCGCGACATGGTCTGGCGCCAGCTCATGCCGAGCGCCTTCGACGCCTCAATTTGTCCCTCCGGCACCGAGGAGACGCCGGAGCGGACGATCTCGGCCATGTAGGCGGCCTCGTTCAAGCCGAGGCCGACTACAGCCAAGGCGAAAGCGGAGGATGTAAACGGCTCGAGCGAGATCTGTGTGAACCCGAGGTTGATCGAGTCATAGATTGCGCCGATCAGCCCCCAGAACATGAGCTGCACGTAGATTGGGGTGCCGCGGAAAATCCACAGAAAGACCCACGACACCGCGTTGAACACCGGATTCGGGCTCATACGCATCACCGCCAGCAGCACGCCGCCGACGACGCCGATGAGCATGCCCAGCAGCGTAATCGCGAGCGTATGCAGGCCAGCAATAGCGATGCGGGTGTCAAAGAGGTACTGGAAGTAGGTGTCCCAGCCGTAGGCCTCGTTGCGGGCTGCACCGATGACAAACCACGCCACAAGCAGCAGCAGGATCGTGGCGAGCACCCACCGGCCCGGGTGGCGCAGCGGCTTCGCCTCAATGCGTTCCGGCTGGGAGCGCCGATTGTCTACCTTGTTACTCATTGTGTGTTCTACCCCAGCTCTTCTAGTGGTTGTTCGTTCAGCATCCCTTGCTCCAACAGCCCCGTATCGACGTTCCACTGCGCCAGAATGCGCGCGTAGTCTCCGGTGTCAATGAGGTGCTGCAAGGCCTGCGCCATCGCGGGGCCCAGCGCCGAGTCTTTGGGCACAGCAAAGCCGTAGGGCGCCGCGTCAAACATGTCGCCGACGAGCTCGAGTTTGCCGTCGGAGCGCTCGACCGCCCACGCGGTGACGGGGGAGTCCGCGCTGTACGCGTCGGCGCGGCCGACAAGGGCGGCAAGCGCGGCGTTATCTGCTGTGTCGAAGGACAACACGGTGATTGGGTCCTCGCCTGCTTCCACGCAGGCTTCTGACTTGGGGCGCACGTCGTCGGTCTCGGACACCGTCGTGCGCTGGACGGAGACAGTTAGCCCGCAAGGGTGCGCGGGATCAACGCCGGCACCGGGCTGTTGCGCCCACTGGATGCCCGCGTAGAGGAAGTTGACGAAGTCGAAGGACTCGCGGCGCTCCGGGTTATCGGTGAACCCGGACATGCCGGCGTCGAGGCTGCCCGACTGCACCGCAGGCAGGATCATGGCGAAGTCCATGTCCTGCGGGTCGAAGTCGAGGCCCATCACCGCGGCGACAGCGCGGCCGAGGTCCATTTCCAGGCCAACCAGCGCGCCTGCCGAGTCCTTGAACTCAAACGGTGCAAAAGGTGGGTTGGCGCCGATGGAAAGCGTGCCGTCGGCAGCGACCTCTTCCGGTACGAGCGCCGCGATTTCCGGCACTTCGTCGGGAACGATCGGCTCCCAGCCCTCGGGGTTGCCGCCTTCGGCGTTGGTCACGCAGCCGCCGAGCAGTGTCGCCGCGGCGAGGCAGGTGGCGAAAACGCCGGCGCTGCGCGTGTGGGGTGTAGCGTGCATGGGACTTCCAAAAACGTTGAAATATACTAACCACTGTATATTAATCGTTTTCCCGTCTGCTGGGAAGTCGCCACGTGCAGGTGCTTTTACTGCTGTGCCATGCGGATGCCGCGCATAATCAGCTCAATGGTCTGGCCGATGACCAGCAGCCCAATCAGCGTGGGAATGAGCGCGGAAGCCGCCTGGCTCGAACCCGCGGAGCTTTGTGCAAAGTCGCCGGTGAAGAAGCCGGAGGACATCTTCGCGGAGCCCTGCGCTTCCTGCTTCCACAGTTCTACCGGGTTGGCGGTGTCAGGCACGGAGGAATTCTCGGCCCACGCCTGCACGAATTCCTTCCCCTCGCCTTCCTCCATGTCTTTGGTCCAGTCCAGGAACATGTCGGAGCTGGACACCTTCTTTACCGGGTTCTTCTCCGGGTCGAGGTGCATGGGGTCGTTCTCCGCGTCGTAATCCAGCGACCCAAGGGCATCGCTTTCCGACGCCCCCTCTTCCGCGCCAGCAAACGGCGCAGATGGGACAACGGACAGTACAAGGGTCGCGGCAACGATGCCGGCAAGAGTGGTCTGACGCATGCGGACATCCTAACCGGAAGGCTGGCCCGTTGTCTCACCGATAGGTGCCTAACCCTTATTAGACGCAGCTTTTGGGTCGTTGGTTCCGTTTCGGGTTGATATTGGGTTCATTCTCACATGTGCTTGTTTGCGCAGGTAAGCGTGGTTTATCCTCGGGTGCATGACAGATTTGGATGCACTCGCCATGTTCGACCGTTGCGGTTTCGACTTCATCGCCGCAGCGGCCGGACACACGCCTGCGCAGCTACAGGCACACGGCATCCAAAAAGACCGCGCAAAACAACTACACGCCACCGCTTCCGTATTGTGCGGTGCGACCTCGCACACGAAATACCAAACGCGCGCCCAAGAAGGCGCGCGCGAGCAGGGCCACCGGTTGGAGACGTTGGCCTATATCGTGAGGTCTTCCCGCGCGCTGCGCGATGCCACCGCGCGCTGGCGCTACATCGAGCAGTTGTGTAACACGGCAGGGGATCTGGTGCGCATCCGCCATGTCGCCGCCGACTTGAAGGCTGAGCTGCAAATACCGGAGGCGCGTGTTCCGCGGGCGAGGGTGACCCACCACGGCGACGGGCTAGCCACCCTGCGGCTGACCGGCCCGGCAGCAGATGTGCAAGGCGTGTATGACGCGGCGAAGCACGATGTGACCGGGTGGCTGGGTGGTGGCTGCCCGAAGGCAGACTATGTGGTGCGGGTGACCGCGAACCTGGATTTGGGGGACTATGTGCGCATCATGGCCGGCGAAGGCGATGACGTGCGTGTCCACTTCGATAATGGGGTGATTGTCACCGGTGAGGAGTTTGTGCGCATGCAGCTCGAAGAGTTGGGCTCGATCATTTTGGTTGGGGTGATGGATGGGCCGGTCAACGCGTATCATGCGCGGTTTGCCCACCCGAAGCACCGGGAAGTCATGCTGGCGGACTCCACCACCTGCACGTGGAAGGGCTGCACACGTCCCGCGTCCGAGTGCGATGCGCACCACATGGAAGAGCACCAGCACGGAGGCGAGACCACACCATCCAATCTTGGGTGGTTGTGCAAGTATCACAACTCCCAGGCCGCACGCGGTACCCGCGGGCACACCGAACGGCGCGACGGGCAGATCGTGTATGTCTCACCCTACGGGAACGTCACCGCCACCGGCACCGACCACAAAGCCCGCGCCGAACACCGCAAACCACCCGACTAAAACCCCACGCAAAAACCCGCGCGCCAGTGAACCCGGCGCGCGCACAGGCATGCGCTAAACAATATGGCCGAGGTTTCGTTTGCCACCGAAGAGAATCATTAGCGAGACACACAGGCTGGTATGCCCCAAACCAGTAGGGCATACCAGCGCCAAAGGAGGCCGCGAGGGGCCAGAAACGGCGGGCGCAATCGCTCCGCCAAGAAAGCGCAGGCCGGAGTAAGTGGAGGAGGCGACATTGCGCGGCAGAGGTGTGGCCTCCATGACGGCCTCGGTGAGTACGGTGTTGAAGACGCCGATGAACAGGCCTGCGAGGATCACCAAAACGATGACAGCCGTGAGGTGCTCTGCTGCAAAGCCTAGCCCGGCGAGCAGAACGCCGAAGCCACTCAGAATGATGATCAGCACTGGGAAGAGACCAAAGCCCTGCACGAGACGGGGTGCGAGGAAAACGGAAGAAATCGCGAGCGTGAGCCCCCAGCCGAAGAAGACGAACCCCAGCTCGATCGCGCCGAAGTCTCTGCCCGCCGCCGCTGCTGCCCCGTCGATTGGGTAGGGGGAGTAGGCGAGCAGAGTGAAGAAGCCGAAGTTGTAAAAGAAGGCCACGAGCCCCAGCGTCAGTAGTGCGGGTTCCCTGAGTGCCGTCAATCCCGCGGTGAAGCCGACCGACTCAGGTGTGTGCGAGCGCGAGTGGAGCAACGTGGCGATAGCGAGAAAACCGATCGCCATGAGGGCGGCGGTGCCGTAGAAGGGCGCTCGCCAGGAGATTTCGCCAAGCAGGCCGCCGGCGAGCGGGCCGACTGCGAGGCCGACGCCCATAGCGGCTTCGTACAGGATGATGGCCTGCCCCGCGCTGCCGGCTGCCGCGCCGACGATAGCGGCGAGCGCGGTGGAGATGAACAGCGCGTTGCCCAGGCCCCAGCCCGCGCGGAAGCCGATGATCGCGTCCACCGAACCAGCAGCGCCGGAAAGAAAGGAGAAGAGCACAATGAGCGCGAGCCCGATCAAGAGTGTGACCTTGACCCCGATGCGGGAGGAGATGAACGCGCTGAAGAACATCGCGAGCGCGGTAATCAGTAGATAGCTGGTAAACAGCAGCATCGTCTGGGTTGGCGACGCGTGCAGCTCCCGGCTAATCGCCGGCAGGATCGGGTCGACGAGCCCGGTTCCCATGAACGAGACGGTGCAGGCAAAGGCGAGCGCCCAGACGGCGACGGGTTGCCTGAATATGGAGTTTGGTTCGTTGTTGTGCAAGAGTGTGGCCGCTTTCGGGGGTCGTTAGCGGTTCTGGGCAAGTTCCTCGGTGATGTGCTGGAGAAGTTCGGAGGCGCGCTTCAATACGGCGATGTCGTCGTCGTCAAGCGTGTCGAGCACGGGCACGATCTGCGCGGCAGAGTCGGCGCGGTACTTTTGGAGGATGTCGCGGCCCTTGTCGGTGATCATGAGGTCGGTGGCGCGCGCGTCTTCGGGGGAGGGGTGGCGGGTGATGAGGTTGTCGTCGACAAGCTTTTTTATTGCCTGGCTCATCGACGGCTGCGTGATGCCTTCTAGGCGGGCGAGTTCGCCGACGCGCAGGCCTGGCTCGCGGTTGATCGCGGCCATCGCACGCAGCGAGACGTAGGAGAGCTGGACCGGGGTGGCCTGGTATGCGGTGCGCGCGAAGCGGCTGCTGGCCCAGACGAGGTCGTTGGCGAGTTGTGTTTTGGGGTCGTTATCCATAGGGGGTATATATATACAGGCTATGGATAACGCAAGCGCGAAAAAGCCCCGCTGTGAAACGGGGCTAGAGCGTGCCCCAGGTGAGACTCGAACTCACACTGGACGGGTTTTGAATCCGTTGCCTCTGCCAATTGGGCTACTGGGGCTCGCGGGAAAGTGTAGCCCATGGGCGGCGCGATCCGGAAATTGCGTGCCGCGGGCGGCGGCTAGACTGGTGCACCGTGACTGATCAAAAACGCCTTCTGCTCATCGACGGACACTCCATGGCCTTCCGAGCCTTCTACGCGCTGCCGGCGGAAAACTTCTCCACCACGGGCGGCCAGCATACGAATGCGGTCTACGGCTTCCTCTCCATGTTTGCCAACATCCTCGCCGACGAGGCGCCAACGCACGTCGCAGTGGCCTTCGACGTGGGGCGCAAGACCTTCCGCACGGAGCGCTTCCCGGAGTACAAGGCGCAGCGCGAGTCCGCGCCGCCGGAATTTAAGGGCCAGGTGCCGATTATCGAGGACGTACTCCACAGCCTCGGCATCGTCACGCTGTCGAAGGAAAATTTCGAGGCTGACGATATCGTCGCCACACTGGTCACGCAGGCACGCGGCGACTTCGAGATCGTCATCGTCACCGGTGACCGCGACTACCTGCAGCTTGTCGACGCCACCACCACCGTCCTCTACCCAACCCGCGGCGTGTCCACGCTCACCCGATTTACGCCGGAGGAAGTCGAGCGCAAGTACGGGCTCACCCCCGTGCAGTACCCGGACTACGCGGCGCTGCGCGGCGACCCTTCGGACAACCTGCCGAGCGTGCCGAAGGTGGGGGAGAAGACCGCGACGAAGTGGATCGTCAAATACGGTTCGCTGGCGGAGCTAGTCGCGCACGCCGACGAGATCAAGGGCGTGGCGGGCAACAACTTCCGCGAGCGCATCGAGCAGGTGCAGCTCAACCGCGAACTCACCCAAATGGTCACTGACGTCGAGCTGCCCGTCGGCCCGGAAGACCTGGAGCTCAAGACTGCCGACGTGAGCGAGGTGTCCAAGGCCTTCGACGACCTGCAGTTCGGGGCCAACCTGCGCGAGCGCGTACTCGCCGCTGTGCCCACCGACGGCGAGGACGCGAGTGCGCAGCCGCCAGTGGAGCTGCCGGAGGTGGAGGTGGCCGACGAGCCGCTCGACACTTGGCTCAAGGCGCGCCGCGGCGAGGGCCTCGCCCTCTACCTGTCCGGTACGGCGGTACCGGCGGGTGGTGATGTGACGGGTCTGGGGATCGTCGATAAGCAGCGGCACGGCATCCAGCGCGACACCGCGGACCTTTCCCCGGCCGAGGACGCGGCGCTCAAGGAATGGCTGGAATCGACAGACCCGAAATACTGCCACGATGCGAAGGCGGCCTACCACATGCTGCGCGGGCGCGAGATCACGCTGCGCGGCATCGCGCACGACACGGCGATCGCGGCCTACCTGCTGCGGCCCGGGCAGCGCACCTACGGGCTGGCGGACGTCTACCAGCGCCACCTGCAGCGCCAGCTCACCGTCGGCGGCGACCAGTTAAGCCTGCTCGGCGACACCTCGCTTCTCGACGCCGCCGCTGCCGTCCTTGAACTCGCCGAAGCGCTCACCGCGCAGCTGCGCGAGATCGACGAGTACGAGCTCTACGCTGACCTCGAACTGCCGCTGGTAACGATCCTCGCCGAGATGGAGCACACCGGCATCGCCGTCGACCGCGACGTGCTCGAGGCACAGCGCAAGGACTGTGCCGACAAAGTCGCACAGGTTGAAGAGAAGGCCCGCGCGCTTGTCGACGAGCCCGACCTGAACCTGTCCAGCCCAAAGCAGCTGTCTGTCGTGCTCTTTGACAAGCTTGCGCTGCCGAAGACGAAGAAGACGAAGACCGGGTATTCGACGGCCGCGGCCGAGATCGAATCGCTGGCCGAGAAGCATCCGCACGAATTCCTTGACTACCTGCTGCTGCACCGCGAGTACCAAAAGATGAAGTCTACGATTGAGGGCCTCATTAAAGCGGTGCGCGACGACGGGCGCATCCACACCACTTTCAACCAGACCGTCGCCTCGACCGGTCGCTTAAGCTCTGCGGACCCGAACCTGCAAAATATCCCGGTGCGCACCGACGCCGGGCGCGAAATCCGCTCGGCGTTTACCGTGGGGAAGGGCTACGAGTGCCTGTTGACGGCGGACTACTCGCAAATCGAAATGCGCGTGATGGCGCACCTCTCCCGCGACGAAGGGCTGATCGAGGCCTACAAAGCGGGGGAGGACCTGCACAACTTCGTCGGGTCCCGCGTCTTTGACGTGCCGATCGATGACGTCACCCCGGAGCTGCGCCGCCGCGTCAAGGCGATGAGCTACGGCCTGGTCTACGGGCTTTCCGCCTACGGGCTGTCGAACCAGCTCGGTATTTCGGCGGGCGAGGCGAAGCAGATCATGGAAAGCTACTTCGAGCGCTTCGGCGGAGTGAAACGCTACCTGGACGAGGTGGTCGAGCAGGCGCGCCGCGACGGCTACACGTCCACTGTGTTCGGCCGGCGCCGCTACCTGCCGGAGCTCAACAGCGATAATCGGGTGGCGCGCGAGAACGCCGAGCGAGCCGCGTTGAACGCGCCGATCCAGGGCACTGCGGCCGACATTATTAAGGTGGCCATGGTGCGCGTCGACCGCGAGCTGGAAAGCTACGACTCGCGGGTGCTGCTGCAGGTCCACGATGAGCTGGTGGTGGAAGTCGCCGAGGGCGAGCTCGACGCGGTGCGCGCTATTGTCGAGCGGGAGATGGACGAGGCGATCACGCTGCGCGTCCCGCTCGAGGTGTCCGCAGGCACTGGCACGAACTGGAACGAAGCGGCCCACTAGCGCGCAATCTCTGGCCGTCGGAGGGCGCGGGGCATTGCTTATGCACCCGGCCCCGCGCCCCCCTCCGATACAACGGGGGAGGGCCGTGTGCCCGTCCCCCGCCCGTAGCTCTTCCTAGTGCGGAAGAACTACGCCCCCGCCCCCTTGGTGAGGTATCCCCCAATACCTCGGTGATCTTCCCTTTTCTTTTATTACCCCCGGTGGGAAGAGGTTCTCGGCGTGGCGTTTGTTCGCCGCTTCGAAAACCAAGGTCGACTTTAACAGTTCGTGAGCATGCTGACAGCGGACGTTCACCGGAGCTTCAGTCATGAGGCATCTTTTATATTTTTCGGCAGATTTCACGATATGGGATTCCCGTGACCTGCGACACTCTCGCGCGGCCGAAATGGTCGAATTTGAAGTCCGCATTTAGCGCCTATGTTCCCAAACCTTTCACTTACCCCATGCGGGGGCGTGTCGGTTTTCCTGGACCGCGACACAGTGTGCTAAGTCGCGCGGGTGGAGAAAATCGCGGTGCCCGGGAACACCGCGCCGCGCGCGGGCGACCACTGCCCCCAGGTGGTGTCGAGGTTGGCCGGCCAGGTGGGCTCGGTGACGTCGAGAAGCGAAAAGCCCGCGCCGCGCAGCGCGCGCACCCAATCGCCGAAGGTGCGGTGGTATTCCGCATAGGTGAGCTCGCCGTGGGCGTCGCGCTCCTCGTAGGCGCGGTCGAAGTAGCTGATGGCGGCCGTGAAAACCTCCGGGTCGTCGGGAAAGACCCAGCGCATCGGGTGAGTGACGCTGAAGACGAAACGGCCGCCGGGACGCAGCACCCGGTGAATCTCGGCCAGTGCGACATCGAGCTCAGCCACGAAGGGAAGCGCACCGAACGCGGAGAAGGCGATGTCGAAGGCGTTGTCTCGGTAGGGGATCGCCAACACGTCGGCTTGGCTCAGCGGCAGGCTGGGGTTCGCGCGCGAGAGCATGCCGGCGGAAATGTCAAAGCCGGTAGCAAGGCGCGCACCCTGCTTGCTCAGCCACTCAGTGCAGGCGGCTGAGCCGCAACCGACTTCGAGGATGGAGGAACCGGAGACGTCGCCAAGCAGGCGCGCGTCGGCTTCGTGGAGCATCTCCGGGCACCAATAGAAGCTGGACAGATACACGGCGTGGTCGGCGTGGTAGCGCGGCGCGTCGGCGTCCCAAAAGCGACGGTTGGCTTGCGAGGCGGTACGGCTTTCGCGCATGGGGCCTTTCGGGGTTGGGGAAGCGGCGGTGACGTGCGTATATGATTTGCCCGCGCAGGTGTCAAGCACTAGTGTGTTTGGGGCGTATCGCAGTATCGGGGCGACACCAGCCGTAATAGGAGGGCTCGGGTCGATCCTCGCGCGAGATCCACCCTGAAGTCAAACACATGTGGGTGCGAGAGATACGCCCCTGTCCAATCACGATCTCCTATTCAATTCGGAGCACATACACTTATGCGCACTACTAACGCACCGCAGGTAGCCATCAACGACATCGGTGGCCCTGAGGAATTTCTCGCTGCAGTCGACGCCACCATCAAGTACTTCAATGATGGCGACATCGTCAGCGGCAAGGTGGTCAAGGTTGACCACGACGAGGTTCTGCTTGACATCGGGTACAAGACCGAAGGTGTCATCCCGACCCGCGAACTGTCCATCAAGCACGACGTCGACCCGGACGATGTGGTCGAGGTCGGCGACGAGATCGACGCGCTTGTCCTGACCAAGGAGGACAAGGAAGGCCGCCTCATCCTGTCCAAGAAGCGTGCTCAGTACGAGCGTGCTTGGGGCACCATCGAGGAGCTGCAGAACAACGACCAGCCGGTTACCGGTACGGTCATCGAGGTTGTCAAGGGCGGCCTCATTCTGGACATCGGGCTGCGCGGCTTCCTGCCGGCATCCCTGGTTGAGATGCGTCGCGTCCGCGACCTGGAGCCGTACATCGGCCAGGAGCTCGAGGCGAAGATCATCGAGCTGGACAAGCACCGCAACAACGTCGTCCTGTCCCGCCGCGCGTACCTGGAGGAGACCCAGTCCGCGGTTCGCTCCGACTTCCTGCACCAGCTGCAGAAGGGCCAGGTGCGCAAGGGTGTCGTGTCCTCCATCGTCAACTTCGGCGCCTTCGTCGATCTCGGCGGTGTCGACGGCCTGGTCCACGTGTCCGAGCTGTCCTGGAAGCACATTGACCACCCGTCCGAGGTTGTCACCGTTGGCGACGAGGTCACCGTCGAGGTGCTCGACGTCGATCTCGACCGCGAGCGCGTCTCCCTGTCGCTGAAGGCGACCCAGGAGGATCCGTGGCGCGTCTTCGCCCGCACCCACGCTGTGGGCCAGATCGTGCCGGGCAAGGTCACCAAGCTCGTTCCCTTCGGTGCGTTCGTGCGCGTCGAGGAGGGCATCGAGGGCCTCGTCCACATCTCCGAGCTGGCACAGCGCCACGTCGAGGTGCCGGACCAGGTTGTCAACGTCGGCGAAGAGGTCATGGTCAAGGTCATCGACATCGATCTGGACCGTCGCCGCATCTCCCTGTCGCTCAAGCAGGCTGACGAGGACTTCACCGAGGAGTTCGATCCGTCCCGCTACGGCATGGCCGACTCCTACGACGAGCAGGGCAACTACATCTTCCCGGAGGGCTTCGACCCGGAGACCAACGAGTGGATGGAAGGCTACGACGAGGCTCGCCAGGAGTGGGAGGCACGCTACGCCGAGGCAGAGCGTCGCCACCAGGCACACGCCGCCCAGGTGGAGCGTCACCGCGCCGCTGCCGCAGAGGCCGCGGACCAGGCAGCAGACCAGGCAAACTACTCTTCCGACTCCAGCGCTGCAGCTCCGGCAGCCGATTCGGCAGAGTCGTCCATGGGCTCCCTGGCTTCCGATGAGCAACTCGCCGCACTGCGCGACAAGCTCACCGGCAACTAAGTTCGCTTAGAAAAGGCCCGCGCTGATGTCGCTTAGCGACGTTCGGCGCGGGCCCTTTTGTGTTCTATCATCGGCTCTATGTACATGATCGGACTCACCGGCGGCATCGGTAGCGGCAAATCCACCGTCGCCGAGATGCTGCGCTCCCACGGCTTTCCAGTAGTCGACGCCGACCAGATCGCCCGCGACATCATGGAACCGGGCTCGCCGGTGCTGGATGAGGTCGCCGCCGAGTTTGGCGCGGATCTCATCGGCGAAGACGGGACGCTCGACCGGGCTGGATTGGCCAGTCGTGCCTTCGCCTCCGAGGACGCGACACAAAAGCTCAATGCCATCACGCATCCCGCAATTCGAAAGGAGTCCGAGCGCCGTTTCGCAGCGCTGGCTCAGGCGGGTGAGAAGGCTGCAGTCTACGACATGCCGCTGCTCATCGAGCTTGGCATGCACAAATCCATGGACTTGACCGTGGTGGTGGACGTGGATGCAGAAGAGCGTGTGCGCCGGCTCGTCGCAAAGCGCGGCCTCGACGCAGCGGATGCGCGAAACCGGATCGAGCGACAGATCCCGGACGCAGAGCGTCGCGCTGCTGCAGACGTGATCTTGGATAACAATGGCACGCGCGAGGAGCTAGAACCGCAGGTTGATGCGCTCGTCGCCACGATTACCAACATATTGCTTGGTGTTTAACCACTGTTTGCTTTGCCGACAACCTCGGTAAACTTCACTGCCTTAGATTCGTTACTCATGGGTACGTGGAACTATGGGCCGTTTGACAACGATCACGCGCGCGATGCCGTGCGCGCGCTCGCAGATGGCACGTTCAATATGGATAAGTTCCGCTTCCAATGCCGGGAATTACCCCTCGACTCCGCGCAGGCGGAAGTGGTGATCGCGCTTGTCGCCGTGCTGAACGGGCACCTGCCCTCGGAGGAATTTCGGGAGGCCCTGGCCTTCGAGTTTTCCTTCCGCGACCGCCGCTGGCTCGAGCAACACGTGCGGGAGCTGCTGAACTCTCACGACTCAGATCTCTACGAGCAGTGGCGCGAGGCCGGCGAACTGGAAGAGTGGCTTACGGCCACACGGCGCGTGACCGGCCTGAGCGGACCGTCGACCCCTAGCCTTCGAGCTCGCCGCAGAATTGCCAAAGCAGCTCGGAAGCGCGCGCAAGGTGAGCTATGAACGCTTGGGCATCCTGCGCGGTGTCGGCGTTGTAGGACACGCAGTACTCGGTGGCGTTCGCGAGTGGGGTGTAGTTGATGCCAAACCCCTCTGACATCGTCGGCGCGAAGCTATAGCGGACGATCTGTTCAGCGCTGCCGACGGAGGTCGTAGACAGGAAGTCTTTGCGCGCGGCGTTGACAACGGCATCGGTGAAAAACGCAGCGCCAGGTGTGTCGGGATCCTGGGCCTCGAGGTGCTCCAGCATCTGGAGGTGGCGGTCGAAACCGTTGCCGGATTTGCAGCGCTTCACCCATGCCCTGTGCGCTTCAGCGGCTGCGACCAACTGCTCGCGAGTGGCGCTGCCAGCGACGAGGTTGCTCGCGAATGTGGCAGCCTCCGGGGTGAGCGCGCGCAGACACTCGGTCCGGCCGGCACGGTATTCTCGCATGTCTACCGCTTCGTACACGGCGCGGACGCGGCCGTACGTGAGCTGTTGCGCGATCGTCATAATGAGCTGGGCGCTCGCGTCCCGGCTGAATTTGAAGGGCAGATCCGCAGGCTGTGCGATGTCTACGGTGTGCAGCGTTGCCGTGTAGGGCGCGGCCTGCGCGGCGCAGGCGTCGGCGCGATCGCGGAGCTTGCGCGCAAGGGCGTCGTCGACATCCCAGGACAGCTCCTCGGCTGTGTGTTCGCCGAGGGCAGAGGACTCCTGGACCTCGACCGTCTGCATACGCGCGACCGCGGTGACCAAGGTGCCGCCGTCTTGGCAGGAGTGCTCGACGTGCACTGCGGTCCAATCGGAGTCCAGTCCCAGCTGGTAGCTTAGGGGTTTGTAGACCCAGGCGCCGCGGGGGCGGAAGGCGTGGTCGGCAAGCAGCTCAGCATCCGAACGATCCTCGGTATTGAGCAAGTCGACGGTAAACAGGAAGTCGCTCAGCCGTTGGTAGGTGCGCGGGTTGCGCTCGACAAGCCCGGCGAGCTCGTCGGTAAGCTGCGCGGAGCCGGTGAGTGAGGCCGCGTTGAAGTCGGTGCCCGAGGGGGCTTCGGTGCGCGCGGCGGTGGTGAGGATTTCGTGGAGATTCGCTGCGAGGAAGTCGCGCGGGGCGACGTTGCCTGCTTCGTCACTGATGGGCAGCGCGAAGAGTCGGCCGTCGACGAAGACGCCGATTTCGCGGTGGGCCACAGGCTGCGTGCACACTACGATCTCGTCCATTTCCGGGTGCGGGTGGCGTAGCCCGCCGTTGAAGACGAACCATTGGTTGAGCGTGATGCGGTTGCCGCGTGCGTCGACATCTTCGGGCAGCGTTTCGCCCGCCGCCTGCAGGTGGACCGCCGCGATGCGCTGAATGGCCTCGGCCACGCGCTGCATCCCGGTGGCCTCTCCGGGGAAGGGGGCGAGTTGGAATCCGACGTTGGTGCTCAGCTGAAGCGGCTCGCGAACAGTGAGGTAGCCCTCGTACCACTCGTCATGCAGCCAGTTTGTGCCTTCTTGCTCGCGGGAGGCGGCACGTGTGCGCAACGCGGCGTCGAGAAGCGGGCCCTGGCTCTGCGCGAAGTCCTCGATCACGCGGGAGGCGTGGGCTTGCTGCTCGGCATCAAGGACCGCGGACAACGCGGTGCTGTACTCGTTGAGCGTCTGCTCGAGTGGGGGCAGCGGCAGCGGTTTGAGATCGACGGTGGCGGGGTGAGGGGAAAGGGAGTGGGCACCACGGGTGTGCTGGGTTTCGGGCACGGCTGCTCGCTTCCTTGGGCTGGTGGGCAATGATATCCACCAGCCTAGCGAGTCGCTACAGCGCAGGGATATCCGCCAGCAGGTGCTTGGTGTAGTCGTGCTGGGGGTTTTGCAGGACCTCGTCGACCGGGCCGGAGTCGACGATGACGCCCTTGTTTAGCACCGCGATTCGCGTGGCGACGTGGCGCGCCAACGCGATGTTGTGGGTGACAAAGAGCATGGACAGGCCGCGCTCACGCCGGAGCTTCGCCAAGAGGCGGAGGATCGAAGCCTGCACCGAGACGTCGAGGGCCGAGGTGATTTCGTCGCACACCAACACCGAAGGCGCGTTGACGAGTGCGCGCCCGATAGCGGCGCGCTGGCGCTCGCCGCCGGACAAGTCGCCGGGGCGGCGGTCGTAGAAGCTGGGGTCGAGCTGGACCGCCTGGAGGACCTCGTGGACTACCTCGCGCTGCTTGGCACGCGGTAGGCGCTTCGACATCTCCATCGGCACGCTCAGGGACTCGCCGATGGTGCGGCGCGGGTTGAGCGAGGAAAACGGGGACTGGAAGATGTACTGCACGCCCTGGCGCTGGTCGAGCGTGCGCTGCCGGCTGCCGTGCTCCAGCTCCTCGCCATTGAAACGGACCGAGCCTGTGTAACCGGGGTTGAGCCCGGCGATGGAGCGGGCCAACGTGGTCTTACCGGAGCCCGACTCGCCCAGCAGGAGAATCGACTCGCCCTGCTCCAGCTCGAGGTCGATGCCGTGGAGCACCTTGTTGTCGCCGTAGGCCATTTCCAGGTTGCGCACCTCGAGGAGTGGCGTTCCCTCCGCGGCGGCAGGCTCGACCTCTTTGAGGCCGGCGATGTTCTTTTTGCCCTCCAAGTCCGGGATGGAAGCCAAGAGCTTCTTGGTGTAGCGGTGGCGGGGCGAGTACAGCACCTCGCGGGTGGTGCCGACCTCCACGATGTCGCCGCGCAGCATCACGATCACGCGATCAACCAACTCGGCCACCACAGCCAGGTCGTGGGTGATGTAGAGCGAAGCGACGCTGTGGCGTTGGGTCATCTCGCGGATGGTTTCCAGCACGTGCGCCTGCGTCGAGACGTCGAGACCGGTCGTGGGCTCGTCGAGGATGAGCACGTCGGGGTGCAAAGCGAAGGCCATCGCGATGCCCACGCGTTGCTGCTGGCCACCGGAGAGCTGGTGGGGCCAGCGGGAGAGGTATTCGTCCGTGTCGGGCAGGTCGACGTCGCGCATGACCTCGCGGATGCGGTCTTGCTTCTCGCCGTCGTAGTTGTGCTCATCGAGGACCTCGCGGATCTGCTCACCGATGCGCATCGCTGGGTTGAGGCTCAGCGCGGGATCCTGCGGGACGTATGCCACCCGCGAGCCGCGCATGTCGCGCAGCTCTTCCTCGTCGAGGCCGAGCACGTCGACGGTTTCGCCGTTGCGGGTGTGGAGGGTGATGGTGCCGTCGGTAAGCGAGAGCCCCGAGCGGCAGTGACCGAGGGCCGCGAGCCCGGCCGTGGTCTTGCCGGAGCCGGACTCGCCGACCAGGCCGACGATTTCGCCGCGGTGCAGCTGGAAGTCGATGCCGTGGAGGATCTCGGTGCCGTCGTTGGCGCGGATGCGCAGGTCGCGGACGTCGAGTACGACTTCGTTCTCAGCCGCGTGCTCGGCGGAGGCGGAAGGGGTATAAGCGGTCGTCATGGTGTTACGCCTCCTCGGTGTGGCGGATCGGTTCGTGCTTCGGCTGGCGGGCAGCCTCCAACTCTTCCTCGGTCGGCTTCGCGGGCATTGCGGTGGAGGCCGTGGCGCGGGCGGTGGCGTCGGCAAGCATGTTGGTGCCGATGGTCAGCAGCGCAATCGCAAGCACCGGGAGCAGGACGCCCCAGGGCTGCAAGGAGAGCGCGATACGGTTCTCGTTGATCATCAGGCCCCAGTCCGCGGCAGGGGGCTGGATGCCCAGGCCGAGGAAGGACAGCGAGGCGATCGAGCCGATGGAATAGGTCAGGCGCAGGCCGGCCTCGACGGCGAGCGGGCCAGTGATGTTGGGCAAGATCTCGCGGGTCAGGATACGGCTGTGCGGCATCGAGTACATCTGGGCGGCGCGGATGTAGTCCTCGTTGGTGACTGCCATGGTGGAGGCGCGTGCCACACGCGCAATACGCGGGGCGTGCGTGAGGCCGATGACCAGCACCAAGACGGTCGCGGAAGGGCCGAAGATGACGATAGCCAGCATGGCGAAGATCAGCTGCGGGAACGCGAGGAGAACGTCGTTGAGCCGCATGAGCACCGAATCAACCCAGCCGCCGGCGTAGCCAGCGACCATGCCGAGGATGGTGCCCACGACCATGCCGAGCGCGGTGGCGAGGAACGCCGTCACGAGCAGCACGAGACCGCCGGCGATGAAGCGCGAGAACACAGAGCGGCCGAGGTTGTCCGTGCCGAAGGTGCCTTCCTTGGTAAAGGGCAGGCCGAGGAACTCCGTGGTGGAGTAGCCGGTGATCTGCTCGGCAAACAAGTAGCCGATGACAGTGCAGACGATGATCAGGGAGGTCAGCACGAGCCCGACCTTGCCCTCGGGCTGCGCCCAAATGCGAGCGAGCACGGGGGCCGGCTTGGACAGGGAGACCTTGAGCTCGTCGTCCGGGGCGCTGTCGACGTCTGTGCCAGGGGTATCCGGGGTGTTGTGGGGCAGTGTCATCAGTTGCTCCTCAGCTTCGGGTTGGCCATGATGCTCACGATGTCGGCGATGAGGTTCACCACGACGTAGACCACGGCGATCAGGAGGGAAACGGCTTGCACGACTTGGACGTCGCGGTAGTTCACGGCGTCGATGAGCGCGACGCCGAGGCCCGGGTATCTAAACAGGTACTCGACGACCACGATGCCGCCGGCGAGCCAGGCGAGCTGGATCGCGACGACCTGCGCGATCGGGCCGACAGCGTGCGGAAGCGCGTGTCGGAAGATCACGCGGCGCTCCGGTACGCCCTTGAGCCGCGCCATCTCGACGTAGCCCGAGTCCAGCGTTTCTACCATTGTCGCGCGCGTCATGCGGGCGATGTAGGGGCTGACCACGAGCGCCAGTGTGAGGGTGGGCAGGATGAGCTGCGAGGGGAACTCCCACACGTGGCTACCGGGCGGAGACATGGTCACTGCCGGCAGGATCTGGAAGACCGAGGTGGCAAAGAGCGTGATCAGGGCGATACCGATGACAAACTCCGGCATCGCGGCGAGGATCAGGGTGATCCAGGTGATCGCCTGGTCGCGCTTGTAGCCGCGCCACCACGCCGCGTAAATGCCGACGAGAATGCCGATCGGGATCGACACCACCGCGGCAAGCAGCATGAGCACCAGCGAGTTCGCCAGTGGCTCGCCGAGCAGCTCCGCGACGGGGCCACCGGTCGATGTGGATGTGCCCAGGTCGCCGGTAAAGAGGCCGCCCAGCCACAGGAAGTAGCGCTGCAGCGGCGGTTTGTCCAAATTCATCTCCGCTTCGAGGGCGGCGATGCGCTCGGGCGTGGCCTGCTGGCCGAGGATGGCGGTCGCGGGAGAACCCGGCAACAGCAGCGTCGCGCAAAAGATGATGATGGAGACCGCGATGAGGATGAAGATGCTCACCGAGAGCCGTCGTAGAATAAATTTCCCCATTGCTGTTACGCCTCCGCAATCCAGATTTTGTGGAACATGGCCTGTGACAGTGGCACACCGCTCGGGTGAGGGGTGAGGCCAACGACGTACTTGTGGTAGGCATCGATCTGGTTGGCAAAGCCCCAGATGATGTAGCCGCCTTCGTCGTAGAGCTCTTCTTGCAGCTGCCGGATGCGCGCTTCGCGCTCTTGCTTATCGACGATCGCGCGTGCCTCGTGCACCCGTTGGGTGAAGTCCTCACGCACCCAGTGCGTCTCGTTGAAGGGCGAGTCCGCGGTCGCACATTGGTTGACCTGCTGCAGGAAATTGCGGGTATACCAGAAGGACTGCGCGAACGGATACTCCAGGTAGTTGCCGGAGGCGTAGAAGGTCGAGGCGTCCACCTGCTTGATCTTGACCTTGATGCCGGCTTCTTGCGCTTGTTCGGCAAAGACCTGGGCGGTGCGCACCGAGCCCGACTGGATCTCCGAGGTCACAAGCTCGACCTCGATGCCATCCGGGTAGCCGGCCTCGGCGAGTAGCGCCTTCGCCTGTTGCACATCCTGCTCGCGTTGCGGCAGGTCTGCGGGGTAGGCGTCGTCGTAAAGCGCGAACATGTCGTTGCCCAGCTGACCTTGCCCCGAATAGACTTGGTCGACCATTTGCTGGCGGTTCACAGCGAGGCGCATCGCTTGGCGGACGCGTACGTCGTCGAAAGGAGCGACATCCACGCGCATGGTCAGTGGCAGCCACATGCCGGTTTCGGAGACCAGCGTGTTCAAGCGCGGATCCTCGTCGATCACGCGGGCCAGGGCGTGGTTCAAGCTGCCGATCGCGTCGACCTGGGAAGACAACAACGCGTTGAGCATGGCGTCCTCCTCCTGAAAGTCGATGATGCGAACTTGATCCAAGTGGGCGGGACCGGCCCAGTAATTCTCGTTGCGCACCAAGGTGGTGGACTGGCCTGCGGTAAAACTCTCGAGCTTGAAGGCGCCGGCGCCGATCGGGTGCTTCGGGTCGTAATCTTCCGGAACGATGCCCATCTGGTACTCGGCGAGCGAGTCGACGAGCGCGGCGTCTGGGATAGAGAGGCGGATGAGCAGCCGGCGGTTATCAAGCACCTCCATGTCCTCGATGTGGGAGATGGAGGCTGCGCCAGACTTCGGATCCTCCGGGTCGAGGATGCGGTTGTAGGAGAAGATGACGTCCTCGGGGCGCACCGGGCGGCCGTCAGAAAATTGCACGCCCTCGCGAAGCGTGATGAACCACTCGGTGGCGTCCTCGTTCGGCTCGATCGATTCGGCGAGGCGGTACTCCAGGTTGTAGTCGTCGTCGCGCCAGGCGAGCGAGTCATACATATTGATGACGCGGGCGGCGTCGCTCGTACTCGTTGGGATGTGTGCGTCAATGGTGTCGGTGGACGAGCCGCCGACGAGTCCGACGCGCAGCGTGCCGCCCTTGCGTGGGGGGCCGGAGGTATCGATTTCTTCCACGGGGGCGGTTGAACACGACGCGAGCGCGAGTGTCGCACCTCCCATCACCGTGGCACGCAGGAGCTGCCTGCGGCTCAGCTGCAACATATCTTCACACCGTGCTTTCGTATTCTCTGGCTTCATGGACTGGCAAATCATTCGTGGCGAGCCCGTGCCCGCCGCTGTCGCTCCGCGCAATCCAGCCGCGGATACTGGCGGCTACGACGTTGCGTACGTCGGTGGGGCGGAGGTCTCCTTGGAGCATGCGTATCCCGAGGCCGTCGATAAGCGCAGTGAGTACGGTGACCATCATATTTGGGTCCGTTGCGTGGAACGCGCCAGCGGCGATGCCGTCTTGCACCAGAGGCAGGAGCTCGTCGCGCCAGCGTGCGTAGGCAATTTCCGTCGCTGCATGTGCATCAGTGAAGGCCGGGGAGGAGGACCAGAATTGCGCCCAGGTGGCCCACTCCCGGTACGATTCCGGGGATCCGTCGAGCTGGATTTCAAAGAGCGCGCAGAGTCGTTCTACGGGGTCTGCGATTGCGTAGGCCGCCGCCCGGCGCGTGACGCCTTGGCGTGAGCACGCGTCCAACGTGGCAAGGAAGATGTCGCGCTTAGTGGGGAAGTAATAGTGGACCGCTGAGGGGGACATGCCCGCGGCAGCGGCGATGTCCGCGACAGTGACAGGCTGGTATCCATGTGCAGCGAACAGGGGCCAGGCTGCGTTGACGATGGTGCGCCGGCGGGTGGAACGAGCGTGCTGCACCGTGGTTTTGCCGGCTTTGCGGGCATCGTCTTTGGAACCCTCTGGTTGGTGAGCGGTGGTGCGCTCCGCAAGTTGGTGGACGGGCACGCCGGTGAGACTGGACAGCCGGGAGAGTTCCGTTGCGGT
Organism: Corynebacterium sp. p3-SID1056; assembly: GCF_025152525.1. Lineage (GTDB taxonomy): Bacteria > Actinomycetota > Actinomycetes > Mycobacteriales > Mycobacteriaceae > Corynebacterium. The sequence goes on from NZ_JALXXL010000004.1 coordinate 180,102, forward strand.
GAACCGGCGTACGCCCGAAAGCGATTTGGAGAGCTTGCTTGCGTCGATACCCAGGTACTCTGCAACCTCCCGCTGGCGCAGCCCGGAGGCGGCGATGGCGGCGCGGGCCGCGTCGTAGCGTTGGGTAGAGGTCATAGCAAAGACCTTATAAACACCTGACAATCATCGCAACAGTATGACGTTGGATCAGATTACCTATCGCAACTTTTCCTCATGTGACGGAAGTGCGGCGTGGACCTGACGGAAGACTTCAGCGCCGTGGAGGTAGATGCCGTCGTGTTGGTACGTCGGATGAGTGGTGACTGCGAGGTTCGGGATTCGCGCTGCCTGAGAGCTGGCGTAGTCGAAGGGAACGTAGAGGTCGTCCTCGTAGAGCAGGACAGCGGCTGGAGTTTGGTTCCTGCACAATTCGTCCGCGTCCACACTTGGCTGCCAACTCTCCCTTTGCGCGATCTCGACGACCGCGTCGCGGAAGGGGAGAAGCGCAGGATCCTGGTCGAAGTGGAAAGGGAAGAACGCGTTTCCTAGCAGGTAGAAAGGGTCTTCGCTCTGAGGATCCGCGTGCACCGAAAACCCGGGAGCATTTTCGTATGCGCTCGCTCCTGCCCAGTTGGTTGGGCCAGGTTCGAGACCGGCGAAGATCTGCTCGTGTACGACGGCCCAGAGTGGGTTCGGCGCGAGGCTTACGACCGCGCCAACGCCGGCGAGGAAGTCCGTGCGCAGCCGCGTGTCCGCGCCCCGGTGAAACGGTTCTTCCAAGAGCATGGCGAGGGAATCGGCTCCCGTCTCCTCCCCGAGCCGCACTCCGATAAAGCGAAAGCGCTCTGGGGTGAGGCGCTCGCCGGTAGGCAGGCGCTCCTCTGTGTCGGCCAGGTGGGTGCACACCTCGCGAATCCGCTCTTCGGCCCACGGAACTTGAGCGTAAAAGCGTTCCATTCGCTGCGCCATCAGGCCAAGCGATTGGCGGTTGAATTCCTCTGGAGAAGTGCCAAAGGGAGGGACGACGCCGGTCATCATGGCGCGTCCTACTCCTTCGGGGAAATAGGAGAGGTAGGCACCGACGCAGATCCCGCCGAAGGAGTTGCCCAGCACGTCCCAGGTGTCAAAGCCGAGGTGGCGGCGCAAGTCCTCGGCGTCGGCGGCAATGTCGGGAGGGCGGAGGAGGGAGAGGTGCGCGGCGTCGATAAGCGAGCTTTGCGTGCCGTCGATGCGTGTCGAGCGGCCGGTTCCGCGCTCATCGATAAGGAAGACGCGGTAGTGCTTGAGGGCTTCCGGAATCCACCCCATGAGCATGCGCGGCCCGGGGTTGCCGGGACCGCCCTGAAAGTAGGCGAGAGGCGGCGCGTCGGGGTCGGTGTACAGCTCGCGGGCGAAGAGCTCGAGTGTGCCCAGCGACGGGTCCGCGCGGTCCCAGGGGACCTCGATTCGATGCTCGCGGATACGAAAGCCATGGGGGATAAGCGTGGAAAGCATGTGCCCCATTGTGACACGTGACGGTATTTCTGCGCAGGTGGTCGCGTATGCTGGCGACTATGGCTTTTGCTGCAGAACACCCGGTCCTGGCGCACTCAGAGTTTCGGCCCGTTGGCGAAATTGAGCGTCGTGAAAAGCCCTTCGAGGTTGTTTCGGAATTCGAGCCTTCCGGCGACCAACCCGCAGCGATCGCGGAGCTGGATGCGCGCTTGCGCCGCGGGGAAGAAGACGTGGTGCTCATGGGTGCCACGGGTACCGGTAAATCTGCCACGGCTGCCTGGCTCATTGAACAGCAGCAGCGTCCCACCCTGGTCATGGCACCGAACAAGACGCTAGCCGCGCAGCTGGCCAACGAGTTGCGCCAGCTACTGCCCAATAACGCGGTTGAGTACTTCGTGTCGTATTACGACTACTACCAGCCGGAGGCCTACATCGCGCAGACCGATACATACATTGAAAAAGACTCGTCGATCAATGACGACGTGGAGCGGCTGCGCCACTCGGCGACCTCGGCGCTGCTCTCACGACGCGACGTGGTCGTGGTGTCATCGGTGTCTTGCATCTACGGCCTGGGTACTCCGCAGTCCTACCTGGACCGCTCGATCGTGCTGCGCGTGGGCGAGGAGGTTGAGCGCGACCGCTTCCTTCGTTTGCTGGTGGATGTGCAGTACGAACGCAACGACGTCGATTTCAAACGCGGCACCTTCCGGGTCAAGGGTGACACGGTGGACATTATTCCCGCCTACGAGGAAGTTGCTGTGCGCGTCGAATTCTTCGGCGACGAGGTCGACGAGCTCTACTACATCCACCCGCTGACCGGCGATGTGCTCAGCCAGGAAGACGAGGTCCGGATTTTCCCGGCCACGCACTACGTCGCCACCGACGAGCGCATGGAAAAGGCGATCGAGGCGATTAAGGAGGAGCTGGCGGACCGGCTCGAGGAGCTGGAAAACAAGGGCAAGCTGCTCGAGGCGCAGCGCCTACGTATGCGCACCGAGTACGACCTGGAGATGATTCAACAGGTGGGCTTTTGCTCCGGCATTGAGAACTACTCGCGGCACATGGATGGCCGCGGCCCTGGCTCCGCACCGGCGACGCTCATTGATTACTTCCCCGAGGACTTCCTCACCATCATCGACGAGTCGCACGTCACGGTTCCGCAGATCGGCGGCATGTTTGAGGGCGATATGTCGCGTAAGCGTAACTTGGTGGAGTTCGGGTTCCGCCTGCCGAGTGCCGTCGATAATCGGCCCCTGACCTTTGACGAATTTGAAGCTCGCGTGGGCCAGACTGTGTACATGTCAGCGACGCCGGGCGATTACGAGCTCGAGGCCGCGCACGGCGAGTTCGTCGAGCAGGTGATCCGTCCGACCGGGCTGGTAGATCCGAAGGTGACGGTCAAACCCACCAAGGGGCAGATCGACGACCTCATCGAAGAGGTGCGTCAGCGCGTGGAGAAGCAAGAGCGAGTGCTGGTGACCACGCTGACAAAGCGGATGGCCGAGGACCTCACCGATTACCTGCTCGACCACGGCATCAAGGTGCGCTACCTGCACTCTGATATTGACACCCTGCAGCGCGTCGAGCTGTTGCGCCAGCTGCGCCTCGGCGAGTTCGACGTGCTCGTCGGCATCAACCTCTTGCGCGAGGGCCTTGACCTGCCGGAGGTCTCGCTCGTGGCCATTTTGGATGCGGATAAGGAGGGCTTTTTGCGCTCGACGAAGTCGCTGATCCAGACGATCGGACGCGCGGCCCGCAACGTGTCGGGCGAGGTGATCATGTACGCCGACCAGATCACCGAATCGATGCAGGAAGCGATCGACGAGACGGAGCGCCGCCGCGAGAAGCAGCTCGCCTACAACAAGGAGCACGGCATCGACCCGCAGCCGCTGCGCAAGAAGATCGCCGACATCCTGGATCAGGTCTACGAAAACGCCGACGCAGAAGAGACGGGCGGAGGAGAGGCCGCGGTGGTGGCCAAGCCGGATACCTCCACCATGGCCTCCGACGAGGTGCAATCGCTTATCGACGAGCTGACGAAACAGATGGGTGACGCCGCCCGTGAGCTGAAGTTTGAGCTGGCGGGGCGCCTCCGCGATGAGATAGCGGACCTGAAGAAGGAACTCCGTGGTATGAAAGACACAGGTAACTAACACTAGAAAGGCGCATTGACGCACCATGCACACCTATAACTCGATCGCTGTGGGCACAGACGGCTCCCCGACTTCACTCGTCGCTGTACGCGCGGCCGCGAGCCTCGCCCGCGTGTACGATGCGCAGCTGACTGTCATCTGCGCGCACTACACAGCCTCCGGCTCGATGCTCAACTCCACCAACGCGGAGCTGAGCAAAATCGACATTGTCACCGAGACCGGTTCGCAGGACATCCTCGCCCGTGCCCGCGCCATCGCCGAGGAGGAGCAGGCCCCGAGGATCAACGTCGTCTCCAAGGCAGGACAGCCGGCGAATGTGCTGCTTGAGTCTGTTGCTGAGTACGAGGTTGACCTGCTTGTCGTGGGTAACAAGGGCATGCGTTCGCTGGCCGGGCGGATCTTCGGCAACATCCCAGGAAGCGTGGCGAAGAAGGCACCGGTAGACGTTATGCTTGTAGACACCAGGGCTGAGGGGCACGACTAACCTTTAGGCCCGGACTCGGAGTATCATAAATACAGATTCCCCAACTTGATGAAAGGTCATCCACTACACCATGGCTGATTACTACAACACCATCGTCGTCGGCTCTGACGGATCCAAGTCCTCCTTGCTTGCGGTCGAGCGTGCAGCGAAGATGGCAAAGGCATTCGGCGCGACGCTGGTCATCGGCACGGCCTACTACCGCTCCGAGGAGGATGCGTCCAAGGCGCTCCGTCAGGATTCAGTAACCATTCTGGGTGATGACCAGGCGTTGACGAACCTGGAAGCGGCCGCGGAGCACGCGCGAAGCTTCGGTGCCCCGGACGTCCAGACGGCAACGCGCCCCGGCACCCCGGTTGAGGCTCTGATGGCTATCGTCAACGACAACAAGGCAGAGTTGCTTGTGGTGGGCAACCGTGGCATTAACTCGTTGACCGGCCGCCTGCTCGGCTCTGTCCCGGCGGACGTGGCACGTCAGTCTGACTGCGACGTGATGATCGTCCACACCGTCAAGTAAAAGGCTTGCAGTAACAAAAGCCGACCGCCCCACGCTGGGGCGGTCGGCTTTTCCCTTTGCGCGAGGCGCTACAGTGCCCCGATGACCGTCAGGCTCTGCGTCGCACGGGTGGCGGCGACGTACAGGTCCTGCAGGCCCTGCGGCGAGGCGTCGACGATGCCGCGCGGGTCGACCAAGACAACGTGGTCGAACTCTAACCCTTTCATCTCCGTGACGTTGTCCGCGTCGATGACGGCGACCATCCGGTCGTCGCCTTGCAGTGCGGCGCGCACCTCCTGAGGGTCCGTGCCCTCTGGCAGGTGCCGCACCGAGACGCCCGTCTCGCGAATCGCCACGGAGGCGCTTGCCTCCGGATCGATCTCGGCAAGGAGACCCTCGGCGTACTCCATCACCTCCGCCGGCGTCCGGTAGTTGACGGTGAGGTGGTGGGTGCGGAAGCGTTTGCCCACGAAGGGTTCGAGCGCTACCTCCCAGTCGTCGCTGCCGGCGGGGGAAGAGGTTTGCGCGGTATCGCCAACCAACGTCATCCACCGCGAAGGGCAGCGTCGGAAGACCATCCGCCACTCCATCGGCGTGAGCTCCTGCGCCTCGTCCACGATGACGTGGCCATAGGCCCAGGTGTGATCCTCTCGTGCACGCTGCGCGGTGGAGCGAATGTCGGTGACCCGCTGACGGCTCGCGAGCGTTTCCGCGTCGATAACATCGGCAGCGGAGAGGATTTCCGCCTCGAACTGGTCATCGTCGTTATCGGTCGACTCCGAGGACGCCAACACATCGAGCGCGTCTTCGGCTTCTTCCACGAGCTGGCGCCACTGCGCCTCTTCCTTCTCCTTGCGTTCGGTGGGGTCGGAGACACCGATGAGGACAGACAGCTCGTCGTAAAGCGCGGTGTCCGAGGCGAAAAACCCGGTGCCCGGCGCGCGGTAGAGTGCGTCCTGGGTGTAGGCGTCGTAGTCGCCGGCGACCGTCTCGATGCGGGCGCGGTCCGTGAGAGTGTCCTCGAGTACTTTCGCCGGGTCCAGCTCGGGGAAGAAGCGGTCGATCAGGTCACGCACTTGCTGCTCTTCTGCGAGATCGTCGTGCAGCTGGTCGACATCGGCGGTGGACAGCAGGTTGTCGCCGCCGAGCGGGTCGCGCCCGATGCGCTCGGCGAGCGCCTCTGCGAGCGACTGGGTGAGGTGTTCGGCGAAGAATTCGCGCGCCTGATTGTGCGGCTTTCGGGAGCGGCGCGCGCGGGTCCGCGCAGCCTTGATCATGGCAGGGGTGGCCGCAATGTCGACCGAGCCGATCTTGAGCGCGACCGGCGCATCCGGCACCGTCTCGTACGCCTGCACCGCGCGTTTGAGAATCGTGACCATCTCCTCGGACCCTTTCACTTCCCGCGCCGCCATGGACTCCCCGCGAGCGGTCGGGCGGAACACGGGGACAAGGTTTTCGACGGTGGACAGCACCACGCCAGTCTCACCGAGCTCTGGGAGCACCCGCGAGATGTAGTCGAGGAACGTCGGGTTCGGCCCGATGATGAGCACGCCGGTGCGCGAAAGCTGTTCGCGCCACGTGTACAGCAAGTACGCCACGCGGTGCAGCGCGACCGCGGTCTTTCCCGTGCCCGGCCCGCCTTGGACCACCATGACGCCCCGCGTTGGGTCGCGAATGATCTCGTCCTGCTCGCGCTGGATGGTTTCCACGATCGAGCGCATGTGCCCCGTGCGTGCGGCATTCATGGCGTGCCGCAGGGCTGCCTCGGAGCCGACGTTGCCGGCCGCATCCCCAGCGTCAAGGAGCTCGCCTGAGAGCACCTCGTCGTCGACCGCGGTGACCGTGCGGCCGCGCATGCGGATGTTGCGGCGCTGCTCCACGCCCTCCGGGTGGGCGGTAGTAGCGAGGTAGAAGGGTCGCGCGAGCGGTGCACGCCAATCGAGCAGCAGGGTGCGGTAATTGTCCTCGCGGTCGTCGATGCCCATGCGCCCGATGTAGCGCCGTTCTAGGCCCTCGCGGCCGGGGACCGGGTTTTCCACGTCGTCGTCTGCAACATCGATGCGGCCGAAGACCAGGCCAACCTCGGCGATGTTTAAGGCATCGAGCTTGGCGTTGAGCCCGTGGTACTCGGTTTCGCGCCGCACGAGCGCATCCGAGTCGGGGTTATCAGGGTCGACGTCGCGTTGGACCGCGGCAAGTTTGTCCTGCGCTGCCGCGACTTCGGCATCGAGGTGCGCAAAAAGCGTGTCCACGTACGCCTGCTCGGCTGCGATGTGTTCGGGGCTTCCCACCCGGTCATTCCTCCTCACGGTTGGTTGCGGGGTGTACCGCTGTAGCAAGAAACGGCCCCGCCGCCCGGATTATTCCGGACTGGCGGGGCCGCACGTACAGGGGCGTTAGCCCAGCTTCTTCTGCAGCTTCTTCACGGACTGCTTGGCGCGCTTCTCGGCCTTCTTCGCCTTGCGCTTCCACTTCAGTTTGGTCAAGAAGGAAGGATCGGTGTCGAGCTTGTCAAAAGCCTGCTGCAGCTTATCGACGGAAGCCTGCGCCTTCTTTTCCAACTGCTTGTGGTTCTTCTTCACCTTGTGCTTGGCGGACAGCTTGTCCAGCGTGCTCGGGCGCAGCTCATCGATGGAGCTCTGCAGGTCTCCGACAAGCGCATTGACCTTGCGCTTCGCCTTGAACTGCTCGAGCTTGGACGGGGTGGCCTGGTCGATGAGCTTCTCCGCGTCGAAGTCCGCGTAGGCGTCCTGCGCGCGGTCCGCGGTCTCAGACAGGAACTTCGAGGTCTGCTTCTTCGCATCCTCGAACCAATCGCCGGCGACCTCGGTGGCGTGCGCCGCGTTCTTCTTCCAGTCATCCTTGTTGTCGTCGACGTAGTCGGTGACCGTCTCCGTGGCGTCGCTGAACCAGTTGCTGGCCTTGTTCATCGCCTTTTCGGTCTCAGACTGAGTCGGCAGGGCCTGCTGCACGTTCTTCTTGGCCACCTTGGCGGCGTTCTGCGCACGCCACTGCAGACCGGGCTTGCCGTCGGTGTCGACGGTAGCGAGTAGGACACCGCCCGCGAGCGCGACATCGGTGAGCGCGCCGGTACGGCGGCGAGCCTTATCGTCCTCGTCCTCTGCCTCCCAGAAGGCGTTGCGGCCGATAAGCGACGGCACAGTCGTCAGCGCGAGCAGTGACGCGGAGGTACGCGGCATCTTGCCGATGGCGAAGAGGCTGCCGGCACCTGCCTTCACACCGCCAACGACCTGCGCAGCGGTCTCCGGATCCTTCGGCAGCAGGCCCCGGTACTCGCGCGGAACGACGGAGCGTACCTTCTTCAGCGCGGACGCTGCAGCCTCCTTGTGGCCGGCCGGGTTCAACACGGTTTCAACACCGTCGATGATGTACACGGACGCCAGCATCGGGCGAGCGATCTTGCGAATCATCTCTTACCAATCCTTTTCACTGTATTTTGTGGGATCTTTCGAGCGGAGCCCGAAACGGGCTCGTCTGGCAACAACTGTACTTGCGTTTGCATCACGCCGGTGGAATTCGGGGCAAACGCGCCGGTCTTACTCGGCAGTTACCAGCGTCGCTGCCACCATTCGTCGAGGTGCGGGCGCTCGGCACCAAGCGTGGTCGGCTTCCCGTGGCCCGGCCAGACGATCGCCTCGTCGGGGTAGACGGCGAAAAGCTTGTCTTTGACCTCCTTGTAGAGCCGCACAAAGTCGCCTTCAGAGGCAGTCTTGCCCAGCCCGCCGGGGAACAGGGAATCGCCGACGAAAAGGTTGGGTACCCCGTCGATGTCTACCGCGAGCGCGGCACCGCCGGGGGTGTGGCCCCGGAGGATGCACACGGGGAAGCGGTGCCCGGCGAATTCGAGGACGTCGTCGTCGCGCAGCTCGTGGTCAACAGGGGCGGGCAGCGCCGGTGCATCCAGGAAAGGGGCCCAGTGCTGCGCCCCGGTCGCCTCGAGCACCTCGACGAGCGCGCGGGTGTGATCGTGGTGGCGGTGGGTGGTGAGCACGTCGGTGATCTGCACGCCGGCGTCGCGGGCGAGCCCGAGGAGTGCCTGTGGGTCCGCAGCGGCGTCGATAAGCAGCCCCTTGTCCCCGGCACAAATGAGGTAGCAGTTGTTGTCCATCTCGGACACGGAAATGTGGTGCAAGGTGAAAGCCATGTGCCCCAGCGTAGACATCAATGGAATAGGCCGGGGCGCGGTGGAGTTGGTAGGTGTTGGTAGCTTCGAGGATTGAAGAAGAATCAACGTAACCGGGAAGGGACGTGGTGACGTGGCTGAATGGCTCACGGTGCGCGGCGCGCGCGAACACAACCTCAAGGGCGTCGACATTGCCCTGCCGCGCGACAAGATGGCCGTGTTTACTGGGCTTTCCGGCTCCGGCAAATCCTCGCTCGCCTTTGACACGATCTTCGCTGAGGGCCAGCGGCGCTACGTGGAATCGCTGTCCTCCTACGCCCGCATGTTCCTCGGGCAGATGGATAAGCCTGACGTGGAGTACATCGACGGGCTGAGCCCCGCGGTGTCCATCGACCAGAAGTCCACGAACCGTAACCCGCGCTCCACCGTGGGCACGATCACCGAAATCTACGACTACCTGCGCCTGCTCTACTCGCGCGCGGGTACGCCGCACTGCCCGCAGTGCGACGCGGTGATCCAGCGGCAGACCCCGCAGCAGATCGTGGACCAGATCCTCGAATACGAGGAGCGCACGAAGTTCCAGGTGCTCGCACCGATTGTGCGCAAGCGCAAGGGCGAGTTCCAAGACCTGTTCGCAGATCTCGCGGCGCAGGGCTACTCGCGTGTGAACGTTGACGGTGAGACCTACCAGCTGACGGATCCGCCGAAGTTGGAGAAGCAGATTAAGCACACGATCGACGTAGTGGTCGACCGACTACAGGTCAAGGCGAGCCAGAAGCAGCGCCTCACCGACTCCGTCGAGACCGCGCTCAAGCTTGCCGACGGGCTGGTCGGCTTCGATTTCGTCGGTCTGGAGCCCGATGACCCGGAGCGCGTACAGATCTTCTCCGAGAAGATGGCTTGCCCCAACGGGCACAAGCTGGACGTGGAGGAGTACGAGCCGCGCGCCTTTTCCTTCAACTCGCCCTTCGGCGCCTGCCGAGCCTGCGATGGCCTGGGCGTGCGCAAGGAGATCGACACGGACCTGGTCATTCCGGACCCGGACGCCCCGGCCGTCGATGCGTTCCAGCCGTGGAACTCGAGCCCAAACAAGAAGTACTTTGTGCGGCTGATCGAGGCGCTTGCCAAGGAGGAAGGCTTCGACGCGCACGCGCCGTTTTCTTCGCTGACCAAGACGCAGCAGAAGCACCTTGTACAGGGCTCACGCACGAAGGTGAGTGTGCGCTACAAGAACCGCTACGGCAGGCAGCGATCCTTCAACGCTGCCTACGAGGGCGTGATCGGATACCTCGAGCGCAAGCTCGAGCAAGCAGAGACGGACACGCAGAAAGACCGCCTGCTGGCGTACACGCGCGAGGTGCCGTGCCCAACATGCAAGGGCGCGCGCCTGAAACCGGAGATTCTGGCAGTGCGGCTCGACTCGACCACGCACGGAGAGCGCTCGATCGCCGGGCTCACCGAGCTGTCCATCGAGGATGCCTCCGAGTACCTGGACAACCTCGTGCTTGGCTACCGCGAGGAGATGATCGCTGGTGCGGTGCTGCGCGAAATCCAGGCGCGCCTGCACTTCCTGCTCGACGTGGGCTTAAACTATCTCACTCTGGCGCGGTCCGCGGGCACCCTGTCCGGTGGCGAGGCGCAGCGTATCCGCTTGGCCACGCAGATTGGTTCCGGGTTGGCCGGCGTGCTCTATGTCCTAGACGAGCCGTCGATTGGCCTGCACCAGCGCGACAACAACCGTTTGATCGCCACGCTGAAGAAGCTACGCGACCTCGGCAACACCCTGGTCGTGGTGGAACACGATGAGGATACGATCCGCGAGGCCGATTGGCTCATCGACATCGGGCCGCGCGCCGGCGAGTACGGCGGGGAAGTGGTCTACCAAGGCGAGCCGGAGGGGCTCAAAGAGGCCGAGAACTCCATCACTGGTGACTACCTCGCAGGGCGGAAAAAGATCGAGGTCCCGGCGACCCGGCGACCGGTGGACGGGGAACGGACGATCAAGGTTGTCGGCGCACGGGAGAACAACCTGCAAAACGTCGACGTGGAGATCCCGCTTGGCCTGCTCGTTGCCGTCACCGGTGTCTCAGGCTCCGGCAAGTCCACGCTGGTCAACGAGATTCTGGCGAAGACGCTGCAAAACGAGCTCAACGGCGCGCGCCAGGTACCGGGGCGCGTGAAGCGCGTCGAGGGGCTCGACTCGCTGGACAAGCTTGTGCAGGTGGACCAGAGTCCGATCGGGCGCACCCCGCGCTCGAACCCGGCGACCTACACCGGCGTCTTCGACAAGATCCGCAACCTCTTCGCCGAGACCCAGGAGGCGAAAGTGCGCGGCTACAAGGCCGGGCGTTTCTCCTTCAACGTCAAGGGCGGGCGCTGTGAGGCCTGCCGCGGTGACGGCACCATCAAGATCGAGATGAACTTCCTGCCTGACGTGTACGTGCCCTGCGAAGTATGCGGGGGAGCGCGCTACAACCGTGAAACGCTCGAAGTGCGCTACAAGGGCAAGACCATCGCCGAGGTCCTCGACATGCCCATTGCCGAGGCGGCGGAGTTCTTCGAACCGATCTCGTCGATTCACCGCTACCTCGCCACGCTTGTCGACGTCGGCTTGGGCTACGTACGCCTCGGCCAGTCCGCGACGACGTTGTCGGGCGGAGAGGCGCAGCGCGTGAAGCTCGCCACCGAGCTGCAGAAGCGCTCCAACGGGCGCACGATTTACATTCTCGACGAGCCCACGACGGGCCTGCACTTCGAGGACATCCGCAAGCTCATGCTGGTACTCAACGGCCTGGTAGAGAAGGGCAACACGGTGCTGGTGATCGAGCACAATCTGGACGTGGTCAAGTCTGCGGATTGGATCATCGATATGGGCCCGGAGGGCGGTTCCGGCGGCGGCACGGTCGTTGCACAGGGCACGCCCGAGGACGTGGCGACGGTCGAGGGCTCCTTTACCGGTGAGTACCTACAGCGCGTGCTCGTCTAAAAGCCTTTGGTGGGCGGTGATTTTGACTTTCCTGGCGTAGGTGATAATGTGTCGAAGCACTACCGCCCAGTGCTCCTTTTCTAGGTGTACGGGCCGCAAGTGGAGTTACTCCCACCCCAAGCCGCGCGGCACGACTGCTGCGTAGGATACGGGTCAACGGTACGTCGTCAGGTGTCACGCCTGTCTATGTGCCTGTATGGATGAACTCCCGCTAGTCTGCAAGGCCTAGCGGGTTTTTCGTGTGGGACGAGCATCGCTTGGGGTTTGGTAGCGATCACATTGTAATTCTCGTCTTTAGGAGTTCTCATCAGCGCTGAAGCTCGAATCAACGAACGCATTCGCGTTCCGGAAGTTCGCCTTGTCGGTCCGTCCGGCGAGCAGGTGGGCATCGTCCGCACGGATGACGCCCGCAAGTTGGCATACGACGCCGACCTCGATCTCGTCGAGGTAGCGCCGAAGGCTAAGCCGCCCGTAGCCAAGATTATGGACTACGGCAAGTACAAGTACGAGCAGGATCAGAAGGCCCGCGAAGCGCGCAAGAACCAGCAGCAGACCGTGGTCAAGGAACAGAAGTTCCGCCCGAAGATCGATGAGCACGACTACCAGACGAAGAAGAACAACGTCGAACGCTTCCTGGAGAAGGGCAACAAGGTCAAGGTCACCATCATGTTCCGCGGCCGCGAGCAGTCCCGTCCGGAGCTCGGCTTCCGTCTGCTTGAGCGTCTCGCCGACGACATCGGCGAGCTGGGCGTGGTTGAGTCCCGCCCGAAGCAGGACGGTCGCAACATGACGATGGTCTTTGGGCCGGCTCGCAAGGGCAAGAAGTAGCACACATTTTTCAACTCTGAAGGGCTTTTACCATGAAGCAGAAGACCCACAAGGGCACCGCAAAGCGCATCAAGGTTAACGGCAAGGGCAAGCTGCGTCGTGAGCAGGCCGGTAAGCGCCACCTCAACGAGTCGATGACCTCGAAGCGTCGTCGCAAGTTGTCCGGCACCACCGACGTGGCCCGCGCAGACCAGAAGCGCGTCAAGCGCCTGCTGGGCAAGGCCTAAGTCGCCAGCGCACCCAAATACCGCACATATACCTCAAAACGTAAAGGAAGTTTGACTCATGGCACGTGTGAAGCGTTCAGTCAACGCCAAGAAGAAGCGCCGCGCGATTCTCAAGTCTGCGAAGGGCTACCGTGGCCAGCGCTCCCGCCTGTACCGCAAGGCGAAGGAGCAGTGGCTGCACTCCCAGACCTACGCGTACCGCGACCGTCGTAAGCGCAAGAGCGAGTTCCGCAAGCTGTGGATCCAGCGCATCAACGCTGCTGCTCGTCTCAACGACATCACCTACAACCGCCTCATCCACGGCCTGAAGCTGGCCGAGGTCGAGGTCGACCGCAAGATCCTTGCCGAGCTTGCCGTCAACGATTTCGCTGCCTTCTCCGCTATCTGCGAGATCGCCAAGAACGCCCTCCCGGAGGACGTGAACGCTCCGAAGGCCGCGTAACTCGCCTTCGCTTCTCGACGCCCACCTGCACCGCGGGTGGGCGTTTCGCGTTTTCTCGAGGCCCATCGCAGCGCTGTGTATCCTGTGTGCCATGACGAACCCCTACAGCAACTGGAGCCGTGAGGCCAGCGAGAGACCGTCGCCATACGCCTTCGACGCACAAGACGGCTTGGTGAATAATGGCGCACCGGCCCCCGCGTGGCAGCAGCCCCAACCAACCGTGCAGCCGCGGTCGTGGGTGATCACTGTGCTGCTGTGCTTGTTCTTGGGCGGCTTCGGCGCGCACAGTTTCTACACCGGCTACACCAAGCGCGGACTTATCCAACTCGGCCTGTATGCGGCGGGCTGGCTGACGACAGCTGTGCTTCTCGGGTTTGTATTTTGGTTTGCGCTGGCGCTGTGGGTCATCGTGGACCTGTGCATGGTGTGCACACGCAGCGGTACTTTTAGGGAGGACGCAGACGGCGTGCCGTTGTTGCGCTAGAGGTGAGTAGAGTGTGAGGGCATGGCACTCGATTTCTCCCAACCCTTTACTGAGCGCACCCCGCGAGTCGTCAACGCGGCGAAGTTGCACCGTGCGCAGGCCCGTAGGAAAGCGAAGCAATTCCTCGTCGAGGGGGAGAACTCCGTCGAAGCAGCGGTGGCCACAGGAGCGGCCACAGACCTGTTTGTCACTGAACGCGCCGCCGATGAGTTCGCGGAGATCGTCACTACGGCGGAATACATGGACGTGTACACGCACGCGATCACGGACCAGGCAGCGAAGCACTTGTCGGATATGGTCAGCACCACTGGCATCTTTGCCGTGTGCACACCTGCGCTGTGGACGGTGGGTGCGGCGCTGCGCGGCAAGCCGCAGTTTGTCGCGGTGGGCGTCGAGACGAACGATCCCGGCAACGCGGGGACGATCGTGCGTATCGCCGACGCGACTGGTGCGAACGCCGTGATTTTTGCCGGCGACACGGTGGATCCGGAGTCCTCGAAGGTGGTGCGCGCCTCGGCCGGCTCGCTGTTCCACTTGCCAGTGGCCCGGGAGCGCAACATTAAGGATGTCATTGGGCAGCTGCGGGCGCAGGGGCTGCAGATCGTCGCCACGGCGATGGACGGCGAAGTGCCGCTGGATCAAGCAAGCGAGGTACTGCAGCGCCCGACGGCGTGGCTGTTCGGCAACGAGGCCCACGGGCTATCTGCGGAGCTGTTGGAGTTGGCGGATCACCGCGTGTCCATTCCGATCAAAGGCAGCGCCGAGTCGCTCAACCTCGCTACCGCCGCTGCAATGTGCATGTGGGAGTCTTCGAAGGCGCTTTAAGCACACGGGCAGTCGCGGGCCCGTGTCCCGGCGGTGCACGGCAACGCAGGTATGCTGGTGTGCGCTTTAACTATCACCTGAGAAGTGGAAGGGACGAGAGTGTCCGAGACTCCCGAGATCCAACTGACCGAGGAGGCGCTCGACGCCGCTGCCGCGGCGGCCATCGAGGCCTTTGAGCATGCAGCCGACTTGCCCGCGCTGGAGGAGGCGCACCGGCAGCATTTGGGGGAGAAAGCCTTTATTCCGCAGGCACGCCGCTCGCTCGGCACGCTGCCGAAGGACCAGCGCAAGGACGCGGGGCGGATGGTGAATATGGCGCGGGGGCGCGTCGAAAAGCGCTATGCCCAGCTGCGCAAGCTGCGCGAGGCGGAGTACCGCGAGCAGCAGCTCAAGGAAGAGGCCGTCGACGTTACCTTGCCCACCACTCGCCGCCAGGTGGGGGCGATGCACCCAATTACCACCCTCAGCGAGCAAATTGCGGACATTTTTGTCGGCATGGGCTGGGAGATCGCGGACGGGCCGGAGATTGAGGCGGAGTATTTCAACTTCGACGCGCTGAACTTCATCCCGGACCACCCGGCGCGCACGCTGCAGGACACCTTCTACATTGGTGAGGCGGACTCGAAGCAGGTCATGCGCACGCACACATCTCCGGTGCAGGTGCGCTCGCTATTGGAGCGGGACGTGCCGCTGTATATCGCGTGCCCCGGCCGCGTGTTCCGCACCGACGAGCTTGATGCCACGCACACTCCGGTCTTCCACCAGATCGAGGGGCTTGCGGTGGACAAGGGGCTGACGATGGCGCACCTGCGCGGGACGCTGGATCACCTGGCGAAGACGCTGTTTGGCCCAAACGCGAAGACCCGTATGCGGACGAACTATTTCCCCTTCACCGAGCCGAGCGCTGAGGTTGACGTGTGGTTTGAAAACAAGAAGGGCGGGGCCGGCTGGATCGAGTGGGGCGGCTGCGGCATGGTCAACCCGAACGTGCTGCGCGCTGTCGGCGTGGACCCGGCCGAGTACCAGGGCTTCGCCTTCGGCATGGGGCTTGAGCGCACGCTGCAGTTCCGCAACGGGCTGACGGACATGCGCGACATGGTCGAGGGTGATGTGCGCTTCACCCTGCCGTTCGGTGTACAGGCATAACAGCAGGCGCAAGGTAGCGAGAAGGAGTTTTGAGTAAAGCATGCTGATTTCTAAGAACTGGCTCACCCGCCTGCTGCGCGGCGCTGGCAACGAGGGCTGGAGTGTGACCGACGAGGAGCTCGACGCCGGTTTCGTGCGCGTTGGGTTCGAGACCGAGGGTTACGCGCCGATCGAGGAAACGACCGGTCCGTTGGTGCTCGGCCGCGTTGCCGAAATTGAAGAGCTCACCGGGTTTAAGAAGCCGATCCGCTACTGCCAGGTGGACGTGGGCGATGCCAATGGCACCGGCGAGTTGCAGGGCATCATCTGCGGCGCGCGCAACTTCGCGCTGGGTGATTTCGTCGTGGTCGCGCTTCCGGGCGCGGTGCTGCCCGGCGGGTTCGAGATTTCCGCGCGCAAGACTTACGACCACATCTCCAACGGCATGATGGCTTCGGCGGCCGAGCTGGGGATGACACAGAAGAGCGACGGCATCATCACGCTGCCCGAGGGCCTTGGTCAGCCCGGCGACGATGCGCGCGAGATCCTGCAGCTCGCCGACACGATCTTCGACGTCAACATCACGCCGGATCGCGGCTATGCGCTCTCTGCGCGCGGTCTGATGCGCGAGCTTGCCTCTGCCTTCGACCTCACGTTCGCCGACCCCGCGCAGGACCCGCACATCGCCGGCATCGACACCTCGGCAGTGCCCGCGGCCCAGGGCTCGCTTATCGACGTCACACTCGATCCCGCCACCCGTGCCTCCCGCTTCGGACTGGCAAAGGTCGAGGGCATCGACCCGGAGGTAAAGGCGCCGTTCTGGATGCAGCGCGAGCTCATGCTCTCGGGGATTCGCTCGGTCAATGCCGCTACCGATGTCACCAACTACGTTATGCTGCTGCTCGGCCAGCCGATGCACGCTTTCGACGCGGACAAGATCACGGGCAACCTCACTGTGCGCAATGCGCAGGCGGGCGAGGAGTTCGAGACGCTGGACCACACCACCCGCACGCTGCGGGACAGCGACGTGGTCATTGCAGACGAGGCCGGTATCCAGTCGCTCGCCGGCGTGATGGGCGGTGTGACCTCCGAGATCTCCGAGACCACGACGAACGTCTACTTTGAGGCGGCGTCGTGGGACGAGCTGACCGTGGCGAAGACGGCGCGCCACCACAAGCTCAGCTCCGAGTCCTCACGTCGTTTCGAGCGTGGTGTCGACCCGGCGCTCGTGGAGGTTGCCCTCGACGTGGCCTGCGCGCTGCTCGCGGACATCGCCGGTGGCACCATTGCTGCTGGACGCACGCTGGTGGGCGAGGTGCCGCAACGCAGCCAAATCGCGCTTGGGGCTCAGCACCCCTCGCAGCTGATCGGCGTGGATTACAGCGCGGAGACGATCACTCGCCGGCTGAAGGAGGTCGGCTGCGACGTCGTGCCGGAAGACGCGCGCTTCCTGGTCACCCCGCCGACATGGCGCGGGGATTTGAACGAGGACGTGGAGTTGATCGAAGAGATCGTGCGACTCGAGGGGCTTGACGCTATCCCGTCGATCTTGCCGACGCCGCGCGGTGGGCGTGGGCTCAGCCCGGCGCAAAAGCGCCGCCGCGCGGTGACGCACGCGCTGGCGTACGCGGGCTACGCGGAGATCATCCCGACTCCGTTCATTGCTAACGACACCTTCGACACCTGGGGACTGGATGCGCAAGATCCGCGCCGCAACACGGTGCGTGTGCAAAATCCCTTGGACAGTGATTACGGCGTCCTCGCGACGACCTTGCTGCCGTCCATGCTGGAGGCCGTGGGTAAGAACGTCGCGCGCGGCAAGGCGAACCTGGCGCTGTACTCGGTCGCGCAGACCAGCTTCAAGCGTGCCGAATCTTCGCCGTTGCCGAGCGTCGCTGCACGCCCGGACGAGGCAACGATCGCTGAGCTTGTTGCCTCTGTGCCCGAGCAACCGCTGCACGCGGCGACGGTGGCGGTCGGTGCTGCCGAGGCGGCAGGCCCACTCGGCGAGGCCCGCGCGTACACCTGGGCGGATGCCGTTGAGTCCGCGCGCGTGGTCGCCCGCGCGGCTGGCGTGGAGCTGGAGGTCGCTGCGGCGCAGCACCTGCCGTGGCACCCCGGCCGCTGCGCGGAACTCCGCGTCGGCGGCACGGTGGTTGGCCACGCCGGCGAGCTGCATCCACAGATCCTCGAGGCCCTTGAGCTGCCGGCGCGCGTGTGCGCCATGGAGCTCGATCTCTCGGCGCTGCCTTTCGTCACGGAGCTGCCGGCACCGAAGCTGTCGGCGTATCCGGCGCTGCACCAGGACATCGCACTGGTCGTCGATGATGCGGTGCCCGCAGAGCAGGTGCGTGAGGTCGTCGCGCAGGGTGCGGGGGCGTTGCTCGAGTCGGTGACGCTTTTCGACGTCTACCGTTCCGAGCAGCTCGGCGCGGACAAGAAGTCCTTGGCCTTCGGCTTGGTCTTCCGTGCGCCGGATCGCACGCTGACCGAGGACGAGGCTTCGGAGGGCCGCCTCGCGGCGGCGGAGGCTGCGAAGGAGCGTTTCGGTGCGGAGATGCGCGCCTAAGACGATGGGTGAATAATTTGCATTCGGCTGCATAAAAGCGTAGGGTGTCGGTATGACACTGAACGTTGCAGTTGCCGGGGCGACCGGGTACGCAGGCGGAGAAATCCTCCGCCTGCTTTTGCGTCACCCGGCCTATGAATCAGGCGCGCTGGCCATCGGCGCACTTACCGGAAACTCGAACGCGGGCCAACGGGTCGGCGAGCTCATGCCGCATTTGCCGGAGCTGGCTGATCGCGTGATCGAGCGCACGACGCCCGAGATTCTCAGCGGCCACGACGTGGTCTTTTTGGGCCTCCCACACGGCTTTTCCGCCGAGATCGGCAAGGCGCTCCCGGCGGACACAGTCGTGATCGACTGCGCCGCCGACTTCCGCTTGCGCGATGCGGACGCGTGGCAGCACTACTACGGCAGCGAACACGCGGGTTCCTGGCCGTACGGCATTCCAGAGATGCCTGGTCACCGGGAAGCGCTGCAGCAGGCGACCCGGATCGCGGTGCCCGGCTGTTTCCCGACGGGTGCAACGTTGGCGGCGCTACCGGCGGTGGCTGCGGGCGTATGTGCCCCGGATTTGCGCATCGTGTCGATCACAG
Organism: Corynebacterium sp. p3-SID1056; assembly: GCF_025152525.1. GTDB lineage: Bacteria > Actinomycetota > Actinomycetes > Mycobacteriales > Mycobacteriaceae > Corynebacterium. The sequence continues at coordinate 198,925 of NZ_JALXXL010000004.1, forward strand.
GCGTCTCTGGTGGGGGCAAGAAGGCGTCGGTAGGCATGCTCGGCGCTGAGACTATGGGCTCGCTCAAGGCATATAAGACCGCCGGCACGCACCGGCACACGCCGGAAATTATGCAGAATATTGCGGAGGTGACCGACGCGCCGGTCAACGTGAGCTTTACGCCGGTGCTTGCGCCGCTGCCGCGCGGCATCCTCACCACGGTGACGGCCCCGCTTGCGCAGGGCGCGACGCAGGAATCGGTCCGCGCGGCGTACGAGGACGCGTACAAGGACGAGCCCTTCGTCCACCTGCTGCCGGAGGGCGCACAGCCGCAGACCCAAAACGTCGTTGGCTCGAACATGTGCCACGTGCAGGTCGAGGTGGATACGCGGGCAGGCGTGGTGTTGATGACCTCGGCGATTGACAACCTCACCAAGGGCACCGGCGGCGCAGCCGTGCAGTGCATGAACCTCGCGCTCGGGTTTGCGGAAACGGACGGGCTCCCGCGACAGGGGGTGGCCCCCTAAGGCCCCCGAAAAGGGACGATTCCCTATAAACCCACTCCGACAGCACCCGAGAAAGAGAACAATAGAACTATGACTACGCACATTGCACAGGGCGTGACCGCCCCGCAGGGATTCACCGCAGCCGCAGCACAGGCCGGAATCAAGCCCTCCGGTAAGCCGGATATGGCGCTGGTGGTGAACAACGGGCCGCGCTTCGACGCGGCGGCGGTGTTTACGCGCAACCGCGTGAAGGCCTCGCCGGTCAAGCTGACGCAGCAGGCGGTGGCTGACGGCGCGCTGTGCGCTGTGCTGTTCAACTCGGGGAACGCGAACGCCTGCAACGGCGCGCAAGGCGACGCCGATGCCCGCGAGGCGCAGACCTACGCTGCCGCGGCCCTCGACGTGGAGCCAGCCCAAGTTGCTGTGTGTTCCACGGGGCTGATCGGCGAGCTGTTGGACATGAACAAGGTCAAAGGGGGAGTGGACGCGCTCGTTCCCGCACTCGATGCGGCTCACGGGCAGGCCGCTGCCGACGCGATCTTGACCACGGACCTGGTGCGCAAGGAGGCCGTGTACTCCGGCGATGGCTTCACGGTCGGCGCGATGGGCAAAGGCGTAGGCATGCTGGCACCGTCGCTGGCCACCATGCTCGTTTGCATTACCACCGACGCGCAGGCGACGCCGGAGGCGCTTGACGCAGCGCTGCGCAAGGCCACCAAGGTCACCTTCGACACCGTGGACATCGACGGGTCGACCTCGACAAACGACACGGTGATCGTTATGGCCAACGGGGCCAGTGGGACGACCCCCGATCAGGCGGAGCTGGATGCCGCCATCCTGGACGTCTGTGACTCGCTTGCCCGCCAAATGCAGGCCGATGCGGAGGGCGTGACCAAGCGGGTCAACATTACCGTGACCGGTACCGCCGACGACGAGCAGGCGCTCAACGCCGCGCGCACGCTCGGCCGTGACAACCTCTTTAAGTGCGCGATGTTCGGCTCCGACCCGAACTGGGGCCGCACACTTGCCGCGGTCGGCATGGCTGACGCGGAGATGGACCCGGATAAAATCTCCGTCTCCTTTAACGGCGAGGCAGTCTGCATCGACTCGACCGGTACCCCCGGCGCGCGCGACGTGGACTTAAGCGGTGCTGACATCGACGTGCTCGTTGACCTAGGCACCGGCGGGCCTGGTACCGCCACGGTGCACACCACCGACCTGTCGCACGACTACGTGGAGATCAACTCCGCGTACAGCTCTTAAGCGACGGAGAGCGCAGGAATAGAGGATGAATATGGATAGCGCATTGCAATCGCTGACGAGCGAGGCGCGCGCCCACGTACTGGCCGAGGCGCTGCCCTGGCTGCAGCACTACCGGGACAAGATCGTGGTGGTGAAGTACGGCGGCAACGCCATGATTGACGAGTCGCTCAAGGCCGCGTTCGCTGCCGATATGGTCTTTCTCCGCACCGTCGGCGCGAAGCCGGTGGTGGTGCACGGAGGTGGGCCGCAGATCTCCGCGATGCTCAAGCGGCTGGACTTGGACGGCGGTGATTTCGTCGGCGGCTTCCGTGTGACCACCCCGGAGATTCTGGACGTGGTGCGTATGGTGCTCTTCGGCCAGGTGGGCCGCGACCTCCTCGGCAAAATCAACTCGCACGGGCCGTACGCGGTCGGCACCTCCGGCGAGGACGCGGGCCTGTTCACCGCCGAGCGCCGCTTCGTCGACGTCGACGGCACGCCTACCGATATTGGCCTGGTCGGCACGATCACTGACGTCAACCCTTCTGCGGTCATGGACATCATCGAGGCCGGCCGCATCCCGGTGGTCTCTGGCATCGCCCCTGGCACGGACGGCAACGTCTACAACATCAACGCGGACGAAGCCGCCGGTGCGCTGGCCGCGGCTATCGGCGCCGAGCGCCTGGTCGTGCTCACCAACGTCGAGGGCCTCTATACCGACTGGCCTGACAAGGATTCGCTGCTCTCTAAAATCAAGGCCGACGATTTGGCCGCGATGATGCCGAAGCTGGATACAGGCATGATCCCGAAGATGGGCGCGTGCTTGACCGCCGTGAACGGTGGAGTCAAGGCTGCACACGTCATCGACGGGCGAATCGCGCACTCGGTACTGCTGGAGCTGCTCACAATCGGGGGCATCGGCACGATGGTGCTGCCGGAAACCTACGACGTCAACGAGTACCCCGAAGGCACCGTCTTTAGGAAGGATGAAACCGCATGACCCAGGAAGCAACGCAACACGCGTGGAACGCCACGCTGATGAATACCTACGGCACGCCGCCGGTGACGCTTATCGGCGGCAAGGGCGCTCACGTCACTGGAGAGGACGGGAATGACTACATCGACCTGCTCGCGGGCATTGCCGTGAACTCCTTGGGGCATGCGCACCCCGCCATCGTTGAGGCCGTGAGCAGCCAGATCAACACGCTCGGGCACGTGTCGAACCTCTTTGGTTCGACCCCGGTCGTCGCCGCCGCTGCGAAGCTGAAGGAGCGCTTTGGCGACGAGAGCGCGCGCCTGTTCTTCTGCAACTCCGGCGCCGAGGCCAACGAGGCCGCGTTCAAGCTTGCTCGCTTGACCGGCCGTTCCCGGGTCCTCGCCGCGGTCCACGGCTTCCACGGCCGCACGATGGGGTCGCTGGCGCTGACCGGCCAGCCGGAAAAGCGCGCGCCCTTCGAGCCGCTGCCGGCGGGCGTCGAGTACTTCGACTTCGGCGACCTCGACGCGGTGCGCGCGCTCGTGGCGAAGGACCCATCGGAGACCGCGGCGATCATCGTCGAGCCGATCCAGGGCGAAACAGGCGTGATCCCCGCCCCGGAGGGCTTCCTGCGCGGCCTGCGCGAGATCTGCGATGAAAGCGGCGCGCTTTTGCTTATCGACGAAGTACAAACCGGCGTTGGACGCACCGGCGAGTTCTTTGCCTTCCAGCACGAGGGCATCCTCCCTGACGTCGTCACCATGGCAAAGGGGCTCGGCGGCGGCCTGCCGATCGGCGCGGTGCTCGCTCGCGGCAAGGCGGCACAGCTGTTTACTCCGGGCAGCCACGGCACCACCTTCGGCGGCAACCCGGTCGCATGTGCTGCCGCCAACGCCGTCTTGGAGACGATCGACGACGCCTTCCTCGCTGAGGTGCGCCGCAAAGGCGAGAAGCTTGCCGAAGGGCTCGCGTCGATTGACGGGGTAGGCGAAGTCCGCGGCCGCGGACTTATGCTTGGGGCCGTTCTCGAGCAGCCGGTGGCGAAGGAGACCGTGGCGGCAGGGCTGAAGCACGGGGTGATTGTCAACGCCCCGTCGGCAAGCGTGCTGCGCTTGACGCCGCCGCTGGTGATCACGGATGAAGACATAGACGCCGCGCTTGAGGCGCTCACGCTCGCGCTGCGGGACGCGACTGACCAGCAGCAGAAAGGAAACTAGGATGACCAGGCACTTTTTAGCCGACGACGATCTGACCCCGGCAGAACAGGCCGAGGTACTCGCGCTGGCAGCAGACATGAAGCGCGACCGCTTTGCACACCGGCCGCTCGCGGGACCGAAGTCAGTCGCAGTGCTCTTTGACAAGACGTCGACGCGCACTCGTTTTTCTTTCGACGTGGGCATCACGCAGCTTGGCGGGCACGCGATTATCACCGATACCTCGAACTCGCAGATGGGCAAGGGGGAGACCTATCAGGACACCGCAGCGGTGCTTTCGCGGTTCGTCGACGCAATCGTGTGGCGCACCTACGCCCACGACAACCTCCACGCGATGGCTGAGACCGCGACGGTGCCGCTGGTCAACGCGCTCTCGGACGATTTGCACCCCTGCCAGATTCTCGCGGACCTGCAGACGATCGAGGAGAACTTCGGCAAGCTGCACGGCCTTCGCGCTGCCTACCTCGGCGACGGCGACAACAACATGGCGAACTCCTACATGCTCGGCTTCGCCACCGCAGGGGTAGACATCGCGATCGTGGCACCGCAGGGTTTCCACCCGAAGGAGGAGTTTGTCGCCCGGGCGCGCACGCGCGCGGCCGAAACCGGTGCCGAGGTCACCGTGACGGATGACCTCGCGGCGGTCGACGGCGTCGACGTCGTGATTACGGACACGTGGGTATCGATGGGGCAGGAGGACGACGGCAAGGACCGCCGCACCCCGTTTGTGCCGTACCAGGTCAACGCGGAGCTCATGTCCCGCGCCGGCGACAACGCCATCTTCCTGCACTGCCTGCCTGCGTACCGCGGCAACGAGGTGACCGCGGAAGTCATTGACGGGCCGGCCTCCCGCGTGTTCGACGAGGCGGAAAACCGCTTGCACGCGCAGAAGGCGCTGCTGGCCTGGCTGATGGCACACCAGGAGGAACGCGCATGACCCAACCCGTCTCTCGTACCGCGCGGCAGGCGCGCATCCTCGAAATCATTGGCTCGACGCGTGTGTCCTCGCAGGCGCAACTCTCCGAGATTCTGCAATCCGACGGCATCGAGATCACCCAGGCCACACTCTCGCGCGACTTGGATGAGCTCGGGGCGAAGAAGATCCGCCCACTGGGCGGCGGCCGTGCCTACTACACCGTGACCTCGGATACCGGTGCGATCAACGTGGTGCAGTCCGGGCCGCGGGAGAAGCTGCGCCGCATGATTGAGGAGCTCGTCGTCTCCGTTGACTACACGGGCAACACCACCGTGTTGCGCACGCCCCCAGGGGCGGCGCAGTACCTGGCCAGCTACATCGACCGCGTCGGCTTGGACGAGGTGGTCGGCTGCATCGCTGGCGACGACACCATCTTCGTGCTCGCACGCGAGCCACTGACCGGCAAAGACCTGGGCGTGAAAGTCTTCGGGCACGTCCACCCGGCAAACGAATAGACCACTGACGCCGGTTACCCCGGGGGCGAGTGCGCCGGGGTACGCTTAGCCAAGCGTCATTTATTGAACTTTATGCACACCAAAAGCAAAGGAGCTTTCTTCTCATGAGCAATCGCGTTGTTCTCGCGTACTCCGGCGGTCTGGATACTTCCGTCGCCATTCCTTACCTGGGCGAAATGCTTGACGCTGACGTGGTCGCTGTTTCGCTCGACCTGGGGCAGGGCGGCGAGGACATGGATTCGGTGCGCCAGCGTGCGCTCGACTGTGGCGCGGTCGAATCCGTCGTCGTCGATGCGAAGGACGAGTTCGCTGAGGAGTACTGCCTGCCCACCATTAAGGCCAACGGCATGTACCAGGGGGAATACCCGTTGGTCTCTGCCATTTCACGCCCGCTGATTGTCAAGCACCTGGTGCAGGCAGCTCAGCAGCACGGTGGTACCCACGTTGCCCACGGCTGCACCGGCAAGGGCAATGACCAGGTCCGTTTTGAGGTCGGCTTCCTCAACCAGGACCCTGACCTGGAGATCGTGGCGCCTGCGCGCGACTTCGCGTGGACCCGCGACAAGGCCATCGAGTTCGCTGAGGGCAAGGATCTGCCGATCGAGCAGTCCGCCGCATCCCCGTTCTCCATCGACCAGAACGTGTGGGGCCGCGCCGTCGAAACCGGCTTCCTGGAGGACCTGTGGAACCCGCCGACAAAGGACCTCTACGCCTACACCGAGGACCCGGCGCTTGGTAACGCCCCGGACGAGGTCATCATCTCTTTCGAGGCCGGCAAGCCCGTGGCTATCGACGGCCGCAAGGTGACCGTGCTCGAGGCCATCGAGGAGCTCAACCGCCGCGCCGGCGCGCAGGGTATCGGCCGCCTCGACATGGTGGAGGACCGCCTGGTGGGCATTAAGTCCCGCGAGGTATACGAGGCACCGGGCGCAATCGCCCTGATTACTGCCCACAAGGCGCTGGAGGACGTCACCGTCGAGCGTGAGCTCGCACGCTACAAGCGGCTTATCGACGCCCGCTGGTCCGAAGAGGTCTACGACGGCCTGTGGTTCGGCCCGCTGAAGCGCTCCCTCGACGCGTTCATCGAGTCCACCCAGGAGCACGTCACCGGCGATATCCGCATGGAGCTGCACGCCGGCAAGGCGACGGTCAACGGCCGCCGCTCCAACCACTCGCTTTACGACTTCAACCTGGCCACCTACGACACCGGCGACACCTTCGACCAGACTCTGGCGAAGGGCTTCGTGCGCCTGCACGGCCTGAGCTCGCAGATCGCCAACAAGCGTGACCGCGAAGCGGGCGCGCAGAAGTAGGAGCCGGATAGGTATGGAGCAGCACAAGACGAACGAAGGCGCGCTGTGGGGCGGCCGTTTCTCGGGTGGACCCTCGGAAGCGATGTTCGCCCTGAGCGTGTCCACCCACTTCGACTGGGTGCTCGCACCTTATGACGTGCTGGCCTCGAAGGCCCACGCCAAGGTGCTGCACAAGGCGGGCCTGCTTTCCGACGCCGACTTGGACACCATGCTTGCCGGCCTGGATCAGCTGGGCAAAGACGTCGCCGACGGCACTTTCGCTCCGGCGCCGACGGACGAGGACGTCCACGGCGCGATGGAGCGCGGTCTCATTGAGCGCGTCGGCCCCGAGGTTGGCGGCCGCCTGCGCGCGGGCCGCTCCCGCAACGACCAGGTCGCCGCGATGTTCCGCATGTGGTGCCGTGATGCGCTGCGTGGTGTGGCTGTCGAAGTCAGCAGCCTCATCGACGCCCTTGTGGAGCAGGCCGCGGCACACCCGGACGCCATCATGCCGGGCAAGACGCACTTCCAGGCGGCGCAGCCGATCTTGCTCGCGCACTCCCTGCTCGCGCACGCGCAGCCGTTGCTGCGCGACCTTGAGCGCATCCAAGATGCGGACAAACGCCTCGCGGTTTCGCCCTACGGCTCCGGCGCATTGGCCGGGTCTTCGCTCCACCTGGACCCGGAGGCGATTGCCACCGAGCTGGGCTTTGCTTCCGCGACCGACAATTCCCTCGACGGGACCGCGTCGCGCGATTTCGCGGCGGAGACCGCCTACGTACTGGCGCAGATCGCCGTGGATATCTCCCGCCTGTCCGAGGAGCTCATCGCGTGGTCGACGCCGGAGTTTGGCTACATCACGCTTGACGACGCGTGGTCGACCGGTTCGTCGATCATGCCGCAGAAGAAGAACCCGGACGTACCGGAGCTCGCCCGCGGCAAGACCGGGCGCCTGTTGGGCAACCTCACCGGTCTGCTGGCCACGCTCAAGGCGATGCCGCTGGCGTACAACCGCGACCTCCAGGAAGATAAGGAGCCGGTGATCGACTCTGTCAACCAGCTCCGTATCCTCCTGCCAGCGATGACAGGTTTGGTCTCCACGCTGGTGTTCCACGAGGACCGGATGCGCGAGCTCGCCCCGGCCGGGTTCACCCTGGCGACGGACTTGGCTGAGTGGATGGTGCGCCAGGGCGTGCCCTTCCGCGAAGCCCACGAGGCCTCCGGTGCCTGTGTCCGTATCGCCGAGCAGCGCGGCGTGGATCTGGTGGATTTGACGGACGAGGAACTCGCGGGCGTCGATAAGCGGCTGAAGCCCGAGGTGCGCGAGGTGCTCACCATCGATGGGGCAGTGGCCTCCCGAGACACGCGTGGCGGCACCGCCAAGGTGCGAGTAGTAGAGCAGCGCGAGCGTGTGGCGGAAGCCAACGCAGCCTTCCGCGCATGGGCTGAGAAGCCCGTGCGTGGCTAGGTGACACTCCTTTCCCCTGCGAAGTGACTTAGCGCACTCTATGCTGGGTGCATGACTGTTTCGAACGGCAACAACCGAAAGCAGCGCGGATCTCGCGTGCTTTCGGTTGTTTTGGGTTGCATCCTGCTCGGGCTGGCTGGCTATGCGGTCTACAGCGCGCGAGACTCCCAGTCTTCTGGAGGGTTTTTCGGGCTTGGGGGAGGCTCGGGTACGACCACTGTGCGCGGCGTGATCGGCTCGGAAAAGCGGGACTACTTCGAAGACCCGGAAGTCAAAGAGCGGCTGGAGAAGCTCGGCTACACCGTCGAGTTTTCAACCGCGGGCTCGCGACAGATCGCCACGAGTACTGACTTAGAGAAGCAGGACTTTGTCTTTCCCTCGTCCGGCCCGGCTGCGCAGAAGGTGAAGAGTCTGGGATCCAACTACTCGGTGGACTATCCCTTCTTTACCCCGATGGCCATTGCGAGCTGGAAGCCGCTGGCGGAGATGCTCGAGCGGGAAGGCGTGGTTCACAGCACCGATGGCGGCTATGCCTTCGACATGGCTGCCTACATCAAGCTGGTGGAAGAGGGGAAACGCTGGCGCGACCTCGGCGATGGCTACGCCTCGCCCCGCCAGGTGCAAGTGAACACCACGGATATTCGTACTTCCAACTCAGCGGCGATGTACCTGTCGCTGCTGGCGTGGCAGTTTCAGGAGGAAGAGCCCGGCATCTCGCCTGATGCGCTGGTGGACAAGATTGCCCCGTTCTTCGTGGGCCAGGGATACTCCGAATCCTCCTCCTCGGCACCGTTCCGGGATTACCTGAGCCAGGGGATGGGCTCCATGCCACTGGTGCTGGTGTACGAGGCGCAGTTCCTCGGCGAACAGATGAAGGAGCGCTCGCGAATCCGCGAGGACATGGTGCTCATGCGACTTGAACCCACTGTGGTGGCCAACCACGGCATCGTCGGGATCTCCGACGGAGGCAAAGAGCTTGGACGCCTGCTGAGCACGGACCCGGAGCTGCAGCAGCTGGCCGCCAAGCACGGCTTCCGCCCGGCTGAAAGTGGCTCGCTGGCAGAAGAGCTTGAAGCACACGGCCTGCCCGCGCCGTCCGATTACGTCAACAGCGTCGACCCACCCACCTTCGACCAGCTCGAGCAGCTGCTTGACGGGGTGGGCGAGCGCTACGGCGGCCAACCGCCCGCCAACGAGGAGGCAACCCTATGAAGAGAATCTTTGCCCTCTGCACCACGCTGATGCTGGCGCTGGTCGCATCCGGGTGCTCGGCGCTAGACCAGCTCCCGCAGCTGGGAGAAAACAAGCCGCTGCACATCGTGGCGGCCACTGAGCTGCAAGACCTCGAACCGCTAATTCAGCAGGCCGGCGAGGAGCTGGGCACCGACATCGAGGTGACCTACCTTGGCGGCACCCTGGAGAACTCGCAGGCGCTCAAGGCCGGTGAGCTGGACGGGGCGTACGACGCGACCTGGTTCGCAACGAACCGCTACGCCAACCTGATCGGTGCGGCGGATGCGCTGGGGGAGGAGTACCCGCTGGCGAGCTCGCCGATCGCGATTGGGCTGCGCAGCCAAATCGCTCGCTCCAACGGCTGGGTTGACAACCCGCCCACCTGGGAAGACCTTGCCCAGGCCGCGAAGGACGGCGAGTTTACCTTCGGCATGACGGACCCCACAGCTTCGAACTCCGGGTTTTCCACCGTGGTCTCCGCCGCTACCTCGCTCGCGGACACAGGCGTGGCGCTTTCCCAGCAGGACCTTGACGCGGTGGGCCCGCAGCTGGCGGAGTTCTTTTCCGCCCAGACCCTGTCCTCGGGCTCGTCTGGGTGGCTCGCGGACACCTTCCGCGCCGACCCGTCGAAAGCCGACGGCATTTTCAACTACGAGTCCACGCTGCACCAGCTGAAGAAGGACGGGCTCGACCTTGAGGTGATTGTGCCCGCAGACGGCACGATCACAGCCGACTACCCGCTGAGTACGCTGCGCACGCCGCAGCACGAAGACTCCGCAGACACAGTGCGGGAGCTGGCCGAGTGGTTCGAGGAGCACCAGCAGGAAGTCGCAGACACCTACCGTCGCCCGGTCTTCCCGGTAGACGCTCTGCCAGCGGAGCTGTCTGACCAGAATCCGATCGACCTGCAATACCCAGCCAATGAGGCCGTGGCGCGCACCCTGCTGGAGCGCTACAACGACGACTTCCGCCGCCCGGGTCAGTCCATCTTCCTGCTGGATACCTCCGGGTCAATGCAGGGGGAGCGCATGGATTCGCTGAAGGCCATCATGGGCCAGCTCATTGGGGGCTCTGCCGCGACGTCGACAGGCGATGTTTCCTTCCGCAACCGGGAATCGGTGAGCCTACGGCCCTTCAACAGCGAACTGCTCGACGGCGTGACCGCGACGCTTTCCGAAGATGATCCAGAAAGCCGCGCCACGCTAAGCGGGTTCGTCGACGGCCTCGAAGCCGACGGCTACACCGCCACCTACGGAGCCCTGAAGGGCGTGCTGGAACAGCAGTCTGAGCTGCGCCGCAACGAGGAGGGCGGCGAGTTCCGTGCGCCGACGATCGTGCTGCTTTCCGACGGTGAGGCGACCGTGCCGCCGTTTTACGATGAGTTCGCAGCCGAGTATGCCCAGCACGACGAGTGGGCAGGCATCCCCGTGTTCGTCATTCTGTACGGCGAGGCGAAACGCGCTGAAATGGACAAGCTTGCGGAGCTGACGGGGGGTAAAGTTTTCGACGCGCAGCAGGCAGAGTTGGCCGAGATGTTTAAGGAGATCCGTGGCTACCAATAAGTGGGAGTATTTCAGCTCGCGCAAGAACCAGGTCGGCATGATTGCCGCGGCGCTGATGACGGGCCTCTTCATTGTGCTTGGTCTGGTTGGTGCTGCGGGCGTGATCCCGTGGCTGGTCGCCACCACCGCGGCGTACGGCGCGGGTGCGCTGCTGACCCCTTCGCGCGAGCAGAAGGCCCTGGAGCCGAGTGTCCCGACGCAGGCTCTCATCGACGCCGAGGTGCAGGAGAACCTGACGAAGCTGCACCGGGCAAATGTCCCGCCCCCGGTGTACAACGAGGCGCTCGCCCTGCAAGGTGCGGTCCGCTTCGTGCTCTCTCGCTGGGACGATCTGAATGCGACACCGGAACACCAGCAAACGGTGTACAACGTGTCGAAAATTTACTTCCCCGAGGTCGTGACCACCTACCTCAACTCCCCGCTGTACCGCGGGGAGGATGCCTCCCTGTGGTGCATGGAGTCCCTCGACACCATGACGAAGGCCGTCGACCGGGTCAAGCAGGGCATTTTGGACAACAATTTGCGCGCGCTCGAATCGCAGGCCACCTACCTCAAAGAGGCGCTCAAAGGGCCAATCTCGCTTGACGACGCAGCGTTGGACCCACCAACCGATCCCGACACTCCATCCACGAACCCGTACCAGTAAGCTTGAGTACCATGAGTCTCGATCCGAAACTCCTTGACGTACTGGCCTGCCCACAGGACAAGGGCCCGCTGACGTACAAGGAAGATGAACAGTTGCTGGTGAACGAGCGCCTCAACATTGCCTATCGCATCGACGACGGCATCCCGGTGCTCCTTATCGACGAGGCGCAGGACTATCCGGCCGCACCGTCCGCGTAGCCACGCGCTGCGTCCAGCCCTGTTACACCACGAAAGAATCGAGAGAAACTACCTATGAGCACGAACATTGTTGATGAGCTTGAATGGCGCGGACTGATCAACCAGTCCACCGACCTGGAGGCACTGCGGACCGTGACCGAGGCACCGATCAGCCTGTACTGCGGCTTTGATCCGACGGGCCCGTCGCTGCACGCGGGACACCTCGTCCCGCTGCTCATGCTCCGCCGCTTCCAGGAAGCTGGCCACCGTCCGATCGTGCTGGCCGGCGGCGCTACCGGCATGATCGGCGACCCGCGAGACGTGGGGGAGCGCACGATGAACTCCTCCGACACGGTCGCTGATTGGGCAGATCGCATTTCGAGCCAGCTCGAGCGCTTCGTCTCCTTTGAGGGCGAAAACGCCGCGCTGCTAGTGAACAACAATGACTGGATCAAGGACATGACCGTCATTGATTTCCTGCGCGACGTGGGCAAACACTTCTCCCTGTCCACCATGCTCAGCCGCGACACTGTCAAGCGCCGCCTGGAAAACGATGGCATCTCCTACACCGAGTTCTCCTACATGCTGCTGCAGGCAAACGACTACGTGCAGTTGCGTCGCAACCACGACTGCGTACTGCAAGTAGGCGGCGGCGACCAGTGGGGCAACCTTGTCGCTGGCGTTGACCTCAACCGTCGTATGGACGGCGAACAGGTCCACGCACTGACCGTGCCGCTTGTCACGGATTCCGAAGGCAAGAAGTTTGGCAAGTCCACTGGTGGCGGCTCCTTGTGGCTCGACCCCGAGATGACCAGCCCGTACACCTGGTACCAGTACTTTGTAAACACCGCTGACGCAGACGTCATCCGTTACCTGCGTTGGTTTACCTTCCTAGATCAGGAGGAGCTCGATCGCCTCGCGGTGGAGGTCGAAGAACGTCCCTTCAAACGTGAGGCCCAGAAGCGGCTCGCGCAGGAAATGACGGACCTGGTCCACGGTGTGAAGGCCCGCGAAGGCGTAGAGCTCGCCTCGCAGGCGTTGTTCGGCCGGGCTGAAATTCGCGACCTAGACGAGCAAACGCTCGCCTCCGCAGTTTCCGCGACCGAAGTGTTCGAATTCAGCGACGCCGAGACCTCCATCGTCGACCTGCTTGTAGGCGCTGGTTTGTCGGAGTCGAAGGGCGCGGCCCGCCGGTCCATCAAGGAAGGCGGCATCTACGTGAACAATGAGCGTGTCGAGTCCGAAGAGTGGACACCGTCGGACGATGACCTGTTGCATGGTGCCTGGCTTGTACTGCGCCGCGGCAAGAAGAACTTCGCTGGGGCCAAGAAGATTTAGGGCTGTAGCGCTGCAACGCCGTTGCTTCTCGTGTAAGAGAGGCAACGGCGTTTTTCTTTTGCGTGAAAACCTGGGTTGTGCTGCTGGTTTGCGTGTGTGTTGTGGAGGTGGTTAAGTATTTTCTCGTTGCCGCGAGCGATTA
>NZ_JALXXL010000005.1 GCF_025152525.1 Corynebacterium sp. p3-SID1056
AAATCATAAGCACCCCGCCCAGGACCCTCTATGGTCCCAGGCGGGGTGCTTTTGTCATGCCCCGGGGTGTGTGGGCGTGGGCCGGCACCCCAGGGGGGTGGAATGAGTTTGTAATGAGCGCGCGGTTCAGGGGTGTTTGCCCAGGGCGCTAAAAGCCCTCATGATACGAGTGCACGCCGAGCCATTAAAGGAACTGAGGCACCCCAGTCATAGAGAACGGTAGGGTGAGGCCACTTCTGACCGTTTCTCAAGAAGACGCCATGTGATAGCCCGTTTAAGATAAAGTACCTTTTATGGCAAAAATACATATCTACTTCACGCCGCATCAACACGAAAGAGGATTGGTGGAATCCTTTTTGCGGTGGCGACGATGTGGGCGACTTCTTTCAGTCAACGGGTTCTCGCTGTCCTAACTTTGTCAACCTCTACAACCAACTGCGCCTCTAACTATCAGGATAATGCTATTATATTCAAGTCGACAGCTTGATGAGCGGTTCTTCCATTCTTGCCAAGGGCTCAAATCAAGGTCATCACTCGTACGTCTAGCGTCAGTGTTTGATTTGCTTCATATCGCTGATGAATGGGCAGCGCTGGACCCCGGCTCTGTTACGGGTCGGTTACAGGAGATCGTTGATGTTTTGATCACTTTCATTCACTCAGGCGATCCTCAACAACAGGGCCAGGATCCGACTTTGCGCGCCCGCATCGCCGCTTTCGAGGGTCTTTCCGCAAGGTTGAGCGCCCCGTTGCAGGGCGAACAGGCTGGCATACCCACACCTGCGAGTTGGGATGAATTTTCCCCTAACTACAGCTGGGCATCGCTGGCTCCCGGGTCGGGGGTGCGAAATGCGCAAGTTCGGGTGAATTTCTCGGATATCAACCTGAGGGGTGTGAGGGTGCGCGGTGCCCGACTATCGGGGTTGATGTGGCAGGGTGCGTGCCTGAATTACGCCGAATTCAACAACTGCGTGTTGGACGAGGGGAATTTCAAAGGTGCGTACCTCGATTCGACGACGTTCAGTGGGAGTCTGAAATGGTGCACTTTTTCCCATGCACACGTCAACGCATTAATCGTTCAACAAGCCGATATGCGTGGTTCGGACTTCACGATGTGCGACTTGAGCATGTCCCTTTTCGAGGATTCAAAATTAGAGGAGTGCGATTTTCGAGGCGCGATTCTTGTCGCAGCGAATTTAAACGGGTGTAGTTGCGACGCGAACACTTTTGATGGAGCAACGATTGACGAGCGGACGGTGTTCCCCGATGGGTCCAGTCTGCAGGTAGTGGGCAAAGCGGAAATCTGCGAGAGGTGGCCCGGCATCATAATTAAGAATGCAATCTATTAACGACGCTCCGGCCCCCCTGGGCCGCCCTCGTCATGGGCAACCAATCACACACGATGGCGTTCTTGTTCACATCGTGTTCCGCATATGAAAAGGTATCTTAGTCGCGCCCCAGTGTGGTGTAACGCTCGCTGATGGTGGGCCCTTTGAACCAACTGAAGCGATATCCCGCGACTCATCCAGGGTCTGTGCGTAGACTACCGACCTGTACAGCACACCCCTGTCTGAATGATGGATCAGCCCGGATGTGTCTCCATCAGCGCCCCAGACGCGCTGGGTCCCCAAAGCAACATCATTCCCATCACACCACGACCACACCCCGCCGCAACCCGCGTGCCGTGCCGACACCGCCACACGCCGAACGCGCGCGCACCCCTTTAGCGTCAATGGCGCGTCACACCAGTGGAATCAAGTACGCAGCAAGTACGCAGGCTGCCGCCGACATCAGGCCGCGCCCGTAAACCTCCTATAATGAGTTGAACGCAAAAGAAAGGGCATTGATGTCGGAAGAGAAGCACTCGTCGCATAGGCGCGAAGGCGGATACGGCGGTGGTCGTGACCGTCGTGGAGCAAAGCCCCGCGGCGGTAAGCCGGGTGGGCGCCGTGGTAGCAGGGGCCACGGGCGTGACGATCGCTTTGGCGGCAAGAAGGTTCGCCATGACCGGTCGAATCCGTCTCGACAGGGGTTCCGCGAAGATCGTATGGCCAAGAAGGCCGCGGAGCCGGATCTGCCGGACGGCATCGACATCAATGAGCTCGACCGTTCTGTGCTTCAAGACCTGCGTGTGCTGTCTAAGGACAACGCGAACCGCGTCGCACAGCATATGGTGATGGCGATCGAGGTGCTCGAAGACGACCCGCAGCTCGCGCTGCGACACGCGCGCGCTGCGAAAAACCGCGCCGGCCGCGTCGGGGTCGTCCGTGAAACTAACGGTGTGGTGGCCTACCACGCCGGGGAGTGGAAGGAAGCTCTTTCAGAGCTGCGCGCGGCTCGTCGCATGAGCGGCGGACCGGGGCTCTTGGCTGTGATGGCTGACGCGGAGCGTGGTCTTGGCCGGCCGGAAAAGGCGCTCGAACTCGGGCGCACTCCGGAGGCCCGTCAGCTCAACTCTGACGATCGCATCGAGCTCGGCATCGTGTTGGCGGGTGCGCGGCACGACTTGGGGCAGCACGAGTCTGCTCTCGCGACGCTTTCGCGCTTTGAACCGACGCAGACGCCGGAGACTATTTCTCAACTGCGTCTTGCCTACGCCAACGCAGAGGCGCTGCTTTCGGTTGGGCGGAAGGACGAAGCGAAGGAATGGTTCCAGTCCGTCGCTGAAGCCGATGCCGAGGGCATGACGGACGCCGCTGAACGTGTCCGCGAGCTGAGCTAGGAGGAAGAAGTAGCTCATGTCTGCGACGTTGCAAGACCTCCACGACGCGCTGCTTTTAGACCTCGATGGCACCGTGTGGGAGGGCGGGCGCGCTATCCCGCATGCAGTCGAGGCCATCAACGCCTCTGGCTGCACTGCGGTCTACATCACGAACAACGCGTCCCGTTCAGCAGGCGAAGTAGCCCGGATGCTCGCCGAGATTGACTTGCCCACTGACGCGGCACACGTCTTGACCTCAGCGCAAGCTGCGCTCGGCCTCGCCGCTGACGCTCTACGGCCGGGCGACCCGGTGCTTGTGCTCGGCGCGCAGTCTTTCCGTGATCTTGTCCAGGAGGCCGGCTACCGCCTCGTCGACTCCGCAGATGAGCACCCGAAGGTCGTCTTGCACGGCCATAACCCAGAAACTGGATGGGCCGAACTCTCCGAGGCAGCTTTGGCCATCCGCGCTGGCGCGGAATACCTCGCCTCGAATATGGATACGACCCTGCCCATGGAGCGTGGGCTAATGGTGGGCAACGGTTCCATGATTGCCGCGGTGACGTCGGCAACCGGCGTGGTTCCCGCGTCTGCGGGAAAGCCCGCACCTGCGATGTTTCACCAGGCAGTTGAGCGTATCGGTGCGCAAGCTCCGCTTGGCGTCGGTGATCGCCTGGATACCGATCTCGCCGGAGGTGTCGCCGCTGGTATGCCCACCCTGCACGTGCTCACTGGCGTGTCGGGCCCGCACACCCTGCTGCAAGCCTCGCCTGAGCAGCGGCCGACCTATATCGCGGAGGACATGCGCGGCCTTGCTGCGGATCCTGCGTGCTTGAAGCCGGGTCCCCACGGCGGTTTCTTGGCACGGATGGACGGCGACGCGCTCGTATTGAGCGGTGGAACAGCACAGTCCACCAGTTACGACGCGCTGTTGACGGCGCTCGAGGTCGTTTGGTCGCAGCCAACTCCTCCGGTCAATGTTCGTGCAGAGTCTGCGTCGGCCGAGGCCGCGGTGGCCAAGTGGTGGTAGCGTGAGTGCCCCGAAACCGCACGACCCGCGTACAACGCAGCACAACCCCCAGGAGGTGCGCGAGCGCGTTGAAGAGATCCTCGCGGAGCCTGCCGATTCGCTTGTCGACGAAGCGTCGCAGCTCGCCCGCGCCCATGACGTTTTAAGCGACGCGCTGCGCGAGAACTAGGAAAGGAGAGGGAACCAAACGTGGCTCCCGGACGCAGACGGCTCGACGCAGAGCTCGTACGCCGCAAAATCGCACGCTCGCGCGAGCAGGCACAGGCTTGGATCAAAGAGGGCAAGGTAACCGTTGGTGGCTTTCCTGCTAAGAAACCCGCCACGGTGGTCGAACCGGGCGTATCCATCAAAGTCGACGTAGATGAAGAGGACGAATGGGCCTCGCGAGGAGCGCACAAGCTGCTGTCCGCACTGGAGGCTTTCACACCGCAAGGGCTTGAGGTGGCAGGGCGCAGGGCGCTGGATGCGGGGGCGTCGACAGGCGGCTTTACAGACGTATTGCTCAAGCGCGGTGCGAAGGAAGTCATCGCCGTGGATGTGGGCTACGGGCAGCTGGTCTGGCGGCTGCAGAATGATCAGCGGGTCCGAGTATTGGACCGGACGAACATCCGCCACCTGACGCTTGCGCAGCTCGGAGAGCCAGTCGACTTGATGGTCGGTGACCTATCCTTCATCTCGCTGAAGCTGGTGCTGCCGACGATCGCGGCGTGTATGGCCGAAGGCGCGGACTTGCTGCCTATGGTCAAGCCGCAGTTCGAGGTGGGCAAGGATCGTCTCGGGCACGGCGGCGTCGTGCGTTCGCCAAGCTTGCGTGCCGAAGTGACCACCGATGTCGCGGACTTTGCACAGTCACTCGGATTGAGTGTGAAAGGGGTGACTGCGTCCGGGCTCCCCGGACCGAGCGGCAACGTAGAATACTTCCTGTGGCTCATCAAGGACGGCGGTGCGAGCACACTTGCTGCAGACGAGCTACAGACGCTGGTGAGTCATGCAGTAGAGGAAGGGCCAAAAGACACGTGAGTGAGACATCCACGCGCGAGATCCTATTGGTGCCGCACTACTCGCGGCCAGACAACATTTCATCCGCGGCGACGGCAGCGCGGCTGCTTACCGACGCGGGCCTGCGCGTCCGGCTCCTCGAACAGGATACTCAAAGCCCGATCAATCAGGACCCTGAGCTGCGGAAACTTGAGCAGGTCCCAGGCGGGCACAACGCGGCGGAAGGTTGCGAGCTTGTCTTGGTACTGGGCGGCGACGGCACGTTTTTGCGCGCGGCGAGCTACGCCCACGCGCAAGACATTCCCGTGCTGGGTATCAACCTTGGCCACGTCGGCTTCCTCGCGGAGGGCGAGGCAGAAAGCCTCGAGCAGGTCATCAATGAGGTAATCGAGCGTTCTTACCGTGTTGAAGAGCGCATGACCATTGATGTGCTCGTCCGCGACGCATCGGACAACGAGCTGGGCCGTGGGTGGGCGCTCAACGAGTGCAGTATCGAAAACGTGGACCGGACACAGGTGCTGGACGCCACCTTGGAAGTGGATTTCCGGCCCGTGTCCTCGTTCGGCTGCGACGGGGTGTTAATTTCTACGCCGACTGGCTCGACCGCGTATGCCTTTTCCGCCGGCGGTCCGGTGATGTGGCCGGCGCTTGACGCGATCTTGGTCGTGCCCAATAATGCCCACGCACTATTTGCGAAACCATTGGTGGTCTCCCCGCGCTCGACCGTAGCTGTGGAATCCGAGCCGACGACCAGCGAAGCCGTGGTGATTATGGATGGCTTCCGTTCCATTGCCATGCCGGCTGGGTCGCGAGTGGAAGTTATCCGCGGCAGCCGCCCGGTACGGTGGGTCCGTCTTGATGACCGCCCGTTCACTGACAGACTGGTCAACAAGTTCCAATTGCCCGTCTCAGGGTGGCGTGGGCCCCGCTACTGATTTTTAAAAAGGAGCATGCATGCTGGCAGAGATTGCCATTCGCAACCTCGGTGTGATTTCTCAAGCCTCGGCGGAGCTTGCACCAGGTCTGACCGTGCTCACCGGCGAAACGGGCGCGGGCAAGACCATGGTCGTCACCGGGCTGCGGTTGCTCACCGGAGGCCGCGCTGACGCGTCTCGCGTGCGTACGGGAGCTACAGAAGCCGTTGTTGAGGGTGCGTTCAGCCTCGCGGGGATCGCAGAGGAGACACGCCAACGCGTCGATGCCATTGCCGAAGGCGCTGGCGCGAGCGCGGACGAAAATGGCGAATACGTCGTCTCCCGCTCTGTGAAAGCGACGGGTCGTTCCAAGGCGCACCTCGGCGGGCGGACGGTGCCTGCGGCGACGCTGGGCGAGTTGTCGGGCGAGCTGCTGACCATCCATGGCCAAAACGACCAGTTACGTTTGATGTCGCCGGATGAGCAGCTTGCTGCTGTTGATCGCTTCGACCCGCGAATCGCTGCGCTTGTGGAAAAGTACCGCACTGCATACCGCGCGTGGCGGGAAGCGGCGCGGGATTTGCGGGAGCGCACGGAGCGTCGGTTGGAGCTGGCCCAGGAGCTGGATCGGCTCCAGTTCGCTTTGGAAGAGATTGACGGGATCGCCCCGCAGGAAGGCGAAGACGCGGAGCTGGTCGACACGATCAACCGGCTGCAGGACGTCGACGCGCTCCGCGAGGCGGCGGAGACCGCACTCACAGCGATCGACGGGCCGGAGGCGGCCGGTGGCTATGGCGGCGACGAGGATGCTGCCTCCTCCCTCGTGGGCCGTGCTGCGTCGGCACTCGACGGCGCGAGCGATTCGGCGTTGCAAGAGCTCGGTACCCGCATGCACGAGATAGCGAGCTTGCTTGGCGACGTCTCCGCCGAGCTGGGCAGTTACGTCGCGGAGTTGCCCAGCGACCCGGACGAGCTCGACCGACTGTTGCAGCGCCAGCAGGAGCTGAAGACGCTGACGCGCAAGTACGCCCCGGATATCGCAGGCGTGCTGGCGTGGCGGGAAAAGGCGGCGCAGCGTCTGGCGCAGATCGACACCTCGGACGAAGCGATCGAGGAGCTGAAGAAACGCGTCGCGGCATCGGAGAAGGACATGCGGGCCCGCGCTCAGACGTTGACGAAGGCCCGCGTTGCCGCCGCGAAAGACCTCGGAAAAGCCGTCACCGGGGAGCTGCACGGGCTGGCCATGCCGAAAGCGCAGCTGAGCGTGGAGATTGTGCAGGTCGATTTTGGCCCGCGCGGCGCCGATGCAGCAGAGATCCGGCTGGCTCCCAATAGCGCGCTCGAACCGAAGCCGCTGGCGACGAGCGCGTCTGGCGGCGAGCTGTCGCGCGTCATGCTGGCGCTCGAAGTGATTCTGTCCGGCGCGAGCGGCGGAGCCACCATGGTCTTCGACGAGGTTGACGCAGGCGTCGGTGGACGCGCAGCGGTGGAGATCGGGCGTCGGCTTGCGCGTTTGGCGGCCAATAACCAGGTCATCGTCGTCACGCACTTGCCGCAGGTGGCAGTCTATGCGGATACGCACCTGCACGTGGCGAAGGACGTTGGCGATGAGTCGGTGACCTCCGGGGTACTCAGCCTGGATTCGGGGGCCCGGATCGACGAACTCGCCCGCATGATGGCTGGCATGGACGATTCCGATACGGGGCGGGCGCACGCCGCCGAACTTTTCGAGCGGGCGCAGCGCGAGGTGCAGGAAATGCGCGCCTAACGCTCCCGCGCGCCTTCACCATAGCGGCAGGTCACGCGTGCACAATATGACGCATGACTGTTGCTTCCCGGAATACCGAATCTGCGCAGCCCTCGTTGACGGGCACGCTGCGCGATTGCACCGCCCAGGGGCGGGGGCTGTCGCGCATGCAGGAGGGCGACATCGCCCTCGTCGACTCGCCGGATATGACCCGCAGGCAGGCCGAGGCCTTGCTCGCCCGCAAGCCGAAGGCGGTCGTGAACTTGGCCCAGTTTTCCACTGGTGCTATGCCGAACTACGGCCCGCATCTGCTTGCCGACGCCGAGGTGACGATGTTCGAAGCCATCGGCGCCGACGCCGGCACGCGGCAGAAGCTGCGTGATGGGAAGAAGACGACGATTGGCACCGACGGCACAATTACCGTCGGCAAGAAGGCAGTGGCCTCGGCCCAGCTCGTGCAGCGCGCTGATCTTGACAGCACATTCGCCGAAGCGCAGCGGCACCTGGTCGAGCAGATGGAGGCGTACTTCGGCAACACCATCGAGTTCGTCCATGCGGAGGCACCGCTGCTTATCGACGGTCTCGGCGTGCCTGAACTCGGCGACGCCATGCTCGAGCGGAAGGTGCTGGTGGTTTCGCCCGGGCCGGAAACGCGGGAGCGGCTGAAGGGGATCAAGAACTTTATCCGTGAATTCACTCCAGTGATCGTCGGCGTGGGGCAGGCTGCAGACACGCTGGTGGAGATGGGGTATGAGCCGGACTATATCGTTGGGGACCCGACGGGTATCGCGTCGACAAGCTTGCGCAGTGGCGCGCGCGTGATCCTGCCCGCAGAGCCGGATGGCTTTGCACCGGGACTCGAGCGCATCCAGGACTTAGGCGTCGGTGCGATGACCTTTCCGGCGGCGACGGAATCTCCGACGGATCTGGCGATTTTGCTTGCCGTGTTCCACGACCCCGACATGATCGTCACTGTGGGAGAAGCGGTGGAGCTCGACCAGATTTTCGCAGATCCGGACTCCACGCAGCCCGAGGCTCTGCTCACCCGGATGAAGGCGGGGCGCAAGCTCGTGGACTCGACTGTGATTGAGCAGCTTTACGCCCTGCCTTCCAACGGCGGGGTGGCGTGGGCGTGGGCCATATTGGGCATCCTGGTCGCCATTGCCACGATCATCGTGGTCGTGGGGCTGTACGGCCCGGGCGATTTTAGCGAGAACCTAATCAACACCTGGAACAGCATCGCCTTATCGGTGCAGGGACTGTTCGAGTAGCGGAAGAGGGGTATCCAACATATGTCTGATGGAGGACGTTCAAGCGGACTCGTAGTCACTGGACTTGGCTGGGGCATTGCACTCGGCGTCGCAGCAGGGGTACTCGTGCTGGCCCCGGCGATGCGCAGCGACGGTGAAGCGTTTGGGCAGGATTCCGCCGCGTCGGTGCGCGAGATGCAGCGTGCGGAATCTTATGCCGACGATGCAGATAGTCTGCTCGGCGAACACTCGGCCCAATTGGTCAAGGGAACATGTGAAGACGTGCACGTCACCGTACTTCGCACGGCTCGCGTCTCTGACGAAGATGTCGCTGCAGTGCGCTGGCTGCTCGACCGGGCGGGGGCGAAAAATTCCGGCGAAATCGCGCTGACGGAGAAGTTCACCTCGCAGGATTCGGCGGATGCCCTGTCATCGTTGATCGCGAATACTTTGCCAGCGGGCGCGCAGTTGTCGGTTGATCAGCGGCGGCCGGGAGTACACGCCGGTGAGTCGCTTGGTGCTGCGCTGTTCGCAGACCCGGAAACTGGGGAGGGGATCGCCGCAGCAGGGGATCGCCAATTTGTGCTCGACGCGCTTCGCGAAGGCGGCTTTGTAGACTTTTCTGGCGACGTGGTACCAGCTGACGCCATCGTGATTGTCGGCGGGGACACCGCGAAGTCCAGTGGCGACGACACGATGCCGGGCGAGGCTGGGGAGTTCGGCCAGCAACTCCTTGGCGACTTCGCCAACGCACTCGGCGGCACCAGTACGACGGTGCTGAGCGTGCGCGACATGGACCAGTGGCGGGCCCCGGAGCTGGAAGAGGCCACGTTCGTCGAGGCAGTGGAGACCGAAGCAGGCCGCATCAGGACCGTGCTGAGTGTCGCCACACCTGACGAGAAGGAGCAGGAATCCTAGAATGACGCACGAATTCACCGTCGGCGGGTCTGAGCTACTCGCGGAATCTCCGATCCTTGCGCTGCGGCGCGACCAGGTGCACATGCCGGGAGGCAACGTTGCGAACCGTGAAATCGTCGAGCACTTCGGCGCTGTCGCCGTGGTGGCCCTGAATGATGCCGGCGAGATCGCTGTCGTCGAGCAATACCGCCACGCGGTCGGCCGTCGTCTTGTGGAGCTGCCCGCAGGACTGCTGGATATGGCGGGCGAAGACGAGCTGACCTGCGCGAAGCGCGAGCTTGTCGAGGAGGCTGGCCTGGAAGCTGAGGACTGGTCCGTGCTCGTCGATCTGGTCACCTCGCCCGGTTTTGCGGAAGAAGCGGTGCGGGTATTTTTCGCCCGGCAGTTGCGCGAGGTGCCGCGCCCGCCGGCCGAGGACGAGGAGGCCGACATGAGCGTGCGCTGGATGCCGATTACACAGGCGCGGGAAGCGGTGATGCGCGGGGAAATCGTCAACTCTATCGCGATTGCCGGTGTGCTGGCGGCAAGTGAGGTCACCGCCGGCCGCGCCGCCCCGCGCTCGGTGGACACCCCCTTTGACTACCGCCCGAGCTCACTGGCGCGGCGCCGCACTGCAGCCGGGATCGGCCCGGATATGAAGCGGATCTAGGTGGACGCGCGCACACTCGCCGAGCGTTGGTTGACCCACCTCATCGTCGAGCGTGGGGTCTCTGCGCACACGGAGAGCAATTATCGACGCGACGTCAACCGCTACCTCACCTGGCTGGAACGCGCCGGCATCACGGATTTGAAGCAAGTCACCGCCCGCGACGTGGAGGCGTACGTGGCGGACTTGCGCCGCGGCGTCGACGGCGCGCGGGCGCTGTCAACCTCCTCGGCCGCCCGGGCGCTGGTGGTTGCGCGCGGGCTGCATAAGTTCGGCGTCGCGGAGGGCGTGCTCGACGCGGACGTCGCTGCCGAGGTCACGCCCCCGAAGCAAGGGGAAAGGCTCCCCGACACGCTCAGCGTGCAGGAAGTCGAGGCGCTGCTGGACTCCTGCCCGACAGAGACACCCGTTGGTGTGCGCGACCGGGCGCTCTTAGAGCTGTTGTACGCCACCGGCGCCCGTGTGTCCGAGCTGTTGGGGCTCAACGTGGACGATGTGCAGGATTCCGAAGGCGTGATCACTGTGACCGGGAAGGGCAATAAGCAGCGGCTTGTGCCCGTCGGTAAGCATGCACAGGCCGCGGTCAATGCCTACCTTGTTCGCGTGCGCCCGGCGTTTGCCACGGGAAAGAGCCACGCCCTGTTTCTCAATACGCGCGGCGGCGCGCTGTCGCGCCAGAGCGCCTGGACTGTGCTGAAGCAAGCGGCGCAGAGGGCGGGGATTGAGAAAGAGATTTCGCCGCATACGCTGCGCCACTCTTTCGCCACGCACCTGCTGGAGGGCGGGGCGGACGTGCGCACCGTGCAAGAGCTTTTGGGGCATGCCTCCGTCACGACCACGCAGATTTACACGCACGTCACCGCTGATAACCTGCGGCAGGTGTGGCAGGAGGCGCATCCG
Organism: Corynebacterium sp. p3-SID1056; assembly: GCF_025152525.1. Lineage (GTDB taxonomy): Bacteria > Actinomycetota > Actinomycetes > Mycobacteriales > Mycobacteriaceae > Corynebacterium. Next base: position 11,100 of record NZ_JALXXL010000005.1, read on the forward strand.
CGCGCCTAGCTCAGGGTTGGCTGTATAGATGGTGTCAGGCGCTGCCAGGCAATGGGTGTAGATTAACCGTTTTGCGCACTCTCGCGCATGATGCATTGTCTCGCTCACGGACAGGAGGGTTTCAACCCCGTGACTATTTCTCGCACTGCCGCGCGCGCGTCCTTGGGGGCGGCCGCGGTCGCAGCACTGACATTGGCCTCGGCGCCGATAGCGCCCGCACAGTTGCCCGAAGACGTGGACCCGGCAGAGGTGCAGTCCATGATTCCTTCCGAGGTGAGTGTCCGCGCCGGCGAAACCACCACGGTAGACCTTGGGGTGCCGGTGGACGTGAATTATTCCAGCGGCGGCTGGCAGGTGAGCTCGAGCGGTACGCAGGTGACTGTGACTGCGCCGGATTCGCCGGGGGCCACGGCAAGTGTCCCTGCGAGCGCCGGAGGGATGACAGCCACGGTCAACCTCGTCGCCGTGGGGGCCGGTGAGCCGGCCGATGCTGACGATGCCGCGGTCGATGGCGGGAGCGACGAGAGCGCTGGCGGCAGTGACGACGGGGCCGAGGGGGCCAATGGTGCTGGGGGAAGCACTGGTGGAGCAGGCGAGCCCGAGGCTGAAGGCGAGGGCCGCCGGGCGTCGGAAAGCGGCGGCACAGGCGCTGCTGCCGGTGGTGATGCCGCGGCCGCACGCGCGGACCGGAAGAAGGCGGAAGAAGTGGATACTTCGGGCGCGAAGCGGCTTGCCTTTGACGGCGAAATTGACGGCAACACGCTGGTAGTTAAGGTCTCGCTGCGCAAGGCGAGGGACCTGATGAAGTACGCCAACGCGGACCGCGAGGGGGCCAAACTTCGCTACGTGGATGGGCAGGGCAACATCATTACCGGCGTGGAGCGCGACGTGAACGTGTCCAAGCGGACGCTCACGCTGACCTACCCGGAGGGCGAGACCCCGGATAGCCCATTCATCATGGAAGTCGTGCGTGACGGGAAGGCAGAATTCATCGCCGAAATCACCGCGACAAACGCGCCCGTGGCAGAAGAAGGCGATGAACGTGCCCAGCCGGTCGAAGATCAAGGCGGTACCGTTGACTCTTCGAGTAAAGGTGGGTCGGTCGTCCCGCTCGTGATTGGTAGCGTGGCGCTGCTTGCCGCGCTGGCATTGATCGTGGTCTTCTTTGTGCGCCGCGCTCGCGCACGCGGATAATTCCAACGTTGTAAGATGGACGCGTCAAGCGTTACGGCGGAACTTTTCACGCTTCGCCGCTCGCGCTGATGTGGATGCACAGATGGACAACAGATGGACACTGGACGTTTGCGGCTACGGCTCAAGGGAAAGGACCGACAATGGCAGATGACGCACTGTTCGACGCCTCCGAGCAGAAAACCTTCCTGACGGGACGCCCTTACCGCGAATTTGCCGAGCCAGCGCCGCTGGACAAGCACGGCCCGGCCACCGTGCTGTCGATGGTGAACCAGAAAGGTGGCGTGGGCAAGACAACTTCCACGATCAACCTCGGTGCCTGTTTAGCCGAGCAGGGCAGGAAGGTTCTGCTGGTTGACCTGGACCCACAGGGCGCACTTTCCGCAGGACTCGGTGTCTCCCACGATGAGGAGCAGGTGACGGTCTACGACCTGCTCTTTGACAACACCGCGAGCATCCACGCCGCGATTCAGCACTCGAACGTCAACGGTCTCGACCTCGTGCCCGCGAACATCGATCTTTCGGCCGCGGAGATTCAGCTGGTCAACGAGGTCGGGCGTGAGCACACCCTGGCTCGCGCGCTGCGCCCGGTGCGCAACGAGTACGACATCATCATCATCGACTGCGGGCCCTCACTTGGCTTGCTTACCGTCAACGCACTGGCGTGCTCGCACGGCGTGATTATTCCGATGGAGTGCGAGTATTTCTCGCTGCGCGGTCTTGCGCTGCTTACCGATACGGTGGAGAAGGTGCGCGACCGCATCAATTTCGACCTCGACATCGTTGGCATCTTGGTCACCATGTTTGACCGTCGGACGACGCACGCGCGCGAAGTGATGGACCGCGTGGTGGAGGTGTTCGGTGAGCGAGTCTTTGACACCGTGATTACCCGAACCGTGCGCTTCCCAGAAACCTCGGTGGCCGGCGAGCCGATTATTACGTGGGCGCCGCGCTCCCAGGGCGCGGAGCAGTACCGTAACCTCGCGCGCGAGCTACTCGAGCGCACTGAGCGGGGCACGGCATAGACCGGCGTGGCTGATCCCGCAGACCATCGTCCGCAGCAGCAGGTGGGCGAGCAGCCGGAAATCACCGGCTTCCGGCTCGTATTGCGAAACTTCGAGGGGCCTTTCGACCTGCTGCTCAACCTGATTAGCTCGAAGAAGCTCGACGTGACTGAGGTTGCGCTCGCTGAGGTCACTGATGAGTTCATTGCGTACACCCGCGCGCTGGGTGAGACTGCGGACCTGGACGAGATCACGGAATTTATTCTCGTCGCGGCAACGTTGCTTGACCTCAAGGCCGCTCGCCTCGTGCCCCGCGGCGAAGACGAAGAGATCGAGGATCTCGAACTGTTGGAGTCCCGGGACCTGCTCTTCGCCCGCCTGCTGCAGTACCGCGCATACCAGCAAGTGGCGGACCAATTCGCCGAGTGGCAGAAGCACGCGCAGCGCCGTTACCCGCGCGCGGTGTCGATGGAGGAACAGTTCGCGAACCTGCTCCCACCCGTCAATCTCGGGCACACCCCGGCGAGCTTCGCGCAGCTTGCCGCCAGCGTCTTCCGGCCGAAGCCGCCCGAGGAAGTCGGCGTTGACCACCTGCACGCGGTGCAAGTTTCGGTACCGGAGCAGGCGGGACGCATTCTGGAGACACTCAAGGTGGTGGGGGCGAGCCAGTGGCTCAGCTTCGCCTCGCTGACGAAGGACTGCGCGCTGTCAATGGAAATTGTCGGGCGCTTCCTTGCGCTTCTCGAGCTGTACAAGGCGCGCGCAGTGGAGACGAAGCAGGACGAAGCGCTTGGACCGCTCGAGGTGTCGTGGACTGGCCTGGAGGTTGACCCGGCGGTTGTCGCTGCGAGTAACTGGGCGTAGCGGCGGGGACGAGTGGGGCGTCGGCAAGCAGGGGCCCCTTATAGAATGTGGGCATGGATATGCCGATGGTTTCCCAGCTTCGCTCGCGCGTGGAGTCAATTCTGCTGGTGGTGGATACGCCGGTGGAGGCAGAAGCCGTGGCGGGGGTGCTCGATGCAACCCGCGAGGACGTTGACGCGGCGCTGCGCGAATGGGCCGCGGAACTGGACGCGCGCGGCAGCGGCATCGAGCTGCGGGAGACGCAAGAAGGCTGGCGGCTCTACACCCGCCCGCACAACGCGGACGCTGTCGAGGCATTTGTGCTGGACGGGACGCAATCGAAGCTCAGCCGAGCCGCGCTTGAGACGCTCGCGGTGGTGGCGTATCGCCAGCCGGTGACGCGCGCGCAGGTTGCCGGGGTACGCGGCGTGAACGTGGATGGAGTGATGCGCACACTGACGCTGCGCGGGCTGATTGCAGAGGTCGATCCGGATGAGGCTACCGGCGCGCACCGCTACGTCACCACCGAGCTGTTTTTGGAGCTGCTGGGGATTGATTCGCTGTCGCGACTGCCGGATCTGGCACCGCTGTTGCCGGATATCGACGCGATCGAGGACGCGTGGTAGCAGCTGGTAGACGCCGGTTGACGCTGGTAGACTCTGCCCCGAACACGCGGAGTGTCGCTTTGGCACCCGCACAACCCCAATATGTATGTAAAGGATTCACACATGACTCCTCCCGCTCGCCGAGACGGCACACCGGATACGGGGAAGGACGAGCCGTTCTACCCTTCCTACGCAAAGCCGGCGAAGAAGCAGCACGTTCGTTTGGATAAACGGCGTGCCAACGCAAAACACAACGAGCCGCACCCGCTGGAAGACAACTGGTGGGACGACGCGGAAACGAAGGCGCGCAAGCAGAACAAGGACGGGATCCGCCTGCAGAAAGTACTCGCGCAGGCGGGTGTTGCCTCGCGTCGTCACGCAGAGGTGATGATCGACCAGGGTCGCGTGGAGGTCAACGGCAAGATCATCAAGGTCCAGGGCACGCGCGTAAACCCGAACGTGGACATCATCCGCGTGGACGGCACCCGCATCAATGTCAACGAGGATTTGGAGTACTTCGCGTTTAACAAGCCGCGCGGCGTGCAGACCACCATGCAGGACGAGTTCGATCGCACCTCAGTTGGCTCCTACCTGTCCGAGCGCACGGCTTCCGGCCAGCGCCTGTTCCACGTCGGCCGCCTCGACGCGGACACTGAGGGCTTGCTCCTGTTGACCAACGACGGCGAGCTGGCTAACCGCTTGACCCACCCGAAGTACAACGTGTCCAAGACCTACCTGGCAACGGTGCTGGGCGAGGCGAAGGGCGACCTGGTCAAGAAGCTCAAAGAGGGCGTCGTGCTTGACGACGGCACGGCAAAGGCCGACTACGCGCAGATCGTGGATGTGCACAACGGCCAGTCCCTGGTACGCGTCGAACTGCACGAGGGGCGCAAGCACATCGTGCGCCGCATGCTCAAAGAGTGCGGGTTCCCGGTGCAGCGCCTGGTGCGCACGAAGGTGCACACGGTACAGCTGGGGGACATGAAGCCGGGCTCGATGCGCGCGTTGAATTCTTCCGAGCTGGCCTCGCTGTACAAGGTGGTGGAGATGTAAATGGATAATGCACAACTTTCTAATATGCCTGGCGGCGGGCTGATTTTGGCCGTCGACGGTCCTTCGGGAACGGGCAAGTCCACCACCTGCCGCGCGCTGGCGAAGCGCCTGGACGCGAAGTACGTCGACACCGGCGCGATGTACCGCGTGGCGACGCTTGCGGTGCTTCGTGCCGGCGTCGATCCGGCAGATACGCAGGCAGTGATCGAGGCGACGACAGACCTGCCGCTGCAGGTCTCGGATGATCCCGATGCGAAGGAAGTCCTGCTTGCCGGCGAGGACGTTGCTGCCGAGATTCGTGGGCCGGAGGTCACTCGCAACGTTTCCGCAGTCTCCGCGATCCCGGAGGTGCGAGAGAATTTGGTGGCGTTGCAGCGCAAACTCGCCCGCGAGGCGCACCGCGCGATTGTGGAGGGTCGTGACATCGGCACCGTCGTGCTTGTCGACGCCCCCGCGAAGGCTTTCATGACCGCCTCGGCTGAGGTGCGTGCCCAGCGTCGCTACGACCAGGACGTTGCTGCCGGCCGCGACGCCGATTATGCAACGGTGCTGGCGGATGTGCAGCGCCGCGACGAGCTGGACTCTTCCCGTGCGACAAGCCCGCTGCGCCCGGCGGAGGATGCGGAGGTCATTGACACTTCGCACATGGCTCCGGACGAGGTGCTCGGCACCCTCATTGCCCTGATTGAAAGGAGCGCGAAGTGACCCAGGAACCGAAGGACCGCGGTGCTGACAACGCACCCGAAACGGAATTTATCCAGCCGGGCATTGATGCTTCCGGCTACGAAGCGCTCACGCCGGAGGCCGTTGGCCCCGAGGACGCGGAGTTTTACGACGCGGACTTTGACACCAGCGACTTCAGTGACGCTGATTTTGCCGACGATACCGATTTCACCGACTACACCGACGAAGATTGGGCGGAGATCGAAGAAACCTTCGGCATTGTGCGCCCGGATGTGGTGGAGGAAAACCTGCCCACAGTCGCGATCGTGGGGCGCCCGAACGTGGGCAAGTCGAGTCTGGTCAACAGGTTTATCGGGCGCAGAGAGGCCGTGGTGGAGGACCACCCCGGTGTCACCCGTGACCGAGTGAGCTACTTAACTGATTGGGGCGGGCGGCGCTTCTGGGTGCAGGACACCGGTGGCTGGGACCCGAACGCCCGCGGCATCCATGGCGCGATCGCGCGCCAGGCGGAGGCTGCGATGGAAACCGCCGACGTGATCGTGATGGTGGTCGATGCGCAAACCGCCATCACGGAGACAGACGCCGTGATGGCGCGCAACCTGCAGCGATCTCCTGTACCGGTGATCTTGGTGGCGAATAAGTTCGAATCCGAGTCCCAGTGGGGCGATGCGGCGGAGTTCTACGGGCTGGGCCTGGGCGACCTGTGGCCGGTCTCGGCGTTGCACGGCCGCGGTGGTGCCGATGTGCTGGACGAGATCCTGCGTCTCTTCCCGGACGAGCCGCGTGCGAAGGCTTCGATCACGGACGGCCCGCGGCGCGTGGCGCTGGTTGGCCGCCCGAACGTGGGCAAGTCCAGCCTGCTGAACAAACTGGCGAAGTCGCACCGTTCGGTGGTTGACAACGCGGCCGGCACCACGGTCGACCCGGTTGATGAGATGATCCAGCTGGATGAAAAGATGTGGCAGTTCATCGACACCGCCGGGTTGCGCAAGAAGGTCAAAAACGCCCAGGGTCACGAGTACTACGCGAGCTTGCGCACCCGCGGCACCATTGACGCAGCCGAGGTGTGCGTTGTGCTCATCGACGCCTCCGAAGAGATCTCGGAGCAGGACCAGCGCGTCATCTCCATGGTGCTCGAGGCCGGCAAGGCGATGGTGATTTGCTTTAACAAGTGGGACCTGATGGAGGAAGACCGTCGGTACTACTTTGACCGTGAGTTCGACGAGATGATGGGCCACCTCCCCTGGGTGACCAAGCTGAACATCTCGGCGGAGACCGGCCGCGGCCTGCACCGTCTGGAAAAGGCGATGACGGAGGCGCTCGAAAACTGGGACAAGCGAATCTCCACCGGCCAGCTGAACAACTGGCTGCGCGAGGCGATTGCTGCGAACCCGCCGCCGATGAAGAACAACCGGCTGCCGAAGCTGTTGTTCGCCACGATGGCGACGACGCGCCCGCCGACAATCGTGCTGTTTACCACTGGATTCTTGGACGGTGGCTACCGACGCTACCTCGAGCGTAAGTTCCGCGAGACCTTCGGCTACCACGGCACCCCGGTACGCATTGCGGTGCGCGTGCGCGAGCGGAACCCGCGGCGTCGTAAGTAAATTAGCGGTGCTTGCCGTACACGAACGCGTCGACGCGGTAGGGAAGCGGAATACGCTGGCCACGCTCAAACCCGAGGCGTTCGTGGAGGTACCAGTCTAGGTTGGCCACCATCTTCTCGCGGGTTTTCTGGTTCGCGCGTAGCCAGTACGAGCGCGAGGCCATGAGGTCGAAGCATTCGTCAGTGGTGACGATCTGGGCCCACGTCTCGCGCAGTTCGCCTTCGAGCGCCCAGGGCCGCGCGACGGAAGGGTAGAAGCCGGCGCGCTGCACGTCGCCGGAGTGCATGATGCGGCTGAGCCTTAAGACCCAGGGGTGGTTGACGGCCAGAGTATTCCAACACAACAGCAGTTTTCCGCCCCGGCTGGTCACGCGTGCCGCCTCGGCGCTCGCGGCGGCGGTGTCGACCCAGTGCCAGGTCTGGGCACAGGTGATGGCGTCGACTGCGGCGTCGGCAAGCGCGGTGGCTTCTGCTGTGGCGCGCCAGACGGGCACCTCGGGAAGGTGCTCGCGCAGCACGCGCGTCATGTCTGCTGAGGGGTCGCAGGCGTAGACGCGCCTTTCCGAACTGCTGGCGAGCAGCTGAGTGAGCTTGCCGGTACCGGCCCCCACGTCGAGAATGCGGGCACCGCCGGCACGCTGCGGGAGCGTGCCTAACAGCGCGGGGACAGCGGGCGGGTACGAGGGGCGCACGGCGTGGTAGAGCGTTGCCCCGTTATGGAACGCGCGCGCTGAGCTGGTGCGATGTGTGTCATCGCGGAAGGCTGGCTGCTGCTTTCCACTGGGCTTCATAATGGACTAATGTACCGGGTCGAACGTGTTGGGAGGAACGATGGCAGCACTGCGCACGGCAAGCCTGCTGGCCGCGGCCGGCGTGGTATTTTGCAGTGCTGCCTGCGCAGACGCACCGGAACAGCTTGCTGAGGTCGTGCCATCTCAAGTGCGCGACTACGTCGCCGAAGTGGAACCGTGGAGTCGCGCGGACACCCACAAACGCACAATCCAGGTTGGCGAGCGTGAGCGCAGCTACCTGCTCAGCGCGCCAGCCGGGGCGAAGGAGCGCTCCAAGCTGCCGATGATCTTTGCTTTCCACGGGTATGGGGAAGACGCAGCGTCGATACGCAAGTACTCGCGACTGGATGTGGCTGATGCGATCGTGGTGTACCTCGATGGGGTCAACCATGCGTGGGCGCCCGCACCCTACGCGAAGACTTCCGGGGGCGAGGATCTCGCGTTTGTCGACGCGGTACGCGAGGAAGTGATGCAGGAGTACTCCGTGGACAAGGCGCGCGTCTTCGCCACCGGGCTGTCCAACGGCGGCGGGTTCGCCACCTACGTAGGTTGCCAGCGACCGCAAGACTTTACCGCGGTGGCCACTGTCTCCGCTGCGTTTTACCACCGGGTTTCCGAGGGCTGCTCTTCGATTCCTATCAAACACGTGGATTTCCACGGCACGGATGATGCGGTGATGAGTTACTCGGGTGGCGAGCGGCACGACACCGCCTACGAGTCGATCGAAGCAATGCTGGAAGAGACCGCGCAGCGCAACCACTGCTCGCCCGAGTACGTGGAAAAGCCGCTCTCAGAGACCGTGTCGGAACTGCGCTGGGACGGCTGTGACGCGCCCTTGGTGCACTACCGGGTCACAGGCGGCCCGCACATTTGGCCTGGGGGCGCCTATGACAGCTCGGGTACAACGAGTCGCGGGTTTGCCACGCGCACCCAGTTGGCGTTTTTCGGCGTGCCGATGAGCTAAAAATCGCAAAGAAGTTGCCCCCTTGTGCCCTATGCTTGTGCGGTGTGATGCAGAATTCTCCGAGAGCAGCCGTCGTCGTGTTCAATCCTGCCAAGATCGACGAGGAGCGCCTTCGCACTGTGGTCGAGCGCCATGCGCCGAGTGATTGCCGGATTGAATGGGTAGCGACGACTCCCGACGACTCGGGAGAAGCGGAGACTGCGGCATTGCGCGGGACCGACGTTGATCTTGTGCTGGTGGCGGGCGGCGACGGCACCGTGCGCGAAGTCGGCACTGCGCTGGCCAACTCCGAGGTCGCGATGGGGATCGTGCCCACCGGGACGGGCAATCTGCTTGCGCGCAATTTGCGCCTGGAGTTGGGGCTCGAGGCGTCGGTAAGCAGAGCTTTTCGTGGCGAGCACATGCTTATCGACGTCTGCCGCGCGAAACTCCTTCGCCCCGACGGCAGCAACGAACGTCTGGGCTTCGTCGTGATGGCCGGGGTCGGGCTCGACGCGCAGATGATTGAGTACACCGATGAGGGGCTGAAACGGCGCATCGGCCCGCTGGCCTATATCTCCGGCATCGCGCGTTCGCTGCGCGGCGGTAACCGGATCAAGGTGACCTATACGGTGGATGGGCAACGCAACCACGCCGCGCGCCTCCACACACTCATCTTCGGCAATTGTGGGGAGCTGATTAATGAGATCCCGCTGCTGCCCGAAGCGCGCCCCGACGACGGACTCATCAACGCCGTGGGCATGGCTCCGCGGGGGCTGATCGGCTGGGCCAAGATCGGGTTGAACCTGGTGGCGAATAAGGCGGCGCGGCTGCGGGGGCTCAACCCCGATCCACCGGTGATCAACTTTGCCGACTTGTTCTACTCGGAGGGCAGTCACGTCAAGGCTTCCTTTGCAGCTCCGGAGATCTTTGAGGTTGATGGTGACCCGGTTGGCGAGGTTGTTGCAGTCGAGATCTCGGTTGACCCGGGTGCGCTGAAGGTGTGCGTGTAGCACGTGTTCCGGTAGCGGGTGTTCCGGGCTTGCGTCATACTGAACGCGAACCTTTAAGGACCGTACACGGGGAGGACGCCGTGCGAACAGCTTTCATTGGTGGTGCCGGAGTCGCGGTCTGCGCGGTGCTCCTCGTTGGCTGCGGGGCCACAGAAGAGATCCCAACGGTGCCAGAGTTCCAATTCAAGAGCGGGACGCTTGCGATTGAGGAGTTCTCCAGCGAGTCGGTGACTGGAAACGTGTTTGATCCCTGCACTGAGATTTCTACGGAAGAATACGAGGCGGCAGGGCTTACCGATGTCAAGCCCATGGAGAGTGAGTACGAGTTTGAGGACATCAACTCGTGCGACACGAACCTGAACGAGGCCGGTCAACGGCTCACGATCAAGGCGGGCCCGATCAGCGAAGCAGGGCTGAAGACACAGTCGGAAAACGCATTGGAATACCCCGAGTCGATCGTGCCCGGGCTGTTTACGTACACCAATGCGTTGCCGGGAGTGTGCTTTGCACAAGTAGATACCGAGCGGGGAGCGCTTGCGGTGCAGATGTCTGCGCAGGGCAGCGGCACCGAAGACATTGATCGATGCAAGATCGCTCGGGAAACCATCGAGGACATCTACAAGGCCGTCAACACGGATGACGAGGAGCAGTAAGCATGCGGCACAGGCCTTTCCAAACGATGCTCTGCGCCGCTGCGCTTGCACCGCTTCTGGTCTGCTGCGGGACTGCGGCTGAGGAACCGGCACCTGAGCCGGAGGCACCTCCAGCGTTCCACTTTGCCAACGGCGATCTAGTCATCAGCGAATTCGCCTCCGATGTCGTGAAGGGACACCTCTTCGACCCCTGCACGGAGATCACCGAGGAAGAGTACGCGCAAGCTGGCATCGAAGGCGTGGATACTTTTGAAAATGAATTCGGCGACGACCAAGTTGTAAAGTCGTGCACCTCAATCGAGCCGAGTGAAGACTCGAACCGACGCATCGAGGCCTCGGTCTTGAGCGAGAATTCGCTGAAGGCCTCTGGGACAAAGCAGATTGATCATCCTCAGTCCAGTGTTCCAGGCCTCTACATAGTGAGAGAAGGCGCCGGATCTTGCCGGGCACAGGTCGACACCGAACGCGGTGCCTTTGCCATCGGTCTATGGAAAAATGACCACGAGGGGAAAGAAGACGCTGTGTGCAGGGAAGCACAGCAGGAGATGGAAAAGCTGTACGAGGCAGTCAGCGGCGACGAGTAAGACGCACATGGGGGATGCAATGGACAAGAAGCACTCAGCGACGTTGAGCTGTCTGGCGATTGTTGGTGCGCTGGCGGGTTGTGCGAGCGATACTGCGGAGACGGTCGCGGAGGACGCGGAAGTGCCGGCGTTTCACTTCGAAAGCGGCACGTTGGAGCTCGGGGAGTTTGACCCGGCCACGCTTGGCGACGACCTCTTCGACCCCTGCACCGAAATCTCCGCAGACGAGTTCGCGGCGGCGGGGATGACGGGGGTGGAGTCGCTGAAGGGCGGTAACGCGGCGGAGAACGGCGCGAAAGGGTGCATGGCCAATCCGGTGCTTCCAGGCACGTTCCGGACCGTTATTGCTAACCCGGCAAGTCAAGAGGTTCTCTGGTCAGAGGAGAATCGCCGTGTTTCCTCGGACTACGACTCAGCGGTTCCGGGTCTATTTGTGCACTGGGTCGAGAACGACGTGGGGAAATCCTGTTTCGCGCAGGTAGATACTGTCAGGGGCGGGATGGCTATGTGGGTGTCGATTAGCACGCGAAGGAAAACTAACGACGACCCATGTGCGCTTGCCACAGAGTCTCTCGAAGCGCTGTATCAAGCAGCTAACTAGAAAACTTGGAAAATCCACTAGCGGTGGGCAAGAAGTTTTCGTATCTTGGAGTGGACTGGTGGGGTGCCAGTTACCAAATACAAGGGGGAATTATGGGGAACCGAATTAATTTGGATGTCGATGCCGTCCATAGCGCATCCAGCCGTCTTACACAGCTCGCAGCAGAGGCCGCCGGTGACCTCGGAATTGGATCTGCAACACAGATGGCTGGTTTTTCGGTGGTGTCTGGGTTGGATGGTGTGGGGCGGACGCATTCGCGTGTGTCGTCGGGGTCTGCGCCGGAGGCGAATCGGGTGTTGGGGGAGTGGTTGCAAACAGTGGCTGATGTGCTGCGCGTCAGCGCGGAGAACACCTCGCGTGCCGATGGATCGGTTGCAGGCTTGTTGGGCTCGATTGGTGTGGTGGAGCGCTCCGGTGGTGCTGGCGCGGTTGCCGGTCTGATGGGACAGACGTTGTCGCAGTATGAGAACGCGAATTCCTTTGCCAACCCACGCCCTGCTGCGGGGGCGCAGGGTTCGCTTCCGGTGTTGCATCAGCAGTTGATGGCCACCCAGGTCGCACAGGCGACAGCGGCGGCGGCGTTTTGGGGTCAGAATGCAGCACTGGTGCAGTCGGTGGTCGCACAGTTGCCGGCGGTCGCCGGCATGCTTGCGGATTCAGCGGAAACAGCGTTCGTGGCCGGTGCGATCAATAAGCTTGGTGAGGTGTCTCGTGTGGGCCAGGAGTATGTGGCCCGTTCGGTGTTGATGCAGGGCCATGCTACCGGTCTGGCGCAGGTTGCGGGTGCGGAGCAGCTCATGGCCCATGGTGCTATGGCGGTGTGGGCTGGCCTGCCGGGGCCGTCGCGGGCGTTGTTTGAGCAGTCGTATTTGGGGGTGTTTCCGCCGAGGTTGACGGCGTCGTTGCAGGCGGCGGTACCGGTGTTTGATCGCTTGTTGCCGGATTTGGGCTCAATTCCTGGTGATGGGGTTGCGGTTGCGGATATGCCTTCCCCGCAGGTGCCGGGGTTTGGGGAGTCGCCGTTGCCGCGGACGTTGCGTGATGCGTTTACTGCTGCGGGTCTTGGTGTGTTGGGGCAGGCGGTGACGCCTTCGCAGGTGGTTGGTGAGTATGGGTTGCCCACCCCTGAGGTATTAGAGCAGGTGGCTGCGAAAACCCCTGCTGGTGCGGCCGGTACCGAGGCGGCGTCTGTGGGTTTGGGCCAGTTGGCTCCCACGGGTGCGGGTGTGGGTGCTGGGTTAGCACCGACGACTGGTGCTGGTGGTGGTGTGGGTACGTTGGGTCAGCCGGGTGCTGCTGGACTTGGCATGCCGGGTGGTCCGGGTGGTGCTGGTGTGGGTGGTGTTGCGCCTACGGTGGCTGCTGGTGCCGGTGGTGCGGGTGCGGGTGGGTCTGCTGGTGGTGTGGCTGGCCCGGTCGGTGCCGGTGCCGGTGCTGGTGCTGGTGGTGGGCGTGGGGCTGGTGCGCAAGGTGCGCGGGGGCGTGGTCGTGTACCACGTGATGCACACGCGGGTGCTGCTGTTGGTGGTGCGTTGGGTGCTGGTGCGGGCATTGCCGGTGCCGGTGCTGGTATAGGCGCTGGGCGTGGTGTCGCGGGTTTCGGTGCTGGTGTGCCAGGTGGTGCGGGCCAGGTGCCGGGTGCGGCAGCGGCCGCTGGTTCCGCTACTGGTGCGGGCGGTGGTCGTGCCGGTGGTGTGATGGCTGCCGGTCCGATGGGCGCTGGTGGTGGTCGTGGTGGTCAGGGCAAGTCGCGGGCGAAGGTCAAAGCGGTCACCAGTGCGGTGGAGCGTGATGGGAACCTGGAGGCGTTGTTGGGGCAGTCCCCGTTGGTGCTGCCGACGGTGATTGGTCACAACGTCCGCGAGTGACACACGCGTTGCCGGGGGGATGCTGCGGGTTTTCCAGTCCGCGGCCGCGGACTGTTCTGCGGGAGATGTTGCATGCACCGTTGGGTGCGGCGCACGACCGATACGGTGGGCTTCGTTTGGATTCCAGTGAGTCCGCGGCCGCGGACTCCACACTCCCTGGCGTCTTTCCGTCCGCGGCTGTGCTGTCCAAGAAGTCTTCGGACTCCGTCTCCAAAAACTTATTGGCCTCTCAAATGGAGCTAGCTCCATTTGGGTCCGTCCCTCCGGTAAAAGCCCAGGTCGCCATTGCGCGAAAGGGCTAAATGGAGCTAGCTCCATTTGGGGTCGCGCTGTCAGCAAAAGTCCTGGTCGTGTAAAGTTGGCTGGTCTAAACAGAGCTAGTTCCATTTGGCTTATCGCCCGATCTGCTCCCAGCCCGCGGCCGCAGACTCCAACACTCCAACCGGAGCTGTGCTTCCAATCCGCGGCCGCAGACTCATCGTCTCCGCCTCCGTTAATGGGACGTGAACAAAGCGCACCAGCCGCGCATGCGTAAAACGGAGCTCCCCTCGCGGCCCATCGCCGCTGAGAGGGGAGCTCCGTTAGATGTGGACTAAGCGCGTTTACGCACTGCCGCGCTTCTTCTTTTCTTGCTGGTCGTAGACGTAACCGACGGCGGCGCCGAGAATGATGCCGAGGGCGATACCGAGGGGCAGACTCAATTGGGTGATGCTCAGGCCGAGTGCGACGCCAAGGACGACGCCGACGCCAACGCCGGTCGCGAGGTGGTTGGTGTGCTTCTTTTCGTTGTTCGCTGTGGTCATGGGTATCACTACCTCCATGCATATTGGGAGATGGACTTCCGAGCGTACCGAGGTTTTGGTCAAAAAACTGTCGGCAAACCTATGCTCAGAGGGTTGTGCGACGTTCCCCTGCGAGTAGACAGCGAAAAGCGAGGATCCTCGGCGGTAGTGCCGAAGATCCTCGCACAATGTCGGACTGACAGGATTTGAACCTGCGACCCCCACACCCCCAGTGTGGTGCGCTACCAAACTGCGCCACAGCCCGTCCGTCGCCGCGTCTGCGGTAACTCGGTCAGATTACATCACTGTGAGCAGAAAAGGGAAACCGGCAGGTCAATCTGCCCGAAGCGGTGAGCGGACGTCGCCATCGAGGTAGACCCACGCGCCGTCCTCGCGGATGAAACGCGATACCTCGTGCTGCACGCCGGTAGGCGAGTAGGCGGCGAACTCCACAATCCCTTCCGCATCGAAGGGGCCGCCGCCTTGCGTGCGCAGGATCTTCAGGCGCGTAAACGGCATGCCGGTCGACGGCAACTCTGACACCCTCGGTCGGGTCTGCGCAGACCACGTGGTGTGAAGGTACTCGGGCAAGCCGCGAACGAAGGCGGAGTAGCGCGAGCGCATGAGCGCCTCGGCCGTCAGCGCTTTCGCGCCACGATGGTAGGCCCCGCAGCAGGCAGCGTAGGGTGTGCCCGTACCGCACGGACACACAGAAATATCGCGAGCCACCATGGTTAACGCTGCCTGTCGCGCTCGCGGCGCTGCTCGACGGTGGCGGTGTCCACCGTCGTGGTGATGTCACCTGCGGCAACGTAGCCGTCCACGGTGGAGGCAGCACCGGCGGCGCGCAGGGTCTCCACCTGCTCGTCCGTCAGGTCCCCGTAAAGAGTGATGTGGCGGGTGAAGGTGGTGTCTGCGTCGTGGGTGACTTCCACGCGGACGTCGTCAAGCGGCATGCCCTTGGCGGCAATCCTGATTGCCTGCGAGCACGAGACGGCGAGCGCCGACATGAACAGCCCCGTCGAGGTCACACCCTGGCCCTTGCCGCCGGCGTTCTTCGCACGGTCGGTGGTGATTTCGCGGCCTGAGGTGCGCACCACATCCCCGTACTTCGTGCCGCGGGCCGAGTAGGAGATCGCGTTGGAATCGCCCGTGGGCTCCGGGGTGAACTCCGGCACAATGTACTGCTGGGCCCAGGACCCGATGATGTCGGCGGCGCGCTGCGCGGTGCCCTGGCGAGTGAGCAGGTGATCGGCTTTGTCTAGCGCCATGAGCGACTTGGGGTAGCGGGTGAGCTGGAAGATGGTTTGCGCGTTATCGATGCCCACGGTGACGTCGATAGGCGAGTGGACCACGAGCAGCGGCTTGCGCACCTTACCCAGGTACTCCTCCGGGTTCGTCTCCGCGAGATCCTCCAAGAAGTGGCGCGAGATAACCAGCTCACGGCCGCCCAGGGTGACGTGGACCGAGCCGTTCGTATCCGCCTCGCCGATCTTGTCGGCGTAGTGCAGCACGGAATGCGCGGGATCGAAAGGCGCGCCGACGGTGGCCACCATCTTCAGCATCTTCTTCAACTCCGGCCGGGTCGCCGCCTTCAGCACTGCTGCGCCACCAAGCGAGTGCCCCATGATCAGCTGCGGGGCCGTAAAGTGCTTCTCCATCCACTGCGCAACCGCGACGATATCGTCGACGTTCTGGCTAAACGAGGTCTGCGCAAAGTCGCCCTCGGATTGGCCCAGCCCGGGAAAATCGAAGCGCAGCGTGGCGATGCCATGCTCGGTCAGGCGCTTCGAGATGCGGGACGCGCCAGGGGTATGGCGCGAACCGGCAAAGCAGTGCGCGAAGATTGCGTAGGCCTTCGCCGGCCCGTCGGGGCGATCCATGGTGGCGGCGAGCGTAAGACCCGTTGACGAGGGGACCTTCAGGTTCAGAGACTTCATAGCGCGGGTGTTCCCTTTAATGCTGAGTTTTATGCTGAGTTCACAGGTGGTCACGGAGCGTAGCGCGCCAAGCGTGCGCGCGGGCTGCAATACAATCTAAAGCACAAAGAAACTCGCAACAACAGGCCGGGCCGCACACGACTCGGTGGGCGAGTGCGGGCAGCGGCGCGCGGTGCTTAAACTTTAAACATTGATCTTTGCTGCACGATTGCAGCACCGTGAAAAGGGATGAGGAAGGACGGCCCTGCGCATGGGCGCATTCGACTGGTTCTGGAAGGCGATGGGCTCGACTGCAGAGCGCAACAACAAGAAATCCAAGGGCATCGTTGCCGCAGCCTACGAGTTGCTCCCTGAGCTCGAGCAGCTTGACGACGCCGCGCTGGCCGCCGCCATCCGCGCCACCGTCGCCGACGGCGCAATCAAGGACAAGTCGCGCTTCCTGGCCGTGTTGACGATCGCCTCGCAGCGCACACTCGGCATGCGGCCTTTCGACGTGCAGAACCAGGCGGTCCTGCGGCTGCTCGAGGGCGACGTGATCCAGATGGCAACCGGCGAGGGCAAGACCCTCGTGGGCGCAATGGCGGCGACCGGCTTCGCCCTGACCGGCAAGCGTGTCCACGTGATTACTGTGAATAATTATCTGGCCGGGCGCGACGCGGAGTGGATGCGCCCGCTCGTTGAGTTCTTCGGTCTCAGCGTCGCGGCGGTGACCGAAGCCAACAACCGAGAGGAGCGGGTGGCGGCCTACCGCGCCGACATTATCTACGCGCCCGTCACCGAGATCGGCTTCGACCACCTCCGCGATAACCAGATCACCTCGCGGGACCAGACGGTCCAGTTGCCCGCCGACGTCGCCCTGGTGGACGAGGCTGACAGCGTGCTTGTCGACGAAGCGCTGGTCCCGCTCGTCCTCGCCGGCTCAGAGGGCAGCGAGCAGGCGACCGGGCAGATCACCGAGGCGGTGTCCCACCTCGTCGAGGGCAAGGACTACACCATCGACGCCGAGGGGCGAAACGTCTTCCTCACCGACGAGGGTGCCCAGCGTGTGGAGCAGCTGCTGGGGATCGACTCGCTCTACGGCGATGGGCACATCGGCACGACGCTCGTACGCGTCAACCTCGCTCTGCATGCGAAAGCGCTCTTGATCAGGGACGTGCACTACATCGTTGACGACGGCAAGGTTGCACTCGTCGACGCCTCCCGTGGGCGAGTGGCCGAGCTGCAGCGCTGGCCGGACGGGCTGCAAGCCGCGGTGGAGGCAAAGGAGGGCCTGAAAGTCTCTGAAGGTGGCCGGATCCTGGACTCCATTACGCTGCAGGCGCTGATGCAGCGCTACCCGACGGTCTGCGGGATGACCGGTACCGCGGTGGAAGCAACCGACCAGCTGCGTTCCTTCTACGACCTGCACGTCTCGGTGATCGACCGGGCGAGCGAGCTGCAGCGCTTCGACGAGGCCGACCGCATCTACGCCACGATGGAGGAGAAGAACCGCGCGATCGTCGAAGAGGTCGTGTTGCTGCACTCCAACCGCCAGCCCGTTTTGGTGGGAACGCACGACGTGGCGGAGTCGGAGGCACTCGCCGAGGCGCTCGAGGCCCGCGGCGTGGCGGTGAACGTGCTCAACGCGAAGAACGACGCGGAGGAGGCCCGCATCATCGCGGAGGCCGGCGACCTGGGGCGCGTGACCGTGTCGACCCAGATGGCAGGGCGTGGTACCGATATCCGGCTCGGCGGCGCGGACGAGGCCGATCACGATGAAGTCGCCTCCCTGGGCGGGCTCGCGGTCATCGGCACGGCCCGGCACCGCTCGGCCCGCTTGGACAACCAGCTGCGCGGCCGCGCCGGCCGGCAGGGCGATCCAGGGTTGAGCCTGTTCTTCGTCTCCTTGGAAGACGACATTGTCACTACCGGTGGGGCCGACGAGCAGGTCACCGCGCACCCGGGCGCGGACGGAAAGATCGAGTCCAACCGGATCCAGCAATTCGTGGAGCACTGCCAGCGCGTCACTGAAGGCCAGCTGCTGGAGATCCACTCCCAGACCTGGAAGTACAACAAGCTGCTCGCGGACCACCGCAAGATCCTGGATGCTCGCCGCGCGGCCCTGCTCGACACGGACGCGGCCTGGTGCGAGCTCGCCGAGCGCAGCCCCCAACGCGCCGCAGAGCTCGCCGGCTTGGACCAAGCAATGCGCGAACAGGCGGCTCGCGAGATCATGCTCTTCCACCTCGATGCTGAGTGGTCGGAATACCTCGCGCTTATGGACGACGTGCGCGAATCCATCCACCTGCGCGCCATCGCCCGCGAAACCCCGATCACCGAGTACCACCGCATCGCCGTCCGCGAGTTCAAGGAGCTCGCGAATCGTGCCGTTGACCAGGCAGTCGACACCTTCGAGCACGTGCTTATCGACGCCGATGGCGCCCACCTCGCCGACGCCGGCTGGAAGCGACCAAGCGCGACTTGGACCTACATGGTCTCCGATAACCCGCTTGCAGGTTCGGGCAACAGCGTGATCTCTGGGATCGGCAATATCTTTCGGTAGGGTCTGCGTCGTCGGGAAGCGCTACCTGCGAACTTGGTGAGTGAGTGGTGGCAAAGGCCCACAGAACCGGCGCGAGTCGGTAGTATGACAGACAGCTAACTGAAAACCTCGACATCGACGTGGGGCCAACGCGGCCGCACCACGTCGGTATCACACAAAGTCAGGAGTAAGTGATGAGCGAAAACACCGGTAACCCGCAGCACCAGGTGGAAACCACCTCGGTGTTCCGCGCGGACCTGCTGAAGGAGATGGAAAACGGTGCCTCTGCCTCGAAGGACGGCATCACCGGCGCAGAAAATCTCCCCGAAGGTGCGGCACTGCTGGTTGTTAAGCGCGGCCCGAACGCTGGCGCTCGCTTCCTGCTGGACCAAGACTCCACGACGGCTGGGCGTCACCCGGAGGCCGACATCTTCCTGGACGATGTCACGGTGTCCCGTCGCCACGCGGAATTCCGGCGCACCGAGGATTCCTTCGAAGTCGTCGACGTGGGCTCGCTGAACGGGACCTACGTCAACCGCGAGCCCCGCAATTCGCAATCGCTGTCGACCGGCGACGAGATCCAGATCGGCAAGTTCCGTCTGGTCTTTATCGCCGACGAGAAGTAGGCTCCCACCTGTCCACACCGCGCTTTCGTCCAGCTTCGATGCCGGGCGCAGGCGCGCGACGTAGTAACGAAAGATCCACCACTAGTGAGCGCACTCCGTAGCACCTCGCCGCTGAAAGCGGCTGGCCAGTCCCCGAAGGGGAAAGCCAAGACCATGTCCATCGGCGTGGTTCTTGAACGCCTCCGCGAGGAATTCCCGGACGTGAGCCTGTCGAAGATTCGCTTTCTCGAGTCCGAGGGGCTGATCACTCCGCAGCGCACAGCCTCCGGCTACCGCCGCTTTACCGACGATGACGTGGAGCGCCTGCGCTACATTCTCATCACGCAGCGCGACAATTACCTGCCGTTGAAGGTGATCCGCGAGCAGCTCGAGGCCATGGATTCCGGACAGGTCACCGCCATTATGAGCGGGGCCGACGCCGAACCGATCGTCTCTGCGGACAACTTCCGTGCGACCGTGGACACCAAGTTGAGCGACACAGAAGTCGCTGAGCAGGCCAACACGGACCAAGCCACCGTTGCGCAGCTGATCAAGACGGGCCTGATCAGTCCCGATCGGGCCGGGTACTTCACCGCGGACGATGTGAGCGTGGTGACCACCGCGCTGGCCCTCGGCGACTTCGGCGTGGACATCCGCCACCTGAAGACGCTGCGCACCACGGCGGACCGCCAGGTCGACCTTATCGCGCAGGTGGCCGAGCCCATCGCGAAATCGGGCAAAGAGACTGCGCAGCAGCTGGCGGAGGAGACCGGCCAGCAGATGTCGGCACTGATTGTGTCGTTGCACGCGTCGCTGGTGAAAAATCAGTTGCGCAGGAGGCTGGGCAACTAGCTCGCTTTTCGCGCCGCCGACCCGTTGTCTGGGCTCGGCGGCGTTTTTGTTTGCCCGCGTATGGGGGTAGGGGAGCTGCGCTTAGATATAGCTACTGTTTCTTTTGTGGCCAGTGAGAAAGATGGGGTGAAAGAACTCTCAACGTGAAGTTGAGGGTTAGTGTTCGGCGTGTTGCGCGTGCAAAGGTTGACCAAGTGCCTATGCTTGACATTTAATAAGCACAACGGCACTTTCAGCCAAACACCATGGGAGTAATTACGTGACTACGAACACCCCGGAACTCGACGCGCAGCCCGCACTCGATGCCGCCGTCCAGGAATCGCTCTTTGACCTCGGCCCCAGCGACGAAGTTGGCTACCGTGTCCCGATCGCCTGCCAGGTCGCCGGCATCACCTACCGCCAGCTGGACTACTGGGCACGCACCGAGCTCGTGCGTCCCTCCATCCGAGGTGCCAAGGGCTCCGGCTCGCAGCGTCTCTACTCCTTTAAAGACATCCTCGTGCTGAAAATTGTCAAGCGCCTGCTCGACACCGGCATCTCCCTCCAGAACATTCGCCTGGCAGTGGACAAGCTGCGCGACCGCGGCGTCAACGACATCGCAGAGATCACGCTCGTCTCCGACGGCACCACCGTCTACGAGTGCCGCAGTAACGAAGAGATCATCGACCTGCTCGGCGGTGGTCAGGGCGTCTTCGGCATCGCCGTCCCGCAGATTATGAAGGAGCTCACCGGCACCATCTCGGCGTTCCCCTCCGAGCGCGTGCTTCACGACGACGCGCCGACCGCCGAAGTGACCGGCATCGACGAGCTCGCCGCCCGTCGTCGTCGCAAGTCCTCCTAGGCGAGCGCCTACTCCCACAGAGAAAACGTCCTCCGCGTGGTGTACGCGGAGGACGTTTTCCGTCTTCTTACTTGGTGCCGGTCGCGGTCGCGAGCGCCTCCGGTAGCTGCTCCGGGCCGCTTGCCTTGGCGTGCGTGGCGGCGACGCGCTCCACGCCAGCGTCGGGCGCCGCATCGCCGACATGGACAACGGCAACCTCGACACCCTGGTCCAAGTACTGCTGCAAGGAATCAGCGAAGGCGGCACCGTCTGCGTCCTCGCCCGCGTCTGCGGTACCGGTCGTCACCAGCACAATCCGGACTGGATCCTCGCCCCCGGTGGACGCGGACGCAGCTGCGGTAAGGGCCTCGCGGGTTTGCGGAACACCGCCGGTGAGAAAGCGGTGCACCGCCACGTCAACCTCTTCCGCGGAAGGGGTAAGCGCGACATTGACTCGGTAGCCGCGGGTGACCCCCTCGTTCAGCGGCGAGGAATAGTTCCACAGGCCCACCATCTTTTCCTCCGCGGCGACAGCACTTGCGGCCTCGCCGATGGCGTCCTTCGCCGGCTGGAGGAACGGCGCCATGGCATCCGAAGTGTCGAGCAGGAATAGCGTGTGCTCGGCATGCGCCGCGGCCTGCTGTTCCTGCGGTGCCTCCTGTGCCTTGGATTCTTCCGCGGCGGTGCCGCTCGTGGCAGTGTCGTTCGCGGCGGCGCCGGAGCCGAATGCGGCGGCCCAGACGGCGTCGTCGATAGCCGGCTGCGCCTCGGCGTCGTCCTGCGATTGCGCACGTGCAAAATCCTGCCCGGCGCGCGACTGATTCTCGTCGATGCCCTCGCTCGCGTTCAAGGGGATCGCGGCGTACTGCACGGAGGCATCGACGGGGCTGAAGACGAGCCCTTCGGGGGTGGCGTCCTCCGCGGTGGCGACGAACGTGTCCGGCGTTTTCTCAAAGTCGGCAAGCGATTCGACGCGCTGCTGCGTGAGCGCCTCGACTGCGCGATCCTTGTTTTCGCCTGTCAGTTTGGCTGCGACCACGGCTGAAGCCGAGGGTTGTTCGCCAGCGGGGAAGCGGACCGCGCCGAGGTCGATCTCTGCGGCATCGATTGCCTTCTCACCAGCGACGCCGACGGCTTGTGTCGCCACGGTCTCTGGGTCGGATACGGCAGCGGTGCGCTTGGCAGCCTCGATGGTCTTGTGCGTCAGCGGCGTGTCCGGCGCGACGTACACCGCCGCGTCCGCAACGTTGTCTACCAGCTTGGGCTTCACGCAGTAGTCGCGGACGACTGGTGCCGACTCGGCGTAGGCGTCGACGACCTTCTGGCCCACGCCCTGATCGGAAGCAGCGACCGGCAGCTCGAGATCGCCGGAGACGCATTCGCCGCCCTTTGCCTGCTCCGCGCCGTCGCTGCGGCCGAAAATGAGCCACAGCACCAGGGCGAGGACAAGCAATAGCGCCACGAGTACCGCGATGGCACCTCCAGACAGCGTGTAATTGTTTTTCCCGTTGGAGTGCCGTGCCATGTCAACCGCCTTACGCGCCGGAGATGCAAAAAACTTCTGCCGCCATCTTATCCGTCTAACAGCGCATCGAGGATCGCGACAAGCCGAAGCCGCAAGGGCTCGGCGGCGTCGGCAATCTCCCGCTGCCTGCGCACGTACTCTGCCTTGCCTTCCGGCGTTTCAATCGGCACGACGCCGAAACCGAGCTCGCGGCAGTCGTAGGGGGAGGCTTCCATATCGAGCTTCCTGGCCTGCCGAGCCAGCGCAAAGGTGTCGAGCAGCAGCTCTCCAGGCACGGCGGGACCGAGCTTGGTGGCCCATTTGTACAGATCCATCGCAACGTGCACACACCCCGCACGATCGTTGTCGGCCTGCTTTTCGCGCGTGAGCACCGTGAGGTTCAGGGGCCGAGCGGGTGGGGTGAAGAACCGGAAGGCGTCGTAGTGCGTGCACTTGAGCTGGTGCGATTCCACCACCGCGTCGGTCCCGGCGCGGCCCAGCCGCAGTGGCAAGTCGTGGCGCGGTTCGTCTGTGCGGTAGACCATTGCCCACTCGTGCAATCCAAAGCAGTCGAAATGGGCATCACGCTTGCCGACGCCACGCAGCAGCTCCCGAATCTCCTCCATCGCCACCCCGTGGCGGTCGACAAACGCAGCGGCGTCGAACTCGACGGTCGCGCCGCCACCCTGGGTGCACACGACGCGGTAGTCGCGCGATGCGGCATGGGGCGTGTTGGCAGCGTCGTCAAGCACGCGGCCCAGCCCCGGGTGCCAGCGCCGCAGGTGGGTGGGGCGCAGCCAGTAGTAGTCGAAGAGGAAGTCCCACACAGGGTGGTGCTGCCCGCGCGCCCGGCGGTCAAGGTGGGGGACACCCACGTATTGGCGCGGGCCTCGTGCGCCGCCATCGCTGCGCGGTACTGCGCGGGTGCAAGATGCTCGGCCACGCTAGTCGTCCTCGTGGGTCCAGTCGGCGACGGTGCCGACGTACTCCTCGATGACATCCTCCAAGGCGACCACACCGACGACGATCCCGCCGTCGCGGACCTGCGCCATGTGGGCGGAGCGGCGGTGGAGGGAAGTCAGGGCGTCGTCGAGCGACTGCGCCCCGTCGACGCTGCTCAGCGGGCGGATCTTCGACCTTGGCACAAGCGGGTCCGTATCCGCAGACTCCATCAGGTCCAAGATGTCCTTGACGTGCAAATAGCCAACGAACACGCCCGGGGCGGACTCGACCGGGAAGCGGGAATAGCCGGTCTCGCGCACCGCACGTTCCACAGTGGACAGGCGGATCCCCTCCGGCGGGAGTGCAATGGTCTTCACGTCCGGCAGGCGGATCATGACCTCCTTGAGGTTGCGAGAATCCGAGCGCAGCGCCTTGGCCAGGCGGGCGGTTTCCTCGGCATCCAAGAGCCCTTCCTCGCGGGACTCCTGAATCATGCTGGCCAGCTGCTCCTGGTCGACTGTAGATTCCAGCTCGTCACGCTGCACGATGCCAAAGGCCGCGAGGGTCTTGCGTGCAACCCAGTTCAAAAACTCGATGATCGGGCGTGTCAGCTTCATCCACACCGTCATCGGGCCGGTCAGCCACATCGCGGTCGATTCCGGGCCCGCGATTGCGATGTTCTTTGGCACCATCTCGCCAAGCAAGATGTGCAGGTAGGAAATGATGCAGAGCGCGATTGCGAAGGACACCGGGTGCAGGAGGTTCTCCGGCAACCCCAAACCCTTGAAGGGCATTTCGATGTAATGCGCAATCGCTGGCTCGGCAACCTTACCCAGCACCAGGGAAGCGATCGTGATACCGAACTGGGCGCCCGCCAGGTAAATCGAAAGGTGCTCTGTGGCTTCGAGAACCCCCTTGGCGTCCTTCTTGCCCTGTGCCAGCAGGTTCTCCAGCCGGTCGCGGCGTGAGGACACCAGCGCGAACTCCGCGCCAACGAAGAAGGCGTTGAGCGCGAGCAACACGATGATCAAGACAATGGCAAGCCAAATACTCATGCCCGCTCACCTCCCTGGCGCTCGGCCTGTACCTGCGCGGCGATCCGCTCGGCTTCCTCCGGCGAGACCGGACTCAGCACGACGCGATCGACGCGGCGATCATCCATCGCGGAGACGTGGCCGCTCCACTTACCGGCGCCGCCGGCTTCAAACTCCTCGTGGAAGTTCGCCGCCGCGTTCGGCAGCACCACCGTGTCGCCGGCCCGCGGGATCCGGCCCAGCGTCGCCATGATCAGCCCGCCCAGGGTTTCGTAAGGACCCTCCGGGGCGGTGTAGCCGGTCATCGACGCGACGTCGTCAAGCCGCGCGAGCCCGGAGACCTCCCACGAGGTGCCGAAGCGCTGGAAGTCTCGCTCTTGCTCCGCGTCATCGTACTCGTCGTAGACCTCGCCCAGGATTTCCTCGACGACATCCTCGATAGTGACCAGCCCTTGCGTGCCGCCGAACTCATCTGCGACAAGCACGACCTGCGAGCCCGCCGAACGCACGCGATTGAGCACCGAGTCGCCGTCGAGCGTGCCAGGCACGAAGGGTACAGCCTTCGCGAGGCCCGCCAACTTGGTCGTTGCGCGCTCGGACTTATCCACCGAGAACGCGTCCTTGATGTGCACTACGCCGATCGTGTCGTCCAAGTCGCCGCGGCGCACGGGGAAGCGAGAGTGCCCGGTCTCGCGGGCAAACGCAATCAAGTCGGCGACGGTGTCCTCGGCGTCGAGAGCGTTGATCGTCGAGCGAGGCGTCATCACCTCTTCCGCGGTGGTCTCCCCGAACTGCAGGGAGCGGTCAATCACCGCCGCGGTATCCGCGTCCAACCCGCCGGCCTGGGCCGAGCTGCGCACCATCGCGGTAAGCTCCTGGCCGGAGCGCGCGGAGGCGAGCTCGTCGGCGGGTTCCATGCCGAGCTTTCGCACGATGAAGTTCGCCGAACGGTTCAACCCGTTGATGAATCCCTTAAAGACCTGGTTAAACGCGTTGACCGGGGGCACCACGAACCGCGCCGTGGCAAGCGGATTCGTAATCGCCATATTCTTCGGCACCAGCTCGCCGAACACCATGGAGAGGAATGTCGCCACCGCCAGCGCGAGGATCAACGCGACTGCGCCGGAAGCCTGGGCGTTCAACCCGACCAGCTCGAGCAGGGGAGCGAAGTACTTTCCCAGCACGGGCTCGGCGAGAAATCCTGAGGCGAGCGTCGTCAGCGTGATGCCGAGCTGCGCGCCGGAAAGCGTAAAGGAAAGGTTTGCGTGATCGCGGGCGACCGCCTTGGCGCGCTTATCGCCCTTCTCCCGCACGTGGGCGTCGATAGTGGAGCGCTCGAGCCCCGTCATTGCGAATTCAATCGCCACGAACAGTCCCGTTGAGGCTGTCAGCAGGATGAATCCCACGAGCGAGAGGATGGATATGAGTATGTCCATTGCAGTTAGCGCCTATGTCTCCTTCGTGTGTGCTGTGCTTTCCGACGCCCACTCGCCCTCCGCACCGGCTGCCCCGGCGGCGGAAGCGGCGCGCCCTTCGGCTCGCGTGCCCCGGTGATTGTCCTGAGGCTTTCGGACAGTGGCTCGACGTGGACCTCGCGGGCGTCGACGCCCGCCTTGCGCAAAAGCTTATCGACGTCTCCACGCTGCTCATCCATAACGAGAGTGACCACTGTACCTGAAGTGCCAGCTCGGGCGGTGCGGCCGGCGCGGTGCAGGTAGGCCTTGTGCTCTGCGGGCGGGTCGACGTGCACGACAAGCGAGACGTCGTTGATATCGATCCCGCGGGCGGCGATGTCGGTGGCTACGAGCACCGGCGTCGACCCGTCGGCAAAACCCTCAATCGCACGGGTCCGCGCCCCCTGGCCCTTGTCACCGTGCAGGCCTTGCGCGTTGATGCCCGCGCGGCGCAGCTTCTTCACCTGGCGATCGACCCCGTGCTTCGTGCGCATGAACATGATGGTTTTGCCCTCGCGCGCCGCGATTTGCGCGACGATTGTGTTGCGCTGCTCGCGGCTGCCGACGAGCAAACGCACGTGCTCCATCGTGTCGACTGCTGCCTCGACGGGCGCGGTCGAGTGCGTGACCGGGTTGTGCATGTAGCGGTCGATGAGCTTTTGCACGTCTCCGTCGAGCGTGGCAGAAAAGAGGAGGCGCTGGGTGTTGGGCGGCGTGGCGTCGAGAAGCTTGCGGACCTGTGGAAGAAAGCCCATGTCGGCCATCTGGTCGGCTTCGTCGAGTGCGGTGACCTCGACCGCTGCAAGCGAGAGTTTTCCCTGGTTGATGAGGTCTTGCGCGCGGCCAGGGGTGGCGACGAGCACATCGACGGGGGCGGCGAGCGAACGGATCTGGGTATTGATGTTTACTCCGCCAACGACCTCGAGCACGCGGAGTCCGAGCGCGGCGGCGGGGTCGTCCAGGCGCTCGCGGATCTGTGCCGCAAGCTCGCGGGTGGGTGCGAGCACCAGCCCGCGCGGGCGGCCGGGCCGCGATGGGGCGCCGCCGAGGCGGACGAGCATTGGAAGCCCGAAGGTGAAGGTCTTTCCGGAGCCGGTGGGGCCGCGACCAAGGACGTCGCGGCCGGCAAGTGCGTCGGGAATCGCCGCTTCTTGGATGGGGAAGGGGTGCTCGATTCCCTGCTTGGATAAGACGGTGACCACGGGGGTTGGTAGCCCGAGGTCAGCAAACGTGGTTGACGGTGTCATTGCCACGAGTCTACCGCGCAAAAACCCCGAAACCCTTATTAGACGCACGTTTTGCGCTGTCGGTTCCGTTTTGGGCTGAAAGTGCAATACTTCTCACACACGCTTGTTTTCGCAGCTCACGGGTGGTTATCGTGGGTGCCATGACACTCGTAGACGCATTGATCGCACAGGACCGCGCCGGCATCGCCATCGTTGCCGACGCGGCCTCGGCAAGCGTCGACGAACTCGTTGCCCGCGGCATGGACCCAGACCGCGCCGAACAACTCTGTGGTGCCGCTGCAGTGTTCTTCGGCCCGGTGCGCAACAAAGCGGCCCAGGCGGCGTGTGTGGCCGCAGCACGCGAAAACCAGCACCGCCTCGACACCCTGGCCTACATCGCACGCTCCTCACGCTCACTGGACTCGGACACAGACCGGTGGCACTACCGCCAAACCTTATGCGAAACCCAAGGCGACATGCGCCGCGTGATCAACCGGGCGAAAGCGCTGAAAAAGCAACTCAAACCTGCAGCCCCGCGCGTACCGAAGGCCTCGGTGACCTTCCACGACAAGGGCTGGTCGACGGTGCACATCACCGGGCGCACCACGGATGTGCTGCCGGTCTACCGGGCTGCCAACAACGACCCGCAAGCCTGGCTCAACAACACCCGCAGCACGGGTGGGGACGCTGCGTTGACCACGGTGCTGAACATGGACATCGGCGACTTCGCCCAGTGGCGCATGCGCGGCGACGGGGAGATCGAAGTACAACTGACTAATGGTGAGTGGCTTACTGGTGCGCAGTTGGTCAACCGGAAGCTGCACGCCTCGGGCTATATCGCTTTGATCTCCGCCACGGATGGGCCGGTGAACCTCTACCCGGTGCGCCTTGAGCGCCACGCAAACGGTGAGTTGCGCGCGTTGATGAGCGCGGATGGCACCACGTGTGCGTGGCCGGGGTGCAACCAGCCGGCGGAGTTTTCCGAGGCGCACCACATCAAGGAGTGGTCGAAAGGTGGGGCGACCGAGATTGGGAATATGTGCTGGTTGTGCACCTATCACAATCGGCAAAACGGGCGGCCGAAACGCGGGCGGATGCAACGCGTCGGCGGACAAATCATGTGGCAAAGCCCCAAAGGCTACCTCTTACCCAGTGGCACACGCCACACCGACCCCGCACGCCGACACGCCCGACTCGCACACACCCCAGCAACAGGACCACCGGGGTGAGAGCGCTTGCGTTACGCGTCGATCTCTTCGCGCTTGCCAGACCAGGTGGTGTGGAAGGTGCCGTCCATGTCGACGCGCTTGTAGGTGTGCGCGCCGAAGAAATCGCGCTGCCCCTGGATGAGCGCAGCCGGAAGCCGCTTGGAGCGCAGCGAATCGTAGTAGGAGAGCGAGGACGCGAAGACCGGCACCGGGAGCCCGAGCTGGGTGGCGGTGATGACAACGCGGCGCCAGGCGTCGATAAGCCCGCCCTCAAGCTCCTGCTTGAAGTAGGGGTCGAGCAGCAGGGATGGCAGCTGCGGGTCCTTCTCATAGGCTTCGGTGATGCGGTTGAGGAACTTCGCACGAATGATGCAACCGCCGCGCCAAATGCGAGCCAGCGCCCCCGGCTCAAGGTCCCAGCCGTACTCCTGCGAGCCCGCGTTGATCTCGTCGAAGCCCTGCGCGTAGGCGACGAGCTTCGAGGCGTAGAGCGCGCGGCGCACGTCCTCGACGAACGCCTCGCGATCGATGCCGAGCTCGTCGAGCGTTGTCACCTCGCCGGCCGGTAGCCCAGCCTGCTGCGCCGCCTCGCGCTGGGCGATTGCCGACGACAGCGCGCGCGCAAACACCGCCTCACCAATACCGGTGACGGGCACGCCCAGGTCGAGTGCCTCCTTCACCGTCCAGCGACCGGTGCCC
This sequence comes from Corynebacterium sp. p3-SID1056, assembly GCF_025152525.1. Classification (GTDB taxonomy): domain Bacteria; phylum Actinomycetota; class Actinomycetes; order Mycobacteriales; family Mycobacteriaceae; genus Corynebacterium. The sequence continues at coordinate 40,126 of NZ_JALXXL010000005.1, forward strand.
TTTTGCCCGGCGGCGTCGAGGATGACGTCGATGAACGGTTTGCCCGTCTTCGCGTCCGTCTGGCGCAGGACCTCGGCAGTGATCTCGATGAGGTAGGAGTCGAGGTCACCCTCGTTCCAGGTACTGAAGATTTCCGCGAGCTCTGCGGGCGCGATGCCTGCGCCGTAACGAAGCAGGTGGTAGGCCTCGCCGATGACCTGCATGTCGGCGTATTCGATGCCGTTGTGCACCATCTTGACAAAGTGGCCGGCGCCGTCCGGGCCGATGTGGGTCACGCACGGTACGCCGTCGACCTTCGCGGAAATGTCCTCGAGCAGCGGCCCGAGCGTCTCCCAGGATTCCTTCGGCCCGCCCGGCATGATCGACGGGCCGCGCAGCGCGCCTTCCTCGCCGCCGGAAATGCCGGCGCCAACGAAGTGGCGGCCGCGCGCCGCGACCTCCTTCTCGCGGCGAATGGTGTCGGTGAACAAGGCGTTGCCGCCATCGATGATGATGTCGCCGTCGTCCATCGCGGTCGCGAGCTGGTCGATCACCGCGTCCGTCGCCGCTCCTGCCTGCACCATAATGATAGCCTTGCGCGGACGCTTCAGCGAGGCGACGAAATCCTCGATCGTCTCGGCGGGGACGAACGAGCCCTCCTCGCCGTGCTCTGCGATAACCTGGCGGGTCTTTTCCGGGGAGCGGTTAAAAATGGCCACCGTGTGGCCCTTCGAGGCGAAATTGCGGGCGAGGTTGGAGCCCATCACGGCCATGCCAACGACGCCGATATCGGCGGTTCCGTACGCAGGAGATGCTTCAGTCATGCCGCCGATTCTACGCGTCGGTAGCGGTCAGCCGCGCTAGAGTGTGGCCATGACTCCACATGCGAAAAGACAGGCCGGGTTGCCCAGCCGTTTTGCCAGGGAAGTGCTCGATACGCCGCTCGACGACGCCGAACTCCGCGCCCTCAACGACCTGCGCGGCGGCTTCGGCGCCCACATCGGGCTCGTCACCACCGCGTGCGCGGCGTCGGGCTGCACGGGCTACGTCGAGGTTGGGCCGCAGTTGCTGCAGGTCACTGGGGTGGTCAACGGGGGCGTATATGCGTCGATAGGCGAAACGCTCGGCTCGATTGCGGCGATCGCCGCGGCCGGCCGGCCCGCTGTGGGCATGAGCAACTACACCGACTTGCTCGGCAGCGTCGCCGAAGGCCGCATCGAGGCGGAGGCAGTCCCCGTGCACGCGGGCAAGCGCACGCACCTGTGGCGCGTTGAGCAGCGCGCGGGCGAGCGGCTCGTCGCTGTGACGAACCTGAAGCTGATGCTTCTCGACGCCACCTAAAGCCAATGGTTACGCCGGAACCACCAGTACATCAGCGCCATCGACGCGAACATGACGAAGAGCACGACCGGGTATCCGTACGACCAGCCGAGCTCCGGCATGTTTTCGAAGTTCATGCCGTAGATACCCGCAATCATCGTGGGCGCTGCGGCCATGCCGACGACCGCGGAAATCGTGCGCATGTCCGAGTTCTGCTGCATGCTGACTTTCGCCACGGAGGCGTCGAGTAGCGAGGAGAGCCGCTCGTCGAAGCCGAAAAGGTGATCGCTGGCAATCGTGGCGTTGTCCATGACGTCGCGGAAGTACGAGCGCAGCGTTTTGCGCAGCAGGTCTTTGTGCGCGACCAGGGCGTTTTTCAGCGCCGGTACGAGCGGGTCGATCGCGTGGCGCATCTCCAGCACCTCACGCTTGTACATGTAGATCTTGTCGATGTTGATGTCGCGGCGTGGGGTGAATACCTCGTTTTCCAGCTCGTCGACGTCGGTCGCGAGCTCGCTGGCGACGCGCAGGTGGTTGTCCACCGCGTAGTCAGCGATCTTCCAGGCCACTGCGGCCGGGCCGAGAATCGCCAGCTCTTCGTCCTCCTCGAGCTGTGCGGTGAGGTCCGGTAGGGGAGCGTGGTGGCGGATCGTGATGGCGAAGTTCGGGCCGACGACGATCTGAATCTCGCCGGTGGAAATGATTTCGCGCGAGTCGTCGACCTCCTCGTCGTCGCGGTAGTACACGGTGCGGATGACGAGGAAGAGCTGGTCATCGTAGCGCTCGACTTTGGGGCGCTGGTGGGCGTCGATGACATCGTCGACGATGAGGTCGTGCAGGTTGAACAGTTCCGCAATCCGTTCCATCTGCGTGTTCGTCGGCTCCTTGAGCGAGAGCCAGACGAAGGCGTTGTCGTGTGCTTCAACGCGTTCGAGCGCGTGGGCGACGCGTACGTTTCCGGGCTGGCGTTTACCGTCGACAAAGATGCGGCAGAAGTCGATCGATCGCTCGATTGGCACCGGGACGTGGGGTGCAACGGGTGCGAAGTTCTTCTTCGGCCGTGGACGTGGCATGGGGATCCGAGGCGGCATGCATGCCTCCCTTCATGTGACGCGAAAACCAGCGGGCAAAGCCCTGAGAAAATACTACGCCCTCCCGCCGGGTGCGAACCCACGGGAAGGGCGCGGTGTGCAGCGGCCTAGAAGACTTGCAGGCCGCGGGAGCGGAAGACCTCGCGAACCTGTTCAACCCGCTCCGGGGACGGAGGGCTGACGTCCTCGAGCTCGTAGGGCAGGCCGATCCGCTTCCACTTGTCGGCGCCCATGTTGTGGAAGGGCAGTACCTCCACGCGTTCAACGTTGTCGGCCCAGCGAGCGACGATGTCGGCGACGTTGTTCACGTTCTCTTCGGAGTCCGTGTAGCCCGGCACCACGACGAAGCGGACCCACACCGGCTTGCCGATCTTGTTGAGCCGGTCACCGAACGCAATGGTGGGCGCGAGCTCGCGCTTCGTCACTGCGTTGTAGGTGTCTTCGTCGCCGGACTTGACGTCCAGGAGCACGAGGTCGATGTTCTCCAGGTCCTCGTCGGTCAGTCGCGCTCCGAGGTAGCCGGAGGTGTCGATGCAGGTGTGAATGCCCGCATCGTGCACCAGCTTGAGTAGGCGGCGTGTGAACGCAATCTGGAACAGCGGTTCGCCGCCTGACAACGTAAGACCACCGCCGGAAGCCTTGAAGATGCTGCGGTAGCGCGTGACGCGCTTGGCCACCGATTCGACGGATTCGAGGGTGCCCTCTTTCATCTCCATCGTGTCCGGGTTGTGGCAGTACACGCAGCGCAGGGGGCAGCCGGACAAGAAGATGGTCATGCGTGTGCCGGGGCCGTCGACTGCGGTGACCAGCTCCCACGAGTGCACGAGTCCAACGTCGCCTGTGCGGCGGGCTTCGAGCAGTTCGGGGCGGGTGATTTCGAGATCAGCGTCCGCGGTACCGCCGAGGCCGGCGGCCACGCCTCTCACCCGCTCACCCTGCTGAGGTTCGAGCGTAACTATGCCTGTTGTTCCATCTTGCGCCATTGGCTGCCTCCTAGGCTCAAATGCTTATCGACGAGCGCCCCACCGCCCGCCTCTGCCAGAGACGAACAGTGGGGCGTTGTTTCAAATGTGTGCGCCTCGCTTATGCGCCGCGGTGGAAGGTGCGCGAGATGACGTCGCGCTGCTGCTCCTTGGTGAGCTTGACAAAGTTCACCGCGTAGCCGGAGACGCGAACGGTGAGGTTCGGGTAGTTCTCCGGGTGCTCCATCGCGTCCTCCAGGGTGTTCTGGTCCAGGACGTTGATGTTTGCGTGGTAGAGGCCAGAGTCCATGTTGTTTGCGGAGCGGTTGGCCTTCATCGAGTTGAGACGATCTTCAAAAGTGTGGGTAGCCATGATGGATTCCTTTCTGGAAGTGTTGAGTGGGGTATTCGTATTCGCCACGCTATGCGGGGTGAATCTCGGAGTCCGCGTGCTCCATGATGAAGCCTGCGTCCAGCACGCCAACCAGGTTGGCCACCTGCTCCTCCTTGTTGCGGCCGAGGCCGGAGGGGGTGATCGTGTTGGTCAGCGAGATGCCGTCAAGCGCGTCGTTGTAGTCGAGCTTGCCAACCGAGAGCATGGACGCCACCATACCGTGGTTATCGGCACCGTTCTCCGGGTTTGCGCCCGGTGCGAACGGGGTACCGGCCTGGTGCCCGGAGGGGAAGGAGCCGGTGGCCTTGCCGTAGACAACGTTGGAGGTGATGGTGAGCACCGACTGGGTCGGGATCGCATCGCGGTACATCGGGATCGACTTGATTTTCTGCATCACGGTGTGCACCACGGTCGCGGCGATGTCGTCGGCGCGGTCGTCGTCGTTGCCGTAGAACGGGAACTCACCTTCGGTGATGTAGTCGACCACCAGGCCGCTCTCGTCGCGGACCGGGGTGACCTTGCCGTACTTGATCGCGGACAGGGAGTCGGCCACGATCGACAGGCCAGCGATGCCGCAGCCCATGGTGCGCACGATTTCAGAGTCGTGCAGGGCCATCTCGATGGACTCGTAGGCGTACTTGTCGTGGCAGTAGTGGATGATGTTCAGGGCCTCGACGTAGGTGCCGACGACCCAGTCAAGCATCTCCTCGTACTTTGCCCAGACCTCGTCGAAGTCCAGCGGGCCGTCGCCGGTGATCGGGGTGTGTCCCTCGGTGACCTGCTTGCCGGTGACCTCGTCACGGCCGCCGTTGATGGCGTAGAGCAGGGCCTTCGCAGCGTTCACGCGGGCGCCGAAGAACTGCATCTGCTTGCCAACGGGCATCGGGGACACGCAGCAGGCAATCGCGGCGTCGTCGCCCCACTGGTCGCGGATCTGCTTGTCAGACTCGTACTGGATCGAGGAAGTCTCGATAGAGATCGCGGCGCAGAATTCCTTGTAGCCGTCGGGCAGTGCCGGGTCCCAGAAGATGGTGATGTTCGGCTCCGGAGCCGGGCCCAGGTTGCGCAGCGTCTGCAGCAGACGGAATGCGGTCTTGGTGACCTGGTGGCGGCCATCGGTGGAGAAGCCAGCATCGGACCAGGTTGCCCAGTACGGGTCGCCGGAGAAGATCTGGTCGTAGTCCTCGGTGCGCAGGAAGCGGACGATGCGCAGCTTGATCACGAGGGCGTCGATGATCTCCTGTGCCTCTTCCTCGGTGAGCGTGCCGTTTGCCAGGTCGCGCTCGAAGTAGATGTCGAAGAAGGGGGAGAGGCGGCCAATCGACATGGCAGCACCGTCCTGGCTCTTGACAGAGGCCAGGTAGCCGAAGTAGGTCCACTGTACAGCCTCGTGTGCGTTGGTGGCCGGGCCGGAGATATCGAAGCCGTAGTCGGCAGCCATCGCCTTCAGCTTCTTGAGCGCCTTGATCTGCTCGGCATGCTCCTCGCGGTAGCGTGCCCAGTGCTCGGAGAAACCCTTCTCCAGGGAGGCGTCCTTGGCGGCCACTTTTTCCTCGATGAGCTTGTCCACACCGTAGAGTGCAACGCGGCGGTAGTCGCCGATGATGCGGCCGCGGCCGTATGCGTCAGGCAGGCCGGTCACGATGTGGGAAGAACGAGCCGCGCGGATGCGGGGGGTGTAGATATCGAAGACGGCGTCGTTGTGGGTCTTGCGGTACCGGGTGAAGACCTTCTTCACGTCTTCGTTGACTTCCTTGCCGGCCTCCTTGATGGCCTGCTCGACCATGCGCCAGCCGCCGTTCGGCATCATGGCGCGCTTGGTCGGCACGTCGGTCTGCAGGCCGACAATGACGTTGTCGTCTTCGCAGATATAGCCGGCGGGGAAGGCGTCGATGTCAGCCGGGGTTTCGGTGTCGACGTCGTAGACGCGGCGCTCGCGCTCAACAGCGAGGTAGTTCTTGTCCAGCGTGTCCCAGACGCGCAGCGTCTTTTCCGTCGGGCCGGCGAGGAACGAAGCGTCGCCGTCGTAGGGGGTGTAGTTGCGCTGGACGAAGTCGCGGACGTCGACCTGCTCGGTCCACGGGCCTTCCTTGAAGCCATCCCATGCGTTGGTCTGCGATGCAGCGGTAGTAGCAGTCACGTTGAAAATCTATCCTTTACATCTCGAGGATCTTCGATGATGGTCGCGCTAACTCTCTCCCAGGTTCCCGTTCAACATCCGCCACTGAAGCGTGCAACTTCAGCCGATGATTTGAAGCGCGCCATCGTTAGCACCATCATAAGGTAAGACCATTGCGGATTGCATCTCCGGCACGGTGTGATGTCGCGCACTGGGCGACATTTGCCCCCAAACGTCGCAAAAGGCCCGGTCAAAACGACCGGGCCAAACAACGCGCCTCCCCGAGGGGGAGTAACGCGGGGGTAGTACGGGGTTAGTTTTCGCCGTTGGTGTCGCGGACTTCCTCGAGTCCGTCGTCGCCAGCCTTCTCGCGCAGCTTGTTCAAAGAGTTGCGTCCGTGCAGCTGCTGCAGGGTAGTGGCGAGGTTGTAGCGCTTCGGAGTTAGCGCGTTGAGCGTCCAGGTGTACAGGGAGACAAGCCGGTTTCGGCCGCCGACCAGGAAGGATACGTGCACAGCCAGCCACATGAGCCAGCCGAGGAAGCCGGTGACTTCGACCTTGCCCATCTTGACCACGGCGTTGAAACGGGACACGATCGCCATCGAGCCCTTGTCGAAGTATGCAAAGGCATCGCGGTCTGCTTGCGCGACGCCATGTTCGACCTGCTCCTTAATAATGCGGCCGACGTACTCGCCGGACTGGATCGCCACCTGGGCGACGCCCGGCAGGCGATCGCGGCTCATCATGTCGCCGACGATAAAGACATTGTCGGTAGCGCCCACGGTGAGGTCCTCGTTGACCGGGACCTTGCCATTGCGTTCGGCTTCGACGCCGACCTGCTCGGCAATCTGCTTGCCCAGCGGGGAGGCCTGGACGCCGGCAGACCAAATCTTGGTGGCTGCGCGCAGCGTCGTTTCCTTGTCGGTCTTGGTGTCCTTGTACGTCACGGAATTGGCGTCGACGTCCGAGACCAGGGCGTTGAGCACCACGGTCACGCCCTTGCGCTCAAGCTCGCGCTGGGCGCGCTTGCCCAGTCGCTTGCCGAATGGCGGAAGGACCTGGGGCATGCCGTCGATAAGCACGACCTTGGCTTGCGAGGGCACGAAGTTCTTGAACTGCCCCTTGAACGAGCGGTGGGCCATCTCGGCGACCTGGCCAGCGAGCTCCACGCCGGTCGGGCCTGCGCCGACGATGACGAAGGTGAGCAGCTCCTCGCGCTCCTGCTCGGTCGTCGCGAGCTCGGCGCGCTCGAATGCGCTGAGCAGGCGGGCGCGGATCTCGAGCGCGTTGTCGACCGTCTTCAGTCCCGGAGCGAATTCGGCGAAGTGGTCGTTGCCAAAGTAGGACTGGCCAGCGCCAGCGGCAACGACGAGTGAATCGTACTCGTACGTGCGGGTAAATGCGCCCTCGTTCGCGGTCACGGTCTGACCTTCGACGTTGACGTCGGTGACGTTTGCGCGGACAACGGTGACGTTGTCCTGGTCTGCCAGGATCTGGCGCACCGAGGTAGCGATCTCGCCACTCGAAAGCAGACCCGTGGCCACCTGGTACAGCAGGGGCGCAAACAGGTGGTAGTTCGTGCGGTTGATCAGCGTGACGTCGACATCTGCGTCGGCGAGCTCACGAGCTGCGAACAGTCCACCAAAACCGGCACCGATAATAACTACGTGGTGGCGGTTGCCTGCGGGGCGAAACGGCGTTTCTGCCATAAGTACCTACTCCTTGCACACAAAGTACACAATGCTGGGGAAATTTTTACCATGCATATCCTACGCTTTTCGCCCCAAACCACCAGTGAGGGGTCCCGTCGTGGCACCGACCGCGAGCAAATCTGACGACTAGCATTGTGCGGGTGGCTAACTCTCAGCGATTTCCGGAGCACCTGGCGCCTATCGACGCGGCAACGTGGCCAGCCGTGGCCAGCGCGCCCACTGGCCGGTTCCTTGCTTTCAGGGCAGGGCGCGCCGAAGCGCATTTCGCCGCGACGTGCGCGAAGGCGAAGCTGCACCTCGAACCCCACGATGGCGAAGGCCCGGACCTGAGTATTGATTACGTGGAAGTCTTCGACCGGATCGCCGTCAGTGGCTGGGTTGGGCTCGCGGAGAGCTATATGGCAGGAGAGTGGCACACCCCAGATTCTGACCGTCTGGTTCGCGTCCTGCGCGGGCTGATCCAGGCAGGGTATACGCCACCGACGTTGCGTGTGGCGCCGCCGCAGCACGGCAATGCCGGCCAGATTCCGCCATCACTCGTCCAGCATTATGCGGGGGATGGCGTGAGCCCTTTCCAGGGGCACTTCGCTACGGGGGTGCCAACGCGTGAGCGCGTGCGTATCAAGTCGTGGGTGCCTCGCGCGGGCCGGGGCGGGGAGCCCGCGACGCACTTCGTGGATCGAACGGAGTTCGGGGCCCCGCTTGACGACGCCACGACGCGGGCAGATCTCGCCGACGCGCAGGCACGTTCGGTGGATATGGTCGTCGACGAGGCCGGCGTGCGTGAGCGCTGGCGGATTCTCGAGTACCCAGCTGCGGGGCCTGCAGTCACGCTAGCGACCGCGGCACGCAACGCGGAGACAGAATGCGTGACGGTGGACGAGGCGACCGCGGCGGCGTTGCGTGAGCAGCTCACGTTCGCTGGGGCGCACGGGCACGTTCGCGCGGCGAATCCAAACGTGAAGCCGCTTGGACGCGATTTCGATGCGGCCGTCTCTTTCGAGTATCTCGAGACATTGTCGTCGCCGGACAAGGCGGAGTACCTGACACGGTTATGTAAGGCGGTCGCGCCCGGCGGCCGGATCGTGGTGCAGACGATCCTCGGCACTGAAAAGATGACGCAAAAGGGCGCGGGCGCGAGCGCGTCTGCGGCGCTGACCTCGCTGCGCGCGTATGTGTGGCCGGGGCTGAGTTACGCAACGCCAGAGGAACTGGCGAAGCTCGTGGATCGGAAGACGCCGTTGCGCATGATTGGTTCTTCGCACGCGCCAGACCATCTGGCACGTTCCTTGGCGCTGCAGCGGGCGACGTTTGAGACGCATCTGCGCGACGCTGCGGCCGATGGCTTCGACCCGGTGTTCCGGAGGCTCTGGGTGTGGCAGCTGGCGCTGCGCCAGGCGCTCGCGGAGCTTGGGCTCATTGATCTCGCGCACGTGACACTCACGGCGCGGCACCGTCGTGGACGACGGTAGGGGTGGTGAGTGTGGCGTCGGGAAGCGATGGCGCACGCGTGAGTTGACATAATGTACATTATCGGACATATGTGGTGATATATTGCGTCACGTGACGCAATATAGGCCTAGTCCTTGGTTAGGTGCAGGCGGACGTTGACTTCGCCCTCCTCGTTGATTGTGGCCGCGACGAACTCTGGCGATTCGACGCCGTAGTTCAGGCGGTTGATCGGCACATCGCCAGCGACGTACAGCGAGGATCCGGAGCGCGCCGCGATGAACACGTGCGTGACCGGATTGGTTTCGCCATGGATGGTCATCTCGCCGGTGAGCTCGACTGTGCCGACCGAGCCGTCCCCCGGAAGCTGCGAGACGTCGGCAGGCTCGGTCACGCGGAAGGTTGCCTCCGGGTACGTGTCGGTGTGCAGGAGTTTGCGCCGCACATTGGCATCTCGGACGTCGCTATCGCTCGTGAGGTTGCTCAGGTCTACGGTGATCTCGCCGGCCGTCAGCGTGCCTGCCTCGATGGTGACGTTGCCGGTCACGCCCTCTGTTGACGCAGAGGTAACCTTCCGCTGGCCCGGGAGCACCTCGGAGAACGTAAAACCGGCCGAGGTGCTATTTGCCCCCGGGCGTTTCGTTACAGACCACTCGCCATCGACGCCAGTCTCCGCGGCCTTCAGGCGCGACTCGTCGATGCCCTCGGTCTTGACCCCGTTGCTAAACAAACCACTGAGAGCCAGCGGTACCAACGCAATTGCGAGAAGGATGACCAGGACAACGGAGACAACAACGATGAGGATCGTCCGCTTGCGCTTTGCCGCTGCAACGTCCTCGGGTGTGGGCAGATTCCTAGATTGCATGCTTGCTACCTTAACCTCTCGATGTGTTGAGCCAAGCTCACCATTTCGTCACAAAGGTGACGTAATTCCTCTGGCGTCGCGCCCTCGGCCGCAGCTGTGCGGACGTCTTCTGCCGCGCACCGCAACTGGTACAGTTGATCGCGCAGGTCAGACACCTTTTCTGGGCTGAGGATCACCGCATTGTCCGGTATCTTCGTCCCCGTCACGGCATTTCGCTGCTCGTATGCGCGCTGCTTGCACGACGGGCTGCAGAATTTCCGACGCCGACCTCTCCCCTTTTGCTCCGGCAACGGGCCGCCGCACCAGGCACACACGGGAGGGGTGCGATCTCTCCGGGCAACGTGGGGCGATTGTTCGGGCACCGATGCTGCTACGTCGTCAATGCTTGCCACACGGTAAGCCTAGTACATCGGGCCAACCCCACCCCACCTCTCCTGTGCTGACTACCGCTAAAGGTGGCTCCGGGAACAAAAGCCGACGCGGAGTCGTTATACTAAGGCGTTGACTTTGCAACGTCACCGGGCGCGCGCAAGTACGGCGAGTCCGGGTGCATAAGTGCCGCACCGCACGAAATTGAAGGGATGGATATAGCATGGCTGATCGCGTGCTCCGAGGAAGCCGCATGGGTGCCGTAAGCTACGAGACCGATCGGGACCACGACCTGGCCCCGCGCCAGATGGCAAAGTACCGGACCCCGGACGGGACGGTGTACGAGGTTCCCTTCGCAGACGATGCGGAAATCCCCGAAGAATGGATGTGCAAGAACGGCCAGCTGGGCACCCTCATGGAGGGCGAAGGTGTGGAATCTAAGCCGACGAAGCCGCCGCGCACCCACTGGGATATGCTGCGCGAACGCCGCAGCCTCGAGGAACTCGACGTGCTCCTGGAGGAGCGTCTCGAGCACCTACGCAAGCGCCGCCGCGCCGCAGCCCGCCTGGCCAAGGAGCAGCAGGAAAACAAGTAGGCCACACACGCTTCAAGGCCCGGACCGCAGGCATTGCGGGCCGGGCCTTGAACTATGAGGCACTAGCGGCGCTTGTTGCGCAGCTCGTAACGCGCAAGGTTGACGCCCTCGCGCACCATGTCCTCTGCCTGCGAGAATGCGGCAGACAGCTGCTTTGGCAACTTCGGCAACGAGGTGTTGCTCAGCTCGTATTTGCCCAGCTTGAAGCCTTCGGAGAGCATGTTGACTGCGTTTTCTGGTGCGCCGTCAAGCTTGGCACCCAGTCGTGAGAGCTTCGAGTTACTGAATTCATATTGAGTAATCTTGCCCAGCTCCTTCGCCATCTCGGTGATCTGCGAGCCGCGCTTGTCCACGCCCCACTTCGTCACCTCGACCAACGAAGCACCGGCGAAGCTAGCATCCAGCTTCGACTCGCCCAGCGTGCGGTCCTCGAAGGTAATGGGTACCTCGCGGACGTCGAAGCCGGCCTCGATGACCTTGTGCGCCAAATCCACCTGGAAGATGTAGCCCTTATTCGATAGCGCATCCAGGTCAATAGCCTCGAGCACTTCCCGACGAAAGGCGCGGTACCCGGCAGTCATATCGGCGATATCGCAGCCCAAAGCCACCGAAATATACTGGTTGCCCAGCTTGGAGAGCAGGTAGCGATTCTTTGGCCAGTTCTTTACCTCGCCGCCTTCGACATAGCGAGACCCGATGACCAGATCCGCACCGTCGGCAATCGCCCCGAGCAAACGGCCCAGCTCTTCGGGCGCGTGCGAGCCGTCCGCATCCATCTGGCACAGCACCTCGTAGTCCTTTTCGAGGCCCCAACGGAACCCAGCGCGGTACGCCGCGAGCAGGCCTTCCTTCCCCGCGCGGTGCAGTACGTTGATCTCGGGGTGCAAAGCGGCGAGCTCGTCGGCCTTCTCACCGGTGCCGTCCGGCGAATTGTCGTCCACGATCAGCAGGTCAACAGCCGGGTTCGCCTCGAGCACGCGACCCGTGATCAGCGGAAGGTTCTCCAGCTCGTTATAGGTGGGGATGATGACCAACGTTGAGTTCGCCATAAACGGTTACTCCTTGAATGAACGGTTGTTAGCTCTTTTGCCCTGCTTTGCTTCCCGACGCCTGCGCGTCCGGCGCAACCAAGGCGCGCGATTCACTCCTTGCAGCATACTCGCGCCGCGTGGCGGCCAACGCACCGATGGCGGCAAGCGCACCGGCAAGCACCATGAGCCACTCCAGCCACGCACCGATGCGAACCGCGAGCGTCTGCCCAGTCTTCAGCGGAAGCGTAGAGGTCAAATGCGCTGGGGTGAAGATCTCGGTCTGTTGCTCGACCGTCCCATCCGCGCGCACGATGGCTGAGACGCCGGAGGTGGCCGCCACCACGACGGCGCGGTCGGTCTCGATGGCGCGCATGCGGCTCATGGCCAATTGTTGATAGGTCATGTCGGTAAACCCGAACGTGGCGTTGTTGGTAGGGGTCGCGAGCAGCTGCGCCCCGTTTTTCACGGCCATGCGGTAGGCCGGATCCTCGGCGACCTCGTAGCACGTGGCGATGCCCACGAGAGTCTCGCCCATGCGCACCACTCCCGGGCCATCGCCCGGTTTGAAATCGCCCGCGAGATCTACGAGTTCGGAGAAGTTGCGGAAGAAGTCGCGCATTGGCATGTACTCGCCAAACGGCTGCAGGAAGCGTTTATTGTGCCGCTCCCCGACGCTGCCGTCCGGGTTGATCACCACCATGGTGTTGCGGGCCCCGACGTCGTCGCGAGTCAGCGTGCCGACCAAGAGCGGAGCACCCGCCGCTCGGGCGGCCCGCGTGACCAAGGTACCGGCCTCGGGGTCGACGAAGGGGTTGACATCTGAGGCGTTCTCCGGCCAGATGACCAGGTCGACAGGCCCCTCTTCTGCCGCGAGGCGCTCGGTTTCATCCACGTGGTTCTGCAACACCGCGCGGCGCTGCGCGTTAAAGTCGAGCCCCATTCGCGGCACGTTGCCTTGAATCGCGGCCGCGCGCACGGTGCCGGTAGCGCCCCCGTCAGCGGACACCCCCACACCCGCAAGGGCCCCGAGCGCCAACGGTAGAAGCGCGCAGAGACCGGCGACTACCCGGGCGCGGCCGCGGTACAGCACGATGGCGGCAAGGCTCGCTCCGGTGACCACCGCCGCCACGGTCACGAGCGCCGGCCCGCCGTATGCCGCAAGGTTGGCCAGCGGCCCATTGATCTGGCCCCAAGCCAGCCGCACCCACGCAAAGCCGCCGAAAGGAAAGGAAGAGCGGGCAAACTCTACTGCGAGGTACACCAACGCGAAGGCGGCGAAGCCCCAGCGCTGGCGGGCGACCCACACGCCCGCCGCGCCTGTGAGCAGTCCGTACAAGGAGAGAAAGCACGCCAACGCCAAGTACGGCATCGCGCCGACGAACTCGCCAATCCACGGCAATAAGAGCAGGTAGCACACGAGCGCCTGCAGCAACCCCAGGCACGCTCCCGCTCGCGCGCTTGGGCGCGCAGCTACAGGGTGTGTTGGCCAAGGCGCGAGCGCGGCGAAGAAGAGCGCCATCGCAAGCACCGCCAGCGCCCAATAACCGAAGGGCTCATAGGAAAGGAAAACCAGCGCGCCGGAACCCGCGGCGAAAAGGCAACGCAGCGCTGTAGTCCACACGTGACTCACCTACTGCGCTCCCCGCCCGTTGTCGGGGCCAGTGTCATCCTCGCCTGTGCGTTTGCCTTGCTCAGCATCCTTGCGGAACATCTCTTCGAGCTCGTCCGCGTCAATCACCTCATGGGACGCATCGGTCGAAGGCTGCCCTTTGGCTGCGGCGGGACCGAAATTGCCATAACTGGTTTGGAACTGCGACAGCGGCGAGGCGTTGTAGACGCGCACGCTGAACTGCTCCATACTGCGCATCGCCCGGTTGGTGATCACGCGGCGCAGGAGCGCGCGGGTTGGGCCGAATACCAGCAGCAGCCCACACGCGGAGGTGACAAAGCCCGGAATGATACTCAGCAACCAGCCCGTCATCAGCAGTGCGGAGTCGCCGGCAATGCGGCCGAGGGAACCGCGCCCCTGGGCCGCTTGCGTGAGCGTGCCCCGCAGGTTCAGGCTCGCCAATGCCCCGCCGAGAAACATCAGCGCGAAGATGGCGAAGATGGCCCAGCCCACACCGATGAGTTTGGCAACCCCATAGAATGCGAGAGCCTCAATGAAAAAGTAGGCGAAAATAAACAGCGGCATGCGGCCAGACTACCCGCCGAGTTGGCGCAGCAGCCATTCAACATCTCCGGCGAGGTGCTGGAAATACGGACCGTAATGGTTCAGCCCGGTCCGCCCCGGCAGACGCAGGAGACGACGGGTCGCAAGCGGCACTCCCCACTGTTCGGCGAGCGTGTGGACCAACGCATACGGGACGATGTCGTCGTGAAGCGAAGCCCAGAGCCGCAACGGGATGCGCAGGGGCCGCCGCTGCCCGAGCGCTTGCCGCTCAAGCACTTCGGCGGTGTACGGGAGCGCATCGAGTAGCTCAGCCATACCGATCCCTTCCCGCGTCCAGGCGGTGGTGTGCGCCCACGGGCGGCGCAGTGCAGCGCCCACGGCGCACACCTGCGCGTTATCGACGATCGCCGCAGCCCCGGCTGGGCTCAAATGCGGGACAAGCTCCTCCGCAATACGCGGATGATGCGCGATAAGCCCCGCGACAGCATAGAGGATCACTATCGACGGCAGGGCGCCATCGACGTGATCGAGCATCGGGATCAACGCGGCGGGCGGCGCACCGCATACCGCCGCCAAGGGCTGGAGCTCGGGCGCGTACTCGGGGCGTTCGAGCCACGCACCGACTGCCCCGCCGCCTTGGGAAAAGCCCCAGAGGCCGAGGGCGTCGGTGCCGAGGGAAAGGCTGGTGGCGGCGCGGGTGGCGTCGATAAGCGACTGGGCGGCGGCGACGTGGTCGCAGTACAACTGCACATTGTCGGTCGGATCGCGGGGGTAGTCGGTGAGCACGACGTTCGCGCCGCGGGCGAGCATGAGCGCGATGGCGGGCTGCTCATACGCTGCAATCAGATCGAACGGGGAAAGCCGGGGTGCGAGGCCGACGGTGCAGGAATAGGACGGGTCGCAACGCGTTGCCACCCCCTGGGTAGACGGCGCAAAAGCGATGGTGGGGCGCGGGCCCGTGCCGCGCCAAGTCGAGCGGGAGCGAAACACTGCCCCGGTGGCTGCAAGAGTGCGGCCGGAGGCATCGGCAGTGACATAGTCGATGTGCCACGCCTCCGCGGGGTTCACTCGGTGCGTCAACCCCACGGCCTTGATCTCGCGGGCTTCGAGCAAGGCGCCCGCACTGCGCCCTATCACCCAGGCGGCCTGCGTGTGCTCCGGTTCCTCGCGGCGAGCACCGCGCACCGTGTCGGCCGCCAGCCCGAGCGCAGCGCGCAGCGCTGCCGAGTACGTCCCCACAGTCACCTCAACGTGGCATGCGACGCCAGACCGGGCGCGGGACTACACGCATGATCGCGGCAAGCAGCGCCAAGCGGCGTGGGATCCAGACGGTGCGGCTGCGCCCCGCGCGTGCTGCGTCCACGACCGCGTCGGCGACGTCCTCCGGGGTCACGGACATCACCGCCGGCTTCATCCCCGCTGTCATTGACCCGATGACAAAGCCCGGCCGGGCGGTAATCAGTCGCAGTGGTGAACCGTGCAGCTGGTCGGCCAGGCCCTGGCAGAACGCGTCGAGGCCCGCCTTGGTTGAGCCGTAGACGTAGTTTGCGCGGCGTGCCCGCCATCCAGCGATGGAGGAAAAGGCGAAGATCTCTCCGCGCGTCATCACGTTCGTCAGCACAGTCAGCGCACAGATCTGCGCGAGGTAATCCACGCTGCCGATGCGTACCGCTTCCGCCTCGTCGCGAATGGCGCGAGCGTGATCCCCCAAAATGCCGAAGGCGACGATCGCGGTAGTGATCTCTCCCCCACGCTGCACGTCTTCCACAAGCGCGCGATGCGAGTCGAGGTCGGTGGCCTCGAAGCGTCGCGTCTCGACCTGGGCGGCACCTGCTGCCTCAAGCCGCGCGCACACCGCGGCGGCGTCGGGGCGCTGTGGGGACCGCATCGCCAACACCACCCGCCGGCCGACGCATATGCGCTCGGCGACAGCGGTGCCAATATCGCTCGTTCCGCCGAGGACGAGGATCGTTCCCGAATTCTCACCGTGCCGAGTATCCACGGTATTAACGCAGCTCGCGAGCGACGTTATTCAGCGTCACAGCGCCGTCGTCGTCCAGGTAGACAATGTCTTCCAAGCGCATCCCCCACTTGCCAGGGATGTAAATGCCCGGCTCGATGGAAAAGGCAATCCCCGCCTGCAGCGCAGTGTCGTTGCCGGAAATGATGAAGGGCGCCTCGTGGCCGGCGAGGCCAATGCCGTGTCCAAGTCGGTGGGTGAAGTACTCACCGTAGCCAGCCTGCTCGATGACGCCGCGTGCGACGGCGTCGAGTTCGCCTGCGGTGATCCCAGGTCGGGCCGCGGTCACCGCAGCCTGATGCGCGCGGAAGAGCACCTCGTAGGCGCGGAGCACCTCCGAGTCCGCCTCCCCCGGATCGCCGCCGACGACGTAGGTGCGGGTGCAGTCTGAGTGATAGCCGGTATCCAAGGTCCCACCTAGGTCGACCACCACCACATCGCCGCGGGACAAGACACGCTCGGAATAGTCGTGGTGCGGGTTGGCGCCGTTTTCGCCAGATCCGACGATGACGAAGTCGACGGCCTCGTGCTCATCCATGATCAAGCGGTCGAGCTCCTCGGCCACCTCAGCCTCCGTGCGCCCGGCAACCAACAGCTCGGGCACGCGTGCGTGTACCCGGTCGATCGCGGCGCCCGCACGCGCGAGTTCGGCCAGTTCTGCCTCCTCCTTCGCCATGAACAGCGCTGCAAGCGTGTCCGTGGCCAGGCAGGTGTGCGGCAGGAGTGCCTGCAGCGCGAAGACGTGGTCGGCAGTCAGCGAGCTGCCCAGCGCCACGGGCTTTTCAGCGTCGAGCGCCTCCGCTGCGAGCGCGTACGGGTCCTGCCCGTCCTGCCAGCCGCGCACCTCTACCCCGCTGTCTTCCGGCACGCCCAAGCTCCCGATGTCGGTCAGCGGTGCCACGAGCACCGCACGCCCGTCTGCCGCGATCGCCAGTGCCGTCAACCGCTCGTGCGAGGACGACCAGCTGCCGGTGAGATAGGCGAATTCCGCCCCGGTGCCGACGACAAGCCCGCCGAGCGCGTGCTCGGCGACGAGCTTGGCCGCGCGCTGCCGACGGTGTGCAAATGTGGTCTGGTCTATACGCGTCATGCTGCCAATCCTAGGGCGATACACTTTATCGCGTGACACCGCCTTCCTACCCTGAGCTGCTTGCCCGGTGCTCCGTGGGCGAGCGCTACTGTTCCGGCATTTTCGTCGCTGACGACACCGTGCTGACCTGCGCGCACTTCTTGCGGCCAGGAGACGAGTCCCGCCCCGGAACGATCACAGTGCGCGTAGGCAGCAGGCGCTACCGCGCGCGAGCAGTGCAGCGTTTCGGCGGCACCGACATCGCGCTACTGCGCGTCAACACCAACGTTGCCGGCCCCTTCCCCAAGCTCGGCCCGGCTCCGCGCCCGCTGGAACGCACCGTCACCTTCGGCTTCGGCGGTGGAGCGAACACACCAGCGGCGCGCAGCGGAAGGTTTCTGCTCACGCTCCCGCTGGCCTTTTCACGCAACCTGCGAACCTTCGTGCGCCCGGCCGGTATCGTCGTCAATGCGCAGCCAGCAGTGAAGGGGGATTCCGGGGGCCCAGTGCTTGTCGACGCCCACCTCATCGGCATCCAGTCGCTGATCCTCGACCCTTTCCGCACCAACCTGCGGCTCGCGACGATCTCGCTGCTGACCGACGAGGTACGCGAGGCGCTGGCCTAGTTGCCCAGGGCGACCACGCCGCGTCGAATAGCGTCGATGGCCTTGTTTGCCGAATCGCGGATGCTATCGCTGTAGCCGGTCTTCTTTACCTGTTCGAGCAAGTCGATGACCTGTCGGCACCAGCGCACGAAGTCGCCGGGGGTCAGCTCTGCGCCGCACTCGGCGGCCGCAGCGAGCGCGTAGCCAAGCGGGGCTCCTGCGGTCCACTGATGCAGCGAAAGCGCGAAGGCGGGGTCGGGCATGCGGGTCACCGGCAGCTGGTGGCGCTGCTCATCGGAAGTGAGCTCGCCGTAGACGCGCATGGTCTCTCCCATTGCCTCGGCCATGTCCTCGGTCGCAGCTTCTGGCGCGCCGTGCGTCGCCTTCCGGTTTTCAAAGACGACCATGGAGGCCACACCGGCAAGCTCGGCGGGGTCGAGGTCGTCCCAAATACCGCGCTTGAGGCACTGGGCGACCAAGAGATCCGAGACGTTATGGATGCGGGCTAGGCGCTCGCCCTCTTCGCTCACCGACGGCTCACCCTCGCGTAGCTCCACGTAGTCCAGCTCCGTGAGCAGGCCGATAATGCGCTCGAAGGTGCGGCCGAGCGAATCGGTGGAGCGGTCCACGCTGTGTGTAAGTGCCGCAAGCTTGCGCTCATCCCGGACAAGCTCTTCGCCCACACGGGCGAGAAGCTCGCGGTCGTGCGCCGGCCAGGAGTGAACCGGGTGGGTGCGGATCGCCTCTCGTAGCGCCGTGATCTTCTTCGTCGGGCGAACCCGCGCCTTCTCCCGCAGCTTGCGTGGTGCGTGCAGGTTGCCGCTGTGAAGCTGGCTGATCACCTTGCGCGTGTGCTTACGCGGCTGGTCCTGGACGTGCCGCGGCACCTTGATCTTGCCCACGACCACCGGCGGGTTGCGGAAGGACGCGGCGTCGATACGTCCCGACCAGCCGCGCTCGGTGGTCACCCACGGCCGCGGGTCGCGGCGCTTTCCGGCGACCTGAACAACGGCGGCTAACTCCGGCTTCTTCTTTCCCGGCAGCGCGATGACCTCGCCCACCTGGAGCCGGCCGAGAATCGTCTCGGTTTCCTGCTGGCGGTTCTCCACCGCGTGGCGACGCGCCTCCTTCTCCGCCACGCTGAGATCGCGGCGCAGGCCCAGGTACTCCACCAGATCCGCCGCCGGGTCATCGCCAGGTGGGGCAAACTTCGCCACATCCGCGTGCAGCTTCTCGCGCTGGCGGCGCACCTTCGAACGCAAGCGGTCGATATCGCGCACCTCGCCCACCACGGATCGATTCGTTTGGAACTGCGCGAAGGATTGCTCGATCAGCCGGATGGAATCCTCGTAGCCGTTCATACCCAGCATGTTGATGGCCATGTTGTAGCCGGGCTGAAACTGGGAAATGAGCGAATAGGTACGCGTCGAGGCCAGCCCTGCGACCTCGCGGGGATCCATCGCGGGAGCCCACTGCACCACAGCGTTGCCGATGTGGTCGATTCCACGGCGCCCGGCCCGACCTGTGAGCTGGGTGTACTGGCCCGGCGTGAGGTCGACATGGGCCTCGCCATTAAACTTCACCAGTTTCTCCAACACCACGGTGCGGGCGGGCATGTTGATGCCAAGCGCAAGCGTCTCGGTGGCGAACACCACCTTGACCAGTCCGCGGACAAACAGCTGCTCCACGATGTGCTTGAAGGCCGGCAGCAGGCCCGCGTGGTGGGCAGCGTAACCACGCAGCCAGGCCGTGCGCAGCTGGCGGAAGTTAAGCACGTCGAGGTCCTCGTCGGGGATGCCTTCCACGCCGGCGTCGATAATCGCCCGGGCCTTTTCCTGCTCCTCGGGCGTGGTGAGCTCCTTACGGGAGCGCAAGCACTGGAAGAGTGCCCCGTCACAGCCGGCGCGGGAGAAGATAAACACGATCGCCGGGAGCATGTCGCGCCCGCCGAGGGCCGCCACTACCTGGGGTCGGCCGACCGGCTTGACCTTGTCCTGGCCTCGGGTATGCCCGCTGCGGCGGCCCTTGGTGCGCGAGCGAAAACCGCGCCCTGATTCGAAGTCTGCACGGCCCTCGTCGGTAGAGCCCGCCTCGATGCGCTCGATGGCGCGCAACAGTGCGGTGTTGACGTTGCCGCCGGCCCCACCTGCGCCCGCATCACCGGTACCCGGTTCGAAGAGCGGAAAGACCTTGCGGCCGACCATCATGTACTGGCTCAACGGGACCGGTCGGTGCTCCGAGACAACGACGGTGGTGTCTCCGCGCACCGCATCGAGCCACTCGCCGAACTCCTCCGAATTCGACACCGTGGCAGAAAGCCCGATCAGGCTGACGGATTCATCGAGGTTGAGGATGATTTCCTCCCACACCGCGCCGCGGTCTCGGTCCGCCAGGTAGTGGATTTCGTCCATGACCACATGTGAGAGGCGGTGCAGCTGCCCGGAGTTGGCGTAGATCATGTTGCGCAGCACCTCGGTGGTCATCACGACGATTTCAGCGCCGCCGTTAATAGAGGTGTCACCGGTGAGTAGACCGACCGCATCCTCCCCGTGTTCGGCGACGAGGTCGTGGTACTTCTGGTTGCTGAGCGCCTTAATCGGCGTGGTGTAGAAACACTTCGTGCCCTGGCGCAGCGCGAGCGCAACGGCGAACTCGCCCACGATGGTTTTGCCTGAGCCCGTCGGCGCGCAGACCAGGACACCGTGGCCGCGTTCGATATCGGCACACGCCTGCACCTGGAACTCGTCGAGGGGAAATGGACGCGCGGCGCGAAACTCTGCGAGAAACTCCAGCTCATTTACCGGCGTTGGATCCGGCGATACTCCTTGCTCGTTGGCGGCCTCTGGCAAAAGATCGTCACCGGACACGGACTGCGAAGAAGAAGCGCGGGAAACCATGCCCCTTAGAGTACGTCGTCGAAAGGATCCTTGTCCGCAAAGGAGTGCGGCCCCGCCTGCTGGCGCGGTACCGCCGACGCGTTGTCCATGTTGGATGCCCGCACGCGCGCGCTCGGCGTGACTGGCGCGGCAGCGCCGATCGGCCCGGAAGCCGTCACAGGCCCGGAAGCCTGCTCGTCGTCAAGATCCATCCACTCCGGGCGATTGGCGTTCGTGCGCTTGTCGTGGATGCGACAGAATTGGAAGGCCATCTCTACCAACAGGCAGATAGAGACGCCGAGCGCGAGCATGGAGAAGGGATCCTGCCCAGGAGTCATCACCGCGGCAAAGCAGAAAATCAGCACGATGATCATGCGCCGCTTGTCCTTGACGTGCTCGTAGCGCAAGATCCCAACGAGGTTGAGCATCACGAGGATGAGCGGCACCTCGAAGCTCACGCCGAAAATGACGATGAGCGCAAGCAGGAAGTTGTAGTACTCGCCGCCGGTAAGCGCCGCCACCTGGAACTCAGTACCGATGGACATCAGGACGAACAGGCCCTTGTCCAGCACGAAGTAGGCCAGCACAGCGCCGGCTACGAACAGAAACACCGCAATGGTGACGAAGGTAAAAGTGTAGCGACGCTCGTTCTTATGCAGTCCGGGCGTGATGAAGTTCCAGATTTGGGTGAGCCACACCGGCGAGGCCAACACGAGCCCGGCGAGCGCGCCGACTTTGAGACGCAGCATGAACATCTCAAACGGCTTGGTTGCGAGCAGTCTGCAGTGCCCGTCCCCGGAAAAATCTACACGAAGCTCGTCGGGAAGGTTGCAATACGGCCCGCGGATGATCTCGCCGAGCGGAATGATGCCTGGCGGCGAGGATTGATACCAGATGAAGCCGACGATGGTACCGAGAGCAACCGCAGCCAAGGAGACCATGACGCGCCGACGCAGCTCCTGGAGGTGCTCAACCAGGCTCATCTCGCCGGTTGGGTTCTTCGCCCTCTTGCTGCGCTTCAGCTGTAGCGACAACGCCACTTTCCTTTCATTCCCAAAGCTCTGCGGTGCGACACTGCGAGAAAGGCAGCGTTACTGGTTACGCTGGTTTTCCGGCTTGTCCCAGAAAGACTCGGGGCGTGCCGCCTGCTGCGCGTCGCTGTTGGTCACGCCGGTGCTACCGCTCGTGGGAGCGTCGAGCTCTCGCTGCGGCTGTGGCTGGCTTGCAGTGTCGTCGTTCTTCATTTCCTTTACCTCGGACTTGAAGATGCGTGCTGAGCGCCCCATGGAGCGGGCCAGGTCAGGCAGCTTATTCGCGCCGAAGAGGAGCAGCACAATGACGAGGATGATGAGGATTTCGGTCCAGCCAAGGCTAGCCATAGTGGATCACGTCTCTTTCCAACAATTCCGACGGACGATAAACCTAAAGCGTTATCTTAACGTGTTGGTTGCGCGAAGTGCACGCTCACGCACCTCAGCGGCTATCCCCTGCGGTTCGATGAGACGGAGCCGGTCCGCGTGCGCGAGGCAAAAGCGGGCCAGCCAATCTTCGGAGCCGTAGCGCAAGCGTGCGTCTACCCACTCGGCTCGCGGATCACTCGAGTTGGAGGCCTCAGCTGGCGGGCGCTCGAGCTCAAGCTCCCAGTACTCCGCCATCCACAGTGCATCGCCGCGCACTTGCAGGTGTGCTACGTGGCCGTGCGCAAAGGCGAAAGGCTCCCCCGCATCGGCGGCAGCGTGTACGGCGCGCTCGTCAACCGGCTGATCACTCACGCGGATCTCCCGGATGCGGTCCAAGCGAAAGGTCTTTTGAGCATCGCGCTCCAATGCGCGCAGATATATCTGGTCGTCGCGCTGCAACACCGCAATTGGCGAGACCGTACGTTGAGAGAGCTGGTCCGAAGTCGCGGAATAGTAGCGCAGCTCAAGCTTTTTGCCCGCGCCAATCGCTTCCGCAACGGCGGTCGCGACTGGAGTGTGCGAAGCGAGCTGGTCAACATCGGTCACCCCGGCGGTGTGCGTGACCGCGCGAATCTTGTCTGCGGCGGAGCGCACCGCATCCACGTTGACCAAGCCCGGCAACGTCTCCAGGGATTCCAGCAGCAGCAACAGGGCGTGCGCCTCCGTCGGCTTGAGCCGTAGTGGAGCATTCACACCCTGGTCATCAATCACGGTCACCCCGCGCCAGCTGTGCGCGAGGTCGAACATCTCCCCCGGTCCGCGGCCCACGCCGGAGAGGTGAAGCCGGTCGAGATCGTCGCGGACTTCCCCGACGTCCATATTGAGGTCCCGGGCGATTTCCATCAGTGTTTTGTCTTGGTGCCGGGAGATGTACGGCAAAAGGTTCAAGAGGCGTACTAACCGCCCCGACTGCTCATGCACCATAGCTTCCTCCCTTGGGCTCGCGGTCGGCCTGCGCGAGTAACGCAAGGACCTCTCGCCGAATGTCTTCCGGCTCTATTGCACGGAGGTCCCCTGCGTGGGCAGCGGCGGTGCGCACCACCCAGTCGCGCTCGACGTTTTCGAGCACGATCGTGTCTGTTTGCCCCGACTGCCCTGTTTCGCGCATGCCCTTCGCGGCCAGTTCCTCGGCGCTCCCCGCTGTCACGGTGATGCGGGCGTCGGCAATTGGCCCGCGCAAGAGGTCGCGGACAATCTCCCGTGGATCTCTCGTCGGTTCGTGGAAATCTAGGGTCTCACGCTGCAGAGTCACACGAGAAATGCGGGTGACACGAAAGGCGCGCTCGGCTTCTCGATCCACGTCCCAGCCCACCAGATAGGCACGGCTATGCAGGGACACGATGTTCCACGGATCTAGGGTGCGACGCTGTACCTGCCCGC
The DNA here is from genome assembly GCF_025152525.1 of Corynebacterium sp. p3-SID1056. Lineage (GTDB taxonomy): Bacteria > Actinomycetota > Actinomycetes > Mycobacteriales > Mycobacteriaceae > Corynebacterium. The sequence continues at coordinate 63,594 of NZ_JALXXL010000005.1, forward strand.
TGCCCGGAACGTGAAAGTCGAAGTGGGCGCGCAGCGTGTAGCGAATCGCACCGAGTAGCTGGTGGAAGGCATCGGCGTCGAGTTGCGTGGCATCGTGCGCGGCGGAGGCGAGCGGTGCGCTGTCGAACGCGCGCGTCGCGCCGGAGGCGGCAAGCTTTGTCCAGCCGGAGCGGGCAAAGGCACCAAGCGAGCCGCGCTGGCTCAAATCGACGGCGAGCCCAACGACGCTCGCCTCTTCTTCGGTCAGGTTGACTGGTGCCAGCTCGTAGCGTTCCCGGTCAAGGCTGAGCTCGCCGTTGCGGTAACGCACGGGGACGCCAGCGTGGCGCAGTGTCTCCACGTCGCGGCGCACCTGCACGTTGAGCGCTTCCGGGCTGCGGTGCTGGTAGCCGTCGACGTGCTGTGCCACCCACGCCGTGGGGCGCGGCCGCGGGGAGCCGAGGAGGGCGAACGCCAGGTTTGCCTGGCGGACCTCCGGTTCTAGCTCTGCCACCTCACTGCCTTTCTCGGTTCCGTGCCGTCAACCCTTAAAGCTTGACGGACAGTTAGCGCTCGGTACCTTCGCCCGTACTGAGCCCGTCGATGTAGTCAATGAACTCGTCGACGCGTGCGTCGGAGGCGGCGAAGGGGTCGAGCAACTCGAGCGTACGTGGTTCGGGCCGGTTCGTCTTGAGATGCACCCAGTCGACGTTGTGGTCGACGCCCGCGGCGCGCGCGGCGGCGAGAAAGCGGCCACGCAGCGCGGCACGTGTTGTCTGCGGCGGTACCGCGGCGGCCTTGGCGATAGCCTCGTCATTGGTCCAGCGCTTGGCCAGCCCCTTGCGCTGGAGCAGGTAGAACAGGCCCCGATCGCGGTTGATGTCGTGGTAGGTCAAATCGATCTGCGCGAGCTTGGGGTGATCCCAGTCCGCGCCGAGCTTGTCTTTGAACTGCATGAGCAGTTTGCGCTTGATCACCCAGTCGATCTCTGTATCTACCCCGGAGAAATCCTGCGTAGCAATTGCGTCGAGCGTACGGGTCCACAGATCCACCACGCGCGCCATCTCCTCATTCGGCGTGCCCTCGTCCGGCCGCGTTTGAAGCCAGCGCTTGGCAGCTTCGAGCGTGGCCCGCTGCACCTCGAGCGCGGTGACAGTGCCGCCTTCCTTCAAACGGAGTTGCGTCTGGCCGGTTGGATCAGCGGCGATCTCGCGGATGTGCTCGATAGCGTTGTCCAGGGTGAAGTCCGGAAGGTCGAAACCGGCCTCGAGCATCTCAATGACCAACAGCGTCGAACCGATTTTCAACGCGAAGGATGGCTCCGACATGTTCGAGTCGCCCACGATGACGTGCATGCGGCGGAAGCGGTGCGAGTCGCCGTGCGGTTCGTCGCGCGTGTTGATGATCGGTCGGGTGCGCGTCGTAGCCGATGACACGCCCTCCCACACCTGGTCGGCGCGCTGCGAGATGACAAAGCGGCCCTTCTTCACCATGCCCGCGCCGCAGATGAGTTGGCGGGTGATCATGAAGGGTAAGAGCTGCGTGCCGAAGGACTTCAGCGCGAGCTCCCTGCTGATGAGGTAGTTCTCGTGCGTGCCGTAGGAGTTTCCCTTCGAGTCCACGTTGTTCTTGAACAGGAAGACGTTGCCGCCGACGCGGTCGTCGGCAAGCGCTTGCTCAGCTTCAGCGGCAAGGCGGTCGTAGATCAGCTCGCCGGCCTTGTCGTAGTTGAGCAGCTGGGTGACCGAGTCACACTCGGCCGTGGCGTACTCGGGGTGCGAACCTACGTCCAAATACAGGCGGGACGCGTTGTCAGTGAAGATGTTGGAGCTGCGGTGCGCTGCCACAACGGAGCGAAACAGGTAGCGCGAAATCTCTTCGGGGGTCAACACCGCGGCGCCCTCGCGAAACGCGGCCACGCCGAACTCCGTCTCCACACCCATCACGCGGCGGGGGTAGACAGTGGCCATCGGGTTACTGCCCACCTTTTTGCACGAAAGAACGCACGAATTCCTCGGCGTTGTTATCCAGCAAAGAGTCGATCTCGTCGAGGATGTCGTCGGTGCCTGCGGTGTTCAGCTGGGCCTGCCCGGCGTCGACGTTGCCTTCCTGCTCGCCGTCGTCGCCGCTGTTGCCGCCTTGTACGTACTGCTGCTTAGACATGGTTGAATCCTAATCCCTTCATCAGTGCTGTGACGTCCTCGGCGCGCGCAATAAGCTCGCCGACCTCTTCTTTGGTAAAGCCATCGACCTTGTCCATCGGCAGGCGGTGCGGTTGGTTGTTCACCGAGAACACCACCGACTGCCAACTCGACGCGACGATGTTCTCGCCGAACTTCTCGCTCACACGCCCACGGAAATACGCTCGCGAATCAGTCGGGGGCTCGGTGACCGCCCGCCTGATCGTCGCCTCGTCGACCAGCGTGCGCATTTGCCCCTTGCGCATCAGCGCGTGGTAGAGCGACTTTGCAGGGTCGATGTCCGCGTACTGGATGTCGATCAGCTTGAGCTTCGGATCCGCAATATCTACCCCGCGATCCACGTAGCGCTTGATCAGCGCCCACTTTGCGGTCCAGTCCAACCGGTCCGCGGTGCTTAGCGGATCGCGCTCCAGATCGTCGAGAAGCTCAGCCCACAAACTAAGGACCTTGGTGTCCACCTCGTCGAGATCCGGCAGCGCCGCTGCGCGCTCGCGGTAGATGCGCAGGATGTCGATGGCGGTGAGCCTGCGGCCGTCGGCAAGCAACAGCTCGTGCGTACACGTCGGGTCGTGGGAGACCTGCTTGATCTCGTCGACGGGGTTTGCCAGCCGGAGGTCGGAAAAATCGACGTCGGACTCGATGCAGTCGAGCACGAGCTTGGTCATGCCCATCTTGAGGAAGTTTGCGTACTGGCTCATGTTTGCATCGCCGACGATGACGTGCAGGCGGCGGAACTTGGCGGCGAGCGCGTGCGGTTCGTCGCGAGTGTTGACGATGCCGCGGTTGAGCGTGGTTTCTAGCGACACTTCCTGCTCGAAGTAGTCGGCGCGCTGCGAGATCTGGAAGCCCTCGCGCTCCGACTCCTGGCCAATGCCCATCCGGCCTGCGCCGATGATGACCTGGCGGGTCACGAAGAAAGGGATGAGCGCTTGGGTCAGCCGAGCGAAGTCGGTCTGCCGCGAGTACTGGTAGTTCTCGTGGCTGCCGTAGGACTGGCCCTTGCCGTCGACGTTGTTTTTGTAGAACTTCAGCGGCGGGCACGGTGCCATCTTGTCCAGCACGCTGATCTGCTGGTCCCACAGCTCCCGGATGTCGGCCGCGGCCTTGTTCAGTACGTAGTCGCCCGCCGCGTCGTAGATCATTGCGTCCCAGGCGTTGGAGACCTCCGGCGAGGAATACTCCGGGTGCCCATGATCGACGTAGTAGCGGGCGCCGTTGGTGGTGACCACATTGGCCACGCCCATCGCGTTCGCGTCGACCACCGGCACCGTGCGGTAGCGCTGCAGGTCGAAGCCGCGGGTATCTTTCAGTGGGGCTTCTTCCTCGTAGCTCCAGCGTGAGCGGGCGGCCGTGTTCATCGCCGCGTACGCCACCACCGCGTGGGTGGAGGTGAGTAGCTGGCTTATCGACGGGTTGTCCGGCGAGGTGATCCCGTACTCAGTCTCGGTGCCCATATAGCGCTTCATAACGCACCACCGTACCTGGCACGTCGCGTATTTGTGTGAAAAATGCGAATGGGCGTATTTTATTTACATGAGTTCTGTCACCCACGCAAGCGACCCTGAGGTAGCGCCGAAAGAACGCAAGTTCTTCGGGCAGCCCTGGGGGCTGGCCAACCTCTTCGGCATCGAGCTCTGGGAGCGCTTTAGCTTCTACGGCATGCAGGCCCTCTTAGCCTTCTACATGTACTACTCCACCACCGAAGGTGGGCTCGGGATGGATCAGACCACCGCGCTCAACCTCGTCGGCGCGTACGGCGGCTTCGTATACATGATGGCGCTGGTCGCTTCCTTCGTCGGCGATCGCCTGCTGGGCGCTGAGCGGACACTGTTCTACTCGGCCGTGTTGGTCATGGTCGGGCACATCGTGCTCGCCCTGGTTCCGGGTGGGGCTGGGCTCGCCATCGGCCTCATCTGCATTGGCGTAGGCTCCGGCGGCGTGAAGACCTCGTCTCAGGTGGTCTTGGGCGAGTTGTACTCCCGCAAGGACCCACGCCGCGACGCCGGCTTCTCTATCTTCTACATGTCGGTCAACATCGGTGCACTCTTCGGCCCGGCGCTCACCGGCGCGATCTGGGGAATGGCCGGCTTCCACTGGGGCTTCGGCTTGGCGGCAATCGGTATGGCGCTCGGCCTGATCCAGTACACGCTCATGCGCAAATCCAGCATCGGCGGCGCGGGCTCGGAGATCCCGAACCCGCTGCCTCACTCCGAGTACGGGAAGTGGATCAACGGCACGTTGCTCGTCGTCGCTGTCGTTGTCGGATTGCTTGTCACCGGTGTGGTCCCGCTGAGCTCGCTGTCGTGGATCGTGTTCGCAGTCGCGCTGGCCGCAACCGTGTTGCTGCTGTGGGAGATGTTCCACTCCGATGAGGTGACCGCAGCGGAGAAGTCGCGTCTAACCGGCTACATTCCACTGCTTGTGGGCTCGGTCGCGTTCTTTGCCATCTTCCAGTCCCAGTTCACCGTTGTCGCGGTGTACTCGGATCAGCGCGTGAACCTGGACCTGCTCTTGTGGGAGCTCACTCCTGCGCAGGTGCAGTCGTTTAATCCCTTATTCATCATCATTTTCTCCCCGATCCTCGCAGCCGTGTGGACGATGTTGGGCGATCGCCAGTGGTCATCGTCGGTGAAGTTCGGGGTGGCCAACATCGTGATCGGTGTGTCGCTTTTCCTGTTTCTGCCGTTCGTCGGCGGTGGCGAGAGGTCGACACCGCTGGTGGTGCTGGTGTTGATCCTCTTCCTGTTTACGATGGGTGAGCTCCTGCTGTCGCCAGTGGGTAATTCCCTGGCCACCAAGGTCGCCCCCGAGGCGTTTAAGTCGCGTTTGTTCGCCGCCTGGCTGATGACCGTGTCGATGGGCACTGCCCTGTCCGGCGTGCTTGGTTCGCTGTACAACCCCGACGACGCGTCTGCGGAGCGCACCTTCTTCCTCACCCTTTCGGCAGTGACTATCGCGCTCGGCGTCGTGTTGATCGCCATCCGCCGCTGGGTGTTGGAAAAGTTCGCTGACGTGCGCTAGCGCGTTTACACTTTTCGACGAAAACACCGAATCAGCCCCGCGGGCTGGGTTTGCGGGGTAGGCTACCCGGCAACGATGCAAACGAGAGGTGAACCCATGTCTGATGTCGACAAGATTGAGCGCGATACGCTTCTACCTGCATATTTCGGGGAATTCGGTGGCCAGTACGTGCCCGAGCCGCTCTACCCGGTACTCGATCAGCTCGAACGCGCTTTCGTGGACGCCCGCGAGGACAACGAGTTTCTCGACGAGCTCTCGCGCCTCCAAGCGAAGTTCCTCGGCCGTCCGACTCCGGTTTACGAATGTGCCAACCTGCCGAGGGTTGGGGCGTCGAAAATTTTCTTGAAGCGTGAGGACCTCGCGCACGGCGGCGCGCACAAGGGCAACCAGGTGTTGGCACAGGCGCTGCTCGCGAAGCGGTTGGGTAAGAACCGCCTCATCGCCGAAACCGGCGCCGGCCAGCACGGCACCGCCACCGCCATGGTCGCCGCGCTGATGGGCATGGAGTGCACGATTTACATGGGTGCGCAGGACGTTGCCCGCCAGCAGCCGAACGTGCGTCGCATGCGCCTGATGGGTGCCACCGTCGTCCCCGTCACGAACGACGCCGGCGGCTCCATGTCCAACGCCATCGACATCGCCTTGCAGGACTGGGTCGAAAACATTGACTCCACCCACTACGTCCTCGGCTCCGCGTGCGGCCCCCACCCCTTCCCCACCCTGGTCAAGGAGTTCCAGGCTGTTATTTCGCGCGAGTCCCGCCAGCAGATGCTGGAGGACACCGGCAGACTTCCCGACGCCGTCATCGCCGCCGTCGGCGGCGGCTCCAACGCCATCGGCGCCTTCGCCGAATACTTGAAGGACGAGCCCGGCAACGCCGACGTCAAACTCATCGGCGTCGAACCCGCCGGCGAAGGCCTGGACACTGACCGCCACGGCGCACCGCTCAACCATGGCAAGCTGGGCATCCTGCACGGCTCCCGTTCCTTTATCGTCACTGGTCAGGACGGCGAAGTCCTCCCCGAGTCCTTCTCAGTCTCCGCCGGCCTGGACTACCCAGGCGTCGGCCCCGAGCACGCTCACCTCCGCGAGATCGGCCGCGCCCAGTACGTAGCCGTCACTGACGAAGACGCCCTCCAAGCTTTCCGACTCCTCTCTCGCTACGAAGGCATCATCCCCGCCCTCGAGTCCTCCCACGCCCTGGCCTACGCCCTGAAGCTCGCCGAAGTCGCCGACGCCAATGGCCACAAACTCAACCTGCTGGTCAACCTGTCCGGCCGCGGCGACAAGGACCTCGACTACGTCTACAACATCCTCGGCGACCAACTCTTCGACGATCCCGAGCAAGCCCCCATCGGCGACCTCCACATCAGCGAAGTCCTCGCCTCCATGACCAACTCCTCCAACGAGCGCGAGGCCGGCCGCACCGTCGCCCACTAGTTTTGGGGGCTCCACGACCTTGGACTTGCTCGCCTGCCCTTGCCAAGCCCTCGTATTTGGTGCCGCTTGGCTTCGTGTCTCTTCGTGCAGTGACAAATCACGTAGCTAGGGAAAACTAGCCCATCTCTGATCAGCGTGTATGAATAGCCAGTCCAATAGGCGCTTCGTGTCAAGGATTGTGAACGATTTGTCGTTCGCAGTTGATGGTGTCGGGTTGGAGTGTGGGGCGTTGTGCTGGTTCGGATGATGGTGACGCGGCTCGGTATGTCTTTTGGTTGGGTTAGGTTCCTATAGCAGTTTGAGTATGTCACTGTCCTTTCAGATGGAGGGAACGGAAATAAACATAACCCGCCCACAATCGGGTGGGCAGGCTATGAATCTACGGCGACCTGAGGTGGAACTGCTGACAACGTGATGGGATTACCAGCCGCGTTCTGCGAGGCGGTGCGGCGCTGGCAGGTCGGCGACGTTGATGCCCACCATCGCCTCGCCGAGGCCGCGGGACGCTTCGGTGACAACCGCGATGTCGTCGTAATGCTTGGTTGCCTTGACGACGGCCTTCGCGCGAGCTTCCGGGTTGCCCGACTTGAAGATGCCTGACCCGACGAACACTCCGTCCGCGCCGAGCTCCATCATGAGCGCCGCGTCTGCCGGGGTCGCGACACCGCCGGCGGTAAACAGCGGTACCGGCAGTTTGCCGTGCTCAGCGACGTAGCAGACCAGCTCGTAAGAAGCCTGCAGCTCCTTTGCCGCGACGTAGAGCTCGTCACGGTTGGCGGCGTAGGTGGCCTGCAGGGCAGCGATCTCGCTGCGGATCGTACGGATGTGCTTGGTGGCCTCCGAAACGTCACCGGTGCCAGCCTCGCCCTTCGAACGGATCATGGCAGCGCCCTCGTTGATCCTTCGCAGCGCCTCGCCCAAGTTGGTCGCACCGCATACGAAGGGCACATTGAAATCGCGCTTGTCCACGTGGTTGACGTAGTCCGCCGGGCTGAGCACCTCTGACTCGTCGATGTAGTGGACGCCGAGGTGTGCAAGTACCTTCGCCTCTACGCTGTGGCCGATACGGGCCTTGGCCATCACCGGGATGCTCACGGCATTGAGGATGCCCTCGATCAAGTCCGGATCCGACATGCGCGCCACGCCACCCTGGGCCCGGATATCTGCGGGCACACGCTCAAGCGCCATGACGGCAACCGCACCGGAATCTTCGGCGACCTTTGCCTGCTCTGGGGTGACCACGTCCATGATCACGCCGCCCTTAAACGAGTTGGTCAGCTCTGCAAATTTGGTGAAATCAGTCATAGTGCACAATCTTCAGCGAGCAACTGGTAGATTCCAAGGTCCAGTTTTATTTTCATTCTTTGTACCAGTTTGGTGGTCCGAGTGTTCCTTGACATCTCCCCCTCCCTGCCCGTGCCACTGCCGACGCAGATCGCACAGCAGATTAGATTGGCGGTGGCGGCAGGCACACTTCAGCCCGGAGATACTGTGTCAAGCACTCGCGCACTGGCGCAACAACTCGGAGTCTCTCGTGGCACTGTGGTCTCAGCGTACGACCAACTCATCAGCGAGGGGTTCTTCCTCTCCACCCAGGGAGCACCCACACGCGTCCACCCAGAGCTGAAGCTCGCACCCGCAGCTCAAGGACAGCGCAGAACCGGAGTCTCGCGGAAGCTCCCCCGCACCCGCATCTCTTTGCGGCCTTCTGCAGGCAGCAACGGCGCGGTGCGTCCGTCCGCATGGCGCAAAGCGTGGCGGGAGGCAATCAATGCCACCGGCGCGAGCCTGGACAAGACCGGCGAGCCGGAGCTCAAAGCCGCGATCGCCGAGCACCTGCGCCTCGCCCGCGGCGTGAACGTCGATGTGAACCAGGTAGTCATTACTGGAGGCTCCCGTGAGGGGTTGCTGTTGATCCTGCACGCACTCGGCCCGCAGTTGCGCGTCGGTGTGGAGGACCCGGGGCACCCTGGGCTCCGCCGCGTGATCCCCCTCGGCGGCCACAAAGCAGTCCCCTGTGCAACCAATGCTGGCGGCGTAGAGGTAGACGAGTTGCCCGGAGACCTCGACGCGCTACTGGTGACCCCCTCGCACCTCTACCCTTTCGGTGGTGCGATGAGCGCCGCCCGGCGCTCCGCCCTGCTGAACTGGGCATCAACGACCGGTGCCGTGCTCATCGAGGATGATTTCAATACTGAGCTACGCTACCTGCTCTCTCCGCAACCGACGCTGGCCACGCTTTCGCCCGGCGCAGCCGTGCTGACCCTGGGCACCTTTTCCACTCTGCTTTCACGGGAGTTATCCGCCGGTTATGTCATCGCCCCGCCGGCACTTGCGCCTGCGCTACGCGGTACCCGCGAAGTGCTCGGTATGCCGGTTGCCACCGTGACCCAGCGCGCGATTGCAAACTTGCTCACTGGCGGGTACGTGCGACGGAGCACGCGCGCAGCGCACAATCGTCTTTCGAAACGACGCGCCATCCTGGCTGAGACCTTGGTACCTGTACTCGAGAAAGATGGTGTCAGCGTGACCGCCCCCGATGCAGGCGGTGCAGACCTAAGCGTGACCTTTTCGACGCCGGAACTCCGCGATCGCTTCGAGGAAGACCTAGCGGGACAGGGCATTGAATGCGGTCACGAATCGAGCCTCTGGTCAGACGGCCATGACGGGCTCGTGCTGAGCTTTTCCCACCTCACCGATCCTGATTTCGATCTCGCACTCACTGCAGTTACAGCGGCTGCGTCGCGCCTTTCTGCGGATTCGCAGGCACGGGAGTCACGCCTTGAGCATCTGCTGCCTGAGCCCCCTCGTGCTCGCGTACACTCCTCCGAACAGCCCAGGCGTAGACGGCGCCCGTAATGTTGTGCAGGACTGCTGCGACAGCGCCGGGCAGTGCAGCCTCGGGGGAAAAGAACTTGCCAGCCATACCACTGGAAAGCCCTGCCGACTGCGTGCCCACCTCGATAGCGACGGTGCGTCGGTAGCTTTCGGGCTGAGCGGTCACCTTTGCTGTGTAGTACCCCAGCACGTAGCCGACCACGTTATGCACCAGCACCGCGACGAACACGAGCAGTCCGACCTCGACAAGTGCCTCTCGGTTCTTCGCCACGGTTGGAAAGACCACGCCACCGATGCCCACGATGGAGATCCAGGGCAACACCGGGGAGATGTGCTGCATCCACGAATCGAGCAAGTAGCGCAGCACGACGCCGCCGACGACGGGAATCAGAACCGTCTGCGCCAACGACCAAGCCATCCCCGCGCCGTCCACCTGGACGTCGGCACCGGCGAGCAAAAGCATGATGATCGGCGTAACGATGGGCGACAACAGGGTCGACACGCTCGTCATGGCGACCGAAAGCGCGACGTCTCCCTTGGCCAAGTAGGCGATGACGTTTGAGGATGTGCCGCCGGGCACTGACCCAAGCATGAGCAAGCCGACCGCCAACGCAGGGTGCAAGCCGAAAAGCTTTGCTACCCCGACAGCGGCAAGTGGCATGATGACGAACTGTGCGACCACGCCGATGGCAATCGGCACGGGCCGCTTCACTACCTCCTTGAAGTCCGGGATGGTCAGCGTGAGCCCCATGCCGAACATGATGATCATGAGGAAATAGGTGATGTAGCTCGTCAGCGGGAGGAACGGTCCCGGCACGAAGAATGCGAGGATTGAACCGGCCAGGATGAATGCGGGAAATGCCGCGACCGCGATCGCCGCGGATCGGTCCTCCTGTGCGGTAGATGGTGGCGGGGTGTGCGGGGCGGACATGAGCGGCCTCCTATTCGCTCTGTGGGATACTGTTCCATGGGGTGGGATAGGAGCAGTATAGGTGATGCCGCCCACATTTTCGCGTTTCTATTCACAGATATTTTCAGCTATTAGCCGCTATTCGCACTGCATTATCCGACGACCTCCGCACTGACGACGCGCTTGCCCTGGCGTCCCGTAATGCGGGCCCACTCGTCTGGGTTCGCGGTGTTCGGCATATCCTCGCTCTCGTCCTGCTCCGCACGCACGGCGGCCCGGAGGTGGTCTGCGGTGATGCCCTGCGCGTCTCCTCCCGTTGCAATGTGGTCTTTGATTGCCAGCTTTTTCGCGCGGTCGACCACGTTGGCAATCATGGCGCCGGAAATGAAGTCGGCGTAGTGGAGGAGCTGGGAGGTGCCGTCGACAAGCTCGAGGCGCACGAACGGGCGCGGGGCAAACATGGCGTCGGCTGCGGCGGCGATGAGCTCAGTAGGGCTGTCAGCGAGCGGAATTGCTGGCGTGATGTAGCGCGACAGGATGTCTTCTGCCTCTTCGCGGTTCGGGCGCGAGACGCGGACCTTAATATCCAGACGGCCCGGGCGCAGGATTGCCGGGTCGATGAGCTCCTCGCGGTTCGTGGCGCCAATAACGATGACGTTCGCGATGTCCTCGACACCATCGATCTCTGTGAGCAGCTGCGGGACCACGGTGGTCTCCATGTCGGAACTGACCCCGGAGCCGCGCGTGCGGAAAATGGATTCCATCTCATCGAAGAAGATGATCACCGGCCTGCCGTTCGCGGCCAGCTCGCGGGCTCGCTCGAAAATCAACCGGATGCGGCGCTCGGTCTCGCCGACGAACTTGTTGAGAAGCTCTGGGCCTTTGACGTTGATAAAGTGCGCCTGCCCGCCGTCCCCGATCCGCTGCGACAGCGAATTCGCGACTGCCTTGGCAATCAGCGTCTTGCCGCAGCCCGGCGGGCCGTAAAGCAGAAGACCCTTCGGCGGGGTCAGCTCGTAATCTCGGTAGAGCTCCGGGTAGGTAAAGGGCAGCTCCACCGAATCCTGGATCATTTCGATCTGCGAGCTCAGTCCCCCGATATCGGCGTAGGTGACGTCCGGGACTTCATCGAGGGAGAGCTGGTTGACCTCGGTTTTTGGCACGCGCTCGAAAGCGTAGCCAGCGCGGGTATCCACGAGCACCGTGTCACCGGCACGGGCGGCCTCGCGCAGCGGCTGCGCCAGATGCACGAGGTGCTCCGCGCCTTGTTGGTCGGCAATAATTGCGCGCTCGGTGTCGATCTTTTCGGACAGCGTTGCCAGTTGGCCGACGCTTTCGTAGCCGCACGCCTCCACCACGATCGCACCGTCGCCCAAACGCACCAGCGTGCCCGGGCGTAGCGCGTCCGGCGACACGTTGGGCGCGACCTTGACCCGCATGCGCCTTCCGGAAGTAAAGACCTCGGCCTCCAGACCGCGACGGGAGGCACCGTCGAGAAAGATGCCGTAGGTGGATGCAGGCTCCCCCAGCGCCTCCACTTGGGCATATAAGTCGTTGAGTTTGTCGCGGCTCGCCTTGAGCAGCTCCGCAAGCTTCTTGTTGCGGGCACTCATCGCCTGATTTTCGCGCTTGAGTTCGCGCAGCTCGGGGCCGAATGCGTCGTCGTTGATTGCGTTGGAAGCCATAGCCACTACCCTAGCGGGTAGATTGCGCTACTTGCGGGCGCGGCGCTGCGGGCGCGGGGGCGTGACGCCGTCGGCAAGCCGGCGGGTCCACACCAAGAATGCAGTGTGCGCGTTCATGCGGTGCTCGGGCCGGGTGGCCAGTCCCTCGACCTTCCACTCGCGCAGCAGGGTTTCCCACGCGCGGGGCTCGGTGAAGCACTTCGCTTCGCGGATCGCCTCCATGATGTTCATCAGCTGCGGCACGGTGGCGACATACGTCATGAACACCCCACCTGGGATCAGGACGTCTTTGACGGTGTCGATGAAGTGCCACGGCTCGACCATGTCCAAAATCACGCGGTCGACGGGGCCATCGAGATCGTCTCGCGTGATCTCGCCGAAGTCCCCCAGGCGCGGGGTCCACCACTCGGGTGTGCCGTTGAAGTAATCAGCGACGTTGTCCCGGGCGAAGGCCAGGTGGTCGTCGCGGATCTCGTAGGAAAAGACCCGTCCCTCTGGGCCAACCGCGCGCAGCAGCGACATGGTCAAAGCCCCCGAGCCGGCGCCTGCCTCCAGCACGCGAGCGCCCATGAAGATATCGCCCTCCACGAGGATCTGGGCCGCGTCCTTGGGGTAGATGACCGCGGCGCCGCGCGGCATGGACAAGACGTGGTCGACCAAGAGGTGGCGGAAGCACAGGTAGTCCGCGCCCAGGGTGGACTTGACCACCGAGCCCTCGTCCGCCCCGATGATGTCGTCGTGCATCACGATGCCTTTGTGCGTATGGAACTGCCCACCAGCGACCAATTCGATGGTGAAGTGGCGGCGCTTCGCGTCGGTGAGCTGGACTTTGTCTCCCGCTTGGAATGGACCTGAATACATGCGCCTAAGTATGCCCTACTCGCCCGCCGCTGCGTAAAACGCGCTCAGCGCCTTGACGAAGTACTCCATGTCGCGCGCCCCGCACAGCTCGCGCGCCGAATGCATGGACAACAGCGGCACGCCCACATCCACTGTGTGAATGCCCATGCGGGTCGAAGAAATCGGGCCGATGGTGGAGCCGCACGGCACGTCGTTATTGCCGACGAAGGTTTGGCTCGGCACCCCAGCCGCGCGGCAGGCGCGCAGCCACTCCGCCTCGGTCACGGCGTCCGAGGCGTAGCGCTGATTCGCGTTGATCTTGAGCACCGGGCCAGCGTTGAGCCGCGGGCGGTGCGTGGGGTCATGCTTCTCCGGGTAATTCGGGTGCACCGCGTGCGCGGCGTCGGCCGAGACCTGGAAAGATCGCGAAAACACGTCGAAGGGGTCGCCTATCTCGCGGGCGATGCGGTGCAGCACGCGCTCGAGCAGCGGGCCGCCGGCACCGGTGGTGGAGGCGGAACCGACTTCCTCGTGGTTGAAGGCCGCGAGGACCATGATGTCTCGCGAGGCATCTTTCGCAGCGAGCAGGGCCTCGAGCGATGCCCACACGCTGGTGAGGTTATCCAGGCGGCCTGCAGCAAGCAGGTCGCCGAGCAGTTCGCCGCGCTGCGCGTCGGCCGTAATCAGCTCATGCGCGAGGATGCGCTGCGGGGCCACGCCCGCAGCCTCGCCGACCAGCTCCATGAGCGGGCGATCCTCGCCGAGCACCGGCTGCGTGTGCGCCTGGCGGCTCACCGTCGGGCCGTCCGCCCGGTAGAGGTGGATGGCGAGGTTGGGGATGCGGGCGACCGCGCCGGTGTCGACGAGATGTTGCGCGCCGTCGTCGGTGGCGATTCGGCCAGCGAAGCGCAGGTCCCGATCCAGCCAGCTTTGCAGGATCGGCCCGCCGTAGACCTCCACCGCAACCTGGCGGAGTCCCTCGCGCTCGAAGTCCGGCTCCGGCTTTGCCATCAGACCTGGCGAATCCGTGTGGGAGCCGACGATGCGGAAGCGCGGGCGGGCGTTTGCCGGCACCCACCACGCGATGACCGCCCCGCCGTCGACAAGCACGTGCCCGCCGGGGGCTGCCGGGGAGTCGGGAGTGGACGAGGTGGCGTCGATAAGCGAAAAGCCCTGGTCTGCGAGCGTGGCAGCGACGCGGTCGGCGGCGTGGAAGGCGCTAGGGCTTGCATCGATGAAGTCAATAAAGCGAGCGAGCATACCTCCACTCTAAGATGTGGGGCACCATGACACCACGACCGCTAGCACTTTCACCGTCCCGCGCCTCCGATTACCAAAGCTGCCCGCTGAAGTACCGGCTGCGCACCATCGACAAGATTCCCGAACCGACCACGGAAGCGCAAGTAAAGGGCACACTCGTGCACGCGGTCTTGGAGGACATGTTCAGCTGGCCGCGCGAGGCACGCACCTTCCCAGCTGCCGTGAAACGTATCAAGCCGGCCTGGGCCGCGCTGTGCGAAAAGGATCCCAGCTGCGCGGAGCCCATTGACGACGAGATGGCGCTCTTCCGCGACGCGCGCGAGCTCTTGCGCGGCTACTTTCACATGGAAAACCCGCTTGGTTTCGACGCCCACGAACAGGAGATGTACGTCAATACCGTGCTGCCCAACGGCGTGCCGGTGCGCGGATTCATCGACAGAGTAGACATCGCGCCGACCGGAGAGGTGCGCGTGGTGGACTATAAAACCGGCAAGAAGCCGCTGCCCCGCTACTCGCAGGACGCGCAATTCCAGATGCGTTTCTACGCGCTGGTGTACTGGCGACTGTTCGAGACCATCCCCACCCAGCTACGGCTGATGTATTTGAAGGTGATGGACTCGATGTTCCTCGCGCCTTCTCGCGAGGAACTGGAATACTTCGAGCGAGACCTCGGCGAGTTGTGGGCAAAGATTGAAGCAGACGGCAAGGAAGGACACTTCCGGCCGAAGAAGTCGAAGCTCTGCGGCTGGTGCGCCTTCCAGAAGCTGTGCCCCGAATTCGGTGGCACGCCGCCGGAGTACCCGGGCTGGCCGGGCTCCGCAGCGGACACAGTGCGCTAGAACAGCCCGGTGATGTGGCCGTCCTCGGCGACGTCGATGGTGTTGGCAGCGGGCTTCTTCGGCAGGCCCGGCATCGTCATGACATCACCGGTCAGCGCCACAATGAAGCCCGCACCGGTGCGCGGGATGAGCTTGCGCACGTGCAGCGTGTGACCGCTCGGGGCACCGAGGCGCGAGGGCTCGTCCGAGAAGGAATACTGCGTCTTGGAGATGCACACCGGCAGGGTGTCGAAGCCGTTCTCCTTCAGCGTCTTCAGGTCCCGCTGCGCGTTGACGGAATACTGCACGTCGTCGGCGCGGTAGATTTCGCGTGCGATGGTCTCGATGGAGGCTTCAATGCCGTCTGCCGGGTCGTAGAGCTGGGTCGAGGTGCCCTCGGAGAGGTTGTCCAGAAGCGTGGTCGCAAGCTCCGTGGCGCCCTGCCCGCCCTGGGCCCAGACGTCTGCTTCGGCGATGGCCACGCCGGTGCGCTCGGCCCAGTTACGCACCCATGCAAGCTCCGCGTCAGTGTCGGAGGTAAAGCGGTTCAGCGCGACGACCGGGGTCACGCCAAACTTGCGGATGTTTTCCACGTGCCGGGCAAGGTTGCTGATTCCCTGCTCCAACGCCTCGAGGTTCTCCTGCTCCAGGTCCTCGCGCGCGATACCCGCGTTGTACTTGATAGAGCGAACAGTGGCCACCACGACGGCACCAGCGACGTCGAGCTCGCCGTAGCGGGCCTTGATGTCGAAGAACTTTTCCGCGCCCAAATCGGAGCCGAAGCCGGCCTCGGTGAGCACGATGTCCGCGTACTGCATCGCCGTGCGGGTAGCAAGTAGCGTGTTGCAGCCGTGGGCGATGTTGGCGAAGGGGCCGCCGTGGATGAACGCCGGGGTGCCACCGAGGGTTTGCACCAGGTTCGGGTTGATGGCTTGCTTGAGCAGCGCGGCCATCGCACCCTCGGCGCCGAGTTGCCCGGCGGTGACCGGTTCTTGGTCGTAGGTCAACCCGATGGTGATCTTTGCCAGGCGCTCCTTGAGGTCTGCGAGGTCAGTCGCCAGACCGAGGATGGCCATAATTTCGGATGCGGCCGTGATAGTAAAGCCCGTCTGCGCCGGCACGCCGTTGGTTGGCCCGCCGAGGCCCGTCACGACGTTGCGCAGGCTGCGGTCGTTGACGTCGAGGCAGCGCTGCCACGTCACACGCCGCGGGTCGATCCCCAGCTCGTTGCCCTGGTGGATGTGGTTGTCAATCATCGCGGCCAAGGTGTTGTTAGCGGAGGTAATCGCGTGGAAATCTCCCGTAAAGTGCAGGTTGATATCCTCCATCGGCACCACCTGGGAGTAGCCACCGCCTGCCGCGCCGCCCTTGATACCCATCACCGGTCCGAGCGAAGGCTCGCGCAGCGCCACCATGGCGTTGTGGCCGAGCTGGGCGAGCGCATCGGTCAGTCCGATCAGGACCGTAGACTTGCCCTCCCCGGCGGGCGTTGGCGAAACGCCGGTGACCAAAACCAGCTTCGCGTCGGCCTTCCCCGGGTTGCGCGATACGTCGACCTTGGCCATGTGCGCGCCGTACGGGATCAGTGCGTCCTGGTCCACGCCGGCCTTCGCGGCAATGTCCGCGATCAGCTCGAGCGTGTGGGCCTGGGCGATATCGACGTCAGTTTTCGGGGTTGTATGTGCAGCTGCAGTCTCAGACATGTCCCCCACATTACCGCAGACGCGTGCGGCGCAGCGCTAGATTACGACGGCGCCGATGCCGTATCCCAGCAGGATGGAGATGGTGATGCACGCAATACCCGGGAGAATAAACGGGTGGTCAAAGACGTACTTGCCGATTCGGGTAGAACCGGTATCGTCCATCTCCACTGCCGCGAGCAGCGTCGGGTAGGTCGGCAAGACGAACAGCGCCGAGACCGCCGGGAAGGCAGCCACCGCGGTCAGCGGGCTGACGCCAATCGCCATCGCCGCGGGCATGAGCGCCTTCGCCGTGGCCGCCTGGGAGTAGAGCAGGCAGGCTGCGAAGAAGAGCACGACCGCCAGGAGCCAGGGCTGTGCCTGCAGCACATCGCCAGCAATCCCCTGGATGTCCTCGATGTAGTGGTTGATGAAGGTCGTGCCGAGCCAGGCGACACCGAGCACACACACGCTCGCGGACATACCGGAGCGGAAGACCTGCGTGGTGAGCACCTCCGCGGACTTGCTCTTGGTCACCCAGCAGATGACGGCAGCGGCCGAGAGCATAATTGCCATGATGGCTTCGTTGCGGGGCACCGTCGGGTTGGGAATCAGGCCGATCTGTTCGGAGATCAGGGTCGCGTAAACCATGACGACAAGGATCGCGCCGAGGAAAATGCCCACCGAAGTTTTTGCCCCTGGCTTGGGGGTAAAACCGGCAGAAGTGTGCGAGCTGGACACCAGGCCGTCGGCAAGCCGCTGCTGGTACACGGGGTCATCTTCCAGGTCGCGCCCGAGCCGGTTGGACAACCACGCGGTCGGGAAAATGGCGAGGAACGTCGCCGGCAGCATCACGCCAAGCAACTGGAGGTAGCCCACCCCATGCGGCTCAAGCAGGGCGGCCATGAAGACGACTGCAGCAGAGATCGGCGAGGCGACGATAGCCATCTGGGAGGCGATCACGGCCACCGACAGCGGGCGCGAGGGGCGGACCTTGCCTTCCTTAGCCACCTCGACAATCACCGGGAGGGTGGAAAACGCGGTGTGCCCCGTACCTGCGAGTACCGTCATCAGCCAGGTGACGATCGGCGCGTAGAGCGTGACGCGCTTGGGGTTGGAGCGCAAGAACTTCTCGGCCAAGTACACGAGGTAGTCCATGCCGCCGGCGAGCTGCATCGCGGAAATCGCCGCGATGACACACATGATGATGCCGATGACATCAAAGGGGATGTCCTCGGCGGTGACGCTCACCCCGGTTGCGCCGAGCAGCAGCACGCCGAGGCCGCCTGCAAAACCGATAGCGATTGAGCCCATCCGTGCACCAAGCACGATGGCGCCGAACAAAATTATGAGGTGTACTAGCAATAGCAAAGACACAGCTCGACTCCCATTTTTACTGCGTATTCGAGGTGTATAGGGTATGTGTCTATTATCGCTCCGATGATGCTATCAAAGCAATTTGCCCGGCCGTGAAATATATTACGCCCGCACGCCGCCTCCCAGGCACCCTCATTTGAGTGCGCGGGATTCGGCGTGCGGGCGCGTCGCGGGGGTGAGCCCGGTGAGACCCGGCTGAGACCCGACTGAGACCCGACCTAGTCCTCGTCGACGTACAGCTTGCCCCGGTACTCCGGGTGCATGAGGTTTTCCTTGCTCAGCGCCGAGTCCAGTTCCTCCTCGGTGAGCAGCCCCTTCTCCAGGACAAGCTCGCGCACACCGCGACCTGTTGCGGCCGCCTCCTTGCCGATCAGGTCGCCGTTGTGGTGACCGATGACCGGGTTGAGGTAGGTGATGATGCCAATGGAGTTCTGCACGTAGGCCTCGCAGACCTCCTTGTTCGCCGTGATTCCGGTGACACACTTCTCGCGCAAGGTGCGAGCGGCGTTGGCCAGCAGCGAAATGGAGTTAAACAGCGACTGTGCAATCACCGGCTCCATCACGTTGAGCTGCAACTGCCCGGCCTCGGCGGCCATGGAGACCGTCAAGTCATTGCCAAAGACCTTGAAGCAGGCCTGGTTGACAACCTCGGGGATGACCGGGTTGACCTTCGCCGGCATGATCGACGAGCCAGCCTGGCGCTCCGGCAGATTGATCTCATTGAGGCCCGCGCGCGGACCGGAGGAGAGCAGACGCAGGTCGTTGCTGATCTTGGACATCTTCATCGCAGCGCGCTTAATCGCGCCGTGCATCATGACGTAGCCGCCGGTATCCGACGTTGCCTCAATCAGGTTCGGCGAAGCCTGGATCTCCAGCCCCGTGACTTCGCGCAGCGCGGCCACGACCTGATCCCGGTAGCCCTTCGGCGTGTTAATGCCGGTACCGATGGCGGTGGCACCGAGGTTGACCTCCAGCAGGGAGTCCGCCGCGTTGACCAGCGTGCGGTTTTCCTCGCCCAAGTTCTCGCCGAAGGCGGTGAACTCCTCCCCCAGCGTCATCGGCACTGCGTCTTGGAGCTGGGTGCGGCCCATCTTGATGATGTCGGCGAACTCGTCGCCCTTCGCGCGGAACGCCTGCTGCAGCTGGTCGAACTCATTGATGAGGTCCTGCACTGCGTGGTAGAGGCCGAGTCGCAGCCCAGTCGGGTACGCGTCGTTGGTCGACTGCGACATGTTCACATCGTCGTTCGGGTTAATCTCGTCGTAGTCGCCCTTCTCCTTGCCCAGGTGCTCGAGGGCGAGGTTGGCGACGACCTCGTTGGTGTTCATGTTCAGGGAGGTACCCGCGCCACCCTGGAAGGCGTCAATCGGGAACTGGTCCATGCAGCGACCTTCGTCCAGGACCTGGTCACACGCCCAGATGATCGCTTCCGCCTTGGCCTTTGGCAGCGCGTGGAGCCGGCGGTTTGCCAGTGCCGCCGCCTTCTTCACCTGCACCATGCCCCGGACAAAGTCCGGGAAATCGTTGATGGTTTCGCGGGAGATCTTGAAGTTGTCGACCGCGCGCAGCGTGTGGATGCCGTAGTACACGTCGGCCGGGACGTCGAGGGTGCCTAGCAGGTCTTCTTCTTTTCGAGTGCTCATACCGCCCAAAATACCAAGCAACGCGCACCCGCCGTCTGCTTCCCCGGTTTTGGGGGTGGACGCGCCGATCGCGCTTTTCGACGCCGCTTTGGGCCGCCTCCTAGCTCGAGTTACAGCCGCGCGATACGTAGCTCCGTGGCAATGGTGCCCTCGGCGCCCAAATCTGTGAGCGTGTCCATGACCTGGTTGGCCTCCGCGCGCGGGACCATCGCGCGCACCGCGACCCAGTTGTCGCGCGACAGCGGGGAGACCGTCGGGCCGGTGATGCCCGGGGTAAGCGCGAGCACCTTGTCCAGTGCATCGCGTGACACGTTGTAATCGATCATGAGGTAGTTCTGTGCGTTGAGGATGCCCTCGATACGCTTGAGTACCTTCACGTGCGCGTCGCTAAGCGCCATGTCCTTGCGCTTGACCACCACTGCCTCACTAGCGATGATGGGCTCGCCGAATGGCGCAAGCCCCTGCTGGCGCAACGTGGCTCCGGTCGAGACCACGTCCGCGATCACGTCGGCGACGCCGAGTTTGATGGAGATCTCGACCGCGCCGTCGAGACGAATGACCTGCCCCGGAGTGATACCGCGCTCGCCCAGGTAGTCCTCAACCAAATGCGGGTAGGACGTGGCGATACGCTTGCCGTCAAGATCCTTGACTTCCCACGACTCACCCTGCGGTGCGGCGAAGCGGAAGGTGGAAGCACCGAAGCCGAGCTCCATGACTTCATCGACGCTGGCGCGGGAATCCGCAGCCAGGTCGCGGCCAGTAATGCCGAGGTCAAGGTGCCCCTGGGCGACGTAAATCGCGATGTCCTTGGGGCGGAGGAAGAAAAACTCGACCCCGTTCGGCTCGTCCACAATGTTGAGGGCCTTGTTCAGCCCCCGGCCCTTATAGCCTGCCTCTTTGAGTACCTGCAGTGCCTTCTCGGACAGCGAGCCCTTGTTGGGCACAGCCATTTTGATCAGGGGTTGGTCCATCACTGCCACTTCCTAGAGGTACTTGTAGATATCTTCCGGGGTCAGGCCGCGCTTAAGCATCATGACCTGGGTCCAGTACATCAGCTGACTCATCTCTTCGGCGAGCTCGGCGTCAGACTGGTACTCGGACGCGAGCCAGACTTCGCCGGCCTCCTCGATGATCTTCTTGCCGATGAAGTGCTCCCCCTTGTCCAACGCTTCGACGGTGCCGGAGCCCGCGGGGCGTTCGGCGGCTTTTTGGGTTAGCTCAGCAAAGAGTGCATCGAAAGTTTTCACGCCTTCAAACCTTAGCCCAGTGGGCGCGCCGCCGCGGCAAACCAGGCAGAAACGTTTTCGACAGTCGCCCCGACAAAGCGCGCCGGATCAAACTTGTACACCGCAGCCGGCACTTCCTGTGCCAGACCGAGCACGCGGCAACCCGCGGTGGACGCTGCTGTCATGCCCGCGAACGAATCCTCCGCGACAAGGCAAGCGGCGGGTCGTGCGCCGGCGCGCCGAGCGGCCTCGAGGTACATATCCGGTGCCGGCTTCGGCACCGCGACTTCATCACCGGTAATGGAGTCGGTGAAAAACTCCCGCCCAATCGCGTCGATACAGCGATCCGCCAGTCGCCGTTCCGTATTCGTGGTGACAAACATTGGCACACCAGCCGCGTGTAGCTCGCGCAAAAGTGGGCGGATGCCAGGCGTGAGCTCGATGCCGTGGGCGAGTTTCTCTGCCATCCGCGAGTACATCCAATCACGCAGGACGTCTTCCTCGCCAGGGGCGAGTTCGTAGCGTGCCCATCGCGCACAGATACCTAAGGACTCGTGGAAGCTCGCGCCCTCGGTCTTCTTTCGCTCCTCTGGAGTCAGCCGCCGCCCGAGTTTTTCGGAGAGCTCGAAGGTGGTCTCCGCCCACACCGGCTCGGTGTTGATCAGCGTGCCGTCCATGTCCCAGAAGATTGCGGCAGGCAGTTCCGGCTTACTCAAATTCCGGCAGCTCCCCTACTGCTTCGTCTTCCGCCCCGATGGCAATCGCCGCGCGGCGCACCAAATCCTCCAGTTCGGCTTTTTCCTCGGGCTCAAGGATTGCGTACTCGTGCTGCGCGTTAAACGCCTCGAGATTGTCGTAGAAAGGGACCACCAGCGCGTTGAGCCGCGTGGCGTCCGGGGCCGGTTCCACGAGGTCAACCGCGTCGAGGAACATCTCGATCAGTTTCTTGAGCTCGGGAAGTGCCGCCGGGTCGAAGGGCTGCTCCCACAGCTCTTTATCGCTGTCGTTGAGGTAGGAACCGGTAGCAAAGGTACGCAGGTCATCGATGAACTCGTCGACGTCCGCTTGCAAGCTGGCGCGGACGGAAGAAGCAGGTGTCGGTGTCATGGATTCTATTGTTGACGACTAGGCGAAAACGCGCACCCCGAGCAGGCCATCGATCGCGTCGGCGAACAACCCATCGTGGTCGCCGCGGGCAAGGTCAATCAGGCGCAGGGCACGAGGGGTATCCAGATCGTCGGCCAGCGCGGCGCGCAGCTCGTTAATGTTGGCCAGTGCCTCGGCCTCTGACACCTCATTGCTCAGCCGGTCACGCCACCGCGTCAAGCGTTGCTCGGCGGCCTCGAGACCACGGTAGGTGAAGTCCCGGTCTGCCCGGTAGTGTCCGGCAAAGACCGCGAGGCGAATTGCGGCCGCGCTGTGCCCCTGCTCGGTCAGCTTGTGCACGAAGACGAGGTTGCCCAGCGACTTCGACATCTTCACCCCGTTGAGGGCAATCATGCCGGAATGCACGTAGTGGCCCGCCATACGCGGCGTGCCAAGGGCAGCCTCAGCGTGTGCGGCGGAAAACTCGTGGTGTGGGAACGCCAGGTCCGAACCGCCGCCCTGGATAGCAAACGAGGTACCGAGGCGGTTGGTGGCGATGGCGGAGCACTCCACGTGCCAGCCGGGACGGCCCGGGCCCAGCGGGGTCTGCCAGGCGGGTTCGCCTTCACGGGGTCCGCGCCAGACCAGCGCGTCGAGCGTGTCGCGCTTGCCCTCGCGTTCCGGGTCGCCGCCACGCTCCGCGAAGAATGCCTCCATGGTTTCCCGGTCCAGGTTCGACTCGTAGCCGAACTGCTCGGTAGCCGAGATGGATGCGTAGATATCGCCCTGGTCGAGCCGGTAGGCCGCGCCGACGTCGAGAAGCTTTTGCACCATCGCCGCGATTTCATCGATCGCTTCCATTGCGCCGACAAACTCGCGTGGCGGGATGACCGAGAGGGTCTCCATGTCGCTGCGGAACAGGTTGATCTGGCTACGCCCCAGTTCACGCCAGTCGACGCCATCCCGTGCTGCGCGTTCGAACAGCGGGTCATCCACATCAGTGACGTTTTGCACGTAGTGCACCTTGTGCCCGTTGGCGAGCAGCTGACGCTGGATCAGGTCGAAAGTGAGATAGGTCGAGGCGTGACCCAAGTGAGTGGAGTCGTACGGAGTGATACCGCAGACGTAGATGCCGACCTCGCCTCGCGCGTCCGGCGCGACGTTGACCGGGCGCACCTTCTGGTCTGCGGTGTCGTACAACTCCAGCGGCCGGGGGAAACCGGCAACGTGCTTCACTTTCGGGTAAGGCCAAGATTGCATGGACACCACCCTAACCCATGTTGAGGGCCGGCAGCTGCACCGCGTAGCGCGCTGCCTTTCGGGCAGCTAGACCGGCTGAATAACGCCTGCGGCCAAAAGCGCCATGACGATAATGCCGAGTGGGATGCGGTAGGCCGCGAACCAGGCGAAGGAGTGGTTGGACACAAACTTCAGCAACCAGGCGATCGAGATGTAGCCCAACACGAAGGCGACGCCCGAGCCGACGAGCAGTTGCACGCCGGAGGCTGCCTGACCAGCTTGGGGGTCGAAGGCGTCGGGAAGCGAAAAGAGCCCCGAGGCGAGCACGGCAGGGATGGCGAGCAGGAAGCTGAAGCGGGTGGCCACTTCGCGATCCAGGTTGAGAAAGAGACCACCGGAGACCGTGCCGCCGGAGCGGGAGACACCGGGGATGAGCGCGAGGCACTGCCACAGGCCCATGACAATGGCGTCCTTCATGGTGAGCTCCTCAAAGCCGCGAGCCTTCGTGCCCTTGCGCTCGGCGAGGATGAAGACGAGGGAAAACAGGATCAGCACGGCGGCGGTGATCCACAGGTTGCGCAAATTCTCGCGGATCAGGTCTTTAAACAGCACGCCCATGACCGCGACCGGAATGGTGCCGACGATCACCATCCAGCCCATGCGGTAATCAAAGTCGCGCCTATCTTTGTTGGCGAGGCCGATAAACCAACCCGACAGGTAGCGCCAGATGTCCTTGGCAAAGTACACAAGCACCGCAAGCTCAGTGCCGAGCTGGACCACGGCGGTAAAGCTGGCACCGGCGTCCTTGCCCCAAAACAGCTCGGAAACGATGCGCAGGTGCCCTGAAGAGGAAACAGGCAGGAACTCGGTGAGCCCCTGCACGATCGACAAGACAATGACCTGCATCCAGGTCATGGACTCGGTGAGTTGGGTGGGATCAGTCATGGCAAGAAACCCTACCCCGGCTTTGCCAATCCCTCGCAACACGCGCAGCTTAAGGCAGGCGCAGCAGGTTGCTAGGGTTAGGGGTTGTGAAACACTCAAGATTTCGTGCTGCCACCTGCCTGCTGGTGGCCGCGACCGTAGTGAGCGGATGCGGCCCGGAAGTGCCCGGTGATGACCTGCCAGAGCAGATGGGCAACGCTACGCCCGCTCCCTCCCCCGCCTCCGCCGATCCGGCTGGCTCCGTCCTCCCCTTTGACGCGATCGAGGACCTCGACACCACCGACGGCGTTATCGCCGTGCGCACCGCCACCCAGCTGCATGTGGGCACCGTGGATCAGCTCCGCGAAGGCACCGCGCACGCGCATGACCTCGCCGACACCTGCGGGGACGTGTCCGCGAGCAGCGGTGCGTTCGCCCTCGGCTGCGGAGACACGATCATGCTCGTGCGCGCAGATGACCCCGCGCGAACGGAAACCCTCCAGGTAGAGGAACCTGTCACCGCGGCGACAGTGACCACAGGCGGGGATGTACTCGCGGGCAGCGACAGTGAGCGCAAGGTGTGGCTCTACCGCGACGGCGAGCTCGCCGACACCTTCTCCGTCGCCCGCGAAACAGACCAGCTGCAGGCGGTGCCTGTCGACGGCCAGGCGGACAGCGTCGTACGTGTGAACCGTTTCGATACGACGATCCAGGACATCGACTGGGGCGCCGGACGCCAAGGAGGCACGCTGCGCGTCGGCCGTGGCGTGGGCAAGGTCGCCGGCGGCTCCGAGGGACTGGTGCTTGCGGCCGACGCCACAGGCAGTCAGCTTTTGGTCTACACCACCGACGACATCATCCGTCTCCACCAGATGGCCCCGGTGCCGGAGGGCCCGTGGGACGTCACCTGGGACGAGAGCGCCCAGCTCGCGTGGATCACCTCTACCGCCACCAACACCGCCACCGGATACGACATCTCCCGCGGCGTGCCGCTCAAGCGCGGCGAGCTCGCAACCGTTGCCGACGCGCAGAGCATCGTCGCGCTTGACGACGCCACGCTGCTCATCGCCTCCGCCACCGGCGAAGGCCTCCAAATCGTCGCACCGGCAGACCGCGAGCTTGACGAGCTGCCGCCCGCAACCGCCTCCGCAACGCAATCACCCCAAGAAACCCCCGGCGACGCATAGGAAGTATTTGACGTGACCGCACAGCCACACCCCTCGAGCAAGGCCGCCCACCTCTACGACGCGGCATACGCTGCCGCCCTGAAAGCAATGTTTCTCCTGCCGCCGGAGCGCATCCACGGCATCATCAACGGCGGGCTTCGCATCCTCCACGCGCTCGGCCCGGTCAACCGGCTCGCCGAGAAGGTCGTGCGCGTCCACGACCCGGTGCTCAAACAGGTTTGCTTCGGCGTCGAGTTCCCGGCGCCGCTCGGCCTGGCCGCCGGGTTTGATAAGAACGCTGACTCGCTCGACGCTTGGGGCGCACTCGGGTTCGGGTACGCGGAGGTCGGCACCGTCACACCGAAGGCACAACCTGGCAACCCGGCACCGCGCCTGTTCCGGCTGCCGGCCGACAAGGCGATCTTGAACCGCATGGGCTTTAACAACCACGGCGCACTCGCTGCCGCGACCAACCTCGATGCGCGCAAGTCCGCCGACATCGTGGGAATCAACATTGGCAAGAACAAGACCGCGGAGGATGCAGTCGCCGACTACCGCGCCGGGGCAACCGTGCTTGGCCCGTTGGCCGACTACGTGGTGGTCAACGTCTCCTCCCCCAATACGCCTGGGCTGCGCGACCTGCAGGCAGTGGAAGAGCTCCGCCCGATCCTCCAAGTAGTCACCGAATCCACCGACACCCCGGTGCTGGTGAAGATCGCCCCTGACTTGTCCGACGAGGACATCGACGCTGTTGCCGATTTGGCGGTCGAGCTCGGTTTGGCCGGGATCGTGGCGACCAACACCACGATTTCGCGCGACGGACTTACCACTCCTGCCGAAGACGTCCAAGCGATGGGCGCCGGGGGCATTTCAGGTGCCCCGCTCAATGATCGCTCGCTTGAGGTGCTGCGTCGGCTGCACGCGCGTGTGGGCGATGCGCTCACCCTGGTCAGTGTTGGCGGAATCAGCACACCGGAGCAGGCGTGGGAACGCATTGCTGCAGGTGCGAGCCTACTGCAGGGCTACACAGGCTTTATCTACGGCGGGCCGGCCTGGATCCGCCGGATCCACACCGGCGTTGCCGAGCAGATCAAAGCCCACGGGTTGCAGGATATTTCTGAGGCCGTGGGCTGCGGGCTGCCTTTCACAGGGTAGTTAACGGCGTGGCTGCGGCGTGGTGCGCCGCAGTACGACTGCGCATATGAGTGCACCAACGCCCCACAGCGCGGGCCAATATGCCTGTGTGTAGAACAGCGTGTACGTCGGTAGCGCGACGCCCAGGCCGATGAGCACCAACGCAACGAGCAGCGCAGCGACCTGTGTGCGTGAGCCCTCCTGCGAGGTGCTGACGGTCGCGAAGGCACCGATGAGCACGGCGGCGATGAGCACGGTGACAGTCTGCAACGTCATGGCGAAAAGCTCCTCGCCGCGCAAAACTGTCAACACGGTAAACAAGAACAGCGCAGCGGCGAGCGTGACAAATGCGCCACCTGCGCGAAGCTGAATTGGGACCATAGGTGTAAAACGCGCTAGTTGTTCTCGTACCAGCCCCACGCGACGGCGCGGCCCAGCGAGTGGAAGTAAAGGTTGAATCCAAGCTGGGTCGGGTTGGCAATCTCCGCTGCAGGAAGCTCCTCGACGTCTACCGCATGCACCGCGAACAAGTAGCGGTGCGGCCCGTGCCCGGCCGGCGGGTTTGCACCATAGAAGCCGGCCACGCCAGCGTCACCGACCAACTGGGTAGCGCCCACACCGAGGTCGTCCTTCGCCGCGTCGCCGCTTGCCAAAGAAGTCACCGAGACAGGGATGTTGAACGCGGCCCAGTGCCAGAAACCGGAACCTGTCGGAGCATCCGGGTCAAAACAGGTAATGGCGAGCGACTTGGTCCCTTCTGGCAAGTCAGACCAGGACAGCTGCGGCGAGGTGGCATCGTCTCCGGTCAGCGAAACCGGGAGCTTCTCCCCTTCAGTAAAGTCTGCAGACTGAAGCGGGAACGACGGGACGTCCTTCAGCGGGGCGTACGGGTCGGGGCCAGGGAAACGGTCAGATACATACGAAGCAGTCATGGTTCCCATTTGTACCTCAAAAGATGTGAATCCCGCCATGTTTTTGCGCACAAGGATCATATCTCACGGTCCTCTCACCGCGGGCAAATTACAGCGGTGTGATGGATGGACAATTTGCGCCGTTCTTGCGCCCAGAAAAAGCCTATTGCGCTGGCGATTTGTACTCTTGATGAGTATCGCCCTATAGTAGTGCAAGTGCCCAGCCGAGAGGCTGAAAACACAACAACACCTGGCCCGGGTGGCGGAATGGCAGACGCGCTAGCTTGAGGTGCTAGTGTCCTATTAACGGACGTGGGGGTTCAAGTCCCCCCTCGGGCACAGTCACCGGCTTCCTTCTCGGAAGCCGGTTTTTCTTTTCGCCAAGGAGACGTACAGCTATGGAGTCTGCGGAACATACTGCCCCGCGGGCGTCGGCAAGCAAGGCCCCCCGCCGCGCTGCAGCGACCGCGACACCGCAGCGCATCGCTGCGGTCGTTCTTGCCGCAGTGCTGTTCATTGCTGCCTGGTGGTGGCTGGATGTGCCAACGCTCGCTACGCTCCGCGCCTGGTCTGAGTCCACCGGCGCCTGGTTTCCCGTCGTGTTTTGGCTCTTCTACGTCCTGCTCACGCAGTTTCCAATCCCCCGCACCGTCATGACGCTGTCGGCCGGCATCCTCTTTGGCACGTGGGCCGGCATTGCCCTGTCGCTCACAGCGACGACCGCTGCCGCGGTGCTTTCCTTGTGCCTTGTGCGCGGCCTCTTGCGCGATTGGATCGCTCCGCGGCTCACGCACCCCGCCGTCGAGCGGATCAATCGGCGATTGGAGCAGCGCGGGTGGCTCGCGGTGGCAAGTCTCCGCATGATCGCCGGCGTGCCCTTTTCCATCATGAATTACGCCGCGGCGCTGACTCGGGTGCGCGTCCTCCCCTTTGCCATTGCCACGTTTTTCGGCTCCGCCCCGACCACGGCGCTCGGGGTGATCTTTGGCGACACGCTCACTGGCCAGGCCAACCCCTGGGCCGTCGCCGCGCTTGTGGCTCTGGGGGTCTTCGGCGTCGGGGGCCTGCTTCTCGACGCCACGCTGCCGACACGCCGCATGCCCCAAGAAGTAAAGGCCTGAACCCAGACCGGGCGTACAGTGAGCACTATGATTGCCGTCCACGCGAAGTACAGAGGTAGGGAGAAAAACCGCGCACAACTCGTGCAGCGCTCGGCTGAGGCGCTATCCACGCTCCCCGGCGTCGGTGAGTTCGAAGTGTGCGGCGTCGAGGATATTCGGGCGGACGTGGACTCGCCCGAAGCTGCGCTCAATCTGGTGATGGCACTGCTTTCCGACGGAAGCTGGGCGATCGGCCTCGGCATTACCGGCCATGGGCGCGCCGTCTTCGCAGCGACTGAAGCGGTGGGCACACGTCCCGCGAAAGTCAGCGTCATCGTAGATACGCCCGATCCCGGCACGTCTGCTACCGATATTGCGGCCGCCTTCGCGCTCGTCGGGCACGTGCTGCATAAGCGCACCATGGAAGGCCGCGAGGCCACCTCGCTTGTGCGAAGTGGCCTCAATCAAAACGAAGCGGCGGCCGAACTCGGCATTTCCAAGCAGGCGATGAGCCAGCGGCTCCAGGCGGCCGGTTGGCAGGCCGAGCAGGCCGGGTGGAAGCTTGCGCTCAACCTGATTACTCAGGCTTCGGTGCCTTCTGCTCCTGTCCAGCCTGATCCGGACGCATAGCGCTGTCCTGCGCGGGATACGGAGAGTAGGCGGACGAGGACTGCTCCGGCGCGGCGATCTCACGGGGCTGCGTTGCCTGCGGCGGCTGGGTGCCAGCGAGGCTGGTGCCGCTCGCAGCACCGGCTGCACCCGCGCCTTCTTGCGTCGGGTCCGGGTCGTCGACGTGCTTGTTGGCAACCGCACGGGCCTCAGCGAGCGCCTTGGCCAGCTCCGGATCCGTGGACGTGTCGAACCATGAGTCCGTGTCTTCCGTCTCCGCCATTTCCTTGGTCGCCTCGTCGACACGCGCGGGCTCGTAGCGGAACACGCCGTCTTCGCCCTTGCCGGCAAAGGCTTGCGCAAATTGCTGCAGCGAGTCGCCGAACTGGGAGGGGATCATCCACATCGTCGCCGCCTCGTTGTCTGCGATCTGTGGCAGCTTCTCCAGGTACTGGTACGCCAGAAGTTCCGGAGTCACGCCCGAGGACTTCACCGCGGCGTTCACTTTCTGGATTGCGCGGGCCTCGCCCTGCGCAGCGAGGTACTTCGCGGCGCGCTCACCTTCGGCGCGCAAAATCATGGCCTGGCGTTCCGCTTCCGCGCTCAAGATCGCGGCATGTTTTTCGCCCTCTGCAGACAGGATGCGAGCCTGCTTCTCGCCCTCGGCGGTCTTGATGTCGGACTCGCGCTTACCTTCCGCCGTGAGAATCATCGCGCGCTTCTCACGGTCTGCCTTCATCTGCATCTCCATCGACTGTTGGATGCTCGGCGGCGGATCGATCGCCTTGAGCTCAACACGGCTAATCCGCAGGCCCCACTTGCCGGTCGCGGCGTCCAGCTCGCCGCGCAGCCGCCGGTTGATAGTTTCACGAGAGGTCAGCGTCTCCTCCAGCGTCATCCCGCCAACGACGTCGCGCAACGTTGCCGTAGAGATCTGTTCCACACCGACGAGGTAGTTGTCCACCCCGTAAATGGCCTTCGCCGGATCATTGATCTGGAACGTCACCACCGTGTCAATTGCCACGGTGAGGTTGTCCTGCGTGATCACCGCCTGCGGTGGGAAAGACACGACGCGCTCGCGGGTATCCACTCGCGCACGCACCGAGTCGATGTACGGGATGAGTAAGGTCAAACCTCCGGAAACCGTGCGGGTGTATCGCCCCAGCCGCTCAATCACGGCGGCTTCCCCCTGGGGAATCAGTTTCACGGAGGCGAAAAGTAAGGCCGCCACGAGGGCGATAATGACGACCAAAACAATGGTTGCGCCCATTTAGTGTTCCTTCCAGACGACCGCGACAGGGCCGTCGATATCCGTCACTGTCACAATGTCGCCGGCGGCAATACGCTCGGCAGGGTCGAGGCACCTTGCTGACCAGATGGAACCATCCATCCGCACCTGTCCACCATGCGGCCCGATTTCCTCGATCACCGTCACCCGCTGGCCAACCAGCGCGCGGGGCGAGTCATCGTAGACCTGCGGTTGGCGGAAACGCTTGTTCAGGTACGGCCGCAAAAAGAGCCAAAACGCCGCCGATGAGGCCACAAACGTGGCGATTTCCGCCCACAGCGGCACTCCGACGAGCGCGACTCCAGCAGTGGTCAGTGCGCCCGCTGCGAGCATCAGCAGGGTGAACTCCCCTACCGCGAGCTCGAGGAGCGCGAGGACAGCTGCTGCGACAAACCAAACTAAAGTACCCACGCGCCCTAGGGTACCTAAGGTAGTAAGTCTTGCTTTGTCAGATCGGGGTTCGTCACGAAGTCGACCAACCGTTCCACAGCCCCGATCAGGGTGGAATCGAGATCCCGGAATGTCTCTACCGCCGAGTACACCCGGTGCCAGCCCTCTTTCGGATCCGACCACCCCAAGCGCTTGCACACTCCTGTTTTCCAGTCTTCACCGTAAGGCACGTCCGGCCACGCCGGAATGCGTAGTTTCTCCGGTTTCACCGCAGCCCAGATATCAATGTAGGGGTGCCCGGTCACCAGCACATGCTCGCCGACGTGCTCCACCAGGCGTGATTCCTTCGTCCCCTCGATCAGGTGGTCCGCGAGCACGCCGATTCGTCGCCCCGGACCGGGCTGGAATTCGGCAAGCCGCTCCGGCAGGTTGTCCAGCCCCTCGAGGTACTCGACCACTACTCCCTCGACGCGCAGATCGTGACCCCACACCTTTTCTACAATCGCTGCGTCATGGATGCCCTCAACCCAAATTCGGCTCGGCATCGCCACTTTGGCCCGCACGTTTTCCACTTTCCGGGAGCCGGAGTTCGAACGTTTGGGTCCCTCATCTTTCGGCGGAATATACCGCGTTAAAGTGACGCGCTTGCCCTCGACGAGAAAGGCACCCGGCAGCATCTTGAACAGCCGCTGCGTCCCGTAACGATCTTCGAGGCGGACAAAGTCTCCATCGTAGGTGCGTTCAAATCCAACCACGGCCCCTACGAAGTCGTTGCCTACGATCTCCACGATGATGCCTGGTTCCGCCGGCATCTCCGGGTACACCGGACGCTTTTTCCGCGCGTGGCCGCGAAATATGTCTCCTCCGTAGCGGTCATCAAAGCTCATAGTGTTGCAAGTGTATCCGTCAGGTATTCCTCGTTTCACTCGCCCTAAACACCCTGCTAGGATACGTCGAATGCAAACGCGCGCCGAAGTATATTCTCCCCTGCAAAATACTGCCGTGTGGCTCGCTGCCTGGCTCTACAACGTAGAGTCCACTGACGAAACGCTCGACGCCCTGCGCGATCTCGGGGGCACCCACTCCTACCTTGGCGGCCCGCTTTTGCCCCTGCTGAGGGATATCCGACAAGCCGCCGATCTCGAGACACCGGGCCCGGCCGTACGGCTGATTATGTGGGGGCCAGGCCAGGCACCGGGGCTTATTGCAGGCAGCCCCGCGATGGAGGCACTGACGCCCGCCGGCGCAATCGTCGTGCGCGGCCATGGAATCTCCCACATCCTCGTCCCTCGATACACCGATGGCACCGATGGCACCGATGGCACCGATGGCACAGTGCAATGGCGTTGGTTCGAAGAGGAACGGCGGCTTCCCGAGCCCGCCTGGCTCAGCCCCGGCGAGGCCGACGCGCTGCTTGCGCAGGCAACGAATCAGGCTGCACTGCTTATCGACGCCGCGGGGCCCACTGCCCACGACCTCCCCAACCCCCGCCTCACTGTCGGCACGCTCGCCGACTTCTACGACACACCCGGCCTGCCTGCGGGCGTGACCCCACGGGCCGCGAAACTCTTCGCCCGCGCCGATCGGGTGGCAGCAATCATCGAGACGGTGACGGATCGGCTCAACGACCACTCCTTTGATCCCCAGCTGTTCGCGCTGTGGCGCCATATCCGCACCGCGCGCATGGCGGGCGTCGCTGACGCAGTCGTCGACTACCAGCGCGAATACATGGGCAGCGCGTAGCGTCTCGGCCCTGGGTGCCTATGCACGGCCTGCGCGAGTTGGCTGCTGCTGCGGTGCGCAGCAACCGGTGCGGCACGGGGCGCCATTTTCGGTGCATCCCTGGACGGTGACCGTCGATAAGCTCGGGGGCACCTCTCGCCGCGCGACTGCCTCGGCGAGATCGACCACCAGCGCGGCGAACTCGCGCGTCAACCCCACAGTGGCAACCCGGTCAAGGCTCACGCCTTGCGCTTCGCAGGCCTGCTTGAGCTCGGTATCGAGGTCCCACACGACCTCCATGTGGTCGGTGAGAAACCCGATCGGCACGCAAATGAGGTGTTCCATGCCGTCTTCGGCGAGCTCTTGTGCGCGATCGACCACGTCCGGTTCAAGCCACGGAGTCGCGGGATTGCCTGAGCGCGACTGCCAGACGACCTCATAGTCGTCGACGCCCGCCCGCTTAGCCACGAGCCGTGCTGCCTCCGCGACTTGCCGCGAGTACAAGTGCGCATCGTCCGGCCCACCCGAGGCCACGTCTGCCGCGTCAGGAACGCTGTGCGCGGTAAAGAGGACGCGGAAAGCCGTATCTGTTGCACGCTCGACTGCCTCCTTCAAGCGAGCGGCGACTTGGTCGATGAAACGCTCGTGACCAAAGAACTGCCAAAGCTTGGTAAAGGTCACGTCTGGCGCAACTTCGCGCATGCGCACAATGTCCTCGTCGTACTGTCGGCAGGCGGAATAACCGCCCCAGGCGCTCGTGGCAAACACCAAGACGTTGTGTTTGCCGTCGGCCGCCAACTGTTTCGCGGTGTCCTCAGCAAGCGGGTGCCAGTTGCGGTTGCCGAAATATACCGGGAGCTCGATCTCGCGCAGTTGAAGCTCCGCCTCAATGTTGGAAATCAGCGTGCGGTTTTGCTGGTTAATCGGGCTCACGCCACCGAAGTGGTAGTAGTGCTCGCCCACCTTCGCGAGCCGCTCTTTCGGGATGCCGCGGCCGCGAGTCACGTTCTCCAGAAATGGAAGGACCTCGTCCTCTCCCTCGGGGCCACCGAAAGAAAGGACGAGGAGTGCATCGTAGTCATCAAGCTTCATGCCACCAATCGTAAATGAGCGCGGTGGCATGAAGCGCGAGCCCCTAGAGGAGTCGCACCGCCATTGGCGCCATACCGGAATAGCGGACAGGAGCAATTTGCACGTTCTGGCCAGCCTGCGGCGCCTCGATCATCGTGCCGTCTCCAAGGTAAATAGCGACGTGCTGGTTGCCACCAGGGCCCCAGAAGAGCAGGTCGCCGCGCTTGGCTTCGCTCGCCGGGACCTGCGTACCGCGCTGGTACTGGTAGCCTGTGTAGTGCGGCAGCGAGATACCCACGCCCGCGAAGGCGTACAGCACCAGGCCGGAGCAGTCGAACCCGGAAACGCTACCGCCATCGACGCCAGTCGTCGGACCGTTTGCGTCGCCGCCACCCCATACATACGGCGTGCCAATCATGGCTTGGGCGCGCGAGATCACAGTTTCGATAGAGCCGGAGCTGGTCGTGGAAACCGCGCCGGAGACCTCATCCGAGACCGAAGCAGCAGTGCCGACCTCAGGCAGCAAGGACGCGAGGGAATCGCTGACCTCCGGGCTGGCGTAGCTGTCAGAAGTCGGGTTCACCTCTGCTGCTTCGCCGCCAAGCGCGTTGCTCAGCCCGCCAGCAAAGGCGGCGATGATTTCACTGTTGCTCGACCCGCCATAAGGGTTGTCTAGACTCGTGTGGTCGGCCTGGCTCGATCCGACCATGGCCGCAGCGGCCACAATGCTTGCCGCCGCCGCGATCGTCTCTTCGGAGATATCGAGGTTACTCGACATCCCAGTGGCATTGCCGGCCTCGGTCGCACCTTCAGCGGGATCGTCGGCGGGGGCGGTCTGGAGCGACTCGCCGTTGGCGTTTGCTGCAGTGGTAAGTGCCTGCGCCACGGTCTCGGAGCTCAACGAAGCAACTGCGGGGTCGATCTCGGCAGCGTGCTGCTCGACACGGACGACGACATCTTCGGGTACATCATCGGCAGTGACCTGCTGTTCGGGAGCGACCGGATGAGCTGGCTGGTTCTCAGCCGGTGCCGCGGTCTCGCCGTTCGCGCCACTTTCCTCGTCATTGGTGGCCGCCACAGCTTGGTCGCCTGCGGGAATATCCGTCTCAGCGTTGACTGCCTCGCCTGCGCGCTGCTGATCCAGCTCAGCCTGCGCGGCATCCAGCTCGGACTGGGCGGCATCACGCTGCGATTGCTCTTGAGCAAGCTCAGTAGTGGCCGAGTCGAGCAGGGCGCGAACTTCGGACTCGGCTGCCTCCGCTTCAGCTGCGGTGGCCGAGGCATGCTCGCTTGCCTCGCGCTGGGTAGCTTCGTCGTTCGCGGCCTCCACGCGGGCGCGCTCGACCTCCTCGAGCTTTGCCCGGCGTTCCTCGGTGCGCTGTCGCAGATAGAGGGAGCGATCGAGGACGTCCTTTTGATCGTCCCCACTCAAGGCGAAGTCAAGGTTATTGGATTGACCAGCACCGCGATACTGAGAACGAGTAACTTCGTCCAACGCCTTGCGCGCTTCGACAACGGCTTCCTCAGAGGCCGCGAGGCGTTTTTTCGCTTCTTCTGCACCGCGTCGTGCCTGCTCGGCTCGTGCGCGTGAGTCCTGGAGGTCAACCAGCGCGCGGTTCACCTGTTCTTGCAAATCGCCGATGTTGAGGTTGAGTCGATCGATGTTGGACTGCGCCTGCGAAATGTTTGCAACAAGTTCCGTCATCGACGCGGGAGCACCGACTGCAGCGGGGCTGATCAGGGGTGCCGCCAGGGACAGGGTTGTTGTGCACGCGACAACGCCAAAGGTGGTGCGCGCCTTCCGACTTGCGCGCGTGGGACGCACAGCCGACGAGGCTCCACCCTGGGTAAATCGCGTGAACCGTGATGGTTCGACCACGAAAAGGGCTCCTCACGCCGCGCATCAACGCATGCGAAACACATCAAGGGCTTCCGCACCCTGACGGCGTTCACGAACGGGTGACTAGCCCGTAGCCTTGACGCGCAGCCGTAGAAAGTTGACTACTGATGCTGGCCCGCGAGAGCTACCTCCCACCGCTCGTTCCCCGGTTCATCCTTGGCGTGCTTCCCCACATGCCCGAATTATCCGACACTGCATCGCGTGACTAGCGCGTTGCAGCAGGTGAGTACGAGACGATTGAGTGCAGTAACGACTCACGAGCCGACATGGAGACCATACGACACGTAATCATCCTGTTGCACAATCTTTATCTCAATTCACAGCAGTCAAGGCTTTTCCCATGAACCAAAATGGCCACACGCTGCACATTTCTCCGCCGCCCCCAAGGGTGTGATCTTGCACACATTGTGTAACGCGCGCACAAAGAAGCGCTGCCCCGCCCTCGCGTCAAGGGCGGAACGGCGCGACACTACTTCATGCAGATTGACCTACACGGGCTGACGGGCACGCCGCCAGGTGGTGGCAACTACCCCGCCGACGATGAGTGCCCCAAAGAGGGCGAGTAGCAACCATGGCACGTCAAAGTCGGCCGCCGCTTCGGCGAAGTCAACGAGGCCTTGAGGGTAATCGGGTTGCGCAATCATCGCGCGTTGGCCCGCGTCGATAGATGCCCGGTCGAGCGTGTCACTCACCGCTAAGGCGACGTGCGGTGTTCTCACGATGACGGTGTCATACCCGCTAGCAATGAGAAGATCTTGGGCTACATCGCGCAGGTCCGGCACATGCGCCGGGGTTTGCTCTAAGACAACTAGTCCCGTTGTGCCCAGCTCGTCAGTAGGTGCCACATTGAGCGCGTCGCGCATGGCAGCCTCGAGCGGCGCGTTGACGGGGTTTTCTGTACCAAAAGCGATACCGTCGGCTGCAAGCTGCCCCTCGAGGTCGGCCATGTCTATCTCGGATGGAATCATCGGACGCTCCTTTGCATTTCGGCATCGCACGCCGCAGCCCCGTGACCTTTTGGGCGCAACACATCAGCAGTGTATCCGCCTGGACAGCTGCCGACGTGCGCCCCACGCCGAGACAATCCACGCAAATGGGGGTGAGATCGCGCACGTCCCAAATGGCATACTCCGGCGGATGATTCCGGCAATCACCCCCGTCTAGTGGGAATACATGTCCGCTCGCAGCGTAGTGAGGCGTACCCACCTTGCTTGTATCACGGACACTTGCAGCGCGCCTACATAAACATAACGTACGTACTGTTATTATGGGCACGGAACCGTGAGAGGTCGCATACTATTGAAGGTTGACCATCACGTGTCATAGTTCCCAGATTTGGATAACGACGAGAAATGGAGCTCACTGTGGCTGAAAGCAAGAACTCCTTCAACGCTAAAAAGACGCTCGAGGTCGGCGACAAGTCTTACGACTACTTCGCACTCGATGCCGTCGACGGCATGAAGAAGCTGCCCTACTCCCTCAAGGTGCTGGGCGAGAACCTCCTTCGCACCGAGGACGGCAAGAACGTCACCGAAGACCACATCAAGGCAATCGCCAACTGGGATCCGTCGGCCGAGCCGTCGATCGAGATCCAGTTCACCCCGGCCCGCGTCCTCATGCAGGACTTCACCGGTGTGCCCTGTGTGGTCGACCTCGCCACCATGCGTGAGGCAGTCAGCGACCTCGGCGGCAGCCCGGACCAGGTCAATCCGCTGAACCCGGCAGAGATGGTCATTGATCACTCCGTGATTATTGAGGCCTTCGGCTCCACCGCTGCACTGGACAAGAACGTCGAGATTGAATACCAGCGCAACGAGGAGCGTTACCAGTTCCTGCGCTGGGGTGCTGAAAACTTCTCCAACTTCCGCGTCGTCCCGCCGGGAACCGGCATTGTCCACCAGGTCAACATCGAGTACCTCTCCCGCGTCGTCTTCGACAACGAGGGCCTGGCCTACCCGGATACCTGCATCGGTACCGACTCGCACACCACGATGGAAAACGGCCTGGGCATCCTGGGCTGGGGCGTCGGCGGCATCGAGGCCGAGGCAGCGATGCTCGGCCAGCCGGTGTCCATGCTCATCCCCCGCGTTGTTGGCTTCAAGCTCACCGGTGAAATCCCGGTCGGCGTGACCGCAACTGACGTGGTGCTCACCATCACGGAAATGCTGCGCGAGCACGGCGTTGTGCAGAAGTTCGTCGAGTTCTACGGCAACGGCGTCAAGCAGATCCCGCTGGCAAACCGCGCCACCATCGGCAACATGAGCCCGGAGTTCGGCTCCACTTGTGCGATCTTCCCGATCGACGAGGAGACCATCAACTACCTGCACCTGACTGGCCGCAGCCAGGAGGACATCGACCGTGTCGAGGCATACGCCAAGGCACAGGGCATGTGGCTGGAGCAGGACGCAGAAGAGGCCGAGTACTCCGAGTACCTCGAGCTGGACCTGTCCACCGTCGTTCCGTCTATCGCTGGCCCGAAGCGCCCGCAGGACCGTATCCTGCTCGCCGATGCGAAGGAAACCTTCCGCAAGCAGCTGCCGGACTACAACACCGCCGGCAACGAGACCTCCGAGCCGGTGCGCGCCGAGAAGGCCGAGACCGTGGACTACAACCAGTCCTGGCCGGGCAACGGCGAGTCCGCAGCAGCAGGTGCTGAGGGCCGTGCTTCCAAGCCGGTCATCGTCGAATCCCCGCAGGGTGGCGAGTACACCCTCGACCACGGCATGGTTGCCATCGCTGCTATCACGTCGTGCACCAACACCTCGAACCCATCGGTCATGGTTGGTGCCGCACTGCTGGCCCGCAAGGCCGCTGAGAAGGGCCTGCACGCCAAGCCGTGGGTCAAGACCATCATGGCACCGGGCTCCCAGGTCGTCGACGGCTACTACGAGCGCGGCAACCTGTGGAAGGACCTCGAGGCCGTCGGCTTCTACCTCACCGGTTTCGGCTGTGCATCCTGCATCGGTAACTCCGGCCCGCTGCCGAACGAGGTCTCCGAGGCGATCAACGAGTACGACCTGACCGCCACCGCAGTGCTCTCCGGTAACCGTAACTTTGAAGGCCGCATCTCCCCCGACGTGAAGATGAACTACCTGGCCTCCCCGCTGCTGGTTATCGCATACTCCATCGCGGGCACCATGGACTTCGATTTCGACGCCCAGCCGCTCGGCCAGGACGCCGATGGCAACGACGTCTTCCTCAAGGACGTTTGGCCGTCCACCGAGGAGATCGAGAGCACCATCTCCGGCATCATCTCCCGCGAGATGTACGAGGCTGACTACGCAGACGTCTTCAAGGGCGACGAGCAGTGGCAGAACCTGGACATCCCCCAGGGCAAGACCTTCGACTGGAACGAGGATTCCACCTACATCCGCAAGGCGCCGTACTTCGACGGCATGCCCGAGGAGCCGGAGGCAGTCGAGGACATCGCCGGCGCACGCGTACTTGCCAAGCTCGGCGACTCCGTGACCACCGACCACATCTCCCCTGCTTCTTCCATCAAGCCGGGCACCCCGGCGGCCAACTACCTGGACGAGCACGGCGTGGCACGCCACGACTACAACTCCTTCGGTTCCCGTCGTGGTAACCACGAGGTCATGGTCCGCGGTACTTTCGCCAACATCCGCCTGCGCAACGAGCTGGTTGATGAGCAGGGTGGCTACACCCGCGACTTCACCCAGGAGGGCGCACCGCAGGCCTACATCTACGACGCTGCGATGAACTACGCGGAGAAGAACATCCCGCTCGTAGTCATCGCTGGCAAGGAGTACGGCACCGGCTCCTCGCGTGACTGGGCTGCAAAGGGCACCAACCTGCTCGGCGTGAAGGCCGTGATCGCTGAGTCCTTCGAGCGTATCCACCGTTCGAACCTCATCGGCATGGGCGTGTTGCCGCTGCAGTTCCCGGAGGGCGAGTCCCATGGCTCGCTGGGCCTCGACGGCACCGAGACCTTCGAGCTGACCGGCATCACCGCCTTCAACGACGGCGACACGATCCCGGAGACGGTCCACGTCGCAGCGACGAAGGAGAATGGCGAAAAGGTCGAGTTCGACGCCGTTGTTCGCGTCGACACCCCTGGTGAGGCAGAGTACTTCCGCCACGGCGGCATTCTGCAGTACGTGCTGCGCCAGATGGTCAAGAACTAAGACCTTGACCCTGTAGGAGGGGTAGCTCGGGTTTCAGCCCGAGCACCCCTCTTCTTTTGCTTTACCCGCGCCCCAACTCACACAGGAAGGATCGCACTGCGTATGCCCATCGTCAGCGAGAGCGAACTGACTCGTCGTCGGCAGGAAATCATCGACTCCGCACGCCTGTGCTTCGCCCATTACGGCTTCGAGGGTGCCACCGTGGCCAAGCTCGAACAGGCCACCGGAAAAACGCGCGGTGCGATCTTCCACCACTTTGCAGACAAGGAGGCGCTCTTCCTTGCCATCGCAAGCGAAGACGCGAAGCGCCAGGCCGAGGTCGTGAGCAACCAGGGGCTCGTTGAGGTGATGCGCGACATGCTGCACCACCGGGAGAAGAACGACTGGTTCGTCACCCGCGCAGAAATCGTGCGCAAGCTGCGCACCGACCCGGAGTTTGAGAAGCGGTGGCGCGCCCACCAAGAGGTGCTAGACAAAGCTGTCCACGAGCGCATCGTGTCCAATCAGGCAACACGCGAAGACGTGTCTACCGACGTGGTGCAAACCTACCTGGAGACGGTTTTCGAAGGCTTCGTGGTCAAGCTGGCCGCCGGTGAGCCAGTCGAACGGCTCGAAGCGATGCTCTCGCTGGTCGAGCAGTCTGTACGGAGCCCGTTTAGTACAAAATAGACTAAGCGGTATAGAATTGCCGCTATGTCCAAGCTGCTTTTCCTCTCCTTGCGCCAAGGCGAGCTCGCCTATGAGGTCGCACGTGCCGAATACCACGACGTACTCAAGGCCACAGGCTTAAGCGAGGTTGACGTCGAACTGCAGATCCTCGACAAGCTCGACGAGGAGGTCGGTTCGCTCGATAACGTGAGCGGCATCATCGTTGGCGGTAGCTCGCTGAACATTAGCAATGCGGAATACTCGCCGTGGCAGCGCCACATTCACGAGGTGCTCGCTGGCGTGGTGGACTCGGGGCTCCCCGTCTTCTTCGTTTGCTTCGGCTTTTCGTGGCTTGTCGACCACCTCGGCGGCACCGTCGGCCACTCACACCCCGAGGACTCAGGCCCCACCGAGGTCATGCTCAGCGACGCCGCGCACAGCGATCCCCTCTTACAGGGCTCCGCGGCGCGTTTTACCGCACTGACCGGTCACACCGAGAACCCGGACGAAGACAGCTTGCCCGCTGCACTTACCGTGCTCGCGACCGGGCCGAGCTGCCCGGTCCAAATCGTGCGCTACGGAGAGCAGGTGTGGGCCACCCAGTTCCACGCAGAGATGGATGCGGAAGCGATGCACACGCGCATGGATTTCTTCTACGACTACGGGTATTTCCCCGCGGCCCAATACGCCCGTATCGTGGCCGACCTACCGAACCATGATGTGGCGTGGGCAAACGCAATCTTGCGGAACTTTGCGCAGTATTGCTTTAAACGCAGCCCTGCCCACGCGCCGCGTGTGTGAGGCTTAGCGGCCCAAGTCGCGCACCGGAACGCTACCGTTCTGGAACTCAAAGGGGTTCGGCACCCCGGAGATGTCCTCGCGGCCGACAAGCTCCACGATGACCTCCGCTACGAGTTCGCGAGAAGTCTGCGGGTGTCCGGCATCGTCGCGGTCGGCGGAGATGGGTGCGAAGCCGGGCACGGGGCCGTCGACAAGCATTCCGGGCCCAAGGATGACCTGGGGCAGGTCGCTTTCCATCAACTGCAAATCCACTGCCTTCTTGGCTTCGACGTAGGCATACCAGGACCCGCCGTCATCTTCCGCTGTGGCGAAGCGCGCACCCGCATAGGACACCATGAGGAAGCGGGGGCTGACCTCGAGTTGCTCGAGGGCTTCAACGACACGCAGCGCCGCGTCCCGATCGACCGCGTAGGTCCGCTCGGCAGAACCACCACCCGCGCCCGCGGACCACACCACGACGTCGTACTGTCCTAAGAGCTCGGCCCACTGCGCGACCGAGAGTTCGGTGATGTCTTGCACCAAGGCGCGCGCACCGGCCTGCTCGATGCGCTCGACGTGCGCCGGGTTGCGCACAAGCCCCGTGACGTCGTGGCCCTGCTGAGCCAACCACGGCACCGAGTGGCGGCTCACGTTGCCGCCTGCGCCAATGACGAGCACCTTTCCTGTGCGCTCGGCGCGAGCGCTCAACGTGGTTTCAATTGCTGTGTCTGTTGCATCACAAGAGTGAGTCATGGCACCCACCGTAACGAAAACGCTGAAATCGCCGTGCGGCTCCCGGCTGCGCGCTATTCCCCAACCCCGCACTAAGATGAAGCACTATGCACGCAATCATTACGACTACCGGCCCGGACCGCGTCGGCATCATCGCCGCTGTCGCAGGTGCCGCCGCGGAACGCAACCTCAACATCCTCGACGTATCCCAGACCCTGATGGACAACTACTTCACCATGGTGATGCGCGTCGCCCTCCCAGACGACACCCCTGACATGGGCGAACTGCAGACGCACCTCGCGGCCGTCGGCGACACGCTCGGGGTCATCGTGCGAATCCAGTCCGAAGATCTCTTCACCGCGATGAACGAGGTCTAGGGGTACACACGACGATGGCAACAGATTTCGACTTCAAATCGGGCCACATCCTCGACGTCATTCGGATGATCGAGGACTACCGCCTGGATATCCGTACCGTGACCATGGGTATCTCGCTGATCGGCTGCACCCGATCGTCTATGGAGGCGACCTGCCAGGCCGTCTACGACCGGGTCACCACCCGGGCCGCTCGACTGGTGGAAGTGTGCGAAGGCATTGAGCGGGAGCTGGGCATCCCGATCGTGAACAAGCGCATTTCCGTCTCCCCTGTCTCGCTTGTCGCGGCGGGTGTCGATGGCAACCCCGTGGACATCGCACGCGCTCTGGATAAGGCTGCGTCTGAGCTGGGCGTCAACTTCGTTGGTGGATACTCGGCGCTCGTGGAAAAGGGCGAAACCTCCTCGGACCGGAGGCTGATCGATTCCATTCCCGAGGCGCTGAGTACCACCCAGGCGGTGTGCGGCTCCGTCAACGTTGGCACGTCACGCGCAGGCATCAACATGGACGCCGTCGCGCGCATGGGTGAGGTGGTCAAAGAAGCCGCCGAGCTGACCAAGGACGAGTCCTCGATAGCTTGCGCAAAGCTTGTCGTCTTTGCCAACGCAGTCGGTGACAACCCGTTCATGGCCGGCGCGTTTCACGGCATCGAGGAGCCCGATACCGTCATTTCCGTCGGCGTCTCTGGCCCGGGTGTCGTGGATAACGCAATCACCCCGCTCTCGGGTGCCTCCTTAAA
The DNA here is from genome assembly GCF_025152525.1 of Corynebacterium sp. p3-SID1056. Classification (GTDB taxonomy): domain Bacteria; phylum Actinomycetota; class Actinomycetes; order Mycobacteriales; family Mycobacteriaceae; genus Corynebacterium. The sequence goes on from NZ_JALXXL010000005.1 coordinate 106,469, forward strand.
CGAGATCGCCGAGGAGATCAAGAAGGCCGCATTCAAGATCACCCGCGCCGGTCAGCTCGTCGGCAGCATGGCTGCCGAGCGGCTCGGCGTGCCGTTCGGTATCGTCGACCTCTCGCTCGCCCCCACCGCGGAAGTCGGCGACTCCGTGGCGCACATTCTCGAGCGCATCGGCCTCGAGCAGGTCGGGACCCACGGCACCACCGCGGCACTGGCGCTGCTCAACGACGCGGTAAAGAAGGGCGGCATGATGGCCTGCTCCCGCGTCGGCGGTTTGTCCGGCTCTTTCATCCCGGTCTCCGAGGACCAGGGCATGATCGATGCGGTGCGCTCCGGCTCGATTAGCATGGACAAGCTCGAGGCCATGACCTCGATCTGCTCCGTCGGGTTCGACATGATCGCGATCCCGGGTGACACGCCCGCAGAGACGATTTCGGGCATGATCGCCGACGAGGCCGCAATCGGCATCATGAACCATAAGACCACCGCGGCGCGCCTCATCCCGGTCCCCGGCACGAAACCGGGCGATGAGGTCAACTTCGGCGGGTTGCTCGGGTATGCGCCGGTGATCCCGGTCAACACTCGCAGCAGCGCGGAGATGATCCAGCGCGGCGGCTTTATCCCGGCTCCGGTGCACGGCTTTAGAAACTAAGCCACGCTTCCCTTGACCCTCACATTATGTGAGGGTTTAGGTTTATCATGTGAAGATTTCAGATGTCGCGGCGGCCGCCGGCTGCTCGGTGCGCTCCGTCCGCCACCTGCACGAAAGCGGTGCAGTTGCCGAGCCCGCCCGTACCAGTGGCAACTACCGCGAGTATTCGATCAGCGATCTTGCGGCAGTCGTGCGGGCTCGCGCGCTTATCGACGCCGGCGTGCCCGTCGCCGACGCCGCAGCCGAGAATACGAGTGAAGCGGTCCAGCGCGCCCTCGCGCAGCTCGATACCCGCATCGCGCACCTGAAGCGCCAACGCGCGCGACTGGCCATGCTTGCCGCGCACCCCTCGGGCACGCCGGAGGATATCCGCGAAGCACTGCGTAATGTCTTCGAATCCCCAGAGGCGCTGCATCGAGAACTGGACGCGTGGGACCTCATGGCGCTGACCGGGGTTGCCACCCACGCCACGTGGGAGCAGCTGCGCATGAACCTCGCTGATCCTGAATGTGTGGAGGCGGCACGTACGGCCGCCAAGCTGTGGGAGAAGCTCGGAAAGATGGGGCCAACGGACAGCGACGCTACCCCCATCGCCTCACGCTTTCGCGATCTGGTTTCTCATGGGCTGCTCCGCGGAATTGTGCCTACCTTGCAGCCTGGCAACGTCCCACTTGGTGTGCACGATGTGCCGGCGAAGGGAGCGCAGCAGGTCGTGCTGCAGGCATTGGCGGAGGACCGCGATGGGTAGGATCCTCTCACTGATCCAGAAGCATCCGGGCTTCCGGCTCGCCCGCTACGAGCTTGCGCTCTACCGAGACCTGTTTCGGTGGATACGGGGCTACCAACTTGTCCCTGACGGAGCGGTGCCACTTCCCCACCCTCCGGGACGACTGCAAATGCTCGCGAGTGTAATCGCCGTCTTGTGCATTGAAATGGTGGTGGTCCACCTGCTTCTGCCTGCGGGCACGGTACGCCTCGTCGCGTTGTTGCTCTCCATTTGGGGCGTGGTCTACGTCGCCTCGCTCATCGCGAGTGAGCGCATCCGGCCCAGCTACGTAGCCGAGGATGAGACGGTACTGCGCCGCGGCAGGCTCGTATTTGTGCAGATCCCTGCCTCGCACGTGCGGGCGCAACGACACCATCGCACCTTTGCTTCCGAGGTTGTTCTCGGTGAGGGCACGCTGACAGTTGGCGGCTCCGGTGGCACCGACACCCTCGTCGAACTCAGCGAGGCAATAGACGCCACCGGCGATCGCTACCCGTGGCAAAAGGCGCGCCCGCAGCCAGTCACGAGGATCCACTACTACGCCGGGACACGACGGGAAGCTGGATCGGCCTAGCGCTTCTTCCCGATCAGGAAGTAGGCCGCCCAGCCGAAGGTATTGACTGCGCCGATGACCGGCGTCCACAGCCACTTGGGGCCGCGCAACTTGCTGTCTTTCGCACGGGCCAGGTCGCGCAACGCCAGTGCCTTACCAGCCGTATCCAGCGCCGTCAGGATACCGACAATGGCCTTCTGGTCTTTCGACATACCATTCCAGGCGTCGCGGAGAATCTTCAGCATTTCGTTGATGTTCATACGCTCAGTCTACGTCGCCGCGCTAAAGGAGCGCATTCCTGAGCACGTCTCCGATGACCAGTCCGGAAAGCAGTACCCCGATTACGACGATGGCGATCGCGGCGCCTTCCGCGTCGCTCGATCCAGCGTCAGCCAACCCCTCAATAAACGAGCTGCCTGGCTCGATAGGGTGCTCACGCAGACCGACGTTCGTGCCGTAATAGCGGTTGACTGCCTGCGCTGTTTCGGCCTGAGAGACAATGCGGCCGTCCTTCGGCGCGTTAGCGGTCATCAGGTAGCGCATATTTCCATTGGGGTCTTCAAATTGAAAACTGCTGGATAACACACCGACCAGCCCACCGCCGGGCAGATAGACGGGGCCACCGGAGTCGCCGTGCTTCGCGCGCTCGACAGTCTCCACGAGGACCTTATTGCCCAGTACGGCGATCAGCTTGCCGCAGTCGGCATTGCCAGCTGAGCCGTGGCTCGTATGCCCGTGGAAGCAGACTGTCTGCCCCTTGCGAAGCTTGCTGACTGGCACGATGCCGTCGCGGTCATACGTATTCGGGTTGATGGTCACGCCGTCTTTCCAACGGATGATTGCCCAGTCGTTCGTGTTCGTCTTCGGATCGTACCCCGGGGCCATTTCAATCGTGCCGGCGTGGATCGGCTTTTGCGGGCTCTTGCCGGAGCGGTTCAGCAGAAAGACTCGATCCACGCCCTCTGCGCAGTGTGCAGCCGTGTAGCTGATGCGCTTGACCGGGTCGTTGTAGCCGATCGTGCACTCGCCTAGCAGGGTGCCAAACTTCCACCCTTGGTTGACCTCAAGGCCCTCTCTTATCGACGACTCCGCCCCCGCCACCGGAGCGCCTACGGAAGAAACAACAAGACTAGCGGCGATGACGGTAGCGCACAGCCGACGAACAGAAGAAAGCATGAGTTCATGCTATTCCACAGCAAATGTTATGCCAATTCTACGATTTCCATATATTCGTCGCTCCACAGGTCCTCATCGCCTTCAGGCATGATGATCACGCGCTCCGGCTCAAGGGCGCGCACCGCCCCCGGGTCGTGCGTGACCAACACCACAGCACCGGTGTAGGTCTTCAAGGCGTCAAGCACTTGCTCACGGGATTGGGGGTCGAGGTTGTTCGTGGGCTCGTCGAGAAGCAGCACGTTCGCGCGTGAAGAGACGAGAGTGGCGAGCGCGAGCCTGGTTTTCTCGCCGCCGGAGAGCGTGCCGGCGGGTTGTTCGAGTTTGTCGCCGGAGAACATGAACGCTCCGAGGAGCCCGCGCAGGTCCTGTTGCCCGGCGTCCGGGCACGCCTCGATGGTGTTTTCCCACACGGTTTTATCGCCGTCGATGGTGTCGTGCTCCTGCGCAAAGTAGCCGATGCGCAGCCCGTGACCGTTGACCAGGCCGCCTTCGCCGTCGGTGCGCTCGACACCGGCGAGCAACTTGAGCAGTGTCGTCTTGCCGGCACCATTGGTACCGAGTACGACGACGCGGGAGCCCTTGTCGATGGCCAGGTCGACGCCCGCGAACACCTCGAGCGAGCCGTACATCTTGGTCAAGCCCTTACCGTAAAGCGGGGTCTTACCGCAGGGTGCGGGCTCGGGGAACTTGATCGAGGCGAACTTGTCCGCCACGCGAACCTCATCAAGCTCGCCCATCATCCGGTCCGCGCGTGCCAGCATCTGCTTTGCTGCGGCGGCCTTCGTCGCTTTCGCCCCGAGCTTCGCGGCCTGCTTCTTCAGCGCGGAGGCTTTCTTTTCCGCGTTCGCGCGTTCGCGGCGGCGGCGCGCTTCGTCGAGGGCACGAGCGTCCTTGTACTTGGCAAAGCCCATGTTGTACACGTCAGCCTCGGCGCGGACAGCATCAAGGAACCAAATCTTGTTGCACACCGCGTCGAGAAGCTCGACATCGTGCGAGATCATGATCAGCCCGCCTTCATGCTTGGACAAAAAGCTGCGGAGCCAGCTAATCGAGTCGGCGTCTAGGTGGTTGGTGGGCTCGTCGAGAAGCAGGGTGGTTTGCGACTTGCCCGAGCCTTGCCGGGAAGCAAAGAGAATCTGCGCGAGCTCGACGCGGCGCCGCTGGCCGCCGGACAGCGTCTTCAGCGGCTGGTCAAGCACGCGGCCGGGGAGGCCGAGATTGTCGCAAATCTGGGCCGCTTCCGCGTTCGCCTCGTAGCCGCCGAGCGCCTGGTAGCGTTCCTCGAGACGAGAAAACTTCGCGATCGCTTTGTCGCGCTCCGCACCGTCGGTTGCTTCCATGATGGCTTGTTGCTTGGCCATGGAGCGCTGGATCTGGTCGAGCCCACGCGCGGACAGCACGCGGGCGCGGGCAGTCTGCTCAATGTCGCCTTCCTTGGAGTCCTGCGGTAGGTAGCCCACTTCTCCCGAGCGGGTTACGGAACCACCATAAGGCTCTGTCTCGCCAGCAAGGATGCGCATAGTCGTCGTCTTACCAGCACCGTTGCGCCCTACGAGGCCGATGCGGTCGCCCGGCTGGACGCGCAGGTGTTGGCCGGGGGCGTTGAGCAGCGTGCGCGCGCCGACGCGGACTTCAAGATCATTGGTGACAATCACGGGAACACTGTAGCAAGCGCCACCAAACCGAAATCACTCTATAAAAACCGCAAGCCCCGCTGATGGGCTATTTCCATCAGCGGGGCATTGAAGTCGGGCAGCGCTAAACCGCGAAGCCGAGCGCGCGCAGCTGCTCGCGCCCCTCTTCTGTGATCATGTGCGGGCCCCACGGTGGCATCCACACCCAGTTCAGGACGATGTCGTCGATAGCCGTGTTGGTCACCACTGCCTCGTGTGCCTGCGCCTCGAGGACATCGGTCAGCGGGCACGCGGGCGAGGTCAGCGTCATGTTGATGACCGCGATTGTTGTGTCCTCGCGCTCTTCGATCCACAGATCGTAGACAAGCCCCAGATCGACGACGTTGATCCCCAGCTCGGGGTCAATGACGTCGTGCAGGAACTCCTCTGCGTCTGCAGCGAGCTTGATCTGTTCCTCGGTCTGCGGCGGGCGTTCGCCGCCACCCTCGAAGTTCGAGGTGCTCTCGCGCTCCTGTGCACCGCCTGCGGCAGCGCCAGCGGTGTCGTTGACGTTGTCTTCAGACATGGTTAGTTCTCCTTTTTCTCCAGGGCTTCCTGGGTCGCAGCCTCGAAGGCCTTCCACCCGAGCAGCGCGCACTTCACGCGGGCGGGGAACTTCGCGACCCCGCCGAAGGCGACACCGTCGCCGATCTTCTCCGGGTCGCCCTCCACCGTGCCGCGCGAGGTAATCATCTCCTCGAATGCGCCGAGCTTCTCCATCGCCTGGGTAAGCGGGAGGCCTTTGATTTCTTCGGCCATCACGCTTGTCGACGCCTGCGAGATCGAGCAGCCCTGCGCCTCATAGGAGACATCCTCAACGGTCTTCCCGTCCTCGGACAGGTGGACGCGCAGCGTCAACTCGTCGCCGCAGGAGGGATTGACGTGGTGGACTTCCGCCTCGTACGGCTCGCGAAGCCCTGCGTACTGCGGGTTTTTGTAGTGGTCCAGGATGACTTCCTGGTACATCGATTGAAGATTCATCGTGCGAAAAACTCCTTCGCCTTTGCAATGGCTGCCACCAGCGCATCTACCTCTTCCTTGGTGTTGTAGAGGTAGAAGCTGGCGCGCGAGGTCGCCTGCACAGCAAGCCCGCGGTGCGCCGGCCACGCGCAGTGGTGGCCCGTGCGGATTGCCACACCCTCAGAATCGAGGACCTGACCAAGATCGTGCGGGTGTACCCCATCCACGGTAAAGGCGATCGCGCCACCTCGGTTCTCTGCGGTCAGCGGACCGGCGATCTCCAAGCCCTCGATCTGCTGCATCTGCTCGAGCGCGTAGGCGGTGAGCTCCTGCTCGTGGGCCTGGATACGTTCCATGCCGACCTCGTTCAAGAATTCGACCGCCGCACCGAGGCCGACGACCTGGCTGGTCATCTGCGTACCTGCCTCGAAGCGCTGCGGGGCTGGTGCGTACGTCGACCCCTCCATCTTCACGATCTCGATCATGGAACCGCCGGTCAAAAACGGCGGCAGCGCGTCGAGAATGTCGCCCTTGCCGTAGACGGCGCCAACCCCAGAGGGGCCGCACATCTTGTGGCCCGAGAAGGCCGCAAAGTCCACGTCGAGCGCGTGCAGGTCGACCGGCATGTGCGGTACCGACTGGCACGCGTCGAGGACGGTAAGCGCGCCGACCGCTTTCGCGCGGCGCACCATTTCTTCGACGTCTGCCACTGCACCCGTGACGTTCGATTGGTGGGTGAACGCGACGACCTTGACGGTCTCGTCCAGCTGGAGCGAATCGAGGTCGATGCGCCCGTCTGGCGTCATCTTGTACCACTTCAAGGTGGCCCCGGTGCGCCGGGCCAGCTCCTGCCAGGGCACCAGGTTCGCGTGATGCTCGAGTTCGGTCACGACGATCGTGTCGCCCTCGCCTACCTGATACTCGCCGGCGCGATCGTCCCCAAGCACGTAGGCAACGAGGTTGAGACCCTCGGTCGCGTTTTTGGTGAACGCAATCTCGTGGCCTGCAGCACCAACAAATTGAGCAATTGCCTCGCGAGCCTGCTCATAGGCGTCGGTGGCTTCCTCAGCAAGCTGGTACGAGCCACGGTGCACGGGCGCGAAGGTGTGCAGCACAAAGTCGCGCTCGGCGTTCCACACGCGTTCCGGTCGCTGTGACGTCGCACCAGAGTCGAGGTAGACGAGCGGCTTGCCGTCCCTTACGGTGCGCGACAGGATCGGAAACTCCGCGCGAATTGCCTCCACGTTGAGTGTTCCGTTGTCGTTGACGTAACCCATTAGATGAACTTCTCGTAGCCTTCTGCCTCGAGCTGGTCAGCCAGCGAAGCGTCGCCAGTCTGCACGATCTTGCCGTTGGCGAAGACGTGGACGAACTCCGGCTGCACGTAGTTAAGGATGCGCTTGTAGTGCGTAATCATCAGCACGCCGCCATTGGTCTCCTGCTGGTACTTGTTGATGCCTTCGGAGACAATCCGCAGCGCATCGACGTCGAGGCCGGAGTCGGTCTCGTCCATGACGGCGAACTTCGGCTTCATCAGGGCCAGCTGCATCACCTCGTGGCGCTTCTTCTCACCGCCGGAGAAGCCCTCGTTGACCGAGCGCTCCGAGAAGGAGGCGTCCATCTGCAGCGACTCGCGAGCCTCGTTGAGCTCTGCGACCCACTCGCGCAACTTCGGGGCTTCGCCGCGCACCGCGGTCACCGCGGAGCGCATGAAGTTAGAGGAAGACACGCCCGGAACCTCGACCGGGTACTGCATGGCCAGGAACAGGCCCGCGCGAGCGCGCTCGTCGATCTCCATATCGAGGATGTTCTCACCGTCGAGGAGCACTTCGCCCTCGGTCACCTCGTACTTGGGGTGGCCCGCCAACGTGTACGCGAGCGTGGACTTACCGGAGCCATTCGGGCCCATAATCGCGTGCGTCTCGCCCGCGTTAATCGTCAGGTTGACGCCCTTGAGAATCGGCTTCGGCTCCTGCCCCTCTTCGGTGGGCAGGACGTTCGCGTGCAGGTTTTTAATTTCAAGCTTCGACATGTTGCGTATCCGCTTTCTTTCTTTTGTGAATTTCTTGAGCAGCTTTTTCAGTCCAGGGTGGTGCTCGCCCGATCCCCGGGCGAGCACCGCATCCTGCTAGTTGTTGGAACGCTCCAGCTCGCCAACGACGCGGGCGATGAGTTCCTCGCGGACCTGCTCAACCGGAATCTGGTTCAGCACTTCGTTAAAGAATCCGCGGATGATCAGGCGTGTAGCCTCATCCTCAGGAATGCCGCGGGAACGCAGGTAGAACAGCTGCTCGTCATCGAAACGACCAACCGTGGCAGCGTGGCCCGCACCGGCGATTTCGCCCGTTTCAATCTCCAGGTTCGGGATAGCGTCTGCACGTGCGCCGTCGGTAAGCACGAGGTTGCGGTTCGTCTCGTAGGTGTCAGTGCCCTTTGCCTCGGCGCGAATGAGGACGTCGCCGACCCAGCAGGTGCGCGCTTCCGGCAGTTGAGACTGCTTATCGCCCTGCAGCGCGCCCTTGTACAGCACGTTAGAGCGGCAATTCGGCACCGAGTGATCCACCAGCATGCGGTTTTCAATGTACTGGCCTGGATCTGCGAAGTAGACGCCGCTGAGCTCTGCATCGCCGCCCGGTGCAGCGAATTTCACGCGCGGCGTGATGCGCACGACCTCGCCGCCAAAGGCCGCAACGTAGTGGCGCAGCGTCGCGTCTCGCTCGAGCAGAATCGACTGTTGGCCGATGTGGACGGTGTCTTCATTCCATTCGGCGTCGACGACAGCATGCACCGTCGAGCCCTCGCCGAGGTGCCAGTTGACGTTGTCCGCGTGCGTGCCGGAACCTGCGTAGCGCAGCACCACGTTGCCCTTCGCGTGGGTGCCAGACTCGATCAGGATGTTGCCAAAGGTGGTGACGTCCTCGCCGGCACCCGTGACGGTAATGGTGATGTCCTGCTCAAGCTCGGTATCCGCCGGCAGGTGCACGATGATGCCGGTCTCAGCCGAAGACCACGCCTGCGCGGAGACGCGATCGACTGCGCCGCCGGCGACCTTCAAACGCTCGTCGGTAATCGGCACCTCTTCGACGCGCACGGCATCCGGCGCGTCGACAGTGATTTGCGCCTTCGCGGCTGCTGCGAACGTGCCGTTGTGCAGGCCGCGGATGCGGCGCAGGGAGATAAAGCGCCACACCTCGTCGCGGCCAGCGGGGACGGGGAAATCCTCGACGGTAAACGACTGGAAGAGGTCACCCTTGTTGTTGTGCGGGGTGGCGTTTTGTACGGGATCAACAGAAACGGTCATTGGGTTTAGCCCACCGATCCTTCCATTTGCAGCTCGATGAGACGGTTGAGTTCCAGGGCGTACTCCATCGGCAGCTCCTTCGCAATGGGCTCGACGAAGCCGCGCACGATCATGGCCATGGCTTCCTCCTCCGGAATGCCGCGGCTCATGAGGTAGAACAGCTGCTGCTCGGAGACCTTGGACACCTTCGCCTCGTGGCCGAGGGTGACTCGGTCGTTACGGATGTCGTTGTACGGGTACGTGTCGGAGCGGGAGATGTCGTCCACAAGCAGCGCGTCACACTCGACGTTCGACTGCGAGTGGTGCGCGTTCGCGTTGACCTGGATCAAGCCGCGGTACGCCGAACGGCCACCACCGCGCGCCACGGACTTCGACACCACCGAGGAAGAAGTATGCGGCGCCATGTGCGTCATTTTCGCGCCGGTGTCCTGGAACTGACCCTCGCCAGCGAAGGCAACGGAGAGCACCTCTCCGCGTGCGTGCTCGCCGGTCATCCACACAGCCGGGTACTTCATGGTCACCTTCGAGCCAATGTTGCCATCGACCCACTCCATGGTTGCGCCCTCTTCGGCCTTAGCGCGCTTGGTCACGAGGTTGTAGACGTTGTTGGACCAGTTCTGGATGGTGGTGTAGCGGCAACGGCCGCCCTTCTTCACAATGATCTCCACCACCGCGGAGTGCAGCGAATCCGACTTGTAGATCGGCGCGGTGCAGCCCTCGACGTAGTGCACGTAAGCGTCCTCGTCCACGATGATCAAGGTGCGCTCAAACTGGCCCATGTTCTCGGTGTTAATGCGGAAGTACGCCTGCAGCGGAATGTCGACGTGGACCCCCGGCGGCACGTAAATGAAGGAGCCGCCAGACCACACGGCCGAGTTCAACGCGGAGAACTTGTTGTCGCCAGCCGGAATGACGGTGCCGAAGTGCTCTTTAAACAGCTCTTCGTGCTCGCGCAGCGCGGTGTCGGTGTCGACGAAGATCACGCCCTTTTCCTCCAAATCCTCGCGGATCTGGTGGTAGACCACCTCGGACTCGTACTGCGCGGCGACGCCAGCGACCAGGCGCTGCTTCTCCGCCTCGGGGATACCGAGCTTGTCGTAGGTGTCTTTAATGTCCTCGGGAAGGTCGTCCCAGGAAGCCGCCTGCTCCTCAGTGGAACGGACGTAGTACTTAATGTTGTCGAAGTCGATGTCAGAGAGGTCTGCGCCCCACGTTGGCAACGGCTTCTTCTTAAAGATTTCGTGCGCCTTGAGACGCTGGTTGAGCATCCACTCAGGCTCGTTCTTAATCCCCGAGATGTCGCGGACGACATCCTCGTTTAAACCGCGGCGCGCGGAAGCGCCGGCGACATCGGAGTCGTGCCAGCCGTAGCTGTACGCGCCGATGGAATCAATGATCTGTTCATCGTTCATCGGTGTTTCGAGACCGGGTGCGGGGTTAGCTTTCGTCATTATCTCCGCTCCTTTCAGTATGAGTTCTCGCCGCCGTAGCGGTAGCGGCGAGAGGAATATTCGTCGTGCAGATGCCATCGCCGTCGGCGATCAACGCCAAGGGTTGCACATGCGTGCCCACGAGCGCCGAAATGGCTTCGTGCTCCGCCTCGCAAATCTCAGGATGCGCCGAAGCGACGTCCGAAACTGGGCAGTGGTGCTGGCAGAGCTGCACGCCATTGCCCACGGAGCTCACCGTGGCGGCATAACCGTGCCGATCCAGCACCTCGGCGATCGCATGCACGGTCGCCTTGGTCGCCTCCTCCCGGGAAACCGCCTCTGCGCCAGCTGCACCAGCGCCTTCAGCGGTGTCCGCCTCAGCGAGGACCTTCTCAATCCGTGCCCGGGCGAACTCGCGCACTGCGCTGTCTCCCCCAAGCTTTTTAATCATCTCCACGGCGTCGACGGCCAGACCGTCATAATGCGTGCCAAATGAACGCCGACCACGTTCGGTGAGCCGGAAATACTTTGCGGGGCGGCCCCGCGTCGCTTCCTCCCCAGCGACGGCGCGCGGATGGCACGTCTCAGCCAGGTCGTCTCCACGAAGTTTGTCGAGGTGGCGGCGCACACCTGCGGCAGAAAGGCCTAGTTGCTCGGCGATGTCAGTGGCGGTCACCGGGCCAAGCGTTAACAGTGCACGCATCACATCGCCGCGGGTATCTGCGCCCACCGCTCGGTGCTGCTCGGTCATTGCTTCACCTCAGCTTCCTTCAAGGTCGCGCTCCGCAGTGCGCTTCGTTGCACCACGCAACACTTCCACGTTGCTCGCGTGCAAAAGGACGTTCCTTTCGCCTTTACACAACACTAGTGTTTCCAAATTATTTCTGCTGCGTGGGGTCCCCGGCGTGTCATCGGCTACTCACACCGGCATGGACAACACCCCTAGAATGCATAGATTGTGAGACCACCGCACACCGCTGACCACGACCACGGCGCGCGCAGCCCAGCCCGAACCGTGTTTTCGCCCGGGCTCATCGAGGCGTTGCCGCGTCTGGGCACGGCCGGTTCACGTTCGGCGCTTTTGCACCGCGCTGATCTCTCGGACGCGGGTGTTGCAGCTTCAGCCATCGAGCTCAACCGTTTCGCCCTGCTGCGCTGGCTCGGCGCGCTCGGCACGCTGCTCATGGGCTTGGGCGGGCTCGGTGGTGGCGCACTACCGGTGGTAGATAACCCGTGGTTCAACCTGCCCGGCGGTGCGCTGATGGGCAGGATGATGCAAACGTCTTCCGCGGTAGTGCTCATTGGCGTTGGCTGCCTCGTGGTGGCCTGGCTACTGATGGGCCCCTTCGTCGGCGCGGGCACGAAGCATTCACGGATCAGTTCCCGAGTAATCTTTCGGACCTTCATCGTGTGGGCGACACCACTTTTCCTCACTGCCCCCTTGTTCACCCAAGACATCTACTCGTACCTGGCACACGGCTCGATCGTGCGCCAGGGGCTCGACCCCTACGCCGCAGGCCCTGTGGAAATCCTGGGCACAGACAACGACCTCGCGCGCTCGGTCCCCTTCATCTGGGCGCACTCCCCTAGCCCCTATGGCCCGGTGGCGCTTGGTGTTGCGGCGGCAATCTCCTGGCTCACCCAAGACTCCATCTATTTCGGCGTACTCGCCCACCGAGCGGTGTCATTCCTGGGCGTCATTTCGGCTGCCTGGGGCATTCGCGAATTGGCGAAGCGTTGCGGTGTCCACGGGGCTACCGCGCTGTGGCTCGGTGTGCTGAACCCTCTAGCCATGTTGCACCTTATCGGCGGAATCCATAACGAAGCGGTGATGCTCGGCTTTCTCTTGGTCGGCATGGAGCTCGGTCTACGCGGCGTCGACAAGCTCGCACAGCGCGCTCGCGATCCACGTGGCTGGGCACTGTTTCTCGCTTCGAGCGCGCTGCTGACCTGCGGTGGGATGGTGAAGGTCACCGGCTTCATTGCGCTCGGGTTCACCGGGATGGCACTTGCCAGACTCTGGGCCAAGGGCACAGGCACGCGGGCGTCGATACGCGCGATCAGCGCTGCGGCACTCATCCAGGCATTGGCCCTGGTATTGACCGTGGCGGCAGTGTCCCTGGCCACCGGAATTGGCCTCGGTTGGGTCACCGGGCAGGGCGGGGCGGCGTCGATACGCAGCTGGCTGTCAGTCACCACCGATATCGGCGTGCTCAGCGGGCGCCTCGCGATGCTTCTGCAACTCGGCGACCATACTGACGCGATCCTGACCATCACACGCGGGGCCGGGCTGATTGTCGCTGGCGCATTTCTGGTGCGTATGTTGTGGGCGACCTACCGCGGATCCATCCATCCCGTCGGGGGGCTCGGGGTGGCAACGCTGGTGCTGGTGCTGCTCTTTCCGGTTGTGCACCCCTGGTACCCACTCTGGGGAATCTTGCCGCTCGCGGCGTGGGCAAACCGCTTCTTCTTCCGGGCCAGCGTCGCCACCTACTGCGCTGTGTTTAGCTTCCTGGTGCTGCCCCGCGGCCTTGCCCTGCCGCCGGGGACTGTTGCGACCATCTACCTGGCCGCGGCGTGCTACTTCGCGCTGATGTGCGTGGCCGCGTGGCTGTGGTATCGGTGGCGCGCGGGCCGCGGGCTACACTAACCCCCATGGAAAACGATGCCCTGGTAGTTAGCGATGTGGTCAAGACATTTGGCCACACCAATGCCGTCGACGGTGTCTCCTTCCGCGCACAGCGAGGCGAGCTTTTAGCCCTGCTTGGCCCGAATGGCGCCGGCAAGACCACGACGATCGAAATGTGCGAGGGGTTTTCCCCTCCTACCTCAGGCAGCATTCGCGTGCTGGGCTTCGACCCGGCGGCACAACCGCAAAAGGTGCGCGACCGCATCGGCATCATGCTGCAGGGTGGTGGCTCCTACTCCGGAGTCAAAGTCCGCGAAATGCTGCGCCTGGCGGCCTCCTACAACAAGGATCCGCACGACGTAGACTGGCTGATCGAGCTGCTGGGCTTAGAGGGCGTGGCCAACACCTCCTACCGCCGGCTTTCGGGGGGCCAAAAGCAGCGTCTCTCGCTGGCGCTCGCGATCATCGGACGCCCCGAACTGCTCTTCCTCGACGAGCCGACCGCGGGCATGGATGCACAGTCCAGGCTCGCGGTCTGGGACTTGGTCAACGCCCTGAAGCGCGACGGCACCACCATCGTGCTCACCACGCACTTGATGGATGAAGCCGAGACCTTGGCCGACCACGTCGTCATTATTGACCGCGGACAAGTCGTCGCCGACGGACCCTTAAGCGAACTGATTTCCCGCGGAGATGAACCGCTGGTTACTTTCTCCACCGCCACCCCACTCGACCTGGCCGCGTTTAACGCGCAACTCGCGTCGCACGGTGCCTCCGGTGCCTCCGGTGCCCACGGTGACCCCGGTGCCCCCGGCGTCACCGCCGAAGCGCTGCGCCTGGGGTCCTACCAGGTGCGCGGAGAGAGAAACCCCGCGCTCATCACCGCGTTAGCGCAAGCGGCGGAACAGCAAGGCGTGCTTATCAGTCAGCTCGCTATCTCACACCGCAACCTCGAGGATGTTTTCCTCGACATCACGGGCCGAGAACTGCGCAGCTAGCCAGCATCCTGCCCACCACCCAACGCCCCTGAAAAATGAATCGAAGGAGAAACCGACAGTGAGCAACGTCGATGCTCAGGCACCGGGTTCGCCGCGCGCCGCGAATGCACTGCCTGAAGGCACTTTTCGTCCCAACCCACAGCGCGCGTCGCTGATGACTATGGCGCTCGCCCAGGGAAAGATCGAGTCGAAGCTTTTGCTGCGCCACGGCGAACAACTCTTGGTCAACATCTTGATCCCCGCCGCGCTTCTCGTCGTGGCCTCGATCGTCCCGATTTTCGAGAACACGAGCTTCAACGAGCTTGTCCCCATGGTGTTCGCCGTTGCCGCGACAAGCGCTGGGTTTACAGGCCAGGCGATTGCCCTTGCCTTCGACCGTCGATACGGGGCGCTGAAGCGTACTGGCGCCTCCGGGGTGCCCGCGTGGACGATTATCGTCGGCAAGATCATCGGGGTGCTGGCTACCGTCGCGGTACAAATCGTCGTGCTCGGCGCCGTGGCCTTCTACCTCGGCTGGCGCGCAAGCGGCATCGGCATCCTCTGCGGGCTGTGCACCCTTATCGTCGGAGTCGCTGCGTTCAGTGCCATGGGTCTTTTGATGGGTGGCACCTTAAGCTCCGAGATGGTGCTTGCTCTGGCGAACCTCTGCTGGCTCGTGCTGATGGGCATCGTCGGGTGGGTCCAGTACAGCGGCGACATTGGGCAGGCGGGCGCGTGGAATATCGTGCCCACCGTCGCACTGGCAGGCGCGCTGACGAAGGCGCTCGTGGTCTCCTTCAACTGGCAAGCGTGGCTTTCGCTGGTGTGCTGGGCGGTTGCCGCGATGGCAGCCGCCGCGCGGTGGTTCCGCTTCGACGGATAACGGTGTTTCCGCCGGCATGCGTTAAGCTGTGGACGACACTTTTCTCATCCGAAAGTTGCATGCATACTCGCCAAGTTTTCGAAAGGGAGCGCGTCTCGTGAAGTCGACGCATGTGGATTCCACCATTACTCAGTCTCAGGCGCTTGCCGGCCAAGAAGGCATTGCTGCGAACGCCGGAGCGGCCGGCCCGTCGATCAAACTTCAGCGGATCCTGGCCATGATCCTGCTGCTGTGCCAGGGCGGCATCACTGTGACTGGTGCGCTCGTGCGCGTGACCGGCTCAGGCCTCGGCTGCGACACCTGGCCTATGTGTCACCAAGGCTCGCTTGTTCCCGTCGCCGGCGCAGCTCCCTGGGTCCACCAGTTCATCGAGTTTGGCAACCGTCTCCTCACCTTCGTTGTTGCGGCTGCTGCCATCGCAGTGCTGGTCGCGGTGTACCGGGCACAGCGACGCAACGTCGTCAAGGCCCTTGCCGCCGTTTCGCTCGCAGGCGTCGCGGTCCAGGCGATCATCGGCGGGATTTCCGTACATCTGGACCTGCGTTGGTGGGCGGTCGCGGTGCACTTCTTGCCGTCAATGATCTTGGTCGCGGTCGCCGCTGCGCTGTACATGCGCATTGCAGAGCCCGACGATGTCGCACCCACGCGGATGTTCCCCAGGGCAGCAAGCAACTGGGCAATCATCGCCGCGGTCGCACTCGCCTTCGTGCTCATGACCGGCACCATGGTCACCGGCTCCGGGCCGCACTCCGGCGACGCGAACGCGGGTATGGACGGCCGACTCGAGATGGATACGCGCATGCTGGCCTACGTCCACGCCTTCTGCCTCTACATCTATCTGGGCGCGACCGCCGTCTCCGTGTGGATTTTGCGCAAGGCACAGGCGCCAAAGGACGCGCTGCGTACCGCAACAGTCCTCATCGTGCTGATCTTGGTCCAGTGGGCCATCGGCGTGATCCAATTCCGCATGGGCGTGCCTCGCTGGACCATCCCGGTGCACATTGGGATGTCCTCGATGGTGGTCGCGTTTACCACTTTCCTGTGGGCGCATGGCGCCCGCCGCGTTCCCACGCTGGTGTAACCGTTTCGCCTCTTTCATCGCCCGCCGGGGTACCCTTTGGCTATGCGCGCCATAGTCACCGAGTCCCCCGGCGGGTCATTGCTGTGTGCCGATGTCGCCGCCCCCACCCCGGCCGAGGGGGAGCTGCTTATCGACGTCACGTATGCCCTCCTCCAGCCGCAGACCCTCCCCGACGCTGCGAGCACCGTTGTCGGCGCTGCGGGCTGCGGCCGCGTCGCGGAAGACCCCGCAGGAGAGATCGCGCCAGGCACGCTTGTGGCTTTCGTCGACGCCGCAGGGGCGTGCGCCGAGCACGTCGTCGTGGCTCGTGAACGCGTCGCTGCCGTACCCGAAGGCATTGAGGAGTCGGTGGCAGCATGCATGCTCGCCCCGGGGATGACCGCGCACGCGCTGCTCTTTAGCGTGCGGGAGACGCACGACGGCGACACGATGGTGATCACCGACGGGGCGAGCGAGGTAGGCCTCGCACTGACGCAACTGGCCGCAGCGGAAGGTGCCACAGTGTTTTCCGTGGTGCGTACTGGTAGCGGAGAAGAAGCTGCCTACGACGCGGGCGCAACGGGTGTGTTCCGCTACTATCCGGACGCCGCGCAACGCATCTGTGAGGCCAACGGTGGGCGCGGAGTCGACGTGGTCTACGAATCTCACGGCGCGCCCACGACTGCATCGATCCACCCCCTGCAGCTCGCTGTCGAGGCGTGTGCGCCACGCGGCCTGATCTGTGTCTACGGAGACTTCAACGGCGACGTGCAAGGCCCGCGCATCGACCTTGCGGAGCTCGAGCGCCACGGTGGCCTGTATCTCACGCACCCCTCGCTGCGCTGGTACACGCAGACCGCAGACGAGTTCCGTTTCCATTCGCAGGCGGTCACACGCGCCGTCGAGGAGGGGACGCTGCGCTTCGAGGTAGGCCAAGTTGTCCCGCTCGAGCGTGCCGCTGATGCCTACGCCGCGTTCGATGGCGCTGAGCCAGGCTGTCTGGTCGTGCGTGTGGCTGGTTGAGACGCGGGCGTCGACAAGCGAGGGCGAGCGCGACTGCTAGAAATAGCTTGCGATGGTGGGCAGGCCGAGCACCGCATCGACTGAGAGGCCCAAAAAGAGCGCGGCCAAGTAGTTGTTGGACAAGATGAACAGCTTCAGGGGCTTGACTGCTTCGCCGCGCCGCACGCGCTGGTGCAGGCGGGTCGCGACGATCAGGAAAGCGATGCCGGAAACTAGCGCCACAATGAGGTAAATCCACGAGGTTGCAGGCACGAGCGCAAGCGAGACGATGACCGTCCACCACGAGTAGATCACAATCTGGCGGGTGGTCTCTTCCGGTGTGGCCACCACGGGCAGCATTGGCACCTCGGCGCGGGCGTAATCCTCGCGGTACTTCATTGCGAGCGCCCAGGTGTGCGGCGGGGTCCAGAAGAAGATGATGAGGAACATCACGACCGCTTGCCACCAGTGATCCGGCGAGCCGTCGGTGACGTTATCGCGAATCACCGCCCAGCCGACGAGCACAGGCATGCAGCCGGCAGCGCCGCCCCAGATCACGTTCTGCCAAGTCCTTCGCTTCAGCCACTTGGTGTAGACGAAGATGTAGAAGAAGTTGGTAAAGACAATGAAGGCCGCAGCGAGCCAGGAGTTGCACAACACCCCAAGCCACAACACGCTGACGATCAGCAGCACCCAGGCGAAGACGGCGGCGCGCGCCTTGGTGACCTTTGCGCGAACCAGCGGGCGGGCGCGTGTGCGGCCCATCTTCTGGTCGATGTCGTAGTCGGCCACCATATTGAAGGTGTTGGCCGCGCCGGCACCCATCCAGCCACCGAGCAGCGTGGCCAAGATTAGCCACACATTGACGCTGCCGCGGTCCGCCTGCAGCATGGCCGGAATTGCCGCCACCAAGAGAAGTTCAATGACCCTCGGCTTCGTCAATGCGAAATACGCCTTTACGGTCTCCAAAAACTTCTCCTCCAAACAGACACGCCGCACTCCCGGCGGCCTTGCTCATTGCTAGGTTGACGGACACGTATGCCTTGCTCGATAGCGTCTGACGCGCCACCTGTACGGCACAGTGACTTGAGGTGACTCGAGGTAACTCGAGGTGACTCGTGATACTAGTCGGAACGTCAGGCCGGAAAGTTCCCGTCTGCGCCGAGCACATCATTCCTTTGGTTGATGTTAACCCCCAGACCTGCTGAGCACCCAATCAGACACGCGGCGCGAAAACCGATGAGTAGAACACTGCCGTGGTGGAGCCGACTACACTGTGACACGCAAGCGCGCGACCGGGCGGGCGAGCCCGCTCCGGGCCCCGGCGTCGTGCCGGGTTCATGCGCGTCTGAACAGCACTTATTACATCGCGAACGATTGAGTGAGGATACTGTGACACAGTCGACCCTGCCCCCGGAACTGCAAGCCATGACCGTCCGTAATTACCCGGACGATTGGACAGAGACTGACACTCGCGCGGTCGACACCGCCCGTATCCTCGCCGCCGACGCGGTCGAGCGCTGCGGCTCCGGGCACCCCGGTACCGCAATGTCGCTGGCGCCTTTGGCTTACACGCTCTACCAGCGCGTCATGCGTCTGGATCCGACCGACCCGCACTGGGTTGGCCGTGACCGCTTCGTGCTGTCGAACGGGCACTCCTCCCTTACCCAGTACGTGCAGCTTTACCTCGGCGGCTTTGGCCTCGAGCTGGAAGACCTCAAGCAGCTGCGCACGTGGGGCGCGAAGACCCCGGGCCACCCCGAGTACAACCACACAGATCACGTGGAAATCACCACCGGCCCGCTCGGCCAGGGCCTAGCCTCCGCCGTAGGTATGGCTATGGCCGCGCGCCGCGAGCGTGGCCTGTTCGATCCGGAGACCCCGGCAGGCGAAAGCCCGTTTGACCACTACATCTACGTCGTTGCCGGCGACGGCTGCCTGCAGGAGGGCGTCACGTCCGAGGCTTCTTCGCTGGCGGGCACCCAGCAGCTGGGCAACCTGATTCTCTTCTGGGACGACAACCGCATCTCCATCGAAGACGACACGCAGATCGCGTTCACCGAGGACGTCATGGCGCGCTACGAGGCCTACGGCTGGCAGACGCTCACGGTCGAATCCGGCGAGGACATCGCGGCTATCGAGGAGGCTGTGGCGAAGGCGCAGGCAGAAACCACGAAGCCGACGATCGTGCGTGTCAAGACCGTCATCGGCTACCCCGCCCCGAACCTGCAGAACACGGGCGCGGCGCACGGTGCAGCACTCGGTGCCGAGGAGATCAAGCTGGTCAAGGAAGCACTTGGCTTCGACACCGACGTCGACTTCCCCGAAGAAGACGAGGTGATCGCGCACACCCGCAAGCTCGGCGAGCGCGCGGCCGCTGCTCGCAGCGAATGGCAGGAGCGCTTCGACGCGTGGGCGGAAAAGCACCCCGAGCACAAGGCCCTGTTCGATCGCCTGACCGCGCGCGAACTGCCCGCCGGTTGGAAGGACGAGTTCCCCACCTGGGAGCCGGACGCGAAGGGCGTGGCGACTCGTAAGGCGTCGGCCGCGGCAATCCAGGCGGCAGCGGCCGCGCTTCCGGAGCTGTGGGGCGGCTCGGCTGACCTTGCCGGTTCCAACAACACCCTGATCAACGGCGCGCCGTCGTTTGGCCCAGAGTCCATCACCACCGAGATGTTCACAGCAGAGCCCTACGGCCGCAATCTGCACTTCGGTATTCGCGAGCACGCCATGGGAGCAATCATGAACGGTATCGCGCTCCACGGCGGCACCCGCGTCTACGGCGGTACCTTCCTCATCTTCTCCGAGTACCTCTACCCCGCCATCCGCGTCGCGGCGCTGTCCGGCATTGACGGCTACTACGTCTTCACCCACGATTCCATTGGCCTCGGCGAGGACGGCCCCACCCACCAGCCGGTGGAGACGCTCACCGCGCTGCGCGCCATCCCGGACCTTGCGGTGATCCGCCCCGCCGACGCAAACGAGACCTCCGCCGCGTGGATTGCCGCGCTCGAGGGTCGCGAGCAGCCGAAGGCGCTTGCCCTGTCGCGCCAGAACCTGCCGGTGCTCGAGGGCACGAAGGAGAAGGCCTTCGAGGGTGTGGCCAAGGGCGGCTATGTGCTTGTCGACGGGGCGAAGCCCACCCCCGACGTCATCCTCATCGCTTCCGGTTCCGAGGTCCAGTACGCCGTCGAGGCAGCCCAAGCACTGGCGAAGGATAACGTCACCGCGCGCGTGGTCTCCATGCCGTCGATCGACTGGTTCCTGGAGCAGCCCGCTGAGTACCAGGAGGAGGTCTTGCCGGCTGCAGTCAAGGCCCGTGTATCCGTGGAGGCAGGCACCGCGATGCCGTGGTACCGCTTCACCGGCGATCACGGCCGCAACGTCTCTCTGGAGCACTTCGGTGCCTCCGCGCCGGGCGCTGAGCTCTTTGAGCGCTTCGGATTCACCACTGAGCACGTTGTGCAGGCAGCCCGCGAATCGCTCGCATCTGTTGCAGCACAGAAGTAACCGCGACAGGTAAAAAGGGGCTGGGACACCAGCCCCTTTTGTCGACCCTACAACGAAAGGCACACACTATGGCACACGAGAAGCACAACGGCCAGCACACCACCGTCGCGACCAACCGTCTGTACGACATCGGCACCTCAGTGTGGCTCGATGATCTCTCCCGCGACCTGCTCCACGGCACGGAGAACTTCGAGCTGTTTCTCTTAGAGCGCAACATTTTGGGCATTACGACGAACCCGGCAATCTTTTCCGCCGCGATCAGCGCCGGCGGCGACTACGATCGCCAGCTGGATGAGCTGCGGGAAGAGAACGTCACGGCGGAGGAAGCCGTGTACCGGATGAGCATCCGAGATGTGCAGGAGGCGTGCGACGTCCTTGCCGGGGTGTACCAGGACACGCACGGCCGCGATGGACGTGTCTCCATTGAGGTCGACCCGCGCTACGCGCATGACGAAGAAAAGACCATTGCCCAGGCGCGCGAGCTGTGGAAGCAGGTGGCCCGGCCCAACGCGATGATTAAGATCCCGGCCACCGACGAGTCCCTGCCCGCGGTTACGACGGCGTTGTCGGAGGGCATCAGCGTCAACGTCACCCTGATCTTCTCCGTGGACCGCTATAAGCAGGTCATTGACGCGTACAAGGAGGGCCTGAAGCGTGCAGCTGCGCAGGGCCGCGATCTGGAGGAGATCCACTCCGTCGCTTCGTTTTTCGTTTCCCGCATGGACGTCGAGGTGGACAAGCGCCTCGAAACCATCGGCACCCCCGAGGCGCTCGCGCTGCGCGGCAAGGCGGGTATTGCCAATGCGCGCCTGGCCTACCACCTGTTCCTGGACTCTTTCACCGACGTCGACGAGTTGCCCCCGCGGGCCAATAAGCAGCGCCCCTTGTGGGCGTCCACCGGCGTGAAGAACCCCGAGTACCCGCAGAACATGTACGTGGTGGAGCTCGCCGGCCCGGACACGGTCAACACGATGCCCATGAACACAATCAACGTGGTCAACGAATTGGATCAGCTCAAGGGCGATACCTTGACCTACGCCGATGAGCAGGCGCGCGAGGTCTTCGATGGTCTGGAGCAGGTCGGCATCGACCTCGCCGACGTGGTTGCGGTACTCGAGCGTGAAGGCGTGGAGAAGTTTGTCACGGCGTGGCAAGACCTGCTTGACTCCACCGAAGAAAAACTCAACGCGGCGAAGTAAAGGAGACGCGTACAAGGTGAACGAAGAACGGGATGCCCAGGTGCAGGGAGGTAATCCGCTGCGCTCGGCCGTCGACAAGCGGCTGCCCCGCATCGCCGGCCCGTCCGGACTGGTGATTTTCGGCGTAACCGGCGATCTGGCACGCAAAAAGCTTCTGCCGGCGGTGTACGACCTGGCGAGTCGCGGGCTGCTCCCGGCCGGCTTTGCCCTCGTCGGTTTTGGCCGGCGCGACTGGTCGAAGCAGGAGTTTCAGGACTACGTGCGCCAGGCCGTGCAGGCACGTGCCCGCACCGAGTTCGACCAAAATGTCTGGGATCGACTCGCCGACGGCATGCATTTCGTCTCCGGTGCATTCGACGACGATGCCGCTTTTGATGCGCTGGCCGCGACCCTCGCAAAGGCCGATCGCGCCCAGGGCGTCGGCGGCAACTGGGCCTTCTATCTGTCTGTCCCTCCGGAGCATTTCGCGAATGTCGTGCACCAGCTCGACCGCTGTGGGATGGCGCAGCCGGGTAAGGACGAGTGGCGCCGCGTCATCATCGAGAAGCCCTTCGGCCACGATCTGGCCTCTGCGAAGGAACTCAACAAGGTAGTCAACACGGTCTTCCCAGAACACGCCGTGTTCCGTATTGATCACTACCTGGGCAAGGAAACCGTGCAAAACATTATGGCGCTGCGGTTTTCCAACCAGCTTTTTGAGCCGATCTGGAACGCGAACTTTATCGACCACGTACAGATCACAATGGCTGAAGACATCGGGCTCGGCGGTCGCGCGGGCTACTACGACGGTATTGGTGCTGCCCGTGACGTCATCCAGAATCACCTTATCCAGCTGCTCGCCCTCGTCGCCATGGAGGAGCCGACCTCCTTCTCCCCACGCCAGCTGCGCGCCGAGAAACTCAAGGTTTTGCGCGCTACCTCCGCCACCGGCCCGTTTGCTGAGACGACCGCCCGCGGCCAGTACACCGCGGGCCTGCAAGGATCAGTCCCCGTCGTTGGTCTGCGCGAGGAGGAGGGCTTCGACCCGGCCTCGAAGACAGAAACGTTTGCCGCGTGCACGTTAGAGATCAACTCGCGGCGCTGGGCCGGTGTGCCCTTCTATCTCCGCACCGGCAAGCGCCTCGGACGACGGGTAACCGAGATCGCCCTCGTGTTTAAGCGCCCGCCCTATCAGCCCTTCTACCCGGATCAGACGAACCTGCTCACCAACAACGCGGTGGTGATCCGCGTGCAGCCGGACGAGGGCGTGCTCATGCGCTTCGGCTCTAAGGTTCCGGGCGTGGGCCTGGAGGTGCGCGACGTCAACATGGACTTCTCCTACTCGGAGGCGTTTACCGAGCAATCCCCCGAGGCCTACGAGCGGCTCATCCTCGACGCCTTGCTGGACGAGTCCAGCTTGTTTCCCACCAACTCTGAGGTCGAGCGGAGCTGGGAGATCCTCGACCCGATCCTGGAGTACTGGGATGCGCACGGCGAGCCGGACGAGTACCAGGCCGGCACCTGGGGTCCGGAATCAGCCGACCGCATGTTGGCAAAAGACGGCCGCACCTGGCGGCGCCCCTAAACGCGTATAAGGAAAGGAAGCTGCGACGTGATTATTTCGCTGCCGGATACCACTACCCGCCAAATCGCCGGCGCGCTGCTGAAAGCCCAGGAGAACTTTTCCATGGCCACGGGCCGCGTGCTCACCCTGCTCGTCGCCGCGCCTGATACGCAGGACTCGGAGACCATCCTCGAGACGGTACGCACTGCGACACGCGAGAACCCGGCCCGCGTGATCGTGCTGCTGCTTGGCGACGCTTCGGCGCCCACAAGCATGAACGCCGACCTCATCGTCGCCGCGCATTCCGGTGCCTCCGAGATGGTCGTCATGCGCTTGTTCGGCGAGCTCACCCAGCACCTCGACGCGGTGGTGACTCCCCTGCTGCTGCCGGATACGCCAATCGTCGCGTGGTGGCCCGGCCAGGCGCCCGCGCGACCTGTCGAGTCGCAGCTCGGCGCAATCGCGCAGCGACGTATCACGAATGCGCTCGCCGACGACGCGGATGCGCCACTGCGGACCTTGGTCGAGGGCTACCACCCCGGGGATTCGGATATGGCGTGGTCGCGCATTACGCCATGGCGCGGGGTTGTCGCCTCGGCCCTCGACCGCTACGCCGACGACCCGGTGCGGTCAGTCTCGATCGCTGGCGACCCGGCCGACCCGGCAGTGCTGCTCGCAGCCGGCTGGCTCGCCGCGTGTTTGGACGTGGAGGTCACGCGCGCCCCCGTGACGCGGCCCCGCAAGGGCGTGCCTGTCGAACACCTCGCGTTGCATTGCGCCAATGGCGACATCACCGTTGATGTCCTCGACGCGCATACCGCACGCGTGGCGGTGCCGGGAAGCCCCGCATCGCACGTGGCGCTCGGCGCACGCTCGGACGCGTCGTGCCTGGCTGAGGAGCTACGCCACCTCGACGACGACGTCACCTACGCCCGCGCACTGCAAGCCACGACGCTCGTGCGGGAGACGAACCGCGCTCCCTCGTCGGCACCTGCAGTCGACATCGTGCGCGCTGATGATCGTGCGGCGCTCGTCGAGGCCGCGGCCGACCGTCTCATGCGGCTGCTCGCAGACATCCAGGCGGACGGCACCGGTGGGCTGCACGGCGACGGCGTCCCGCGCGTGGTGCTCACGGGCGGCACTGCAGGCATAGAGCTGCTCTCAGTCCTCGCCGACCACGCCCAAGGCGGAGAGAGCCACGGTGTCGATTTTGGCGCAATCGAGTTGTTCTTCGGCGACGAGCGCAACGTGCCGGTGACCCACCCAGATTCGAACGAGGGCCAGGCCCGTCAGGCGCTTCTCGACCGCATTGGGGTGCCTGCCTCCCGCGTCCATGGTTGGGGCCTTGACGGTGGCGATATGCAGGCGGCAGTCGCCGACTATGAACGCATGCTCGACGTCGCCGCGCCGCGTGGCTTTGACCTCCATCTTCTGGGCATGGGTGGTGAGGGGCACATCAATTCGCTGTTCCCCCACACTGACGCGGTCCGCGAGGCGAATGCGCGAGCATGCGCTGTCACCGACTCTCCGAAGCTTCCCGTACAGCGCACCACGCTCACGTTGCCCGCAGTGTGCAGCGCCGAGCGCGTGTGGCTGCTCGTCTCCGGCGCTGAAAAGGCGGAAGCCGCGGGCCACGTTGTTCGCGGTGCTGCCGCCGAGGACTGGCCCGCTGCGGGCGCACACGGCCGGCAAGAGACAGTGCTTTTTGTTTCTGAGGACGCCGCGGGCGAACTCTAGCGGCCCCTCAACGCCGCGAGCCCCTCCCAGCTGTATCGCTGGGAGGGGCTCGCCGCTATTGCGTCTGGTGTTACGCGGAATACGTCTGAATCAGGTTCAGCGCGATGATGCACGCCAACCAGATCAGAGAAATCAGGATGGTGTAGCGATCCAGGTTCTTCTCCACGATGGTCGAACCGGACAGGTTCGACTGCACGCCGCCGCCAAAGAGGCTGGACAGGCCGCCGCCTTTACCCTTGTGGAGCAGGACGAACACGGTCGCAAGCACCGATGCGATTACGAGCACGATCTCCAGAGCCAACGTCATGTGGGGCTATCCTCCACTTTCACTTTGGGAAATTTCTTGAACCTGCATAAGCCTACACCATCACCTTTTCGGGCCCCGCGGCGGACACACGGCTTCTCAAGCGTCCGCCGCGATCCGCGCGGCTAGGCGACGGCGTTGGCCGCAGCGGCTGCCAGTTTGGCAAAGTCGTCGCCCTTGAGCGACGCGCCGCCAACCAGCCCGCCGTCGACGTCCGGCTGACCGACGATCTCGGCGACGGTCTCGGTCTTGACGGATCCGCCATACAGGATGCGGATGCCATCGGCCGTCGCATCGTCAGCAAGCTCGCGGACCAGCTCGCGGATGGCGTGGCAGACTTCCTGCGCATCCTCCGCAGAGGCGACCTTGCCGGTACCGATGGCCCACACCGGCTCGTAGGCGATGACCGTGCGGTTGAGTTCCTCCGTGCTCAGTCCGGCCAGCGAAGCGCGGGTCTGCTCCTCGACGAAGCTCACGTGCTTGCCTTCCTCGCGCACCTCGAGCGGCTCGCCCACGCACACGATCGGCGAGATGCCGTGCGCGAGAGCCTTCTTCGCCTTCGCGGCGACGAGCTCGTCGCTCTCGTTGTGGTACTGGCGGCGCTCGGAGTGGCCGACGACGACCCAGCTGCACCCCAGCTTCTCCAGCATGGCGGCGGAGATTTCGCCGGTGTATGCGCCATTGTCGTGCTGGGACACGTCCTGGGCACCGTAGGTGATCTGCAGCTTGTCGCCCTCGACGAGCGTCTGCACCGAACGCAGGTCGGTGAACGGGACCGTCAGCGCGACATCGACAAGTTCGTAGCCGTCCTTCGGGAAGGCAAAGGCGAGCTTCTGTGCGCTGGAGATTGCCTCAAGGTGATCGAGGTTCATCTTCCAGTTGCCGGCAATGAGTGGCTTGCGTGCCATAGGTATGTACTCCTCTTTCAAGTAAACGGGATACGTGGGGTAAGGACTACTTCGACAGGACGACGACGCCCGGCAGTTCCTTGCCCTCGATGAGTTCCAGGGAGGCGCCACCGCCGGTGGAGATGTGGGAGAACCCATCCTCGTCGAGGCCGAGGGTGCGAACGGAGGCGGCAGAGTCGCCGCCACCGACGACGGTGAAGGAATCGTTGTGCTTCGTTGCCGCGATCATCGCCTCGGCGACCGCCTTCGTGCCGTCGGCAAACTGCGGGAACTCGAACACGCCCATCGGGCCGTTCCAGAACACCGTCTTCGAGTCCTCGATAGCCGCGGCGTACAGCTTGGCCGTCTCCGGACCGATGTCCAAGGACATCCAGCCCTCCGGGATACCGTCCAAATCGACGGTCTTCTTTTCCGCATCCTTGTCAAACTTCTCTGCGACAGCCAGGTCGACTGGCAAGACGAGCTTATCCCCGTAACGCTCGATGAGCTCCTTGCAGGTTGCAATCATGTCTTCCTGCAGCAGGGAATTCTGGACGTTGTGGCCCTGCGCTGCGAGGAAGGTGTAGCACATGCCACCGCCGATGACGACCTTGTCTGCCTTTTCCGCCAACGCTTCAATCACACCGAGCTTGTCCGAGACCTTGGAGCCGCCCAGCACGACGACGTAGGGGTGAGCCGGGGCATCCTTGACCGACGAGAGCGTAGAGACTTCCTTCTCGACCAAGTAGCCGGCGTAGGCCGGGAGCTTCTTCGCAATGTCGTACACCGAGGCCTGCGCGCGGTGCACCACGCCGAAGCCGTCAGAGACAAAGGCACCGTTATCAGCGGCCAGGGCGGCCAACTCTGCCGCGAATTCCTCTCGTTCCGCCTCGTCCTTGGAGGTTTCGCGCGGATCGAAGCGTACGTTCTCCAGCAGTAGGATCTCGCCTTCGGTCAGGCCGTTGGCGCGCTCGTGCGCGTCTTCGCCAGAGACGTCCCCGGCGAGCGCGACGAACTGGCCAAGACGCTCGGAGAGCGCTTCCGCCACAGGCTTCAGCGAAAAGGCGGGGTTGACCTGGCCCTTCGGGCGCCCCAGGTGCGCCATGGCGATGACCTTCGCGCCGCCATCGAGGAGTGCGCGAAGGGTCGGCAGAGAGGCGTCAATGCGACCCGCGTCGGTGATGTTGCCGTCCTCGTCGAGGGGGACGTTGAAGTCGGATCGGACGATGACGTGGCGGCCGTCCACGCCTTCGTCGAGAAGCTGCTGCAGTGTTTGCGTGGTCATCGGTGATTGCTCCTTACAAGTGTGTCTTTGGGTGCCATGATACGCAGTTCTACGCCGAAGGCCCGGTGCATGCGATGTGCACGCACCGGGCCCATCAGCTGAACCGCGAAAGGTTTAGAGGTTGTCAGCGACGTGCTTGGTCATACGGATGTACTGCGAGGTGTAGGACCACTCGTTGTCGTACCAAGAAATGACCTTGACCAGGTTGTTGTCGATGACGCGGGTCATGCCAGCGTCAAAGATTGCGCCGTGGTTGTTGCCGATGATGTCGGAGGAGACGATCGGGTCCTCGGTGTAGAGCATTGCCTTGCCGAGCACCTCGTCCTCGGTCGCCTTCTTCACCGCTGCGTTGATCTCCTCGGCGGTGACGTCCTTGTTCAGCTGGACCGTCAGGTCGGTTGCAGAACCGGTGATGGTGGGCACGCGCATTGCAAAACCATCCAGCTTGCCCTCGAGCTTGGGCAGGACCAGAGCGA
Source organism: Corynebacterium sp. p3-SID1056 (assembly GCF_025152525.1). Taxonomy (GTDB): domain Bacteria; phylum Actinomycetota; class Actinomycetes; order Mycobacteriales; family Mycobacteriaceae; genus Corynebacterium. The sequence goes on from NZ_JALXXL010000005.1 coordinate 134,469, forward strand.
CGGCCTTTGCAGCACCAGTCGTGGTCGGCACGATGTTCTGGGCAGCGGCACGAGCGCGGCGCAGATCCTTGTGCGGAGCATCCTGGATGCGCTGGTCGCCGGTGTAGGCGTGGATGGTGGTCATGAGGCCGGACTTGATACCGAACTCCTCATCGAGCACCTTGGCCAGCGGAGCGAGCGAGTTGGTGGTGCAGGACGCGGCGGAGATGATGTTCTGGTCGTTGGTGTAGTCGGTGTGGTTGACGCCCCACACGTAGGTGCCGTCGACGTCCTTGCCCGGAGCAGAGATGATGACCTTCTTCGCGCCGGCATCCAGGTGCGCCTTTGCAGTATCACCAGAGCGGAACACGCCGGTGCACTCGAGGACAATGTCAACGTCCAGGTCGCCCCAAGCCAGCTTGGACGGATCCTTCTCCTCGGAAACCTCGATGCGGCGACCATCAACACTGATGGAGCTGTCGTCGAACTCCACCTCGTGACCAAACTGGCCGTACGCGGTGTCGTACTTCATCAGGTGCGCAAGAGTCTCGTTGTCCGTGAGATCGTTGATCTTGACAACCTCGAGCTCGCCCTGGAACTCGTCCTGGATGATGCGGAAGGCTGCGCGACCGATGCGGCCGAAACCGTTGATGCCAATACGAGTAGTCACTGTCAAATACTCCTCTGCTGAGTCGAGTTCTACGGGGCACACGTTGCGCCCCAGGGTTCAGGCTCTCAACACCTGCCGGGAAGCAGTAAAGGTACTGCTACCTGCACAGTTACCGGTCGATCCGGCCCCTTTTGAGCCTGTCGGTGCCCAGTGTAGCGATGCGTGTACAACCATGCATGGCTCCGTGGTGGCCGCTCGCACCTTCGTCAAGGGGTCGAAAATCACGCGCACAAACGGGGGTGGAAATGCCGCTTTCACCCAGATAAGGGTGCCCGGTTTTTGCCTCGACTACGCATTCCGTCGCAACCCTCCCCCGCCTATCGAACGCCCAGCCCCATCAAGGAACACGCGAGTTAGTTGACGTGACTGCAATAATTTTCTGTGTAATATGTCACACTTCGGGTTCATGCGACTTTTCGTCGTCAATAGCGGCGGTCGTCGACGGAATTCCCAGTTCTTTTGCCCGCTTATCCGCAAGTGACAATAGCCGGCGAATTCGACCCGCCACCGCGTCTTTCGTCATCTGCGGATCAGCGAGCTTACCCAGCTCCTCCAGGGACGCGTGGCGGTGTTCTGCGCGCAAGTACCCTGCTTCCGCGAGATGCTCTGGTACATCATCGCCGAGGATGTCCATCGCCCGCTCAACGCGCCGCGCTGCGGTGGCAGCAGCCTGCGCCGAGCGGCGAGTATTCGCATCGTCGAACGTTGCCAATCGTTGACCCGAGCGCGCCCGGAGCTGCTTGCGCCGCCGCTTTTCGTCCCATTCCAGGCGAGCAAGGGGCGCCCCCATCCGGCTGAGCAAAATGCCGATGGTCTCTCCGTCACGAATGTAGACGCGTTCAATGCCTCGCGTCTCTTTCGTCCGCGTCGCAATATCAAGCCGCCGGCCCAGGCCGACGAGCGCGAGCGCCGACTCTTCAGACGGGCACGCAACCTCGAGCGCAGAGGTCCTTCCCGGCTCAGTCAGCGAACCTCGCGCAAGGAACGCCCCGCGCCACGCAGCCTCGACGTCGGCAACAGGGCCGGAAACGATGGTGTGGGGCATGCCCACAACTGGGTGCCCGGACGCGGTGACCAGGCGCAGTTTGCGCACCACCTCTCGCATCCCGTCACGCACGGTGACAACGCACTTTCGCTCCTTCGTGGCGGAGCCGGGGGCGACGATGCCGAGTTCCGGCTCCACGCCAGTGGTGGCGCGCAGCATGGTCACCAGCCGACGGGCAACCTGTTCTTCGCCGAACTCCATGACCAGTGCCACGCCTTGAGGCGTGTCTTGGAAGCTGCCGGCGTAACGGATCATGGCGGTGGCCTCTGCTAGCTGCGTACTCGCCTGAGTGAGGCGAACGTTGAGCAGCTCATCTTTGACTTTTGCGGTCAGCGCCACCGTTGCTGTCCCTTTCTCTTTCGTCTCGGCTGGATAGCCCCGTTTGAAAACGCAGGCATGCGCGCGACCTCGCTATCGGGGCTATCGGGGCGAGGGCGCGCGTATCGACGCTTGATTCTAGCGTGCCCGGTACAACTCCAAAATTGCCTCGGCCAATTTCGCCGGATCGTGCTTGTCAACGAGCTGTCCTTCTGCCGCAGGAACGTGAACGTCACGAAACGCGATACCAGCACTGACCCGCTCCGCCGCGCGCTGCAGATGCCTCCGCTCACCAGCTGAGTGAGACGTGTGGTTGTCGGCGAGAAAATAGTCCACGCGCAACTCAGGGGCATGCTGATTAAACACCTGGATATGCCGCTCAGTACTAAAGCCCAGGGTTTCGCCCGCCTGCGGCAGAAGGTTCAGCATCACGACGACCATCGCGTCGGTCGAATTCAACGCGTCCACGATTCGCGGCACCAGCAGGTGGGGAAGCACTGAGGAAAACCACGACCCAGGTCCGATCGACACGATGTCAGCGGAGTGGATCGCCTCAATCGCCTCGGCCGAAGCCTCTGGACGACTTGGCAGCAAGCGCACTCGGCGCACTTCACCCGAGGTGGAGGCAACGGCTGCCTGCCCCCGCACCGAACGCAGCACTCGCGGGTCGTCGTCCAACCCGGAAACATCCGCCTCGATGTCTAATGGCTGCGGGCTCATCGGAATGACGCGACCGACCGACCGGGTCCACCTCGCGACGATGTCGAGGGCGTTTTGCATGCCGCCGAATTTCTCGGCCAAGCTCACGAGCATGAGGTTGCCGAGGGGATGGCCGGCCATCACGCCATTGCCGCCGAAACGATGCTGCAGCGCCTCCTGCCACAGCCTGCCCTCTTCATCGTCTGCAGTCAGCGCGGCGAGCGCCATACGCAAGTCACCCGGCGGAATGATGGGAAACTCCCGGCGCAACCGGCCTGAAGATCCCCCGTCGTCCGCGACGGTGACCACCGCATTGATCTCAGTGGCCTTGGCTTCGCGGGCGGCAAGCAGGGTTTGGTACAAGCCGTGTCCGCCTCCCAGGCAAGTCATTGCAAGTCGCTGCTGGGACTCGCTCATTGCAAGCTCCTTTCACATGGGAAAGACAACGTATCGGGGTGCCTGTCGCGCCGAAGTGTCGTACGCATGGGCCGAAAAACCTCTTAGTCTCTTGTCAAATCCCTATGCAAGACACTGACATCAAGCTCGGGCTTTTTGCGCAGCCGCTTTCCAATCTCTTCTGCCACCGCAACCGAGCGGTGATGCCCGCCCGTGCAGCCGACGCCCACCGTGATGAAGTCCTTGCCCTCATGCCGGTAGCCTTCAAGCGTACTGCTGAGCAGCCGCACGAAATTCTCAATGAAGGGCTCGGCGTCCGCTTGGCCGAGTACATAGTCAGACACCGGCTTGTCCACACCGCGGAACTCTCGGAGCTCCTCGACCCAGTAGGGATTAGGCAGGAACCGGACGTCGACGATGAGGTCCGCGTCGCGCGGCGAGCCGTGCTTAAAGCCGAAAGATTCGACGGTGACGTGTTGACGCCCGGAGGCAAGCTCGCCTATCGACGCCTCAATCGAGCGCCGCAGGTCATGCACCGACTGGTTCGTCGTGTCGATGATGACATCGGCAACCTCGCGAACTGGTTCCAGCTCCTTGCGTTCCCGCTCTATACCGTGCTTCAGCGTGTCCTTGCCCTGCAGAGGGTGGGTGCGGCGGACCGAATCAAAGCGCTGCATCAGCACCCCGTCACGTGCCTCGAGGTAAAGCACGAAGGGGTTGTAGCCACCCTCTTTGATCTTGGAGATGGTCTCCATCAGCGAGCCGTTGAACATGCGCGCTCGCACGTCGGTGACGACAGCAACCTTCGCCACGGGCGAGTGCTCTCCCGTCGACATCTCGACGAGCTCAAGAATGAGCTGCGGCGGCAAGTTCTGGGAAACGAAATACCCTTTGTCCTCGAAGATTTTTGCCGCCGTGGACAGGCCGCCGCCGGACAAGCCGGTGATGATGACGGGGTGCAACGTTTGCGCTGACTGGCCCACGGATTGGGTCTGAAGCTGGTGCGACTGCGTCATACTCACATCCTAACGGAGCGGAGCCTGCGGCGCGGGTGCCTTTGGCGCTTCAGCGACCTTCGTGCAGGTGCGCGTAGATGGTCGCGGCGAGCTTCGGACCGACTCCGTCGACCTCCTGGATTTCTTCCACTGTCGCCGCCTTGATCTTTTTCACAGAACCGAAGTGCTTGACCAGCTCCGTTCGTCGTGCTGGGCCGAGCCCGGGAATGGAGTCGAGCGCGGACGCGCGCATCCGCTTGGAACGTTGCTGCCGGTGGTACGTGATGGCGAAGCGGTGCGCCTCGTCACGGATCTGCTGGAGCAGGTACATGCCCTCAGAGTTGCGCGGCAGGATCACCGGTTCATCATCGTCGGGAACCCAGATCTCCTCCAAACGCTTCGCCAGTCCGATGAGTTGGACGTCGACGACGCCGAGTTCGTCGAACACCGCCTGTGCGGCATCGACCTGCGGCTTACCACCGTCGACGATGAAAAGCTGCGGTGGGTAGGCAAAGCGCTTGTTGTTCGTGGTTTCCACCTCGGCGGCTTCTTCGGCAAACATCAGCGCAGCGCTCTCCTCATCGGGGTGCGCCAGCTTGTCCTCGTTATAGCGTTTAAACCTGCGACGGGTGACCTCAGCGATAGAGCCCACGTCGTTCGAATGACCGTCGCCGGCGGCCTCCTTGATGCGGTAGCGTCGATAGTCCTGTTTTTTCGGCAGGCCGTCCTCGAAAACTACGAGCGAGGCGACCACATCCGTGCCCTGAATGTGCGAAATGTCGGTGCATTCCATCCGCAGCGGTGCCTCCTGCATCCCCAGTGCATCCTGGATGTCCTGCAGCGCCTGCGATCGCGCGGTGAGGTCACCGACTCGCTTGAGCTTGTGCTGGTGCAACGCCTCAACTGCGTTCTTGTGCACAGTTTCCATCAGGGCCGCCTTGTCGCCGCGCCGAGGCACCCGGATGTCCACCTGCGCGCCGCGCAAGCCCTCGAGCAGCTCGGTCACCTCGGCAAGCTCGTCTGGCATTTCGGCAACGAGGATCTCCCGGGGCACTGGCTGCGGCGCGCGTATCGACGTCCACGATTCCTGATCCACACCGCGCCGCCGGATCTTTTCCTCCTCGCGCTTGCGGTCTTCCGCAAGTTCCTGGCGCTGCCGCTCCACCGCATCCGAGTAGTACTGCACAAGGAAGTTCTGCATCAGGACGGGCAACGCGGGGTCCGTATCCCCGTCTTCGAGCCGTTCGGTCGAGCCGGGTTCGTCACCGGTTTTCTCCACCACCCAGCCGCGCTGGGCGCGGATTCGCCCGCCGCGGACGTTGAAGATCTGGACGGCGGCCTCGAGTTCGTCGGTGTCGAAGGCGATGATGTCCGCGTCGGTATCTTGGCTCAGCACTACGGTCTGGCGTTCCATCACCTTGTTCACCGCGCCGAGGTCATCGCGCAGGCGCGCCGCTTTTTCAAACTCTAGGTTCTCCGCGGCCTCCTCCATTTGCTTTGTCATGCCGCGCACGAGGGAATCCGTGTTGCCGGACATAAAGCCGAGGAAACCGGCAACGATGGCTGCGTACTCTTCTTCGTCCACACGCCCAATGCACGGTGCAGCGCACTTGTCAATGTAGCCGAGCAGACACGGTCTGCCCAGAGACTCGTGGCGGTTGTACACGCCATTGCTGCACGTGCGGATTGGGAACACGCGGGTGAGCAGGTCGAGTGTTTCGCGCACCGCCCACGCGTGCGAGTAGGGCCCGAAGTAGCGCACCCCCTTGCGCTTCGGACCGCGGTAGAAAAAGGCGCGTGGGAAGCGCTCCCGCACACTGACCGCGAGCATGGGGTACGTCTTATCGTCCCTGTACATCACGTTGAACCAGGGATCGAACTTTTTAATCCAGGTATATTCGAGCTGGAGCGCCTCCACCTCGCTGGAGACCACTGTCCACTCCACCGACGCGGCCGTGAAGACCATCTGGCGGGTCCGAGGGTGCAAGTGCTCTGGAGGCTGGAAGTAGTTGTTCAGCCGCGAGCGGAGGTTCTTCGCCTTGCCCACGTACACGACGCGCCCGTTCGCATCGCGGAACTTGTACACACCCGGGTCGGTGGGAATTGTGCCTGTCGCCGGGCGGTAGTCCTGCGGGTTCGCCAACCTGTCAGTCCCTTTCCGTAGTTAGGCTGCTGAGTCCTCCGGCATGTACTGCGCTTCAAGCTCGCGGAACTTGGCGACGGCGTCCAACGCCTGTTCCTTGTCGCCAGCCTGAATGGCCCAGAGCGGCACATACTCGAAATCTGGCAGCTCGAGGCGAGCCATGCGCGAGCCCTTGGGGAAGGACAGCCCGTAGATAACCAGCCAGGGGTAAAAGCGAGTGCCGATGATGTTGGCCACCTCTACCCCATCCTCGTTGGCGCGGACCCGCGGGCGGGTCAGGCAGACCCACGACACAATCGAGATGATGATGCCTACACCAACGAAGGCAAATTTATCGATCCCTGTAATCGCGACACCGGTAAACTCCACGTCCACTACTGCGGCCATGAAAATGTGCACCGCCATGACGAGCACAACCCACGCGAGAGCGACGCGGCGCAAAAAGCGCGACTTCACGGTGAGTTCCCAGGGCTTGGTCGAGGTCTGCGCATGCGGGTCAAGGGCGTTGAGGTAGATAAGCTCCTCGTCGCTCAGCTTGCGCGTCTGCGCCGCGCGCTGCGCGCTGTTGCCTTCCCCCATCGTTCCAGTGTCCCCTGTCACGCGAACGTCCTTTCCTTCCCGCGGCTCAACCGAAAGATTGAGCGTCAGTTGCTTTCCTTGGGATCCTAGTCCCGGGCGCGCAGCGCGCGCACTTTGCCCAGCTCTACGGCCGCGCCGAGCGCCGCACGGACGGCCGCTTGCCCCTTGTCCTCCTTCGAGTCTTCCCCGCCGGAGCGCTCGTAGGCCTGATCCTCGTCTTCCACAGTCAGCACGCCGTTGCCCACGGGTACGCCCTCGTCAAGCGCGACGCGGGTCAGCCCGCTCGTCACCGAGTCGCACACGACCTCGAAGTGCGGCGTCTTGCCCCGGATGACGCACCCAAGTGCGACCACGGCGTCGTAGCGACGGGCGCAGGCCTGCACCAAAACAGGCAGCTCCATCGCGCCGTCAACCAGGTATTCGTCTACCTTCGCGCCGAGTTCGCGCGCTGTGGCTTTCGCACGCTCACGCAAGGTATCGACGATGCGCGCGTTCCAGCGCGTGGCCACGATGGCCACTGTCAGGCCCTCAGCCTGCGGGGTATAGGGTTCCGGCTCACCAGAGGAGGCCATAGGTTTTCCACTCCTTTTTAAGTCGTAGCTCGAGGATACGCGCAATTAGCCAGCCGAGGGCGCGCCGTCGCCGGCAGCCGGTGTGTGTTCGTTCATCCAGCGCTCGACGGCCGGCAGGTCGTGCCCCATGCGGTCGCGCTTGGTGCGCAGGTAACCGATGTTGTCGTGCGAGGGCACGATCTCGATCCGGGTACGGCCGGCGACTCGCGGGCCGAAGCCGCTGAGCGCGTGCACCTTGTCCGGATTGTTGGAGAGCAACTGCATCGACTCGATGCCCAGGTCGGCGAGGATTTGGCCGGCAACTGAGTACTCGCGGGCGTCGATAGGCAGGCCCTGCTCCAGGTTTGCATCCACGGTGTCAAGGCCCCGGTCCTGCAGCGCATAGGCCTGCAGTTTTGCCAGCAGCCCGATTCCGCGCCCCTCGTGTCCACGCACGTAGACCACCACGCCGCGGCCCGCCTCGTGGATGCGGCGCATGGATTCGTGCAGCTGCGGGCCACAATCGCAGCGGGCCGAGGCGAAGGCGTCGCCGGTGAGGCACTCGGAGTGCACGCGCACGAGCACCTCCTCCGTACCGTCGAGCTGCGCGGGGTCGCCGGCAATGAGCGCGACGTGCTCGCTGCCGTCGATGTCGTTGCGGTAGCCCACGGCATGAAACTCGCCAAACTCCGTGGGCAGGCGGGTCTCGGTCACCCGGCTGACAAAGCGTTCATGGCGGCGTCGGTAAGCGATGAGCTGGTCGATGGAGATCATCACCAGCCCGTGGGTGTCGGCAAACTCGCGCAGCTCATCGAACCGGGCCATATCGGTCGGTTCCTGCTCGGAGACGATTTCGCACAGCGCTCCAGCCGGGCGCATCCCCGCCAAACGAGCGAGATCCACGCTCGCCTCGGTGTGCCCGTCGCGGACGAGCACGCCCCCAGCACGCGCACGCAGCGGCACCACGTGGCCGGGGCGAGTGAAGTCGCCAACGGTCGTCGACGCGCTCGCGAGGCGGCGCAAGGTTTCGGCGCGAGAGGTGGCGGAAATACCGGTCGTTCCCGTCGCCGCGTCCACGGTCACGGTGTAGGCGGTACCGCGAGCGTCTTGGTTCCGCGCCACCATGGGCGGCAGGTCGAGCCGGTCCGCGTCTTCGTCTTCCAGGGCCACGCAGATGTAGCCGGAGGTGTAGCGCACCATAAAAGCCACGAGCTCCGGGGTAGCCGCCTCGGCGGCGAAGATGAGGTCGCCCTCGTTTTCGCGATCCTCATTATCCACCACAACCACCGCTTCCCCACGGGAAATGGCGGCGATTGCGTCTTCGACAGCGTCCAAGCGGGAACCGTTACTCATACTCGTTTACCTTAGCCCGCACCATATTCTCGACGTACTTGGCTACCTGGTCGACCTCCACGTTCACCGGATCGCCGACTTGCAGTTCGCCGGCGGTGGTTTCTGCAAGTGTGGTGGGAATCAGGGAAACCTCGAAGTACCCCTCACCGACCGCCGAGACTGTCAGGGACGTCCCGTTCACCGCGATCGACCCCTTCTCCACGACGTAGCGCCCCAGCCCCTGCGGCAGACTAAAGCGCAGGACGTCCCATCGCGGGCCCGGCGTGCGCGAAAGCAACTCGCCGACGCCGTCGACGTGGCCCTGCACGATATGGCCGCCGAGCCGATCGCCGACCTTGAGAGCCCGCTCCAGGTTCACGCGCTGCCCCGCCTGGCCGAGGCGGGTGCGGCGCATCGTCTCCGGCATCACATCGGCCCAAAAGCATTCTGGCTGCGGCGCACCTGCCTCAGGTTGCTCTGGCAGCCCGGTCACGGTCAGGCACACCCCGTCGACGGCGATGGAGTCGCCGTTGCGCGCATCTTCAATCACTTTGCGTGCGCGGATGCACACGCGCGCATCCTTCTCACCAGCTTCGATGGCCTCGATCGTGCCGACTTCTTCAATAAGTCCAGTAAACACTGCTCGTCCTGTCTCTTCTTCCTACTCCAGCAAGTCTTTCCGCGCCATCTCGATGAGCACATCATCTCCCAGCCGCACCACGCGTTCGAGGCGGAAGCGCTGCGCCTTGGCGATCGTCCCCGCGACTTGTCCGCCGAGCACCCCTCGCCCGTCACCGAGCAGTGCCGGCGCGACGTATGCTTGGATCCGGTCGATAAGACCCGCGGTGACAACACTGTGCGCGAGCCGCGCGCCTCCCTCGACGAGCACGTCACGCGCTCCCTGCTCCCACAGCGCCGCCAGCGCGGCCTGCGGGTCCGGGTATTGCGCGTAGCCAAGACGAGCCAGGTTGCCCTCGCCGATGTCGCTGGTGCCCACGACCACGCGGCGCGGTTGCGTCGGGTAGAGCTCACCGTCGGGGCGGCGCGCAGTGAGCTGAGGGTCGTCCGCAATCGCCGTGCCCGTACCCACAATGATTGCGTCGCGCCGCGCTCGATCGCGGTGCACGTGCGCCCGCGCCGCCTCGCCGGTAATCCACTTGCTCGTGCCATCCACCGCGGCGGTGAACCCGTCCAGGGTCGCCGCGTACTTCCAGGTCACCGCGGGTCGCCCCATGCTTATCGACGCCCGCCACGCCGCCAGCGCGACCACCTCCGTGGGCCGATACGTCACCTCTACTCCCGCGCGCCGCAGCACGTCGGCTCCCCCCGCAGCCTGCGGGTTTGGGTCTTTGGTGAGGTAGATGACGGCGGCCACGCCGGCGCTGGCCAGCGCGTCCGTGCACGGTCCGGTGCGCCCGGTGTGGGCGCAGGGTTCAAGCGTGACGATCGCGGTGGCGCCTTGCGCACGGCTACCGGCCGCGGCCAGCGCGTTAACCTCGGCGTGCGCACCGCCTGCAGGAGAGGTCGCCCCGATTGCGATGAGTTGCCCGGTGGCGTCGATAAGCGCGCAGCCGACCGGCGGGTTTGGCGAGGTCGTGCCCCGCACCCCCTCGCCCGCAGAGATTGCCGCGGCAATTCCAGCCTCGATTGCGGCCGGGTCCGGCCAAACATGAGCCATGTCGCACCTTCACACAGTTTTGCACACAGTTTTGAGGGCGCTAGCTGCGCGCCTCTCGCGCGAGCTCGCGGAGGCGCTCAACCGCCTCGGCCGGGTTCTCGGCACCGAAGACCGCAGAGCCCGCGACAAAAGCATCGACGCCGGCCTCCGCCGCCTGCGCGATTGTCGCATTCGCAATGCCACCGTCGATCCCGATGATGGTGTCGAGCCCCTCGGCAGCGATGTGATCACGCAGCGCCATGACCTTGCCCAGCACCTCAGGCATGAACTTCTGGCCTCCGAAACCGGGCTCCACGCTCATCACCATGACCTGGTCAAATTCACCCACGGAGTCCAAGTAGGGCTCGATGGGGGTGCCGGGTTTGACCGCAAATCCCGACTGCACACCAAGATCGCGGCACTTTCGTCCCGCCGCGACGTGGTCCTTCGTCGCCTCCACGTGGAAGATCAGCCGGTCGCCGCCTGCCTTGACGTACGTGGCAAACCAGCGCTCCGGCTCCTCGATCATCAGGTGCATATCCAAGAACTGATCCGTGACCCCGTCGACTGCCTTGGTCACATCTGGTCCAAACGACAGGTTGGGCACGAAGTGACCGTCCATGATGTCAACGTGGAGCAGGTCGGCGTTAGCGACCTTGCGCACGTCGTTGCCAAGATGTGCGTAGTCAGCCGCGAGGATTGATGGGGCGATGTAAATCATGGTGCTAAGCCTACTTCTTCCGCAGCACCGCAAAGAACATGGCATCAGTGCCGTGCCGGTGCGGCCACATCTGCACGCTCTTTGCCTCGCCCGTCTCAGCCATCCCGCAGGCGTACTCGCAGGCCTCAAGCTCCTCGACCTCTCCTCGCTCGAGCGCGTCATCGACCACGCCGCGAGTCTCTCGCACATCGGGAGAGCACGTCGAGTACACGACGACGCCACCCGGGCGGGCGAGCGCAATCGCGGAGGCTAGCAGGGACTTTTGCAGCGGAACAAGCTCGTCGATATCGCTTTCCTGCTTGCTCCAGCGAGCTTCGGGGCGACGTCGCAAAGCACCGAGCCCGGAGCACGGCGCGTCCACCAGCACCCGGTCGTAGCCGGGCTCCAACCCGGGCGCGCGCCCGTCTGCGGTGTGCACCGTGACCGGTAGACCCTGGGTCGCCTTGCGCACCAGGTCCGCGCGGTGCTTGCTGGGCTCAACCGCGTCCACAGTAGCGCCGTCGATGCGAGCGAGCGCACCCATCAGCGCAGCCTTGCCACCCGGACCGGCGCACAGGTCAAGCCAACGCCCTTGATCGTCGGCGACCTCCGTTTCGACAACGGCGCGGGCGATGAGCTGCGAGCCCTCATCCTGCACGGCAGCGATCCCCTCACGCACCGGTGCCAGCTGCCCCGGGTCACCCTCATCCAGGTACACGGCGTAGGGCGAGAATCGGCCTTGCTCGCCCCCGATGGCCAGCGCGAGCTCCTCTGCGCTGAGTTCACCGGGGCGAGCGACCAAGTGCACCCCTGGTCGTCGTGAATCGGCCTCAAGCGCATCACCGAGCTCATCCGCGTGCGCGCCGAGCGCGCTCTTGAAGCTTCTCGCGATCCATGCCGGGTGCGCGTGCTGGAACGCGAGCGCATCGAGCTTGTCCGACGGCATGAGGCGATCGAACCACTGCTGGGCAGTCGAGCGGCCAATTGTGCGCAGGATCCCGTTGGCGAATCCCTTCGCCTTGCCCTGGCCGGCGGCCTCCACCAGTCGAACGGAGGTGTCCACCGCCGCGTGCGGCGAGACTCGCGTGTAGAGCAGCTGGTAGGTACCGAGCCGCAGTGCGGCGAGCACCCACGGGTCGATCTTGTCGAGCTCGCGGGAAGAATTCGCCGCGATGACCGCGTCGAGTACCCCCTGCGTACGGAGCGTGCCATAGGTCAGCTCGGTGGCGAACGCCGCATCACGTCCGGTGATGTGCCGCTCGCGGAGCAGCGCGGGCAGCACCAGGTTGGCGTAGGCGCCGTCTGTCGCGACACGGTGAAGTACGTGTAACGCAGCCTCGCGGGCGGGGTCGTTGCTCTGCGTGCCGCGTTGACGCTTGCGCCCGCCTTGTTTCGACGTCCTCGGCTTTCGTTGATCCGTAGCTGGGACCGACTTCTTCGGCTCGCGCCTGCCTGCGGCCCGGGACCTGAATCCTCCGCTCACTCAAACACCACTCCTTGCGCAACCACGTCTGGCTGGAGCCCGCGGCCCCAGTCTGCTGCAGCCATCATCTTCTTCCCCGGCGGCTGCACGGTGCCCAGGACCACGTCTTGGGTCGCCGTGCCGACGCGCACTTCGTTCTTCTCGACGCTCACGTGACCCGCTGCCAGCGAATCCGCGTTCCCCACCCGCACCGGTCCGATTTTCACGCGTTGGCCTTCCCACGTCGTCCACGCGCCCGGGCCGGGAGTGTGCGAGCGCACGGCGCGATCAATTTCCGCGGCGGAGCTGTGCCAATCGATGCGCGCGTTGTCGGTGGTGAGTTTCGGTGCGTACGTTGCCTCGCCCTCTTGCGCAGCCGGAACGATGCTGCCGTTGTCAAGGCCGGTCATCGTCTCGACGAGCAGGTCGGCACCCGCGTACGCAAGCCGGGTAAGCAGCGAATCTGCGGTGTCGTCTGCACCGATGTGTTCAGTTAGCGTCGCCAGTACCTCGCCCGTGTCCAAGCCCTCGTCGATGCGGAACGTCGTGGCACCGGTGACCGAATCGCCCTCCCGGATAGCTGCCTGCACCGGCGCCGCGCCGCGCCAACGCGGCAGCAGAGAGAAGTGCAGGTTTACCCACCCGTGCTTGGCAAGCGCGAGCATGTCTTCCGGGATCAAGTTGCCGTAGGCCACCACGGGGATCGCGTCTGGGGCAAGTGCCTGCAGACGCTCACGCACCTCCGCGTTGTCGCGCAGCGACTCGGGCGTAAGCACCTCGATGCCGTGCGCTTCGGCCAGTGCCTTGACCGGTGAAGGATGCAGCGTCCTGCCTCGACCACGTCGGGCGTCGGGTCGGGTCAGCACCGCCACCACCTCGTGCTCGGAATCAATGAGCCGCTGCAATGCCACCACCGCTGGCTCCGGGGTCCCGGCAAATACCACTCGCATTTATTTCTCCTTCCACCAATTCGACGCGTAGATTTCCGCCATCGCCGCGTTTTTCTCCTCGCGCTCCATCCGCTGCATGAACATGACTCCGTCGAGGTGATCCGATTCGTGCTGGATACACCGCGCCAACAGCCCCGATGCGGCTATCGCTACCGGGCGCCCGTCAACGTCGCTCCCGGTTGCCAGTACATTCGCCGCGCGCGTGATCGTGCCCCGTACTCCAGGTACCGACAGGCACCCCTCGGTGCCCGTTTGTGTCTCTGTGCCGACCTGGTGCCAAACTGGGTTGACCAGGTGACCACGCATGCCGTTGCATTCGTAGACGAACATCCGAATCTGCAGGCCCACCTGGTTGGCAGCCAACCCCACGCCACCGGAAGCATCCATGATCTCGAGCATCTCCGCGGCAGTGCTTCGCAGCCCGTCCCCAAACTTTTCGACGGGACGCGCCGGGGTCTTCAGTATTGGGTCGCCAAAAAGGCGCAAGCTCAGCGCAGTCATGACTGCCAAGTGTACTGACTGTCCAACAGGTGCGCGCAGCCCACTACCCCACATCAATGGGGTTGACTTGGATGCGCAGCGGCAGGGTCTGCTTGCGCGCTGCCCGGTGCACCGCGCCCGCCCGCAAAGCCCGCCCCAACTCCGTGCGACCGCGCAAAGGCGAACGCACAAGCATGCGCTGCGCCTGGCCAAAGCGGGGCACGTCCCACTCGCCCGGCAAGGTGACGCCGGCTGGCAGGTCCACGGGGCCAAGCACCTCTGCGTGCTCTGGCAGCTCAACGTGATCGAAGAAGTCTTCCAAGGCATGCCGTGGCGCGTCCACGACGGCAATGTGGACGGCAGGTGGGAAGCGCGCATCCTTACGGTGCGCGAGCTCAAGCGCGGCGTGCCCGACCACGTCCCACCGAATGAGGTGCTGCACGATCGGCAGCGCCGGGTCTGCCACGACCACCACCTCGCCGCCTGCACTATGCGGTCGCACGAGCGCTGCCGCTTGCAGCCATTTGGCAAAGGTGTCCTCAGTCGCTCGCAGATCTGGGCGCTGCAAAAGCGCCCACACATCCAACAGCACCGCGGCGCCGTAGCCTCCTGCAACGCTCGGTTCAGCCCCCGGTGTGGCCACGATGATGGCGGGCTCGTCTGGCACCGAATCCAGCACCTTCTCGCCCCAGGAAGTACGCACCCGAAATTGCGCAAACGCCCGACCGAGTTCTTCCGCGGTTCTTTCGGTACCCAGCACCGTCGCCCGGACACGCCGCGATCCGCAGGCTGGACACACGTGCGCAGGATCCATCCGCCCGCACCACCGGCACGTGGGTGCCGCCGCTTCTTCGCCGGACGGCAGCCCCAGCGGACCGTTGCACCACCGGCAGCGAGCCGGCGTCCGGCACTGCCCGCAGGCCAGCGATTGGATATAGCCGGTCCTTGGCACTTGGAAGAGCACAGGTTCACCGCGCTTGAGCGCACGACGCGCAGCCATGAATGCCTCGGAGGGAAGGCGCGCGTGGCGTGCGCGCGGATCGCGCTCAAGGGCTATGTCCGAATCACCAGCGGCGTGGATGTGCGGGCTCAGTTGGCGCAGCACCGGACGCGGCGCGACGAGCTCGTGCATCCAGCCAGATTCGACGAAGAGTTGGGTCTCTGCTGTCCTCGCCCAGCCACCAAGCACCAGCGGCACTCGCTCCATCGCGGAGCGCGTGGTTAACACTTCGCGCGCATGCACATACGGCGCGCGCGGATCCACCAGGTTCGCGTCACCGTCGTGCATGAGCACCATGAGTCGCAGGTCTTGTACTGGGGCGAATGCCGCCGAGCGCGTGCCCACAACGATGCGCCCCTGGCCATGCAGGATTGACAGGTAGCGAGAGTACCGAGCTTGCGGCCCCTGGCTCGCCGTCAGCGTCGTCACCTGCTTTGCGCTGACCAGCTCCCGTATCGCGCGCTCACACGTATCGACGTCGCGTTGATCCGGCACAACGATCAGGACACCCCCACCGTCGCGAGCCAGCTTGACTCCTAAGGCTGCGAGCGCTGCTGCCCAGTCATCACCGGGTGCCACCTGCCACGCAGCGCGCGCCATCTTGCCTTCGACTACAGCGTCGACGAAGCTTTCGCCGAACTCGTAGCTGCTCCACGCGGAGAGGTCAGGTTCGGCCACCTCGCCGAGCTGCGCCCACGGCGTCGACGTGTCCGTCTCCTCGGCCTTCGCGTGGCGCGCCGGGATGGCGGCGCGGTAGATGTCTGAGCGCACGCCGGCATAGCGCTGCGCCAGGGCGTCGATAAGCGAGCGAAGCTGCTCCGGGGCGACCTGCTCGGGCGAGATCACTCGCTCGATGAAACGGAGGCTGCCCTCGTGCGAAGAGGCCGACGTGCGCTCCAGCATTATCGCGTCAACCAGGCGGCCGGCGAAGCGGATCCGCACACGCACTCCCGGCTGCGCTACTTCCGAGTCCTCCTCGGTAACGAGGTAATCGAAAGGGCGATCAAGCTGCGGCAAGCCAAGCAGTGGCAGTACCCGTGCGACGGGAAGGCGAGCGGCAGGCTGGGACATGGTGCCAGATTCTAGCGCAGCGTTGTGCCGTGGCATGCCCCGCCGCTACCGGCTACTTGGCCGCGGCCTTGAGCTCTTCGACCTTATTGAGCTGCTCCCACGGCAGCTCCACGTCGGTGCGCCCGAAGTGGCCGTACGCGGCGGTTGGGCCGTAAATAGGACGCAGCAAGTCGAGATCACGAATGATCGCGGCCGGGCGCAGGTCGAAGACCTTGTCCACCGCCTGCTGGATCGAAGCATCGGTGTGGCCTTCGGCGGCCGTGCCGAACGTCTCCACGTACAAACCCACCGGGTTGGCGCGGCCGATTGCGTAGGCAACCTGCACCTCCACGCGATCTGCAAGGCCAGCGGCGACGATGTTCTTCGCCACCCAGCGCATGGCATACGCGGCAGAGCGATCGACCTTTGAGGGGTCCTTGCCAGAGAATGCGCCGCCGCCGTGGCGAGCCATGCCGCCGTACGTATCCACGATGATCTTGCGGCCGGTCAGCCCCGCATCCCCCATCGGACCGCCGAGCACGAATGAGCCGGAGGGGTTGACGAGTAGTTTGGTGTTGTCGTTGTAGAAGCGCTCCAGACCGGCGTCCTTGACCACCCACTCCAACACCTGCGTGCGCAGCGCCTCGCGGAGTGCATCGCCGTTGAAATCCGGGTCGTGCTGGGTGGAAATCACCACGGTATCCAGGGCGACTGGGCGGTCGCCATCGTACGCGAACGTGACCTGCGTCTTGCCGTCCGGGCGCAGCCCCACGACCGTGCCCATCTTGCGTACCTCTGTCAGACGACGGGCAAGGCGGTGCGCCGTAGCGATCGGCAGCGGCATGTACTCCGGGGTTTCATTCGTGGCGTAGCCGAACATCAGGCCCTGGTCACCAGCGCCTGCCTGATCGTTTTCTTCTTCCGAGTCCTGCTCGCGCACCTCCTGCGAGGTTGAGACACCGTCGGCGATCTCGGCCGACTGGTCCCCGATGGCGATATTGACACCGCAGGTGCGCCCATCAAACCCAACCTCCGAGGAGGTGAAGCCGATACCGACGAGCTTGTCGCGCACGATCTTGGCAATGTTCGAGTACGCAGAAGTCTTCACCTCACCCACGACATGCACCTGCCCGGTGGTCACCAGCGTTTCGACGGCCACGCGCGAATGCGGATCCTGCTGAAGCATGTCGTCCAAAATGGCGTCCGAGATCGCGTCGCAGATCTTGTCCGGGTGGCCCTCGGTGACGGACTCACTAGTGAACAAGCGGTAGTAGGGATCAGTAGACAATACGGTCTCCTTTTTCGATGCAGCAATAGCGTGTATTACGCACCCGCGCCAACTGGGAACCACCAGACAACAACGCTGCTCTGTGGTGGCACCGTGGATGGAAACCATGGCGATGCGCGCACGCGTTGCGGCGGGAACTTCACCAAGAATAGACCAAGCGGTCTAAAACTGCAATGTTGCCCTGCAGACCAATTGGACGAGATACTGATTCGCTCCACTACCTCGAGGTTTGCAGCGTTGGCGAACGAGACAACACGATAATCCCGCGTGAGCACCCACACCGAACACCCCGTTACCAACGGGCTTTCCCGCGCCAAGAAGGACGGGTCACCCCGAACGGTGCAGCAGACGGCCTACGCGTTTGCGTGTCACCGCCTGCCCAGTCAACTGCCAGACAAATTCCGCAGGGGCGGAAGATTTGCTTGCCGACACTCCGCCGTCCCGGCCGACTCGCTGCCGCTTCTCACCCAGCTGGTTCCCAGACTAATTCCGCATGGGCGGAAGTTTCGCTTGTCGACGCTCCACTGTCCCGGCCGACACCCCGCCGCTTCTCACCCAGCAGACTCCCAGGCTAATTCCGCACAGGCGGAAAACCGGCCGTGCGTTCGGGCAGAATACACGCACCTGTAACAACGGTAGAAATAGGCGTTTAACTGGCATGTTCGAAACGTTCAGCACTCATGTTATGCATCCTTGTTAGCGTACGTACATTCGATCCACCCACCACAACACGCCACCACACACCCAGGGGTGCCCACACCAATGTCCGACACCAAAACACCGCCAAAGACCCCGACCCAAGTCCGAGAAGACATCATCGGCGTCTACACCGCGCTGAGCCAACACCACGCCCAAGTACTTTCCGCCATTAGCCAACTATGCGAGCGTGATATCCAAACCGAATACGCCTGCAAAAGCATCCCCGTCTGGCTGATCCGCTACTGCCGAATGAAAAAATCACGCGCCTACGAATACACCGCAGTCGCCATCAAACTCCGACGCTTCGCCTACCTGTGTGAAGCCTTCCATAGGGGCACAATCGACTACTCCACCGTACGACTACTGCTCAAACACATCCACAAAGAAAACGAACACCGCCTCGTCGACATGGCCATCGAACTGGGCTACCACGGCCTTGAAGAAGCACTCGCCGGCCAAAAAGACACCGAAATCAACCCGACACCACCCGCCAAAGGCCTACACCTACGCGAAGACGGCAACATCACCCGCGGATGGTTCAGCATGAGCGCCGTCGACGGCGCACAATTCAAAGCCGCACTCAAAGCAGGAGCCCTCGCCTACCACGCAGGCCTGAACACCATGGCCGACTACGTCGACGAGCACGGCAACTTCGACGAGACCAAACTCACCACCGCGTTAGAGGAAGCCACCACCCGGCCCGATACAAGCGGAGCAGACATCCTCAATACCGGCTTCGGACTACCACCCCAACGCTTCCTGCTCCACGCACTGATGGGCATGGTGCAATTGGTGCGCTCCGGCATGGCCAAAAGCACCCGCCTGGCACCAGCAGCACAAGTCAACATCATGATGAGCACCAGCGGCAACGGCTACCTGCCCAACAACAAAGCCGTACCCGCCTTCAACCTCGCCAACATCGCCGCCAACGCCGAAGCCCGCGGCGTGCTCTTCGACGACCACGGACTCATCATCAACTACGGCCGCAAACGCAGGCTTGTCTCCAAAATCCAAATGGAAGCGCTCATGTCCATGTGGGGGCACCAATGCGCAATGCCCGGATGCAATCATGACATGTTCATGCAAGCCCACCACATCGATGAATGGGTCAACGGTGGCCACACCGACCTAGACAACCTCATCCCCCTGTGCTCATCATGTCACTCCATGGTCACCGACCGCGAAATCCTGATTATGCGCCACGGCGCAGAAATCCACTTCATCGCGCCCGACGGAGCCCGCTGGGTCTCCAACAACCGCCAAACCCCACAACGCAACGACCACGCACGCCTCCAATGCGAACTCGAAGACTACGGCGACACCTTCGCCGACAAACCAAGCAACCACCACAACTGCAAACACGACAACTGCGACACCTGTCAGTGCCCGCCGGAACCAACACCCGACCGCAACGGCGCGCCCAGCACGTAGCCGCAGCGCGGTGTGCTTGCGTGCCGGCAAAATCCCTCATGTCACATGCCGATGTGCTCGATCGCGTCCCAGATCCTCGCCGCTACCTCGTGTTTGGTGCCATCGGTAACCTCGGCTACGTTGCCGTCGCGAGTGAGTAGCCAACCGGAATTTCGAGGCTGTCCGAACACCTTGCCGCCGGAGACATCGTTGACCATAAGCATGTCCGCGCCTTTCCGCGCAAGCTTCGCTTTGCCGTACTCCAGAGGTTGGTCCGTCTCAGCCGCGAATCCCAGAATGCGCGCGCGTGTCTCCCCTGCGTCGCGCATGGTGACCAGCCCACGTAGGATGTCCGGGTTTTCCACCAGGTGTAGCGTCTCGAGGTCCTCGTTCGCCTGCCCCTTTTTCAGCTTCGAGGTTGCCTCATGCTCCGGGCGGAAATCTGAAACTGCGGCAGCCATGATGATCACGTCTGCATCGGCGGCACGCTCATGCATCGCGGTATTCATCTCACGCGTGGAACGTACCCGCACGACCTCGGCACCAGCGGGCGTTTCTAAATCTTCGGTGTTCCCTGCCACGACGGTGACGTGTGCGCCCTTGTGCGCGGCGACGTCGGCAAGCGCGAAGCCCTGGCGGCCCGAGGACCGGTTACCGATGTACCGCACTGGGTCAATATTCTCCTGCGTGCCGCCCGCGCTAATAAGCACTCGAGTGCCAGAGAGCGACTGCGTAAGCGGACCAGTGGCGAGTACCGTGCGCGCCATCTGCGCGATCACGTGCGGTTCCAGCAGACGCCCGGGACCTGTGTCCTTCCCCGTGAGGCGGCCATGCGCGGGCTCGAGTACCGTGATCCCGCGCTCGCGCAGGGTGGCGACGTTTGCCTGCGTGGCCGGGTTCTGCCACATCTCCGTGTGCATCGCTGGCGCGACCACGATCGGACAGGTGGCGACGAGCACCGTGGCCGTGAGCAGGTCGTCCGCGCGGCCTGCGGCGATCCGCGCAATCACATCCGCTGTGGCCGGAGCGATAACGATCAGGTCCGCCTCTTGGCCGACTCGCACGTGCTGCACCTCGTCCACACGCGAAAATACGCCCGTATCAACGGGGTGGCCGGACAACGCCTCGAAGGTAGCCGGTCCGACAAACTCGAGTGCGCTAGGGGTCGGGACGACACGCACGTCGTCGCCCCCCTCTTTGAAATCCCGAATCAGGTGGCACGCTTTGTACGCCGCGATGCCGCCGGCTACGCCCACGACCACCTTTAACGCATGTGCTGGGCTCTTGGACTCGGTGCGCTGTTTGTGAACTTGGCTCATGGCCACCAAGCATACGCAACGCACAACGCCCACCTGCCGACAGGAAGGCAGGTGGGCGTTTACAGCGTGGCTTGCGCCGAAACAGCGCGTCTTTGACGTTACTGCCCCTCTTCGTGCTCCAGGAGACCCGCCTGGATCTCGCGCAGCGCGATGGAAAGCGGCTTCTCGCCGGGCTCCGGTGTCACCAGAGGGCCGACGAACTCGAAGACGCCATCTTCGGAGTCCTGGTAGAAGCTGTTGATCTGGCGGGCACGCTTTGCCGCGAAAATCACGAGAGCGTACTTGGACGATACCTTCGTCAGCAGCTCATCGATCGGGGGTGCGGTAATACCTTGCGGGGTGTCGTAGGTCTTCTGCTCCGGTGAATCCGCGGTGACCTGCGACTGATCCTCAGTAATATTGCTCACAAAAACCTACTCGTTTGTCTCGTTGTTAGTGCTGTTCATCAGGATGCTGGCAATTGCCGCGACGGCGTTGTCCACATCGTCGTTGACCACCACATCATCGAACTCGTGTTGCGCATTGAGCTCTTCACGTGCAGTAAGCAGTCGACGCTGGATTACCTCTTCCGTCTCCGTACCACGGCCGGAGAGGCGCTGTACCAGAATCTCCCACGAAGGCGGGGCCAAAAAGACAGTCGACGCCTCAGGCATCAGCCGTTTGATGTTGCGCGCGCCTGCGAGGTCTACTTCCACCAGCACGGGACGGCCCGCATCGAGCGCCTCCTGCACCGGACCAGCCGGGGTGCCGGAACGCTGCAATCCGCCATGAATGTCGGCCCACTCCAGCATCTCGCCCGCATCAATGCGGCGCTGGAAGTCGTCAGCACTGACAAAGAAGTAGTCTTCCCCGTCGACTTCACCCGGGCGCGGTGCCCGAGTGGTCATTGAGACGGAGAAATACAGATCAGGGACATCGCTCACAAGCCTGTGCACCACTGTCGATTTACCCACAGCGGAGGGGCCGGCCAGCACGACCAGCCTGCCTCGCGGCGATACCTCAGTCATGCTTTAGTCCTCGGAGAAACCGAAGCGCTCGAGCAGGGCACGACGCTGACGCTCGCCCAGGCCACGCAGACGACGAGTCTGTGCGATCTCCAGCTCTTCCATGATCTCGCGAGCCTTGACCTTGCCCACCTTCGGCATTGCCTCGAGCAGTGCGGAGACCTTGGTCTTGCCAATGATCTCGTCGGACTCAGCCTTTGCGAGCACGTCCTTGAGGTTGGTGTCGCCGCGCTTGAGGGAAGCCTTCAGCTCGGCGCGCTGCTTACGTGCCTCGGCTGCCTTTGCAAGTGCTGCCTTGCGCTGCTCATCAGTCAACTGTGGAAGTGCCACTGGTTCCTCCATAAAGTAGTAGTACGTTTCGGTCCAGTCCTACCTAAACCTTCGCTCTGAAAGTACCGGGGCAAAATACCACCGGTGCAACTCTCAGTTCTGGCTCAGTGTAGCACTGGGTTAGTTCCGCCGCGTTGAAGACGTGCCGGTGACGGCACCGCAACTCCTACCGCGCACCGCGCAGTATTTCGCCACGTCAACGCTTTGACGGAACTAAACTACCAGGCTTTTTGACGAAAAGCGCAAACGCCCCCGCCAACTGCCCTATTTTGCCAGGTCGCAGGCTTGTTTTCGCAGTTCACCAACGACCGGCCCGGTCTTGAGCACAGAGCGCGACACGTTCGGAAATACGAGGTGTGCCTGGCTCCCTGCGATCCGGGCGACATCCTCCATTGTGGCGCCCTGCGCGCCCACACCGGGCATGAGCACCGGTGCGTTAAGGCCCTCGAGCACAGGCGGGTGTGCCACCGTTGCTCCGACCACGACGCCGACGTGACCGATCCCCTCGCCCGCGTTGTACTCCGCGCACCCGTCGACCATGTATTGCGCCACAGTGCGACCCTCCAACAACGAACTCTGGAAGGCCTCCGCCTCCGGGTTCGAGTTCGCCGCCATGACGAACACTCCCTTGCCGTTTGCAGCGGCGAGCTCGATCGCCGGAGCGAGCGAACCGACGCCAAGGTATGGCGTCAGGGTTAACGCATCCACCTCGAGCGGGGCACCAGGCGCGAGCCACGCTGCTGCGTAGCCAGCCATCGTCGAGCCGATATCGCCGCGTTTCGCGTCCGCAACGACGAGCGTATCGCGTTCCCGCAGCGCAGCAAGCGTCTCTTCCAGAACCGCGAACCCGCGCGAACCAAAGCGCTCGAAGAAAGCGACCTGTGGCTTCACAAGCGCCACGTGGCCAGCGAAAGCTTCCACGCAAATGCGGGAAAACTCGGCAAGGCCGTCCACGCTGTCCGGCAGGCCCCACTGTTGTAGTAGCGCAGCGTGAGGATCGATGCCGACGCACAACCTGCCGTAGCGCTGGCCGGCGTCGACAAGCCGCTGCCCGAATCCGGGATTTGGTGCCATGAAACCTAAGCCTTCGCTTCCTCGCTCGAGTGCTCCAGCTCCTGCAGGCTCGTCACCGTGATCTCGTTGTCGCGGATCGCCTCGATCCCCTGCACCGCAGCGGTAACACCCTGCACCGTCGTCATGATCGGCACACCTGCTACCACGGCGGCGGCACGGATGTCGTAGCCGTCGTGACGGGCACCGGAGGAACCGGCCGGGGTGTTGAGAATCAGGTCGATCTCGCCCTCGCTGATGCGATCGACGATCGAGGTCCCTTCCCCACCTTCGCGGACTTCCGACGCCTTCTGCGCGACCTCGCAGTCGATGCCGTTGCGGCGCAGCATCTGCGCGGTACCTGAGGTTGCGACGATCTTGAAGCCCATTGTGGACAGCCGCTGGATCGGGAAAATGAGCGTGCGCTTGTCGCGGTTAGCCACGGACACGAACACCGTGCCCTCCGTCGGCAGCGGGCCGAAGGCAGCGACCTCGGCCTTGGCATACGCCACACCGAAGGAGGGTGCGAGGCCCATCACCTCGCCCGTCGATTTCATCTCGGGGCCAAGGATGGTGTCCAGCAGCGAACCGTCGGGGCGACGGAAGCGCGTAAACGGCAGCACCGCCTCCTTCACCGCGATCGGGTGGTCGAGTGGAAGGGATCCGCCATCGTACTCCGTGGGGATCAGGCCCTCCTCGCGCAGCTGCGCAAGGGTGGCGCCCATCATGATGCGTGCCGCAGCCTTGGCCAAGTGCACGCCCGTGGCCTTGGACACGAACGGCACCGTACGGGACGCACGCGGGTTCGCCTCAATGACGTAGAGAATGTCGTCCTTCAGCGCGAACTGGACGTTCATCAGGCCCTTCACACCAATGCCGTGCGCGAGTGCCTCAGCAGAGCGGCGCACCTGGGCGATGTCCTCCGGGCCGATCGTCATCGGCGGCAAAGCACAGCCCGAGTCGCCGGAGTGGATACCGGCCTCCTCGATGTGCTCCATCACGCCGCCGAGGTAGACTTCGTCGCCGTCGCAAAGCACGTCGACGTCAATCTCAATCGCGGAGTCGAGGAAGCGGTCCACCAGCACCGGGTGATCCGGCGACAGCTCAGTCGCACGATCGATGTAGTCGTGCAGGCTCGCCTCGTCGTACACGATTTCCATGCCGCGACCGCCAAGCACGTAGGAAGGTCGCACCAGCACCGGGTAGCCGATACCGGCCGCCACCTCGCGTGCCTCCTCAAAGGACGTCGCGGTGCCGTACGCCGGCGCCGGCAAGTTCGCGGCGGCGAGCACGTCACCGAACTCGCCGCGGTCTTCTGCCGAGTCGATGGCCTCCGGGGTCGTGCCTACGACGGGCACGCCCGCGTCCGCGAGGCGCTGCGCCAGCCCCAACGGGGTCTGGCCGCCCAGCTGGACAATCACGCCAGCCACCGTGCCAGAGGCAGACTCGGCGCGGTAGATCTCCATGACGTCCTCGAAGGTCAACGGCTCGAAGTAGAGGCGATCCGCCGTGTCGTAGTCGGTGGACACCGTCTCCGGGTTGCAGTTGACCATGACCGTCTCGTAGCCGATGCGGGAGAGCTCTAGCGCCGCATGCACGCAGGAGTAGTCGAACTCGATGCCCTGGCCAATACGGTTCGGGCCCGAGCCCAAGATAATGACCTTCTCCCGGCCGGTTTCCGCAACTTCGTTCTCGGCATTCGGGTCCATCTCGTATGCCGAGTAGTGGTACGGCGTCTGCGCCTCGAACTCGCCGGCGCAGGTATCGACGGTCTTGAACACGGGGTGGATGCCCAGCGACCAACGCAGGGAACGCACGCCGTCCTCCCCCGCCAGTTCAGGCCGCAGTGCCGCGATCTGGGCGTCGGACAGGCCGTACGCCTTTGCCTCGCGGAGGAGTTCGGCGTCGAGCACGGGGGCGTCGACAAGCTGCTGGCGGAAGTCCACGAGCGCTTGCAGCTCGGCGAGGAACCAGGGGTCGATGCCGCTGGCCTCGTGCACCTCGTCGATGCTTGCGCCGAGGCGCAGCGCGAGTTCGACGTCGTACATGCGCTTGTCGGTCGGGACCTTGAGGTCCTCGAGCACGGCGGGCAGGTCGCTTTCGCGCCCTTCGGCGAAGTACTCATCCGGGCGGGTCCAGAAGCCGTTCGGCTTGTCCTCCATCGAGCGCATCACCTTGTTCAGGCCCTGGATGTAGTTGCGGCCGATGCCCATGGCCTCGCCGACCGCCTTCATCGAGGTGCCGAGCGTGTCATCGCTGCCCGGGAACTTCTCGAAGGCGAAGCGCGGCATCTTCACGATCACGTAGTCAAGCGTCGGCTCGAACGCTGCAGGCGTCACACCGGTGATGTCGTTGGTGATCTCGTCGAGGGTGTAGCCGATCGCCAGCTTGGAGGCGATCTTGGCGATCGGGAAGCCGGTCGCCTTCGAGGCCAGCGCGGAGGAACGGGAAACGCGCGGGTTCATCTCGATCGTGATGATGCGGCCGTCTTCCGGGTTGACCGCGAACTGGATGTTGCAGCCGCCTGTATCCACGCCTACCTCGCGGATAATGGCGATGCCTTGGTCGCGCATCGTCTGGTACTCGCGATCCGTCAGCGTCAGCGCGGGGGCCACGGTGACGGAGTCGCCGGTGTGGACACCGAGCGCGTCGACGTTTTCGATCGAGGCGATGACCACGACGTTATCGTCGCCATCGCGCATCAGCTCGAGCTCGAACTCCTTCCAGCCGAGGATAGATTCCTCGATGAGCACGTTCGCCTCGGGGCTTGCCTCGAGGCCGCCGCCGGCGATGCGGTCGAGATCCTCCATGGTGAAAGCCAGGCCTGAGCCGAGCCCACCCATGGTGAAGGAGGGTCGCACGACAACGGGCAGGCCGAGCTCTTCGACAGTGTCGTGGACCTCATCCATGGTGTAGCAGACGCGGGAACGGGCGGACTCGCCGCCAATCTTTTCCACGATGTCCTTGAACTTCTGGCGGTCCTCGCCGCGCTCGATGGCGTCGATGTTCGCGCCGATGAGCTCGACCCCGTGCTTAGCCAGGATGCCCTGCCGATCCAACTGGATTGCGGCGTTCAGCGCAGTCTGTCCACCCAGGGTAGCCAGGATGGCGTCGACAGGGGTGCCCTGCTTCGCCTCCTTTTCCAGAATCATGTCGATGTAGTGCGGCTCGATCGGCTCGACATAGGTGTGGTCCGCAAACTCCGGGTCCGTCATGATCGTGGCCGGGTTCGAGTTGATCAGGGTCACGCGCAGACCCTCTTCTTTGAGCACGCGGCACGCCTGGGTGCCCGAGTAGTCAAACTCGCAGGCCTGGCCAATTACGATCGGTCCGGAGCCAATAACCAGGACGTGGTTGATGTCTTCTCGTTTCATCGGTGATACTCCCTAGTACTTTCGTTCTTCCTGGTTATTTCGCGTTCGGGCTGTACTCACGCATCAGCGCAATGAACTGATCGAACAGCGGGTTCGCATCGTGCGGACCCGCGGCAGATTCCGGGTGGAACTGCACCGAGTACGCCATGCCGTTCTCCAGCGCCACGCCTTCGACGACGTCGTCGTTGAGGCAGGTGTGGGTAATCACGGCAGGGCCGAACTCGGTATCGAAGCGATCGCCCGGGCCAACGCCCTCGGGCGCGGCCAGCGCGAAGCCGTGGTTCTGGCTGGTGATGTCGATCTTGGAGGTCAGGTGGTTCTTCACCGGGACGTTGACCCCACGGTGGCCGAACTTCAGCTTGTAGGTGTCAAGACCGAGCGCGCGCCCGAGAATCTGGTTACCAAAGCAAATACCAAACAGCGGCAGCTTGTCCTGGATGATCTTGCGGGTGATCTCCACCATTTCATCCGCGGTGGCCGGGTCGCCCGGGCCGTTGGAGATGAACACACCATCCGGTGTGTACTGCGCAATGTCCGAGAAGGGAGTGTTCGCCGGCACGACAATGGTCTCCACCCCGCGCTCGGCAAGGTGGTTCGGCGTGGCGGTCTTGATCCCCATGTCGTAGGCCACGACGGTGAAGCGCTTCTCGCCCTTCGCCGCAATCGTGTACGCCTCGTCGGTGCTCACCTGGGCAGACAGGTCAGCCCCAGCCATGGAAGGCTGCGCGTTCACCTTCGCCACCAAGTCTTGGACATCGCTTTGCGACGCCGCGCCCACGAACAGACCTGCCGGGGCGGAACCCTCGTTACGCAAGTGGCGCACCACGCTACGGGTGTCAATGCCCGAGATGCCGACGATGCCCTGCGCACGCATTTCCTCTTCGAGGGAGCGCGCTGCGCGCCAGTTCGAGACGCGCTTGGAAAGATCGCGCACGATGAGGCCGGCAACCCAGATGCGGCCGTCGTGGGACTCGTTGTCTTCGTCGTTCCAGCCGGTGTTACCGATCTGCGGGGCCGTCATCACCACGATCTGGCGGTGATACGAGGGATCAGTCATCGTTTCCTGGTAGCCGGTCATGCCGGTGGTAAACACCGCTTCGCCGTACACCGGGTCAATGTCGCTGTCGCGCTCAACTGCGCCGAAAGCGTAGCCACGGTAGACCTTGCCGTCGCCGAGCACGAGGGCCGCGGGGATTCGAGATTCAGTCATAGTTGCTTCCTTTATAAACCTATTTCGTGCTGGTGATGGTCGTTTCTGCTGCAGTATCCTCTGCCCGGTAGGTCACCGTGCCACGCAGCATCGTCAGCGCAATGCTGGTCGCAAACTCGGTGCCTTCGTAGGGGGTGTTCGAGGCCTTGGAGCGCAGCTTGGCACCTTCGACGGTCCACGCCGCGCCCGGGTCGACAAGCACGAGGTTGGCTGGCTCCCCCTCGGCAATCGGGCGGCCTTGGTCCTTCAGACGCAGGATTTCGGCGGGGCGTTCGCTCATCACCTTCGCCACGAAGCGCCAGTCAGCCAAGCCAGATTCGACGAAGACCCGCGCGATGATTGGCAGCGAAGTCTCCAGGCCAAGCATGCCCGGCTTCGCGTGCTCGAACTCGACGCACTTGTCTTCGGAGCCGTGCGGGGCATGGTCGGTCGCGACCACATCGATCGTGCCGTCGAGCAGCGCGTCCCGCAGCGCGATCGTGTCGCGTTGCTCGCGCAGCGGCGGATTGACGCGGTACACGCCGTCGTAGGACTCGAGCTTTTCGTCGGTAAGCAGCAGGTGGTGCGGTGTTGCCTCGGCGCTGACCCCGATGCCCTGCGCTTTCGCCCAGCGCAGAAGCTCCACGGTGCCCTCGGTCGAGGCGTGGCAGATGTGCAGGCGCCCGCCGTAGTCGCGGGTCATGATCACATCGCGAGCAACGACGGATTCCTCCGCTACCCGCGGCCAACCGCCCAGGCCGAGCCGGGCCGCAGTCTCTCCCTCGTGCGCGACTGCGTCCTCGGTCATGCGGTGGTCTTCTGCGTGTTGGGCGAGCAACACGTCGTAGGCCTTGGCGTACTCGACTGCCCGGCGCATGACCTGCGGGTCATTGACGCACTTGCCATCGTCAGAGAACATGCGCACGTGGCCTTGGCTCATCAGCCCAATCTCGCTGAGCTGTGTGCCCTCGAGGTTCTGCGTGATCGCGCCCACCGGGTAGACATCGCACTTGCCGTAGGCTTGGCCCTTTTCCCACACCGCATCGGCGAGGAAAGGCTGGTCAATCACCGGGCTCGTGTTCGCCATGGTAAACACCGCGGTAAAGCCGCCTTTGGCGGCTGCTTCGGAGCCGGTGGCGATGGTTTCCGTGTCTTCGCGGCCCGGCTCGCGCAGGTGCACGTGCATGTCCACGAGGCCCGGGAGCAAGACTTTGCCGCCCGCATCGATGACCTCGAAGGACTCATCTTCGATTTCGTCGAACTTGAGGTCTTTCCCGATAGCGGCGATGACGCCGTCGTCGATAAGCAGCTGTACCTCGTCCTCACCATACGGGCGGACGTTTGTGATTCCGATCTTTCCCATTTACTCTTCCTCTCCCGCGAGCAGCGTAAACAGCACCGCCATGCGGGTGTACACACCGTTTGAGACCTGCTGCAGTACCGCGGTGTTGTCTCGCTCCGCAACAGCAAAGTTAATTTCCATCCCGCGCAGCATCGGGCCCGGGTGCATGATGATCGCGCCTTCTTTCATCCGGTCGGCACGCTGCGGGCTCAAGCCGTACAGCGTGGCGTATTCGCGATGCGAAGGGAAAAAGCCGCCGTGCATGCGCTCGGCCTGCACGCGCAGCATCATCACCACATCCGCGTCGACAACCTCGGCGTCCAAGTCGTATGCAACACGCGCCGGCCAGTGCTCCACCCCCGTAGGCAGCAGCGTCGGCGGCGCCACCAGCACAACTTCTGCTCCGAGCAGGTTGAGCAGATCCACGTTGGAACGCGCGACGCGCGAGTGCACGATGTCGCCCACGATGACCACCTTGCGGCCGACGATCTCGCCGATGCGCTGGCGCATCGTCACCGCGTCGAGCAGGGCCTGAGTGGGGTGCTGGTGCTTGCCGTCCCCGGCGTTGACAATCGACGTGCCCGGCAGCCACTGCTTGAGCAGCTGCGCAGCTCCCGACGCCGGGTGGCGAACCACGATCGCGTCCGCGCCGACAGCCTGAACCGTAAGTGCCGTGTCTTTGAGCGATTCGCCCTTCTTCACCGAAGAGCTCGACGCGGACAGGTTGATCACATCCGCGCTCATCCACTTACCAGCCGTCTCGAAAGACGAGCGGGTACGAGTGGAGTTTTCGTAGAAGAGGGTGAAGATGGTGCGGCCTCGCAGCGTGGGCAGCTTCTTAATCTCCCGGCCGTCGAGGGCTTCTTTGAAGCGGTCGGCCTCGTCCATGATGGCGATCGCCTCGTCCCGGCTTAAGTCTGCAATATCAATGAGGTGTTTCATCCGTTAAGCCTCCCGGTGCAGCGTGACCGCATCAACTGCGTCGATCGGCGTGAGTGTCACGGTCACGTCCTCGGTCAACGCGGTCGGAATGTTCTTGCCCACGTAATCCGCCCGAATGGGCAATTGGCGGTGCCCGCGGTCCACCAGGACGGCGAGCTGAATGGCTTGCGGCCGGCCGATGTCGCGCAGCGAATCGAGCGCAGCACGAATGGTGCGGCCGGAGTAAAGCACATCGTCCACCAGGACAACGGTCGCCCCGTCGAGCGGTGCCGGAATATGCGTAGGGCGCAGCGCGCGGTGTGGTTTGTCGCGCAAGTCATCGCGGTACAGGGTGACATCGAGGCTGCCGACGGGCACGTTCACCCCAGAAAACTCTTCAATGGCTGCAGCGATGCGCTGCGCCAGCGGGACGCCCCCAGAGGGAATGCCGAGCAGTTGCACCGGTGCGGTACCGGATTGCGACGCCGCGTCAAGCGCCGTCTTTTCAATTATTTGGTGCGCAATGCGTGCGATCGTGCGCCCGACGTCGTCTGCGCTCAGCAGTTCCACCGTCGTGCGGGAATCTCCACTCATCTCGCCTCCTTCCCCGCCTCACTGTGCGGAATTTAAAGGATGCTGGATAAAAGCTGCATTCTGCAGTTGAAGTCGCTTCTTTGGACTGCCCCGAATTCTAGCACTCCCCGCCGCTCACCGAGCCCGGACGATGACATCGAGGCCGCAATCGCCAACTCGACACCCCGTTTGGAGGGGCCGCGCCTCTCGCGTCAGCAGAAAGACACGCAGGTACCATCGTGGGCGTGAGTACCAACGACACAACACCGAAGTCCGCTGCTGGCGAGGTGCCGTCTACCGACGCACCCGACCCGGCAACTGTCGCTGAGGTCAACGCCGCAGCGCAGGCAGACCCCAACAACGAGGCAAAGCCGGTTACACCCGAGGCCGTCGCCGAAATCTTTAGCGCTGAGGGCCTCGAGCACCGCGTCGAAGATGGCACAGTCCGATCCGGTTTTATCAACGCGGCGATTGTGGTTGCCTTCGATGATGACCACCTCATCTTTGAATCGCTGTGGCGCGGCGAGATCCCCAAAGAGATGGCCTCCCACATATTGCTCGCCACCAACGAGCACAACCAGACCCACTTCGCGCCCACGCTGCGCTTCTTTGAGCAGGGCGAGCAAAACCTGGCAATTAGCGCGATCCGCACGCTCGATATCACGCACGGAGCGTCCTACAACCAGCTCGGCGCGTTCATCATGAGCTCGATCGACACCACCCTGCAAGCCTTCGACTTTTTGGCAACCTCATTCCCCACCCTCGTCACCTGGGAGGACCCGCACGATGAGCACTAACACCACGCAATTGGTCACCATCGACCGCGTCGCGAAGGCCCTGGAAGGCCTGGACATCACGGTGCAGACGGACGCTTCAGGTCGTGCCGCCCACGCCAACATCAACGGCTACAACGTGCTCTTCGTCCTGCTTGACTCCGTGCTCATCGCCCGCGCGGACGCCGCGACCGAGACCCCCTCAGATACCCCTGACCCCACCGTGTATCTGGCGGCGAATCAGGTCAACTCTTCGTTCTTAGATGCCCGCGCACTGGTCGTGAACAAGGCAAAGACCTTGGTCATTCGCACCGAGGCGGAAAACCAGGTCGCCGCCGGTATGACCGACGAGCAGCTGTCCAGCGCACTCAAGCGCAGCCTCGACGGACTCATGCGCGGCCAGGACGCGATGCACGCGCTGATCGAAGAGATCACAAGCGCCCGCGAATCCGCCGAGGAGCAGGACAACTAGCGTCCTAGGAATTTTCCAGCCGGGCCAGCTCCGTCTCCTTGTCGAAGTCTCCTGCAGGCCACTGCGGGTCCAGCTGTTGCAGCGCGTCGACAAGCAGGGTCTTGACCACGGTCCGGCAGTACTTCTTGTTGTCAGAGGGGATGCAGTACCAGGGGGCAACGTCGGTCGACGTTCGAGTCAACGCGATCTGATATGCCGCCATGAACTGCGTCCACAGCTTGCGGTCATCGATGTCACCCGGGTTGTACTTCCAGTGCTTCTCCGGGTTTTCGATGCGCTCGCGGAGGTTTTCCGCCTGGAACTCGCGCGAGATGTGCGGCATCACCTTGATTATCTTGGTGCCGTTTGCCGCAGCTTCCTTTTCGAACTCCACGATGGCATCGTAGCGGCGCTCGATCTCCTCTGGCGCAGCCATCTGCTTAACCCGCTGCACCAGCACGTCCTCGTAGTGGGAGCGGTCGAAGACACTGATTTGCCCCGGTTCCGGCAAGTGCGGAGCAATCCGCCACAAGAAATCGTGCTCGGCCTCTTCCTTCGTCGGCCGGCCAAATGCTTTGATATGCACGCCCTGCAGATCCATGGTCCCGCCGATCACGTGGCGGATGATCCCGCCTTTGCCCGCAGTATCCATGCCCTGGAGCACCAGGAGCACAGAGCCGGTATGCGGGGTGCCTGCCCGGCCGTTGGCATAGAGCTTCTTCTGCAGCTCGCCGAGGTCGTCGTCAAACTGCTCAAAGGCATCCTCGACGTCCTTGACCCCCGGGGTGGCCGCTGGATCGACGTCGTCGATTTGGAAGTCGGGGCCTACCCTGAATGCCTGCGCTTCCTCAATAGAAATCTTCGCCATGTTTCTTCCTCCTCCTTCGCGGGTGGATATGCAAAAAGTGCCCGCGAGGTTTTCGGGCACTTGAGGACGTCTACTCGACCGGTTGTTGCTCGTCCGCGGGCTGCGGGGGCTCCGATGCTGCGGGGACTGCTGCCTCCGACACGGTCTCGGTAACAAGCCTCTGCGCGTCGTCGGCAGCAAAGGGTGCATCCGGGCGGCCGCGCTGCGCAATGCCGTCGAGCACGACATTGACGTAGGGCGCGGCCTGCGCTGCTGAGTACTCGGCCGCCATCTCGACGCCTTCCTTAATGGAGACCGGCGCATCGACGTCGTCATTGAACATGATTTCCCACGCGCACACGCGCAAGATCTGACGGTCGACGGCGGGCAGACGGGACAGTTCCCAGTCCTCCACCAAAAAGCGCTCAATCGCGTCGTCGAGATCGTCGAGCTGCTCGGCGGCACCCGCCACGATCTGCTGCGTGTAATCCGCGACCGGGGCGACCGAATTCTGCGGGTTCTTTGCCAACTCGACGCGATCCTCGACGATACTGACCGGGTCAATGTCGCGCGTTTCCGCCTCAAAGAGGATGTCTACTGCACGACGCCGCGCGCGGTAGCGAGCTCCGTGTCGCTTAAAGTCCGCCATTAGTTGCTCACGCGGGAGAGGTACTCACCCGTGCGGGTGTCTACCTTGACCACATTGCCGGTCTCCAGGAACAGCGGCACCTGGATCTCCGCTCCGGTTTCCAGCGTCGCCGGCTTGGTGCCACCGGAGGAACGGTCGCCCTGCAGACCCGGCTCCGTGTGCTCAACCTTCAGGTCGACCGAAATCGGCAGCTCGGCAAACAGGGCCTCGCCTTCGTGGAAGGAGACCTGCACACGCATGTTTTCCAGCAGGAAGCGGGCTGCGTCACCGAACTTGTCGGCCGGCAGCTCGAACTGCTCGAAAGTCTTATCATCCATCACAACGTAGGCGGTGCCGTCGTTGTACAGGTAGGTCATATCGCGGCGGTCAACGTTCGCGGTCTCAACCTTCACGCCGGCGTTCCACGTCTTGTCCACGGTCTTGCCGGTGACGACATCCTTGAGCTTGGTGCGCACAAACGCTGGGCCCTTGCCCGGCTTAACGTGCTGGAACTCAATAATCTGCTGGAGCTTGCCGTCATTCTTGAGTACAAGTCCGTTCTTAAAATCGGCGGTAGTTGCCACGTGAAACCTTTCCTCTGATCCTCTGATATGTCAGTAGAGAGTGTGCAAACACAATAATGCTACAGCACGGTCAATTCCTTAGGGTACTGAGTAATCACCTTCGGTACTCCAGAAGTGATAATCAAGGTGTCCTCAATGCGCACCCCGCCTTTGCCCGGGACGTAGATCCCCGGCTCAATGGTCAGCGTCATCGATTCGCGCAGCTCGCCCTTACCCGACGTCGAGGCGTAAGGCGCCTCATGTACGTCAAGGCCCACCCCGTGACCTGTCGAGTGGACGAAGTACTCGCCAAATCCGGCCTCTTCAATGACCCGGCGGCAGGCCGCATCCACGTCAACGAGTTTTGCACCGGCCACGGCAGCACGCACGCCGGCCTTCTGGGAAGCCAAGGTGACCTCGTAGATCTCACGGAGGAAGTCGTTTGGCTGGCCGATCGCAAAGGTCCGTGTCATATCGGAGTTGAACCCGAGGCGGTGCATGCCAAAATCGATGGTGACCAGCTCGCCTTCCTGCACGACCCGCTCGCCGGCACCGTGGTGCGGCTTCGCCGAATTCGGGCCAGAAGCGACAATGGTGTCAAAGCTGGGGCGCTCCGCGCCAAGTTTGCGCATTCGGTACTCCAGATCGGCCGCGATGTCGCGCTCTGTGCGTCCGGCTGCCAGTTCCCCTGCGCTCACAAGCTGCTCGAGCGCCTCGGTGGCAAGCGCTGCCGCTTCCTCGAGGCGGTGCAGCTCAAGGTTGTCTTTGGTCAGACGGATCTCCTCCACCGCCCCAGAGACAGGCACTAACGTGACATCTGCCGGGCACGCTGCCTGGAGCTGTTCCAACTGGCTCACGCTGAGGTAGTCCGCCTCAAAACCGACGCGGTGTCCCTCAACCACCTGGCCCAAGAGTTCCTCGGCGACTTTGCGGGTGATCGTCGCGGGCACATCCGGAACCTCTTCCGCGATCTGGGTGGTGTAGCGCCCATCGGTGGCGATCTTTGCCGTACGATCCTTCGAAATCAACAACGCACCGTTTGAACCGCTAAAGCCCGAGAGGTATCGCACATGCGTGAGATGCGTGATCAACACATCATCAATGCGTTTTGCGGCTAAGGCAGAGGCAAGTTTGCGCCGCCGAGTTTCAAAACGAGTATCTGCCAGTGACATGTCTTCCTCCAAACGTGTGTGATTCTAAGCTTCGGTCGCTCCGGTCTGCGCAAAATGCTCGAGCGCGAGCAGGTAGCCATTCGTGCCCAACCCGGCTATCACGCCCTTGGCGATAGGCGAAAGGTAGGAGTGGTGCCGGAAAGGCTCGCGAGCGTGCACATTCGAGATGTGCACCTCGATAAAGCCGCATGCGTCGGTCAGCTCGACCAGCGCGTCGCGCAGTGCCACCGAGGTATGCGTCCAGCCACCCGGGTTGATGATGACGGGCACGCGCGCTTCCGCAGCCTCATGCACCCATTCGAGCATCTCGCCCTCGTGATTCGTTTGGCGCAGCTCGACGCCCACCCCAAGCTCGGCCGCGCGCTCCTGGAGTTGACGCTCCACGTCTGCAAGCGTCGTGTGCCCGTATATCTCCGGTTGGCGCTTGCCTAACCGATTCAGGTTTGGTCCGTTGAGCACGAGAATCTTCATCGCTAGGCCTCCTTCATTCTTTCTAGAAAAAGTCCGCGTACTGCTACGCGCTACTGCGCAATCGCCTCGTAGGCCGCACGCATCTCCTCGATCGTGGCGTCCTCCAGGCGAGTGCACGAACCGAGTTTGTTCAGCACCACAAACCGGATTTGGCCATCGCGGTTCTTCTTGTCGTGCGTCATAGCCTCGTAGAGCTCGTCGAACGCACCCTCCTCGTAGGTGGTGGGAAGCCCGACTGCGCTGAGGACTTCGTGGTGGAGTGCGAGCAGTGAGTCGTCGATTAGCCCGCGATTGTGCGCGAGATGCGCGGCAAACATCATGCCCACCCCGACCGCATTGCCGTGGCGCCAGGTGTAGTGCTCGCGGCGCTCGATGGCGTGGCCCAGCGTATGCCCGTAGTTGAGGATCTCGCGCAGGCCCGACTCCTTCAAGTCGCGGCTGACCACTGCCGCCTTGACCGCGACCGAGCGTTCCACGAGCTCGGCCCAGTGGGCGTCGGCACCGGCGCGGTAAAGCTCGAGAATCTTCGGATCGGCAATGAAACCGGTCTTGACCAGCTCAGCGGAGCCAGACACGATTTCTTCCTGTGGCAACGTGTAGATGCGTTCCAAGTCGATAAACACTGCGTCCGGCTCGTGGAACGCACCCACGAGGTTCTTGCCAATCGACGTATTGATACCTGTCTTCCCGCCGACGGCGGCATCGACCATGGCAAGCAGCGTCGTCGGCACCTGGATCACCTTGATCCCGCGCATCCAGGTGGCGGCAATGAACCCGGCGATGTCAGTCGCCGCGCCGCCGCCGAGACCAATGATCACATCCTGGCGCGAAAAGCTATGCTCGCCCAGCAGATCCCACAGGCTGCTGGCCGTCTCGAGCGACTTGCCGGCCTCTGCGTCGGGGATGGGGGCAAGCACCGCAGTCAGCCCCTCGGCCTCGATGTCCTGAGCGATCGAGCGCGCAACGGCCTGTAGCGGTCCCTGGTGCACGATCGCCGCCTTACGTGCGCCAATTGTCTTTACCCTTGCCGCGACTTCACGAATGGTGTCGTACCCGATGTGAATGTCGTACGGGTCTGCTCCCGTCACTTGCACTGTGGCCATGGTTGCTCCTTGGGTAGGTGAAACTCGCGGGGATGGTACGGAAACTATTCCTCGGTGGACTCAATGATGCTGAGCACCTCAGCCACCACGCGCTGCGGCGGCCGGGAATCAGTCCGCACCCGATAATTGGCGACCTCGCGGTAGTAAGGCTCGCGCGTGGCTAGCAGATCGCGATAGTGCTGCGCCGGGTCATCGGCCTGTAGGACGGGGCGCGTTGTCGAGCCGGCCGTACGGCGGATGCCTTCCTCCGCAGTCACGTCGATCCACACCACGGTGTGGCGCTGCAAAAGTTGACGCGTCGACGCAGTGAGCACCGCCCCACCGCCAAGGCTGACCACCCCGCCTGTTGCGAGCGCTTGGGCGACGCACGCCGCTTCCACCTCGCGGAAGCGCTCCTCGCCAAGCTCGCTGAAGATCTCGCCGCAGGTCTTGCCTTGCGCCTGCTCGATGAGCAGGTCACTGTCCACAATCGGCAGATTTAACGCGCTGGCAATACGCCTGCCGATGGTCGATTTACCCGCCCCCGGAGGCCCAACCAACACGACCCGCGGTGCGGATGCGACAACTGCGGCGTTCGTGTCCGCCTCGCTGGCGTCGAAAGGCGCTGCGAGGGCGTCTGGCTGTGTGGATTGTGGCTGTGTGGATTGTGTCTGTGCCGTCATCGCTACTGCCTTTCTTCCGTGTCTTCCGTGCCGTCTGCGTCAAACGCCAAGCGTTGAGCAATTGCTTCCTTGTACGCCGCGATGTTGCGCTTGGTTTCTTCCAGACTATCGCCGCCAAACTTCTCGAGTACAGCGCGCGCGAGCACGAGCGCCACCATGGCCTCGGCCACCACGCCGCCGGCCGGTACCGCGC
Source organism: Corynebacterium sp. p3-SID1056 (assembly GCF_025152525.1). Classification (GTDB taxonomy): domain Bacteria; phylum Actinomycetota; class Actinomycetes; order Mycobacteriales; family Mycobacteriaceae; genus Corynebacterium. The sequence goes on from NZ_JALXXL010000005.1 coordinate 171,837, forward strand.
ATACGTCGGACCGCTGGTGGATACCTGTCGCTGCCTCCCCGCTTCGCATGTCGACGGTCTGCAGTGCCCGCGGGACGGTGGAAATGGGCTTCAACGCTGCGCGTAGACGCAGCTGCTCACCGTTGGTCATGCCGCCTTCCAGGCCGGCGGCACGGTTCGTCAAGCGATGCACCCCGGTCTCGTCGCGCACCATTTCGTCGTGCGCGGCAGAACCGCGCCTCCGGGCCTCAGCGAAACCGTCACCGACTTCTACGCCCTTCACCGACTGGATCCCCATTAGCGCGCCTGCAAGTTGCGCATCGAGGCGGTGCTCGCCGGAAATGTGCGAGCCAAGCCCGATCGGTAGCCCATCGACGATGACCTCGACCACGCCGCCGAGCGTGTCACCCGACTTTTTTGCATCCTCGATACACGAGATCATGGAGGCCTCCGCCGTCGAATCAAACGCGCGTACCGGCGAGGCATCGATCGCCTCGATATCCGCAAAAGTGGGACGTTGACCATCCGCCGGAGCAGACTCCCCGATGGAGACCACGTGAGAGAAGACCTCCACGCCCAGTGTCTCGCGCAAGAACGCACGAGCCACCGCCGCCGCTGCGACGCGCGCAGCTGTCTCGCGGGCAGAAGAGCGTTCGAGCACCGGGCGCGCCGAGTCGAAACCGTACTTGAGCATGCCGGCAAAGTCCGCGTGCCCCGGGCGCGGACGAGTCAACTTCGCCCCGCGCCCGGAAGACATCGCCTTCGCCACCTCGGGGTCGTCCATATCCAGCGGGTGCGGCGACATGATCGTGGTCCACTTCGGCCACTCGGAGTTGCCAATCTGGATGGCAATCGGGCTTCCCAGCGTCCGGCCGTGCAGGATGCCAGTGAGCAGCGTGAGCGCATCTGCCTCAAACTTCATGCGCGCGCCGCGGCCATAGCCAAGCCGGCGCCGCGCGAGGTGGTGCGCAACCTCCTCTTCGGTGATTGGCACGCCAGCGGGCATATTTTCAATCAGAGCGATGAGCGCCTGTCCATGGGATTCCCCAGCGGTTGTCCAACGAAGCATGCACGCATTGTCTCACACACTGGCGCAAACTGAGCCGTTTAGCCCAACAAACGTTCCCACGATCCAGGCCGCGCATAACATTTGCGGCCCGTGCGCAAGTCTGGGCACCCCGAGTGCCAACCCGAGCACCACGGTCGCGGCGCCTGATACTGCTACCGCCGCCAACACCGCCCCGGGCCCACCCAGCGCCGTGAGCACCACGCCAAGCGTGACCGCGAGCTTGACGTCGCCGCCCCCGATTCCCTTGCCAGCGACAGAATACAACCCTGCCCACAGCAGGCCCCACGCCAATACGGGTGCGAGCGCACATGCAACGAGACACGCCAGCGCAGGCGGCACAGTCAGCGCGTTTGGCAGTCTGCGCCGGCGGAGGTCGCTGCACGCAAGTGCCACGCTCCACGCGCAGAAGACTCCGAGCGCGAGAAAAACCAGTCCCCCATTCCCCATGGGGTGAAGCCTAGCTTGTGGCAGGGTCCTTGTCTGGAGTTCTGTCTTGGGCATTGTCTTGGGCGCTGCCGTCACTTGCAGCTTCCCAGTGTGCAAACAGCGCAGCGCGCATCGCTGTGCGTGGCGCGGCGACGCCTGTGAACTGCTCGAACTGTGCGTAGGATTGCCCGGCAAGCATGGTCAGCCCGCCAACAGTGGGGTATCCGTTCGCCGCAGCGCGGACCGCCAGCGGGGTCGGCCACGGGTTGTAGATCACGTCGAGCACCGGCGCGTGCCCCAACTGCACAGCATAGGGCTCTACGGCTGCAGCGGGCACGGTCGAGATGATCACGTCTGCCCACACCGCGAGCTGGAAAAGATCCTCCGAGAAATCGACAAAGCGCGTCGCTACCCCGTCGACAAGCTCGGCGATCTCTGCGGAGCGGTCCGAGCGGTTGAGCACCACGATCTCGCTCACCCCCTGTTGCTTCAGCGCCCACAACGCGGGCCGCGCGGTGCCGCCGGCACCAACGACTAATGCGCGCGAGGCCTTGCTGTCCCCGAGCAGCTCCCGCAGCGCGGTGGTGATTCCTTCGCAATCGGTGTTATCGGCGCGCCAACCGTCGTTGGTGCGCACCAGCGTGTTCGCCGAGCCAATGGTGCGGGCCCGCTCGGTGGCCTCGGTGGCAAATTGCAGGGCCGCGAATTTCGCCGGCATAGTGACGGAGAACCCGCGGAACTCCGGTGCTGCCCTGCCAACGATGTCCGGGAGCTGATCCACAGTACACTCGATTCGCTCGTAGGCCCAGTCTTCAAGCCCAGCAGCCTCGTAGCCTGCGTGGTGCAGGACCGGCGACAGCGAGTGCGCGATTGGCGAGCCCAATACGGCAGCACGGTGCCGCACGGTGCGTTGCGGCGGCGCGTCGTCAACCATTGCTGTCCTCCTTAGCGTCGTGAGTCAAGGACGCCGGAGTCAATGGCGCGACGGGTGTCTTCCTGGTGCTGCTCGAAGGTGTCATTGAACACCGTCGTGCCGTCCTGATCCACGGTGACGAAGAACAGCCAGTTGCCCTCCGCGGGGTGCTCCATCGCATCGATTGCCTCAACCGACGGCGACGCAATCGGCGTTTGCGGCAGCCCGTCCATTGCGTAGGTGTTCCACGGCGTGACGCGCTCGCGGTCCTCGTCGGTGGTCGCCACCTCCACATTTGGCAGCCCGTAGTTCACCGTGGAGTCAAACTCCAGGCGCATCGGCTCGTCCAGGCGGTTGAGGATCACGCGGGCGACCTTGTCGAATTCCCCTGCCGGTGCCTCACGTTCGACCAGCGAGGCTGCAACAACCAGCTCGTAGGGGCTCAGGCCGACCTTCTCCGAGCGTGCCTCGATGTCGGTGGACTGATACACCTCAGCGGAACGAGTCACCAGGTCCGTGAGAATCTGCTCTGCGGTCGCGCCCGGGTCGATGATGTACTCGCCCGGCACGATCAGGCCCTCGAGGCGCTTTGCATCGCCCTTGCGCCCATCAACAGCCTCGCGCGCCCACTCGGGCACGCCGAGGGTTGCCGCATCGGTCTCAGCAGCCGCGTGCTGCAGGCGCTCAACATCCACGCAGTCGTGCGTTGCGGCGCCGCCGCAGGTGACATCCTGAATCATTGTCAAAATGCCGTGGCGCTTCTGTCCCCCAACGACGTCGATATCCATCAGCGTCGCGCCGCCGTACACCTGCAGAGGGGTGACCTTATTGTTCGGGTCAAGCAGCGCGGAGACGGCGCTCTTCGCGCTCATCTCGCCCTCCAGCCGGTAAAAACCAGGCTGGATGTTGTCCGAGTCCGGGTCGGCCGCAGCTGCCGACTGGAAGGCCTTATTGGAGGCGACGATCCCGCGCTCCTCGAGCTCCGGACCCAGCGCGGAGATGTTGGACCCCTCCGGGATCTCGACGACCTCTTCCTCGCCGTTGCCGTTGCCGCGGTAGTCACTTCCAGCACCATTTTGGTGCGCAACGGCGATCCAGGCAATCAAGCCGATGATAAGCAAGATCGAAGCAACAAGCACTGCGACGCCACGGGTCCGCCGGCGGCCATTCTGTCGGGGTGTCACGATTCATTCTCCTTTAAGTAGTTCTGCCGGCCGTCCAACCACGATTGCAAGATCTCCACCGCGGCAGCCTGATCAATCACCTCGCGCTGCGCTTTCTCACTACGGCCAGATGCCCGCATCGCGTGGGATGCAGCCACCGTGGTGAGACGCTCGTCGGCCATTCGCACCGGCAGCCCAGTGCGCCTTTTGATCCGGAACGCGATCTCCTTGGCGTGTTTCACGCTGCGCGAGCCGTTGCCCTGCAGGTCCCGCGGCAGCCCCACGATCACCTCAACAGCCTGGTAGTCCTCGGTCAGCTGCACCAGGCGATCAATATCCGCCCCGTCGCGGTCTTTGAACCCAGTCACGCGCTTGACGGTCTCCACTGGCATCGCCAGCTTCGCATCCCGATCCGAGGACGCGACTCCGATGCGCACCGTGCCCACATCGACGCCAAGGCGGCGCCCCGGTCCCGGGTCGTCCACCCCTGGGGTGTCAGGCTCAACCTTCAAAAGTTTCTCCGATCTTCTCGGGTCGGCTCGCTGGGGCTTGCCGCTTCTCGACGCTAGCGTTCACAGCTAAAATACCGGCTCCATACAAAAAGGCCGGGACACCCTCGCGGCGTGTCCCTTGACCATTTTGTTATATTCCGCAACCCTAGCGGTTGGCGAGCTCCTCCCGCAGCGCCTGCAGGCCAGCGTTGATGCCCTCCGGATTCGCCCCGGAGCCCTGCGCGAGGTCAGGCTTCCCGCCACCCTTGCCGTCGATGTAGCCGCCAACAAGCTTGACCAGCTCACCAGACTTCACGCCTCGTGCCACAGCGTCCTTGTTCGCCGCAACTGCGAACGGCACCTTTGCGCCGTCCTTGGACGCGAGTGCAACCACAGCGGGCTCGGAGCCAAATTTGGCGCGCACATCCTGCGCGATGGTGCGAATATCGCCGCCGGTGACGCCGTCGGGAAGCTGCACGGCCACGACCTTGAACTCGCCGCACGTCTCGGCCTTGTCCGCCAGCCCGGAAGTCTGGGAAAGCAACTGCTGGCGGTGCAGCGCCTCGATTTCCTTCTCGGCCGCGCGCAGACGCTCGGTCAGCTGAGCAATGCGCTCCGGCAGCTGCGCCGTCGGCGTCTTCAGCTCTGCGGCAAGCCCGGAGGCGAGCGCCGCTTCCTTGGAGAAGTAATCGAAGGAGTGCATGCCCGAGTAGGCCTCAATTCGGCGCGCGCCCGAGCCCACGGAGGATTCCCCGAGCACTGCCACCGGACCGATTTGCGAGGAGTGCTCCACGTGGGTGCCACCACACAGTTCGATAGAGAACGGGCCGCCGATCTCCACGACGCGCACTTGGTCGCCGTAGTTTTCACCGAAGAGCGCCATCGCCCCCATCTCCTTCGCCTTCTCCAAGGAGGTCTCGATGGTGTTGACGGCGAAGTCGGCGTCGACCGCCTGGTTGGTAATCGTGGCGATCTCCTGCAGCTGCGCATCGCTGAGCTGGTCGGTGTAGTTGAAATCGAAGCGTAGGTAGCCGGGCTTGTTCAGCGAACCCGCCTGCACCGCCGTTGGGCCGAGCACCTGACGCAGCGCCGCGTGGATCAAGTGCGTCGCGGTGTGCGCCTGGCGTGCACCGTGGCGCCAGGCACCATCCACCTCAGTCGTCACCGTCTGGCCAAGGTCGAGCCCGCCCTGCGCCACCGTTGCCTTGTGGACCCAGAGCTTTTTGCCCACCTTCTGCACATCGTTGACGTTGAGGATCGTGTCCCCGACCACGATGCGACCACGGTCGGCCATCTGGCCGCCTGCCTCGGCGTACATCGGGGTGACGTCCAAGATCACCTCGACCTCGTCGCCTGCCTTCGCCTCGGTGACCTTTGCGCCGCCGCTCACCAGGCCAAGAACCTTGCCCTCGTGTTGCAGCTGGTCGTAGCCGACGAATTCGGTCGGATGCGCGTCCACCCACTCGCGGTAGAGCGACTCGTCGATGTTGCCCTGCTTCTTCGCCTTGTTGTCCGCCTTCGCGCGGGCGCGCTGCTCCTGCATCGCCGCGTCGAAGGCATCCATATCCACGTCAAGGCCGGCCTCACGCGCCATCTCCAGGGTGAGGTCGATGGGGAAACCGTAGGTGTCGTGCAGCTCGAATGCCTGCTCGCCAGGCAGCACCTTTGCACCGGACTCGCGCAGCGCGGCCGCGGCCTCGTCGAAGCGGGTGGTGCCGGAGGCCAGCGTCTTCAAGAAGGCGCGCTCCTCGGCGTTGGCCACACGCAGGATGCGCTCGCGGTTCTTTTCAATCTCCGGGAAGGACGGCGTCATCGTGTCCATGATCGTGTTCATGAAGACTTCGAGCACGTTGCCCTCTGCGCCAAGCAGGCGCGCGGAGCGAACGATACGGCGCAGCAGGCGGCGCAGGATGTAGCCGCGGCCCTCGTTCGACGGGGTAACGCCGTCGAGGATGATCATCATGCCGGTGCGCGAGTGGTCTGCGATGACGCGGAAGCGTACATCGTCCTCGTGCTTGCCGGCGTCGTATTTCGTACCGGTCAGCCGCACTGCCTCATCGATGACGGGGCGCAGAAGGTCCGTCTCGTAGACGTTGTCCACGCCCTGCAGCAGGCAGGCCACACGCTCGATGCCTAAGCCCGTATCAATGTTTTTCTTCGGCAGCTCCCCGAGCAGCTCAAAGCCGCCCTTCTTATCGCCCTCGCCGCGAATGGATTCCATGAACACAAGGTTCCAGATCTCCATGTAGCGGTTATCGTCTGCGGCAGGGCCACCCTCCTGGCCGTAGTCAGGGCCGCGATCGTAGTAGATTTCCGAGCAGGGACCGCACGGGCCAGGCACGCCCATCGACCAGAAATTGTCCTCCATGCCCATCCGCTGAATGCGAGCTTCCGGCACGCCGACCTTGTCGCGCCAAATCTCGAAGGCCTCATCGTCGTCCAAGAAGACGGTCACCCACAGCCGCTCCGGGTCGAGCCCGAAGCCACCATCTGCGACCGCACCGGTCAGCAGCTCCCATGCGTGCGTAATTGCGCCTTCTTTAAAGTACTGGCCAAAGGAGAAGTTGCCCGCCATCTGGAAGAAGGTGTTGTGGCGCGTGGTCACGCCAACTTCTTCAATGTCGAGGGTGCGCACGCACTTCTGAATAGAGGTCGCCAGCCCGTTCTCAAATGGCGGGTTCTGCTGCCCCAGAAAGTAGGGCTTGAAGGGCACCATGCCCGCGTTGACGAACAGCAGCTGCGGGTCATCCAAGATCAGCGACGCGCTCGGCACAGGGGTGTGCCCCGCCTTCACAAAGTGGTTGGTAAACCGCTCTCGGATCTCATGTGTCTGCACGAGGTGGTGTCCTTTCAACGCTTGCAAATTTGTCCCGGACTACTCTACCCCTGAGGTGCGGCAAGGTGGCAGTGCGCGTGGCTAAGCGGCTAGCTCTCGCCCCGCAAAATGCGGCGCAGGCGGCCGAGAAAATCCCGAATCCGCTTCTCCGCGCCGTGATCTGTGGGGACGTAATACTCCGCGCCCACCAGCTCATCCGGCAGATACTGCTGGGCGAGCACGCCGCGAGGATCGTCGTGCGGATACTGGTACCCCACCGCGTTGCCCATCGCCTTTGCCCCCTCGTAGTGGCCGTCGCGCAGGTGCGGCGGCACCGCACCAACCTTCCCCTTGGCCACATCAGCCTGGGCCTTCGAAATCGACTGGATCACCGAGGGCGACTTCGGGGCGGTGGCGAGGTGGATGGTGGCCTGCGCGAGCGGCAGACGCCCCTCCGGCATGCCGATCAACTGCACAGCGTTCGCCGCCGCCGTGGCGACCTGCAGCGCGCTCGGGTCGGCCATCCCGATGTCTTCGGAGGCGTGAATGACCAGGCGGCGGGCGATGAATCGCGGATCCTCGCCGGCCTCGATCATGCGAGCGAGGTAATGCAGCGCCGCGTCCACATCCGAGCCGCGGATGGATTTGATAAACGCGGATATCACATCGTAGTGCTGGTCCCCGTCACGGTCGTAGCGCACCACGGCACGATTGACGTTCTCGCGCAGCGTATCGACTGTGATCCGCCCTCCCTGGGGCACAGCCTCGGCGGCGGCCTCCAAGTAGGTCAGCGCGCGGCGCGCGTCGCCGCCAGCGAGCGTGACCAGCTGCTCGCGGGCCTCATCCTCAAGTTCCACCGTGCCCGCGAGGCCGCGCTCGGCGGTGACCGCGTTGTCGATGACCTTGGTGAGCTCCTCGCGCGAAAGTGACTCCAATTTCAGCAGTAACGAGCGCGACAAGAGCGGGGCGACCACGCTAAACGAGGGGTTCTCCGTCGTCGCGGCCACCAACAGCACAGTGCGGTTTTCCACCGCTGCGAGCAGGGCGTCCTGCTGCGTCTTGGAAAAGCGATGCACCTCGTCGATAAACAGCACCGTTTTTTCGCCCCTCAGCAGGTCGCGCCGCGCCTGGTCGATCACCTGCCGGACCTCTTTGACCCCGGAGGATAGCGCTGACAGCCCGACGAAATTCTGCTCCATCGTCTGCGCAATCAGCGAGGCGATCGTCGTCTTGCCGGTCCCCGGCGGGCCGTAGAGGATCACCGAGGCCGCACCCGAGCCCTCCACCAGCCGACGCAGGGGCTTGCCTTCGGAGAGGAGGTGCGTCTGGCCGGCGATCTCATCCAAGCTGCGTGGCCGCATCCGGGCTGCGAGCGGCGCGGTGGCTCCGGCGTGGAAGAAGCTCGCGCCGCGCCGACCTGCACCTGGCAGCTCTGCTTCCCCAGCGTCGAGCCCTCCGCCGAAAAGGTCATCCTGTGCCATGCCTGCGCACCTCCGTTTGTCCGTGTGCTCGAGTCGCTGCGCGCTACTTCAACCGCTTTGCGACGTCGCGCGCAAACTCCGCGATCACCAAGTACGCGGTGTCCCTGCCCGTCCCGGCGTACGAAGCGAGCGCGTCGAAGGTCTCCTCGAGGTCGCGCCGCACCATCTCTTCCTCGTGTGTGAAAGGCCCCTGGCTCTGCGGCCGCAGGATGTCCGCGCCCGTGCCCTGGGGTGAGATGGGCAGCGCGCTTTCCGACGCCTCGTTCGCAACATCGATCCCCGCCTCTGCGAACTCCGCGGCCAGCGCCTCATCTCGGGCGGCGAGCTCGGCGAGAGAGAACTGCCCCATCACCGACAAGCTGGACAATGCCCAGCTGACCATCGCTCCGGTGATGCGGGCCTGCAGTGTGTCCTCGTGCATGAACGCGGGCCAGGTGTCTTTGACCTCGTGCAACCAGGCGTCGATAAACGCATCCACGGCTTCTTCGTTGTACCCCCACGCGGACACGTAGAGGGGAAAACCTGCGACGACGAAGGCGACGTCGAAAGCCACATCGCGGAAGCCCGCCCACTCGTAGTCGAGGAACTGGGTGCGATCGGCGTAGATGATGTTGTCCGGGGAGAGATCAAAAGGCGTAAACGCGCGTGAACCACCTTTGAACAGGCGCGATTGCACGTTCGTCGCGGTAATTGCGACCTCGCCAGGCACGTCGATCCCACTCGCCTCGAGCATCTCCAGGCCGAAGCGGATGCGGTGCGCGAGAAGACGCTCTCGCAGCCGCTGGATAGTTTCGGCGCCGGAACGCTTCTGCGTCGCACGAGCAAATAGCACGTCAAATGCCTGCTCCTGGCCAGCGGAACCCGCGTGCATGCGTCCGAGCGCGGTGCCGAGGTTGCGCAGGATCTGCACGTGGCTTTCGGCGTTGGTACCGTCCAGCAACGTGGCCAGCGTGTCACCCTCGCCAGAATCGCTGATGATCATGATGCGTTGATCCACGTCGTAGCCAAGCAGCACCGGACCCGGACGGACGTCCTCGCTGAGCGACGTGGTGAATTGGTAGGCCACGACCTCGCGCAAGAACGCGGCGTCCTCGATCACATTGCCGGTCTCCGGGGAGTACTTCACCACCACCGACCGGTGCTGCAGGAAGGGGTTCGTCGCAACCCGGGCACGAAAGACGTGGGCAAACCCAGAGCCGCTAAGCGAGTCCACCCCGCTGAGTTTCTGCGCGCCCCCGTAGCGACGGGTGAGGATCTCCTCCGCCTGGGCGATGATCATCTCCTGGTCCATCCGAACCCCTCCTTGTGGGTTTCGTGCCGATGCCATAAGTCTGACATAGCGCAGCCCCGAGGTTGCGTGTTTGGCTACCCCGGGGCCTTCTCGCTCGACTCGTGCGTGGCTATACTTGGCTCTACTTAGCCGAGGCCGCGCTTTCAGCGTTCTGTGCGCCCTCTGCCTTCGGCTTGAAGTCGACGCCGGTCTCCTTGCGCTGCTCCTTGGTAATCGGAGCGGGTGCATCCGTCAGCGGGTCGACGCCGCCGCCGGACTTCGGGAAGGCGATAACGTCACGGATCGACTCGAAACCGCCGAGCAGGGAGACAATACGGTCCCAGCCGAAGGCGATGCCGCCGTGTGGCGGAGCGCCGAACGCGAACGCATCGAGCAAGAAGCCAAACTTCTCGCGTGCCTCTTCCTCCGTGATACCCATCACGTCAAACACGCGCTCCTGCACGTCACGCTGGTGGATACGAATGGAGCCGCCGCCGATCTCGTTGCCGTTGCAGACAATGTCGTACGCGTACGCCAGCGCCTCGCCCGGCTCCTTGTCAAAGGAATCCAGGTACTCCGGCTTCGGCGAGGTGAACGCGTGGTGCACGGCAGTCCACTTCGAGTGGCCAAGTGCGACGTCGCCGGAGGCGGTCGCATCTGCGGCCGGCTCGAACAGCGGCGCGTCAACCACCCAGGTAAACGCCCAGTCGCCGTCCTTGATTAAGCCCAGCTTCTTCGCGATCTCACCGCGTGCCGCGCCAAGCAGCGCGCGCGAGGCCTTCGTCTCGCCAGCGGCAAAGAAGATGCAGTCGCCCGGCTTCGCGCCGACGTGGTCGGCGATGCCCGCCTTCTCCGCGTCGGTGATGTTCTTCGCCACCGGACCAGCCAGCGTCCCGTCTTCTTGCACGAGGATGTACGCCAGGCCCTTTGCACCGCGCTGCTTGGCCCACTCCTGCCAAGCGTCGAGCTGGCGACGAGGCTGGGAGGCACCGCCGTCCATAACCACTGCACCGACGTACTCAGCATTGAAGACGCGGAAGGTGGTGTCCTTGAAGAACTCGGTGCAGTCCTTGAGCTGGATATCAAAGCGCAGGTCCGGCTTGTCGGAGCCGTACTTTTCCATCGCGTCCTTGTAGGTCATGCGCGGAATCGGCGTAGAAATCTTGTAGCCAATCAGGTCCCACAAGGCGACGAGAATCTGCTCAGCGAGCTCGATCACGTCATCCTGATCCACGAAGCTGGCCTCGACGTCCAGCTGGGTGAACTCCGGCTGGCGGTCGGCGCGGAAGTCTTCGTCGCGGTAGCAGCGCGCGATCTGGTAGTAGCGCTCCATACCGGCAACCATCAGCAACTGCTTAAACAGCTGCGGGGACTGCGGGAGCGCGTACCAGCTTCCCGGGCGCAGGCGGGCCGGCACAAGGAAGTCGCGCGCGCCCTCAGGGGTGGAGCGGGTCAGCGTCGGCGTCTCGATTTCCGTGAAGCCGTGCTCATCCAGCACGCGGCGCGCCGCCTGGTTTGCCTTGGAGCGAAGCCGCAGCGCCTCGGCTTGGCGCTCGCGGCGCAGATCGAGGTAGCGGTACTTGAGGCGGGTTTCCTCACCCACCTCGGTCGAGGAAGCATCCTCAATCTGGAACGGCAGAGCTGCTGCCGTGTTGAGCACGTTGAGCTCGGAGACGTTGACCTCGATCTCGCCAGAGGCCAAGTTCGGGTTCTCGGAGCCAGCCGGACGCGGCTCGACCACGCCGGTAACTTGGATGACGTACTCGCTGCGCAGGTCGTGCGCGGCTTCGGCCACCTCAGACTCACGGAACACCACCTGGGCCAGGCCCGAGCGGTCGCGCAGGTCGATGAAGATAACGCCGCCGTGGTCTCGGCGACGCCCGACCCAGCCGGTCAAGGTGACGGTCTGTCCATCGAGGTCTTTGCGGAGATCACCCGCAAGGTGAGTGCGCAGCACGGTCTCTTCCACGTCCTTCCACGTGAGGGCAATACTTTAACCCCAAGCACTTTACCCGCCTTGCGGTTGCCGTGCCGAAGTGCCCCCATACACCCGCCGATGCAGCGGCCGTCGTTGTTCTTTGGCAAGATTTGCAGCATGACGTTTAAAAACGATTTTGGTCAGGGCCAGGGCAGGCGCGCCCAAACCAGTTCCGGTTCCGGGCGCAGAGGCGGCGGCGCGGGCATCCCTATCGCCGTCGGCGGCGGCGGGCTCAGCACGATTATCTTGCTCGCGCTTGTCTTCTTCCTCAACGGCGGTTTCGACGGCCTCGGTGGCGGCGCGGGTTCACAGTCTGCGCCGCAGAGCCAGGGCGAATACGACCTGAGCCACTGCGACGCGCCGGGGGCGGCTAACGAGCACGAGGATTGCCGTGCCGAAGCTGTGGCCCGCTCCGTCGACCAAGTTTGGTCGCAGGTGCTCCCCAGCCAGGCGAATATGGAGTACAAACCGGCCGACATCATGCTGTTCCGCGACGATGTCACGACCGGCTGCGGCTACGCTACGGCAGATACCGGCCCATTCTATTGCCCACGGGACACCACCGCGTACCTCGACGTGTCCTTCTTTGAGCAGTTAGGTCAGCTGGGCGGTTCGGACGGCGCGTTGTCCCAGGAGTACGTGACCGCGCATGAGATGGGCCACCACATCCAGAACCTCGAAGGTACGCTGGGTTTGAGCGACTACAAGAACCCCGGCGAGGATTCTGCGGCGGTAGCGATTGAGCTGCAGGCTGACTGCTACGCCGGCATCTGGGCGAAGCACGCCTCAGAGGGCCCGGATGCCGCGCTCGAGCCGATTACCGACGAGCAGCTGAGCCAGGCGATCCAGACCGCGCAAGCGATCGGCGACGACAACATCCAGCGCAAGTCCGGCGGCGACATCGACCCGGATGCGTGGACGCACGGTTCCTCCGAGCAGCGCAGCGAGGCCTTCATGTCCGGCTACAAGACTGGCCAGATGGCGGCGTGCGACACGCTCAACCGCGGCGTGTACACCGAGGGCTAACCGCGCGCTTCGCCGCCCTTGCGCCAGCACCGCTACGCTATGGGGCATGGATAGCGCGCCTAAAGCCCCTCAGGACACAGCGACTCCCGGCACCCCCGCTTCGGCCCCGCCGAACCGGGCGGTGCCGTTTTTGGCTGCTTTTAACGCCATCGAAGGCTTCCTCCGCGAGGAGCTTGGCGCCAAAAAATCCGATTCTTTCAAGTGGATGACCAACCTCGCCGCGAAAAAGAAGGTGCTCACACGGCATCAGGCCGACACCCTGATCGAATTCGCGGAGTTGCGCAACGCGATTTCTCACGGTGAATACAACAACCTGCGCCCGATTGCGGAACCATTGCCCGAAACTGTCGCCGAGATCACGCAGCTGCGCGACGCGCTGCTGCGCCCTGCACGCGCCCTCGACGTCATTCAGGCAGAGAAGGTGCTGACTTTCTCCCCCGACGATGACGTGCGCGAGCCTTTACGCGCACTCAGGGAGACCGGGCACAAACAATTCCCGATCTATCGCGATGAAACGTACATCGGCCTGCTCACCACCAACGCCCTTGCGCGCTGGGTCGCGCGCGAGATCGACGAGGACAACCACCTACGCCACGCCACCGTCGACGAAGTCCTCGAGCTTTCCGGACGCCACGACCAGCCCGTGTTCTTGGCGCGCGACGTCACTGCGGCAGCGGCCGTGGACGCGCTGACCACCCCGCTGGAATCAGGTGCACTGCCACGGCTGGCCATCATTACGGAGTCCGGAAACCCACGGCAGCGGCCCCTCGCCGTACTCGTTGCCACAGAAATTCCCGCACTGCTCGCGGCCGCATAACTCTGTAGAAAGATTCGCTCGACATGCAGTTTGGCATCTTCAGCATCGGCGATGTCACCACCGATCCGACGACCGGCAATACTCCGACAGAAAAGCAGCGTATCGATGCCATGACGCAACTCGCGCTGAAGGCCGAGGAGGTTGGCCTGGATGTCTTTGCCACCGGACAGCACCACAACCCGCCTTTCGTGCCCTCCGCGCCGACAACGCACCTGGCGTACATCGGCGCGCAGACCAAAAACATTGTGCTGTCGACTGCTACCACCTTGATCACTACGACGGATCCGGTGCGCATCGCGGAAGACTACTCGTTCTTGCAGAACCTGGTAGACGGGCGGATGGACCTCATGTTGGGCCGTGGAAATACCGGACCGGTCTACCCGTGGTTTGGTAAAAACATCCGCGACGGCATCGATCTGGCGGTAGAAAACTACCACCTTTTGCGCCGTCTCTGGCGCGAGCAGCACGTCAATTGGCAAGGCCGGTTCCGCACGCCTCTGCAGGGCTTTACCGCGACCCCAGCCCCGCTCGAGGGCGTCGCGCCCTTCGTCTGGCACGGCTCGATCCGTTCGCCGCAGATCGCCGAGCAAGCGGCGTATTACGGCGACGGGTTCTTTCACAACAACATTTTCTGGCACAAGGAACACACGGCGAAAATGGTGGGCCTGTACCGTCGCCGCTTTGCGGCCTACGGGCACGGTGCCTCAGACCAGGCAATCGTGGGGTTGGGCGGACAGACATACATAGCCGAGTCCGAGGCTCAGGCGGTGCGAGAATTCCGCCCCTATTTCGACAACGCTCCGGTCTACGGGCACGGGCCGAGTCTGGAGGAGTACACAGCACGTACACCGCTGACGGTGGGCACTGCCGAGATGGTGATCGAGCGGACGATGCAATTTGCCGACTGGGTCGGCGACTACCAGCGTCAGCTTTTCCTTGTCGACCATGCCGGTCTCCCCCTCGAGGTGGCGCTGCGCCAAGTTGAGCTGCTTGGGCGCGAGGTCGTCCCGGAGCTGCGCAAACGGATGGAGGCACGCCGCCCCGCGCACGTACCGAGCGATCCGCCGTCGTTTACTGCACTTGCCCAAGCCAAGCGGGAAGGGAAGAATCTGCCGCACTTTCGCGTTGCGCCTGCTGAGCAATAGCCGGATCGCAGAAGGGCAGTGAAGGAGCAGCATGAAGCAGTTGATCGTTGTGAGCGCGGGCCTGTCGACGCCCTCGACCACGCGGCATGTGGCAGATCAGATCGCCGCGGCGGTGCGCACGCAGGTGACTGCGCGCGGCGAAGACCTGCGCGTGCGCACTGTGGAGGTCCGCGACTACGCCCAGGATCTCACCCAGCTGATGCTCACCTCAATCGATTCGCCTGCGCTCGAAGCGCTCAAGCGGGTGATTTCCCAGGCGGATGGTCTGGTGGCCGTCTCCCCTGTGTTTCAGGGCAGCTACAGCGGGCTGTTCAAGATGCTTTTCGACGCCCTGCACACCGATGCGCTCAACGCCATGCCCACCATCATCGCCGCGACCGGGGGCTCACAGCGCCATGCACTTGTCACCGAGTACGCGCTGCGCCCGCTGTTGACGTATCTGCACGCTCATGTCGTGCCAACGTCACTGTTTGCGGCGACTGCGGACTTCGGCAGCGACGGGGGCGACGAGGGCGCGGCGTTGACGCAACGCATTGAACGCGCGGCACGGGAGTTGGCGGAGCTGATGCTTGGGCGCCAGACAGGAACACGCGACTAGGCGCGCTGCAATGCGGGGCGGTGGGACTGTATTATCGCGCGCATGTCCCACAGCACAGTTAGTGTCGTAGACCTGTTCAGTATCGGCATCGGCCCGTCGTCCTCGCACACGGTCGGCCCGATGCGCGCTTCCCTTGCCTTCGTTGAGGCACTCGGGCAACTGCCTGCTTCCGTACGCATCGAGCTGCGCGGTTCCCTTGCTGCCACAGGCGTAGGCCACGGGACAGACCGCGCAGCCTTGCTGGGCCTCGTCGGTTATACGCCGACGACGACCTCTGCAGACATTTCGCCGAAACCCGGCGAGCCGATCCCAGCGACGGGCACGATCACCGGCCCAGCAGGGACGGTGCACTACGAGGTCCAATTCAACCCCACCCCGGTATCCAAGCACCCCAACTGCCTCATCTTTGATGCCTGGGATGCAGCCGGCAACCGTATCGCCACTCGTTCGGAGTACTACTCGGTCGGTGGTGGGTTCATCTTGGACCGCGCCGGCATGGAGGAGCACGAAAACGAGGCCGGTGTGGCCACGGTGCGCGAGAGCGAGCCAGTGCCCTACGAGTTCGAAGATGCGAAGACCCTCGTCGCGCTGTGCAACGAAACCGGTTTGAGCATTGCGGAGTTGATGCGCGCCAACGAAGAGCACATTCACGGCCGGGAGCGTCTCGACGCCCACCTTGACGCCGTGTGGGACGTGATGCAGGAGTGCGTCGCCCACGGGCTGAAAACAGAGGGCGTGCTGCCCGGCGGTCTCGGTGTGAAGCGCCGGGCGCACCGACTGCACCGCCTGCTCACCGCCGAGTACGAGGAATCCACGGCCCGGGGCCTCGACGCCATGGAGTGGGTAAACCTCTACGCGCTCGCCGTCAACGAGGAAAACGCGGCACACGGCCAGGTCGTCACCGCACCGACGAACGGGGCCGCCGGCATTATCCCGGCGGTGATGCACTACTGCCGCGACTTCACCGAGGGGGCTTTTGGCATAGAGCAGGCGCGCGATTTTCTGCTCACCGCTGGTGCCATCGGCATCATCATCAAGACCAACGCCTCGATCTCCGGCGCCGAGGTGGGGTGTCAAGGCGAGGTGGGCTCGGCCTCGTCCATGGCTGCTGCGGGCATGTGCGCGGTCCTCGGCGGCACGCCTGCGCAAGTGGAAAATGCGGCGGAGATCGCCCTGGAGCACAACTTAGGGCTGACCTGTGACCCTGTCGGAGGGCTCGTGCAGGTGCCGTGCATCGAGCGCAACGCCATTGGCGGCGTCAAGGCCATCAACGCCGCGCGCCTGGCAAAGCTTGGCGACGGCACGAACATTGTCACCCTCGACGATGTCGTGGAGACCATGGCGACCACTGGTCGCGACATGATGACCAAGTACAAGGAGACCTCGATGGGCGGACTGGCAGTCCAACTCGGACTACCAGTCAACATCACCGAGTGCTGATGAGGTGTTAGCCCAGCTGCTCCAGCACGGCTGCAGCCGACAGCGCCACCGTTTCCTGGGTGTGCGCCGCGAGGTCCTTCACGGCCACTTCCCCGCTTTCGAGCTCGCGATCGCCCAGCACGAGCGCGTACTTTGCCCCAGCGCGGTCGGCCCCCTTCATCGCACCCTTGAGCCCGCGGCCTCCGTAGGCCATGTCGGCGCTGAGCCCGGCGGCACGGAGCTCGTCAATGAGCAGTGCCATGCGCGCCTGGGCGGCCTCGCCGATGCCGACGCCGAAAACGTCAACGCGGCGCTCGACCCCGTCGAGGATCACGCCTTCTGCTTCCAGGGCGAGTACGGCGCGATCGACGCCCAGCCCGAAACCGATACCGGACAGGTCTTGGCCGCCGATCTGCGCCATCAGCCCGTCGTAGCGGCCCCCGCCGCCGATGCCGGATTGCGCGCCGAGGCCATCGTGAACGAACTCGAAGCAGGTCTTGGTGTAGTAGTCGAGGCCGCGAACCATCCGCGGGTTAAGCACGTACTCCACGCCCATCGCATCGAGGGTGGTGCGGACCGTGTCGAAGTGCGCGCGGCACTCTTCACACAAGTGGTCAATCATCAGCGGCGCATCCGCGGTCATCTCGCGTACCTCTGCGCGCTTGTCGTCCAGCACTCGCAGCGGGTTGATTTCCGCCCGGGCGCGGGTCTCCTCGTCGAGCGGGAGCGCGAAGAGGAACTCCTGCAGCTTCTCGCGGTACGCCAGACGGCACTGCGCATCACCAAGGCTGTTGAGCTCGAGGCGGTACCCACGCAGCCCGATGGCGCGGAAGCAGCGGTCGGCGAGCGCGATGACCTCCGCGTCTAACAGCGGGTCGTCGACGCCGATGGCCTCCACACCCACCTGCTGCAGCTGACGGTAGCGGCCGGCCTGCGGGCGCTCGTAGCGGAAGAATGGCCCGTAGTAGTTCAGCTTTACCGGCAGGTAACCGCGGTCCAGGTTGTGTTGGATGACCGCGCGCATCACGCCGGCGGTACCCTCGGGCCGCAGCGTCACCGAGCGCTCGCCCCGGTCGGTGAATGTGTACATTTCCTTGCTCACCACATCGGTGGACTCGCCGACGCCGCGGGCGAACAGCGTCGTGTCCTCGAACACCGGCAGCTCGATGTGCTGGTAGCCGGCAAGATGCGTCTGGCGCACAAACTCGTCGCGGACGCGCAGGAACGTCGCGGACTGCGGAGGGACGTAATCCGGCAGCCCCTTCGGGGCCGCCAGCGGCTTAAACTTTGCGGACTTTTTCGATTCACTCACGACTGCTCAGTCTAGCGCTCCGGGTTGGCCTGCAGGAGGAATGGGTTCGTCGCCCGTTCCTGGCGCATCGTAGTGGTTGGGCCGTGCCCCGGCAGGATCGCGGCCGCATCATCCAGTGCCCAGACGGGCCCTCGCAGGCTTGCCCGCATTGCCTCCGGGTCAGAGTGCGCGAAGTCGGTTCGCCCAATCGAGCCGCGGAACAGCACATCGCCAGAAAATACCGGCCCGGACTGGCCCTCAGCATCGGTGAGCAACAGCACGCTGCCCGGCGAATGGCCAGGAGCGTGCCGGACGCTAAAGGTGGTGTCGGCGAATTGGAGCGTGGCGCCGTCGGCAAGCGGGCGGACCTCGTTGGGCAACTCCATCGACGCGGCGGCGAAAAGCATGCGACTCTTCTCCGGTAGTCCCTCACCGCCCGCGAGCATGAACTCGTCTTCCGGGTGGATGTAGACGGGAACGCCGAAGCGCGCGGCATCGCGGGTGTGGTCGAGGTGACCGTGCGTGAGAAGCACGGCGGCGGGCGTGGCACCCGCCTGCTTGATGATGCGCACCGCGCGCTCGAAAGCGCCCATGCCTGGGTCGATAATCACGGCCTCGCCTGAGTGCTCGCCGCACACGACGTAGCAGTTGGTCTGGTAAGGCCCTGCAGCAAATCCGGAAAGCTTCATAGCCACATCCTAGGCGCGGCATGAAAAATGGGCACCCGAGGCGCGGTGGCCCTGGGTGCCCGAACAGGGTGCGGTATTTACTTCAGCGCATCCTCTGCGGCCTGGTAGTTCGGCTCGTTGGTGATCTCGGAGACAAGCTCGGTGTGGATGACCTTGTGCTCGGCATCGGTGACGACCACCGCGCGGGCGGTAAGCCCCTGCAGCGGGGAGCCTTCCAACTCAAGACCGAAGTCCTTTGCAAAGGTGGAGCGGAAGGCGGAGAGCGCCTCCACGCTTTCGATGCCCTCTGCAGCGCAGAAACGCTGCTGTGCGAAAGGCAGATCCTTGGAAATGCAGAGCACCTCGGTGTTGTCGAGCGACGCAGCGAGCTCGTTGAACTTACGCACAGAGGTCGCGCACACGCCTGTATCGAGAGACGGGAAAATGTTCAGGACGAGGCGCTTACCTGCGTAGTCTGCGAGCGCCTTCTCGCTCAAGTCGCCCGCGACAAGCGTGCTGTTGGGCAGCGCCTCACCCACTGCGGGCAGGTCGCCAGAGGTAGTGGTCTGATTGCCTTGAAAAGTAACGTTAGCCATGGCCGCGATTCTATGGACGCACGCTGTACTGCGCAAGGGTTTGTACCCGAGCACTGCTAGGGTTAACAACCGGAATTCTCATGGTGCGCACCGGGCGCACTCACACGCACAACGACAGCGAGGAAGCACATCATGGCCGAGAACTCGGGTGCCGCGGACAGCACCGCGTCCAACACGCCTACTACTGATAACGCGAAACGCGGTGAGGAGGCACTGCGCCACCTCAAGCGCGAACTGGATTCACGCGATCGTAAGGAAAAGTCGAAGCCGCTGACGGTCGCGGCGCTGTCAGCGGTGGTCATTATGTTGATCGGCGGCGCGATCTACTTCGCCGCGACGCAGAATAACGACGAAGAGGTCACCGCTGCTGAAGAAAGCACTTCGGAGACCTCCGAGGCCGAGGAATCTTTCGACGCCACCCAGTACGAAGCCGTCGGCACCGCACGCGCTACCGCGCTGCCGGCAACCGTGTCCTGCTCGTACAACGACAGCCCGCAAGAAGGTGAGGGCGAGGCAGCTTCGAAGCCGAAGACAGACGACGTCTCCGCCGAAGGCAAGGTGAACATTGAGCTGGACACGAGCGCAGGCCCGATCGGGATGGAGCTGGATCGCAGCGTGTCCCCCTGCACGGTCAACGCCATCGAGCACCTCGCCCAGGAGAAGTACTTCGATGATTCTGTCTGCCACCGCCTAACCACCGGCGACGGCTTGAAGGTGCTCCAGTGCGGCGACCCCACCGGCACCGGCTCGGGCGGCCCTGGGTTCCAATTCGCGAACGAGTTCCCGACTGACGAGGCGCTCGAGCAGGTAAACGACGCCGACCTCCAGCTTCCGGAAAACGTTTCCGAGGAGGAGAAAGAGCAGTACCGTGCAATGTCGCTACAAAACGGTCCGAAGCGCTATGACCGCGGCACCATCGCGATGGCCAACGCTGGCGTCGGCACTAACGGGTCCCAGTTCTTCCTGAACTACGGCGACTCTGTTCTGCCCCCGCTCTACACGTACTTCGGTCAGATCGATGACGCAGGCCTTGAAACCCTGGACAAGATTGCTGAGCAGGGCGTCGAGGGCGGAGCCGCCGACGGTGCACCTGCGGAAGAAGTGAAGATCAAGAGCGCCACCGTCAAGTAGCGTACGCGATACTTCCAAGTATCCCCCACCGTGCAATACGGCGTTTTTGGACACTTGTTCAGCCAGCTTTGAGGAAGCTTTCACTTCCCACAAAGGGAGGGTTGACCTGTTTCTTCCGGGATTCCACCCCAAAACCGGAATTCTTTGAAAACGCCGGCAAAACTGTTGCGTATCTCTTGACGCATGGCTAAGGTAGTCAACGTCAATTTGAAGCTCTCCGAAAGATAGGGAATCAGATGCAGTTCCGTAAGGGTCTCATCGCTGCCGCAACCGCAGCAGCTGTCATGTCCACCGGTGCCGTCGCCGTCCAGGCAGAGGAAACCACCGGCACGTCCACCACCGCCACCACCACCGCTACGGCTACCGACACCGCCAAGAAGACGGAGAAGAAGGACTCGACCGCAACCGCCAAGCCGACCACCACCCCGACGAAGAAGCCGACTGCACCGTCCAAGCCGAACGTCAAGGACAACAACTCCAACACCGACCAGGGCTCCTCCGTCAAGGACATGTCCCCGGCTGAGATCCGTGACTGGATCGCAGTGTTCACCGCCGTCATCGGCGCACTCGGCACGCTGTTCGCATTCATGGACAAGTACATGCGTCCGTAGTGCAGGCCTGCGAGTATCTCGCACGCTCAGCCCGGCTCCGGCCGGGCTTTTTGCATGCATACCCCTGCCCCGCTGCGGTGGAGTCC
>NZ_JALXXL010000006.1 GCF_025152525.1 Corynebacterium sp. p3-SID1056
CCACCCACGATAACCACCTGTGAGCTGCACAAACAAGCAAGTGTGAGAAGTATTGCACTTTCAACCCAAAACGGAACCGAAGCGACACCACACGCGTCTAATAAGGGTTATCGCAAAACGCGGGCGGTGCCGTCCACGCGGCGGGTCACGCCTGAAGCATCGAGGTGTTCCAGCAGCGGGATCGCGACCCGGCGGGACGTGTCCCACGCCTTGCGCGCCTGCGAGGCGGTGAATGGCGCGTCGAGGGGGCGCAGGAGTTGGGCGGCGTGCGTGGGGGCGTCGGCAAGCAGCACGATGTCGCGCCCCGCGCCGAGCCGGATGATGCGGCCCGCGCGCTCGGCAGCCGCGAGCTCCTTCGCGCCGAGCTGCCAACGCTCGAGGTCAGCTGACTCGGGTGCCTGGAAGGGCGCACGCCGCAAATGCGCCTCGAGCGATGCAATGCCCGGCGCCACCGCCGCGGCAGTGCTGATCACGCCGTCGGCCAGGGTGAGCTTCGCCGCAGCGGCCGCAAGTGCCAGCAGCTTCGGGTCCGGCAGGCCGAGCTGATCGACGGCCGCACCCGCGGACAGCCCCGCCGAGAGCGGATCCGCGCGGGTGTGCTCGTCGACCGCACGCAAAAGCTCGCGCTTCCACTCCATGACCTGGGTGGCGCGGATCCAATAGCCGGCGAACTCGATGGTG
The DNA here is from genome assembly GCF_025152525.1 of Corynebacterium sp. p3-SID1056. Classification (GTDB taxonomy): domain Bacteria; phylum Actinomycetota; class Actinomycetes; order Mycobacteriales; family Mycobacteriaceae; genus Corynebacterium. The sequence continues at coordinate 682 of NZ_JALXXL010000006.1, forward strand.
CCCTGCGGCGGCCCCCCATCCACGGGAAAGCCGAGGCGGGCGAGGCGCGCGGGCGTGACCGCGACGCGGCGCGCGATTTCGTGCTCGAGGTTGGGCAGCGTCGGCAGCTCCTCGGCGCGGCGTCGCCCGTCGCCGCGGCGCGGCAACTCGGGCGGGTCCACATCCACGGCGCGTACTCCGGCGAGAATCTGCTGCGCACCCGGGGCGCGCAGAGCGAGCGTGTCGCCGAGCGTGACCGGCAGCGGGCGCTCGAGGATCAGGCGGGCGTAGTGCTCGCCGAAGGGGCGGATCTTCGCCGTGACCTGGGCGGTGCCGATGTGCGCATGGACTTCGTGCGGGAGTGCGGTGGCGGGGGCACCGGTGGTGATGTGGGCGTCGAGAAGCGAGGTGTGCTCCCACGCCTCGGGGGTGCACAACGCGTCGCCGCGGCGTACCTCCTCAGCGCTGATGTCGCGCAGGTTCAGCGCGACGCGCATCGCGGGGATGGCTTTGTCGATGGGGGTGTCCTCGGACTGGAGGCCGCGGACTTTCACGTCGCGCTCGCCAAGGCGCAGCGTGTCGCCGGGGCGGATCGTGCCCGCCGTCAACGTGCCAGTGACCACGGTGCCTGCGCCCTTGACGCTGAAGGCGCGGTCGACCCAGAAGCGCACGCGCGCCGACGGGTCGGGCGCTGGTGCCGCGCGCAGCATCTCTGCGCAAGCCGCCACGAGCGCGTCGATCCCCTCGCCGCTGCGCGCAGAGACCTCGACGATCGGCGCGCCTTCGAGCGTCGTGCCCGCGACCTCGCGGGCGATTTCGGCGCGCACTTCATCTCTGCGCTGCGCATCGGCCCGGTCCGCGCGGGTCATCGCGATGACCACGTTGGAAATGCCGAAGGCGTCGATCGCCGCGGCGTGGTCGCGCGACTGCGCCATCCAGCCCTCGTCGGCCGCCACCACAAAGAGGACGGCGGGTGCGGGGCCGACGCCGGCGAGCATGTTGGCGATGAAGCGTTCGTGGCCCGGGACGTCGACAAACGCGACGTCCAAGGTATCCAGCTTCGCCCACACAAAGCCAAGATCGATGGTCAGGCCGCGCTGCTGCTCTTCCTCCCAGCGGTCGGGTTCCATGCCGGTGAGTGCCTTGACCAGGGTTGATTTTCCGTGGTCGACGTGGCCCGCGGTGGCGATAACGTACGGCATTAGCTCTCCCCTTCCATGCACTCGAGCACGGCCTGCGCGATCTCCTCGTCGCGGTGCGAGGGCACGCAGCGCAGATCCAAAAGCAAGTCGCCGTCGTGCACGCGACCGAGCACCGCCGGTCGACGCCTGCGCAAGGGGGCGGCCAATGACGGATCAAGCGCCACCGCGTAACCGGGCAGCGGCACGCCGGGCGCTCCCCCGCCGCCGACGCGCCCGTCGTGCGCCACCACGCGCGCGCCCACACGTTCGGCCAGCGCTTGCGTGCGCGCATGCAACTCTTCGGGGTCAGCGTGCAGCGCGAGCTCGGTCGGTGTGTGCGCCGCGCGCACCGTCGCCTCAAGCGCAGCCAGGCGCAGCTTATCGACGCGCACCGCCCGCGCCAGCGGGTGCCTCCGCAGCTTCGCGACGGCCTCCGCGCGCCCCAAAATCACGCCCGCCTGCGGCCCACCAAGCAGTTTGTCACCGGAAAAGAGCACGATGTCGGCGCCGTGGGCAAGTGCGGTTGTCGCGTCCGGCTCGTCCGGCAGCGCGGGGTCGGGGTTCAGCAGGCCGGAGCCGGTGTCCACAATTAGGGAGAGGCCACGGGCGTTTGCGATCCCGCGCAACTGCGCCACGGAAGCCTCAGCGGTAAAGCCGCGGACGCGGTAGTTCGACGGGTGCACCTTCAAGATGGCACGCAGCGAATCATCCGCGGCGGCGCGCTCGTAGTCGTGCGGGTGCGTGCGGTTGGTCGCGCCGACTTCCACCAACTTCACGTGGGCGGACTCGATGAGCTCGGGCAGGCGGAACCCAGCGCCGATCTCGATGAGCTCGCCTCGCGAGATCGCCACCGAACCGTGCTCGGCGAGCGCTGCGGTGGCCAGCAGCAACGCGCTCGCCCCGTTGTTCACCACCAGCGCGTCCTCGGCGGCGGGACACGCTGCTAGAAGCGCATCGCGCGCGCCCGCGCCCCGGTCGCGCGAGCGCACCCCCTTTTCTAGGTCCATCTCCACGTCCACGTAACCCGCAGCGTGGACCAAGGCATCGACCGCGAGCTCGCCGAGCGCTGCGCGCCCAACGTTGGTGTGCACCACCACGCCGGTCGCGTTCAACACGGGGGTGAGCGTGCTTGCGCCGGCGGCGACCAGCGAGTCGACCAGGCTCAGGAAATGCTCGGCGGCGGCGTCGGGGTGGAGCTCGCCGCGTCGACAAGCATCTTGCACCTCGTGCGCACAAGCCTTGAGCGCGTGCGGGGCGAGCGGCGACGCGGGCGCGTGTGCAAGCAAAGTATCGGTACCAGGAATGTTGCGGCGCGGATCGCTCAAGCTCGTGTCCTCCCTGAAAAACGCATGGCGGAGACGGACAGGAATCGAACCTGCCAGACCGAGCTACTCGGCCTCACCAGTTTTGAAGACTGGGGCGCCCACCAGGACGCGTACGCCTCCGCGCAAAACGCTACCATAGGCCCTATGAGCACTACGAACCCAGAAATCCGTCTCACCCAGTTTGCTGCCGGCGGGGGCTGCGCCTGCAAGATCCCGCCCGGCGAGCTCGAAGACGCCGTCAAGGGCCTGGTTGGCGTGACCGACCCGAACGTGATCGTCGGCTTGGACGACGGCGATGACGCCTCCGCCATTCGCGTGCGCGAGGACCTCGCCGTGATCTCGACCGCCGACTTCTTCACCCCCGTCGTGGATGATGCGTACACGTGGGGCAAGATCGCCGCGGTCAACGCGCTTTCCGATGTCTACGCCATGGGCGGCACCCCGATCACCGCCATCAACCTGCTCGGGTGGCCGCGCGACGTGCTGCCGCAGGAACTCATCCGCGAGGTGTTGCACGGCGGGCTCGACGGCGCGAGCGCGGCCGGCATTTCGGTGACCGGCGGCCACTCCATTTCCGCGCCCGAGCCGATCTACGGCATGGCAGCAACCGGCACGATCGACCCGGCCCGCCTGATGCGCAACGACGCCGCCGCTCCGGGCTTGCCGATCACGCTGACCAAGCCGATCGGCTCCGGCCTTTTGAACAACCGCCACAAGGCCACCGGCGAGTGGTTCGAGCAGGCAGTCGAGGTCATGACCACACTCAACCGCGACGCGTCCCGCGCCGCCGTCGACGCAGGCGTGCGCGCGGCGACCGACGTCACCGGCTTCGGGCTGCTCGGCCACCTGTTCAAGATGGCGCGCGCCTCCGGCGTCGACGCGGTGATTGACCACACGAAGGTCCCGCTTATCGACGGCGCACGCGACACCCTCGCTCAAGGCTTCATCCCCGGCGGTTCGCAGCGCAACCTCGACTGGGTGCGCCCGCACGTCGACGCGGACGGCCTCAGCGAAGAGGACTTGCTCTTGCTCGCCGACGCGCAGACCTCCGGCGGCCTGTTGGTCATCGGCGAGGTGCCCGGCTACCCCATCATCGGCGAAACCACCGAGGGCACCGGGCGCGTACGGGTGCGCTAGCGCGCGGTCGTGATCGAGTCGCCGACCTGGCCGGCCGCCTGGCGGGCGTGCAGGCGGTTGCGCTGCGGCTCCACCACGTACTTCGGGTCCTCGGTGGAGCGCTTGCCTGCGGCGATGATGCCGAAGCGCGTCAGGCAGGAGGCCGCGGCCAACGCCGCGCCGCTCAGGCCCGCGACAATGCGATTCTTGCCGCCGAGCACGGCACCGACACCGCCGGCGACGACGAGCGCCTCGGCCGCCTTGAGCATGCGGCCGGCCTTGCCCTCGTGCATCGTTTCCGGCAGCGGCTCGTCGAGCGAGCGCTCCACGCCTTTCGACGCCACAACGTCCGCAACCGCACCAGCGCCCGCCAGCACGCGGGCCGGGCCGTTATTCGCCGTGGAGGTGGTCACCAGCGCCACGCCCGCAGACGCGCACGCCGCCGAAGACACGAAGAGGTTTGGCAGCTGTTTGTGCGCGCCCTGCCACATCGGCACCGAAGTGTTGCCGAGCAGCACCGCAGTGTAGACGGCGAGCGGGGCTCCCATCAGCCCGGAGAACACGCCCATCGGGGTGGCGAGCGCGTGCAGCGCCTTGCGGGCCGGTGCCGGCAGCGGGATGCGCTCGCCGGTGAGGGTGTCCGCTTCGGCAGCAGCGGCGAAGACTGCCGCACTGGAGAAGGACCCGAGGATCCAAGACCCCACCGACATCGGCGAGGAGAGCTTGAACACGCGGAACATGTTCAACAGGCGCTCCGGCCGACCGAGGTCGAGGACAAGGCAGCCGGAGCCGACAGCCGCGGCAACTGCGGCGGTCAGCCGGGTGTTGCGCTGTAGCTCGCGGTTGCCGGTCGCGCCCGCGCCGACGGCGAGCAGCGAGGAGCCGCCGGCGACGCCGCCGAGGAAGAAGTACACGCCAATCGGCCACTCCCACGGTGGGAACTTGACGATCGGACGCCCGTAGTACGAGTCGTATTGTTCGAAGTCCGCGCGCGGGACCATGAGCTCTTCGCCCCTGCGCTGCTTCTTGCCGCGCGGCCGCTTCGCGTCCTTGCGTTTTGGTCCGCGGGGAGCTTCCGGTGGCCGGAATGCATCAAACTCTGCCATTTACTTTCCGCCTCCAATCACGAATGCTGCGGCCGCGGCACCAACCAGGCCCGCCGCAGCGACGACGGCGCGCTTGGCCATCTCAGGCAGGTTCGCGGTGGGCACCTCGGGGTCCGGCGGCAAGCCGTAGACCTCAGGGGCGTCGAGGAGCAGGAAGATCGAGCCGGTGCCGCCCACGCCGTCCTCGCTGTTCGCGCCGTAGAGGCGTGCCTCGGTCAGCCCCTGGGCGTGGAGTTCGGCCACGCGCGCCTTCGCCTTGGCCAGCATCTCCGTGTAGGAGCCGTACTGGATGGAGTTGGTGGGGCAGGTCTTCGCGCAGGCGGGGCCTTCGCCGACCTGCTGGCGGTCGAAGCACATGGTGCACTTCTGGGCGACGCCAACGTTCTTGATCGGTGCGACCTCGCCGACGGTGAAGTCTTCGCCCTTTGTGAATCGCTCGTTGCGCTTCTGCACGCCGCCGTCTGAGCGGCGCTCAATCACACCAAAGGGGCAGCCGGCCACACAGGTGCCGCAGCCGTTGCACACGTCGTCTTGCACCACGACGGTGCCGTGCTCGGTGCGGAACAACGCACCGGTCGGGCACACGTCGAGGCACCCGGCGTTCGTGCAGTGCTTGCAGACGTCCGAGGACATCAGCCAGCGGAAATCCGGGGTGTCGGGCAGCTTGGTCTGCGGCTTTGCTTCTTCCGCCCCCGGCATGTCAGGCATGCCCAGGGAGACGAGCTTTTTGCCCTCTTCCCTGGCCTGCTCGATTTGCGCCTCGCTCTGCTCGATGAAGGCGACGTGGCGCCACGTGTCCGCGCCCAGTGCCCCGGTGTTGTCGTAGGACATGCCGGAGATGGCGTAGTCGCCGTCCTGCGGGTTGCGGTTCCACTCCTTGCAGGCCACCTCGCAGGCCTTGCAGCCGATGCAGATGGACGTGTCGGTGAAAAACGCCTTGCGGTTGTCCCTGTCGTAGCCCACGTTGGCGGGCGATTCAGTGATCCGGTTCTTCGTCTGCAACTTCCGCCTTACCCTTCCTGGTCCGACATGTTGTCCTTCGTGGGATCCTCCTTCGCGGCCGAGGCATCGCCTAGGCCTTGGCGGATGGCTTCCGACGACGCCCCGTCGTGAAGCACTGTCCCTGTGTTTTCATCGAGGCCTGCGCGCTGCTGGTACTCGCGCACCAGCGCGACACGGTCCGCGCCGCGCGGGCGACGACCCGGGCGGATGTCCACGGCAGAGACCTTAGATGCCTGGATGTTCACGTTCGGGTCGAGCATGATGCCCAGCAGGTCGTTCGGCCCGTCACCGGAGACCTCGGCGTAGTCGCCGCGGCCGTAGTGGAAAGGCATACCGATCTGCTCGAAGGTGGCATCACCGATGGTCAGCGTCTTGATGCGCTCGGTGACCAGCACCCTAGCCTCGATGGCGTTGCGCGGCGAGATGATCGTCGCCCATTCGCCATTCTTCAGCCCGACGCGGCGTGCCAGCTCCGGCGAGACCTCGCAGAAGAGCTCCGGCTGCAGCTCGGCAAGGAACGGCAACGTACGGGTCATCGCGCCCGAGGTGTACATCTCTGTCAACCGGTAGGTGTTGAGCATGTACGGGTACACCTCGGTGCCCGGCTCGCCGAAGTTCGGGGCCGAGAGGTTGTTCTCCCCTCGCATCACGATGCGCGACGGCGACTGCTGCTGCGAGTACAGCACGTTCGGGTACGGCGACTCCTGCGGCTCGTAGTGGGTCGGCATCGGGCCGTCCACCATGCCGGTCGGCGCGAACAACCACGCGCGGCCGTCGTTTTGCATGATGAAGGCGTCGCTGCCGGACAGCGCCGCGGGGCCCACTGCGTCGCGGTCCGGCTTGAAACCGGGCGCGCGATCCACGGGGAAGTCCACGACGTCGTTAGACTGCCACTTCTCGGCGTCCTCGTCCCACCAGACCAGCTTCTTGCGCTCGGACCAGGGCTTGCCGTCCTCGTCCGCCGAGGCGCGGTTGTACAGCACGCGGCGGTTCATCGGCCACGCCCAGCCCCAATCCAGCGCCATCTCGTTCTGCTCGGAGCCCGGCCGCTTGTTGGCAGCTCGGTTCACGTCGCCTGCGAAAACACCGCAGTAGATCCAGCAACCAGAGGAGGTGGTGCCATCGGCCTTGAGGTCGGCGAACTTGTCCACCATCTGGCCCTTGCGCGGGCCCTCGAGGTAGTAGCCGTTAATCTCGCGCAGTACCGACTCTGCGTCGATCTCGCCGTGCTCGTCCGTGTCGTAGTCCCAGGTGATCTTCTGCAGCGGCAGGTCGCGCGGGTCGGTCGAGTCCTTCACGCGCTCCTTGATACGCTGCCCCAGCTCGTAGAAGAACTGGAGGTCACTGTCTGCGTCACCCGGTGCGTCCTTCGCCTTGAAACGCCACTGCAAGAGGCGCTGCGTTTGGGTAAACGTACCCGCCTTCTCCACGTGGTTTGCGGCTGGGAAGAGGAAGACCTCGGTGTCGATCTCCTCGGTGACCAGGTCACCGGACTTGATCTCCGGGGAATCCTTCCAGAACGTGGCGGTCTCGATTTCCTGGAAGTCGCGCACCACCATCCACTTCAGCTTGGACAGCGCGAGGCGCTGCATGCGCCCGTTGGACTGTGCCACCGCAGGGTTCTGGCCGAAGACGAAGTAGCCGTCGACCAATCCCTCGTTCATCAACTGGAGGGTGTGGTACGTCGAGTGCGCGCCTGTCAGGCGCGGCATGAGGTCCATGCCCCAGTTGTTTTCCTCGGTGGCGGCGTCGCCCCAGTAGGCCTTCATCAGCGACACTGCGAAGGTATCGCCCTTCTGCCAGAAGCCCTTCTGGTCGCGCTTCGACACCGCAGCCAGGTAGTCGTCCCAGGTCTGCACGCTCGCCTGCGGCATCGGCAGGTAGCCGGGCAGCAGGTGGAACAGCGTCGGCACATCCGTGGAGCCCTGGATCGAGGCGTGACCGCGCAGCGCCATAATGCCGGAACCCGGGCGACCCACGTTACCCATGAGCAGCTGCAGGATCGCACACGTACGGATGAACTGCGCACCCATGGTGTGCTGCGTCCAGCCGAGCGCGTAGGCGAAGCACGTCGTGCGCTCGCGCCCGGAGTTCTCCACGATGGAGTCCGCCAGGTAGTAGAAGTCCTCCTGCGAGATACCGCAGGCCTGCTCCACTACCTCGGGGGTGTAGCGCGAGTAGTGGCGCTTGAGGATCTGGAAGACCGTGTTCGGGTCCTGCAATGTGGGATCCGTCTTGTGGTCCCAGGACACCTGCGCGTCCCAATTCTTCTGCGGCTGCCAGCTCGAGTTGTCGTAGGAACCGGTCTCCGGGTCGTAGCCAGAGAACAGGCCATCGAGGTCCTCGGTGTCCTGGAACTCTTCACTGATCAGCGTCGAGGCGTTGGTGAACGCCTTGACGTACTCCTCGAAGTACAGGTCGTTTTGCAGCACGTAGTTGATCACTGCGCCGAGGAGCACCACGTCGGAACCGCCGCGGATCGGCACATGCTTGTGCGCCACTGCCGACGTACGCGTGAAGCGCGGGTCGACGTGGATAATCCGGGCACCACGCGCCTTGGCCTCAATGACCCACTGGAACCCGACCGGGTGTGCCTCGGCCATGTTCGAGCCCTGGATGACAATGCAGTCCGCATTGGCCATGTCCTGCAGCGGCTGCGTTGCGCCACCGCGTCCAAACGAGGATCCCAAACTGGGAACCGTAGAGGAGTGTCATATGCGGGCCTGATTTTCGATCTGCACCGCGCCAGAAGCGGTCCAGAGCTTCTTAATCAGGTAGTTTTCCTCGTTGTCCATCGCGGCGCCGCCCAGGCCAGCAATGCCCATCGTGCGGCGCACCGCGCGCCCCTGCTCGTCAAAATCCTGCCAGCCGTTCTTGCGCGCCTCGAGGAAGCGGTCGGTGACCATGTCCAGCGCGGTGTCGCGGTCCAGGGTCTGCCACTCGGTCGCACCAGGTGCGCGGTAGAGAATCTCGGTCAGACGCCCGGGCGCGTTGACCAGCTGCTCGGAGGCAGCGCCCTTCGGGCACAGGCGGCCGCGCGAGTGCGGCGAGTCCGGGTCACCCTCAATCTGGATAACCTTCTCGTCCTTGACGTACACGCGCTGACCACAGCCGACAGCGCAGTACGGGCAGACACTCTTGACGACGCGGTCCGCATCCTCGATGCGCCCCTGCATCGTCTTACTCTTGTGCGATTCGGTGTTCTCGCCACGGGCGAAAAGGTCACCGTCTCGCATCTGGCGCACAACCGGCCAGTTCAAGGGACTAAAACGAGACATGGCCCCTACATTAGCCGAAATCGCACTCCACCACGAGTTTCCCAGCGTTAATCAAGGCGCGTGCATTTCACCGCTACATATTTGAGTCATCTTTGATACATTCAGTGTGCTTGGCCCACACACCTCCAAGCAGCCCGCAGAACTTTCAACAAACCTTCCGCCTTTTCCAAGCTTGAACCGAGTGAGCATGCATATTCCGCCCTTCCGCCGCGCGCTGCGCAGCGCCACCGTCGCCAGTGCCGTCGCCCTGTCCCTCGCCGCTGCTGTACCGAGCGCCAACGCTGAGGATCAGGAGCTCACCGATTCGGGCCCAGACGCTTCGGCAGAGTTCTCCGAGGAGTATTACGCCGAGCACGGTGTCGAGTTCCACTACCAGCAGAACCAGGTAGGCACCCAGGATGCAGTGAAGATGCTTGGTGGTGCCACCGTACGGGTAATGGGCGACATCCTCGGCACCTGGTCCCAGGGCGTCGGCATGGGCGCCACCGACCTCGGCGTGATGGCCCCGCTGGGTGGGGGCGACTACGCCATGATCTTCGGCGACTCCTTTACCGGCGGCACGGTCTACGACGGTGATTGGATGAGCCCGACCGGGCTGGTTGGCCACACCGACGAGGACGGCTTCGTGCAGGTTTCCGGGCCGCTCAACGAGGGCAACCGGGTGCGCCAGCTGATCAGCTACGCCCCGGAGAAGGATTTCACGCTCATCCCCTCGGACATCATTAACGTCGATGGCACGCTGTACATGCAGGGGATGTGGAACCGCGGCGGCATCGGCAAGGTGAGCAATACCCAGATTTGGAAGTCGGACTCGCGCGGCAAGCGCTGGACCTCGGTGGGATACACCAGCCACAACTACCTCAACGGTCTGGGCGACATGATCAGCTGGGAGCAGGGGCCCGACGGCTACATCTACGCCGTGATGTCCTCCTTCGAGCGCAAAGACAACGTGTTCCTCTCCCGGTTCAAGATCGAGGACATCGGCGATCGTGATAAGTGGGAGCTGTTCAACCCGGGCAGCGGCGAATGGGGCGACCGTTACAGCCCCATCATCAACCAGCGGATGAAGGCCGGCGAGATGAACCTGCGCTACATCCAGGGGCACTGGGTGCTCGTGATCTTCAACAACGAAACGAGCGCGATCGAGGTGCGCATTTCCGAGGAGCTCGCGCGCAATTGGAACGACGTGCCGGTCACCACGATCGCGAAGGGCGGCAGCTGGGCGAACCCGCAGTCCCCCAAGAACTGGTCGCAGCTTTACGGCGGCTACATCGTCCCCGGCTCAACCATCGACGACCTCGACGTGGTCATCTCGCAGTGGAACACCGGCACGCACAAGCGCTACATGGCTACCCAGTTCAACGTGCGCGGTCTGGACGAGATCTACGACATCGACGCCGCTTCCCTGCCCGCGCTGCCCGAGCCGCCCGAGGCCAACGATATTCCCGGCGCGGACGGAGCCCGCTCTGGCAACGGAGGAAGCTCGTTGAGCTCTGGCATGGACGAAACCACCGAGACGATCGTCACCATCGTCGGCGTGCTCAGCGGCATCGCCGCGATCGCCGCGATGTCCTTCCCCTTCTGGCGCGACATGCTGCCCCCGCAGCTGCGCGAGATGCTGCACATCTAGTGCCAGCACACAAAAAACGCGCCCCGGCCGGGGCGCGTTTTTGTCACTTAGTCGTGCTTGCCAAACACGACCCTGCCCTGCGACGCGGTCGTCGCCGGCTGTGACGGGGTCGGGCCGTCCTGTGCAGGCGCGAGCCCCGGCTTCGCGTGCTCCTCAGCGTTTTCCAAAAAGTCGGCGGGTGGAGCGAAGAAGTTCACACCCGTCAGCGCCTCGGAGAAGTCGAGGATGCGATCGTAGTTGCCCTCGGGCTCGCCAATAAACATGCGTCGCAGCATGCGCTCGGTGATTTCCACGTCCTTGGCGTAGCTCATGAAGTAGGTGCCCTGGTTGCCCAGCGCATCGCCGAAGGTGAGGTTGTTGCGCACGATCTCGAGCGACTCGCCGTCCTCGTCCTTCACCGAGTTCACGGCCACGTGGGAGTTGACCGGCTTCACGTCTTCGCGGAGCTCAATGTCATCGTGCTTGGTGCGGCCGATGACCTTCTCCTGTTCCTCTACCGGCAGCGCATCCCAATCCTTCAAGTTGTGGATGTATTTCTGCGCCACGATGTAGGAGCCGCCTGCCCACTCGCCCTCGCTGATCAGCGCGGTCTCGATGCCGGCCTGGCCGCGCGGGGACTCCGTGCCGTCGACAAAGCCAAGGGGGTCGCGGAAGTCCTGGTACTGGAAGGCATGCACCTCGTCATACTCGGCGACGGCACCGTCGAGCACCACGTTGATGCGGCGCGCCAGCTCGAAGGCCACGTCGTACTCGTCGGCGCGGATGTGGAAGAAAAGGTCGCCCGGCGTCGACGGTGCGTGGTGCTTGGCGCCCTGGAGCTCGCGGAAGGGGTGCAGGCCCTCCGGCTTCGGGGTGTCAAACATGCGGTCCCACAGCTCGGCACCGATGCCGACGACCGCGCTGAGCTGCGCCGCAGGCCAGCGGAAGCCGACGCCGTTGACTAGGCCTTGCAGGCCGGTGATCACCTCGAGCGCCTGCTTCTCGGCACCCTCTTTCAGTGCGATAGTCAGGAAGATAGCGTCTTTGGACTGGGGCAGGATGACAGTTTGCGAAACGTCAGCTGAGTACTTCTCGGTCATGCGCCCCAGCATACCTACCACTGAGGCGAGTCCACATCCACACCTGCTGCCGCAGCGTGGGCGGTGACCAGCTCCAGGAGGTAGTCCTGCGCGCCGCTGTAAGACTCGTGGAATCGTTCGTCGCTGACGTACATGCGCGCCAGAATCAGCTGGCGGGCCGGGGTGACCTCGTACCATTGCGCGATTGAAGCGCGGTGCTTTTCTACGAGCCGCTCCGCTTCCTCCGTGCCTGGTTCGACGCCCTTCTCGCGTGCGGCGACCAGCTCCGCGGCAAGCTCCTCCTGCTCGCGCATGAGCTGTTGCGCCTTGGACGCGTCGACCTTTGACAGCGCTTTCTGGGATTGCTCCCACTCGGGGGTGTGCCCCCAGCGCTTTTCCGCTTCTTCTTGGTATGCCGGGAATTCTTCGCCGAAGTACTGTTTCATGTCTTCCATAGTCAGTGTGTCTTTCTTGTGCTTGTGCATCATTTCCTCGACCGCTTGGAGTTGGGCCTCGAGTGCATCCCGACGCGAGCGCAGTGCCTCGTGGTGGGCGGAAAGTGCGCGTGCGAGGTGGGACGAGGAAGCGTCGAGAAGCGTGGCGATGCGCGCAAGCGGGATGCCGATGCTCTGGTAGAGGGCGATCGCCGCGCCTCGCTCGAGGTCGGCGTCGCTGTAGACGCGGTAGCCGGTGCTCGTGCGCTCCGGTTGGAGCAGGTCGAGCGACTCCCAGTGGCGCAGCGCTTTCGGGGTCACGCCGAGGATGTCGGCGGCCTCGCCAATCGTGTAAGCGGTCATAGGCAGCAGTGAACAGGTTGCCGTAGGGGCAAGGTCAAACTCGAGCGCGCGGAATCCAGATCCAGCCCTCCTCAGCGACGAGTTCTGCCTGGTCCGCAGGCGGGGCGATGCAGCGACCGGCGCGTACCTCGCGGGCAATCAGGGCGGCGATTACCGCGTCGAGGCAGTCCGCGCTTTCCATTGCGAGCTGGTGCCAGTTGCCCCAATCCAGCCCGAAGCGCGCGCTCAGCCCAGCTGCGATCTCCTCGCGGGCAGCTCGCCCGGCATCATCGGCGCCTTTGTATCCGCGATGCCGCATCCCCCACTGCTTGAGCGCGGCGGCCGGGTACACCTCGGCGACCTTGCCTTGACCGCCACGACGCATATCCACGCCAGCGGCCCGGAGGCGCTGCTCGAGGCCAGCCCAGCGCAGGGCGGGGTGTGCGATCCGCTCGGCGGCCACCGGCAGCGGAGTCACGCCTGCGGTGCGGCGCACCTCCAGATCGGTGAAGCGGTTGACCAGCTCACGGCGCACATCGGGACCCGCTTCGTCTGGAAGCACGTCCTCCCCCACTGCGTGGGCGTTGAGGAAGAACCGAAACGCCCGCGGCCACCCGAGTGGGATGTCCACGCCGGTGAGTTCGGCACGGGCAACGAGGGTGGTGAGGTGGTTGTCGGTGGCGGTGCACGTGGCGTCGATAAGCACTGGCCCGGCGGGCGTCTCCTGGATGGTGGCGGTGCCGGTCTTGGCGGGGTCGGCGGCGAGATCGATGCCGGAAAAGTACAGTTCCACGCGCAAGAGCTTAGAGGTAGAGTGACCCTGGTGACGCAGCAACATTCCCCTTGGGCGGCTCTGTGGAGCATGATGCTCGGGTTTTTCATGATCCTGGTCGACTCGACCATCGTTTCCGTGGCGATCCCAGCGATCACCGCCGACCTTTCTGCCAGCTACAGCTCGGTAATCTGGGTCAACAGCGCCTACCTGCTGGCATACGCGGTGCCGCTGCTGATTACGGGACGCCTGGGCGATCGCTTCGGCCCCCGCACGATCTATTTGAGCGGGCTCGCACTGTTTACCGTGTCCTCACTGGCCTGCGGGCTGGCGGGCACGATTGAGGCGCTCATCCTCGCGCGCGTCTTCCAGGGTCTTGGCGGGGCGATGGTGACCCCACAGACGATGGCAGTGATGATCCGCACCTTTCACCCGACAGCGCGCGGCGGTGCGATGGGAGTGTGGGGCGCAACCGCGGGTGTCGCCACCATTACCGGCCCGCTTTTGGGCGGTGTGCTTGTCGACGCCTCCGGGTGGCCCTGGATCTTCTACGTCAACGTCCCCGTCGGCATCCTGGGGCTCGTTCTCGGCTGGATCTTCGTCCCTCGGCTCGAGCGCACCGCGCGCTCCTTCGACTGGGTCGGCGTGGCCTTGAGTGCAGTGGGGATGTTCTGCTTGATCTTTGGTATTCAGGAGGCCAACGCCCTCGACTGGGACTGGCGCGCGCTCACGCTGATCATCGGCGGTCTCACCCTGCTCGCCGTCTTTGTTGCGTGGCAGTCGCGCACCCGCCAGGACCCGCTCGTCCCCCTGACGCTTTTTCACGACCGCAATTTTTCCCTCGCCGCCGTCACCATCGCCACCGTGGGCTTTACCATGTCCACGTACATGATCCCGTGGATGATCTACGTCCAATCCGTCCAAGGTTTTTCACCCACCCGAGCTGCCTTGCTCTTGGTGCCGGCCGGCCTGGTTTCCGGCACGCTCTCGCCGTGGATCGGCAAGCTGACCAACACACACCAGCCCAAACCCTTCGCCATCGCGGGGCTGAGCCTATTGGGCGCTTCAGTCGCGCTGACCGCGTGGATCACCGACCCCGCAATCAGCCCGTACTGGTTGGCTGCCATCTCCGTGCTCAATGGCGTCGCCAACTCGATGGTGTGGGGCCCGCTGTCCATGATCGCCACCCGCAACCTCGCCCCCGCCCTCGCCGGCGCGGGTTCGAGTGTCTACAACACGCTGCGCCAGATCGGCGCCGTCATCGGCTCCGCGGCCATCGCCGCGGTGATGTCCGCGCAGCTCGATGCGCAACTCGGCGCGGGCGCAGGCGATGCAGCCGTCGGCCCGAGTACGAGCGGGTCCATGCCCGAGGCGCTGCACGCTCCCTTCGCGCTCGCCATGTCCCACTCGCTCTACCTGCCCGCCGCCATCGCGCTGCTTGGCGCGGTGCTGGCGTGCCGCTTCGCGCGCACGAAGAGTTGGAACGACTAGATGCCATACTGGTGGCTATGAGCTCTCCCCTTACCCTCTCTCGCCCACAAAGCGAATTGCACCTTGCACGCGGCATCGCTCCCGTCATTGAGCAGATGCTTGGCGACGGCCACTCATCGATCGTCCCAGACGTGAAAATCTGGTCTCCTGAAGTAGCCGAAGAACTCCGCCATCGGATCGAGGACAACCCGCTGACAGGCAAGCGGGACCAGTGGAGCAAGTTGAGCGAGCAACTCACCGGCGCGCCAGAAGCAGTAATCCTGCTGGCGGCGGAGTTAGTTCTCCTGCGCGATCACGCTGAGCGCACACTCACGCTCGACACCAGGGTGAAGCACCTGAAGAAGGTTCTCGCACTTGCGGGAATTGATGCGCTCCCGGAGTGGCTTGGGCAGATGCTGAAGAACCGTGAGCCCTCCGGATTCAAGGGTGGCCAAGGCTACCACGGCGCATTGTGGAAGCAACTGATCTGGCTTGCAAAATTCGTCGCGCATCTCCGTTCCCAGGACATGGCTACGCGCGAGGCTGCACGGGGCGATGCGTGGGAGTTCCAGCGGCTGATGCTCGACGTCGAGGAGGACACCTCGGGCGTCCGCAACGCCTTGCAATACTTGTCGTTTCCCGAGGTATTTGAGCCAATCTCATCAAACCCGATGAAGGAAAAAATTCGCCAGGGTTTCGCTGACCGGATCACCCCGGAGCCTGGTGATAGCCCTGATGCAATGGACCGGGACCTTCTGGCAATTCGCCGTGCACTCGCAAAAGAGCACGACGAGCCTTTCCATTTCTGGTCGCCCGGGATCGTGGAGCAGTGGAGCGATACGCCCACGCCGGAGGCTGCCGAGGAGGATGACGAGAGTGTTCGCGGCGTGCACTACTGGGCATTCGCGCCGGGCGCCAACGCGAGCAATTGGGAAGCGCAGCGCGACGCGGGCCTGATGGCCCTGGACTGGCCATCTCTCGGGGATTTTGCCCAGTACGCCTTACGGGAGGATATCCGTGCCGCGTTGGATACGCAGGGTACCGGGAAAAGCTTTTCCAACCACACGCTCGCAGTGTGGGAGTTCCAGCACCGTATGGAGCCTGGGGATGTCATCTACGCGCGCCGCGGGCGCAACGAGGTCATTGGACGCGGCGTGGTCCGCGGCACTCCAGAGTTCCATCCCGAGCGCACGACCTTCCGCAATACCCGAGCCGTGCAGTGGACCGATACTGGCTCTTGGGAGCCGCCCTCGGCGTTTGCTACAAAAACACTCACAGACATCACCCGTTTCCCCAAACGCGTTGCCGCACTCGAGTCGCTTTTCGACGCCAGCCCCGAATCCACCGGACCTGCACCGCTCAAAAGCACGTACACGGAGGAGGACTTCCTCCGCGATGTCTTCCTCTCCGACGAGCGCTTTGACCGTCTTCGCACCCTGATCAGGCGGAAGAAAAACGTCATCCTCGCCGGACCACCCGGCGTTGGCAAAACCTACGCTGCGCGTAGGTTGGCATACGCGCTCATGGGTGAAAAAGATCAGGGACGAATCAGCACCGTGCAATTCCACCAGAGCTATTCCTACGAAGACTTCGTGCGCGGTTACAGGCCGACGGATTCCGGTGGCTTCGAACTCCAATCTGGCCCCTTTTACGATTTTTGTGAACGCGCCCGCGAAGACGCAGAGAACGACTACTTCTTCCTCATCGACGAAATCAACCGCGGCAATATCTCGAAAATCTTCGGCGAGCTATTGATGCTGATCGAAGGCAGCAAGAGAGGACACTCGATCCAACTGCTCTACGAGGGCGAACTGTTTTCCGTCCCGGCGAACCTCTACATCATCGGCATGATGAACACCGCTGACCGGAGCCTGGCGCTTCTCGACTACGCACTGCGCCGCCGCTTCGGCTTCTTCGAGCTCTCCCCTGCTTTCGAGTCTTCGCAATTCCAGGAATACCTCGCGCAGCAGGATAGCCCGCAGCTTGAAAAACTGGTGGCTCAGTTGGGGTATCTCAACGAGGCAATTGCCGCAGACCCCGCGCTGGGGCGTGGATTTGCTGTCGGCCACAGCTTTGTCATGGCCGGCGATGACGCGCTGGAAAACAACCTGTGGCTGGAGTCGGTTGTCGAAGACGAGCTGGTCCCGTTGCTCGACGAGTACTGGTTCGACCAACCAGAGCAAGCCCTAGATTGGGCAGAAACTCTCCGAAGCGCGATCAATGAGTAACACTAATGTGCTGCTCGGTAACGTGCACGTGATGATGGCGTATGCCTTTCGGTGCCTCGAGCGAGCTTCACCGGCACAAGGCGCCCCGCAGGACTTCGATCACCTCCACGACCTGCTCGCGCACGTCATCGCGGAGGAAACCGCACGTCAGATCAAACGCGGTCTCCATCACCAATACCTCCCGCAGCGCGAGGAGTTGCGAACTATCAGGGGGCGCGTCGACATAGCAGCGACGTTCACTCGGCAACTGACGCAACGCGGCACAGTCGTGTGCGAATACGAGGAATTCTTCCCCGACATAGCCCTCAACCGGGCGATTTACGCAGTCGTTCTCATGCTTGCGCGCCACCCACAGGTTGCGCCGCATCGCCGGCGCGCGCTCACCAGGCTCCTCCCCTACTTCGCAAGCGTCTCCCGCGTTCCGATCAGGACCCTGAACTTCGACCAACTGCACCTCCATCGCAGCAATGCCTCCTATCGCTGGCTCCTCGGAGCGTGCGAGCTCGCCGTTCGAGGTCTGCTTCCCGGAAACGATCCGGGCAACGCCGCGCTCCCCTGGCAACACACCGAGGAGATGAGCACACTGTTTGAAAATTTCGTGAAGGAGTATTTCCGCTTCCACCACCCACAGCTCAAAGCGCGCTCGGCGCAGGTGGGATGGGATCTTGAAGGTGAACGTGGCGTCGGCAAGCAGCAGCTCCCAAGCATGCACACGGATATTACGCTGACCGGCCCGGCATCCACGCTGATCGTGGATACCAAGTTTTATGCCCAGCCGATGAGCTACGGTCGCTTCGACAAGGCGAGCTTGCGTTCGGACCACCTGTACCAAATCCACGCCTATGTCCGAAACGCGGCGGCCGCCTCAACGACGCCGGTGGGCGGTCTGTTGCTGTATGCGCGCACTCACGGACCGATTCAGCCTGAGCTCGACGTCGAAATCGGCGGGCACCGCATCGGGGCCACCACCATCGATTTATCCAGCCCCTGGCCACAGGTGCAGGCACAGCTCGAAGCGGTGCTTGATCGCTTCCCGGTAGGCGCGTAATTCCTGCGATATCTTATAGGTGACACGCACTACCCCCCTACGCGAAAGGATGGCACCGTGGCCGACACTCCCGAGATGCGCGTAGGCGACGCCGAGCGCTCGGCCGCCCTCGACCGCCTTGGCGAACATTTCGCCGACGGCTACCTCGACGTCGCTGAGTTCGACGAACGCACGGCGAAGGCAGCAACAGCGAAAACACGCAGCGAGATTGAGGCGCTCTTCCGTGATCTGCCGGAGCGGGCTTCTCGCAAGAGCCTGGAAACACCCACCGACTCATCCCTCGCCACCTCGGCCCGTGAGGCCGAGCTGGAGCGCAAGTTGCGCGTCAAACGGAACTGCGATCGCGCGGCCGCGCTCGTGGTAGGGCTCGGTGCGGCGGTGTTCTTTCTGCTGCAATTCATCTTCGATGTATCGATGGCCTGGGTTGCCTGGCCGATCGTGGGTGTGGTGTGCCTGGGCATTTATTCCTTTGCTGACATCTCTGAAGAGGAATACGACGTGCTGGAAGAACTCGAGAAGAAGGACAACAAGGAACGCGCTGAGCGACTCCGGATCGCGTATGAGCGTCGCAAAGAGCTCGGCAAGTAAGAAACCTTGGGCACTCCTGCATGACAGCTCACAATTTCTTTGACATTTATCCCTCGGCACAGGCGAGAATCTATTAACCTAACGTTCATCACGTTTCCCTTAACCGAAGGATGAACCATGCACCCCTCCCGCCCCGCCCTAGCCCTACTCGCAACTAGCGCGCTGACTTTCCCCGCCCTTGCCGCCTGTTCCTCCGACGGTGAGGGCGGCACAGACACCGGCGCCGAGAGCTACTCCATCGGTATCAGCCAGCTCGTGCAGCACCCCGCGCTCGACGCTGCGACCGAGGGCTTCAAGGAAGCGTTTGCCGACGCCGGCGTGGACGTCGAGTTCACCGAGCAGAACGCCAACGGCGAACAAGCCACCGCGCTGACCATCGCGCAGCAATTCGCCGGCCAGAACCTCGACCTCATCCTCGCCAACGCCACCCCGGCGGCACAGGCGATGGCGCAGAACGTCACTGATACCCCGATTCTGTTTACCTCCGTGACCGACCCGGTCGAAGCCGAGTTGGTCAACGACTGGGACGCGCCGGGTGCCAACATCACCGGCACCTCCGACAAGACACCGCTCAAAGACCAGTTCGACCTGATTGAGCAGCTTTCCCCGGAGACTAAGACGATCGGCATTGTCTACGCCTCCGGCGAGGTGAATTCGCAGATCCAGGTCAAGGACGCGGAGAAGGAAGCAAAAGAGCGCGGCTGGACCGTCGAGACGCAAACGGTGACCAGCGTGGGCGAGATCCCGCAGGCGGCGGAGACCCTCAAAGACGTCGACGCCTTCTACGTGCCCACCGACAACATGGTGGTCTCTGGCATTTCCTCGCTGGTACAGGTGGCTGAACAGCACCAGATCCCCGTGATCGGCGCCGAGGCTGGCACCGTCGAGGGCGGTGCTGCGGCCACCATCGGCATTGATTACAAGGAGCTCGGCCGCCAGACGGGCGAGATGGCGCTGCGCATCCTACGCGACGGCGAGGATCCGGCTGAGATGCCAGTGGAGACGGCCACCGAGTTCTCCTACGTGGTCAACGAAGACGCTGCGAAGGCGCAGGGCGTGGAGATTCCCGAGGAGATCTTGAAGCAGGCTGAGACTGTATGATCCCGGCGCTTGAACTCGGCCTGATCTACGGGGTCATGGCGCTGGGGGTCTACCTCACCTTCCGCGTCCTCAACTTCGCGGACCTGACAGTAGACGGCTCATTTACTACCGGCGCGGGCACCGCCGCGGTGCTCATCCTCGGCGGCGTCAACCCGTTTCTCGCGACGGCTGCTGGGTTTTGCGCCGGCTTTGCCGCGGGCGTCGTCACCGGGCTTTTGCACACCAAGGGCGGAATCGACGGGCTGTTGGCCGGTATTCTCACCCAGATCGGCCTGTGGTCGATCAACCTGCGCATCATGGGCGGGGCAAACCTGCCGCTGTTGCGCAGCGATACCGCCTTCAGCCCGCTGAAGGATGCCGGGCTGCTGCACTCCTGGGGCGGCGTTGGTTTGCTCGCGGTCTCCGTGCTGCTGCTCGCCATGCTGGTCTACTGGTTCCTCACCACCGACCTGGGCCTGGCCATCCGCGCGACCGGCGACAACGGGCAGATGATCACTTCCTTCGGCGTGTCCACCGACGCGACGAAGATCCTCACGCTCGCGCTGTCGAACGGGCTGGTCGGCATGTCTGGCGCGCTCGTCGCACAGTTCCAGGGGTTTGCTGACATCTCCATGGGCATTGGTCTGATCGTCGTTGGCTTGGCCTCCGTGATCGTGGGGCAGGCCATCGTCGGCCAGCGCGCGCTCCTGCAGGCAATCGTGGCGGTGCTCATCGGTGCCGTGGCCTACCGCATGATCATCTTCTTCGCGCTACAGCTCGGCTTGAACCCGAACGACATGAAGCTCGTCTCCGCAGTCCTGGTCATCGCCGCGCTGCTGCTGCCAAAGGTGCTACCCAGCACCGGGCGTAAGCGCACCACACCGGCTGCACGTGCAAAGGCGGACGCATAATGCTGACAATTTCCAATGTGCACAAGACCTTCTTCCCCGGCACCGCCAACGAGCGCATCGCGCTCGCCGGCATCGACTTGGATCTGGCCGAGGGCGATTTTTGCACCATCATCGGTTCCAACGGCGCGGGCAAGTCGACGCTGCTCAACACCGTCGCCGGGCGCCTGCGGCCGGACACCGGCACCGTGCGCATCGACGGCGCGGACATCACGCGAATGAAGGAACACCAGCGCGCCACCCACATTGGCCGCGTGTTCCAAGATCCGCTGGCCGGCACGGCCCCGAACCTCACCATCGAGGAGAACCTTTCGCTTGCCTACCTGCGCGGCAAGCGCCGTGGGCTCGGCCGCTCCCTGAGCAGCTCCCGCCGCGAGTTCTTCCGCGAGCAGCTCGTCACCCTAGAGCTGGGTTTAGAGGACCGCATGGGGCACAAGGTGGGCCTGCTCTCCGGCGGTCAGCGCCAGGCACTCTCGCTGCTCATGGCCGGCTTTACCCAACCAAAGGTCATGCTTCTCGACGAGCACACCGCCGCGCTCGACCCGCAGCGCGCCGACCTGGTGACCACGCTGACGCACAGCATCGTCGAAGAGGGCGGGCTGACCACGCTCATGGTGACCCACAACATGGAGCAGGCGCTGCGCGTTGGCAACCGCTTGATCATGATGCACGAAGGCCGCATTGTCTGGCAGACCGAAGGCGAGGAGAAGCGCAAGCTCACCGTCCACGATCTGCTCGCGCAGTTCGCCGCAATCAAGGGCGCAACCTTGTCCGACAAGGCGTTTCTGGGCTAAGCCTGGGCCAAATCACGTGAGCCGCGGCAAGCCTCGCGCCCCCAAGAAGCGCATCGAGGGCACGTACCCCATCGCCACGGGCACCGCCGCCATCCTCGCCGACCCGGCGCGCGATGGCGGCTACACGCTTGAGGTCAACCGTGTGCCGTCCTCCTATGTTGTGTTGGACGCACCGGAAGTGCTCCACTACGACTACATGCGCTGGTTCGCAGAAATCATCGCGGCGCGTCCCCTGCCCGAAGACTTCTCCGCTGTGCACTTGGGCGCGGGCGCGTGCTCCTTCGCCTCATACGTGCAGCACCGTTACCCACGCTCCTCCAACGTGGCGGTCGAGCTGGACCGCGAACTTGCTGCCCTGGTGCGCTGGGCGTTCGACCCGCCGGTCACGCTGGCAGTCGCCGAGGCCCGCGCCTTTACCCACGCGCTCGCGCCGGGCTCACAGGACCTGATTGTTCGCGATGTGTTCGCCGGCCCTACCACCCCGCGCGCGCTGACCACCGTGGAGTTCTACACCGCCGCCCGCCGCGCGCTGCGCCCTGGCGGGTTGTTCTTGGCCAACATTGGCGACACACAGGGGTTGCCCACCACCCGCGAGGAGCTCGCTGGCCTGCGTGAAGTCTTCGGGCATACCGCGGTGCTGACTGCGGGGACGGGGTATGGGAATGTGGTGGTCGGGGCGTCGACAAGCAAGCTCGACGTGCCAGGGGCTCTGCTTCTCGACGCCAACGAGCACCTCCCCCGCCGCGACTGATTAAAGTCAGTCGGCGTCCGTCAAAGTTCTGCACTAGGGAGGCCAACGTTGCACCATTTCAGCCCGCTGTTTCACATGGGGCCCGCCAGGCGCGACCATATTCCTGCGTTTCGCACCGCGCTGGGCGTGGCCATCCCCATGTTTGCGCTGCTGGCGCTTGGGCGACTTGACCTGGCTATTTACGCGAGCTTTGGTGCGTTTACCGGGGTGTACGGCAGGCACGCGACGCGCACCATGCGGCTGCACCACCATATCCTCGCTGGACTCGCGCTGACCTTATCGGTGACGCTCGGCGCGACGATCGCCTGGTTCAGCCTCAGCCCGTGGATTCTGCTGCTGGTGAGCTCGGTGACGTCCTCGGTGTGGGCGACGATCGCGCTGGCCACTGATATGAAGCCGACCGGGTCGGTGTTTGTGATCTTCTCGGTGGCCGCGGTCGGCTCGCTCGACAATCCGGTGCACCCGCTGCTCGCGTTCGCCATCGCTGGCGGGGCCGCGCTGGTGTGCCTTGTGCTCGGCCAACTCTCTCACCTCATCGGCGAGGGCCCGGGCGGCGACGCGCACGAACCCGAGCGCCCGAACCGCGCCCCGGATGCCGGCCCTATGCCGCGGCGACGACTGCGGGTAGAGGCCAGCCGCTTTTTCTTCTCGCCCCTGCTCGCCGGCACCATCGGGCTGGTTTCGGTCAATCTCATCGACCCGCTTTCCCACTTCTACTGGGCGATGGTCGCCTCCGTCGCGCCTCTGGTGAACTCGCGCTTCAAGATGCAGTACTACCGCGCCATCGAGCGCGTCTTGGGCACGCTGAGCGGCATTGCCATTACTGGCTTTTTGCTCTCCCACTCGCTGCAGGGTTGGCAAATCGTGGTATGGATCGTCATCCTGCAATACCTCACCGAGATGTACGTCACGCGCAATTACACCATCGCCGCGAGCTTTATTACCCCGACTGCGCTACTGATGATCCAGACGGTGCAAGCAGCCCCGGTCGGCCCCATGCTGCTGGCACGAACGGCCGAAACCGTACTTGGCGCATTGGCTGCGCTCACGATCATCGCGGTCGGCTACGTGCGCAAGTACCCCACGGTGGTCATGCCGTCCCGGGGTACTACAACGCAAACTCCTCGCCAGTAGCAGGGCGAAAGTAGACGGCTTTTTCGGCGGAAAGTGTCTTGAAGTGCGGACTGGTCACCTCGGCGAGCGCGCTGAGGTAGTCAGGCACCGTTGCTTTTGGGATGCGCAGCCCCATGGTCAGGTGCGGCACCCACCGTGCCCCGCGACCATGCGAGTTCAACGCACTCAGCGTCCGGGCCGCCGCGTCGAGCTCCTCCGGCGCTTCAAGCAGCCAGGCGACGGTCTGTTTCGACTTCGTGCCAAAGACCACCACGCCCACCCGGTCCAGTCGCGCAGGTAGCAGGGGCGGCAAAAGGGCTGCGGCTTCCTCCACGACTCGTTGCTCCAACTTCTGTGCAAACGTGAGCGAAATGTGCGGGCGCTGGTGCTGCAGCGGCAAGCCCCGCTGGTGCAGCGCTGCGTAAATCGACCGCACTTTCTCCTCCTGATCGTCACCAAGACGCAGAAGAATGTTTTCCGGGGAGCGCGCTGACATTGTGTGTTAGACGAATTCGATGGAGTCGAGCAGCTTTTGAAACTCCGGTGCCAGCTCCTGGATCCGGCCCACGTCCGCGGTGAGCACCACCATGACTACCCAACGGGTCACGCTGCCCCGCTCACGCAAGATGAGGTAGTTCTGCAGCTGGGCGACCTCGCCGCGGGTGCCGTCCTCAGCGGAGGCACTTAGCGTGACCTGCTGCAGGCCCGCGTTGCCGTCCGGGCTTACTTCGCCCTGCTCCACGCGCGGGTTCTGTCCGGCCTGCTCTAGGCGTGCGAGGTTATCTTTCATCACCGCTTGCATGTCGGCGTCCTCAGCGAGCGTGGCGGTCAGCCCGCTGATCGTTGGCGGCATGAACACGGACTGCTCGGCATCCGCTGGACGGGTGAGCAGAAAATCCATGTTCGCGGGCGTCGATACCTGCGCCCAGTGCTCATTCGGAAGGGAAAACTTGTACTTCGTGGCCATGGTGCTCAAGGGTACGGCACCGCAGTGTGAAGACTGAGCATGTGACCCCCGGCGCGTAGTTTGGCGACGCCCCGTTTCCATGTTCGCGACACTATGTTGCTAACATGTGGTGTGCGGCCGCCCGGCCGCACTACCACCAGGATTTTCAGGACGTTTCACTATGTATCTCGCTTGGCGCGAAATGCTTTTTGCGCGCACCCGCTTTCTCTTGATGGGCGCCGTGCTGGGGCTGATGTCCCTGCTCGTCGTCATCATCTCCGGACTCACCGCAGGGCTGGTCAACGACGGCGTCTCCGGGCTTAAGGCCTTGGACGCCGATGTCATCGCCTTTGAGGACGGCACCCAAACCGACTCCGCCTTCACCCGTTCGATCGTCGAAACCGACCAGGCGGAGAAGTTCGCCGCGCTCGACGGGGTCGAGGACGCAGCTCCGCTTGGCCTGACCATCGCCAACGCCCACAACCAAGAGGGCACCGCCGTGGATCTCACCCTGCTCGGCGTCGAACCCGACTCCTTTATCGCCCCCGAGGGCCTGCCAGACATGGCGACGCAGGTCGAGGCAGACAGCCAGACGACGACCCCGCACGATGTGATTGTCTCCTCCACGCTAGAAGACGAGGGCATTGCCGTGGGCGACACCATTACCATCGACCGCCTGGATACCCCGCTCAACGTCGTTGGTTTCGCCGATGGCCAGCGCACCTTCGGCCACGTCGACGTGGCCTACCTGCCAATTGATGTGTGGCAGGAAATCCACGCCGGCGCCCGCCACGGCGAAGCGGTCAACCCCGAGGCCTACGACGAAGCCTCAGTGGTCGTGGCCAAAACGGCCGACAAACCCGACGCCGAGTCGCTCACCGAGGCCGCGGGTTTTGACGTGCGCACCCTAAAGGAGAGCTTCGACTCCTCCCCCGGCTACACCGCCGAGATGATGACGCTGACCATGATTAAGTGGTTCCTCTTCGTCATCGCCGCCCTTGTCACCGGCGCATTTTTCCTGGTGTGGACCATCCAGCGCGCAAGCAGCATCGCCACCCTGCGTGCCATGGGCGCAACCAAGGGCTTCCTCCTGCGCGACAGCATCGGCCAGGCCGTCACCATCCTCGCGATCTCGATTCTCGCCGGCGCGCTCATCGCCGTCGGACTCGGCAGCCTGCTGGAACAGACTGCCATGCCGTATGCCACCGAGTTCGGCTCCGTCATTGGCGGCAGCCTCATCCTGTTTGTCGCGGGCCTAATCGGCGCACTCGTCGCTGTGTACCGCGTCACCCGCACCAACCCGCTCGCAGCCCTAGGAGAGAACCGATGAGCCCCGCACTTGAACTTATCGACGTTACTATCAACTACAGCGACGGCGACTCCCAAGTCACCGCGCTCAACCGCGTCAACTTGAGCGTGAACCCCGGCGAGTTCGTCGCCATCGTCGGCCCCTCGGGCTCAGGCAAATCGACGCTGCTCGCCGTCGCAGGCGCGCTCACCTCGCCGGATTCCGGGCAGGTCACCGTCGCCGGCCACGAGATCACCGGCTTGGACGGCGCCGGGCTGGCAGAGGTCCGCCGCAAGCACATCGGCTTCGTCTTCCAGTCCTCCGGCAGTCTTCCCTCGGCACTGACCGCCGAAGAACAGCTTGAACTGGCTGCCCGCGTCGCGGGCGAACGCGGCCGCTACTCCAACGCCGAGCTACTCGAGAAGGTTGACATGACCAAGCGCGCGCATCACCGCCCCGGCAGCCTGTCCGGCGGCGAGCGCCAGCGCGTCGGCATTGCGCGCGCCCTTGTGGCAAACCCGCAGGTGCTGCTTGTCGACGAGCCCACCGCCGCCCTCGACCGCAACCGCTCCCAGGAAATTGTCGAGCTGCTCGCCCGCGAGTGCCACGAGTTCAACGTCGCCGGGGTCATGGTCACCCACGACTACGAAGTACTCGGCCACTGCGACCGCGTGCTCGAGATGGTGGACGGCAACCTCAAGGCGTCGAAGTAGTACGCTTTCGGAGCGCTAAACTGGTAGCATGCCGAAAATTACGGAATCCACCGTGGCCGAGCACCGCGCGGTCCAACACCGCGCAGTGCTCGAGGCCGCGGAGCGCTTAATCATCGACAGTGCCGGGAGGGTTCCCACCCTGGCCGAGGTGGCCTCCGAAGTCGGCCTGGCGCGCTCCAGCGTCTACCGCTATGCCGCCTCCCAGCACGACCTCATGGTCCAGCTCCTCGTCCTCGCTACCGAAAAATGGAACGAGAAGCTTTCCGCCGCAGTCCAGGACGCACCCCCGGAGCCGGAAGCGCGGATTTGTGCCTACGTGGATGCGATGCTCGACCTGTTTATCCACGGATCCCACGGCCCGCTGATGACCGCAGCGCACCAATTCCCCGACGCGTTTGCGAACGAAGAGGTCCAAGCAGCACACGCTGGATTTGAAGACATCGTGGAGCGCTTCTGTCCTGGGGTCTCCCCCACCGATATCGCCTTAATCAACGCCGCCGTCATCCGCGCCTCTGAAATGGCGGACCAACCGGAAGCACTCAAGCACGCAACAACGACGCTGCACGCAATGGCGAAAGCCGTCGCAACGCTCTAATGAAGCCCGAATGGGCGATTGTGGTTCGATCCACCGGCGCTACAACGGCCTGACATAGCAGAGCATTCGGTAGTTCTGGCCTGCCTCAATGTTGGAGTAGCCGCGACGCTCGTAAAAGCGGCGCGCGGCCTCGTCCACTTCATCGACGTTGATCTGCACCTCTCCCACACCCAGCGTGCGAGCGCGCGACTCCGCGAGCTCCATGATGCGCGAGCCGATACCTTGTCCGCGCAGCGCGGGGCGCACGTAAAGTTCGTCGAGCGTGGCAATAGGACCAGCGTAGTACGGGCTCGGACGCAGCGTAATGAGGGCAAAACCGGTCGGCTCTGTATCTTGCGCCAGCACCACATAGGCTTGGTCCCCCGCGATCAGTTGCGCGAAGCGTTTTTCAACCACTTCCAACGGCGGGCACGGGGTCGAAAACTCGGCGTTAAAGTCGCGCAAAAGTCCTGCGACCGCGGCAGCGTGCTGTGGCGCAGCAAGCGTGACGCGTATAGTCATCCAAATCTAGCCGCGCTTGATGTTTTCGATTTTCTTGCCGCGGGCGAGCTCGTCGACAAGCAGGTCCATCATGCGGATGCGGCGCATGAGATCGTCTTCGACCTCTTCTACCCGGACACCGCACACCTTGCCGGCAATCAGGTCGGCATTCGGGGTGAGCGAAAGATCCTCGAAGAAGTCCTGGAGCGTCTTCCCTGATTCAGCTGCAGCGTGGATCCCCTCGGGCCTCAGCTGGGTGAACCACCCGAGGACGTCGTCGAGCTCGTCTCGCGTGTGGCCTTTCCGCTCCACCTTGGCCACATAGTTGCCGTAAATGTCGCCAAATGGGTAGGCGAAGACTCGCGCAAGCTTTGCGTTTTCGTTCATGTGGATGTGATAGCACACGTCGGGTGTTCGCGGACCAAGGAGTGATTGCGTTTCGGGCGCCGCCTTCGTGTCACGTATACCCCAGCAACTCTTGGATGCTGACCACGGACCTCGTCACCTTGCTCACGTCACTGCCCTCGACGGTGGACGGCGGAGGGTAGAGGGAAATGCCCTGCGACAACGCCAACGACGCCACCTCATCCTGCCAACCAGGCCAACGCAGCCCGTTAAAAACTGCCTCCAGCCCTCCGCCCAGCGCTGCCATAAGGAACGCCGAGTAGCCGCCGCCGAGGCCGTCCCATGTGAGCGTGTCCGGGCCGAAGTAGCAGGCCTCGCCGGGTGCTACCCCCAGCGCGCCGCCATCGATGGCAAATAGGCCGCCGAGGACGTCGTGCCCAACGATGAGCTCGCCGGGTGGCACCGCAATGTGGCCTCCCAGCCCGTTGGCTTTGGCGATGCTCGGCAAGTGCCCACTCCCGCCGCCGTACAATCGCACCCAGCCTCGTTCGGCGACGATGCCGCCCGAGTGAAGCGCGACAGCTCCCATCATCGACGCAGCAGTAACCTGCAATTCCCACAGCGAGCGGCGTCCCTGCTCAGGGTCAATGGGGAGCACAATAGCGTCGGACTCGGTCAGTGCCTGCTGTAGATGGGGCCAGGCAGGATCGTCGACGGCAATAAGGCTTTCAATGTCGCGCATAGGAAATCCTTCGCTTGTCATGCTCACGTCTCCAGATATGGAGGCCTGCTCCTTCTATGACACTCGTCATTTACTGTATACAATCCAACGGCCGGGTCCTAGCATTGGTGACATGCGCATTTTCACCGTGGGCCACTCCAACCTCGAGTTCGAGGACTTCGCTGAAATGATCAAGGCTGCCGGTGTGACATCCATCGTAGATGTGCGCAAGCTGCCCGGGTCCAGGAAGTACCCGTGGTTCAACGGCGACCACCTTGCCGAACACCTTCCCACATGTGGCATCACTTACAGCAGAAGCGAGGGCCTCACCGGACGGCGCAACGTGTCTCACTCGGTGCCTTTTGAGGTTAACGGCAACTGGCGTAACCGCAGCTTCCACAATTACGCCGACCATGCGCTGGGCGAGGAATTCTCCGACGCGATCTCGCAGCTACGGGCGAACGCCGCCGAAACCCCCACCGCGATCATGTGCGCCGAGGCGGTGTGGTGGCGCTGCCACCGGCGTATCATCGCCGACCGCCTCATCGCCCACGGTGACGAGGTTGGCCACATTATGGGCTTGGGCGCAGCCGGGGCGAAGGTGAGCGAGGCAACGCTCAACGACGGCGCAGTCATCGGCAACGATCTCCTCGTGCGCTACCCCGAGCAGAGCTAGCGCGTACACCAGAGGCCAGGGGTGCGGAAACTCGGACTACGGCTCAGTCAGCCACGGCATCCTCCTCAATCTAAGAAGACCACCGGGGACCCCGGTAGTGCCCCAAAGCGTCGAATCGAAAAAGCGATCTACCGTCTTGCTACGCCCCTAGACGTCGAGCTTGAGTCCACGGTATCTCGTTGCAAAGTTACTTTCTCGTTAACGCCATCAAAAGGAGTGGTATCCAATGAAAGCGTTCGTATTCTTCCCTTAGCTTCGGGCATTACGCTTTCGGTGGCCAGCGCGGGCCATCTGCGGAAAAGATCGCCAAGACTCATCTGAAGATCGCCCAGGCTGCGGACGAAATCGGCGTGAACAACGCGTCCTTCCGTGTCCAACACTTCGTGCCGCAGGCCTCCGCCCCGATGCCGCTGCTGGGGGCTGTCGCGGCCACCACCAAACACATCGAGGTGGGCACCGGTGTCATCAACATGCGCTATGAAAACCCGCTCTACCTCGCCGAAGAGGCCGCGTCGCTGTACCAAATTTCCGGTGGCCGCGTGGCCCTGGGCGTCTCGCGCGGCGCCCCCGAGGTGGCTGACCGCGGCTGGGAGGCCTTCGGCTACAAGGGTAAAGCGCCCAACGGCGCGGACGTGGCACGAGCCCACCTCGAGGCGTTCATGGATGCAGTGGACGGCAACGGATTCGCCACCGCCGCACCGCTGGACCGGCAGTACCCCAACATGTTCCAGCCCGGCTCTACCCTGTCGATCTTCCCCATGGTGCCCGAGCTACGTAAGCACATTTTCTACGGCTCCGGCACCCACGCTTCTGCCGAGCAAACCGCCAAGGACGGGCTCAACCTGATGTCCTCCACCCTGGTCTCCGAGACCACCGCTCAGACCCTGGGCGAAATCCAGGCGGAACAGATCAGCCGCTACCGCGCCGCGTGGAAGAAGGCGGGCCACGATTGGACGCCGCGCGTGTCGGTGTCCCGCTCCGTCTTCCCCATCGTCGACGGCGCGGACATGCAGTTGTTCGGCATGCAGGCCTCCGGCTCCGATCAGGTGGGCATGCTTCCCGACGTCGGCGCCTCCAGCTTCGGCCGCACCCACGCCGCCGAGCCGGACAAACTCATTGAGCAGCTCAAAGCCGACGCCGCCGTCATGTCCGCCGACACCCTACCCATCACCATCCCCACCGGGATCGGCGTCGACGTCAACGTGAAGATCTTGGACAACTTCGCCACGCATGTCGCCCCCGCGTTGGGTTGGCAGCCGAATCGCGAAGGCCCAGTTACCAGCTATCCCATCGACTAATGCCTGCAGGTCGCAAGCTCTTTGCTTCAATGTCAGTTCAGTGCCTGTTGAATAGTTCAGTACCTGCTGTATAGTTCAGCACATGCTGACCATTGCTTCACGCCTCGATGTCATGAACCGGCTCGGCCGGGCCATGGCGGATCCGACGCGCTCCAGAATCCTGATGACCCTACTCGACGGTCCGAGCTACCCGGCTGTGCTTTCGCGCGACCTGGACCTGACCCGCTCGAACGTCTCGAACCACCTGACCTGCTTGCGTGACTGCGGCATCATCGTCGCCGAGCCGGAGGGCCGCAAGACACGCTACGAAATCGCCGATCCGCACCTCGCGACAGCGCTCAACGCGCTAGTGAACGCGACGTTGGCTGTCGACGAAAACGCCCCGTGCATCGACCCTGAGTGCTCGGTGCCCGGCTGCGACGGGAAAGGAGCAGACGCATGAGTTCAGCATGCGGATGCGAACACGAACCAGCCACGGAGATCGAAGATCTCGATCGGCCATGGTGGAAGGACCCCGAGTTGCTACTGCCAATCTTCTCCGGCGTAGCCCTCTGCATAGGCCTGGCGCTGGGCTGGTCCGGGCTAGAGACACCCGCGACAGTACTATTCTGGGTCAGCCTGCTGCTAGGTGCATATACGTTTGCGCCCGGCGCAATTCGAAACCTTGTCACGAAGCGCAAGCTCGGCATTGGCTTGCTTATGACGATCAGCGCGGTCGGCGCGGTGATCCTCGG
Source organism: Corynebacterium sp. p3-SID1056 (assembly GCF_025152525.1). Taxonomy (GTDB): domain Bacteria; phylum Actinomycetota; class Actinomycetes; order Mycobacteriales; family Mycobacteriaceae; genus Corynebacterium. The sequence continues at coordinate 31,681 of NZ_JALXXL010000006.1, forward strand.
TTACGTCGGAGAGGCCGCGGCGCTGGCGTTCCTGTACTCGATCGCCGAGGCACTGGAAGACAAGGCGATGGACCGGGCCCAAGGCGGACTGCGGGCACTGTTGAAGCTGGTACCGCAAACCGCGACGGTGCTGCGCGACGGCACGGCAGTCGAAGTCGCAGCGAAGGACCTCGTGACCGGCGAGCTGATGCTCGTGCGCCCCGGAGAGCGGATCGCCACGGACGGCATCATTCGGTCCGGACGCTCCAGCCTTGACACCTCAGCGATCACCGGAGAATCCATTCCGGAGGAGGTTGCGCCCGGCGACGAGGTGCCCGCGGGAGCAATCAACTCCGCCGGCGTGCTGGAGGTCGAGACGACCGCAGCTGGAACGGACAACTCACTGACCACACTCGTGGACCTGGTCGAGCAGGCGCAGGCGGAAAAGGGCGACCGCGCCCGGATCGCCGACCGGATTGCCCAACCCCTAGTGCCCGGGGTGATGATCCTGGCAGTGCTGGTCGGCGTGATTGGCTCGCTGCTGGGAGACCCCGAGACGTGGATCACCCGCGCGTTGGTGGTCCTGGTCGCAGCATCGCCGTGCGCGCTGGCAATCTCCGTGCCGCTGACGGTCGTGGCCGCGATTGGCGCGGCCAGCCAGTTCGGCGTGGTTATCAAGTCCGGCGCTGCGTTCGAGCGGCTCGGCGGCATCCGTCACCTGGCAGTGGACAAGACCGGAACCCTTACCCGCAACCAGCCCGAGGTTACCGACGTGGTCCAGGCAAACGGATTCGATCGGGCGCAGGTGCTTGCCTTTGCGGCGGCAGTTGAGCAGCAATCGACGCACCCCCTCGCTGCGGCGATCGCGGCAGCGGTGCCCGAAGCGCCCGCCGCCCAGGACATCAGCGAGGAAGCCGGACATGGCATCGGCGGCACCGTCGAAGGTCGACGGGTGCTGGTGGGCAGCCCCCGGTGGATCGACGCCGGGCCACTAAAGTCAGACGTTGAGCGCATGGAGTCCGAGGGCCAAACCTGCGTCCTTGTCACCGTCGATGATGCCCTCTCCGGGGCGATCGGGGTCCGCGACGAGCTGCGGCCCGAGGTGCCCGAAGCTGTGCAGACCCTGCACGCCAACGACGTGGAAGTGAGCATGCTCACCGGTGACAACGCTCGCACCGCCCGGGCGCTGGCTGAAATCGCCGGAATCGACGACGTGCGCGCTGAGCTTCGCCCGGAGGACAAGGCAAGCATCGTCGCCGAGCTCTCCTCCAAGACGCCGACGGCGATGATTGGCGACGGCATCAACGACGCTCCTGCGCTGGCGGGCGCGACGGTGGGCATAGCGATGGGAGCGACCGGCTCTGACGCCGCAATCGAGTCCGCTGACGTCGCCTTCACCGGCCACGACCTCCGGTTGATCCCGCAGGCGCTGCAGCACGCCCGTCGAGGCAGCAGGATTATTAACCAGAACATCGTGCTGTCTCTGGCCATCATCATCGTGCTGATGCCGCTGGCGATCAGCGGCGTGCTGGGCTTGGCCGCCGTCGTGTTGGTTCACGAGGTCGCCGAGGTCATCGTGATTTTGAACGGCCTGCGGGCTGCACGACCGAAACGCTGAGGCTGTGACCGGCAAGTCTTATAGGGTTAAACCACGCGCCGAGCGCACACACACGTTGGACCAGGCGAGTCATTCGAGTTCACCACCTGGTCCTTCTCGATGCGTGCAGGCACGGGAACTGTGGGTGAACCTAATAGTTCAACGGCCCGATACCGCTTGCAGATTCTTCACACGAGGTAGCGGAATGGACCGAGGCCGAACGAAAACCGGAGTTAGAGACAGCGTCTTCAACCTACCTCCCCAATAACGCGAAACGTCATTAACGCCTCGCGTTACACGCTAAATTTGAACTCAACCGAGTTTCAGTCGAAAGCTACCTGCCTTTTCGCACCATCAAGCGTGGTAAAACCCTCACCATGGAGCGCACGTATAAGTGGGAGCATGTCGCGACTCCCCTCATCCGGAACGAGGCCGCAGTTCATTTTTTAGGAGCCGGTTTGACCGCTTCCGGAGTGCAATACGGCGATGGATACGAGACCACGTGGGAGCTGCGCGCCGCAGAGAACTGGGTGACCGAACGTGTGTCGGTGAACGTTGAAGGCGACGGATGGGGGCGAAGCCTCGAGCTGTTTAGGTCCGAGCAAGGCGTGTGGTCGGCGGAAACCAATGAAGAGGGCGCCCAGCCTGAAGATCTGCCCTCCCCCGGTATCGTCCAGTCAGCCGACCTGAAAGCCGCACTCGATTGCGATCTCGGTCTGTGCCCTCTCACCAACACAATGCCTATTCGTCGCTTGACGCTGCTTGAGACTCAGGTTCCGAAAACGCAGCTGATCATGGCTTGGATTGATATGCCGTCCCTCCAGGTGATCGCATCAGAGCAGTACTACAGCTCCGTCGATGCTGAAACTGTCCGATACGAAAGCGGAACACGGGGAGTCGACGTGGAGTTGGAGGTCGACGGTGACGGAGTGGTCGTACACTACCCTGATCTCGCACGGCAGGTCTGATCCGGAAACAACTCTAACTAAGCTGGGCGGTATGAACGACCTGACCATCGCGCCTGGCCCAGGGATCCCCGGGGGTCTGGTCATCGTCGCCGCCGACCTGACGGAGCGGTTCGCGAAGTCGTCGGGACCAGGCGGCCAAGGCGTCAATACTACGGACAGCAAAGTGCAGCTTTCCGTCGATATCGCTACGTGCTCATCGCTTAACGACGCCCACCGCCGCCGCATCTTCCGCAACCTCGAGCACCGACTTGACGGCACCGTGCTTACCGTGAGCGCGTCGACGCAACGATCACAGGTCCGCAACCGGTCCGAGGCTCGCGAGCGCATGGCCACGCTGTTGCGCGAGGCCCTCGCGCCACCGCCTCCCCCACGGCGTAAGACGAAGCCAACACGGGGCTCGGTGCGGCGCCGACTCGAAGCTAAGAAAAGGCGCTCGGAGCTCAAGTCCACGAGGCGGCGGCCCCAAATCCCCTAGGTCGGGTCTACGCCGAGGCAGCTTGGACCGGCTGAATCCGCTCGATCTCGGCAAGGGCCTTGTCCTCCGCCACCTCAATCTCATACTGGTTCTGCAGATTCATCCAGAACATAGGCTCGACGCCAAAGAGTTTTCCGAGCCTGAGCGCGGTGTCAGCCGTAATTCCACGTTTCCCGTGCACAATCTCGTTGATACGACGAGGGGGAACCCCAATAGACACGGCAAGTTTGTGCTGAGTGATTCCAAATCCTTCAATGAAATCCTCAAGCAGAATCTCTCCAGGATGAATCGGCGGGTAAAGCTTGTTCGACATGGCATTCCTTAGTGGTAGTCCTCGATGGTCACTTGTTCGGGCCCCGCACTCGTCCACCGAAAAGTAATTCTCCACTGGTCGTTCACTCGAATACTGAACGTCCCCTTCCTATCGCCTTTTAGAGCTTCTAGGCGATTCCCTGGAGGTACGCGAAGGGAGTCCAGGGAAACTGCAGCATCGAGTTGGTGGAGCTTCTTGTTCGCCGATTTGTGGATCCGAGTATCCAGTTTCGGAACCCGCTCACGCAAAACACGAGTTCCGTCTCTCGGTTCCCGAACGACTGGATCATGCTTCACCCTATCCCCCCATAACGCGAAGCGTCAATAACGCTACACGTTAAATTTAAAATCGCAGGTATGTCGTTGCAAAGTTACTCCCTCTCGTTAACACCATCAAAAGGAGTGTTATCCAATGAAAGCGTTCGGCTTCTGAAGCTTCGGGCATTACGCCTTCGGCAGCTAGTGCGGGCCATCTGCGGAAAAGATCGCCAAGACTCGTCTGGAGATCACCCAGGCTGCGGACGAAATCGGCGTGAACAACGCGTCCTTCCGAGTCCACCACTTCGCGCTGCAGGCCTCCGCCCCGATGCCGCTGCTGTGTGCTATCGCGGCCACCACCAAAATCATCGAGCTGGGCACCGGCGGCATCGACATGCGCTAGCGCATATCGGGGTTGTAGCGTTTGAGTCATTGACTCCCGCCGTCTACAAGTACCTACACACTTGATCGGTGCTGCACGTTTCAGGATCCGGGTGCGCGGCGTCCTGGCTAAGGTCCGCGATAGTGTCGCGCAGCACGGAGAGCTGCGCGATCTGCTGCTCGATCTCAGCGAGGCGCACGTCAAGCAGGTCGCGCACGTGCTCGCAGGGCGCATGGCCGCCGTCGCGGATGTCGAGGATCTGGCGGATCTGGGCGAGGGTGAGGCCCGCGGCCTGGCCGCGGTGGATGAAGTCGATCCGAGCGACCGTCTCGGGCGCGTAGTCGCGGTATCCGGACGGCGTGCGCTCGGTCGGGGGCAGAAGGCCCTGTTCCTCGTAGAAGCGAAGGGTCTTCGCGGTAGTGCCCGCCCTCTCGGCGAGTTCTCCGATCCACATTACTGTCTCCCTCCGTGGCCGCGCTTGACCTTCCCCTGCACTGGAAGGTCCAGTATGGCTGAGACAGAGCAGAAAGCCAAGAGTTGACAGGAGCAGCGATGCCTACGAAGTACGATCTCGCCATCATCGGATCGGGAGGCGGCGCGTTCACCGCTGCGATCCGCGCCAGCACGCTCGGGAAGTCGGTGGTGATGATCGAGCGCGGGACGCTCGGCGGCACCTGCGTGAACACGGGCTGCGTCCCGTCGAAGGCGCTCATTGCCGCGGCCGGCGCGCGGCACGTCGCGGTCGACGCCGCAACCCGGTTCCCCGGGATCGCGACGACGGCGGATCCCGTCGACATGCCCGCGCTGATCGCTGGGAAGCAAGCGTTGGTGGAGTCGCTGCGCGGCGAGAAGTACGCCGACGTCGCCGACTCCTACGGCTGGCAGGTCCTCCGCGGCGACGCCTCGTTCGTGGGCACCCCTGATGCGCCGGTTCTCGATGTTGCCGGATCCGACGGAAGCGTCGAGACCATCGAGGCCCACCACTACCTGGTCGCGACTGGTTCTCGCCCGTGGGCACCGCCGATCGACGGCCTGGAGGAGACCGGATACCTGACCTCGACCACGGCGATGGAACTGACGGAGGTCCCCGAGTCGCTGCTGGTGCTCGGCGGCGGCTACGTCGCCCTGGAGCAGGCGCAGCTGTTCGCCCGCCTCGGCTCGCAGGTCACGCTGCTCGTGCGGTCCCGGCTCGCGTCGAAGGAGGAGCCGGAGGTGTCGAAGGCGCTCCAGGAGGTGTTCGCCGACGAGGGTATCCGCGTCGTCAGCCGCGCAGTGCCCACCCGGGTCTCCCGCGGCACGGGAGGCGAGGCCGTCGTGACCGCCGCCTTGTCCGGCGGCTCGCAGGAGTTCCGCGCCGACCAGGTCCTGGTCGCCCTCGGACGCCGTCCCGTCACCGATGGCCTGAACCTCGATGCGGTCGGGGTGAATACCGGAGACTCCGGCGAGGTGGTCGTCTCCGACCGGCTGCAGTCCTCGAACCCGCGGGTCTGGGCCGCGGGCGACGTGACCGGGCACCCCGAGTTCGTCTACGTCGCCGCCCACCACGGCACCCTCGTCGCCGAGAACGCGTTCGCCGACGCCGACCGGTCCGTCGACTGCGCCCGCCTGCCGCGGGTGACGTTCACCGGGCCCGCGATCGGCGCGGTCGGGATGACCGAGAAGGACGTCCTCGCCGCGGGGATCCGCTGCGACTGCCGCGTCCTGCCCCTGCACCACGTGCCCCGCGCCTTGGTGAACCGCGACACCCGCGGGTTCATCAAGATCGTCGTGAACGCCGAGACGAAAGAGATCCTCGGCCTGACCGCCGTCGCCAAGGACGCCGGGGAGCTCGCCGCCGCAGGCGTCCACGTGCTCGGCAGGACCGTCGCCGAGGTCGCCAACGCCTGGGCCCCCTACCTGACCATGGCCGAGGGCATCCGGATCGCCGCGAAGGCCTTCACCACCGACCCGTCGCTGCTGTCGTGCTGCGCATGAACGGCAACGCAGGCAATCGGGGAGATCTCATCCTGAAGCAGACGATGAGCGCCGATCAGGACCGCGACGAATGGCGCGCCGGTCCCGTCGTCGCTGCAGTGACCGGGCTGCTCTTGCTGGCATGCTGCGCGCTTCCGTCGCTGCTCTGCTGCGGCCTGCCGTTCATCGCGGCGGGCGGAGCACTCGCAGGCGTCGGTGGGCTCCTCGGTAATCCCTGGATCATCGGTGCCGGGACTGCCGTCGTGATGGCCGTCATGGCGGGGATGCTCGTCAGGCTACGGCGGCGGCACCGGCGCCGCAGGTCCGGCTGCTGCGAAAATCCTTCGACCGCTGATCGGAACCGGTAGTTCGAGCGGATCCAGCGATCAATGCCACCTGCGGAGGCCGCTAAAATCGAAGCCCGACGGGAGAAGGAGGAGCAAAAAGCGTTCGAATCAACCGGTGACGAGGATAATACTGAGGCTGGATCCCGGCCGTCGCGACGCGGTCTCCGCTTCCGCCGAGACGAGAAAGGGTTGTGGGCACCTAGGCTGGGCGGCATGAACGACATGACCATAGCGCCCGGCCCGGGGATCCCCGACGGTGCGGTCATCGCCGCCGATCTCGCGGAGCGTTTCGCGAAATCGTCGACTCCGGGCGGCCAGGGCGTCAACACGACGGACGGCAAAGTCCAGCTTTCCATCGATGTCGCCGAATGCGCATCGCTTACCGACGCCCAGCGTCACCGTATCTCGCGCAACCTCGAGCACCGCCTAGACGGCTCCGTCTTTACCGTGACTGCGTCGACTCAGCGGTCTGTGTTTCGCTAGTGGTCCTCTCGCTTGCACCTGCGACACAGCCTCGTGCCCCCGGGCCGTAGCGTTCGGGGGAGCACAATAGCCCCAGTCCTCATCACGTCCCGGGATCAAAGAGTTCATCGCAGAGGTTAAGCACTACACGTTGAACTTGAACTCGACGGAGTGTCGTCGATAAATAACCATTTGATGCGCGCGTGCGGAATTAACAACGAAATACCGCTAAAACAGACAACATATGGGGTGCACAGAAACACATATAAGTTCTGCGGAAAACCTATAGGGTGCGTCGCTAAAAACCGCTGTGCGCGAAAAACATAAAGGGTTTACGGACCCGGTCCCAGACCCCTCAATACTCTGAGCCGGAAGAATGGAAAGTGGAAGGTTGATGTATCCCCACTATTTATTTTTTCCGTTTTTCGGAGTACATCGGGAGCTACAACTGCGGACCAGCTCTGTGTGAACTAGATGAGAAGGCGCAGCAGCGAATCATCGACGCTGGACAGTTGGTGCTGCGGGCACGCGAGGGCACCCCCAGCGGTCACTCGCGGAGCACTACAACCCGTTATCGATGGACCCAATTCTGCTCAAGGCTCACAACAACTTGGACCGGGAAGTCGATAAGGCTTTCGATGTGGCACGCAAACTCACCAACGAGCGCCAGCGCCAGGAGCTACTGTTCGCCAGCTACGGGGAGTTGGCGAGGGGCTATGTCTCCTCGCTTTCATCAAAATCGAAACCACCAGCAGGGTCGTTCCCCGTGCGGGTGATTTTGATCGGTCCCGCTGCTGGGTGTAGAACCCTGTCGCTGGCAACGCCGGGAACTATGACTGTGCCCGACGAGAACACGTCACTGCCATAACGCGGCTCACGGTAGACGAACATGGGTCGTTCACTACTACTGGTGGATTTCGGTTTTGGTGGTGGGGGGATTACCGCCGCCGGCCTCGATTTTTCCGTTGAGGAGGGCGTTGACTACTTCCCGATTGTGAAATGGGCCGATGGCGCGGTGAAGAGGAACCAGTCACCTGGAAGAGATCGATCCAGTCGCTGGTGTGCAATCTGGGAGGTAGGGTTGCGGGGTCGATTCCTCGCGAGCGCAACCATGATTGTGTCTCTGAACGTGATGAAAACAACCCTGCCCTTCGGAGAATTTCCCCTATCCCGCGTCCCCGGGCGGTGAAAACGGTGTGCACCATCGCCTGAAAGGCTTTGCGTTGCTCTATCGGGATCTTCGGGTCACCCACCCGGCGGATCACTAAGATCCCCCCGTCAACGTTTGGCTGTGGCCGGAAAGCAAACCTTGGTACTCGGGAACCAAGGTGAAACGTGAACCATGGGGACCACTGAGCTGTCATCATCGTGCTTGCACCTACCCCGGCCCGGCGGCGAGCGACTTCCCACTGCATGAGGAGTACAGCGTCAGTCCATGCCGGCGCATGCAACAACTTTCGAAGAATGGCAGTGGTGAGGTGAAAGGGAATGTTTCCCACAATGACGCAGGGAGTGGCGGGTAACGGGAAGTTGAGGAAATCATCATGGACCACTTCGACCGACGCCGAGGCGGTCTTTTTTGTGAGTTTGGCAGCTAGTTTTGCGTCTACCTCAACTGCCGTTATTGCCCTCCCCAAGTGGGATATCGGGTGGGTGAGGGCACCGCTTCCTGGCCCGATCTCAATGATGGGGCCGGAGGTTTGTTTTACAAGATCGACGATGGAGTTGATGATCTTGTGGTCTGTGAGAAAATTTTGGCCATGTTCGTGACGGCCGTATCCGTATGTAGACATCAGGTGTGCTCCGTGGAGTTGAAACGGAGCCGGGCATGGCAAATGGCCGCCCGGCTAAAGGACCGGAGCGGTTTCTAACCTGCGGGAGGGAGAAAACCGCCTTAGCGGCTGGTGAGCGGCCGCATGAAAACGGAACCTGAAATCAACATGGGCCTATCGTATCCAATTAATTTCGCAGGGTCCAATACGGTGAGAAAGAAGACAACCGCACCGCAACAGTGCAAGACCTCTCTGGATTGGAATTTGTCCTACCTTCGGCTCGTCGTACAGACGCCACTGGCGTATTTTGTCTCTGGGCAACGAGGGGGAGTTACCCCCACCTCCGGATGTTTTTAAGGTGCACCCCTTATTACGCTGTGGTGCGGGAGTAGTTTTGTCCGACTGATCGGACTACCCACCGACGTGGGGCGGGTAGTTCGAGGTCCCAGCAGATGATCGCGTCGATTTCGCCGCGTTCAAAGGATGCCACCATGGCGTCGTAGTCGGGGCGAGCCACATTCTTCTTTGACGCGGAAATGGACTGATCGACGTAGTTATGTCCTATGTCCAACGTCCAAGCCACGCTGCTTTGCAATGGCTTCACAGTCCTGACGCTGCCGGTCGATGGTGAGGCCATCCACGTCAGCGTCTCGCGAGATACGAAGGTAAATAGGAGCGCGTGTTGCCAAACGCTTTTAATAAGGCCCTTAGCTAACATTGAACTTAAAACCCGACCACTTCGACATCAGTCGCCAAGAAGTCTTCCGGTGGTGCATGCGCTACAACACCCGCAGACGGCACTCCTGGTGCAACTTTCTAGCCCCCAATGACTTCGAAGCACTCACATCAGCTACGCTGACCCAAGCAGCATAGCTAACCCCCGACGTGTCTACTTTCCGGGGGTCAGGCCCGTGCTCGACAACCCCAGCGAACTCAACGCCCACGCCAGCGTCGCGGACCATGCGGCCGGGTACCGGAAGGTGGCCAAGGCCGCGGGCATCGCGATTTAATCCCGCGCAGAGCCGGAGACTGTGACCTGGCGATCATTGATGCGCAAGGTGCTGTCAGCGGCAGCAATAACTGCGGCATCGTGCGTGGCGGCCAGAACGAGTGCGCCCCCGTCCGCAGCTCGCCGCAGGAGCGCGATAACTTGGTCGCGGTTAGTGGGGTCGAGGGAGGCGGTCGGCTCGTCAGCGAACACATAAGCCGCGCCGCGGAGCAGGGCTCGGGCGATCGCCAGCCGCTGCTGCTCGCCTCCGCTGAGAATAGCTGCCGGCCCGTCGAAGGGGACATCAAGACCGACTTCGCCGAGGGAGTGCAGCAATTCTTCTTTGGAGTATTGCTTCCTGGATAGCCCGAGGGTGAGGTTATCTTCGCAGCTTAGTTCGGGAATGATTCCGTGGTCTTGGTGGATTATCGCTGCGCGTTCTCGCCAGAACCTCCGCCTCCGCTTCATCCTCCACGCGGAGGCATTCTCACCGTCTATCCGGAGGAGGCCGTCCGCCGGCGGCAGGAGCCCGGCCAAGGTGTTGAGCAGCAAAGTCTTTCCGGAACCGCTGGCTCCACAGATGGCGACAAAGCCTGGCCCGGGTAGGGAAAACGTTGCATTTTCCACGAGGGACTTCTTCACCATCCGCGTGCTGCGCCCCACAGAAAAAGTCGACTCCGCGGCGAGACAGAGATGAGAGGTGGAAATCTCCGGCGGCAGAGTGGGGGACTGATTGGGGCTAGCCAATGACATTGTGACTCCTAGGGGAGGCGGACATGTGCTGAGAAATACTGAGACGGACAAAACCGAGGTAGACGATTAAGACAAGGCAGCTTAGCGCGGTGAAGGTGTAGAGGAACGGGTTGGGAAGCAGTAGCGGAGCCAGGACGGACAATATGACGACAACTGTCAGGCTGACCAGTTGGCTTTTGAATAGTCGCCACATCGTTTTGTCCGGTGATTGCCCAGCGCTGTGGAGGAGTACCAGGAGGCGACGGTGAACTCGGAGCTGGATGCGCGCCTGGACTATCAAGGCCGCAAGCGTGGCGAGCAAAGCTCCGAGGACGCTCAGGATACTCAGCCAGAACAGCGCCGTGCTGGCTACTAGTTCGACCAGACCGCGATCGGCCGCGCGTACCGGGTACACGTAGCCTTCGAGGCCGGCAGCGGTAAGTTCTGGACCCAGTTCCGAGAAATCCGCGAAGAGCAAATTTTTACTCGAAGCTGTGGAGCTTAGGAAGTCTGCGTCGAAGCCGGATAGATCGTCCGTTTCAAGCACGTAAAAACAATCGCCGGGAACCAGTTCCCCCGACATTGTTCCACTAATGAATCCGACCGCATGATCGGCACTGACCGGACCAATTTGCGCAGACTTAAGGAGCAGGTCGCCGGATTCCTGAGCCCACAGATCCACGGAAGCTGCGAAATGCTCTTGGGCTGCGGAATAGTCGACCGAGTGGTTGTCGTCTCCGGGACGGAACTGATAATCCTGCAAATCGTGCCATTGGCGGTTAGCAAGTGCCACGGGGCAGGAGTCCGGCACACCGGTACCTTCTTTCGGCAAAGTATGGCTGAGGACAGCCCCGTGCTCCCGTTCCCAGCTGAGCGCGAAGTCGCGGAAGTTCTGCTGCACACTGGGCGGCAAGAGCTCGCCTCCTTCCACGCGGCCAGCAGGGCCGTCGAAGTTGGCTGAAAAATGCAAGGCTCCAAACTCCGCGAGAGATTTCCAGGTCTGCTGGGCCTCGGATTCCTGCTGGTAGGAGCGGAGCGCAGCCGCTGAGCTAAGACCCGCTGCTACAAAGGTCACGCAGGTAAAGACCGAAATTACTTTCAGCGCTTTTCCCGCCGCCTTCTCTGCGGGGGCACGCTGCCCCAGCAGCGCTACTGCGCGGCGCAACAATGGGGCGGTGACGGCTACGGCCAAACCGGTGGTGGCCAGGGCCAAGCCTATCCCGGCGGCGTAGAACCTGAGGAACAGGAAGGCAAAAGAATAGCTTCCTTGGCGGGCGAGGAATGTACTCGCAAGGCCAATGAGAACTAGGTGTGGGAGGATGACAAAGGCCCATTGCCGCCAATTGCCTTTTTGACTGCGGTGCCCTCCATTTATTGTGCGCAGCGCTGCCAATCTAAGACCGGAAACCCGAAGAACAAATACCAGGGCAAAAAGGGAAACGACAAATAGAAACAGGATCGCCACCAACGCGGGCAGGCGGAATACGACCGATTGGATAAGGTGAAGGAACTGCGTCTTTTCGCTTAGCCTGAGCCCGTCATTCCTGGCCGATTCGTAGAAGTGGTTCGCATTGCCACCCGTTGCTTTGGGAACCAAGACGTAGTCACCGTGGTAATCCAGCGACCCAAACTCACTGGCCGCTTGGCTCAAGGCATCCGGCCGGTTGAGCCGGGGAATGCGTTCCGGTGCTGGATAATTTTGCTCCAGCGGGATGAAAACCTCGTGGGAAGTCCCGCTTGCGTCATCGGTGCCAGTCAGCCGGTAGATGGAGTAGCCGTTCTGCTCGGCCAATGAAACCAGTGAGTTACGGATTACCGTCGGTGCGTAGTCTGACTCAAGTTCCTCCGCGAGTGGAGTCTTAGGCTCGACGTAGTCAAGACTAAAGGTTGATTCGACCCCTAAGGACAAGGGCTTGGTGGAGTCAACTAGGGCTGTCAGCAGCCACCCAGTAGTCGCGATGACTGCAGCAAGAAGTAGGCTCAAAAGCCCAAGTACTAGGGGTCGAATGCGCATGAGTTCTAGTAGAAGTTGTAGTAGTAGCTGTCCTTAGTGCCCGGCAAATTCGTTGCCCAAAGCTCGGCGATCGACTTCTGGCCGCCGCGGGTGTTGATGCTTCGTTGCGTTCTGCCGTTGACGGTCACAGTCGAAGTATGGCACCGATTCACGGTGAAATAAGAACGCGCCTTAGCGTTCCAGAATCCGTACTCCCAGGTACCGCCACCTGCAGGGTAGCGAACTTTCCGGCCGACAGATGCCCAGTAGGTTGTGAAGGCTGGTGCTGCCTCGCCGAGTAGCTCGGCCATCACACCGGAAGCAAAGCCTCCCTTGGCGCCGTGGTCTTGGAATTCTTCTGCGGAAGCAACGGCTGAGTTAGATACGGAAACGCTCAGAGCAGAGGCAATCAGCAGCGCTGCAAACTGCCGAGTGCGCTTTTTTGGGGGTCATAACAGTCTCCTTTGAGAGAGGAAATGAGGCGGGATTGCCTCAAAAGGGAGACTACCCTAAGTGAATAAAAATGGGAATAGAACCAGTTTTCTGATTATATTGGTACTTTTCACAGGCCTTAGGCTCGGGAGGGCGGTGGTTGTCCTTGGTCCGCTATGTCTTGGATTCACCCCGTACGGAGTGGGGTTGCCCGCAACACGCCCTTTCGTCCTTGCTCTCTTCTGACGTCATCCTCGCCAACGTCAGCTGTGCGAAACTCCTGCCTAGTTTCGCACGCCGCAAGCGCACGGTGTCGTGCGCTTGCTTAGGCCGCCCCTAAGGCAGCTTCGGATGGGATGATCTCGCCGGTGGAGGTGTAGCCGATCGGGCGCACACCGCCGGAGTACCAGCGGCCCTGCTCGGCGCGCTGCTGTTGCGCACGGGATTGGCGCATGCTTTTGCGTTCGATCTCGCCGCGCGCCACGGCTGCTTTGATACGCGCGTACGTTCTGCCGCCGTCGGTGGCAAGGTCAGCATCACCGTTCGCGGTGACGAGTTTCAGCCCCTGCTCTTCCGCCCTGTCGATCCACTCTTCGAGCTGCGCGGGCTGTCGTGTGAGGCGGTCGAGGTCCCAGCAAATGATCGCGTCGATCTCGCCGCGCTCAAAAGACGCCACCATCGCGTCGTAGTCGGGACGGTCCACGTCCTTCTTTGATGCAGAGATCGATTGATCGACGTAGGTATGCACGACGTCCCAGCCGCGTTGCTCGGCGAGGGCTTCGCAGTCCTGACGCTGCCGGTCGATGGCGAGGCCGTCCATGGCAGCATCTAACGAGATACGGAGGTAAATAGCAGCGCGTGTAGTCATACGCTATTCATAGCGCATTTAGGTTACATTGAAACGAAACTCCACGACGTCGCCGTCAACCATGACGTAGTCCTTGCCCTCCTGGCGCACCTTGCCGTGGGCGCGGGCCTCGGCCATGGAACCGAGCTCGTCCAGGTCCTCGAAGGCGACGATTTCGGCCTTGATGAAGCCCTTCTCAAAGTCCGAGTGGATCACGCCGGCGGCCTGCGGGGCGGTATCGCCCTTGTGGATCGTCCAGGCACGCGCCTCCTTCGGGCCTGCGGTGAGGTAGGTCTGCAGGCCGAGGGTGTCAAAGCCGGCCTTGGCCAGGGTCTGCAGGCCCGGCTCGTCCTGGCCGACGGCGGCAAGGAGTTCGGCCGCGTCCTCGTCGTCAAGCTCGAGCAGCTCGGTCTCGGTCTGCGCATCGAGGAAGACCGCGTCGGCGGGGGCGACGAGCTCGCGGAGTTCCTGCTTGCGCGCGTCGTCGGTAAGCACGTCCTCGTCGGAGTTGAACACGTAGAGGAACGGCTTGGCCGTCATCAGGTGCAGGTGGTGGAGCAGCTCGAGGTCGATATCGCCGGTCTTGGAGGCGGCGAACAGCGTGCGGTCGTCCTCCAGCACGGCCTGGGCTTTCTTGGCCTCCTCGGCTTGCGCGGCGATGTCCTTATTCTTGCGGCCGTCCTTCTCCAGGCGCGGCAGGGCCTTCTCGATGGTCTGCAGGTCCGCGAGGATCAGCTCCGTGTTGATCACGCTGATGTCGCTGGCGGGGTCGATCTGGCCGTCGACGTGGATCACGTTGTCGTCGCTAAACGCGCGCACGACCTGGCAGATCGCGTCCGCCTCGCGGATGTTGGCCAAAAAGGCGTTGCCCATGCCTTCGCCCTCGGAGGCACCCTTGACGATGCCGGCGATGTCCACGAACGACACCGTCGCGGGCAGGATCCGCTCGGATTTGAAGATCTCCGCCAACCGGTCCAGGCGCGGGTCCGGCAGCTCGACCAGGCCCACGTTGGGCTCAATGGTGGCAAAGGGGTAGTTCGCGGCAAGCACCTCGTTGCGCGTCAGGGCGTTAAACAGGGTTGACTTGCCAACGTTGGGCAGTCCGACGATTCCAAGTGTAAGGCTCACGTCGGCCAATACTAGCCCACACGAGCACCCACCCCGACACGCAGGGGGTGCGAGCATTACGGCGTCGAGTGGGGCACAATGGTGCGAGTGAGTACCAGCAAGGCAACGACTGATAAGTCCCCCACCACCCCGAATCGTTCCGATCGCGTGGATCGCGGTGTGGTGATCAATTCGTGGGTCAAGGGCGCCTCGATGCTCACGCTGCGCCTGCTCATTATCGCGGTCTTCCTTTTCGCCCTGGGCCGGCTCATCGGCGCGTTTTGGGCTGGGGTGTTGCCGATCGTGCTGGCGCTGATTATCTGCACGGTGCTGGTACCTATCGCCTCCTGGATGCGTGCCAAAGGCGTGCCCTCCGGGCTGGCGGCGCTGATCACTTTGCTCGGCTTCTTCGGGCTGATCACCACACTCGCGCTGATGATCGCGCCCGATATCGTGGCGCACTCGCGCATCCTGTACCTGCAGGCCCTCGAGGGTATTCAGCGGATGCAGCTGTGGCTACAGGGCCCGCCGCTGAACATGAACCCGGATGACCTCAGCGAAGCGATCAACGAGGTCGCCCAGTGGATGCAGAACCAGGCAGGCGCGATCGCCGGCGGCGTCTTTTCCGGCCTAGGTACGGCCGCGGGGCTCATGGTCTCGCTGATGGTAGTGCTGGTCCTGACCTTCTTCTTCCTCAAAGACGGCCACCGCTTCCTGCCGTGGGTCCGCTCGGCCACCGGCGGCCGCAGCGGCCTGCACGCTACCGAGCTGCTCACCCGCGCGTGGGAAACGCTCAGCGGATTCATTCTCGCCCAGGCGGTCGTCTCGCTTGTCGACGCCGTGTTTATCGGCCTCGGCATCCACTTCGTCGGCGTACCCATGGCCTTTACCCTCGCGGTCATCACATTCATGGCCGGGTTCATCCCGATCGTCGGCGCGGTCACCGCCGGCGCGCTCGCAGTGCTCGTCGCGCTCGTCTCGCTCGGCTTTACCGAGGCACTCATCGTGCTCGCCATCGTCATCGCCGTGCAGCAGCTCGAGGGCAACGTCCTCTCCCCCATGCTGCAGTCGCGCGCAATGAACTTGCACCCGGTCATCGTCCTGGTATCCGTGACGATCGGCGGCGGCATCTTCGGCCTGGTCGGCGCCTTCCTCGCTGTGCCGGCCGCAGCAATGATCGCCGTGTGCTACCGCTACCTTCTGGACATTCTGCGCATCCACTCCGGCGAGAAGGCCGCCGATGACATCGACTTTGTCACCGAAGAGGGCCGCACCATCGCGGAGATCGAGGAGCGCGAGTCCGTCTTCGAGCGCCGCGAGTGGCGCAAGGAGCGCCAGTGGAGCACCCCACCCGAGGTGGAAGAGTGGGAGGAAGAGGAAGAGGGCTCCACCAGCTGGAAGAAGCTTATCGACGCCCGCGAGCACCCCACATTCGCCAGAATGTTCGGAAAAAACGAGGAAGCCACCGCTCAGGACGACTAGCTGTCCGGCGGGTGTGTTTAACTCGTCACCATGTCTACCGCCACCGCATTCCTCGTTCTCGCCACCGGCTTACTGTTCGGGTTTATCGCGGGCCTCTTCGTCGGCATGAACTGGCTCAAGCGCAACACCCCGGCACCGGCGCCACCTACTGACCTCGCGCCCGTTGCCCGCGCGCTCGCGCAGCTGCAGGACCAGCTCGACGACATGGACAAGGAACAAGCGGTCGGCCGCAACGCGCTCGCCAGCCAGGTGCAGGCCATCGGGCGTACCTCCGCTCGCCTGGGGGACCGCACCGACCAGCTCATCGGCGCGCTGCGCAGCCCGCAGGTCCGAGGCCGCTGGGGCGAAATCCAACTCCAGCGCGTCGTCGAGCTCGGCGGCATGGTCGAGCACGTCGACTTTGACGTACAGGCGCACATGCGCGCGACCGACCTTCCGGCTGTGCGCCCCGATATGGTCATTCGGCTCTCCCAGGAGCGCAACATCGTCGTTGACGCCAAGGTGCCGTTTTCCTCCTACTTGGACGCGCTCAATACCGAGGACCCGGAAGAGAAACAGGCCTACATGCGCAGGCACGCGCACCTTTTGCGCCGGCACGTAGACACGCTGTCGGCCAAGGCATACATCGCCGCGTTCCAGCCCACCCCGGAGTTCGTGGTCATGTTTGTGCCTGCCGATCCTTTCTTGGACGCGGGGCTTGCCCTCGACCCGGAGCTGCTGGATTACGCGCTATCCCGCGACGTGGTGATCGCCACCCCCACCACCCTGTTCGCGCTGTTGCGCACCGTCGCGCTCGGGTGGCGCCAGGACTCGCTCAACGAGAAGGCGAAGGAAGTGCAGCGCCTCGGTGCCGAGCTACATGCGCGCCTGCGCATCATGGGTGAGCACTACAACAAGGTCGGTGCCTCGCTGGACAAGGCAGTCGAGGCATACAACGCCACGCTCGCCTCCATGGATGCACGGGTAATGGTCACCGCGCGCAAACTTGAAGACTTGGAGGTGCCCACCGGGCGCCACACCGCGGCCCCACTGAAGCCTGCCACGTCGCGTCCGCGTCACAGCGCCGGGTAAACTTACTCGACGTGTCTCACGTGATCCGGAATACCAACGCCCCGTCAGCCTCCTTCGAAGGCCTGCCGACTGGCTCTGCCCTCGGCATCCTGTTCGCCGCGCTGTTTACCGGTGCGCTGCTGAGCATGTATTCCGGTGTCATCGGCTGGCCGCTTCTGGTCTGCTTCATCATCGCCACCTTGGTGGTCACGACATTGGTCAACCCAAAGGGCCTGTTCCTCACCGTCGCCAGCGCACCCATCCTGCTCTTTCTCACGGTGCTGGCCACCGGTTACGTCATCTCCCGCAACGAGCTCGCCACCGGCGGAGTATCCACTAAGGCGGCGCTTCTGGCCGTGGTGTACCCGATCACCGAGGTTTTCCCGGTCCTCGCCACCGTCACCGTCGGCGCGGTCCTCATCGCGGTGGCGCGCTACAAACTCATCGAGCGGCAAAACCGGGCGCGCACACGCACCGAGACCGCGCAGCGGCACCAGGTGGCGGAGAGCAACCGCCGCACGACGTCGCAAAGCAGAAGGGCCCGGGAGCGCTCCTCCAGCGTGTCGGTCCAGGAGCTGCTCAACCGGGCGAAAAACGAGCGCGAGCGCACCCGTAGCGGGCTGCGCGACAACCTGTACGACTAGCTCGTCGCCTTCGCGCGCGGCGCCCGCAGGTCGCGCGGCAACGCGAAGGTAATGGTCTCGACCGTGGTGGTGACTTCCTCCACGTCCGTGTAGCCGCGCTCTCCGAGGAACTTCACGACCTCGGTGACCAGGATCTCCGGCACAGACGCGCCCGAGGTCACGCCGATCGTCGTGGCATTTTCCAGCCAGGCCTCATCGATCTGCGAGGCGTAGTCCACCAGGTGCGAATCCTTCGCCCCGGCCTCGAGCGCGACCTCGACCAGGCGCTTCGAATTCGAGGAGTTCTGCGAACCCACCACGATGACCAAATCAGCCTGGCCCGCGATCTTCTTCACCGCGGCCTGGCGATTCTGGGTGGCGTAGCAGATGTCGTCGCTCGGCGGGTCCTGCAGGTGCGGGAAGCGTTCCTTGAGCTTGGCCACGATCTCCAGCGTCTCGTCCACCGACAGCGTCGTCTGCGACAGCCACACCAGCTTCTCGTCGTTGAGCGACGCCGGCAGCGCGTCCACGCCCTCGACGCCGTCGACCAGGTGCGTCACCTCAGGTGCCTCACCAGCGGTGCCCTCGACCTCCTCGTGGCCCTCGTGGCCGACAAGCAGGATGTGGTAGTCGTCACGGGCGAAGCGCTTCGCCTCGTTGTGTACCTTCGTCACCAGCGGGCACGACGCGTCCAAGGTAAGCAGGTTGCGCGACTTCGCGGATTCGCGCACCGCAGGCGAAATGCCGTGGGCGGAAAACACCAGGTGCGCCCCCTCGGGCACCTCGTCGGTTTCCTCGACGAAGATCACGCCGCGCTGTTCAAGCGTTTCCACCACGTACTTGTTGTGCACAATCTCCTTGCGCACGTAAATGGGAGCACCGTACTTTTCCAGCGCCTTTTCCACGGTTTCTACTGCGCGGTCCACCCCGGCGCAGTAGCCGCGAGGCGCAGCGAGAAGAACTTTTTTACCCTGATCAGTCATGGAACCGACAGTACCCAAAACACGTCTAAAAGAATAGGCAGCGAGCACAGCCGCTGTGTATGTTCGGCAGTAGCTTGGCACGGAAAGGAGACAACGTGACGTCGGAAAGCGACAGGCCCGCGTCGACAGCGGAAGCGCCCTGGTCAGTATCCAAACTCAACACCACGGTCAAGGGGTGGATCGAAAAGCTCGGGTGGCTCTGGGTGGAGGGCCAACTTGCGCAGATTAACGCCAAGCCGACCTGGAAACTGTCCTACCTCACCCTGCGCGATACCCAGGAGCAAGTCAGCGTACAGCTGACCGTCAATAGCGGCCTCTTGCAATCCATGCCCACGCCGCTGAAAGAGGGCGACCGCGTCGTGGTGCGCGGCAAGCCCGCTTTTTATGCCGGGCGCGGTTCCTTTTCCATGTGGGTCACCGACATTCGGCACGTCGGCGAAGGTGAGCTCCTTGCCCGCATCGAGCAGCTGCGCAAGCAGCTCGCCGCCGAGGGGCTCTTCGACCCGGCGCGCAAGAAGCCCCTGCCCTACCTCCCTACCAAGATCGGGCTGATCACCGGCAAGGCTTCTGCTGCCGAGCGCGACGTCATCTCGGTTGCGCAGGGACGCTGGCCGGCGGTGCAGTTCGCCGTGATCAACACCCCGGTCCAAGGTGCACTCGCCGTTCCTGCGGTGGTGCAGGCGCTCGAACAGCTCGACCGCGACCCGGACGTCGATGTGATCATCATCGCCCGCGGCGGCGGCTCGGTCGAGGACCTGCTGCCCTTTTCCGAAGAAGCGCTCCAGCGCGCGGTCGCGGCCGCCGCCACCCCGGTGGTCTCCGCGATTGGCCACGAGCCGGACAACCCGGTACTCGATAACGTCGCCGACGTGCGCGCGGCCACGCCGACCGACGCGGCCAAGCGCGTCGTCCCCGACGTCGCCCAGGAGCGCGCGCTCGTCGCGGAGGCCCGCGAACGCATGGCGGCGGCGCTGCGGGGCTGGGTGCAGCGCGAGCGGCAGGGCCTGGCGTCGGTGCGCTCCCGGCCGGTACTCGCGGACCCACTGTCTGCGATTACGCGACGCCGCGAAGAGGTCGACCGCGCCCGCGGCCTGATCCGCCGCGACGTCACCTACCTGCTGCAGAAAGAGCAGGCGTCCGTCGCCTCGCTGCGCGCGCAGGTGGCGGCGCTCGGCCCCTCGGCCACGCTCGCCCGCGGCTACGCAGTCGTGCAGGTGCTTCCTCGCGACGGCAGCGGGCCCGAGGTCGTCACCAGCATCGAGCAATCCCCACCCGGCTCGCAGCTGCGCATCCGCGTCGGCGACGGGTCCATTACCGCGGCCGCGATGGCCACCACACCAGCAGATTAAAAGGAGACAACCATGGCAGAAAACACGTTTGGCGCAGGCGAGGCCGGCGAGAACGCTTTCCCGGACCCGCAGGAATTGAGCTACGAGCAGGCGCGCGATGAGCTCATCGAGACAGTGAAAATCCTCGAGCTGGGCCAGATGAGCCTCGACGAGTCGCTGAAGTATTGGGAGCGCGGTGAAGCGCTTGCCAAGCGGTGCGAAGTGCTTCTCGACGGGGCGTCGAAGCGCGTCGAGGCCGCCATCGAAACCCGCAGCGTTAGTCCTGAGGAGTAATGGGCGTGGCCTTCAGCGCCGCGGCGATCAGCGCACGGAACTCTTCTGCGGTGCCGGCACCGGTGACTAAAAAGCGCGCCTCACCGGCGTCAACTGCCCACAGATCGCGGACGTCGGCGGACTCCGAGGTGTAGATCTGTACCTCGGTGCCGTCGATGTGTTCGGTGCGTGCGAGTTCGCGGGGGCGACTGTCGGCCTGCTGCACGGCGTCGGCAAGCGGGGCCCCTGTCTGCGTAAGCTGCAAGAAACCGCCATCGGCGGTGACCCACCCCACGACCGGGGCGGGTGTTTGCGCGATCATCGAGCGCCGCGCCGAGTTGGTCACCCACCCCTCGGGAGCCTGCGGGTAGACCACGGGGAAGTCGACGGCGCGGGATTCTAAGTCGAGAAACGTCGCCGCGTCGACCTCCTGTACCGGCCCTTGCTCGGGTTTGCCCGGGTTGAACGTGCAGAGCCCCGTCGCGCCGACGGCAACAAGCATGATGACCACGATCAGCACCATATTGAGCGCAATGTTGCGGCCGTCCTCGAAAATCCTCGTGTTGTTTGCCACCCGGCCAGTATGGCACGCCCACGCTCCCACCCCCGAATTTGTCGCGGAGGGTGGGCGTTCCTGCAGCTGGGCTCCCTCTTCCCCCAAAAAGGTGGGGATACGCGCCTGAACCGGGCGTGAAAGTGCGAGAATGGAACCGGGCGGTGCGGTGCCCGTACACCCCCGCCACGACTACTGCATGAATTTTTTAGCCTCAGGAGGCAACGTTTCGATGACTGAGTCGAAGTCTGAAGAGTACTTCCCCGACCGCAATCTGGCGATGGAGCTTGTTCGCGTCACGGAGGCCGCAGCGCTGGCCTCGGGCCGCTGGGTTGGTCGTGGCAAGAAGAACGAGGGCGACGGCGCGGCCGTCGATGCGATGCGCAAGATGATTAACTCCGTCAACATGGACGGCGTCATCGTCATCGGCGAGGGCGAAAAAGACGAAGCCCCGATGCTGTTCAACGGCGAAAACGTCGGCAACGGCGAGGGCGCGCAGGTCGACCTGGCCGTCGACCCGGTTGACGGCACCCGCCTGATGGCGGAAGGCCGCCCGAACGCGATCTCTGTCATTGCCGCCGCTGACCGCGGCGCAATGTACAACCCGAAAGACGCGTTCTACATGAACAAGATCGCGGTTGGCCCCGAGGCCGCCGGCCACATCGACATCACGAAGTCGGTGGCCGAGAACGTCCATGCAGTCGCCAAGGCGAAGGGCGTGCGCCCCGACGAGGTCACCGTCGTCGTGCTGGATCGCCCGCGCCACGAGAAGCTGGTTGCCGAGATCCGCGAGGCAGGCGCAAAGGTGCGCTTCATCATGGACGGTGACGTGGCTGGTGCCATCGCTGCCGCGCAAGACACCAACTCTATCGACATGGCGATGGGCATCGGCGGCACCCCCGAGGGTGTAATCACCGCGTGCGCGCTGAAGTGCCTGGGCGGCGACATCCAGGGCATGCTCGCACCGCAGTCGGAGGAGGAACGCGAAAGGGTGCGGGCCGCGGGCCACGACCTGAACCACGTGCTGACCATCGACGAGCTCGTCGCCTCCGACAACTGCTACTTCGCGGCGACGGGCGTGACCAACGGCGACATGGTTCGCGGCGTGTCCTACCGCAAGAACGGCGCGACCACCCGCTCGCTCGTGATGCGCTCGAAGTCCGGCACCGTGCGTTTCGTGGAGTCTCAGCACAAGCTGGCCAAGCTGCAGGAGTACTCGGTAGTCGACTACTCGGATCCGACCTCCAACTAGCCTGCAGCAAAACAGGCATAATATTTGTGACCGACAACGCAAGACAGCAAAGGGAGTTAAATATGGCTGAACAGCAGTACCGCATTGAGCACGACACGATGGGCGAAGTGAAGGTGCCGGTTGATGCACTGTGGCGCGCACAGACCCAGCGTGCAGTTGAGAACTTCCCCATTTCGGGCCGCGGCCTGGAAGACCAGCAGATCCGCGCCCTCGGCCTGCTCAAGGCGGCATGCGCGCAGGTGAACAAGGACCTGGGCAAGCTGGACGCCGAAAAGGCCGATGCGATTATCGCCGCCGCACAGGAGATCGCCGACGGCAAGCACAACGACCAGTTCCCGATCGACGTGTTCCAGACGGGTTCCGGCACCTCGTCCAACATGAACACCAACGAGGTCATCGCGTCCATCGCGAAGGCGAACGGCGTTGAAGTCCACCCGAACGACGACGTGAACATGGGCCAGTCCTCCAACGACACCTTCCCCACCGCGACGCACGTCGCCGCGACCGAGGCGGCAGTCCAGGACCTCATCCCGGGCCTGGAGGTCCTGCAGAAGTCGCTGGCCGCCAAGGCCGAAGAGTGGCACGAGGTGGTCAAGTCTGGCCGCACACACCTGATGGACGCCACCCCGGTCACCTTGGGCCAGGAATTCTCCGGCTACGCCCGCCAGATCGAGCTCGGCATCGAGCGCGTGCAGGCCACCGTGCAGCACCTGGGCGAGCTGGCGATCGGCGGCACCGCCGTCGGCACCGGCATCAACACCCCGGCGGAGTTCGGCGGCAAGGTCACCGAGGAACTGATCAAGCTCACCGGCGTCGAGGCGCTGTCTGAAGCGAAGAACCACTTCGAGGCGCAGGCAAACCGTGACGCGCTTGTCGAGTTCTCTGGCGCGATGCGTTCGGTCGCCGTCTCGCTGTACAAGATCGCCAACGATATCCGCCTGATGGGCTCCGGCCCGCTCGCTGGCTTCGGCGAGATCCACCTCCCGGACCTGCAGCCGGGCTCCTCCATCATGCCGGGCAAGGTCAACCCGGTGCTGTGCGAGACCGCAACGCAGGTGGCAGCGCAGGTCATCGGCAACGACGCCGCCATCGCCTTCGGTGGCACCCAGGGCCAGTTCGAGCTCAACGTGTTCATCCCGATGATGGCGCGCAACGTCCTCGAGTCCTCCCGCCTGCTGGCAAACACTGCCCGCCAGTTCGCTACCAAGCTTGTCGACGGCATCGAGCCCAACGTCGACCGCATGCGCGGCCTCGCCGAGTCCTCCCCGTCGATTGTGACGCCGCTGAACTCCGCGATCGGCTACGAGAACGCGGCGAAGGTGGCCAAGCACGCGATCAAGGAAGGCATCACCATCCGCCAGGCCGTGATCGACCTTGGCTTCGTCGACGGCGAGAAGCTCACCGAGGAAGAGCTGGACAAGCGCCTCGACGTGCTGTCGATGGCGAACACCGACCGCAACTAAGCCGCTAGGATAAGTCCCCAGCATCATTCAATGACAGCTGGGGACTTTTTCTATGCCTGATTCCTTTTCCGAGCTGCGCACCGCCGGCGGCTCGAACAAACCGTGGGTGGCCGGCGGCATTTTCGCCCTCGCACTCGCACTGATCGGCGTCGCACTCGCGGGCGCCTACTGGTCGAGCCAGCCGGGCGCGTCCACCCCGCCCGCGACGGTGACCGTGACCGCGCAGCCTGCAGCGTCCGCACCCGAGACCGTCCCAGCCGGCACGTACTCCGGGACCTTCAACAACCTGCGCGACGATGCACGTCGCCCCCAGAAGGCGGCGTGGCCAGTCGTCGCCACCTTCGGCGGCGGCACCGCGACTGTGACCTACCCTCGCTCCGGGTGCACCGCGCTTATCGACGCTTCCTTGCACAACGTCCCCCTCACCACCCACTGTTCCTCGTCGAGCGGCGCCGACAACGCCGCAGTCGACGCCCGCTGGGACATCGACGCGCCAGAGGCCGGCCTGGTGGAACTTACCTACTTCGAAGGCGATACGGCCGTCGCCGGCGGTACCCTTTCCCGCGGCATTCCGGACACAGACCAGAAGTAAACGGGCAAGTTGCCAAATATTGCACTGGGTGTAATATTGCACCCCGTGCAAAATGACAGAGATGCTGGAGGCACACGGGAAACCAAACGGCAGCGCACCCGGCAACGGATCCACGAGGCCGCAATGGACCTCGTCGAAGAGCGCGGGCTCGACAACACCACGGTCGAGGACATCTGCCACGCCGCGGACATCTCGCGGCGCACGTTCTTCAACTATATGGACTCCAAGGACCACGCAATTTTCGGCGTCCTGCCTGTTCGGCTTACCGATGCCGGCCTCGAGGCAATCGCCACCACGCAGTCGGACAACCTCCCCGAGCTCATTCTCACCTCGCTTGAGGAGGACCCCGCAGCACCCGACCGGGCAACCATTGCCCGGCAGCGGACGCTCATCCAGGCCAACATGGAGCTCGAAAGCGCCGCGCTGATTCGGAAGCGGGAGGCGCTGCGAGCGGTGTGGCGGGCCGTCGAGAAGCATTTTGCGAAGTATCCGCACGACAGGAAGCTGCATGGCCCGGTCGAAGAAGAGATCCATGCCATCGTGGAAATCGTCTTCTGCGCCATCTCCCGCTACCTCCACCTCCCCCAACCCGAAGAAGGCACCACCACCTCACACCTGCTCAACGCAGGTGCCACGTTTACCGCACTGACAAAGGAGCTTGAATGGAACACGACAGCGTAAAGGCGACACAGCCCGTCGGACTCATCTTCTCCGCGCTGCTGCTCACCATGCTGATGAGCTCGCTGGGGCAGATGATCTTCTCCACCGCACTGCCCACCATCGTTGGTGAGCTCGGCGGCGTCGACCACATGAGCTGGGTCATCTCCTCATTCCTCATCACGATGACCATCGCGATGCCGATCAACGGCAAATTCGGCGACGGACTGGGCCGCAAGTGGTTCTACATCGGCTCCATCGGGCTGTTCGTGATCGGCTCCGCGATCGGCGGGTTCGCTCACACCATGACGCTCCTGATCATCGGGCGCGCTATCCAGGGGCTCGGCGCCGGCGGCATGATGGTCAACTCGCAGGCCATTATCGCCGAGGTGGTCCCCGCCCGCCAGCGCGGCAAATACATGGGCGTGATGGGCGCGGTTTTCGGTGTTTCCTCCGTCCTCGGGCCAGGCCTCGGGGGCTGGTTTACCGACGGCCCCGGCTGGCGCTGGGGCCTGTGGATGAACATCCCCCTCGGCATCCTCGCCATGGCCATCTGCACCGCCGTCCTGCGCCTGCGCCACGGCACCCCCGGACCGCTCAACGCGGATTGGCTTGGCATGGCGTTGATGATCGTCTCGACCACCAGCCTTATCCTCACTACTACGTGGGGCGGCACCCAATACGAATGGACCAGCCCCACCATCTTCACTACCGCTGCGATTGCGGTTGTGGGCATTATCGCCTTTGTCTTCGTTGAGCTGCGCGCCACGAACCCGCTTATCCCCATGCAGCTGTTCACTCGCCGCAACATGGTGCTCACCACAGCGGCGGGCACGGTGCTCGGCATGGCGATGGTTGGCGCCCTCGCATACTTGCCGACGTACCTGCAGATGGTGCACGAGATGACGCCGACCGAGGCAGGCTTCATGATGCTGCCCATGGTGCTCGGGATGCTCGGCACCGGCATGACCGTCGGCTTCGTGATCTCGCGGACCGGCCGCTACAAGGTCTACCCGCTCGTCGGCATGGCGATCACCGCCGTGGGCATGTACCTGTTCTCCACCCTGACCGTCGAGACGTCACTAACCATGTTGGGCCTGTACATGTTCGTCTTTGGTTTCGGCCTCGGCCTGGTTATGCAAGTGCTGGTGCTTATCGTCCAGAACTCCTTCCCGGTTTCCATGGTCGGCACGGCAACCGCGACGAACAACTTCTTCCGCCAGCTCGGCTCCGCGATCGGTGCATCGCTGGTCGGCTCCCTGTTCATCCACAACATGCGTGACAACATGGCAGAGCGGCTCCCTGACGCGATCGCGAAACTGCCGCCTGAGCAGATGCAAACCGTCGGCCCGCTTTTCGACGGCGGCTCCAGCAACCTCACCCCTCACCAGGTTGCCCAGCTTCCCGACGCCGTCAAAGAGGCAGTACTGACGAGCTACAACGATGGGCTGACCCCCGTCTTTCTCATGATTGTCCCGCTTGCGGTTCTCGCATTCCTCCTGCTCGTACCCATCGTGGAGGACCCATTGAAGGAAACGGTGGATTAAGGCGGGTCTGGTTTTCGGTGTTCGGCGCGGGCTTTGTGGTCGGTGCCGGTGGCGGTGACGTTCCCATACGGTGAGACATACACGATCTGGCCGTCGCGCCGCTCGGTGTGCCCGCGGGTACCGCGTGCGGCCTGGGAGTTGTGGTACTTACACAACCACCCAAGATTGGATGGTGTGGTCTCGCCTCCGTGCTGGTGCTCTTCCATGTGGTGCGCATCGCACTCGGACGCGGGACGTGTGCAGCCCTTCCACGTGCAGGTGGTGGAGTCCGCAAGCATGACTTCCCGGTGCTTCGGGTGGGCAAACCGCGCGTGATACGCGTTGACCGGCCCATCCATCACCCCAACCAGGATGATCGAACCCAACTCTTCGAGCTGCATGCGCACAAACTCCTCACCGGAGACAATCACCCCATTATCGAAGTGGACACGCACATCATCGCCCT
The DNA here is from genome assembly GCF_025152525.1 of Corynebacterium sp. p3-SID1056. Classification (GTDB taxonomy): domain Bacteria; phylum Actinomycetota; class Actinomycetes; order Mycobacteriales; family Mycobacteriaceae; genus Corynebacterium. The sequence continues at coordinate 58,533 of NZ_JALXXL010000006.1, forward strand.
CGCCGGCCATGATGCGCACATAGTCACCCAGATCCAGGTTGGCGGTCACCCGCACCACGTAGTCTGCTTTCGGGCAGCCACCACCGAGCCACCCGGCCACATCGTGCTTCGCCGCGTCATACACGCCTTGCAGGTCTGCTGCCGGCCCGGTCAGTCGCAGGGTGGCTAGTCCGTCGCCGTGGTGGGTCACCCTCGCCCGCGGAACACGCGGCTCCGGTGTTTGCAGCTCAGCCTTCAAGTCGGCGGCAACATGGCGGATGCGCACTAGATCCCCTGCCGTGTTGCACAACTGCTCGATATAGCGCCAGCGCGCGGTGGCATCGCGTAGTACGCGGGAAGACCTCACAATATAGGCCAACGTCTCCAACCGGTGGCCGTTGATGCGTGCGCCTTCTTCGGCGCGGGCCTGGTATTTCGTGTGCGAGGTCGGCCCGCACAACACCGAAGCTGTGGCGTGCAGTTGCTTCGCGCGGTCTTTTTGGATGCCGTGTGCCTGCAGCTGGGCAGGCGTGTATCCGGCCGCAGCGTGAACGAAGTCGAAACCGCAACGGTCGAACATGGCGAGTGCATCCAAATCTGTCATGCACCCGAGAATAAACCACGCTTACCTGCACAAACAAGCACATGTGAGAATGAACCCAATATCGGCCCGAAACGGAACCAACGAGTCGAAACACACGTCTAATGGAGATGGCCTTTTCTGGATTGGCGTAGCACCATCAGCGAGCCAAGCAGGCCTAGGATGAGGAAAAGCGCAGAGAAACCGATCGACCACGCCGCGGAGTGCGCGAAGGCGGCGGAGAGGTTTGTCACGATGGCATCGCGGGCGTCGCCAAGCGGGGCGACCATCGAATCCTCAGGCGCGGCGCCGAGAAGCTGTGAGGGCACCCCGACGATGCCTTCGAGCATCTGCGGGATCGAGCGCGTCATCGCGGCGGCGAGGGGCGAACCGGCGATGGCGGACCGTCGACTGGGTCGCGGAACCCGCGCCGGACATTTCGGGCGGAATGTCGCCAAGCACTGTCGAGGTGAGCTGCGCGGACGCCAGACCGAGACCGAGCACCACCACACCGGGCGCGGTCAGCCGGGCAGCGGCGCCGGAGGCGAACGCGCCCAGCGCCATCGCGGCGAGCACGAGGCCGGTGAGCAGCGTGGACAAGCCAACCGAGTTGACGAAGAAGAGCGGGAGAACGAACATCAGCGAGAACTCGCTAATTGCCACGGTAGCGGCGGTGAGGTTACCCCAGGAAAACGTGCCGACCTTGAACAGGTTCAGGTCTAATAGCGCGTCGCGCCCGTTGCGTGCGCGGTGAAGCTCCCAGCGGATGAACAGGCCGATGAAGACGAGGCCGACCCCAATGGCCAGTGGCACCGGCGAGATCGGCTACCGTTCCGGCCACGACCACCCTCCGATCTGCAGGTTGTCCTTCTTGGTCCACCAGTCGAGTGTGGGCGCCTCGATCAGCCCGAAGACAATGAGGCCGAAGCCGATGGCAGAGGTGAGTAGGCCGTCGACGTCCTCGCCGCGGCGGCCTATGCGGTCCCCGAGCCTCTTTCGACGATTCCGACAGTAGGCCCGCATCTGCATCACCCGCATCGACCGATCGGCTGATTTGCCGTGACGCCCTACTTCTGGTCGGGCTTAGGAAGCAGCAGTTCGTAGATGTCGGAGTCGCGCCATTCTCCAGCCTTTTCGCCGTAGGTCATCTTGGCCATGTGATGGAAAGTGCCGACTTTTTCAAACCCACGCGAGATATGCAGGCCCGCCGAACCGGTATTTTCCGGGAAGATCCACGAGTGGATGGACCACTTGTCCAGATCAATACAGGTTGCGATGAGTTTGTCCAACAGCGCGCCGGAGACACCCATCCCGCGCGAGTCCGGGTGCGTGTAGATCGAGTCTTCGACCACGCCGTGGAAGACACTGCGAGACGACGCCTTCGCGGCAGCGACCCAACCGAGAATCCTCTGGTCATCTTCGGCGTCTGCAGCGACGAAAGCGGTCTCAATGATCTTGCCGCGGGAAAACTCCTCCCACGTTTGGCCGCGTGTTTCGTAGGTGGCGTTTCCTGTGCTCAGGCCCATCTCATAGATCGCCCTGACCTGCGGGTAGTCCTCTGGGAGCATCGGGCGAATGTTGAAACCGTTTTTGGTCATGCGCTCCATTCTCATGTGCAAAAAGCCCTCGCGCAAACTGCGCAGAGGGCTTCGTTTCACCGCGGCGGGTGAGGTGCAAAAACGTGGCTTACGCCTCGTTGATAATCGGCGCGAAAGCACCGTCTTCGCCACGGGTCCACTCAATGGTGCCGTGCTCGAATTCCTGGATCCAGCCGGACTCAGACGGCAGCGGAGTCTCCGCCTCCTTGGGGAAGCCCAGAGTCGACTCGTGGTTACCGTTGATCCACTCGTTGGCGATTTCACCCCAAATCGGTGCGCCACCAGTGTTCTCGTTCCACGTGACGTAGTGCTCGCCGTCGTAGGAGACGATCCAGCCGTTCTCGGTCTCCTCCACTGCTACCGGCTCACCCCAGGCCGGGTCGGCGTACTTGTCCATCGCGGCTGCCAGGCCAGACGGTGCCATCACGGTCTCGCCGTCGGCGGTAGCGATCTCGGCGGTATCGCCCTCTGCGCCCTCAGCGCCCTCTGCGCCCTCAGCACCTTCAGCCTCTTCTGCCGCGGTCTCGGTAGCGGTTTCGACCTCGGTCGCGGTCTCCTCGACGACGGCAGTCTCGTCGGTACTGTCCGCATCATCGGAGGAGCAGGCCACCAGCCCGGTTGCCAGGGAAAGGACTGCTGCGGATGCGGCAAGCTTGCGCGAGATAGTCATAAAAAGAAAACCCCTTCATACTATTTTGTACTGATCTATTACGTCCCCATTATGCAAGCTTTGCTTATCGACGCCGCCGCCCCCCACCCTTACGGGGGTGTTTTCGCGTCCCTCTCTTGCGCGGAGCACCGCTATACGCCTTGGCCTTCTTCTTGTCCGGTTTCGCGGACTGGGTGGTCCGCGAAGAGCGCACGGAACGCCCCTTGGTAATACCGACAAAGTCCTGAATTGCGTCGCAGTCATCGGCTTTTCGCCACACGAGCGCCACCGGCGTGGGTTCCACGGATGGCCCATACACCTCAAGCGGTACGACCTGTTTCTTCGAAAGGTGCGTCAGCAGCGGCAACGGGCCGTAGGCAATGCCAACATTGGCGGCCACCACCTGCAGCGCCTCCCGCACCGCGTCGACATCCGGGCGCTGCGCGAACGCGAGGTTGACGTACTCGCCTTCCAAGTCGCGCTCCGCTACTTTCTCCCCCACTTCGGCGTAGACAGAGTCTTTCGGGACAGCCACCCCCGGCGTCTCTTCGTAAAGGCGCACCACGTGAAAGTCTTCGCTCGCCTTGTCAAGCCGCGGATCGGGCAGGCGGATGAGGGCGACGGGAGGTGGGGACGACGGGGCGTCGATAAGCAGGGCCCAAGGGTCGGGCGAATCGACCGCCTCGATGCTTTTGCCGGTGGCCTGCTGGTAACGGCGGATCCACTTCCCCGGCGCGGAGCCGGTGACGAAGGCGAAAGAGAGCATGGACAGAATGCTACCGTGTGCACCATGACACAGAAGATGCCGTCGAGCACGGCCATGAAGCCGGAAACCGCCGCCAAGAAGCTGGGCGTGTACCTGCCCGCTACCCCCCAGGAGTTCCAGGAGGGGGCGGTCACCCACGCTGAGCTGCGCGAGCTGCAGCACAACCCGCCGGAGTGGCTCAAAGAGCTGCGGCTGCACGGGCCTCACCCGCGCCCGGAGGTGGCGCGCAAGCTCGGTATCTCAATCACCGCGCTGAAGAAGCACGACATGGACCGCCCGCTGACCACCGAGGAAATCAGCGAGCTGCTGAAGGATCAGCCCGACTGGCTGCGCGAAGCCCGCGCGGCGCACGCCGCGCAACGCGGGGACGCAGAAGAGGCTTAGAGCATCTTCCAGTCTTCCAGCTCCGGGTAGAGCGGGTACTTCTGCGCCAGCTTGTCGACGCGGGCGTGCAGCGCCTCGACGTCGGCAGCCTCCCCCTTGATCAAGGTCTCGGCGATGATCTCCGCGACCTCGACGAAATCCTCCTTGCCAAACCCGCGGGTCGCCAGCGCAGAGGTGCCGATACGCAGGCCGGAAGTGACCTTCGGCGGGCGCGGGTCGAAGGGCACGGCATTGCGGTTCACGGTGATGCCCACGCTGTGCAGCAGGTCCTCGGCCTGCTGGCCATCCATCTCGGAATTGCGCAGATCCGCGAGCACCAGGTGCACATCGGTGCCGCCGGACACCACGTCCACGCCGGCCTCCTTGGCATCCGGCTGGGTCAAGCGCTCGGCGAGGATGCGTGCCCCCTCGAGCGTGCGCTCCTGACGATCCTTGAACTCGGGCATCCCCGCGATCTTGAACGCAGTGGCCTTCGCCGCGATGACGTGCATGAGCGGACCGCCCTGCTGGCCAGGGAAGACCGCGGAGTTGAGCTTCTTGTTCAGGTCCTCGTCGTTGGTGAGGATGAAGCCGGAGCGCGGTCCGCCAATCGTCTTGTGTACGGTCGACGACACCACGTGGGCGTGCGGCACCGGAGACGGGTGCACGCCAGCGGCGACGAGGCCGGCGAAGTGCGCCATGTCGACCCACAGGTAGGCGCCGACCTCGTCGGCGATGGAGCGGAATTCTGCAAAGTCCTCGTGGCGCGGGTAGGCGGACCAGCCGGCGATAATCACCTTCGGCTTCACCTCACGCGCCTGCTCGCGCAGCTTCGCCATGTCGATGGTGTGGGTGTCTTTTTCTACCTCGTAGGCGGCGACGTTGTAGAGGCGGCCGGAGAAGTTGATCTTCATGCCGTGGGTGAGGTGCCCGCCGTGGGCGAGGCTCAGACCCAAAATAGTGTCGCCCGGCTCGGCGAGCGCCATGAGCACGGCCGCGTTCGCCTGCGCGCCGGAGTGCGGCTGCACGTTGGCGTACTTCGCGCCGAAGACCTCCTTGGCACGGGCGATAGCCAGGTCCTCGACCACATCGACGTGCTCGCAACCGCCGTAGTAGCGCTTCCCCGGGTAGCCCTCAGCGTACTTGTTCGTCAGCACGGAGCCCTGCGCCTGCAGGACGGCACGCGGCACGAAGTTCTCGGAGGCGATCATCTCCAGAGTATTGCGCTGCCTGCTCAGCTCGTTGACAATGGCGTCGTGCACCTCGGGGTCAAAGGTGGCGAGATCCTGGTAGCGGAAGTCTTCAGACACGTGCTCCGGGTCCTTTCACTTGTATTCGATAGCATTTCTGCGCAGCCGTGTGATTTGGGCCGCTGGCTAGCAGTATAAACGGCTAAGGCGACGCGCGGGGCCACCTGTATTCACCCGCCCGCATACGCGGATGGAACAATGGCTGGCATGGCTCAAGGCGCACGAGGCTTCGATTCCAGCCCGTATCTGGATTTTCACCGCGATGATTGGCGCAAGCGGCGCGCGAAAATGCCGCAAGTGCTCACCGCCGACGAGGTGGAAAAGCTCAGCGGTATCGGCGAGAACCTGGACCTCGAGGAAGTCGCGGACATCTATTTGCCACTGTCGCGTTTGATCCACCTACAGGTGCGGGCGCGCCAGAAGCTGACCAACGCCACGGAGACCTTCATCGGCGGCGACCCGGGGCACGTGCCTTTCATTATCGGGTTGGCGGGCTCCGTTGCGGTGGGAAAGTCGACGACCGCGCGTGTCCTGCAGGTCCTGCTGCAGCGATGGGATTCGCACCCGCGGGTCGATCTCATTACCACCGACGGCTTCCTCTACCCCACCGAAGTCCTGGAGGAGCGCAACCTCATGGCGCGAAAGGGCTTCCCGGAATCCTACGACCGCCGCAACCTCATGCGTTTTGTCACCGAGGTCAAGTCGGGAAAGCCGGTGGTGAAAGCCCCGATCTATTCGCATAACGCCTACGACATTTTGCCCGGCGAATTTATCGAGGTCCGCCAGCCAGACATCCTCATCTTGGAGGGCCTCAACGTGCTGCAGACCGGGCCAACCTTGATGGTCTCGGACCTCTTCGATTTTTCTATTTACGTGGATGCCGCGACCGAGCACATCGAGCACTGGTACATTTCGCGCTTTCTCAAGCTGCGCAACACGGCGTTTACAAAGCCGGGTGCGCACTTTGCCAACTATGCGGGCCTTGACGACGCCGCGGCGTCGCGGGAAGCCCGCGAGCTGTGGCAGTCGATCAACTTGCCTAACCTGGTGGAAAACATCTTGCCGACGAAAGTGCGGGCCTCGCTCGTGTTGCGCAAGGACTTCGACCACACTGTGCAGCGAGTCCGCATGCGCAAAATTTAAGGCTTACTTCCCGAACCGCCGCGAACGCTGCGAGTACTCGCGCAGCGCGCGTAAGAAATCGATCTTGCGGAACGCCGGCCAGTACGTGTCGGTGAACCAGATCTCCGAATAGGCGGCCTGCCACAGCAGGAAGCCGGAAAGACGCTGCTCGCCCGAAGTCCGAATAACCAAGTCCGGATCGGGTTGGCCGGAGGTGTAAAGGTGCTCGGAGATGGAATCGACCGTAACCGCCTCTGCGATCTCCGCAGCACTCGCACCTTTTGCCGCCTGGTCACCGATGAGCTCGCGCACCGCGTCGACGATCTCCTGTCGGCCGCCGTAGCCCACCGCGATGTTGACGGTCAGCCCCGCCTTGCCGGTAGTCGAGGCCGCGGAGCGCTGCATCCGCTCGACGACGTCGGGCGGCAGCAGGTCGAGGTGACCAACCAGGCGCACGCGGCACGAGTAGTGCTCGGTGGCAAGCCCGTCGATGACGTCCGAGATGATGTCGAAAAGCAGCTCGACCTCTTCGGAGGTGCGCTGGAGGTTCTCAGTGGACAGCAAGTAGAGCGTGACCACATCCACGTCCATCTCGGCGCACCACCGAACGAGCTCACCGATTTTTGCGCCCCCTGCACGGTGCCCCTGCGAGATATCGCTGAGCCCGGCCTCGCGGGCCCAGCGGCGGTTGCCATCGGCCATTACGGCGATGTGCTTCGGCCGCTTCTTTCCGCGCAGCTCACGCCGCAAACGGTACTCGTATAGCGGGTACAGGATTTTTTCCAGCACAGTCACGCCACTCACCTTACCCTTGGCACGTACGCCTAGAAGATGTGCTTCTTGCTCCGGTCGAGCACGCCGGCTTCCTGCATTGCTTGGTCCAGGGCCTGCGTATCAAAGGGGTCAATGCCGTGCGCCTGCGCAAACTGCTGACGGCGCCGGAAACGAGAGAAACGCCGGTGGAAAGCGAAGCCGAGGGCAAGAATCGCCACGGCCAGCACGACGATGATCAGCAGGCCCACTGGTGAGGCCTTGCCGAAGTCGGGCCCAACCGGTGTTTCCGCCGGTGCCTGGGCGAGGACGTAGCTGGAGGCGTTGGTGGCGGAGGCGGCCAGCGTGGAAAACATCGAGCTCATTGTTACTAGGTGTCCTTCACTTCGTTACTTCTCTGCGGTGGGTATGCCGGCGAACAGATCGCATTCTGGCAGTTCGGTCTCCACGCGGCTGCGCGCGAGCTCAAACTCCTCGGTCGGCCATACTTCCTGCTGGTCAGCGACCGGGCTTGCCAGAAACGCGCCGGCCGGGTCGATCTGGGTGGCGTGCGCCCGCAGCGCCTCGGCGCGCTGCGCGAAATACTCACTGCATTCGACGCGGGTAGTCACCCGGCCCATCACGTCCGCCTTGTTTTCCTCCCAGCGGGCAATCATCAGCTCGTAGGGGCTGGGCTTGCCTTGGGCAATGAGCCGTTCTTGCAGCAGCTTCATGCGCTGCAAGATGAAGCCATGGCTGTAGTACAGCTTCAACGGCGTCCACGGCTTGCCAGCCTCAGGCGCAAATTCGGGATCCCCCGATTTCTCCCAGGCAAGCATGGAAATTGTGTGCACCATAAGGTGGTCCGGGTGCGGGTAGCCGCCGTTTTCATCGTAGGTAATGATCACGTGCGGCCGGAACTCGCGTATCGACGCCACCAGCTTCTCGGTCACCTGCACCGGGTCCTGCACCGCAAAGGACCCCTCCGGCAACGGCGGGAGCGGATCCCCTTCGGGTAGCCCGGAGTCCTGGTAGCCGAGCCATTCGTGCTCGACACCGAGCGCGCTCACCGCGCGCGCCATTTCCTCCTCGCGCACGGCAATGATGTTGTCGAGTACCCCCGGCCGGTCCATCGCTGGGTTGAGGATATCGCCGCGCCGCCCATCGGTGCAGGTCACCACCTTGACGCGGTAACCTTCAGCGGCGTACCGCGCCATCGTCGCCGCTCCCTTGGACGACTCGTCGTCCGGGTGCGCGTGGATTGCCAATAACCGCAAACCAGTCACTGAGAAACTCCAACTTTTGTAGGGGGCAGTGCGTTAACTCCGGCCCATCTTAGTACGATCAGGGGCGAAGTCATCTTTCACGCCTGCAGCAGTTTGTGAGGTCACCGTAGTGTCTAGCTCGAGTTCGCAACCTTCTTCCCCCTCCGCCCGCCAGCGCTACGGCTCAGAGGCAACAAAGCCCTCAAACCTTCCCGGGCGAATCATGGCGATCGCCGCCATCTTGCTCGTGGGGTTCATGATCTTCGCCGTCGCACGCGTGGTGAGCGACCGCTCGGCGCAGCCCATCAGCGCAGACTTCATCTCCCAAGAGCGCATCGACGATGACACCTCCCGCCTGTGGATTGACGTGACCCGTGACGACCCGGAGGCTCCGGCCTACTGCATCGTCATCGCCGTGGACTACCAACACGCAGAAATCGGCCGCCGCGAGGTGGTACTGCCCGCCGGTGGTGAGGAAATGCAGCGTATCGCGGTAGACATGCCGGTCAGTGGCGATCTCGCTTCCGGCCGCGTCTATGGCTGCGCGGATGAGATACCGACCTACATGGATGCACAGAGCGCCTTTTACTCTGCGCGGTAGTGCCTGGCAGGTGTGCTAAAATCCCGCCTGTATATTTGTACGAGCACGTAATTGTTCCGTCGGACTGGGCCCGATCTGCATACCAGGCGGGCTCGTTTGACGTATGAGGGAAGGGTAAACCGCATGGCTGATACGCAGAAGCAGTACATCACCCCAGAGATGAAGGCCAAGCTCGAGGCAGAGCTGCAGGCGCTGATTGATAACCGCCCGGTCGTCGCAGCCGAGATCAACGAGCGCCGCGAGGAAGGCGACCTGAAGGAGAACGCGGGCTACGACGCGGCACGCGAGCAGCAGGACCAGGAAGAGGCCCGCATCAAGCAGATCTCCGAGCTGCTGGCCAACTCCACCACCGAGCGCACCGGCGTTGTCGAGGGTGTCGCGCACGTGGGTTCCGTCGTCCACGTCTACTACGACGGCGACGAGAACGATAAGGAGACCTTCCTCATCGGTACCCGCGCCGCGTCCACTGACAATAAGGACCTGGAGACCTACTCCGAGAACTCGCCGCTTGGTGCCGCTGTGGTTGGCGCTTCCGAGGGCGAGACCCGCACCTACACGGCCCCGAACGGCCGCGAGATTTCGGTGACGATTCTCTCCGCGGAGCCGTATGATTCAGTTAAGGCGTCGACGCCGCGCGCTTAACACCCCCAGTTTTGAGTTGAACCGTAGAAGGACTGATCCTGTGATTTCCGTTTCCCGCCCCGCCGCTGCCGGTCTGATCGCTGTGGCAGCTGTGTCCCTCGCCGCCTGCCACCCGCCGCACCAGGTCGATTCCGAGCAGAAGATCGACACCGCAACCAGCCAGAAGGCTGAGTCCCTGGCGTCCTACGGCGCCACCACCGCGGCTTCGAGCGCCCCGGCTGATGCAACGCCGACTATCGCGAACTGCGGCGAGGTCGAGCTCGAGCGCCCGACCGAATTCAACCTTGACTGCCAGGGCCAGGATGACGTCCTGCAGAACATCACCTGGGATTCCTGGGGCGCTGAGTCTGCTACCGGCACCGGTACTCGCGTCACGCAGGACTCGGACGCGCAGCAGCCCGAGGTTGCTATCGCGTTGAGCAACCCGCAGCTGGTCAACGGAGTGCTGGCGTACACCGATATCACGGTTGACGGCACCCCGGTCTTCCCCGAGGGCAACTAGTCCACAAGCATAAAGCCCGGTACCGCAAGGTACCGGGCTTTTGCGTGCCTTAGCTTAGCGTTCCTGGAAGAGGTACAGCAGGCGCAGGATCTCGGTGTAGAGCCACACCAGGGTCACTGCGAGGCCGAGTGCCACGCCCCAGGCAGCCTGAGCCGGCGCGCCGGTGCGCACCAGTTTGTCGGCCACATCGAAGTCCTGCAGGAAGGACAGCGCCGCAAGCACCACGCACACGAGGCCGAAGATGATGGCCAGCGTGCCGCCGCCGCGCAGCGGGTTAATCCCGGTGAAGATGGCGAGGAGGAAGTTGCCCAGCGCCATAATCGCCACGCCGAAGATCAGGCCAGTGAGGATGCGGTTGAAGCGCGGGGTCACCCGGATGGCACCGGTGCGGTAGACCACGAGCATGCCGAGGAAGACGCCGATCGTGCCGACAATCGCCTGGAAGACGATCATGCTGCCGGACGAATCGCCGACCCGCATCCCGGCAAAGAGGAAGGAGAACCCGCCAACGAAGAGGCCCTCGAAAGCGGCGTAAATCAGCGTGAGGGTCTTGGAGCCGAACTTCTTCGAAAACGCGTGCACGAGCACGGTGATGAAGGCACCAATGGCACCGCCGAAGGTAAGCATGATGGCCAGGCCCGCGTTGGACAGGCCCAGCATAAAGTTCGCAACCGCGAAGACGACGATGACCGCAAGGGTGATGCCGGTCTTGCTCACCACGTCATCGATGGTCATCGGGCGCTCGGCGTCTGTGACCTGCGGGCTCTGGTAGCCGTAGCCCTGCTGGTCGGCTTGGGGCAAGTTCTTCAGTACTGGGTTGTTACTTCGCACCTTTTGGTCAAGTCCTTTCCGTGTACGTGTTCACGTGTGTATCTGGCGCCACATCAGCGCCTGTTCACAATGTGTAACGCACCACTGTCGTGGAAAGTTCCCACGCGGGCCTAAAGTGTTGGTATGCAGTTGCCCAGTTGGGGCGCGCCTGCACTGTTTGCCCGCGCCCGCTCCCAGAGGTTTCGCCCCACGTTGGTGGGCGATGCGTTGCGCGAGCAGCTTCTTGCGTGCACCGGCGACCCGGATCCTTTTGCCACGATGTACCGCGACGTGGAAATCCTCGCTTTCCGGGTCGAGTCGCCACTGCCCCACTGGTTGTTTTCCACCTTCGGGCTCGCGCCGGTGCGATCCTCGCAGCCGCTGGCGGGCACGCATACCGAGCTGACGATTCGCGTGCCGGTTAGTCGCACTCCCCTACCCCCGGACTGGCCCGCTGCGTTACTCGCGCACCTTGTGCGCCACATCCGGCAGCGCGGCGTCAGCATCGAGCAGGGGCACTACATGGACTTGCACCGACCGGTACGCCAAGGCTCCCAGCTGACGGGGCTGAGTTTCGTCACCGACCCGCTCCTCGGGATTGTCGACGGGCCGCTGGCTCTGACCCAGTTCACCTACGCGGTGGGGTTGACGACCGCAGATTTGCACGCAGCGCTTGCCTGGGATCCGCTGAAGTTCACGGGCGTGCTCGGCGACGTCTTCCCCCTTGGGTTAAGCGACCCAGACCGTGCCGACGTCGCCGCGGATGCACAAGCTGCAGACCGTATCATCGCTGCGACCAAAGCCGAGGGATCGAGCATCGGCGCTGCAAGCGTGCGCCTGCTCGGTGCAGAGCCGGGCGGGCGTATCGACGTCGACGCCTCCGGCGCACGGGCGATTCTGCGCGCGATGCGCCACCGCCTGCCCTTTGGCCGCAGCTTCGCACTGGTGGAGGCAGCCGGCAGCGCGTGGCTGCTCTTCGAGCCGGCCGCAGATCCCGCGCTGACCCCGCAGGATCAGGGCCTGCGTGTGCAGACCCCCGACACGCTGCGCAACGAACTGCTGGCCACGTTGGACGCGAGTCCGGGCAAGTATTCCTTTGTCAGCGCACCGCTGACGCTGCACGTGGTAGACACCAGCACGTAAGCGCCGGAGCTTTTAGAGTTGGTGGAGAAGGATCACGCAGAGGAAAGGACACCCCATGGGCATCTTTGACAATCGGGTCGCACTGGTGACGGGTGCAGGTTCCGGCATCGGCAAGGCTATCGCCGAGGACCTGGCCGCGCACGGCGCCAAGGTGGTGGCGAGTGACATCAACGTTGAGGCCGTCGAAAAGCTCGCTGCGCAGATTGCGGAGCGAGGTGGCGTCGCGAAGCCTTTCGCCCAGGATGCCTCGAGTAAGGAAGACAACGCCGCCGCGGTCGCATTCGCGGTGGAGCACTTCGGCGCGCTGCATCTCGCGGTGAACAATGCGGGCATCGGCGACCAGGTCCCGCTCGCCGAGAAGAAGCTCGAGGACTGGGATCGTTTGATCAACCTGAACCTCAACGGGGTGGCCTACGGCTGCCACTACCAGCTCATCCAGATGCTCGACCAAGACGACGGCGTGCCGTGCGCAATCGTGAACATGTCCTCGATCCACGGATCCGTGGCCCGCAAGGGCGGCATCGCCGCCTACGCCGCCGCCAAGCACGGGGTGATCGGACTGACCAAATCTATCGCCGCCGACTACGCGGACAAAGGTATCCGCTGCACCTGCGTGGGCCCCGGCTACATCGACACCCCGCTGCTGGAGCGCCTGGGTGAAGAGAAGCGCCAGGAGCTGATGCACCGCCACCCGCAGGACCGACTTGGCAAACCCGAAGAGGTCGCCGCGCTGGTGCGCTTCCTGCTCAGCGACGAAGCCTCGTTCATCAACGGCTCCTACCACCTCGTCGACGGCGGCTACACCTCCATCTAGAAAGCGATCCTGTGTCCACTTCACCCCAACGCGCAGCCGTCATCGGCGCTGGTTTCGCTGGCCTCGCTACTGCTGCGCTGCTTGCCCGCGAGGGCTACGACGTCACAGTCATCGACCGCCTCGATGCTGTCGGCGGTCGCGCTGGCGAGGAAACCTTTGCGGGGTTTCGCTTCGACATGGGCCCGTCGTGGTACCTCATGCCGGATGCCTTTGACCACTTCTTTGCGCTCTTCGGCTACCGCACCGAGGAACTCCTGGACTTGGTACCGCTCGACCCCGCCTACCGCCTGTTCCCGCAGGGCCAGGCCCCAATCGAAGTACCCCGGGATCCGGCACAGACCACGCAACTTTTCGAGTCGATCGAGCCCGGGGCCGGCGAAGCACTCACCGAGTATTTGGAGTCCGCGCAGCGCACCTACGACCTGGCGCTGCGGCACTTCCTCTACACCACCTTTTCTTCGCCTGCGGCGTTTCTCACCCCGGAGGTGCGCGCGGGCTACGCGGATTTAGCCAGATTCCTCACCACCCCGCTCGACCGCTTCGTCGCCCGCCGTTTCCGCGATACGCGACTGCGCCAGATGCTCACCTACCCCGCCGTCTTCCTCTCCTCGCACCCCTCGAAGACCCCCGCGCTCTACCACCTGATGAGCCACACGGATCTCACCCAGGGCGTGCGCTACCCGCTCGGCGGCTTCGCTGCAGTGGTGGAGGCGGTCTACCGCATCGCCCGCGAGCAGGGCGTGCATTTCCGCATGGGCACTGAGGTCAGCGCGATCACCTTCGAGGGCTCGCGCGCCACCGGTGTGCAGGTGGGCACGGAGCAGTTGCTTTTCGACGTCGTCGTGTCCGCCGCCGACCTCCACCACACCGAGACACGCCTGCTGCCGCCGGACAGGCGCACCTACGACGAGCCCTACTTCGGCAAGCGCGACCCCGGGGTCAGCGCAGTGCTCGTGCTGTGCGGGGTGCGTGGGAAACTCCCCCAGCTGGATCACCACAACTTGTTGTTTAGCCGCGAATGGGACACGGATTTCGACGCGGTCTTTGCCGGCCCTGTCACCGAGCGCCCACTCGGTGCCTCCCAGTCGATCTATGTGTCGAAGCCTTCCGCCACCGATCCGAGCACTGCCCCGGCGGGTGACGAGAACCTGTTCGTCCTCGTTCCGGCTCCGTCCTCGGCGGCGCTGGGGGCAGGCGATGCGTACGGCGAGGGGGCGTCGGCAAGCGTGCAAGCGATCGCCGATGCTGCCCTGGACCAGATCGCCCAGTGGTGCTACATCCCGGACCTTCACGAGCGCATCGTGGTGCGAAAGACAGTTGGGCCGGCCGATTTTGCCGCGCGCTACCACGCGTGGTCCGGCGGGGCGATCGGCCCGGCGCATACGCTGCGGCAATCGGCCTTTCTGCGCGGGCGCAACGCCTCCCGGAAGCTGGAGAATCTCTACTACGCCGGCGCGACAACGGTGCCCGGGGTGGGCGTGCCGATGTGCCTGATCAGCGCGGAAAACGTGCTCAAACGGTTGCGGGGTGACAGGAGTTCCGGCCCACTGCCAACCGATTTTTAAGTATGGTCGGGCCCATGAAACGACACGCAGCAATTGCCGCAACGCTTGTGACCACTATCGGCCTGACCCTGGCCGGCTGCTCCGAGGACGATGCCCCTGTCGCCGAAGCACCTGAGTCTGCAGAGTCTGCAGAGTCCGCAGGAACTGCTGAATCGGCGGAAGCCTCCGCACCGAAGGAGGACGACTCCGGCGAGGCCCCCACCGAGCACAGCAAGAAGGCCCAGGAGCTCATCGCCGCGTTCAAGGAGCACTACCCCGACGCCGAGGAGACGGACCTCAACGAGCTGTACGCGCAGATGGAACAGGCCACCGAGGAGATGCCCGAAGAGCCAGACGTGAAGGTGGACCCGCCGGAGTGCGACTTCTCCGATAAGACTGAGGAGCTGGATACGCTGGCCACCGATCGCTCCTTCGGCACGCTGGTCTCGACAACCGTGGGCGGCTCTGAACCTGCCGAGGACGATATGGGGATTCCCCCGATGGATGCGACCTCGATCGACCTAGTCATCCACGACTTCGCCGACGAGAAGGACGCCAAGACCTACCTCGAGGGCAGCGACCTGTACGACGGCAAGTGCTCCGAGATCACCGTCACGAACGGCGAGGGCGAGGGCGCGTTTGAGGCCCACCAGACCTTCGAGAAGAACGACCTCTCCCTCGACGGCGCGGACGATTCCTTCTCCAACAACGTGACCATGGATGGCGCGCTCAGCCAGAGCGGCGGCATGCTGTTTGCCCGCTTCGGCAGCACTGTGGTGACCATTTCTACCTCTGGCCAGGACCCGGACGAGGCCCGCCAGGCGCTCGAAGAGACCGTTTCGGCCCTGAACTAGAAAAAGGGCAGATTTGGTGCCCCCAGTGGGACTCGAACCCACACTGAATCGATTTTAAGTCGACTGCCTCTGCCGATTGGGCTATGGGGGCAACAGGCAAATATCGTACCCGCCCACACCGTCTCACCCCGAATCGGCACCGTGCGGCCCCCTGGGTAAGGTAGAAACACACCCAGCGGAAGAACAAGCGAATGATTGTTCGATTGAAGTGCTTCCAATGTTTGCGCCCGCATTACACTCATGCGTTAAAACAAACGGGTTAATACAAGGTAGGTTGCACGATGAAGGAAAAGCTGACGTCAGTTGAGATTTGCGCAGGTGCCGGCGGTCAGGCATTAGGCCTGGAACAGGCTGGATTCGACCACAGCGCTGTTGTAGAAATTGACAACCACGCGGTTGCAACGCTTCGCGCCAATCGTCCGGAATGGAATGTTATCCACCAGGACGTCTTAGAGTTCGACATCTCCCCCTACACCGAAGATCTCGATCTTTTTGCTGGAGGTGTCCCCTGCCCTCCTTTTTCCATTGCCGGTAAGCAGCTCGGCCAGGACGACGAACGCGATCTTTTCCCACGTGCAATTGAGCTGATAGCCGAGGCCCACCCTAAAGCTGTAATGCTTGAAAACGTCAGGGGCTTGGCACAGCCCCGATTTGAGGCATATCGAAGCCAGCTCGTCAACCAACTTGCGGACTTGGGCTACCAATCGCATTGGGAACTAATCACCGCAGCTGACTATTCGGTGCCCCAACTAAGACCACGCTTTATCCTCGTCGCGCTACAAGAAGAATACGCGGAGTACTTCGCTTGGCCCGAGCCGGTTGGCACCAGAACAACAGTGGGAGAAGCGCTTGAGCCGCTCATGGCCGAGAATGGCTGGCCTGGCGCAAAGGCCTGGGCAAAGCAAGCCAACAATATAGGCCCAACCCTCGTTGGCGGTTCGAAGAAGCATGGGGGCCCTGACGTTGGCCCGTCACGGGCCCGGGAAGCTTGGAAGAAGCTCGGCGTGCGTGGTACCAGTATCGCGGAAGAGTCCCCCACCGCCGATTTCCCAACAGATCTCCAAGAGGAGCTTCCTCGCCTGACTGTTAGGATGGGCGCAGTAATCCAGGGCTTCCCTTCGGAGTGGAAGTGGGAGGGCGGCAAAACCGCCGCCTGGAAGCAAGTAGGAAATGCATTCCCGCCACCGGTCGCACGAGCTATCGGTACTCGCATCGCCGCTGCATTGCGAAAAGAGCCCCTAGCCCAGCTCGCTCCCGCGACTCCGATTATCCCCGACCTGCCGCTCTTGGAAGAACTCTCATCATGACAATGCACCCTGCGCTCATCACCGCTGCGCGGCAGAACCTCCACCGGGAGCTAATCGATAGCGGAACGTTGACCATTACGGAAACGAACCTTGGCCGGGTAGCTTCAAATGCTGATCGGAGCCAAGCAACCTCCCGCCGACTCGCTTTGCACGTCGCCGAGCAGCTTCATGCGCATACTGCGGTAAAAAGCGCTGGCCAAACCGCCGGTGCAGGATTCGAACGCATCGTCGCCGATTTCTTGCGGGCTACGTTTCCGAAGATGCAATCTGCTCGTCCAGGGGATTGGACAATCCTTAACGTAGGTAGCTCTCGGCGAAAAGATCACCTCTCCGCGTATGAGCCTTACACACATCTGGCCGACCTCGCCGAAGCGATTCGTCTAAACCCCGAAATCGGTGCCTCGCTTGGCAATAACTACGTCATTTCCCCGGACATCCTCGTCCTGCGGGAGGCCTTACCCGACAGCACCTTGAATCAAGACCTCAAGGTAGTTGATGACCACTCAGGTTTGCTTTCCCCAGTGCGTGCTGCAAACCGCAATTCTCCAACCCAGCACGTTCACGCGGTTATTTCCTGCAAGTGGACAATGCGCAGCGACCGATCCCAAAATACACGCGCGGAAGCACTAAATCTCATCCGCAACAGGAAAGGACGATCCCCGCACATCATCGCTGTCACAAACGAACCCACGATGAGCAGAATCGCTAGCCTTGCCCTCGGCACCGGCGACATTGACATGGTGTACCACGTCGCGCTCAATGAGCTGATGCTCGCAATCGAGGATGAAGGCAGCGATGATGCGAAGGAGCTCCTCGAGACACTGGTACATGGCAACCGATTGCGAGATATCGGTGACCTCCCGCTCGACCTATCGGTCTAACTATCTGTACCCCAATGCCCCGCCAATGGCTCTTCCTTCTGCCCTGCGCCCTCGGCGCGCTCGGGCTCTTCCTCGCCCGCCGCGCAGGCGACGGCTCCCCCGGTTTCTTCGCCGCCACGCTCGCTACCGCCGCACTCTACGGTCTCGCCTGGTGGGTGTGGGGAAATCCTTCGGCGCTTTCCGGGCCGCGCAAGCTTCACGACGTCGCGCTCGGGGTCGTATCCGGCCTCGCGCTCGCCCTCGTGTTCTTCCTCGGCGCACTCGTCGTCGCTTTTATCCCGTTTCTGGCCGAACCCGCAACCGAGCTGCTCGCCACCACGCAGAAGGGTGGGCTTGTGCCCACCCTTGCCGTGCTCGTGCTCAACGGGGTTGGCGAGGAGCTGGTCTACCGCGACATGGTGCCGCGCCAACTCAGGGCTATGGGTATTCACGCCACGGGTATTTTCTCCACGCTGCTCTACACACTGATCACCGTTGCGATGGGCGTGCCGCTCCTACTCGTCGGCGCGTGCGTGTTGGGCGCGCTGGCTTTCGTGCTCGCCACGCGCACCGGCAGGTGCCTCGCCCCAATCGCCGCGCACCTGACGTGGAGTACCTCCATGGCTCTGGTGCTGCCGCTGCTGCTTACTCGCTAACCGAGATCACTTTCTTCTTTTTCTTCTCCTTCTGCTTCACCCCGTTCACGTCGATGGTGTCG
The DNA here is from genome assembly GCF_025152525.1 of Corynebacterium sp. p3-SID1056. Classification (GTDB taxonomy): domain Bacteria; phylum Actinomycetota; class Actinomycetes; order Mycobacteriales; family Mycobacteriaceae; genus Corynebacterium. The sequence goes on from NZ_JALXXL010000006.1 coordinate 76,650, forward strand.
ACGTCGAACATGGCAGAGATGAAGTCGGCCACCCACTGCACGAGTTCGATGTCGCGCAGGTTCGGGCTGTTGATCGCCTTCGACTCGCGCGGCATGGGCACCTGCAGCGTCTTCGCGGCGGCGCGGTAGTTCGCCCCGGAATACAGGCGCTTGAGTCGCACCTGCTTGGAATCCGGCAGCTCGACGGGGTGGAACTTGATGCGCGTACCCTGCACCAAGATGTCTGCAATGCCGGCCTTGCGCGCCTGGTGGCGCAGCCGTGCCACGGCCATCAGGCGGTCGACCTCCACCGGCATGGGACCGAAACGATCCACCATTTCCTCTGCCACGCGGCGCAGGTCGTCTTCCTCGCGCGCCTCGGCGAGCTTGCGGTAGATCTCCAGGCGCAGGCGCTCGGCGTTGACGTAGGTTTCGGGGATGTGGGCGTCGACAGGCAGATCCACCCGGATCTCCTTCGGCCCCTGGTCAGTGCCGTCGATGGGCCCGCCGTCCAACATGGTCTTGAAGGTTTCGACGGCCTCGCCGACCAGGCGGACGTACATGTCAAAGCCCACGCCGGCGATGTGGCCGGACTGCTCGGCACCAAGCACGTTGCCGGCACCGCGCATTTCCAGGTCCTTCTGCGCGACCGCGATACCCGCGCCCAGGTCGTTGTTCTGGGCGATGGTGGCCAGGCGGTCGTAGGAGGTTTCGGTGAGCGTCTTTTCCTTCGGGTACAGGAAGTAGGCGTAGCCGCGCTCGCGAGAGCGCCCCACGCGGCCGCGCAGCTGGTGCAACTGGCTTAGGCCCATGTTCTGGGCGTTTTCCACAATGAGTGTGTTCGCGTTCGCGATGTCCAGGCCGGTTTCCACGATCGTGGTACACACGAGCACGTCGTACTCACGGTCCCAGAACCCCTGCACGGTCTGCTCGAGCACCTGCTCGCTCATTTGTCCGTGTGCGACCACCACGCGTGCCTCGGGCACAAGCTCGCGCAATGCGCGCGCCGTTTTCTCAATGTCGGAGACCTTGTTGTGGATGTAGAAGACCTGCCCGTCGCGCAGCAGCTCACGACGAATCGCCGCCGCCACCTGCTTGTCCTCCTGCGGCCCCACATAGGTCAGCACCGGGTGGCGGTCCTCGGGTGGGGTGGTAATCGAGGTCATCTCCCGGATCCCGGTCAGGCTCATTTCCAGGGTGCGCGGAATTGGCGTCGCGGTCATGGTGAGCACGTCCACGTGGCTCTTGAGCGCCTTGATGTGTTCCTTGTGCTCCACGCCGAAGCGCTGCTCCTCGTCCACGATGATCAGGCCGAGATCTTTCCAGTGCACGCCGGTGGCCAGCAGGCGGTGCGTGCCAATCACCACGTCGACGGAGCCGTCCGCCAACCCCGCGGTGATTTCCTTGGCCTCCTTCGCGGAGGTGAAGCGGGACAGCTCGCGCACCGTCACGCCGAAGCCCTCCATCCGCTCGGCGAAGGTGGTGTAGTGCTGTTGGGCCAACAAGGTAGTCGGCACGAGCACGGCGACCTGCTTGCCGCCCTGCACCGCCTTGAATGCGGCGCGGACCGCTACCTCCGTCTTGCCAAAGCCGACGTCACCGACGATGACGCGATCCATCGGTGTGGGCTTTTCCATGTCGTCTTTGACCGCCTCAATGGCAGCGAGCTGGTCTTCGGTTTCCACAAACGGGAAGGCGTCTTCCATCTCCTGCTGCCAAGGGGTATCCGGGGCAAAGGCGTGCCCCGGCGCGGCTTGGCGCTTGGCGTAGAGCTCGATGAGTTCGCCGGCGATCTCGCGCACGGCGGCGCGGGCCTTGCGCTTGGTGTTCTTCCAATCCGAACCGCCCATCTTGCTCAAGTGCGGCTCTTCTCCGCCGGTGTACTTGCTGAGCAGGTCGAGCGATTCCATGGGGACCCAGAGCTGGTCGCCGGGCTGGCCGCGCTTGGCCGCCTGGTACTCCAGCACGATGTACTCGCGCCGCGAGTCCTCGTCCCCGGTCTTGATGGTGCGCTCGGCCATCTTCACGAACTTGCCGATGCCGTGCGTGTCATGCACGACGTAATCGCCCGGGGACAACGCCAATGGATCCACGCGGTTGCGACGCCGCGGGGCGCGCCGCTTCGCCCCAGCGATGTCGCCGACGCGGTTGCCGGTGAGGTCAGTCTCCGTGACCACCACGAGGTTGGGCCCGGGAATAACCACGCCTGCGTGGCTCAGCGCCTGATAGAGGGTGACCGCACCCTCGACGGGCTCAAGACCGTCGGTGGCGATGCGGGCAGACACACCATGCTCGCGCAGCCGCTCGGCGGTCCGCTCGATGGTGCCCTTGGCAGGTGCAACAAAGGCGACCTTGCCGTTATTGTGCTGCACATGCAGCTTCAACGTGGCGTAGAGCTGCTCGATCGCTTTCGGATCGCCCTTCGGTGCTGGCGCGGGTTCGAACTCCAGGGGAAGGGTCTCCGTGTCGTCTGCGGTGAACATGCCGGGAGGGGCAAACGTCCACCACGCGTTACCAGCGTTTCTTGCCGACACTTCCAGTGACTCGTAGGAGCGGAACGACGACGCAGAAACATCGAGCCCCTCGACGGCGAGCGGGCCCTCGGCGCCCATGGCAGCGGCCTCCCAGCCGGCTTCGAGGAACTCGTGGTCGGTGGCTTCCAAATCCGCGATCCGGGAGCGCACCTTCTCCGGCGAAGTCACCAGGCAGATGGAGCCGGAGGGCATGAGCTCGGGCAGCACCGAGTAGGGCTGATCGGTCAGCGCGGGGATGAGCGCCTCCATCCCGTCGGCGTGCATGCCTTCGGACACGCGGGTCAAAAGCTGCACCAGGGTGGGGTTGGAGGGGAACTTCCGGGCGAGAGCGTCGGCTTTTTCGGACACGGTGGCGTCGATAAGCAGCTGCCTGGCGGGAAAGATCTCGACGATCTCGGCCTCCTCGATGGTGCGCTGGTCCGCGACCGCGAAGCTGCGGATGTCGGTGACCTCATCGCCCCAGAACTCGATGCGCACGGGGTGCTCGGCGGTTGTGGGAAACACATCAATGATGCCGCCGCGGGTGGCAAAGTCCCCGCGTTTCGACACCATATCGACGTGCTCGTAAGCGTAGTGCGCAATCTGCTCGGTCAGCTGCTCGAAGTCGTACTCGTGGTCGCGCTCGACGCGAATCGGGGCGATCTTCGGCAGGACCGGCTGGCAGGCGGCGCGCGCGGCGGCGACAATCACCTGCGGCATCTCCCACAGCACCTTGGCGCGGCGACCAACCACGTCGGGCGCGGGCGACAGCCGCTCGTGCGGCAGCGTTTCGTAGGCCGGGAACTGCGCGACCTTGTCAGGCCCCAGCAGGGCTGCCAGCTCCGCGCTCAGATCCTCCGCCTCGTGGCCGGTGGCGGTGACAACCAACAGCGGCACCTCGCGCGCCAGCGCGCCGGCAGCCCAGGCACGCACCTGGTCGATCCCGGTCACGTGCAGCGTGTCCATCCCGATGTTGGCCACCAGCCCCTTGAGTTTGGGGTCCGTCAGGGCCATGGTGAGCAGCCCGCCTAGCGCAGGCGCCGAAGCAACAGTGCTTGCCATGTACTTATTCGTCCTTACTACTTCCCGTTGTAGGCTCAATCTCAAACGGCACGATGTGCGGCTGCGCCTCTAAACCGCGCAGCCCGTTCCAACACATGTTGGCAATGTGGGCGGCCGTTTCGTACTTGTCCGGCTGCCGCTTATCCAGCCACCACAGGGCGGTATTCGACACCGTGCCAACGAGTGCCTGCCCGTACAACATGGCCACCGACGCATCTAATCCGCGCTGCCGAAACGCCTGCTCCAACAGCGCCGAGACCTGCGAGGTCACCCGGTTGAGCAGTGTGGCATACGACGGCTTCTCCCCCGGCGGCTGACCGCGCGCAATAATGATAAACCCGTCTGTTTCCTCTTCCACGTACGTCAGCACGGCGACCACGCCCTTCTCAATGCGCTCGCGCCACCGACCGTGCTGGATCACCGTAAAGATGCGCTCCTCCAGCTTGGCCATCTCTTGCTCGATCACCGCGCGGTACAGGCCCTCCTTGCCACCGAAGTGCTCGTAGATGGCGGGCTTGGACACCTCCGCACGCGCGGCGAGTTCTTCGACAGAAATACCGTCGAGGCCGCGTTCTGCAAACGCGGCGCAACCGACGTGGATGAGTTGATCCCGGCGCTGCGCGCCGGTCATTCGCTGACGGGCCATGCATTCCAGCTTACGTACCGCGCACCACGGCCTGGTATTTAAGGTTTTGGCAACCATGCGCTAGAATGAGTGCCTGCTGTTCCCCATGGTGTAATCGGCAACACTACGGTTTTTGGTACCGTCATTCTAGGTTCGAGTCCTGGTGGGGAAGCAAGTGCCCGGCCCGCGCTGTACGCGGGCCGGGCACTGTTACATGTTCAGGCGCGTCTAAACTGACATCGGTTTATCGCCCCACTGGAAGGTTCGCTGTCCATGCCCCGCCCGATTCACAGCTCAACCAAGTACGTCCCTGCACTCGACGGCATCCGCGTCATGTGGCCCACCGCAGCAACCGGCAGACCGTCGAACGCCTTCCCCGCCGGTGTAGAAACCGCGGACATCCCGAAAGATGCCGAAGTCAGCTCCGAGGGGCCGAAGTAGGGATTCTGAACTGGCCCATCATGCCCTCATCCTCGTGGAAGAGCATGTGGCAGTGGTACATGAACGTGTAGTCGTCGTTGCGGTGCATGGGAATGTCCACGTGCAGGCGCACCGTTGACAGCGGCGGGACGTAGATGGTGTCGTGCCAGCCCTCGGTGAACTCCACCTCGCCGCCTTCGACATCCAACACGCGAAAGCGCGCGTTGTGGATGTGGAAGTTGTGCGGCCAGTCTGCGTTCTCGTTGGTCACGGTCCAGATTTCTGGGCCTTCTTCCGTCTTTTCAAAATCAATGCGGTCCATGTCCATGGACTGCTCGTTGATCTGGAAGCCGTTGAGCCGGAATTCCCGCTCGGCCACGGCGTCGGCCGTTTTCACCGGTGCCGTCTCCGGCAGTGCTGGAGACGCTTCCTGGTCAAGCGTGTCCGGCACCTTGATCTGCATGAGGTCGAAGACATCGGTGAGCCCGAAGCCGTTGGCTCCCTCCTCGTCGGGCAGTCCCCCACGGTCGGGCACGCCGATGGAGCGCAACTCCAGGTCCTTGCCCGGCTGAAGGTCCACGATCACTTCGGCGCGCTCGCCCGGGCTGAGCAGGATGGAATCCACTTCCACGGGACGCTCCAGCAGCCCCTGGTCGGTGGCAATCACATGGAAAGGCACGCCCAGGCTCAGGTTGTGGAAGCGCATGGTCGCGCCGTTGAGCAGCCGCAGGCGCAGACGCCCGGCCTGCGCCTCGAGTTCCGGCTTAGTGATGCCGTTGACAAGCGGCGTATCGCCCAACAACCCGTAGGTGGGGTCGATCGTCTCGTCGAGCTGACCATCGTCGGTGAACTTCGCATCAGTAAGCACCACCGGAATGTCGTCCACGCCGTACGTATTCGGCAACCCGAGTGCATCGGAGGCCTCGTCGGCGACCACGATGCCACCGGCTAAGCCCCGGTAGGCGTGCAGCGCGGACACCCCGTGCGGGTGCGGGTGGTACCACAAGGTCGCCGCGTCCTGCTCCACGGTCCACGTCGGCGTCCAGGTCTCCCCCGGCGGGAACGTCAACGCTGGCCCGCCGTCGGCGTCGGCCGCCAGGTGCATGCCGTGCCAGTGCACCACGGTCGGCTCGGGGACCTCGTTGCGTACGGTCATGCGGATGTGCTCGCCCTTGCGCATGTACAGCGTCGGGCCGAGGAAAGCGCCGTTAAAGCCCCAAGTCTTACTTGTCACTCCGGGCAGGATCTCGTGGGTGCCTTCCTGCGCGGTCAGTTCGAAAGTACGGGTGTTGCCGTCGAGTTCTCCCTCGTACAACGGCGGGATGGGCAGCGGCCGCGCAGGTTTATCGGCGCCTTTCGGCGTGGGTTGGTCGCTCCTTGAGCAAGCCGCAAGCACCGTTCCGGCGCTCAGGACCATACCTTTGAAAAATGTGCGTCGGGAAAATCCGCGTGCCATGCCTTACCTCCTGCTTATTCGCGAGTTTGGTGCGCCTAATACGCGCGCATGTTCTGCATCAACCCTACTATTTGGGCCTATGAGCACATCCCCCGATTCGGCAATGCCGCACCAGGAGTACAACGCGCGCCGCTTTATCTGGTCGAACGGCCTGCAGGGCATCGGCGATCAGATTGTCGCCGCAAAGACGGTGCTGCCGTGGTTATTCACCGCAGCTGGCGTCCCGCCGGCGTTTACCTCGCTGCTCGTGCCGATCCGCGAGTCTGGCTCGATGCTCCCGCAAGCCGCGCTTACCCCCTGGGTCACCGCGCAGGCAAAACGCAAGCGCGCCTGGCTCATCGGCTCGTGGGGCCAGGCAGCTTCGGCCGCGCTCATCGCGCTCAGTGCCATGCTTTTCGACGGCGCCCTGCTCGGCGTCATCGTCCTCGTCCTGCTCGCCGCGCTATCGATCTTCCGTGCCCTGTGCTCAATTGCGGGCAAAGATGTCCAGGGCCGCACCATCGCGAAAGGCACCCGCGGTGTGATCACGGGCCGCGCCACCGCGCTCTCAGGTGCGTTTACCCTGGCAATCGGCCTGTTTTTATCCTTCCTGCCGAACGATTTGCCTCGCTGGGTGATCGTGGCGCTCCTTGCTGTGGGTGCCTCCACATGGGCGTTCGCCTCCCTCGTCTTCCGCTCCATCAAGGAGCCCGCAGAGGATCCTTCCCCGAAGTCCAAGGAAAACTGGGCCAAGCAGACCTACGACCTGGTCAAGGGCGATCGGCAGCTGCAGCGATTCCTCGTCGTGCGCTCGCTCATGCTGGTCACCGCGCTGTCTACCCCGTTCATCGTGGTGCTTGCGCAAACGGAGGGCGCGGATCTGTCCAGCCTGGGCGCGTTCATTATCGCCTCCGGCGGCGCCGCGCTGCTCGGCGGGCGTATTTCCGGTGTCTTTTCGGACCGTTCTTCGAAGACGACGATGGCGTGGGCGGCCGGGGTGGCGTCGACAAGCTTGCTCCTGCTCGTCGCGAGCGCGAACCTGCTGCCCGCGGCGGCCAACGCGTGGATCATGCCGATCGGCTTTTTCGTGGTGAACCTCGCGCACACTGCGGTGCGTGTGAGCCGCAAAACCTACCTGGTGGATATGGCTGATGGCGACCGACGCACTCTGATTACCGGTGCCGCAAACACCGTGATGGGCGTCGTGCTGCTGCTCGTCGGCGCGCTTTCTTCGGCTATCTCCGTGTTTGGGCCGCAGACGACGCTGATCTTCCTGGCCATCGTCGGTTTCATCGGCGTCGCCTCCGCCGCGAACCTCAAAGACGTCTCCAGCGGCGCCGCGTAGCGGTGGATACGTTAACGTAAGAAGACATCTGCCCTTATGTAGTGAATTAAAGGAGCTAAGCGTGGCCAACAACTCTCAGCGCGCCGTCGTCGTTCTCGCGGCCGGTGCCGGAACCCGGATGAAGTCGACGAAGCAGAAGACGCTGCACGAGATCGGCGGGCGCAGCCTGCTGTCGCACTCGCTGCACGCTGCGGCGGCGGTCGAGCCCGCGCACGTCGTGGCCGTGGTCGGCCACCAGCGCGACCAGGTCTCCCCTGCGGTCGATGCGATCGCTGAAGAGATGGGCATCCAGATTCTGCAGGCCGTGCAGGAGGAGCAAAACGGCACCGGCCATGCCGTCCAGTGCGGCCTTGGGGCGATCCCGGATTTTGAGGGCACCGTGGTTGTGACCAACGGCGACGTGCCGCTGTTGCAGCCGGCAACTATTGACGCGCTGATCGAAGAGCACGAGCAGGCCCACGCCGCCGTGACCGTGCTCTCCCTGGAGTTTGCCAACCCGACTGGCTACGGCCGCATCATCCGTGACGAGGCGGGCAACGTCCGCGAGATCGTCGAAGAAAAGGACGCCAACGAAGCACAGAAGCAGGTCCACGAGGTCAACTCCGGCGTCTTCGCCTTCGATGGCGCGGTGCTACGCGACGCGCTCACCCGCATCAACTCGGACAACGCACAAGGCGAGCTCTACATCACCGACGTGTTGGGCATCGCCCGCGGCGACGGGAAGAAGGTGGCTGCCTTCATCGCGCAGGACGCCCGCGAGCTCGCCGGCGTCAACGACCGTGTCCAGCTGGCCGCTGCCGGCAAGGAACTCAACCGCCGCCTCGTGGAGCAGGCAATGCGCGCCGGCGCGACTGTAGTCGACCCGGACACCACGTGGATCGGCGTGGACGTGGAAATCGGCCAGGACGTGACCATCCACCCGAACACCCAGCTGTGGGGCTCCACCGTCATCGGCGACCGCGCGGAGATCGGCCCGGACACCACGCTGACCGACATGGAGGTGCACGCTGGCGCGAAGGTCGTGCGCACGCAGGGCGAACTCGGCGTGATCGGCGAGGACGCTACCGTCGGCCCGTTCACCTACATCCGCCCGGGCACCGAGCTGGGCGCCCGCGGCAAGCTCGGCGGTTTCGTCGAGTCCAAGAACGCCAAGATCGGCGAGGGCTCGAAGGTCCCGCACCTGACCTACATTGGCGACGCGACCGTCGGCCGCGAATCCAACATCGGCGCCTCCTCCGTCTTTGCCAACTACGACGGGGTGAACAAGCACCACACCACCATCGGCGACCACTGCCGGACCGGCTCTGACACCATGTTCGTCGCTCCGGTCACCATCGGTGATGGTGCCTACACCGCCGCGGGTACAGTAGTGACTGAAGATGTCCCGTCTGGCGCGCTCGCCATCAAGGAGGGCCGCCAGCGCAACATCGAGGGCTGGGTGGAAAAGCGCCGCCCCGGAACCGACGCTGCGGAAGCGGCGAAAAACGCACGCGAGAACTAAAGGATCGCAATGACTGGATACTCAACTGAAAGCCACAAAGACCTCAAGGTCTTCACTGGTCGCGCACATACGGCACTTGCTGAACGGGTGGCCGCGGAGCTCGGGATCGAGCTGGTGCCCACCACCGCTCGCGATTTCGCCAACGGCGAGATCTTCATCCGTTTCGAGGAGTCTGTCCGTGGCGCAGACTGCTTCGTTATGCAGTCGCACGCGCAGCCGCTGAACAAGTGGCTCATGGAGCAGCTCATCATGATTGACGCGCTCAAGCGCGGCTCCGCCAAGCGCATCACCGCGATCCTGCCCTTCTACCCCTACGCCCGCCAGGACAAGAAGCACCGCGGCCGCGAGCCGATCTCGGCCCGCCTGATCGCGGACCTGCTCACCGCCGCTGGCGCGGACCGCATCGTCTCGGTGGATCTGCACACGGACCAGATCCAGGGCTTCTTCGACGGCCCGGTCGACCACATGCACGCCCAGCCGATCCTGGTGGACTACATCAAGTCCAAGTACTCCCTGGACAACCTCGTGGTTGTCTCGCCCGACGCAGGTCGCGTGAAGACGGCGGAGAAGTGGGCCAACGCGATGGGCGACGCCCCGATGGCCTTTGTGCACAAGACCCGCGACATCGATGCGGCAAACAAGGTGGTGTCCAACCGCGTCGTCGGCGACGTTGCCGGCAAGGACTGCGTGCTCATGGACGACATGATCGACACCGGCGGCACCATCGCGGGTGCCGTCGGCGTGCTCAAGGAGGCGGGCGCAAAGTCCGTCGTCATTGCCTGCACCCACGGTGTGTTCTCCGACCCGGCCCGTGAGCGCCTGAGCGAGTGCGGCGCGGAAGAGGTCATCACCACCGACACCCTGCCGCAGTCCACCGAGGGCTGGAAGAACCTCACGGTGCTGTCCATTGCCCCGCTGCTGGCAAAGACGATCCGCGAGATCTTCGAAAACGGCTCGGTGACCACCCTCTTCGAGGGCCAGGCATAGGTGAGTGAGTTCACCGCCCCGCCGGTCGACGATGGAGGTCTGAAGCGCGGGGTGAAAACCCGCCACATGCAGATGATCGCCCTGGGCTCGTCCATCGGCACAGGGTTGTTCCTGGGCTCCGCGGAATCGATCAACTACGCTGGTCCTGCGGTGCTCCTCGGCTTTGTCATCGTCGGCGCGATCGTCTACCTGCTCATGCGCATGCTGGGCGAGATGGCGGTCGCGCACCCGGTCTCCGGCTCCTTTGCCGCCTACGCGCGCGATTTTATCGGCCCGCGGGCCGGTTTCATCGTGGGTTGGAACTGGTGGTTTACCACCATCGTGGTGGGTATGATCGAGCTTACCGCGATGGGCACCTTCTTAGACTTTTGGTTCCCCGACATCCCCCACTGGCTCACCGCCCTGGTCACCCTGGCCATCGTCGTGGTGATCAACGCCGCCCGCGTGAGCGTGTTTGCGGAGGCCGAGTACTGGCTTTCCTTTATCAAGGTCGTCGCTCTGACCTTGATGATCATCTTGGGGCTCGTGCTCGTCCTCGGCCTGGGGCCCGAGCCCGCGGTGGGCACGGAGAACCTGTTTATCCACGGCGGCTTCTTCCCGAACGGCGCCACCGGCGTGCTCTTCTCTTTAGTCGCGGTGACGTTTACCTTCGGCGGCATCATGTCAATCGGCACGGCCGCGGGCGAGGCCGAAAACCCCTCTACGACGATCCCGCGCGCGGTCAATTCCGTCATCTGGCGCATCCTGCTGTTCTACTTGGGCGGCATGAGCGTCATCCTGCTGCTCGCGCCATGGGACGAGCAGGGCGATTCAGCCAGCCCGTTCATCCGGGTGCTTACCGCCGTCGGCGTCGATGGCGCTGCCCACCTGCTCAACCTGGTGATCCTGGTGGCAGTGGCCTCGGTGTGCAACACGATGACTTACTCGGGCAGCCGCATGCTGCGCGACTTGGCGCGCAACGGCCAGGCACCGGAGTTCTTCGGCGAAACAACAAAGAAGGGCCTGCCGCTGAGGGCCCTGCTTTTCGACGCCGCGCTCATGGGCGTCGTCGTCATCCTCAATTATTTCTTCGAGGGGAAGGTCTTCGCGATCCTCCTGGCGATCATCGTGGGCTCCGAGCTGATCACGTGGGCGTCGATAAGCTTTGCGCACCTGCGCTTCCGCGCGAACGGCGGTCAATCGAGCTTCGCCGCTCCGCTCTATCCCTACGCCAACTGGCTGTGCGCAGGCTTTTACGTGCTCGTGCTGGTGCTCATGGCGTTCTTGCCGGACTACCGGGTGGGGCTTGGCGCGCTGATCGCCTGGGTCATTGGCCTGAGCATAATTGGGGCGACGAGGACACACGCGGCCTAAAATAGGCAGGCATGATTCGAAACGACCTCGCTTCCCTACCCGCTTACGTCCCCGGTGCGCGCGAAGCATCCCCAGAGACGATCAAGCTCTCCTCCAACGAATCTGCCGCCGGCCCACTGCCTGCGGTGCAGGAGGCAATGAACAAAGAACTCGCCGGGGCGAACCGCTACCCGGACATGGGCGCGGTGGATCTGCGTCAAGCCCTCGCCGCGCACCTCGGCGTCTCCTTCGAGCAGGTCGCGGTGGGCACCGGTTCCTCGGCCCTGTGCCAGCAGCTGGTGTGCGCGACCGCGCAGCCGGGCGATGAGGTGATCTTCCCCTGGCGCTCCTTCGAGGCCTACCCCATCTTCGTGCAGATCGCCGGCGCGACCCCGCGTCCAATCCCGCTTGATGCACAGCACCGCGTCGACTTGGAGGCAATGACTGGAGCAATCAATGACGCGACCCGGCTGATCTTCGTGTGCAACCCGAATAACCCGACCGGGACCACCATCACCACCGCCGAGTGGGATGCATTTATGGCAAAGGTGCCTGGCCATGTCACCGTGGCGCTGGACGAGGCCTACTTTGAATACAACCTCGCGGACGACACCCCGGTCGCCACCGAGGAGATCCTGAAGTACCCCAACGTGGTGGGCCTGCGCACTTTTTCGAAGGCCTACGGGCTCGCCGGCGTGCGCGTGGGTTATGCATTTGGCCCGGCGGACCTGATCGAGGCGATCAACAAGGTTGCCGTGCCCTTTTCCGTCAGCTCGGTGGCCCAGGCAGGAGCAATTGCCTCGCTCGAGGCGCGTGACGAGCTTGCGGTACGCGTTGAAGAGACCTGCGCCCAGCGCTCGCGCCTGACAGATACGCTCAAGGAGTACGGCACGCCTGAGTCACAGAGCAACTTCGTGTGGCTGCCAAATGCCCCAGAGGGTTTTGCCACCGACATGGCCGCCCACGGCGTGCTGGTGCGCGCCTTCCCCGAAGGCACCCGCATTACGGTGACCAACGAGGAAGAGACGAACGCGCTCCTTAGCGCTCTGCAGCGCGTACTGGACTAGTAGCGCGCGTAGGGGTCGCGCACGCCGATCATCTGCACCTCGGTGTACTCCAGCATGCCCTCGAGCGAGCCCTCGCGGCCCAGGCCGGAGGCCTTGACCCCGCCGAAGGGGATGGAGGCATCCGAGACCACGCCGGTGTTGTAGCCCACTAGGCCAAACTCCAGGTGGTCGGAGGCGCGCCACATCACGTCCGGGTCCTCGGAGAAGACATAGGAGGCGAGCCCGTACTCGGTGTCGTTGGCCATCGCCCAGGCTTCCTGCTCGGTACTGAAAGTAAAGATCGGGGCGATCGGGCCGAAGATTTCCTCGCGGAACACCTTCGCATCCGTCGAGGCTCCGGTGATCACGGTCGGCTCGAAGAAGAAGCCCTTGCCCTCAACGGCCTTGCCCCCGGTGAGGATGGTGCCGCCGTGGGCCACCGCATCGTCGACAAGCACCTGCATGTGCTCCTGCGCCTTCTTTTCCACCAGCGGGCCGACATCGACGCCTTCGTCCATGCCGTTGCCTACCTTCAGCTCGCCGACTGCCGTGGCCAGCTTGGTGGCAAACTCCTCCGCAATGGACTCGTGGACGAGGATGCGGTTGGCGGCTGTGCAGGCCTCGCCGATGTTGCGCATCTTCGCGGCCTTCACGCCCTCGACGGCACCGTCGATGTCGGCGTCTGCACACACAATCGCGGGCGCATTGCCACCCAGCTCAAGCGAAACTTTCACGACGTTGTCCGCGGCGAGCTTCATCAAGGCGGATCCGACCGGGGTGGAGCCGGTGAACGAGAGCTTGCGGCAACGGGGATCTTTCAGGATCGGTTCCGAGACGTCGGAAGCAGACTTCGCAGAGACGAGGTTGATCACGCCCGCCGGCACGCCCGCCTCTTCCATGGTCTGCACGAAGTACTGCATGGTCAACGGGGTCAGCTTGGCCGGCTTGATCACCACGGTATTGCCCGCTGCCAAAGCAGGCGCGATCTTACGCGTGGCCATAGAAAGCGGGAAGTTCCAGGGCGTGATGAGCAGGCAGGGGCCGACGGGTTTGCGCACCGTGACCATGCGGTTGCCCTTCGCCGGGTAGCGGTTGGTGTGGCCGAAGAAGTGGTTGGCCTCCTCGGAGAACCACAACAGGTAGTCCGCACCGTAGTCCACCTCGCCGAGCGCTTCGGTGTAGGACTTCCCCATCTCCGTGGTCATGATGGCCGCAAATGCTTCCTTGCGCTCCTTGACCAGATCGTAGCCCTTGCGAAGGATCTCGGCGCGCTCGCGCGGCGACGTGTGCGCCCACGTCTTCTGTGCCTCGTCTGCGGCAGCGAGCGCGTCGAGCGCGTCCTCGCGGGTGCCGGAGGCCATCGTGGCGATGACCTCTTCGGTGGCGGGGTTGAGCACCTCGTACGTCTCGCCTTGTGCACCGTCGCGCCACTCGCCATTGATGTACAGGTGCGTGTTGACCTCGCCCAAGATGTGTTGGATGTCCATAAAGTGTTCCTCATTTCACTAGGTACCGTCTTGTTACCGGTTTACCAGAGCGAAACCGATAGGGCTTTCGAACACTGCAGAATCTATGTTGGCCCCCTCCAGTACCTTGACGGCCATGGATTTCAACACAGACACCGTAGACGCTGTCCTCGCAGACCTGCTTCGCCGCTTAAGCAACCCAGAGCTCATTGCCGAGAAGTACGCGGACATGCTGCGCGCAGTGATCGTTCGCCCGCCGCAACTGTCCCCGTTTAACGCGTTCCTCGTAGAGCAGCAGCGACCAGGTGCCAGCCCGATGCTACGACTGAACGAGTGGCAGGAATACGGACGGCAGCCAAAACCCAACGTGCCAGCCGTGCTGATCCTCCAGCCTTTCGCCCCAGTCATCCCGGTCTACGAGTTCCGTGACACTGAGCCGATCCCCTACTTCGATGGCGAAGTGCTCGAGCAGCCCCCATCGTTTACCGCAGTCACAGCAGGCGGCGTCGACGCGGCGGACGTTGTGCGCACTCTCGTGGACCACGCGTGCCACATCGGCGCCGATGTCCACGCGGTTCACGTCGGAGAGCGACTTGGCGGTGACGTGCGCCGAGAAAACCGTGGAACCCGAGTCATCAAGCGCACGCACGTGGAGCACCATTTTCGGCTCATCTTCTATGTCCGTTACCAGAGCCAGGCCGAACCTGCTGTCCAGTGCGCCACCTTGGTCCACGAGTTCGCGCACATCCTTCTCGGGCACCTCGGCCCGATGAACGATGCTCCCGGCGCACCCCAACGCTGGACTCCGGAGCAACGGGAGCGACTCTTTCTGTCGAAGGAGATCAAGGAGCTCGAAGCGGAAACGGTGGCCTACCTCGTCTGCTCGCGTCTGGGGATTCGCCCGAATTCCCCGGAATACCTTGCCGGCTACGTTGGGGACATGATCGCGGCCAGCGGCACCTGGCCCGCCCAGATGTCGATTACAAAAGTGCTGGAGACGACGCACGCGATCGAGGAGCTGCTCGGGGATTATGCACGCATTCGACACCGGGCGGCGATCCGCACGTCGGAACGTTTGGCCTAGCAGCACAGGTGGGATATACTTGCACGGTCTCGGCGAGGGCTTTAAAAGCCGTTATCGACGCGATATGTATCCAGACTTATTTTTCAAGCCTGCGATCACTCGACGAGCACCTGTTCCGATCAAGTGGTCGCAGGCTTTTCCTGTGGCCCAAATACTACAAAGTACAAGGAGTCACACATGGCTGTTACCCCGATCCTGGTCAAGGTTGAAAAGCGCGAAGAGTTTGGCAAGGGTGCCGCGCGCCGTCTGCGCCGCGAAGGCCGCATCCCCGGCGTCCTCTACGAGGCCGGCATCGACAACGTGCACTTCTCCGTGGACCGCATCGAGATCTCCGCGATCATCCGCAACGAGGGCGTCAACGCCATTCTCGAGCTCGAGTACGAGGGCGAGAAGCTGCTCTGCATGGTCAAGCACGTCGACCAGAACGTCCTGAGCCTGGATATCGACCACATCGACGTCCTGGGCATTAAGCGCGGCGAGAAGGTCAACGTCGAGGTCCCGGTCGTCACCACTGGCGAGGCACACCCGGACGCTGTGGTCCTGGTGGAGAACGACCTCATCGAGATCGAGATCGACGCCCTGAGCATCCCGGACGAGCTCGAGGTTTCCATCGAGGGCAAGGAAATCGGCGACCAGATCCTGGCTGGCGACGTTGCCCTGCCGGAGGGCGCAGAGCTGCTCTCCGACCCGGAGGACCTGCTGGTCAACTTCACCTACGAGCAGGTTGATGAGGAGCTCGAGGAGGCTGCCGAGGAGGCCGAGGAGGGCGGCGCCGAGGCCGGTGCCGAGTCCGTCGAGGAAGGTGCTTCCGAGGAGTAAATCCTTACGAAGTTTCGCCCACTGTGCTTTCGCAGTGGGCGTTTCTTTATGCTTGGGGTGTGTCTTCCTCCCCTATTTTAGTTGTTGGCCTGGGCAACCCAGGCCCGAAATATGCAGGTACCCGCCACAATGCGGGCATCGCGCTTATCGACGAGCTGTGCTCCCGCGCCACGCCCATGCCCGCACAGCTTGCGGCACACAAGCGCACGAATACGGAGGTCGCCGAGCTCGCCGCCGGCCGGCTCCTGCGCAACCGACAAGTGATCCTGGCGCGCACCCGCGCCTACATGAACCTCTCCGGCGGTCCCGTCAAAGCCCTTGCCGACTATTTCCGCGTGCACACAGAGGACGTGTTCGTCGCCTATGACGAACTCGACCTGGACCTGGGGCAGGTCAAGCTACGCAAGGGTGGTGGCGACCACGGGCACAACGGCCTGAAATCAGTCACAAAGTCCCTGGGCGGCAAGCCCTACCACAAACTGGCGATTGGGATCGGGCGCCCGCCGGGAAGAATGGCCCCTGCCGACTACGTGCTCAAGCCCTTTTCTGCCAAAGAACAGATCGATCTCGCAATCGCCGCCGCCGATGCCGCAGACCTGTGGCTCGAATCCGTATAAATTAGGGGCATGCGTCTAGTCACACTGCGAGTCCCCGACCACGATCTCACCGTCGCCGCGCGCGTGGAATCCGACACCACCGCTGTCACGTTCCCGGGCTACCCGGACGTCGGTGCCCTCCTGAAGGCCGGCGACAGCTCGGCGTGGCAGGAAGGCGAGCGAGTCGAGTTCACCCTGGAGCAGCTAGCCCCCGTGATCCCGCGGCCGGGCAAGATCATTTGCGTTGGCCTCAACTACGCCAAGCACATCGAGGAAATGGGACATGAGCGCCCCGACGTCCCCACCCTGTTCATCAAGTTCCCCGAGGCACTCATCGGCCCCTACGACGACACTGAAGTGCCGAGCTTCAACGCCGACACGCTCGATTTCGAGGGCGAGCTCGCCGTGGTGGTTGGGAAATATGCCCGCCACGTCAAAGAGGCTGAGGCATCCGCACATATCGCCGGATATTCACTCATCAACGACTACACCCAGCGCCACATCCAAAAGCGCACCAAACAGTGGCACCAGGGAAAATCCCTCGAAAAGACTGCTGGGTTCGGCCCCTGGCTGGACACCGAGTGGGCACCCGGCCCCCTGCTCACCACCACCGTCAACGGCGAGATCATGCAACAGGCCCCCACCGACGACCTGGTGTTCTCGCCGGCGAAGCTCATCGAGTTCATCTCGCATCTCTACCCGCTTGAGCCCGGTGACGTGATTGCCACCGGCACCCCGGCGGGCGTGGGGCATGCGAGAAACCCGCAGCGCTACCTCGCCGACGGTGACACCGTACGAGTGGAGATCGAGGGCCTCGGCGCGATCGAGAACACCACCCGCGTCTACCCGGCCAAGTAGGCTTCGATCTCCTTCGCCGGGGCTTCCATGAGCTCGCCGCGATCCTTGCCCACCAGGCAGTAGTCCGCGTCGGGCGTCATCGGACGCAGGTAGGGGTAGATCGGCGGCATGTCACGGTAGCGCTGGGTTAGCTCGTTCTCTATCCCGCGCGCAGGCCGCCCGGAAAAAGCCCGACTCACCACGGTGCGTCGATCAGTGCGCAGCAATTCCCGGTTGCGCGGGCTCGTGCCTGCCTCATCAGCTAAGAGGAACGCCGTGCCACAAGCAACAGCATCAGCCCCCAAACCAAGGAGCCGCTCCACGTCCTCCGGCCCACGCACCCCGCCCGCGGCAATGAATGGCACGCCCAGCTCTGCGACCTCCTCCACGATGGTGTCCAGATACAGCGTGTCCGGCACCTCTTCCGGCGACCAGGTGCTGCGGTGCCCGCCGGCCTCCAGCCCCTGCACGATCAGGCCGTCGGCGTTCCACAGATCGCCCATCGCCTCCCGCGCGTCCTCGATGCGAGTCACCGTCACCCAGACTTCCGAACCCACCGAGTGCAGCCGCTCGACGTGCTCCGGGTGAAGTGGCCCGAAGGTCGTGCTCACGATCGGTGGTGCCGTTTCAACTACGAGCTCGAACTTCTCCTCGAAACCGCTGGTGACATCGGCCTGTGGGACCTTTGCGCCGAGCTCGGCGGCGACCATCTCGACGTCGATAAGCGAGGGCTCCGGCTGCGGCATGAAGAGGTTGACACCAAAAGGCGGCTCGCACTGCCTCAGCCACGTGCGGGCGTGGTCGACGGTGCAGGTGCCCAGCGCCAAGAAGCCGAAGGTCACGGCGTTGACCAGCGCTGGTGTGGTTGGGCCTCCGGCCATTGGTGCGGCGACGATGCGTGGAAGTTCCATGGTTATGCTTGTCCTCGTGTTCGATTTTCTCAAGCGTTTCCGCTCTCCGTCTCCCGCGACCGAGTGGCTCGTGGTTGGTTTGGGCAACCCTGGCCCCGAGTACGAGACCACCAAGCACAACGTCGGTGCCCTCGCTGTCGACCAGTCTGCCAAAAACTTAGCCCCGGTGCGGGGCGTCAAGGCGACGGTGCAGCATATTGGCGACGTCGCGTGGGTGCGGCCCACCACGTTCATGAATCTTTCCGGCGAGGCTGTCGGCCCCCTCGCACAGCAGCTCGGGGTCGCGCCGGAGTGCATCGTAGTGATCCACGACGAGCTCGATCTTCCCGCTGGCACAGTGCGCATTAAGCTCGGCGGGAACGAAAACGGGCATAACGGGCTCAAGTCCATCTCCGAGCACCTGGGCACCCGCGATTACGTGCGCGTGCGCGTCGGGATCGGCCGTCCGCCGAAGGGAGTCCCTGTCCCCGATTGGGTGCTTGGCCCCCTAGGCGGCAAAGAGGCGATCGAGACCGCCGCCGAGGCGGCCCGCCTCGTGTGCTCGCGGGGTATAAGTTCAGCCCAAAACGAGATCCACGCGAGGAGTTAGGCCAGCGCCTGCTCGATGTCGCCGAGCACCGTGGTCAAGTCCTTGTTTTTCTGGCTGCGCGGGGTTGGGAAGTCGTCGAAAAGCGAAAGGGCGACCTGGTTGCGCACGCCGAACATGGAGAAGTTGGCGACGATCTGCCGCCAGTGCTCCACTGCGCGCACGGCCCCGTCAGCGCCGTAACCGACGAAGGCCACGGGCTTGCCGGCCCACTCCCCGCCCAGGGAATCAAACGCATTCTTCATCGGCCCCGGCACCGAGTGGTTGTATTCCGGGGTGACGAAGATGAAGCCGTCGCAGGCGTCCACTGCAGCCGACCATGCGGTCGTGGCCTCGTCAGCGTACTGCTTGTTTGCCGCCCCGGGAACTGTTTCCGCCTCCAGCAGCGGGACACGGAACTCTGCGAGATCGAGCAGTGTGTACTCGTAGCCCTCGCGGCCTGCTGCGTTGTCCATGACCCACTTGGCCACGGATTCACCTGCGCGTCCCTTGCGGATGGAACCGAGGATGACACCGATCTTCATCATTGTTCTCCTTCACCAGACATTTGTTGACGTGTCTACATTGGGTGCAAGCCCAGTCTAACACCGTGAGAACTTTTCCAGGTCTGCCGGGCTGCCCGCGGCGACGATGAGATCGGAGCGGCTGAGCTCGACGCCGGCAGCAAGTGGAACCCACTGCCCTTCTGCCTTCCGCACCGAAACCAGTTGGACGTGGAAGGCTCTCCACACCTGGGCGGGATCGAGGGGCTTTCCCACCACTGCAGCCGGCGGGCACAGCTTCGTTACGCCGTAGTTCTCCGCAATCTCCGCGAAATCCTGGAAGTACCCGCTTAACAGGTGCGCCACGCGCCGGCCAGTGTCGCGTTCCGGGCGCACCACATGGTGCACACCGATCTGGGCGAGGATGCGTGCATGCGCCTCCGAGTCCGCCTTCGCCCAAATGTCCTTGACCCCCATCTCGACCAGGTTGGAGGCGGTCAGGATCGACTCCTCCAAGTGCGAGCCGATCGCCACGACGACGCGTTCGACTTCCTCGATACCTAACTGCCTGAGGGCCTCCGGGTCGGTGGTATCGGCGATGAGTGTTTCGGTCAGCGCGGAAGCCTGCTCGCGAACCTCCTTTTCTCCGATGTCGATGCCGAGGACCTCGACGCCGTTGTCCATCAGTTCGCGAGCCAGCGCAGTGCCAAACCTTCCAAGACCGATCACCGCGACAGGGGGAATATCGATGAGTGCGCGGTTGCGCAGAAATTTAGCCAATGAAGGGCCTTTCTTCGGGGTAGCTGAAGCGCCGGTCGACTGTCCGCGCCGCCAACGCCGCCACCAGCGTGGTTGGGCCGACTCGGCCCAGGTACATGATCAGGCAGAGCACGACTTTCGACGTTGCCGAAAGCTCCGCGGTAATACCCGTGGACAGCCCAGAGGTAGCAAAGGCGGAGATAACTTCGAAGGTCACCTGGTCCGCCGTAAACTGCGGGTCAAAAATGCGCAACGTCGCCACACCCACGACAACCACCGCCACGCCGGCCGCGCTCAACGCGAGCGCCTGCCGGGTCACCGTGTGCGGCACGCTGCGGTGCCCGATAGTAGTCACGGTTTGCCCACGAAACTCGGCGGCCATCGCGGCAAGCAAGACACAAAACGTGGTCACCTTGACCCCGCCCGCGGTACCTGCTGACCCTCCGCCCAAGAACATGAGCATGTCCGTGCCCATGAGCGTGATCGGGTGCGCCTGCCCATAGTCCACGGCGTTAAACCCCGCCGTGCGAGGTGAAGCTGACGCGAAGAAGGCATTCAGCAGCTTCTGCCCCAGCGGCATCGATGAGAGCACACCGTGCCATTCTGCAAGAGCGAAGAAGAGCATCCCCATCGTCAACAGCATCGCCGTGGCCCACAGCGTCATCCGCGCGGTCATAGAAACCTTGCGGCGAACCAGCTCTGCCCACACAGGAAAACCCAAACCACCGCCGATCAGCGCCGCGGCCAGCGGCAGGAGGATCCACGCGTCGGCGGAGAATGACACAAGGTTGTCACTATGCGTGGAAAAGCCCGCATTATTAAAGGCGGAGATGGCGTGAAAGACCCCCTCCCACGCCGCTTGAGGGAAGGAGTACCCGTACCCAAGCATCAGGCGCGCACCAATTGCCACTGCAATAGTGGCCTCTGCCACCGCGGTAAACGTGAAGGTAAAGATGAGGGTCCGACGAATACCCCCAGACGTAATCGGCCGCCCTTCGTAGGCTCCGGTTTTGCGCGCCTTAAAGCTGATGCGGCCGGTGAGCAAGTACCCGGACAGCGAGGCCAGCGACATAATGCCGAGCCCGCCAAGTTGAATCAGCACGAGGATAATTACTTGGCCCGCAGGGTGGAAAAACGTGGCTGTATCCTCCACGACAAGACCGGTGAGCGAGACTGCCGACGTCGCCGTGAACAGGGCAGAAAGAAACGAGGCGCCTCCCGCAAAGGGCATCATCAACAGGACGCTTCCCACAATGATGAGCAGGAGAAACCCGAAGGCAGTGAGCCGCGCGGGGCTCGCAAGCAACTGCTTCACGTTCTCGAACTATAGACCTGTTCGACCCACCGCGTAGACTTTGCGCCATGAGTTCTGTCACTTCCGAGGCCACGCGCCGCCGCACCTTTGCAGTCATCGCCCACCCTGACGCCGGTAAGTCCACGCTTACCGAGGCGCTGGCGCTGCACGCGCACATCATCTCGGAAGCCGGCGCAGTCCACGGCAAGGGCAACCGTAAGTCCACGGTCTCTGACTGGATGGACATGGAAAAGGATCGCGGCATCTCGATTGCCTCCTCGGCCCTGCAGTTCGAGTATGCGCCCGCCGGCCACGAGGGCGAGCCCTACGTGATCAACCTGGTGGATACCCCTGGCCACGCCGACTTCTCGGAGGACACCTACCGCGTCCTCTCCGCCGTCGACGCCGCGGTCATGCTTATCGACGCCGCGAAGGGCCTCGAGCCCCAAACCCTGAAGCTCTTCCGCGTCTGCAAGGCCCGCGGGCTCCCCATCGTCACCGTGGTGAACAAGTGGGACCGCGTCGGCCGCGAACCGCTCGAGCTTGTCGACGAGATCGTCAACGAGATCGACTTGCAGCCCACTCCGCTGTACTGGCCTGTCGGCGAGGCGGGCGATTTCCGCGGACTGGCCCATATCAGCGACGAGGGCGAGGCGGACACCTACGTCCACTTCATCCGCACGGCCGGCGGTTCCACCATCGCCCCGGAGGAACACTACTCGCCGGACGAAGCCTCGAGCAGGGAGGGCGAGGCATGGGACACCGCCGTCGAGGAGGTGGAGCTGCTCGCTGCCGACGGCGCGCTGCACAACCAAGAGCTGTTTGAACAGTGCGTGACCTCGCCGATCATCTTTGCCTCCGCGATGCTGAACTTCGGCGTCCACCAGATCCTGGACACGCTGTGCGCCATTGCCCCCGCGCCTCAGCCAAAGCAAGACCGAGCGATCGACGGCGAGTTTTCCGGCGTGGTCTTCAAGGTGCAGGCGGGCATGGACCGCAATCACCGCGACACCCTCGCGTTCATGCGCGTCGTCTCCGGCGAGTTCGACCGCGGCATGCAGGTCACGCACGCGCAGTCTGGGCGCACATTTTCCACGAAATACGCGCTGACCGTGTTCGGGCGCAACCGCGACACAGTGGAAACCGCCTATCCCGGCGACATTATCGGCCTGGTCAACGCCGGCTCGCTCGCCCCCGGCGACACGATCTACACGGGCAAGGCCATCCAATACCCGCCGATGCCGCAGTTCGCACCCGAACACTTCCGTACGCTGCGTGCCAAGTCCCTGGGCAAGTACAAGCAGTTCCGCAAGGCGCTCGACCAGCTGGACGCCGAGGGCGTGGTGCAAATCCTGCGCAACGATGTGCGCGGCGATGCCGCACCGATCATGGCCGCAGTCGGCCCCATGCAGTTCGAGGTCATGCAGGCCCGCATGGAGGTGGAGTACAACGTGGAAACGGTCACGGAGCCGGTCCCCTACTCCGTCGCGCGCCGTACCGATGCAGAGTCTTCAGAAGCCCTCGGCCGCCAGCGCGGAGTGGAGATTTTCACCCGCAGCGACGGTGAACTCATCGCCCTGTTCGGCGACAAGTGGAAGCTCGCCTTCGTGGAAAAGGAGCACCCCGAGCTCACCATCGAGCCGCTTATCGCCGACTAGCAGCGGGGGCGGCCAAAAACTCCGTCCACACCTCCCACTCCCGTTCGAATTGGGCCTGGCCGGCGCTGTAATTGCGCTGGAGTTTGCTCGGCCGACGTTCTATGGACTCGGCCTGCATGTTGTCCGGGAAGAAGGTCACGGCGTTACCAGCGGCCTCTTCCCGCAGGATGGCACGCTTCGAGGCGTTGTAGCGCCCGGCGCGCAGGTGCAAGGCGTTGCCAATTTCCGGGTAGCGGCGGAACATCCCACGCACTGCGCTCGGCCGCACCAGGGGTTTCTTCCAATAGTCGCGGGGGCGGGTACTCAGTAGGACGAAGCGTTGATACCCGGCCTGACGCGCGGCGTCGTAAAGCAAGCCCCCTGAGCTCCCTAACGCCCCGTCGACGAAGGGGGCACCCTCGATCATCGTGATGGGCATGACTTTCGGCACGGTGGATGACGCCCGAGCTGCGCGGGCGACAAGTGAAGAGTCTCGTAGAAAGTCCTCCCTACCCCAGCTCACCGTGGCACCGGTGTCCGCGCGCATCGCCTCCACGTGCACGTGCGTGGGCGAAGAGGCAAAGGTGGCGAAGTCGAAGGGCAAGAGCTTTTCTGCCTGCCCGTACAGGAAGTCCGAGTTGAAGTAGCCCTTGCCCTTGGCAAATTTGAGGACACCGCCGAAATGTGGGTGCGCGGCGAGCTCGGTAAACACCGCACGGGCTCGATACGTATCTGCGGACGCGTAATTCAGCGCGTGCACCGCGCCGGCCGATACGCCTCCGACCCAGCCGAACCTGACCCGCTCGATGAGCCGGACGATGGCGGGCGCGGTGTAGGAATTGCGCATCCCGCCACCCTCGATAATCAGGGCCACATCACGCGCATCGATCATGGGCCATGAGTCTAAAGCCACTTCCCCGGTTCCGCTTGGCAGACCTACCCCCAGATTCCACCTTTTGATTACCCCTCTGGCACAAAAGTAGGTGCACGTAACGACATCCTGTTGCCAAAAAGGAGACAGCTATCTAATCCCTCTACCGGGCAGCAATCACCCGGCTCGGCGTCGCCCACACCCACCTGCTGGCGCTGGAAAAGGTCTTCGCCGTCTCGCGGAACCAGAAGCTGTTCACATCATTTTTCTGGATCTACAACCTCGGCCACATCTTCATCACCATCGCGCTGGCGATCTTCGGCACCGCACTCGGCCGTTCGTTCAAGACCGTCGAGGCCTAAGTAAGGAAGTCTCGGATGGCGGGCCACTCACGTTCGAGCTGGTCCGCCCCTGCCGCGTAGTTCGCCTTCAGCCTCTCCACGCGCATTTCGGTGGATTCCACCCCCATATGTTCCGGAAAGAAGACGTAGGCGTTGCCGGCTTCTTCCTGACGCATCACCTCGGCGCGCGCCTCGTTGTAAATTGCGGGGCGCGCGACCATTGCGTCGACGACTTTGGGGGATTTGCGCAGGATGCGTCGTAAAGCGCGCTCCCGCTTCTCCGGGGGCTTGACATAGTCGCGCGGGCGAGTGAGCACGACGAGGAAGCGGGAGTACCCGGCATCCTTCGCGGCCTGAATAAGAATGCCGCCGGAGGTGCCGAGCGCCCCGTCGACGTACGGCACGCCGTCCACCTCGCGCATTTTCATCACCAGCGGCAGGGTCGATGACGTGCGCGCGGCAATGTTGATCTGCTCGATCGTGCGCAGCTTATCGCGTGTGTAGACCACGGTCTCGCCCGTATCGGCGCGGACCGCCTCGATGTGTATCTGCTCTTCCGTGTGGTGGAAGGTCTCTAGATCAAAGGGGAGCTGATTCTCGTAGCCTTCGTAGATAAACTCGCCGTTGAGCAGGCCCTTCCCGCGTACCACCGTGCGCCAACCGCCAAACTCGCGGTTACCAACAAAGTCAGTAAATGACCTTTTGGAGCGGTACGCGTCGCGCGACGCGAAGTTGAGCACGTGACTCGCACCCGCAGAAACGCCGCCCACCCAACCAAACTGCACGCGCTCTGCGATGAGCCTTTCCACCACAGGCGCCGTATAGGAGTTCCTGGTGCCGCCGCCTTCGAAGATGAGGGCGACGTCGCGGGCGTCGATTCCGGGCTCAGTTGGCATAGCTCTATCCTAAGAGGTCGAGCCGCGCACCTTTCACTTCCCGCTCCGTTTTCGCGATCCATCGCTGCACCTTCAGGCGCCACTTCGCCCCCTCGCTCGAGCGCGGACGAGCCTGAATGGTGCGCTCGGAGTCGTAACCAACCTGCAGCTCTTTCGCGCGGAGCACCTCCGCGTCAATCTTCACACCCTCGAGCAGCACGATGTTCATCACCCAAACTAGCGCCAGCACCGCCAGCACCGTGCCGAAGGCCCCGTAGGCGCTGCGCACCCCGGTCACCGAAAGGTACAGCCCGAATCCCCACCAGAGGAGGAAGCCAACGAGCAGGGCCAGCGCAGACCCCAGCGTCAGGAGCCGGAACTTGCCCGGTCGCACGTTAGGGCTGAAGTAGTACATCAGCGAAAGCAGAATCATCGCCGTCAGCGCAATGACAAAGGGCCGCAGATACACCCACACCGGCAAGAACTTCCCGGTCAGGTAGTCCAGCACCCCCTCTAACCCCAGCGGCCTCGCCACCGGCCCGAGCACCGCCTCCACGATCGACTCAGTCAGAAGCGCCCCCAGCAGCATCCCCACCGCACCGACGACCAGCACCACGGTAATCAGCCACATGCTCAGCCATGTCACCACGATGGGCCGCCCTTCGGTACGCCCGTAGACCAAGTTCGCGTTGCGCGAGAAACTTCGCACGTACGCAGAAGCCGCCAGCAGCGATACCACCAAAGAAACAATCAGGGCCACAGTGCTTTGCGACGGCGTGCCAACAATCGTTTCCAGCAAATTCATCGCCTCGCCACGTAGCGCCTCTGGCACGTACCGTTGGACTACCTCGACGAGCAGCTGATCAACTGCGTCCGGGTCGCGCGAGAGCAGGAGCGTGGCGATCGCGTACGCGGACACCACCATCGGGGCAAGCGAAAGCACCGTGTAGTAGGTCAGGGTCGCGCCCCGGTCCACCATCGCGTCGTTGGAAAAATCGGCGATAACGCGCTTGCCCACTAGCACCCACCCGGGCTTGGTGAGCCGGTTGCTTCTGTCGAGCGGATTCGGCATTGTTTCCGGCGGGGGCGGGACATCGAGCTCGCCGATGCCGTAGGGCAGCAGGAAATCGATGCGGCGCGATACGCCCTCAGGGCCCTTGTCGGCATCATCCATGCTGCAAGCGTATCGCCCCCGAGCACCAATTCCAGGGAAGTCGCGGGCAGTTCGAACAACGACTTGGAGAAAACGCCTGCAACGAATGCATTTTTAGAATGCCTGTTCGAATTTGCGCTAAATCTTCGAACCCTTGTCCGACATGCTTTGTAGAGTGCGGTGCATGAAAACTTTTGACCCAGACCGCACCAAAGACCCATATTTTCGAATCGACAGACCAGGCGATGCCAACTGCATGCTCGGGCGCGCCTTGAGGGAAGCCGAGCATGCATTATTCAGCCCCTTCAGCAAGGACGACGCGTGCATCGAAGACTTTGACCTCTCCGTCGACCGCATAGCGCAGCAAACTGGGCACGCGAAAACCGTGATTCGCAGCGGGATCCTGGCTTATAACCGGCTCACCGATCTACCCCGTCTTCGAGATCTCCAGGATGCCCACATGCGGCTCTCGCTCGGCCACCTGCGCGCCATTCATCGCAAGATCGACGAACTCGGGACAGAGGTAGACACCGGCCTGCTCGCGGACATCGACACCTACCTTGCCAAACTCTTTACCCCGACTAAGCAGAATCAGCCTTTCCCCGACCCCGCAGCGGTGACACGCAAGCTGCGCGAGGAGATCCGCCGCATCGACCCAGGGCTGAGCTACCTTCCACGCCGCCGTCGGCAGCGTGAGGCGCAACGAGAAAACACCGCAGAGTTTACGCACGAATCCTTCGGTGGCCGGCGTAAGGGCGTCCTCTTCCTCACCACTGACACGACGACGTTGTCCTCTGTGCGCGCCTTTGTGGAGGCAACAGCACGAGAGCACAGTCTCAGCCTGCACGACGCAGTCGTTGGGCTACTCAGCGGGACCCACGTTCCGGCCGCAAAGGCCAGCATTCAGGTCTACACACCCAAAGGCCGCAAAGCCGGCGAGCCCGTATTCATCCCCGGCTTTGGGTGGACGGACCCAGAGGCCACGGTTGCGTTCGACGAGATCTGCGATGCGGTCCCGCCCCACACCGTCGACTTGGACCAAGCGAAGGAAGCAAAAACCGACAGCTACGTTCCTACGGCGGCGATGCGCGCCGCTGCAGAAGCGCGAGATGGCACCTGCATCTACCCGGGATGCAACCGGCCCGCGCAGAGCTGCCAGCTGGATCACCGAATCCCCTTCGACGAGGGCGGCGAGACATGCGTGGACAACCTCCACTGCCTGTGCCAAAAGCATCACAACGTAAAAACCGATAAGCGGGCGTTTTATGTCCCCGACCCGGACACCGGCGACATTATCTGGCTCTACGACGACGGGCACTACGAAATCACTGAACCGGAAGGCATCCTCACGCACCAACTCGGCGCTCCACACCCGCGGTGGATGTCTTCTCTGGAGGCAGTCAAGCGTAATCGGGCCAAGACGGCGGAATTCAACGCCCGCGGGCATACGATCATGGACCAATACGACCGTGACGGCGACGTAGTGAGCTGCGAACTCGCACTCGCAGAGTTGGAAGAAGCCTTCGGCATGCGTTTCCAGTTCCACCCGGACCCTGAAACCATGGTGCCGCAGCAAGCCCCGGACGATCAGGAACCCCCGTTCCCTGACTACGAGTTCGAAAACAACCCGGATAACTACTGCATCGACGACGCAAATCTTCCCCTGCCGGCGGCCGGATAGACTTTCACCATGGCTTTTCTTGAACGCATCCGCGCCCTGTTTGCGGGAGACAACGAGGCCCCGCTCGTCGAGTACCCCGAAGAGTTCGAGCGCGTGGAAGTCCCCCGCCTCCACGTGCACACTGCGAACCTGTCGCCGGACACCGACGAGGTGCTGGTCATCATCACCACTACCCCTGCCCTGCTCAGCGTGCTCAAGCAGACACCTGAACCGGTGCAGGCGGTGTGTGTGGGGGCTCGCCCGGTGACGTTCGTGCCCGTCGAGAAGCGGGCGAACCCTTTGCTCGACCCGAAGCTTGGGTGGCTGATCCCGGTCACTGAGGCGACTCGTCGTGAAATTGCGACAACACCGGAGGGGCCCGGGGCGCACGAATTTTCCTCGCTTCACCTCGGGTTGGTGTTGGAATGAGCTACACCAGACCGATCCACTGCCAGTAGGTCGCGGAAAGGAGCAAGATCAGCAGGTATCCGACGATGGTCAGCGGAATGCCTGCCTTGAGGAACTGGCGTGTGCTAAACGCACCGGTGCCGTACGCCAGCATGTTTTGCGGCGCGGAGATGGGCAACAGGAACCCGAAGCAGATGACAAACTGCTGGATGACCACGAAGCCGATGCCGCCGTTAGGCACGTCCAACGTCGCGGCGAGCGCGATGAACACCGGAATCAGCGCGGAAGCGAGCGACGTCGCCGAAGCAAAGCCCAGGTGGATGATGATGTTAAACAGCGACACGATGGCGATGGTCGCCAAAATTGGCATGGAAGCGATACCCAGCGCACCGAAAGTCCGCTCGGACAGCCAGGTTGCCGCGCCCGTTTCCAGGAGGAAAGACCCCAGGGAAATACCCACGGCAAAGACGATGAGCGTGCCCCAATTGATGTGGTCCTGCGCATATTTGAAATCCATGACGCCGATGCCCGGCAGCAACATGATCGCGATCGCGGCGAGCGTGATCGTCGAGGAGTTGATCGGGTGAAGGAAGCCCTCCGTCGCCCAGAACAGCAGGAGGACCACGGCAATCGCGGTGAGGCGCTTTTCCGCGCCCGTCATCGGCCCCATCTCAGCCAGCTGCTTCTCGACGAGCGCGCGACCACCCTCGATGTGATCGACTTCGGGCTTAATCGCCGCGCGCATGATGAAGTACAACGCGATCGACATCAGCACGGACCACGGCGCTGCCCACATGAACCATTGGCCCCAGGACACTGTCTGCTCCATCTGGTCTTCGATAAACCCGATGGCCACCAGGTTCTGCGCCGCTGCGGTCTTGATGCCCACGTTCCAAATCGAGACGGCCTGTACAGCGGTGATGACAAGGAGCGCCGAAAGCTTCGAGTCCACGGCGAGCCCAAAGGCGGCGACCATACCCAAAAGAATCGGCACGACGGCACCCGCGCGGGCGGTGGCCGAGGGAACGAAGAAGGCGAGGATGATGGAAATGATGATCGCGCCAGCAACGATGCGCGACGTCTTCTCCCCCGCCACCTTGAGCACGTAGAGTGCAATCCTTCGGTGCAGCCCTGTCGCCTGCATGGCGGTGGCCAGCGCGAGCGCCGCGGCCACAAGCGCCACTGCGCCGCTCGAGAACCCGGAAAGCGCCATGCTCAGCGCCGGCCCGGTGCCGAAAACCTCGCCGGGGGCTTCCGGGTCCGGGGACAGCCCGACCAACAGCGCGATCAAGGAGATGATGAGCACCGAGCTCACCGGGTAGCTCACAGCCTCGGTCACCCACATAATGACGGCGAACGCCAGCATGCCCAGCGCAATTTGCCCCTGCCACTCGATCCCATCAATGGGGATGAGCAGCACCGCGGCCAGCGCCACAAAGGCAAGGAAGAACGAGATGATCTTGCCCTTGCTTCTCGACGCCTCCTTGTCCCCTTGTTCCTGCTCCTGCGACGCAGGTGCTGTGGCTGCCGATGTCACGGGCGACCTCCCTTTCTCCAATTAGTGTTACCACACCAAGTTTATCGGGAGGCCCCTTGACCGGGCAAAAGGAATTTCCTACATCGGGAAGATGCCGGAGGCCCACGCCGCGCCTGCAAGCAGCGCGACAATCCCGCCGATTGCGCCGAGCACGGCCAAGATAATGGTCGAGTTCGCGGGCCGGTTCTTCGATGTCTGGGGGGACGCGTCCTGTTCGCTTTCCCCGAGTTCTGCGCCCAGCTTCGTCTTCGCGAGTTCCTTGACCTCCGCCGAGGCGTTCGGGTCGGAGAGGATCTGCTCGCGGACACGCGTTGCTTCCGACTTGGAGTAGTCCAGCAGAGACAGATCGTAGTGCTCAGTGAACACTTCGTCGCCGTCGGCGTTGTGGACGCGGACCTCCAACGGCATGGTTGCGCCCTTTAGGCCCGCGACGCCGGTGATCGGAATATCGAACTTCACAGAAGGGTCCGCAGATAGCTGGCCCGGCACGCGGATCCGTTCGGAATACTCGCCGCCTGGGTAGGTGACGGAGAGGTCAAAGTCGTGCAGGTCCAGGCCCAGGTTGCGCAACTCGGCCGTGACGGTGTTGTCGTTGCGGGTGGTGATGATGGAGTTGACTTCGGCGTCGATAAGCCGAAAGCCCGCTTGCCCATCATTGTCCTCCGCGGCGGCCAACTCCAGCTCGCGGGCGGTGACGTCCTTGTGGCTGGAAACTGTGTCATCCGTGCCCGCAGTTGCCTTCACCCTGCCGATGAACTTGCCGCCAAGGTCAAGGTGCTCCCAGTCAGGGGCGACAGCATAGGAGCCGGTGTAGCAGGAGTACTCGCCGCAGACGCTGCTTTCGCGGCTGCCCTTGGAGGTCTCGGTGCTGTAGTCGAACTTGGAGAACTGGTAGAGGTAGTTCATCGCCGACGAGTAGTTCTTCAGCAGGTCCTCGGTCTCCACGCGCGTGGGCGAAAGTACGGAGCCCGTGTGCGTGAGGCCAAGGTTGTGGCCGAACTCGTGCAGGATCGTGTTGCGTAGTTGGTCCTGGCCGGTGAGGTAGTCGTGTTTCGCCACGTAGAAGACGGAATCGCTGACCAGTCCCATGCCGGTGGAATAGTCGTTGGCTTCCAGGCGGTCGCCAATCATGCCGACTCGGAACACCGACGAGCGCGAGCCCAGGAGGCGGTCGCGGTCGGCCGCGAGTTGGGCGTTGTGGTTGTCGCCTTTGAAGTAGAACTCTTGAAAGTCTTCGGTCGCGCCGCCGTAGCGAGTGCCGTAGTTCGGGATGTTGGTGTACATCTCGCCTGCGTCGATGTGCAGGTTGATGCCTCTGCTATCGAAGAGCTCGACGAGCTGGATCAGCGCGGCCCGAGAGGGGCGGTAGACGTTTGCGTTCGCGGCTGCGCACTCGGCGAAGTCTTGAAACCCTTCAGCATCTGCACCGTAACGCTGATCGCGGTCACACCCCAGCGTTTCCCACTGCGACTTCGACCAGTTCAACTGCAGGAATAGATCGGGTCGCTCCGGGTCAGCGCCCCACAGCTGGAGGGGGAACTGGTCGCCGTCGGCGGTAGTAAACCCTTCGCGTTCCCATGCGTCCGGAAGGCCGTCGCGGTCGGAATCCACTGCGGACTCCTGGGTGGTGACTTCCATCTCCATCGTGGCTGTGAGCGAACCTTGTGCAGCTACTGTCTCCTTCCACGAGCCACGCTGGTAGGACGCCCCTTCCCCGACGTGGCCAACCTTGCCCGCAGCAGTGGTCTGTTCCTGGACGTTGTCGACGCCGGAGGCAGCGGGGTTGTGGTAGCGCAGCGTCGTTTCGTAGCCGCCTTCGGCCGGGGCGAGGACAAACGCGCCGTCGTGAAAGCGCGCCTGCTGCTCCTCGTAGTCCATCAGGCGCGAATTCATGTCGACGGCAAACTCGCGTGCTTCATCAGCCAGGTTCTCCAAGGTGACATCGACCGTGATCTTGGTCTTCTCCACCGTAAACACGCGGGTGACCCGCACGTTTCGCGCATTGTCCTCGTGCGTCAAGGTGATCACGTCCGCGCCGCCGCGCGTGTGCTTTTCCACTGCGGTATCGCTGGGGAGGTAGCGCACCTTCACCCCATCTGCCTGCATCGCCATGTCGAAGCTGCCAGACATCAGACCGGCAACCGAGTACGGGTGCTCAAACGTGAATGTGGTGGCGCGCCCCTTCGACACGTCGACGACGGCAAACCCTTCCTCGTCGCCGCTCGGCGTCATGTGCACGCCAAAGGGCATGTCCTTGACCGCTGCGAAAGTCGGTACTGGCGTCATCAGCATTGTTGCTGTGAGCGCGGCAGCGCCGACACGCCTGCTCATGTGTTTCACTTTCCACCGCCTAACTGGCTCAAGGCCCACTGGGCACCGGCGCCTATCGCCGCCATCGCCACCATCACCAGCGGAATCCACCACGCATCCCGCACGCTCGAGGTAGCAACCTCGTCCTGCGGCGTATCCGCGGTGAGCCGGACCTTCTTGTCTTGCCCATCGACGCGCAGTGTGACCTCGTAGTCCGCGCCCCGCATCGCA
This sequence comes from Corynebacterium sp. p3-SID1056, assembly GCF_025152525.1. Classification (GTDB taxonomy): domain Bacteria; phylum Actinomycetota; class Actinomycetes; order Mycobacteriales; family Mycobacteriaceae; genus Corynebacterium. The sequence continues at coordinate 108,752 of NZ_JALXXL010000006.1, forward strand.
TCCTCGGGAACGGTGGCCGACACCTTGCCGGTGGCCTTATCAACGTCGAGGCGAACCCCTCCGTTGTCGATGATCTCGACGTCGGACTCGGCCGCGTCGAAAATCTCCATTTCCTTCCCTGGCGGAAGCACTTGCGCTGTGCGTTCTTGGGGCTGAGCGGAAGGCGCGGCAAGCTTCAGCGGCACCTTCACTCGCGACTGGGAGCCGTCCGCGTAGCTCACGCGTACCTTCAACACACCCTCCTGCGCGCTTTGGCTCGGAGTCGCGGAGATCCTTCCGGTGGCCGGGTCAATCGAGATCCGCCAACCGGAAAGCTCCGGGTTATCGGCACGCAGCCACCAGTACTCCGCGTCCTTTGGCATCGTTTGCTCACCGGTCTGCTCCACCTCAGCGCGCTCGCCTGGGGCAGCCGTCACCGGCCCCCAGCCCGGGGTGTAGCGTTTCGCAGCAGGCAGGGCGGTGATGTGGAACGCCGCCTTCGCGGTCGTTGTCTCGCCGTTGGGCAGCGTGCCAACCACCGGTACCTCGATGGTCTCGCCCACCCGCGCGTCCACGCCGGCGGTATCCAGCGTGACTCGGCCGGTACGCGCATCCACTTGCGCGTTGGTGGCATCCGTAGAAAACACCACCCCGGAAGGGACCGGCTGGCTGGGAAAGTCTCTCCCCTGGTGCGAGATGGTCGCCATCGGTGCAGCGCTTGTCGCCTTGCGGCCCTGCTCCACGGAGGTCACGGGGTACTGCAGCGCCCGCAGCGTTTCCGGGCCCGTCACCTTCACGTTCACCGTGCTGACCTGGCCGGCGGACGTACGCACAGCGACTTCGTAGTCCCCCGGTGCCGTGCTCGCTGGCGGCATGGCCTCGATCGTGCCGTCGTCAAAGACCTCCACCCATTGCGGGCCAGCCTTCTGCTCAACGGTCACACCACTCGCGTCCCCCTCGATCTGTGGGTGGATCGCAGACCTGCCGCCCGCAACGACGGTGAAATCTGACCAGGTGAAGTCCACCTCGCGCTCGGGACCAGTAAACCTTGTCGTCGTGTCCTGCGGCCGGTTCAGTTCCACGGTCCCGATGACTGGCTCACTACCTTCGGTAATCACGCGGTACGTGTACGTGCCGCGCGGCACGTCGAAGGCGACTCGCCCCGCATAGTCGGTGACCCCGCTCAGCTTCACATTTGGGTCGTCGTTGTTTACCACCTCGACTACCGCAGCTTCGATGGGGTCGCCTGCTTTCTGCACGTTGAGCGTGAACTCCACGGTCTCTTGCGCCACAGCGACTGGGGCGACAGCGACGGCAGCGGCCACCGTCAGTGCCGCGAGAGGGTTCGGCATCCAATGCATTGCAAAGCCCCTTTGTAGTGAGAAATGTCTTATATGAGGTTATTGGTCCAGGCGTACGCCGCCCCGCCGATGAGTGCGAGGAGCAGCACGATCGGCACCGCGATCGCCGCGCTCGAGCTTGACTTTTCGCTCTGCTTGGGCTGGTCCTTCGGCGTCGGCGTGGGCGTTGCTTCTCGACGCTCCGCTCCCTGCATCGCCGTCGTCGTCGCGGGCGCTTCACCGGCGCGCACCGGGATAACGAGGCGATCCTCGAAGGCCGTTCCCCCATGCACCGTGCTGACCCGCACATCCAGCGGCATGTTGCCCGCTGCCGTCGGAGTCACAGGCACGCGAATCGTCGTGGTGTTATTACCTGTCCGCACGCCACCGAGCACGACCTGGGTGGTGGTTTCTCCTGCGACCACGTTGAAGCGGCCAATATCCAGACCCGGGTTGCTCAGCTCCAGGGTGACCTCTCCCGCTTCACCAGCGGTCAGCTCGCCCTCATCGACGACGTCGACGTCAACGTGGCCGTTCTCGCTTTCCGCCAGAGCCATCTGCGCATCACGCTGTTCCAGGGCGCGGGCATCTACCTGCTCTGCCTTCGCGCCGGCCGTGCCCACAGGCTGGCCGAGGCGCGCGGAGTTGAACGCAATGTTGTCCCAATCTGCCGGGACGCGGTAGTCCCCCGTGTAGCAGTCCACGCCAGCGCGGTTGCACTCTACAGGCAGTGGTCCGCCCGACACTGACTCCTCGTCCGAGTAGTCGAAGTAGCTGAACTGGTAGAGGTAGTTCATGACCGACTTGTAGTTCGGCAGGTAGTCCACATCAGGCACCTGACCGGCCGCTGCTGCCGCACCATTATGGTTCAAGCCCAGGTTGTGCCCCAACTCGTGCATGATCGTATTGCGCAACTGGCTCTCTTTTGTCACGCGCTCGTGCTTGGCCACATAGAAGCCATTATCCCCCAGCAGAGAAACGCCGACGGAGTAGTTACCGGGGTTCATCATGCCGCCCACGACACCAGAGTGGAATACGGCGGAGCGCTGCCCCAGCAAGCGGTTGACGTTGTTGACCATGCGCAAACCCGGGATGGTGGATTTGAAGTAGTACTCCTCGTAGTCCTCGGTTTCGCCACCGTGGCGCGCGCCGTAGTTCGGAATGTTGGAGTAGTACTCACCCGCATCGATGTGGAGTGCGATGCCGTGCTCGCCAAAACGCTCAACAAGCTCATCAAAGCTCTTGCGCGCGGGGCGATAGCTGGTGGTCTTTGCCTCTAAGCACTCAGCGTGCTCGGGGCGGGAAAAGCAGTCGAGGGTCTCGTACTCGGAACGCATCCAATTCATCTGCAGGAAGATGTCGGGGCGGTGCGGGTCTGCACCCCACTCGTGAAGTGGCAAGCGCGTGCCGTCGGCAAGCGTGACCCCCTGTTCCTCCCACAGGTCCGGAAGGCCATCGCGATCGCTGTCGATTGCGGACTCCTGGGTCTCAAACGTAAACGTCGCGCTTGCGGTAAGCGTCTCGCCAGCCTCTACCTGCGCTAACCAGCGTCCGCGTTGGAATTGCGCGTTCCCCGCGGCGATACTACCGAGCTCACGGGAGGCAGTCGTACCATTGAAGGTCGGCGCGACGCCCGAGAAGTGTGCGCCCGGGAATGCAATGACGGTGTCGTAGCCGCCGTACTCAGGGACAACGCTGAAGCGGCCGTCGGCAAAAGTACCAGCGAGCGCCCGGTCCGTGTTGATGGAGTTGGTCAGGTCGACCTGGAGGTAGCGCTCTTCTGCGCCCATGTTCGTGACGGTGACCTGGACGTCAACGACGTTACCGCGCGTGTGGATCTCCCTCTTCACGCGCACCTGGCGCTCGGCGTCTTCGTACTCGACGGCATTGTCCTCGACAACAGCGTTTGCAGGGGCCATACTGCGGGCCCCTTCGACCATGATGTCGGTGTACAGCGTGCTGCAGAGCTTCCCAGCAACCGAATCCTCATCCTTGTAGGTCAACTGGGCCAAACGGGAGGCATCCAGCTCAACCTTGGAGGTCGGGACGGCCGCATGCGCAACGACTGGCTGCCCACCGAGCACCAACGCAACCCCCATCGCAGCCGCGGTGCACGCCCTTGCCAGCCTCTTCATGCGGCACGTCCTTCCTTGTACGAAAAACTATGCACGGCCCGCTTACCCCGCACCTCAAGTTTTATGCACTTTTAATGCAGGGAGGGCCGCGCTTACTGGAACTTAAAGTTACCGGAAACGCCACAATAAACAATGTGTTGAACAATAAATGGCCCGGTCGTCGACAGTGGTATACCAACTTTTCATGGCAATGATTTTCCACTTTCGTTGCATAATATTCACCCGCTGCGGCATTATCCAGCTAGAGGCACGTTGATGCCTCACATATTTGGGCGTGATTTTCCCAGAAAGCTCGCCCCCACCAGCCAGGCGAGGCTAAACGCACACTCAGGTTACAGTCCGGGCACCACAGCAGTGTTATGCAGCCCAACACAGTAATGTGACACACACTAAAGAGAGACCTCTTCACACCTCACGGGCCGCGCGGAAAATACGCCTTTTTATGATTTTGCTCACACCCTAGATAAGGCCCTGGCTCATCGCCCACCCCAGGCCAGCAGCGCCGACACCACCAAGCGCAAGCAGCACAGCAATCACAATTGCCACACTGGAGGGCCCCTCAGCAGGCTTCTCCTTCTGCGTGCCGTCCGCGCCCCGTTTGGTGTGTTGGTTAGTGGGCTTCGCCGCCGCGGGATCCTCGATCCCGTCCAGCTTCGACTTTGCAAGACGCTTAACCTCAAGGCTCGCGTCGGAGGCGAGCACCTCGTCGAGCACCCGGCGCGCCTCTTCCGCAGTGTAGTCCAGCACGGAGACCTCGTAGCGCTCCGCGAAGACGCGCTCGCCGCTGTGGTTGGTGATCTGGATGTGCACCGGCATCACTGGGCCGGTCAGGCTCGCCGCGTTCTTGATTGGGATGCGGATCTCACTCTCATCGCCGGCTTTCCCGATTGCCGGCAACTCGACGACCTGGCTGTGGCGCTGCCCGCCCGGGTACGTTGCTTCTACGGTAAAACGCTCCACGTCCGCGCCCAGGTTGCTGATCGTGCCCCGCAGCGCGTTGTCGGAACGCGAAGTCACGATGCCGTTGACACCATCGCGGGTGGTGTCCATGTAGAACCCGGCGCGGCCCGAGTTTTCCGCGGCCGCGTTGGCAGCTAGCCTCCGCGGGTCCTTCTCATGATGCTCGTCTTCGTCAATCTCGCCGCTGCCGGTGGTCAGGTCGCCCTTGCCCACGTTGAAGCCGGGCAGGTCGAGGTTCGCCCAGTCGGCGGGAATGACCACGTCGTGCTCGCCGCACTCGCCGGACTGCAGGCAGCCATTCACCCTGGTTTTGGTGTCCTCACCCGCGTAGTCAAAGAGCTTGCCGAACTGGTATTGGTAGTTCATCACCGACTTGTAGTCCGGCAGCGAGAGATCCCCGCGCAGGGGGTTCTCCGGGACCAGCGGACCCGAGTGCCCCAGCCCGAGAGTGTGGCCGAACTCGTGGAAGATCGTGTTGCGCAACTGCTCCTGCGTGGTCATATCCTTGTGGTTCGACACGTAGAAGGCCGAATCGCTCACCAGTGCCACGCCGGAGGAGCGGTTATTCGCCGCCATGCGGTCACCGATGATGCCGAGGCGGAAGACGGATTTGCGGTCGCCGAGGAGGCGGTCGCGCTCCTCGATGAGCCTTTCACCCTGTGTCTTTGCGTCAAAGTAGTACTTCTCAAATGGCTCGGTCTTGCCACCGCGCGGTGTATCAAAGCCCACGAGCGACTCGGACTGGTAGGAGTCGCCGGCGTCGATATGCAGCGCAATGCCCCTCTTTTCAAACACTCCCTCAAGCTCCCGCAGCGTGGCAGTGGTGGGACGGTACGAGTTCACATTCGCAGTGGCGCAGCCCGCAAACTGAGCAAACTCAGGCGCAGTCGGCGCGAAAGCGTGCTGACGGGAGCACTGCATCGTCTCCCACTCGGCCTCCATCCAGTTCAACTGCAAGAACAGGTCCGGGCGTTTGGGGTCGGCTCCCCAACGGTGAATAGGCAGCTCGGTGCCGTCCGGCAGGCGCACTCCCTTGACTTCCCACTCGTCGCGCAGCCCGTCACCGTCGGTATCAATCGCGGAGTCCTGCGCAGCCGCCGCGATGTCTACCCCACCTTCAAGGACGTCGCCCGGGGCGAGGGTGTTTTCCCAACGCGCCATCTGGAAGCGCGGGGTATCGCCGCCCAGCACCCCGGTTTTGCCCACCTCGATCTCCCCGCGCATGTCCTTCATGGAGGCAGAGCTCGCAGGATCAGCAAACGCAACCGTCGTTTCGTAGCCCTCGGATTCCGCGGCCACCTCAAAGGCCCCGCTTGCATTTACCTGTGCATGCATCCCACCCGGGTTGACGAACTCATTTGCCAGGTCGATCGTGATGTCGGCCGGCGCGTCGCTCACGTTGCGCACCTGCACGGTGGCGCGCACGGTGCCATCCTTAATCCGGAACGTGCGCGTGACCTCAAGCTGGGTGCGCGGGTCGGTGAACTTGAACTCCACCACGTCCGCGCCATCTTCGGTGTGCGTGCTTGTATCTGCACCCCAAAACGGCGGCAGGCGGTATCCTCCGGTGCGGATCACGGTGTGCAAATTGAACTCGTGCACACCCACGGCCGCGGCCGGGTGGACGAACGTAAAGCGGGAGCGGGAGTCCTTGCGCAACTCTGCGTCGATCCGCTCCCCCGTTGGCCGCGAAGTCTCGCCGGTCACGCTCACCGTGATCTCGGACTGCGTGGTAGAAGCGCCTGCTGGCGGGGCAGCCACAGCGCCGAATGCGAGCGACGCACAGGTGGCAATGGCAACGGTTTTCAGTGAGAAATGCATCTTCTTCTACCTTTTAAATCCGGATACCGTACTGGGACAGCAGTTGGCGGATGTGGTCTTGGTTGACAATGGCAGCATAGCTTGCGCCGCCGAGCGCGGCGAGCAGTCCGAGCACAATGGGCAGCCACGTCGCGCTCGATGAAGTCTTCGGCGCAGGTGCCGGCCTCGCAGCGTCTTTCGCGTAAAGGGTTACCCGCTGCGTGCGCTGCGAGCCGTCCGGGTACGTCACCACGCGCGGCACCTCAATTGAGGCGTGCTCAGCGACGCTCGAATCCACGCGCGCGGTTATTTCACCGGTGACGGCGTTGATATTGATGCTCCAACCCGGGGCGGAAAAGTCCCCAGCCAGCCCGTAGGTTGTTCCCTTCGGTGCCATTGGTGCGGTGGCTGTCTCCTGCTCACGCGCCTGCGAGTTTGTCAGCACGGTGACGGGCATGAGCGTCACCGACCCATCCGGGTACTGCACCCGAATCTGCACCGTGTACGAGGCGTCGACCGGGGCGTTGTCGGGGATTTCCACACGCACTTTGCCCGTGTGCTTATCGACGCTCACCCGCAGACCAGCATCATCAGCCAGCGTGAATTCGGTGCCAGCAGGCACCTTTCCTGTTGGGGTAGACATTGCTGTCTTGCCCACCTTGACCACGGAGACCGGGAACTTAGGTGCATCGCGCTTCGCCGGTGCCTGTGCCGCAGCTACCCCCACGTACGCCTCGATAGTCTGCGTGGAGCCATCGGGATAGCGTGCCTCGACCGGCACCACCACGGGCTTGGCCGTCCCGGTCGGCGCGGTCATCCGCAGAGTACCTGTCGTCGCGTCCACCGACGCCGACCAGGCCTGGAGGTCTCCTGGGAGCAGCGCAAACTCCGTGTGCGCTGGCAGAGAGGTGGGGTTGGCGATTTTCAACTCTGTACTTTGCCCCGGGCCAACAAGTACCCCCATCTCATAGCGCGGCGCGGTGACCTGCGACATGGACGCCGCGGCGACCTCAAAGGGCACACGTACTGTCTGCGTGGAATCATCCGGAAAGGTCACGAAGACATCGACCGGGAGGATTTCGCCGATCTTCGCACCGCGCGGTGCGCTGAACGTCACCCTGCCGTCCACATCAGCAGTGGCATTGGAGGTACCTTCAACCTTGAACTTCGTGCCTGCGGGAAGCGGCTGCCAATCGTAGGCACCACGACGCGCAATCGGTGCCGCGCTCACGGCGCTTCCACCCGCCCGCACGATACGCGGCGCGTAGGACACCTTGTACAACGAAGCCAAGGAGGCAGGCTTTGTCACCGTCACCGCAACGGTGCCCGTCCCTGCGGTGGAGTTAGGTACCTCAATGAGGTACTCGCCTGGGGTCACAACCTCGGGCGGCGCGATCACCACCGTGCCTGCCGCGTCAACGGTGGCCCAATCGGCGCCGTTGATCGTGAATCCGGAGCGCTGCACCACCGGCTGGCCGAAGGTAATCCCTGCAGCCACTTTTTCCTTCGGTCGTGTTTTCACGACACCGCCCGGAGCCACAGTCACGGCATCCCATGTGAAGTACACCGCCGGTTTCGGGGTTGGCTTCGGTGCTGGTGTGGGTGTTGGTTTTGTCGTTGCAGTTTTCGTGGGTTTTGGCTTTGGTGTTGATGCTGAAGTTGGAGTCGGTGTGGAAGTGTGTGACGGCTTTGGCGTTGGTGCTGTCCTAGAAGTTGGGGTGGGGGTTGGCTCCACGGTGAGGACGGGAACAAGGTCAAGCTTCCTGTGTACCTCGGTGAGCTGGCCCATGCGGATCGAAAACTCGGCTTCATCTGGGAGGTGGCCATCGGCCTCGAAACGCACCGTGTACTCCCCCTCCTGTAGTTCCTGTGGGGTGAAGACACCATTGGCGTCCGCAACAAGGCGTATGTCTCCCGGGGTGATGTGCGCCTTCGCGTGGGGCAGGGACTCACCGCCCTCCCCCACAACGCGGAATCGCACACTGCCCTTGCGTTCCTTCGCGTTCAGGGGCATGTCAACGGTGGTCTCCTCGCCGGAGCGGACCACAACGCCCTGCCGTAACGCAGCCTGAGTCAGTTTGGTTTCCGCAAAGGTAATTTCGATAACACCAGGCAGCAGATTCTCCAGTGTGTAAAAGCCGTGCTGATCGGTAGTGGCAGTGCATTCTTCTCCGCCATCGACGATCACGCAAACCCCCGCGACTGGTTCACCCGACTCGTCGACCACCTGGCCGGCGACCGAGCCGAACTGAGGGAGCACATTGACGTCCTCCAACTCGTTGACCGCCCGCTCATGGATCTCAACGGTCTTTTCATCGCCGCGGGTGTCGTGTTTTTCCGACGCCGCAACCTTCAGCGTCGCACTACCCGCCGGAACGCCGGTGAGCGTGTATTTTCCCTCGTCGTTGGTGATCGCATTGCGCTCCCCGACGGACACTTCGACGCCTTCGAGCGGCTGATTGTCCCGGTCAATCACGCGACCCGTCGCGGTAATTGGGATCAGATCCTTCTCTGGGACTGCAACCTCGCCTTTGGCTTCAACAGTAAACGGCTCAGGCGCAAGGTAGCCCGGCACAGTGCCGAGTTTGAGGGAGTACATGCCTGGTTTGACGTTGCTGAAGCTGTAGGTGCCGTCCTTGTCTGTCTTCGTGGTGTCGGTGACGGTGCCGGCACCGTCGAGAAGCGAGACCTCGAGCCCCTCCGGGAATTTCCCGCTTTCTCGATCGACGGCGACGTTGCCGCTTAAAGTTGCGAGCTTTGGGTTGATCGGGTCAATGAAACCTCTTCCGCCTGCGCTTTGCGACGAACCAGATCCACGCACCGGAAGCGTGCCCGCCCCACCCTTCTTGTCCACAATCAGCGTTTGGCCGTCTTTGAGCGTCACATCCTTCTCAAAGGTAAAGTCCATCCAGCGCGTGCCCGTATCGTCGATATGGCCGTAGCCCGTCACTTCCCCGAAATCCTCGACCTCAGTTGTGCCGTGGGTAAGCTTGACCGCGTACGTATCCTCGGCCGGGAAGTTCTTCCCGTCACCACCGATGACATAGAAGTAGAGTCGCACGGAGCGGAAAGTTTTCGGCTCGTAGTCGCCGTCGGCAAGCCGGAAGATAGCGCGCCAATCCGTCGCGATGGACTCCTTTACACCTGTAGAGACGGTGAGGCTGAAGTCGCCGTCGTTCACGTCAAACTTTTCGGCAGCGTGGGCGACAGTCAGGGGTATGGCGGGCACCGCAGTGACTCCGGAAGCAGCACAGGCTGCGACCGCAGCAATGGCAATAGAACGGCCCCAGAAACCACGCACCATGCAAACTCCCAGACTCTCATATTCTTTTAACACTGCTAATCACACTATTGAACTACAAATACACAAAAAACGCACGTCACAACGCATTCACGCGCATAATCACTCCTAGATGATCCCTCCGTTCCCGCTGTATATTTCCTCAGACGTAGATAGCCAGCACAACGAGCAATTGGTAGGTATCGTGAATAAAAGCGCGTAACGCGCAACAGCTTCAACGTGGAAAGGTTTACTCAACGTGAAAATTGCGGTACTCGGCGGAGATGGGTTTTGCGGCTGGCCAGCGTCGCTGCATCTGTCTGACCTCGGCCACGAGGTGGTGGTAGTAGACAACCTTTCCCGCCGCGCCATCGACGAGGAGTTAGGCGTTGAGTCCCTCACCCCCATCGTGTCCACAGAAGAACGCATCGCCGCGTGGGAGGAAGTCTCCGGCAACACCATCGGCTTCCGCAACATCGACGTGGCGAAAGACTACGATGGGCTGCTCGAGTTCATCACTTCTTTCAAGCCCGACGCAGTGATTCACTTTGCCGAGCAGCGGGCCGCGCCGTATTCCATGAAGACCCCGCGCACGAAGCGCTACACGGTGGACAACAATGTCAACGCCACCCACAACCTGCTCGTCGCAATCGTGGAGTCGGGCCTGGACGTGCACGTCGTCCACCTCGGCACGATGGGCGTGTACGGCTACGGCACTGCAGGCATGAAGATCCCAGAGGGCTACCTGGATATCACAGTGCACACGGACGAGGGCACCACCGTGGAGCAGGAGATCCTCTACCCCACGAACCCGGGCTCGGTGTACCACATGACAAAGGTGCTCGACCAGAACTTGTTCGCCTACTACGCGAAGAACGACGAGCTGCGCATCACCGACCTGCACCAGGGCATCATCTGGGGCACCCACACCGAGCAGACGCAGCGCGACGAGCGCCTGATCAACCGCTTCGACTACGACGGGGACTACGGCACGGTACTCAACCGCTTCCTCATGCAGGCTGCCGTGGGGTACCCGCTGACTGTGCACGGCACGGGCGGCCAGACTCGCGCATTCATCCACATCCAGGACATGTGCAAGTGCATCCAGATCGCCCTCGAAAACCCGCCGGCGCGTGGCGAGCGGGTCAAGATCTTTAACCAGATGACGGAAACGCACCGCGTCCGCGACTTGGCAGCACTCGTGGCGAAGATCTCCGGCGCCGAGGTCCAGATGGTGCCCAACCCACGCAAGGAGTCGGCAGAGAACGAGCTCTTTGTGAAAAACGACACGTTTATCGGTCTTGGCCTGCAGCCGACGAAGCTGGCCGAAGGCCTGCTCAGCGAGGTTGAGGACGTAGCGCGCAAGTACGCCGAGCGTGCGGATCGCTCCAAGATCCCGGCGCGCTCGCTGTGGACGGCGAAGCAGGCCGCTGGCGTGCCCACGGGCGAGCGCTAATGCGCATCGCCATCCTCACCGAGGTCTTCCTTCCCAAGATTGACGGTGTGGTCACGCGACTGACCCGCCACCTCGATCAACTGGCCGAGATGGGGCACGAGGTCCTCATTTTTGCGCCGGGCAATCCGCCCGCCGAGTACGCGGGCTTTGAGGTTGTCTCCATCCCGTCGCGAGATCTCAAGGTGTACCCAGAGGTCAAGCACGGCATGATGGGGCCGAAGACGTTGCGCCGCCTGCGCGAGTTCGACCCGGACATCGTGCACGCGGTCAACCCAATTTGGACCGCGGGCTGGTCGACGCTCGTCGTCGCGCGCCGTTTCCCGATGCTTGCGTCTTTCCACACCGACGTGCCCGAATACTGCGTCAAGCTGGGCATTCCGTGGGTCAAACCCATTGCGAAGTGGGGGCTACGCACGTTCCATTCCCGCGCGGCTATCAACCTGGTCACTTCCGGGCCAATGATGGAGAAGGCGGCCGAATACCGGATCCCCAACGTCAAGCTTTGGCCAAAAGCCGTGGACACAACACGCTTTACCCCCGCGGCGCGCTCCGCGTCGATGCGTGAGCGTCTCGGCGGCGGACCTCTCGTGCTCTTCGTCGGCCGTATCTCTGCGGAGAAGTCCGTGGAGCGCTGCATCCCCATCATGGAGGAAGTTCGCAAACGCATCCCCGACGCACGCATTGCGTTCGTTGGCGAAGGCCCACAGTATCAGGCACTTCGAAACAAGGCCCCCGACTGGGCCACGTTTACCGGCTATCTCTCCGGGGCGGAGCTTTCGGCTGCGTATGCTTCCGGCGATGTGTTGCTCTTCCCGTCTACGACTGAAACGCTCGGCTTCGCGGCTTTAGAATCCTTTGCTTCGGGAGTTCCAGTCGTGGCCGCCAACGCTGGTGGCCTGCCATTTGTCATCGACGACGGGAAAACCGGCATCCTCGTCGACCCCGACTCCCCCGATGCCGTGTGGGCCGAAGAAATTGTGCGCGTACTGCGGGACGACGCCGCCCACGACCGGCTCGCAGCCGCAGCCAGGGCCGAGGCGAAGCGCTGGACCTGGCGCGCTTCCTCGGAGCAGGTGGTCACGTACTACGAGGAAGTTATTCGAAACGCAAAACGGTGACCTCGGCGGTCTCCCCGCCCTCGTATTCGCGGGATTCCGTCGCTGTCCTCACTGTCGCCGAAGGATCAATTTCCTGGTAAGGGGTCACACCCGGACCACAGGCATCGAGTTTGCGCGGGTCGAACCACTCGATATCTGCGCGGCCGTCTGCGATCACACCGATGCCGGAGGCGGTCTCCCACGCCTGGGAATCGCTGTCAATGCCGGGCACGTCGTTTGGGTTGAAGCCGAGGCGCTGCGCTTCGGTCTTGTCCGTGTACGGGCAGAACACGTACGCCCGCTCCACCCCCGGCCCCGCCACATCCGCGACGGCGAAGTCTCCAGCGAGCGCGGCGTCTTGCAGCCCCAGGTCCGTGCCATGCGCAGCGCAGCTCGCCAGGGCGAATGCGCCAGCGATGGCAAGGACTCGGGTACGAAACATCGTTTTACTTAATATCCTCCGGTGCCTTACGCGCCGGGTAGATCGTCGGACGCACGCCTGCGATCTCCTCGACGACGCGGACGACCTGGTGGGAGTAGCCGTACTCGTTGTCGTACCACACGTAGAGCACGAGGTGGTTGCCGGAAGCAATCGTGGCAAGGCCGTCGACCACGGATGCGTGGGTGGTACCCAGAAGATCCGTGGACACCACTTCGGGCGACTGGATGTAGTCGATCTGCTGGCGCAGGTTGGAGTCGGTGGACACGCGGCGCAGGAAGTTGTTGACCTCGTCCTTCTCTACGTCCTTCTGCAGGTCGAGGTTGAGCACCGCCATGGACACATCCGGCGTAGGCACGCGGATCGCGTTACCGGTGAGCTTGCCCTCGAACTCCGGCAGCGCCTTGGAAACCGCCTTCGCCGCACCGGTCTCGGTGAGCACCATGTTCAGGCCAGCCGCGCGACCGCGACGGTCGCCCTTGTGGAAGTTATCGGCCAGGTTCTGGTCATTCGTGTAGGCGTGCACCGTTTCCACGTGGCCGTGGTTGACGCCGTAGCGGTCGTTGATCACCTTGAGCACCGGGGTGATGCCGTTGGTAGTACACGACGCAGCGGAAAGCACCTTCTCGTCACCGATCATGTCCTGGTTGATGCCGTAGACGATGTTCGGAATGTCGCCCTTGCCCGGCGCGGTGAGCAGGACGCGGTCTACGCCCTTGGACTCGAGGTGCTGCGACAGGCCCGCGCGGTCGCGCCAGACACCGGTGTTATCCACCACGATGGCGTCGTTGATGCCGTAGGAGGTGTAGTCCACCTCTGCCGGATCGTTGGCGTAAATCATCTGGATCGGGGTGCCGTTGGCCCAGATAATCTCGTTTTCCTTGTCCACAGTGATAGTGCCGTCAAAGGCACCGTGGACGGAGTCGCGGCGCAGCAGGGAGGCACGCTTGACGATGTCGTCCTCGCCCTTCTTACGCACAACCACTGCGCGCAGGCGCACGCCGCCGTATGCTGCTTCACGCGCGATGAGGATACGAGCCAGGAGGCGGCCGATGCGGCCGAAGCCGTACAACACCACGTCGCGGGCCTGCAGCTCAGAAGACGTTCCAACGACCTCGGAAAGCTCCTCCTCGAGGAACTCGCGCAGATCCTTGCCCTCGGTGCGGGAGTAGTTCTTGGCCAGGCGCCCCAGGTCGATCGAGGCGGTGCCCAGGTCCATCTTCACCAGTTCCTGCAGGATGGGCAGCGTGTCGTCGAGAGGCAGCTCCCGCTCGACGATGCGACGCGCGTAGCGGTGGGCCTTAATGATGTCGATGTCGGTCGCCCCCAGAAGCAGGCGACCGTAGATGGAGGTCACGGCGTTGTGCTCGCGGTGCAGCTGGCTGATCAGCGGCAGCATTTCCTGCGCAAGGGTGAGCTTGTGGTTCCAGTCAGCGGCGGGGGTAGTCGATTGTGTCACTATAATCCTCAAATACGGTCGTGGGTGTACAAGCAATGTGCCTTTCGGGGGCATTCCGAGGGCCCATATGACCCCTAGCTTAGCGCGTTTCCCATATATTCAAGCTTCAAGTGCGCCCAAATTACACCCGCGTGCCCCCGCGTGAGCGGCGCTACTTAGGCGTAGCATGATTGCCATGGATTTAAGCTCTCAATTGAACGCCAATATGCACTCCGGCGCGCAGGATTTGCGTGACGCCCTGTTCACCCCAGCCACCGAGTTCCTTCCTGCCTCCTGGCAGGCATCACTCAACGATTTGAGCCACTCCGTGATCGGCTTGTGGGACTCCATCGTGCGCGCAGTCGAAATGCTCCTGTTCTAGCGAAGCACCGCCCGATATTTCTCGGGATCAGGCTGCGGCGCAAAGGATGGCGACTGATCCTTATCTACCAACACGGCACGCACGCCCTCCGCAAAGTCCGGCTCGTGGCGGATGAGCTCTCCAAGCACGCGCTCGTTTTCCAGCGCACCTTTCAGGCCCAGGGCGGCGTTCGCCTCAAAAAGCTCAGCCGCGGCCACGAGCGCGGAGGGCGAGGCCTGAGACGTGAGCTTTTTCACCTCTTCGCCGAACGCACCCGCGCCGTCGAGACGCGCCTGGATTTCGGCCCACGAGCCGACAAAGACTTCCTCTATCTGTTCGAACCACTGCTCCAGGCTGTTCCTCCCAGCCGGTAGCGCGACCTCGTCGAGGACGCCCAGCCCTTCCTCGACGATCCGTTCCGTAAGTCCCTCAAGCGTTGCCACTTTGTGCGAGGCAAGCCCCAGGTCGAGCATGTCGTCGGCCTGCAAGCGGTATCCGGTCAGCCCCAAAAACTTGCCCAGCGCCAGCGACGGCCGCTGCGGCAAATGCTGCAGCTTCCAGGACTGCCCGACGTCAGTGACGTAGCCAATGTTCATCTCCGGCATCGAGGCGAACGCCCCCTCCTGCACGACCATGTGCGAGCCAAGCGCAGAGATGCCCATCCCTCCGCCCATGTCCACCCCCGAGACGAGCGCGATGTAGGGCTTGGGGTAATTCGCGATGTAGTGGTTCATCTCGTATTCCTCGGCGAAGAAGGCGCTCACATCTTCCCGATTCCCCTCAAGGATCTCCTCGCGCGCAAGTTTGACGTCGCCCCCGGAGCAGAAGTGCCTGGAGCTAGATCGCACTACTACCTGGGTGACGGCATCGTCACGTTCCCAGCCCTTGAGGGTGCTGTAGATGCCGTGGATCATCTCGTCGTTCAGGGAGTTCAGCGCTTTGGGGCGGTCAAGCGTGATAATGCCGGTCGTGCCTCGTATGGATGTGTCTAAGAATGCAGTCATGCACACCAGTGTTGCACATCACACAAAAATGGTCGAGCAATTTTCCACGGGTAGGCTGGAGCCAATGAATATCCCACGTCTCGTAGCTCTCGATATGGACGGCACGCTGCTCACCCCCGAGGGGGTAATCCCCGAGTCGTTTTGGCCGACGTTGGACGCAGCCCACGCAGCCGGTATGACCGTCGCGCCGGCGTCCGGGAGGCAGCTTGCCACCCTGCGCGGCATGTTCGCCCGCAACGCACCCGATACCTTCATCGCGGAAAATGGCGCGGTCGTCGAACACAAAGGGACGATCGTCGCCACCTCCACGATCCCCGAGGAGACGGTTCGCAGCATCACGGAGGCGCTCGAGCGCACACCGTTTATCGTCCACCCGGTACTGTGCGCGCCCGAGGCCTCGTACACGCGCGCCTCAACCCCCGCTGAGGTACAGCGCGAGGTGGACAAGTACTACCTGGCCAACACGCAAGTGCGCTCGCTTTTCGACGCCCCACTGCACGAGATCGTCAAAATCGCCCTCTTTGTCGACGGCGGCGCGGAACGCCTCGGCCTGCCCTGGGTGCACACGCTCGCCCCCGAGCTGCACGCACTAGTCAGCTCTGCCCATTGGCTCGACATCATGCCACCTGCAGCTTCGAAGGGAAACGCCCTGCTTGCCCTCGCCGATACGCTCGGGATCGCGCACGCCGAGACCGCCGCGATCGGTGATTATCTCAACGACTCGGCCATGCTCGAGGCCGCTGGTTACGCCGTCGCGATGGGCAATGCGCACCCGACACTCAAGCAGGTGGCAGATGAGGTGATCGGCACGAATGGGGAGTACGCGGCCGTCGAGAAGCTGGCGCAGTGGGCCGTCAGATGATCGACTTTTCCCAACCCGCTGATGCCGTTGCGCCCCAGCTTTTAGGCTGCCTGATTACCCACAACGGTGTCACCGTGCGGCTGACCGAGGTCGAGGCGTACACCGGCGCGAATGACCCGGCGGCGCACACGCACCGGGGGAAAACCGCGCGGAACGAGGCGATGTTCGGCCCAGGCGGAACCCTGTATGTCTACCTGTCCTACGGCATCCACCTCAACGGCAACATTGTGTGCGCGCCGGAAGGCCAGGGGCAGGGCTGCCTCATGCGCGGCGGCGAAATCATCGAGGGCGAAACACTCGCGCGCTCGCGGAGGCAAAAGCCCGAGCGGAAACGAATTCCTTTTGCTAACTTAGCTCGCGGGCCCGGCAATCTGGGGCAGGCACTGGGCCTGAGCCTGGAAGACAACGGCACGCCGGTCACACTGACTGAGCGCGAGGCCGAACCCGAATGGGTTGCGGGGCCGCGCATCGGCATCAGTAAGAACGCCGATGCACCGTTGAGATTTTGGATCCCCAACGCGCCCACGGTGTCCACCCCGCGTGGGCGCCCAAAGTTGTGACCTACTTGTGCTTCTTTTTCTTCGTCTTCTTCGACGCGACGTGGCGCTCTTCCAGCTTGGCAGCCGCGTCGGGCACGTAGCGGAATTCCTCACGCGGCGGGCGCGAGTAATCCGTGATCTCCGGGCGCTCCGGAATCTCCGGCAGCTCCACCTCCACGTGCTCGTAAGGCACGGTGGACAGCAGGTGCGAAATCACGTTGATGCGGGAGCGCTTCTTATCCTCGCTCTCCACCGTGTACCAGGGCGCGGAAGGAATGTCGGTGTGGACGAACATCTCGTCCTTTGCGCGCGAGTAGTCCTCCCAGCGGGTGATGGACTCTAAGTCCATCGGCGAGAGCTTCCACTGGCGCAGCGGGTCTTCCTTGCGGGACTGGAAGCGCTTGTACTGCTCCTCGTCGGAGACAGAGAACCAGTACTTGCGCAGCATGATGCCGTCCTCGACGAGCAGGCGCTCGAAGATCGGTGCCTGGTGTAAGAAGCGGCGGTACTCCTGCGAGGTGCAAAAGCCCATCACGCGCTCCACACCTGCGCGGTTGTACCAGGACCGGTCGAAGATGACGATTTCGCCAGCCGCAGGCAGGCGCTCAACGTAGCGCTGAAAGTACCACTGGCCAGACTCGCGCTCCGTGGGCTTCGGCAACGCCTCGATACGGCAGGTGCGCGGGTTGAGGTACTGGGTAATCCGCTTAATCGCGGAGCCCTTTCCAGCTGCGTCGCGCCCCTCCATCACGATGACCAGGCGGGCACCGGTGCGCACCACCCACTGCTGCATCTGGACGAGCTCTGCCTGGAGCCGCAAAAGCTCCTTCTCATAGGCCTTCTTGGAAAGCTTCGGCGGCTTCTTCCCCGCAAATTCTTCGCTCATACACTTCACCGTACTCAGGCGTTATGCATGTAAGCAAAGCGTGCGTACAGGTTAATCCTGGGCGGGCACCTGGAACTCAGCCATCGTGTCCCACTCGGTCTTGCCCTCAATGAGCGTGTTGATGATCGTCGGGGTCTGCTTCAACACCTTGGGGAAGAGTTCCTGGGCGTTTTTGAAGTGCTGCGAGTTCACGTGGGCCTCCGCAGCATCGTCCTTGAACGCCTCGATGAGCAGGTACTCGTCCGGGTTATCGGTGGAGCGGTACCAGTCAAAGAAGAGGCAACCGTCTTCCGCGCGGCTCGCGTCGGTGAACTCAGCGACCACCTCGCGGAAGTTGTCGACGTACTCGGGCAGGGGCCGGAAACGGACGTTGATAAGAATCATGCGCCCCACCCTAGCGATCTCGCGTGTTTAGCGCAGGAAGTACTCCACCAAGTACGCGGTGGTGCCGTCCTCGCTGCGCGCAACTGCCACACCGAAACCGCTCGGGTGCGGGTGCGGGGTCGTTTCCACGTTCTCGCGGTTGAGGAAGTCGAGCCGCTGCTGTGCTGCCGCATCATCCAGCCGGTAGATCTGGCCAGTTCCCTCCTCCGCATGCGTTGTACCGCGGCCGACATCGCCGTTGAAGGTGGCCGTGCCGTCGACAGCCTGCTGCGCCCACTCGGCAGCAATTGCCTCCGCACGCGCATCCTTGTGGTGACCTTCACGCGTCAGCTGCGTCTCGGAGTCCGCCTCCAGCTGCGCATCGACCTTGGCGCGTGATGCTGCCGTGGTGCGCGGATCCACGACGATGCGCTCCGGCACCTCGATACCGGCGCGTGCCGCCGCCTCGCGCACGTGCTGTGGCACCTCAATGGGCGCCACGGTTGGCACCTTGAAGGTATTCGAAGACGACAGGGTATCGAGCTGCAGCGAAACCAGCGGTGCGGGCTCGCTGGACCCCTCTGCCGCAGCGGCCACTCCGGTGCCGGCGAGCATGAGCCCGAGAGTCGCGGCGAGCACCCGACGAAACTTGAAAGAATTATGTCCGTTAGTTCCCATACGTCATATTCTGTCACAAGTTTGGACGCATAGCAGGAGAAGCACGGCAAACGTTGGTGAAATTCCAATCGTTGAACAATTCTGGGATAGGCTTGAGAGCGGACCACACCCAGCAGAAGTAAGAACTGGGCGGAGGTACCGTTACAATATTGCTTTGCGCCTTTTAGCCCGCGAAAGCACTAACTCAATACTGCCCCTGTTTCCCACCACACACGGATGCCATGCTTGCTCAAAACGTCGCCGCTGAAATTCGCCGCGCCATCTCGCGCGGCGAGTTTTCGCCCGGCCAGAAGCTCAACGAAGTAGCTCTGGCTGAACGTTTTGGCGTCTCCCGCAACACTCTGCGCGAGGCTTTCGCCATGCTGACTTCTGAAGGCCTGTGTGAACGCATCCCCAATCGCGGCGTCTTCCTGGCCACACCCTCCCCAGACTTTGTGACCGACACGTATCGTGCCCGCGCCGCGATCGAACCCGCTGCTCTCCTCTGGGGCGAGCACCTCGACGTGGACCGTCTTCACGAGCTCAACGAGGAGGCACGCGAGGCGATAACCCAAGACGACGATGACCTCGTGGCGGCGATCAACCAGACTTTCCACCACGTCGTACTCTCCGCGATGGGGTCAAAGACCCTCGGCGACACGATGGATCAGCTTGACGCCTTTCTCCGGTTGGCCACGCTCCCAATTGTGCAGCGCACCCCAACGTTCAACCGCCAATTCATCACCGTCAACGAACGCCTTGTTGAGATGCTGGTCGAGGGACGCCGCCAGGAAGCCTCCGACTACCTCCAGGCCTCGTTGGAGGAGCAGGGCCGAATCGTCAACGAGCTCATCGCCAAGATCAACGACGGCGAGCCCATTTAGCTAGCCTTCGAGCTGTTCACCGAGCTCCAGCCACTGCATCTCCAGCTCGTCGCGCTCCCCTTTCAACGCGCCAACCTGCTGAGTTTTCTCTCCAATCGCGGAAAAATCCGGCGCGCCTGTACTCGACATGGCAGCAATCTCCGCCTCTACCGCCTCGATCTGTTCATCGGCCTTGCCGATCTTGCGTTCCAGCGCCTTCATCTTCTTGCGCAGCTCCCGCTCCTCCTGCGAACTCAGACCGGGGTGGGCCTCCTGCGGTGCATCATTCTTCTCCCCCAGGTCGAGCGGGCCGGTGTCTTCCTCGGTAGCTGCTCGGCGCTCAAGGTATTGCGAAATGCCGCCAGGCAGGTTCGTCAGCTGCCCGTCCCCGAACAGGGCGTAGGTGTTGTCGGCGATGCGCTCGATGAGGTAGCGGTCGTGCGAGATAACCACCAGGGTGCCGGGCCACGTGTCGAGCAGGTTTTCCAACTCCTGGAGCGTGTCGATGTCGAGGTCGTTGGTCGGCTCGTCGAGAAGCAGCACGTTCGGCTCGCTCATGAGCACACGTGTCAGCTGCAGGCGACGGCGCTCGCCGCCCGAGAGATCCCGGACCGGCGTGCGCTGCCGTTTCGGGCTAAACCCGAGGCGCTCGGCCAGCTGGGAGGCAGAAATCTCTTTATTGCCGATGTGTACGTAATTGGCCACGTCCTCGACCGCGTCAATCACCCGGCGCGAGGGATCCAGGTCGTCGAGCTCTTGGCGCAGCCAGCCAATCCGGGTGGTCTGCCCCTCGATCCGTTTGCCCGCCGCAAGCGGGTACTCGCCGGCGAGCGTGCGCAGCAGCGTGGTCTTGCCCGAACCATTCACCCCAACGAGGCCGATTCGCTCTCCAGGGGCGAGCCGCCAGGTGAGGTGGTCGACCAAGGTGCGCCCGTCGGGGGCGTCGATGCGCGCATCCTCCAGCTCGATGACGACTTTGCCCTGCCGCTGCTTGGAAAAGGCCATGAGCTCGACTTTGTCGCGCGGAGCCGGCACGTCCGCGATCAGCGCCTCGGCGGCCTCGATGCGGTAGCGCGGCTTGGAGGTACGCGCAGGAGCGCCGCGGCGTAGCCACGCGAGCTCCTTGCGCGCCAGGTTTTGACGGCGCTGCTCGATCGCGTCCGCCTGCCGTGCGCGCTCGGCGCGCGCGAACGTCCAGTCGTTGTAGCCGCCCTCGTAGACGTCCACCGTGCCGTCGTGGACCTCCCAGGTCAGTGTGGCGACAGTGTCCAAGAACCAGCGATCGTGGGTAACCACGACCACGGCGACCTTGCGCGCCATCAGGTGCTCAGCGAGCCACTG
Organism: Corynebacterium sp. p3-SID1056; assembly: GCF_025152525.1. Lineage (GTDB taxonomy): Bacteria > Actinomycetota > Actinomycetes > Mycobacteriales > Mycobacteriaceae > Corynebacterium. The sequence goes on from NZ_JALXXL010000006.1 coordinate 129,552, forward strand.
CACGCCCTCCACATCCAAATGGTTCGTCGGCTCGTCCAGCACCACCAGGTCCAAGTCCTGCACGAGCGCTGCGGCGATGTTGACCCTACGGCGCTCGCCGCCGGACAGGTTGCCCACCTGGGTATCCAAGCCGAGCTCCGCGACTCCGGTGCCCTTGAGCACCTCGCGCACCTTGGCGTTCGACGCCCACTCGTAGGTCTGCAGGCCGAGCGGCTCCACCACCGCCTGGCCTACGGTCAATGTTTCATCTAAGTCAAAGCGCTGGGTCACCACCGCCATGCGCAGATCCGAGTTGTGGGACACGCGGCCTGCGTCCGGCGCTTCGAGGCCGGTCAGTACCTCGAGCAGGGTCGTCTTACCGCCGCCATTGACGCCGACGATGCCGATGCGATCGCCGGACTGCACGCCAAGCGACACGCCGTCCAGCAGGGTTTTCAGCCCCCACGTCTTGGATACATTTTCCAGATTGATCAGGTTCACCATAGGAACCCAAGTCTACTGTGCGCCAGGCACCGGCCCAGCGGCGGTAACTACCTCATATTCGGGAAATCGCTTCTGCATCGCTGCGCGCGCCGATGCAGCAGCGTGTGCATCTGCGCACAGCGCGGCGATCGTGGGTCCAGAACCGGAGACGATCGCACGCAGCACCCCGTCGATCTCCTCCGCAGCGCGAATCACGTGCTGTAAACGAGGCTGCATCCGCAGCGCCGCGGACTCCAGGTCGTTGTGCAAGTGCTGTGCCAATGCCTTTTGGTCGCCGCGGGCCAGCGTCTGGCTCAGCGCGGTGGTGCGCAGATGCGGGACAAGGGCTGGGTCGTCGTGCCGCATGTCGTCAAGCAACCCGAACGCCTTCCCCGTGGAGATACCCATCTTGGGGTTAATAAACACCCAGTGTGAATCCCCACGCGTGAGCATATCGACCAGCTCGTCCCCGCGGCCGGTACCCAAGGCCGTGCCGCCGCGCAGGCAGAACGGTACGTCGGCACCGAGTTCGGCGCCGAGCTGGTGCAGCCGATCGGCACCGAGTTCCACGCCCGTATACGCAGCCGCGTAGCGCGCCGCCGCAACGAGCGCGGCCGCGGCATCCGCGGAGCCGCCCGCCATGCCGCCAGCGACGAAGACGTGCTTTTCCACCTCGATGCGCACCGGCGGCAAGCCTTGAGCAAACTTCCGGCACTCGTCGACGACAGCGTCGACCGCGCGCCATGCCAGGTTTGCCGGGGTATCAATGTCTTCCGCCGGGCGCTGAACGTGGAACTCGGTGTGCATGCCGCGGACCACGCTGCCCGTCCCCACAGCCGGACCGTCGACGACGCGCAGCGTGACCTGTTCGCGCCGGTCCACGGCCTGGAACACGGTGACGAGTTCGTGGTAGCCGTCCGCGCGGGCCTCGCCGACGCCGAGGTGCAGATTGACCTTGCCGGGTGCCGAGGCGCGAAAGCTCGTGGGTGTCTTAGGCATCGCGCGCCTCGCCCAGCCGGAGGAAGTCTTCCACGCCAAGCTTTTCGCCCCGCAGGCCCGGGTCGATGCCGGCCGCGCGGAGGGCTGCTTCGGCGGCCTGCGGGGTGCCATAGACCTGGGCAAGCGTGGATCTTAGGGTTTTGCGGCGCTGGGAAAACGCGGCGTCGATAAGCGGGAAGACCGCCTCGCGTGACGCGCGGCGCGTGCTGTCCGCGGTGACGTCAATGCGCACAAGGCCGGAAGCAATGTTTGGGGCCGGCCAAAAGACGTGCTTGCCAATCGTGCCGGCACGGCTCACGTCGCCGTAGAAGGCGGCCTTGACGCTCGGTACGCCATAGATTTTTGACCCCGGCGTGGCCGCCAAGCGGTCGGCGACTTCCTTTTGCACCATGACCAGGACCCGGCGGATGGAGGGGAACTGCTCGAGCAAGTGGAGCAGCACCGGCACGGACACGTTGTACGGCAGGTTCGCCACCAGCGCCGTCGGGGCGACCTCCACGTCGGCGGGCGTGACGGTGAGCGCGTCGATGTTGGTCACGGTCAGCTTCGAAGCGTGCGCAGGCGCGTAGGTGTGCACGGTTTTTGGCAGCCGCTGCGCCAAGCGAGGATCAATTTCTAGCGCGGTCACCTGCGCTGCGGTATCAAGCAGCGCGAGGGTGAGGGAGCCCAAACCAGGGCCGACTTCCACCACGGAGTCTTGGGGCGAAAGCTCGGCTGCGGCCACGATGCGGCGGACCGTATTTGGGTCGTGGACGAAGTTCTGACCGAGCTTCTTCGTCGGGTTGATATCGAGCTCCTCGGCGAGTTCACGAATCTCGACCGGGCCCAAAAGTTGGGACGAAGTCATACGCGCCTAGCGCAGACCAAGCTTCGCGGTGCAGGCGGGCCACGCGCCCCAGCCCTGCGCGGCCTGGGTCTTCTCCGCGATCGCGATCTGTTGCTCGCGGGTCGCCTGGTCCGCGGTCGGGGCGTAGGCGGTGCCGCCGTAGGCAGCCCAGGTGCCGGGGTTGAACTGCAGGCCGCCCTGGTAGCCGTTGCCCGTGTTGATGGACCAGTCGCCGCCCGACTCGCACTGGGCGATCGCGTCCCACACGGAGCCATCAGCCACAGCCGGGGCTGCCGCACCGGTGTTGCCTTCCTTCTCCGCCTTCTTCGTGCCGCGGACGATCACGGCTGGCTTCGCCTCGCGGGTCTCGTGTGCCGAGGCAACGAAAGTGTCCTCCGGCTGGCCGTTGACCAGCACCGTGTGGCGGATGACCTGCTTCTCACCCAGGACGCCCTCCTCGCGGATCTCTTCGGTGCCCTCTTCCATCTCCGGGTCATCGATGTACTTGGCAGGCGCCTTCACGTCGACGACCTCGCGGTCCTTGACAATCTCCACGCGATCCAGGTTGATCTGCATGTTCGGGGTGACCTGTGCGTCCAGCGGCACGTTGAGTCGGTCGTTGGAGTCGAAGGTAATGCCGCGCTCAGCAAGCAGGTCGCCCACCGTCTTCGCCGCAGCCGAGGTGTAGGTCACTGCGCCGCCATCGTTGATCGAGACGATCTTCGGGGTCGTCACATCCACGTTGAGCCCCTCGGTGACGGGCTGGTCACGGTCCACGTCCGTGGCGGCGTTCGCTGCCATCCCGGCCTCGTCCAGCAGGTCGCCGACGGTGGCGGCCGTCGACGTCAGCTCCTGCGCCACGCCATCGACCACGACAGCGACCGGCTTCGCGGTGCGCACCGTCACCGTGTCTCCATTGGCCAGCTTCTGCCCTGGTGCCGGGTAGACCAGGTCGGCGTCAGTGACTTCGACGCCTGCAGCCTGCAGCGCCTTGTCCACGTCACCAGAGAAGGTGGAGACGGTCGTGGCTTCACCGTTGACGTCAACGGTGATGTCTTTCTGAGCGGCGACGGCAGCGGTCGCGCTACCGACGATCGCGGCACCAGCCACGGTGCTGGCCACGACACGCTTGGCGGCGGGGGTGCGAGAAGTAGTGCGGGACATAAGCGGGGTGCATTCCTTTTTCGTGATACAGCCATGTAGTACTGCGGTAACAATACGATAACAACGCGGCGTTTACAAGATTGTGACCTTGCCGCGTGTCGCATCACACACCATGACCCCACACGACCCTTCTTGCACCTCAGAGGCAACTTTGATCACAGGTTAAACACGCGGTCGAAGGTCGACGAGACCTCCTCCGCAAGCGCTTCTACTGACATGTCGCGCGCTTCTGCGACCACCTTCGCGGTATGCCCAATCAGCGCCGGCTCGTTCCTCGCGCCCCGGAACGGCTCCGGCGTCATGTACGGCGCGTCCGTCTCGATGAGCAGTTGGCCGGCAGGCGCGAGTTTCGCCGCCTCGCGGAGCCCCTCGTTACGCTTGAACGTCACATTGCCCGCGAAGCTGAGCACGTAGCCACGCTCAATCGCCTCGCGCGCTACCTCCACCGGCGAGGAAAAGCAGTGCAGCATGACCTCGCGCGGTGCCGGCGCATCCGCCAAGATGCGCATGAGCTCCGCGTCGCCCTCGCGGTTGTGGATCATCAGCGTCTTGCCGCTTTCCACAGCCAAGTCAATGTGGAAGCGCAGCGCCTCCTCCTGGACCTCGATCGGGGCAGTCTTTTCTGCGTCGTGCTTCAGCCAGTACGTGTCGATGCCGGTCTCCCCCACCGCAACGCAGCGCTCATCCGCCGTCATCTCGCGCAGGCGGGTGCGCGCATGCTCATCCAGCTCGTGGGCGCGAGTCGGGTGGATCGCGCACGCGGCGAACACCCGCTCGTTCATGTGCGCGGCCGCCAGTGCTAGCTCGGCCTCCTCCAAATCGTCGCCGACGGTGCACATCCGCTCGACCCCTGCGTCGAGCGCCCGAGCCACAATCGCATCCACTTCCGCTTGGGTACGGGCGCCGGTCGAGGCGAGGTGGGTGTGGGCGTCGACAAGCGTGGCGATGCGCTCGGCGGGAACTGGTGTGGGGCGTGGTTTCTTTTTGCTCATACAGTAGAGCCTATGGCATTTACAGATTTGGACCCGCAGACCCAAGCCCAGCTCGACCGCGACTTGGCCGAGGCTGCGGGCCGCGGTATCAATGGCGACGTCGACGCCGTGGTAAAGAGCTTCGAGGACACGCTCGCCTACTACCTCACCCTGCCCGCCGACGTGCGCCGCAGCTACCCGCGCGGCGAGACCGCCCGCATCTTCGGCACCGCGCTCGGGGCAGCACTCGTGCGCGAGCATGGCTTCGCGTGGCAATTGCTTATCGACGACTACGGCACCGACCTCGTCGTCGCCCGCGACGTGGAAAGCTCCGAGCCCAAATACGCTGCCCCGCTCGTCATCGTGGATGCCCGCTTCGAGGACGAAGAAGCCGGCAAGCTCACCACCTTCGTGCAGCAATTTTTGTGAGCACTTTGCTAGGTTCAAGCCATGCATTCCTTTGATCGCGCAACCGTCCCTGCGCATACCGCCATTGTCGTGCGCGACACCGTCAGCCCCACCGAAATGGCCGCGCTGACCCGCGAGGCGCTGCCCAACCTGCGCGAATTCCTCATCTCCACCGGCGCGGAGCCCGGACCCGCGCGCGCCTACATCCTCTCCGAGCCCGCCGGCACCTTCGACGTCGGCGTCGGCTTCGTGGTGGACGATCTGGATTTGCCCCTCGTCGAACCCTTCGCCGGCGACACCGGCGACGAGCGCGTCGAGCTGGTGCACTTTGCGCAGACATCTTCTCTTGTCCACCGCCACACGGGCCCGCGCACTGAGCTGTCGCGGGTGTGGCGTGCGTGCGCCGCAGAGGTCGAGGCAGTCGGCGGCTTCGAGGAATTCGTGTCCGACACCGCGACGGACCTCTACCTACACACGCGCTAAAGCAAGAACTTTTCGACGAGCCCCGCCCCCGTCACCTCACGGGTCCCCGGGCCAAGGCGCGGGTCGAGGTCCTTGGCGCACGGCACCATGTGGCCGAAGCCCTCGATGGTGACCAGGCGGACTGGGGCATCCCCGTTCCAGGTGTCGGTAAACACATGCTCGCCTAGCTGCGTCCGGCCCTCGAAGGTTGCTCCGTTTCGCCGTGCAAAATACTCGGCGGAGTCCTGGGCCGAACGAGTCAAGCCGCGATTATTGCCGCCGATGCCGGCCATGCCGCCCTCGTATGGGACAAGCGGATCTGCGGTGCCCTGCACGCACAGGATTGGGGTCGGGTGCCACGGTTGCTCCGGGTTCTGTGGAGGCAGCGTGTTGTCCTCGGTGGGCATGGACGCCCCAAAGAGCGCAGCTGCGCTGAGGGCGGAGGGGGCCTCGAGAAGCATGCGGATGAGCATCTGGCCTCCGTTGGAGAAGCCGCAGCCGATCACGCGCTCGTGCGGGTAGCGCGCGAGCAATTCGGTGAGGAAGCCGACGTCATCGATACCGAGCGTACGCGCCGATTCCTGGAAGCCGCGGCGGGCGTCGTTGAAGTGCCGCCCCACACCGTCCGGGTAGATGACGGTATGCCCCAGCGACTCGAAGGTGCGGTCCGTGAAGTTGCGCGCGACGTTGCCGGACTGGCGCGAGCCGTGCAAAAACAGGATCAGGGTGCCGGTGTCTTCGCCGGGCACCTCAATCCACGTGCGCGTGCGCCCGCCAAATTCCAGCGAGTGCTTACGCGTTGGCTGCGCTGGCATCGACTACTGGACGGGAGCCCACTCGGGGCCGGTTTCGCCCAGCTTCGGGTCGAGCTTGGCCACCAACGGCTTCGGCTTGGCAAGCTCGGTGCCCGCCTCAACCTCCACGCGACGCCACACTGCCTGCTGGCTGGTGTAGTCGCCGGTAATCGTCAGGTACTTCTGCCCCTGCTCCGGCAGGCCTACACCGACGAGCTCGTAGTCCGCGTCGTCCGTGACCTCCTCGATACGCGGGCTGGCGGCCCACACGCCGGTGCGGCCGAGGGTCTCGTGGACCTGCTGCGCGATGTGTGGCAAGAACGGGGTGAGCATGGCGTTACAGTCCGAGACCACCTGCAGCGCGGTCCACAGCACGGTAGCCAGGCGCTCGCGCTGGGAATCTTCCTTGGCAAGCTTCCACGGCTCCTGCTCGGCAATGTACGCATTCGCCTCGCCGACGACGTGCATGATCTTGGTGATTGCCGCCTTGAAGTGTGCCTTGGAAAGGTCCTCGCCCGCGGTAGCGAAAGTCTGCTGGGCCAAATCCAAGATCCGACGATCCGAATCGGTGAGATCGCCCGGGGTCGGCACCGAGCCGAAGTTCTTGTGCGCCATCGACACGGTGCGGTTGACAAGGTTGCCCCAGCCGTTCGCCAGCTCGTTGTTCACGCGGCGGACGAACTCGTCCCAGGTGAAGTCGGTGTCGTTGTTTTCGGGGCCCGCCACCGCGATGAAGTACCGCAACGGATCGGGACCGAACTCCTTGAGGAAGTCCTTGACGTAGATGACGACGCCCTTGGAGGATGAGAACTTCGAACCCGACATGGTGAGGAACTCGGAGGACACGACCTCGGTGGGCAGGTTGAGCTCGCCGAGCTGGTGAACCTTACCGCCCTTTGCGCCCTTGCCCGCGTAGCCGAGCAGCTCGGCCGGCCAGATCTGGGAGTGGAAGGTGATGTTGTCCTTGCCCATGAAGTAGTAGCCCTCGGTGGCAGGATCCTGCCAGAAGGTCTTCCACGCTTCCGGGTCACCGGTGTGCGCGGCCCACTCGATCGAGGCAGAGAGGTAACCGACCACTGCGTCAAACCACACGTAGAGCTTCTTCGACGGGTTATCCTGCCAATCTTCCACCGGAATCGGAATACCCCAGTCGATGTCGCGCGTCATCGCGCGCGGGCGCATGTCCTCCAGCAGGTTCAAGGAGAACTTCAGCACGTTGGGCCGCCACTCCTTGCGGGTATCCAGCCACTGCGCGAGCGCGTCGTGCATAGCAGGCAGGTCCAGCATGAAGTGCTCGGTTTCGACGAATTCCGGCGTCTCGCCGTTAATCTTCGACACCGGGTTGATGAGGTCCGCGGGGTCGAGCTGGTTGCCGCAGTCGTCGCACTGATCGCCGCGCGCACCATCGGCACCGCAAATCGGGCAGGTGCCTTCGATGTAGCGGTCCGGCAGCGTGCGGCCCGTCGACGGGGAGATCGCGCCCTTCGTGGTTTCCTTGAGCATGTAGCCGTTGGCGTACAGCCCCTTGAACAGCTCCTGCACCACCGCGTAGTGGTTGCGCGTGGTAGTGCGGGTAAAAAGGTCGTAGGAAAGGCCGAGGCCGGCCAGATCCTCCACGATCTGCGCGTTGTAGCGGTCCGCGAGCTCCTTGACGCTCACGCCCTCCTTGTCTGCCTGCACCAGAAGCGGCGTGCCGTGCTCGTCGGTGCCCGAGACCATCAGCACATTCTTGCCGCACATTCGCTGGTAACGAGCGAACACGTCGGAGGGCACTCCGAAGCCAGCAACGTGACCAATGTGGCGCGGGCCGTTCGCGTACGGCCAGGCGACGCAGACAAGAACGTTCTCAGATGCAGTCATGGTAATTAAGCATAATCAACCTGCAATCAGCGTCGAATCCGGGCATAGAAAATCCCCAGCCCCTCACTGTGTGGGGCGCTGGGGAAATGCCAAGCGTGGCGCGATTAGTTTCGCTTGCCACCCAAAGCGCGCTTGACTTGCTCCTTCTTCTGCTCCAGCTCGAGCTGGTCGCGGTGCATGCGACGCTCGATAGCGAGCTGGCGCGCGAAGCGTTCTTGCTCCTTGCGATCGAGGTAGATCGTGTCGTTCGACAGATCCTTCACAATCGCAAACATGAGCAGGATGAGAATGAGCAGGAACGGCGTCGCTGCGACAATGGTCACCGATTGCAGCGAGTTCAGTGCATCCGAGCCGCCCGAGATGAGCAGGGTCAGGCCCACACCAGCGGTGGCCACGCCCCACATCGCAGCGATCCACGGCTTCGCGTCCGACTTACCGTTCTGGGACATAGACGCCATCACCGTGGACGCGGAGTCCGCCGAGGTGATGAAGAAGGTGGCCAGCAGGATCAGTGCAAACACGCCCATGACTACGCCGCCCGGCAGGGAGTGCAGCAGGTTAAACAGCTGCTCCTCCGAGGTGCCCTCGCCGTAGATGGAATTGCCTTCCTGCTCCATCTTGATCGCGGTGCCGCCGAAGATGGCGAACCACACGGTGGACAGGCCGGCCGGAACGAGCATGACACCAAGGCAGAACTCGCGGATGGTGCGGCCGCGGGAAATACGCGCCAGGAAGGTACCCACGAACGGGGACCAGGAGATCCACCATGCCCAGTAGAAGATGGTCCAACCGGAAAGGAACTCACCGGCTTCGCCATTAGCGCTTTCTGCGGTGCGGGCAGCCATTTCGAAGAAGTTCTGCAGGTAGGTCCCGACTGCAGTGGGCAGCATGTTGAGCTGAGCGACGGTCGGGCCGAAGACGAACACGAAGATGGCCAGCACGGCAGCCACAACCATGTTGGTATTGGACAGCCACTGGATGCCCTTGGACACGCCCGACATCGCGGAGAGCAAGAAGGCGAGCAGCAGTACCGCGACGATGCCGATGATCAGCGTGTCGGAAGGATTGTCCACAAAGCCCGAAGCCTCCAGGCCGGCGCTAATCTGCAGCGCGCCCAGCCCCAGGGAGCAGGCGGTGCCGAAGATGGTGGCAAAGATGGCGAAGCCGTCAATAATCTTGCCAGGCACGCCGTCAGCAGCCTTCTCACCGATCAACGGGATAAAGGCGCTCGACAGCAGTTGCTTACGGCCGAGGCGGAAGGTGGAGTACGCGATAGCCAGGCCAATAATGGCGTAGACCGCCCACGGGTGCAGCGTCCAGTGGAACATGGTCTGCGCCATGCCCGTGCCCACTTCGCGTGGCTCGTGACCGGGAACGCCGTCGAGGTACATCGACAGCGGCTCGGAGGCGCCATAGAACATCAGGCCGATGCCCATACCTGCGGCGAACATCATGGCAATCCAGGAGCTGGTCTTAAACTCCGGACGCTCATCGCTGGTTCCCAAACGGATCGTGCCGAATTTCGAGCAAGCGATCACAATGACGAAGAGGACAAACACCGTCCCACCGAGTACGAAGGCCCAACCCAGGTTGTCGATGACCCAGCCGAAAGCGACGTCGGCAAAGTTGGAGAAATGCTCTGGGGCAAGCAAGCCCCAGGAGACCATGGCGACCACCAGCACGGCGATCGGGACGATGATCCCCCAGTCGATCGGGGCCTCTGCAGCGTCTGCCTTGCGCTCGACCTGCTCCTCCGGGTCGAGGTAATTGCCGCGTTCGCCAGCGCTGTCTGCGTCCAGCAACGAGGCGAGCTCGCCGACCGCCGAAGGCGTGGGGTTCGTTGAATCGTTTTCAATCTGCGGATCTTCGCTCCGCGGCTCTGCGTCCGGATCGTGCGGATCCAGACCAGTCTCACGCTGAGACATCGATCACTCCTTGAAATTTATTGACTAACTCGTATGACTTTTGCAGGTTAACGTAAATAAAGTCTCAGCACGAACTGAAGGCACGAACTGAAGGACAGCCCTTCCTATTTCCTTGCCGCGAGCACCTCGTCATACAACTCGCCGGTTTTCACCCCGTGCGCCTTGGCGACGGCCTTGCACGCGTCCTTCATCCGCTCGCCGCGCTCCACACGGGCGAGCACCTCCCCAACCAGGTCTGCAGGTTCTTCTACCGACGCGGCCCCGCCCTCGATGACGACGGTGACCTCACCGCGCACGCCCTCTTCTGCCCACTGCGCGAGCTCCGCGAGCGTGCCACGCTTAACCTGCTCGTAGGTTTTCGTCAGCTCGCGGCACACGGCGGCGCGGCGATCCGCGCCGAGAATCCTTGCGGCGCGCGCCAAGGTGTCGGCGGTGCGATGCGGGGATTCGAAGAAACAGATGGCCCGCTCTTGCCCAACCAACGACTGCAACCAGGTATCTTTCGGGCCCGGCTTGCGGGGCGCAAAGCCGTCGAAAAGAAAATGCCCCACGTTGAGGCCGGACAGGGCGAGTGCCGTCGTCACGGCGCTTGGGCCGGGCAGGCAGGTCACTGGGATGTCCGCGTCGTGCGCGGCGGCGACAAGGTCGAGACCGGGATCCGAGACAATCGGCATGCCGGCGTCCGTGACCACCAGCACCACCCCACTACGTGCCGCGTGCAGCAACATGTCGGCGCGTGTGGCCTCGTTGTGGTCGAAGTTGGAGACAAACTTGCCGCGTGGAGTCACGCCTAAAGCTGCGGCCAGCGCCCGGGTGCGGCGCGTGTCTTCCGCGGCAATCACCTCAGCGCGCTCCAACATGTCGCGCAGCCGCTGGCTGGCATCACCGATGTTGCCCAGCGGGGTCGCGGCGAGCACCACCCCACGTGTGGGCAGCGCGTCCTGGGGCAAATCTGTGGAGGCAACCATAAACCTCAAGCATACGCACGACCCAGTAAGATCCTTGTCCGTGAGTACCCAAGTGTCCCCTGTTACCCCAAAAGCGTTGAGAACGAAACGCCCCGAACCGGTTGCGCCCATCACGGTGCCCTGGTCCCGGCACGACACAATCGCCGCAAGCGTGATCGGGGTCCTGGCGCTCTTCACGCGCTTTTTGGGGCTGACGCAACCCACCTCGGAGGGCACCCCTGTCTTCGATGAGAAGCACTACGTGCCGCAGGCCTGGGACATGGTGCGCGACTACATCAACCCGGTGCTCGGCGGCATCGAGTCCAACCCGGGCTACGGCCTGGTGGTGCACCCGCCGCTGGGCAAGCAGCTGCTTGCGTGGGGCGAGCAGCTCTTTGGCTACACGCCGCTCGGGTGGCGTCTGTGTACTGCGCTTTTCGGCGCGGCGACGATCGTGTTTGTCTTTCTTATCGCGCGCAGGCTGAGCCAGTCCACCAGCGTCGGCATCTTCGCAGGCACCATCGCGCTTTTCGACGGTGTGCTGCTCGTCGCCGCCAAATTCGGCATGCTCGACATCTTTCAGGTCTTCTTTGTCGTCGCCGCTGCCTGGACCCTCACCGGCGATATGCAGCAGGTGCACCGGCGCTGGCACGACGCCTACCTCACTGGCAAGCTCGACGAGTCCGGCCCGCTGGGCCCGCGCCTGGGCTTTCGCTGGTGGCGCTTCGCCACCGGCGTGCTGCTCGGCCTCGCGCTTGGGGTGAAGTGGTCGGGTCTGTACTACATCGCTTTCTACGGCCTGCTCTCCGCGTTTTGGGATGTGTGGCTGCGCAAGCGCTATGGCGTCGAAAAGCCGATTGCTGGTGCGCTGCTTCGCGACGTGCCGTCCGCGCTCGCCTCCATCGTGGTAGTCCCCGCTGTGTTGTACCTCTGGTCTTGGCGCGCGTGGTTCGCCTCGGAGACTTCCGTGTACCGCCACGCTGTCGCCGACGGCACGGTGGAAGGCTCTGACTGGCCGTGGCTGACACACTTGCCTTCGCCGGCGGCGGAATGGTTCTACTACCACTTCTCGGTGCTCGAGTTCCACAGCTCGCTGACCTCCTCGTCCGGGCATTCCCACCCGTGGGATTCCAAGCCCTGGGCCTGGCTCGTGGCCTCGCGCCCGATCCTCTACTACTCCAACACCGACTTAAGCTGTGGCAACGGCAACACGTGCCGGGAGATGATTTACCTCTTCGGCACGCCTGCGATTTGGTGGCTGACCATCCCGATCCTGTTGTGGGCAGCGTGGGTGTGGCTCACCCGCCGCGACTACCGAGTCATCGTGCCGCTGGTGGCGTTCATGGCCGGGTTCTTGCCGTGGCTTGCGGCATTTGACCGCCAGATGTACTTCTTCTACGCCACCGCGCTGGTCCCCTTCACCGCAGTGTTGCTCGGCCTAGCGCTGGGCAATCTTGCGCAAAAGGGCGCGCCGAGCGGCAGTGCTTTCGTGCGCCGCGTCGCGGGAGCAGACTTGCGCTCGGGGCAGCTGGCGGTGCTCGCCTACCTGGCGCTCGTGGTGGCGAACTTTGTGTACTTCTCGCCGCTGTTCTACGGCTACATGATCCCGGAAAACTACTTCCAGTCGCTCATGTGGCTGCCCAGCTGGAAGTAGCGCGCTAGCTCGGGTTGGCGTCGAGCAGGTGCCAGGCTCGGCGAATCTCGATACCGCGGTCCGCCACCCAGGTCCACACAAGCCCAATCAGCGTAAACAGGGGGATCAGCACGATGCTGGGCACGAACTCGCCAATCGAGAGCACCCAGTCACGCACCGCAAAACCGGCGGTAAACGTGAACATCGTGCCCACGATGAGCAGCACACCTGGGATCTGCCGTGGGCGCCAGGCGCTCACCGCCAACGCTAGGGCGACGCCGAAGCGCACCGCGGCCGTCGACGTCATCAGCCCGTCAGCCGCTCCGCTGCCCAGCAGGGGCTGCACTGCCCACACGGCCCACACCACAGCGGCAAGCACCAGCGCAATGCGCCCAATTGCCAGGGTGACCAAACGGCGCTGCGCAAGCTTTCGCCACTTCTCATCCACCCCAGCCAGGATCACCTCGGAGAGATCCCCCGGCGGTGCCATCCCGCCGTCGACCTCGGCGAAGCTGACCTGCTTCGACAGCGCGAGCGAGCGCTCCCAGAATGCGGCGCACTCCTCGCAGGAGGCCAGGTGGGCGTCGATAAGCGAGTCCTCGAGGCCCGGTGCCTCGCCGTCAATGCGCGCGGAGAGTGCGGCCTGGACCTGTTCGTGGCTAATCACGCGTCAACACCCCATCCAGGCTCGCGCGCCCCGTCCCGAAGACCACGAGCGCAAACAGCGCCACTGCGAGCACCAGCGTGTACTCCACACCCCCGTCGGCGACGAAGAAGCCGTTGCCCAGGTGCACGAAGTAGGTGGCCGCGATCGTGAGCAACAGCAACAGCGAGGCAGCGATCGTGGTGAGCAGGCCGATCACGAGGAAGGTGCCGCCGATAAGCTCGACCGTGCCGGTGGCGTAGGCGCTTAAGGCGGGCTGCGGCACCCCGAAGTGGGCGAATTGCTGCGCGGTTGCGCTCATGCCGGAGGCGAACCAATGCTGGTAGCCGTGGGCGATGAAAACCGCCCCAACAACCAGGCGCATCAGCAGGAGGGCGAAGTCTCGAACGGCGGGCCTGTTCATGCCAATTACCCTACCGATGGAACCGAAGCGCCATAAATTGAGTCAAATATATATGAGCAATTTCAACAAAGTACCCAAGTCCACGCCCATCACCTGTGACGACGGCCTGGTGCGCCCATCGTGGGCCGCCACCGACCCGCTCCTGCGCGCCTACTACGACACCGAGTGGGGCATGCCGCTTTACGACGAAGCGTCGCTCTTTGAGCGCCTCTGCCTCGAAGGATTCCAAGTCGGGCTGTCCTGGCGTTTGATCCTGGCGAAGCGCGAAGCCCTGCGAGATGCCTTCTTCGGGTTTGATCCGGATACAGTCGCCGCGATGGAATCGGTCGATCACCTGCTGGACGACCCCGCCCTGATCCGCAACCGGAAGAAGCTCAACGCCGCTGTCACGAATGCGAAAGCCACGCTGGCGCTGCGCGAGGAAGGCACCCACCTCGGCGAGTTCATCTGGTCGTACAAGCCCGAGACCACGCCGCGTCCCCGTACTGCTGAAGAAGTGCCCACCTCTTCGCCCGAATCGAAGGCGCTCGCGCGAGATTTGAAAAAGCGGGGTTTTACCTTCGTCGGTCCGGTCACCATGTACGCGCTTATGGAATCGGTGGGGATAGTCGACACCAATTTGGTTGGCACCTGGCGCTGCGGTGCCTCAGGTGTATGGAGCAGCTAGCACTCACCCATGTCCTCGAAGGCCTCCTCGACCGAGGCGTGCTCCTCGCGGGACTCCTCCCACACCTCTTTCGCCGCCGAGAGGTTGATCGCGGCAATGATCGCGCCGACGACGATATCGAACCAGGCGGTCGGCCACACGAAGGTGAGCAGACCCGCGACGATAATGAGCACGTTGGCCAGCGCGTCGTTACGCGCAGCCAGCCACGCCCCCTTCGCCAGCGAGGAGCCCTGGTCGCGCAGCTTGAGCAGGATCACCGCGCAAATGAGGTTGACCGCGAGTGCGCCGATGGCAACGCCGGTTAGCCCCTCGGGCGAAGGTGGGACCGGGTTAATGATCTTGGTCACCACCATGACAATCGCCGCGATGGCCGGAATGAGGATCAACCCCGCGAGCACGCTGCCCGCCACGCGGCGGCGATGCGCCGGCCACGCCACGGCGAAGAAGACGAGCAGGTTAATGGCCGTGTCCTCGAGAAAGTCTGCGGAGTCCGCCGCGAGCGAGGCGGAGCCAATCGCCAGCGCGGCAATAAACTCCACGAAAAAGTAGGCGAGGTTCAACAGGGCGACGATAAGCACCGCGCGGCGAAGCTTCTCAGTGGTCAAGGTTTCCTCCTGTCGGGCCGGTAATAACGGTGCAAGGATACGCTGACGTATCCCTGTGAGGCAAGACTCGAAGCCCCTCCGTATCTGTGCCGGTGAGTGCGTACTTCGTCCCGTGGTGCCAGGTATCTTTCACCCTAAACGGAGCTAGCTCCGTTTAGGCCTACCCCGACACAAAACACCAGGTCGCACTCAACCAGATTCCCCAAACGGAGCTAGCTCCATTTAGACCAGTGCCCCCACTACCAGCATTCACACGAAGAAACCTCCAGGTCACGTGACCTGGAGGTTTCATCCAGTGGAGCTAAGGGGAATCGAACCCCTGACCTTCGCATTGCGAACGCGACGCTCTACCAACTGAGCTATAGCCCCGCGCTGTGGCTAAACGTTACTCCTCCCCCACCAACTGATGAAATCGGCTGGTGGGAGCGGTGAAAGCAACTAGCTTGCACGCGGAGTGTAGTGGCGCCGGTCGTCGGAATAGTCGTCGTACTCCGGCTCGCGGCGGTAGGACGGGAGCGACTCGAAATCCGGGTGCTCCTCGTCCAAGTCCAAAATGACGGAACCGATGCGTCGACGCTCACCCGGGGCCGACTGTGGGCGCTGCGCCAAGTCCACGCCCATCCGCGCACGCCGCAGCTGACGCACGCGACGTTGGTGCAGTGCGCGTTCTTTCCGCACCACGCCACGGGCAGCAATGAAGAACCACACGTTGAGCGCCACGGCAATCGCCGGCAACACCCAGGTCCAGCCTCCGGCCACGAAGGCCAACACGAAGGTAGCCACGAACAACGCAATGAGGCCCAAGAAGGTGCGCTGGCGGCGACGGAAGCGCTCCGCGCGCGCGGCACGTTCCCGTTCCGGATCGTAGCCGCCGCGACCGCGGCGCGTCTTCGCGAAAGCGATATCGCTGTCGTCCGGCTCCAGAGCGTCCGCGCCGACCGGCGCCTGCACCGCGGGTGCTTCTACCTCGGTGCGCGAGCTTTCGGCCTTCTCTGCTTCGTCAACTTCATCGACTTCATCGACGTAGCCAAAATCGGCCGGGGACTCGTAGGCCTCGCGCAGCTCGTAACGCTCCTCATCCGCAGAGTCCGCAGAGTCTTCCGTATCCAATTCCACGCGCGTCGAGCCGCCCTCGGCAGCCGCGTCCTCAGTCTCTACAGCCTCGACAGTGCGGTCGACGTTGTCAGCATTTTCAGTGTTTTCAGCGTCTTCAGCATCTTCGACCGGCTCAGCATCGATCACCACGGGAGTCTCCTCAGTCGCGGCGACATCCTTGCGGAAGATGCTGCGCAGGGGCGGCGCGTCGTCGATAAGCACCTGCTCATCCTCGGCTTCAACGAGCTCCACGTCATCATCCGACGCGGCGTGCTGGTGCACATCCGCGGCCGTCAGCTTCGGGCGGCGCCGCGAGACCACAGGTTCGCTACCGCCTTCGTGCAGCACGCGCGTCTCCTCGTAGCCCTCGCCGGAGCGGCGGATCTTCTTCACTCCCCCTGACAGCATCGGGGCCAGCACAATAATCCACACGACGAGGATGAGGACGATGATCAAGCTCAGGCTGCCCATGGGCAAAGCCACCTTTCAACGCGACTGATTGCGGCAATGTAGACAAGAAACTGCACCTACGCTAACCGCGTCAGCGCCACGGCCCCGCCAGGCACGCCGAGTGCCGGCGCAAGAATTTAGCGCACGCGCCCTTGTGCCCGCAGACGCTCGACCGCGCCCTGCGCAAAGTCCTCCGCATTCAGCGCCACGAAGTGATGGTCGCGCCACTGCCCGTCGATGTGCAGGTTCTTGCGAAAGAAACCCTCTTCGCGGTAGCCATTCGCCGCAAGCACGCTTCTCGACGCCGGGTTGTCCGGCAGAAAGGTCGCCGTCACCCGGTGCAGCCCCACCCTGCCGAAGGCATGGTCCGTGCCCAATGCACACGCCACCGTCGCGATCCCGCGCCCCATAAACGGCGAATGCACCCAGTAGCCAATCCAGCACTCGCCGACCGCGCCATGCTGGATGTTGCCCAGCGTGACCTGACCGGCAAAGTGCCCGTCGACCTCGATCACCAGCGGTACGACGGCACCGGCCCACGCCAGCTTGCGCAAATTCAGCCAATTGGCGCGCCAGGCCTGCGCGGAGTGCGCTTCCTCCCACGAGCCGGACACGGTCGGCTCGACGGGTTTGAGCCATTGCTCGTCGAGAATGCGCGTCTCGCGCCACACGCGGCCGTCGCCGGACTTCAGCGGGCGCAGCCGCACATCCGAACCATCGTGCATGCACACCGCCGGGGTGTGCTCGGGCCAGCCTGGCGTTGGCTCGCGGAACAGGGACAACAGGGTCATT
This sequence comes from Corynebacterium sp. p3-SID1056, assembly GCF_025152525.1. GTDB lineage: Bacteria > Actinomycetota > Actinomycetes > Mycobacteriales > Mycobacteriaceae > Corynebacterium. Next base: position 146,679 of record NZ_JALXXL010000006.1, read on the forward strand.
GCTGGCTAGCTGCGCTGCTGCAAAAACTCGACGTCGACCACATCGCCCGGGCGCACGTCGGTGACGTCCTCCGGCAGGCAGATCATGGCGTTGGCCTCGGCGAACCCAGCCAACAGGTGGGCCGCGCCCCCTTCGGCGGTGGCGAGCGATTCGACCAGGTACTCGCCGGTTTCTACGTCGCGCATCAGGCGTGCGCGAATGAAGGCACGCCTGCCCGGGATGGACTCGATGGCGCGCACCGAACGCGCCTGCACAAGGCGGCGCTGCACCTGGGCCTTGCCCAGCGCTTGCCGGATGGCTGGGCGCACGATCGTCTCCGTGATCACGAGCGCGCTGACCGGGTTTGCCGGGAGCAGGAACACTGGTGTGCGTTCCTCGCCCAACAGCCCGAAGCCCTGCACCGAGCCTGGGTGCATGGCCACGCGCTGGGTGTCGATCTCGCCCATCTCGCGCAACACGTCCTGAATCACATTGGCCCCTGAACCGCCCACGGCGCCGGTAATGATCACCATCTCTGAGCGGGTCACATGCCCGGCGATGGTCTCGCGGAGCCGGCGTGGCTCCGCCTGGATCAGTCCGGCGCGCACCACGTCCGCACCCGCTTCTTCGACGGCCGCGGCCACGGCGTAGGACGCCACGTCGTACACCTGCCCCAGGCCGGGCGTGCGGTCCACGTCCACGAGCTCCAGGCCAAAGCTGATCACGGTCACGCGCGGGCGGGGGTAGACCAGCACCTTCTCCCTGCCGGCGGCGGCGACCAACCCGATCTGGGCCGGCCCAAGCACTGCGCCCTGACGCACAGCGACGTCGCCCGGTTGAATATCCGAGCCCGGCTTACGCACAAAATCGCCCGTGCGCACCGTGCGGGTTGGAGTCAGTCGCTTGCGGCCGCGGTCGGTCCATTCCAGGGGCAGCACGGCGTCGGCAAGCGTGGGCAGCGGAGCCCCAGTTGCCACCCGGACGGCCTGGCGCGGCTGCAGGCGCAGCGGCTTCTGCGAACCCGCGGCCACCTCGCCCACGACCGGTAAGGTGCGGTCCCGGCGCGAAGGCTCCTCGCCGTCTGCGTCCTTCACTTCCTTCACTTCGCGCGTAGTGCGCAGGCCAGCGGTGCCACCCACGTCGACCGCGCGGACGGCGTAACCGTCAACTGCGGCCTGGGCAAAGCCGGGAAGTGGTGCGGTGGCGGCGATCTCCTCGGCGCACATGAGGCCGAGTGCATCCAGAATTCCGACGCGGATCGGCTCAGGCGTCACCGCCGCGTCAACCACCATTGCTCGCTGGTCTTCAACGCTGCGCATTGGGCCAATCCTAGTAATACTTAGCGGACAACGTCGGGGTTCTCTGCTTCGAAGTCGCTGATAATCTGCTTCAGCGCAGTGTAGAGCGCCGGGCCGTACTTCTCGCTACGCAGACCAAAGTCCACATTCGCCGGAATATAACCACCCGGGTTACCCAGATCGTGGCGCTTCCCGTCATGTACCACCACGTGCACCGGGTGGCCCTCCGTAATCATCAGCTCGATCGCATCAGTCAGCTGCAGCTCGCCGCCCTTACCCGGCTCAATCCGGCGCAACGCGTCAAACACTGCCCGATCAAGTAGGTAGCGGCCCGTGGCAACCAGCGTCGACGGCGCATCCTCCACCGCAGGCTTTTCCACCATGCCAAGCACCCGCTTGACCTCAATGCCCTCAACCTCAGCGTCCGCATCAGCCACATCGAAGACGCCGTAGTTAAACACCTCTTCAGGCGTGACGTTAAAGGCACACAGCACCGAACCACCCAACTGCTGGCGCACCTTGACCATCTTTTCCATCACACCAGCCGGCAACACCAAATCATCCGGCAACATGACGGCCACAACGTCCTCGTCATCGTCCAAGGCCACCTCTGCACACCCGACCGCATGACCCAAACCAAGCGGCTTGTCCTGGGTTACCGAAATCGCGTCGATCAAATCAGCCGCGCGCGCAACCTTTTCCACCTGCTCGTCTTTGCCGCGCGCTGCAAGCGTTTCACGCAGGGTGGAAAACTCGCCGAAGTGCGCCATGATCTCCTCTTTTTGAGGCGCGACCACAATCGCCAACCGCTGCGCCCCCAGCTGGGCCGCTTCTTCTGCGATCAGCTCAATGCCCGGGGTGTCCACCACCGGCAAAAGCTCTTTCGGCACAGTCTTCGTCGCAGGCAAAAAGCGGGTCCCCATACCTGCCGCCGGCACAACAACTGTCTTCACCGCGCCAAAAGACGGCGCGGCGGTCGTTTCGCTAGAATTCCGCATAAATACCTAGCCTACATCGCACGTAACTGCTATTTTGTTGCGACTCCCGTCAACGCGAAACTTCGCGCTTCCGCCCTCTACACTCCAGTTGGAAAGGACCGCCCGCAATGCCCTCGCAGTCCACGCAATCTGCAAAGCAAACACTGCGCGCGCGGCTGACCCACACCCGCCGCGCGTTGCGTGATCGTCCCCAGGAAAAGGCCGCGCTCGATGCTTCCCTGCTGTCACACGCCGTAGCGTTTCTGCACGCCGTGGGCGCGCAAAGCACGAACATCGCGGCGTACAATCCACTTCCCTCGGAGCCGGGAGCGGTGGACTTTGCTGAGCAGCTACGAGCCCATGCCCGCCGAGTGTTTGTACCGTTGTCCCTGCCCAATGGCGTGCTTGGATGGGCAGAGTGCGACCCCGCCCGAGCGCAACGCGGCGCGCTTGGTATTACCGAGCCTTCGGGCCCGCGTTTTACCTCGCGTGTGCTCGACTCCTGCGGCGCGTTGCTCGTGCCCGCCCTTGGCGTAGACACGCGCGGCATGCGGATCGGCAAAGGTGCCGGGTATTACGACAGGGCGCTGGCGCACACGAAGGTCCCGGCTGCGGCAGTGGTCTACGACGATAACGTCGTCGAACGCGTACCCCACGACGCGCACGATACGCCCGTGCAAGCCGTCATTACTCCCTCCGGGTGGTGGTGGGCAGCAAAGCGCTAGCCTTTCTCAGGGAACCGCGGGGGCACCGGGCGCGTCTAATATGCATGGATATTGCTACTCGCCTGCGCACCCCAGGCTATCGCCGCACGGTACTGCTGCGGCGGGTGCTTGCCGCCCTGCTCATCATCGCAGCCCTGTGCAGCACGTTCATACGCGCCTCGCACACCGACCCGGTTGCCGTCGTGTTTGCGCGCGATGTCCCCGCAGGCACCCGCTTGGCTGCCGAGGATGTCAAGATCGTCCGAGTCCCCAAAGAGGTACTGCCCGCCAACGCGTTAACGGACACTTCCCTTGCCCACGCGCATATCCTTGCGGCCGCGGCCGCCGCCGGAGAGATCGTCACCACCACGCGCCTGGTCGGCCCCGACCTCGTCAGTGACCTCGTCGCTGACGCACCAGCGGGTGAGCCGTTCACTATGGTGCCGATCCCGCTCGCCGAGCCCGACATCTTGCCCATGCTGCACCACGGGGCGAGGGTGGAAATTGTCACGGAAGGCCCACGCACCGTCGCAACAGGCGGCCGCATCGTCACCGTCAATGAGGCTGAAGGCGGCGCGAACAACGGCAAAGATACGGTGCTCATCTTGCTGAGGCAGTCGCAGGCAGCGGTCGTCGCGGCCGCATCGTTGTCGGAGCCTTTGGCGGTAGTTTTGACTCCGGATGAAACTTCGGCCTAGAATCCGTAGTCTTGACATTTGCCATGGATAATCGTACGACCAAGCCTCCATGGTGTTGTCTCTCCCCCCCATGACACAAACAAGGAGTGTTTACTATGCTCAAGGGCTTCCGCGACTTTATTCTCCGCGGCAACGTCATCGACCTGGCTGTCGGTGTGGTCATCGGTGCTGCGTTCACCGCCGTTGTCACCGCATTCTCTGACGCAATCATCACCCCGCTGCTGAACATCTTCGGCGACGCCGAGGTCGGCGAAGGCTGGAAGATCCCGGTCATCCCGGGCCGCCCCGAGACCGCGCTCGACCTGGGTATGCTGGTCTCCGCGATCATCAACTTCCTGCTCATCGCTGCAGTGGTCTATTTCTTCATCGTCGCTCCGATGAACAAGCTCGACGAGATGCAGAAGCGTCACCGCGGCATCTCCGAGGACACCCCGGCTCCGACCGAGACCGAGCTGCTCACCGAGATCCGCGACATGCTCGCTGGCCAGACCCCGCAGCAGGCTGGCAGCTCCACCCCGCCGGCAACGGACGGGACCCCAGACGCGAAGTAGCGCTCATACGCTTCGCAGCACGCCCGCTCGCACCTACTCTCCGTGGTGCGGCGGGCGTTCGTTTTCGTAAAACGCAAGACCGGTCAGCTCCGGCTCGGCCCCGTCTTCTAACGCGACCTCACGCAGGCCATCCGCGCCGCGCGACTCGCGCCGAAACGGTCCGTCCGGAGTGTCCGCGGCCCGGTCGTAGTCCACGTCCGCGATGCGCCGCGCTCTGCGTCGTTGCCGCGCCATGCTTATTGCACCGTGTAGCTGTTGAGCTCGCCGATGAGGTGCTCCACCAGCGGAGCAATCGTGGCGACGCCATCGCGGATGGCCTGGCGGCTCGGCGCGAGGTTCACTACCACCGTCGATCCGGACACACCGCAGATACCGCGCGAGGTGGCAGCGTCCACCGCGCCGCAGGACTGCCCCGAGGAGCGAATCGCCTGCGCAACACCCGGCACCATCTTGTCGATCACGGTGCGGGTGGCCTCCGGCGTCTTATCCCGCGGGCCCACACCAGTGCCGCCGAGCGTGAGGACAAGATCTACGCCACCGACAACGCCGGTCTCGATCACTTTGCGGATCTCCGACTTCTTTGACTTGGTCCGCACAACCCCATCGACGTGGTAGCCGTACTCGCCGAGCAGCTCGGCGATCATCTTGTCGGTGTTGTCTCCTGGTGCCTCGTAGCGGTGATCGCCGACGAGCACCACAATCGCGCGAGATTGTACCGGCGCAGACTCTGCGAGCTCAACGGCGCGCAGGAACGAGTCATCCGGCTCCGCGCCGTCAAAAGCATCCAGTGTCTTCGTCGTACTCGTGGTTTTCGCCATAGCCTTCTTCCTCGACGTGCCGCTCCGGCGGGCACCGGAGTCGTTGCCCTAAAACTTAGCCCTTAACTTACTCGGAACTCAGCGTCACATCTACGGAAACAGGCTCCGCCTCCCCCGAGCGCTCCACCTGCAGCGTGACGGTCTCACCGAAGTCGTGTGAACGCGTCGCGGCGATCAGCGCGTCCGCCGAGTCAATGAGCCGGTCGTTGAGCTTCACAATCACATCACCGGAGTGCAGGCCGGCCTTCTCCGCGGGGCTGCCCGGTTCCACAGAGGCAACCCGGGCGCCCTCGGTGCCGTCGTCAAGCGCATTGACCCGCACACCGAGCATGGGTTGCGTGGCCTCACCGCGGTCGATGAGTTGCTGCGCGATCCGCTTGGCAAAGTTCGAGGGAATTGCGAAGCCGAGGCCGATCGAACCGCCTTGCTGCCCGCCGTACGAGCCTGCGGACAGGGAGGCAATCACGGAGTTCATGCCGATGAGGTTGCCGTGCATATCCACGAGCGGGCCGCCCGAGTTGCCTGGATTGATCGCGGCGTCGGTCTGAATGCCGTCCATGAGCGAGCTTTCGCCACTGCCCTGGTTCGCGCGCACCGGCCGGTTCAGCGCAGAGACGATACCGCTGGTGACCGTTGCCGAGAGCCCGAGCGGCGAGCCAACCGCGACTACCTCCTGCCCCACGCTGAGCTGATCCGAGTTGCCAAATTGCATCGTCGGCAGGTTGCTCACATTTTCGATCTTGATCACGCCCACGTCCGTGTTCACGTCGCTGGCCACGTAGGTCGCCTCGTGCCGCGATCCGTCATTCAGCGTGACCTGAATGCGCGATTGTGGGCTCTGGGCATCGCCGACCACGTGGTGGTTTGTCAGCACGTAGCCGTCGGAGGAAATGATCGAGCCCGAACCCTCAGCGCCTCCGCGTGGTGTCTGCACCATGATGGAGACGACCGCGGGAAGCACCTGGGCCGCCACGTCTTCCACGGAACCTTTCGGAGCCTTCGGTGCGTCGCTACCGGAGTCACGTGCCGATTCAGGCTGCGCCTCGAGCGCATTGTAGGACTCACCCGATTGCTCCGCGCCACGGCTACCGGCGATGTAGCCGGCCCCGCCGCCCGCTACAAGCGAGGCGACCAGGGCCGTTGCAATCAGCGCACCCGCGCCGAAACGATTCCCGGACGAGACCTGCTGCGGCGGGTTCGCAACGTGGTAGACAGTCTGCTGGGTGTGATTCGCGCCTTCTGCGTTGCCCTCGTACTCGGGACGGTTGCGCGATTGATCCGGAAAAGTCATGTGCCCCATTATGCGTGCTAGCGCTGCAGGCCGACTTGAGGCTCGACCCTACACAACGTAACACTTCCTGAACACTTACTGTGTACGCTGCGCTGGGGCAAGTTACTCGTCTTCGGCGGGGAGCCGTCCGGGGAAGACGACGCGCATACGTGTGCCGCCGTCGTCGGATTCCTCCACAAAAATCTCCGCGCCGTGACGATCGAGCACCTGCTTGACAATCGCCAACCCCAGCCCGGATCCCGGCATCGCACGCGACTCAGGGGCGCGGTAGAAGCGCTCGAACACGCGCTCGCGCTCCCGCGGGGCGATGCCCGGGCCGGAGTCGTCGACAATCAGCACGGCCTTGGTCGTGGCCGCCTTCAACGAAATCCGCACGGTGCCGCCCGGCGGCGACCATTTCGCGGCGTTGTCGATGAGGTTGATCGGCGCGCGCCCCATGGCGAAGTGATCGCCTTGCATGATCCACGGGTCCGCACTGAATTGGAACGTCACATCGGGGCGACGGCGACGAACGCGGTCCAGCGCTTCTTCCAAAATGCCGTCCAAGCGCAGGTCGACAAACTCAGTGTTCGGAGAGTCCTCGCGAGCCAAGTCAACCAGGTCGCCGATAAGCGTCGACATCTCCTCCATCTGCGCGAGCACATCGCGCTCGAGGTTGTCGCGCTCCTCTTGCGAGATCATGTCCTGATGCCCGGACTTATACATCATCATGAACAACTCAATGTTCGTCCGCATAGAGGTCAGCGGCGTCTTCAACTCGTGGCCCGCGTCGGCGACGAGCTGCGTTTGGCGCGTGCGAGAATCCTGGAGCGTACGCATCATCTCGTTGAACGAGGCGCTGATCTTCGCCAGCTCATCGTCACCTTCCACGGGCAGCGGTTTCAGCTCCCCGGTCCGGGTGACCTCGTCCACCGCGCGGTGCAACCGTCGCAGCGGATAGAGCGCGGCCGCGGCGACGATCGTGGCCACCGCCCACGCCATCATGATGCCCAGGCCCAAAATGACCAGCAGCGCGGCACCGGAGCTTCCCTGCAGTCGCCGCGAGGGATCGATCTGCTCGGCGAGCGCAACGGCGGCGCCGCTTTCCAGGCGCAGGACTAAGATACGCTCCCCACCAGCGGTGCGGGTGGAAAGCTGCTCGCCCTCCTTCCCCGAATGGAAGTCACCGCCGACCGGCACGGCGTCGCCGAAGTATTTATTGGAACCAGCCGGCGAGGCGGCAGCCTTCATACCCGGGTTGTACTTTTTAAATTCCGCAATCTCCGCCTCGAGTTCGGCTTCGGTACTCGTCTCCGCATCTCGCGCCATGGCGTAAGCTTTCATGCCCAGCTCGTTGTCCATGGAGTTGGTGATCGCTGTCGTCGCGGCCCAGTAACTGACCACGGCGGTGACCAAGATGGCAAACGCCACCATCACACCGGTGAGTACCACCAGCTGCTGGCGCAGGGAAAGGCCGAGGCCGAGGAAGCGCGAGTTGCGGAACTGCGCTGGCTGCATCTCCTCGTCGGAAAGCTGCCAAGCGTCCTGGTCACGCTTGTAGGTTTCGGCGGATTGCCGCAAGATCACGGAGCAGTCTCCCGCAGCACGTAACCGACGCCGCGCACCGTGTGAATCAGACGAGACTCGCCCGCCGCCTCGGTTTTGCGACGTAGGTAGCCAATGTAGACCTCAAGCGCGTTGCCCGAGGTGGGGAAATCGTAGCCCCACACTTCCTCCAGGATGGTCTGGCGCGACAGCACCCGGCGGGGGTTCTGCATCAACAGGTGCAGCAGCGCAAACTCCGTACGCGTCAGCGAAATGGTGCGGGCCCCGCGGGTCACATCGCGCGTCTCCGGGTTCAAAGAGAGGTCCTCGAACTTGAGCGACGAAGACTCGTGCGAGTTATCTTCGATCGAGTCCGCTCGGGCGCGGCGCAGCAGCGAACGGACACGCGCAAGGAGCTCCTCGAGCGCGAAGGGCTTCGGCAAGTAATCGTCAGCACCAGCATCAAGACCTGCGACCCTGTCGGAAACTCCGTCGCGCGCAGTCAGCATGAGCACCGGCCGGTCGTACCCGGAAGAACGCAGGGTACGGCACACACCGAGGCCGTCAAGTTTGGGCATCATCACGTCGAGGATGGTCAGATCCGGCTCCTCGGTACGGATCATGTCCAACGCCTCTTCCCCATCCTGGGCCAGGCATACCTCGTACCCGTTGAAGCGGAGGGAGCGCTTGAGCGAATCGCGGACGGCCTGCTCGTCGTCAGCCACTAAAATTTTCATGAATCTATTATGGCCTATCAATCATCTTTTCGTACACAAGATCACAAAAGGCCGGGTCCCTTTCTAGGAATCCGGCCGTTTGCAAAGCTGTATATCGCTAACTAGAACTGCTCGACGTCGATCAGGCCAGCCTGAGCAGCCTTGACCAGGCGGCGCGGAATGCGAACTTCCTTGCCGTCGATCTTGACAACCTGCAGCTGCGCGTTGTCAGCCTTCCACTGCGAACGGCGCATGCGGGTGTTTGCGCGAGACTTCTTAAACTTCGGTGTAGCCATTTCTCAAATCCTCCTTCTACGCCTTACTTGCTGGTCTTCTTCTTGCGGCGAGCCATGCCACCGAAGCGCTGGTTGAACTTCTCAACGCGGCCAGCGGTGTCCATGAGACGCTGTGCGCCGGTCCAGAACGGGTGCGACTCAGCGGTCACGTCAACGACGATGAGCGGGTACTCATTGCCGTCTTCCCAGGTATCGGTGCGGTCGGAGGTCTTGGTGGAGCGCGTCAGGAACTTGTGGCCCGTGTTCGCGTCCTGGAAAATCACCGGGTGGTAATCCGGGTGAATGTCCTTCTTCATCTACTTCGTCTCCCTCAGGATTGAACTTCAGGTCGGTTCCCTACTTCATAAGGGATCGTGCCTGAGTTGGGTGCGAAAATGGTCAAGTGCACAGCGATTGCTGAACAACCTGCAGAATTATACTTCCCCGAGGCTCTTTTTCCTAATCGCGCATGTTCGCTTTTCGACGCCACAGCACCACCGCCCCAGTCAACGCCTGCGCCAGGCCGAGCACGACCCACGCAACGTTGCCCAGCTCAATCGGATAGGCCAAGCTCAGTACCGCAAGCATGAGGTGCATCCCGCCGTGCGAGCCTGCAGCCCACCAGAAGCTGCCAAAGCGGTAGACCAGCGCCGCGCCCAGGATGGACATCCCGAAGGGCATCGCCAGGTAGACGAGGTGGTCCAGCGCGCTTTGTTGCCCGCCGGAAGAAGTCAGGTGGATCAACGTGAAGGCGGCAGTCGTCCAGACAATGGTGAGAGTTTCTCGGTGCCGCGTGAGATCGAACAGCCAGCCGCGGTAGAGCAACTCTTCGGGGATGCCTTGCAGCAAGTAGGCGCGCACGAGGATCCACGCCAGGACTGCGGCCAGCGGGTAGCCGCCGGCGTCAGCCGCTTCAGGCACCGCCGGACCGCGACCAAGAAGAGCTGCGAGCACCGCCCAGCCCATGAGCATCGGCACGGCGACCACGAGCGTGCCGCCGACAAGCCCCCAGGCCCCTTTCCAATTGATACTGGAGCGCTCAACATAGCGCACCCACACGACGACGAACGCGACCACCAGGACGGGTGTGAGGCAGAACAAGAGGGTCTCGTCCACGTATGAGGCGAGCGGAACCCTGGCGAAGTTTGCGCCCATGAGCACGCCCGCAGCGATGAGAGCACGAAGCAAGAGACCGAATGCGTTAACAGGAATTCTTGGATTCATGGTGCACGACTTTATGGAGTGCACGCGAACGTGAATAGTGGATGCGGTCACCAAAAACCATGACCCGAGTCACGGGTGTCAGCCGGTAGGTTAGGCCCCATGAACCGCGTCCACCTCTACCTTTTGGACAGCATCTTGGTGTTCGCCATCTTGCTGTATATCAACTTCACGTCAGCGGCGCTCGCGCGTAAGGGAATTCTCCTGGCGGTCGCCTTACTCACCGTCGCGGCGTGGGTGGCGTGGCGCAGGACAGAACACAGGGTTGCCGCGGTGTGCTTCTCCCTATGCGCGTTCGCCGTCTTCGCCACGGCGAATAACCCGATCAGCATCCTTGTGCTGTGGTGCGCAGTCGTGGCAGTGCACATGAGTCTGGGCAAGCGGGCGGCGTATGTCTACGCAGGTGCGATCGTCGCGGCTGCTTTTCTCGCGCAGCTCAAGGTCCAAGCTCCGGTAAGCAAGATCGCGCTTGAAACGCTCGCCGGCGCTGCCGCAGCTGCGGCAGCCCTGAATCTTGCCTCCACGGTCTCCCGCCAGCGCTGGTACGAGGCGCACCAGCAGGACATGGCGGTGGCGAAGGAGCGTGAAAGGATCGCGGCCACGCTTCACGACGCCCTCGGGCACCGCCTCACCACCATCGGGCTGAGCCTCGACTACGCGCTCCGGATCCCCGACGCGGAAAAGCGTGATAGTGAGATCGCGCATGCACGCGCAAGCGTCTCGGAGGCTCTACAAGAGATGCGCGCGACGGTCCGCGCGATGAAACCTGCCGCGCATCCCGATGAGGACATCGAGTCCGCACTGTCCCATCTGGCGGAGTCTTTCGCCACCACTTCTTTGGACGTTGAGTTTTCTCACGCTGTTCACACACCACAGGCGAAGTACTCCACCGAAGAACGAATGCTCATGCTGCACTTTTGCCAAGAGGCACTGACCAATGTGCTGCGCCATTCGCACGCAACGAAGGCACAGATCGTGCTTGACCGCCGGACCCTGGCCGTGACCGACAACGGAGTAGGCATGACCGGGCCGGAAGCTTTCGGTATCACGTCGCTTCGCGAACGCGCTGCAGGCCTCGGTGGTGAAATCAATACGCTCGCCCACGGCGGCATTGACGGAGGTTTCCGCATCGAATTGCACCTCAAGGAGAAATCATGACCACACGCGCGCTACTTATCGACGACCACGAGATGCTCCTGCGCGGCCTCAGGCTCATCTTGGACACCGACGACCGTGTTGAAGTTGCCGCCACAACTACCGACGGAGCGGAAGCGCTCAGCCTCGCCAGCCGCTACGACGTCGATGTGGTTGTCACCGACGCCGCCATGCCAAAAACTGACGGGCTCGAAGTCGTGCGCGCCTGCAGCCCTCACGTTCCCGTCCTCGTACTCACCACCTTTGACGACGCGAACTTGGTCGCGAGCCTGCTCGACGCTGGTGCCTCCGGCTACATCTTGAAAGATGTGTCCCCGGAAGAATTGGCAAACGCCATCGTCGCTACCGCCCAAGGTGGCCTCGTCCTCGACCCACGCATCGCCCGCTACGCTGCGGGGAATCCGCAGTTGGCGATCCTTACCCCGACTGAGCGCTCCGTCGCAGAAATGGTCGCACAAGGAATGAGCAACCAAGAGATTGCCGGGGCACTCTTCCTGGCTGAGGGCACAGTGAAAAACCACGTATCTGCCTTGCTCCGGAAGCTCGAAGCACGAGACCGTACGGTGCTCGCCTTGAGGCTAGCCAAGGCGTTGGGGATCTAAGCTCTTTCACCGTGCGCCTTACCTCTATATTCTGGCCCGCAGCCGCCGCCGTACTGTTCGCCGCCCTGGCACTGACGGACACCTCTGCCGCAATGACAGAGACGGCGCGCCTGCTGCCCGTCCTCGTTTTTGCCGGTGCGATGTCCGCGATGGTTAACCTCGCGGCACAAGCAGGGGTGTTCGAGGCACTCGCCGCGTGGATCGAGCGCACCCACTTCGTGTGGCCAGCGTTTCTCCTCCTGTGCGTCCTGGTCACCATTTTCCTCTCCCTGGACACCACGGCGATCATGCTCACGCCGCTCGCGGTGGCAGTGGCGCGGCGCAACGGACTGAGCGTTGCGGCCTTATCACTTTCAGTGGTGTGGATCGCGAACCTCGGCTCAATGCTGCTCCCCGTCTCCAACCTGACCAATCTTTTGGCGCTGAAGCACTACTCGGGCACATACGACTTTGTCGCTGCATCCTGGAGGCCAGCCCTCGTCGGCATCGCGGTGGCAGTCGCCGCTTCCTACGTGGCGCGCTTCATCTTTGCCGCGGAAAAGCAGCAGCACTCCCCGAGTATTCCGCCCAACCCCGGAGCTGCAATGTGGATTCTCGGGCTAACCATTATCGCACTACTCACTCCAATCCCCTTTTGGGCGACCAGCCTGGTCGGGGCTGTGGCGATGGCGTTGACGGTAGGCGTCGAGAAGCGCAGCGAGCTTGTGCCTTGGCAGTCGCTGGCGCTCGTGGTCGCCATCTCATCTGCCGTAGCCCTGCTGCCGCCGCTGCACCCCAACGCTCCCGCTGCACTTTCGGGCGCGGTTGCTGCGAACCTGGTCAACAACCTGCCGGCGTACCTTCTCCTCGAAGCCGATGCACCGATGCAGCTGCTCGTCGGCGTGAACTTCGGCCCGCTGGTCACCCCCTGGGCCTCGCTGGCTACACTGCTGTGGCACAGCCAGCTCACACGCGCTGGGGTACACATCCCGTGGCGCGTGTATATCGCCTTCGGGTGGGTGCTCGCCCCACTCGCTGTGTGGCTGGGTAGCGCGGTCGCCTGAGATTAGGAGATTTGGCACTAAACATGTATTGTTGACTCTCGCTGTTGTCGAAGTACACGTTTACGCCTACGTCAACCGATTGCACTCGACGCTCTCGCGGACCCTCACACCGCTTTGTCAGTGGCGTCATCCTCACAAGTGATCAGTGCGTGGGCGGCAGAAGAGAAAGAAGTCAACCCATGTCGGCACATTGCCAGGTCACGGGACGGAAGCCGCAGTTCGGCAAGACCGTCTCGCACTCGCACCGCCGCCACTCGCGCCGTTGGAACCCCAACGTGCAGAAGCGCCGGTTCTACCTGCCCTCCGAGGGCCGTACCATTACTCTGAACGTTTCTACCAAGGGTCTGAAGATCATCGACCGTGACGGCATCGAGTCCGTCGTGGCAAAGATCCGCGCACGAGGTGAGAAGATCTAATGGCACGTAACGATATTCGCCCGATCATCAAGCTGAAGAGCACTGCGGGCACCGGTTTCACCTACGTCACCCGCAAGAACAAGCGCAACAACCCGGATCGCATCACGCTGAAGAAGTACGACCCGGTTGTGCGCAAGCACGTCGAATTCCGCGAGGAGCGATAAGTCATGGCGAAGAAGTCCAAGATCGCTAAGAACGAGAAGCGCAAGGAAATCGTTGCTCGCTACGCAGAGCGCCGCAACGAGCTCAAGGCAATCATCCGCAACCCCGAGACCTCGGACGAGGATCGCCTGGAAGCACAGTTCGAGCTGAACCGTCAGCCCCGTGACGCTTCCCCCGCGCGCGTGCGCAACCGCGATTCCCACGACGGCCGTCCGCGCGGTTACCTCCGCAAGTTCGGTCTGTCCCGTGTCCGTATGCGCGAGATGGCTCACCGTGGTGAGCTGCCTGGCGTTCGTAAGTCTTCGTGGTAAGGAGGATTTGACCAATGAAGCGCAATAATCACCGCAAGGCGCGCATGGAGCAGTCCCGCCGCCCGAAGAAGAACCCGCTCAAGGCCAAGGGCATTGAGAAGGTCGATTACAAGGACGTAGAGACCCTGCGTCTGTTCATCTCGGATCGTCACAAGATCCGTTCCCGCCGCGTCACCGGCTTGACCCCGCAGCAGCAGCGTCAGGTTGCTACCGCAGTCAAGAACGCGCGCGAGATGGCTCTCCTGCCGTTCACCACTCGCTAAACAGCGGTTGACAGCAGCGTAGAGTTTTTCGACTTACACGTCCGCCCCGTACACATTTTCGTACGGGGCGGACGTTTTTCACGCCCTCGCCCTTTTACTCGCAAAACTACCTTTCAACCGAATGAAAGGTGTGCATGCAGTAAACTAGGCACGCACATACGGCACCTGAAGGGAAGACTGGATGGAAAAGGAACAGCGCATGACGCGTACCGTTGGGCGCCCCCGCAAGAACCGACCACGCCGCCGGGGGAAGACGGCCCGCGAGGAGATCCTCGACGCTTCTTCGGAGTTGTTTACGCGCCGCGGCTTTTCCACCACCTCCACACACCAGATCGCGGAGGCCGTCGGCATCCGCCAAGCCTCGCTCTATTACCACTTCCCCTCCAAGAACGACATCTTCCTCACGCTGCTCAAGGGCACAATCCAGCCGGCGCTGGATCTGGCTTCAGATCTCGCGGAGTCGGACGCCTCACCCGCGCTGAAGCTCTGGGCGCTGTGCGCTGCGGAGACGCGCATCCTTTTGTCCTCCAATTGGAATATCGGCCGCCTCTACCAGCTGCCGACGCTGGAATCGGAAGAGTTCCAGGAGTACCACGAGGCGCGTGCGAAGCTGGAGGGTATTTACCGCGACTTGGCGGCGCAGATCGTCGGCGATGACGACCCGCGCATTGACTTGCCCTTCCACATGACGCTCGCGGCAATCGAGATGCGCGATAACACTGGCATTGCGCCCTACCCGCTTGTCGACGATGCGCTGCCGGCCCCCTCCGTCATGATCGCCGATGCCGTCCTCGACGTGTTGCACGCCGAGCTCCCCTCCTGCCGCGGCGAGCGCACCCTCGAGTTGGTTGCGAGGGTCAGCGGCGAGACGAGTCAGACGAAGCGTTAACAGCTACGGTTGGCAACCTGCCGGCGTCAGCACATCGAGCTGCTCCCCCAGTGTCTGCGCCATCGCAGTAAGCATGCGCTGGCCGGACTCATAGCTGCCATCTGCCGGCAGCGCTGTGAGGGCCACGGGCGCGTACGTGCCGTCGGTACGCGGGATGAAACCGAATTGTCGCACTTGATACATCCCTGCAGTATCCGGACCCCAGCCGCCTTTAAACATGCCGCCTACCGTCCCCAAGCCGTAGGACTGTGCGGGATCGACCTGGCCCATGAGTTGGAGCACTTGCCCCGCTCCTGAGACGCAGGCGAGTACGTTGGCCATGAGCGCCTCGTCGCGGACACTCAGCGCCGTTTGCCCAAACGTGGAGAACTCGGGGCGGACGGGAGCGGTATTGACCTGGGTGGAAAGGCCTGCTTCCGCCATGACGCTGTTCGTCCCCTGCGAACCTGCCACGCTGTACAGTCGCTGCGCAGCCTCGTTGTCGGAGAAGGTGATCGCCGCTACCGCATCGGCAGCAACCGTGTGATCGACCCGAAGCGCCGCGATAGCGATTGGCACCTTGATTGTTGACCACGCAGGGCTCGCATCTTGGAAACCAGCGGCGACGATACCGTCACCTCCACCGACGGCGATGCCGGCTGTACCCCAGACAGATGCGGCCTGCACCGCGGCGTCGGCAAGCGCCTGTGCATCTGTGGCGGCAGGTACTTCCGGCGCCCCGGTACGCGACGGGGCTGACTCAGGCTGGGGCGCGACGAACTCAGTTGATGTCACCACGATTGTTGGTGGTGCCTCAGAGGGGCCGCAGGCGGAGAGCACGCACCCCGCTGCGGCCAGCGCTACTGCGCTCGCGCGACGCATCCGTTACCAGATCCGGACGCGTGCGTTGTTACCGCCAGTGCAGTACACTGTGCTGCCGCCGCTGCACGACATGGTATAGGTATTGCCAGTCACCGGGCTATACACATCCACGGTCACATTCGGGCTCCCGGTGCTGTTATACGCGTCCACGAATGCGCTATAGACATTCGCGGCAAATGGCCCCGAGGTCTTGCTGGATGCTGCGGAGTAGTTCCCGTAGGAGTACCGCGCAGGCGCTGGGGCAGGTTCGGGAGCCGGAGCCTGCTGCTGTGCCGGCACCTGTTGATTCAGCGTCTGTGTCTCAACCTCAGTGACAACAACCGGTTCTTGACTGTCACCACCGCCACGGCTGAAAAGCCCGGCGCCTCCCATGTATGCGAGCACGCCCACGAGCGCCGCGAGGAGCACACCAGCGAGCGCAATGACCCAGGGCGTTGCATTCTTCCCGGTCGTCTGCTGCGGGTATGGGTACGGACTTTGCGCGTAGGCGGGCGCTTGGTACTGCTGGGGCGGGTACCCCTGGGAAGGAAACTGCTGCCCTCCGGCTTCAGGGACTGCCCACTGCTCGGTGTCTGGGTTGGGGGTGCCCTGTCCGTAATTGCTATTCACTCTCGGCCTTTCCCTCGATACCGGCTACTGCCTTGGGGTATGTCTGCACATGGATACGAGTAGATCATAGCCAAACCCTGGACACTCCATGAACATTACCGGAAAAATATCCGGCAATGCGGTGTGTGCGCTATTGTGTCGTCGTCGGTGTCGCCGGTGTCGTGGTCTTTTTCGAACTTGTCGTCGTCGCCTTGGCTGAAGCCGATCCGCTCTTCTTCGCCTTCTTCGCCGTTGTCTTCTTCGGTGGTGTCTTCGAAGAGCTTGTCTTTGAAGAGGTTGGTGGCTGCGTTGTCACGACTCGCGTCGTGGTTACTTCAGTCAGTCGCGTAGACGTCACCACGACAGTGTTCGTCACAGGGTCGGGTGTCTTCCCGCCCTTGGCAAGGCTCGTGGCGGAGGCTGCGAGAAGTACGCCAATCACGAGGGCCGCGAGCGCAACTATCCCTCCGACGACCCAGACCCCGGTGGTCAGGGAAGAGGGTTCCTCGTCCGTATCGTCCTCCCACAGCACATCCTGCTCGTTGGCGTCCTCAGGTGAGAGTGCAGGAAGCTCTGCGGTAGGCGGATCGTCGCCCTGATGCGTTTCGGGGTCGACCACGCGCTACCGCCTTCCTCCGCGCTCTTCGTCAGCGCGCTTGTCTCCGTTCGGATCTCAGGAGAGGTTAGCAGCGTGAGGTTGGTAAACCGCCGCGCATTCCCTCAATGCCGCGTGCGAGTTCGTTGAGCATCTGCGTACTCTCGGCGTAGCCGCCGTTGCTGTGCGCGGTAATTGCTACGGCAATGTCGCCGTTCGGCCCTGGGACCAGGCCAAACTGGCGCGCAAGGTAGCCGTCCTCGTGCACATTCCAGCCTCCCTTGAAGCGCGCGCCGCCGATCTGGCCGAGCCCCCAGAGCTGGTCGCGGGTGATCTGCCCCATCAGGTCCAGTACGGGTTCATGGCCGCGTACGCAGCGCAAGCCGGAGGCGAACTGGGCCTGGTCTGCGGTCGTCCACAGCGTGCCCATTTCGTAACCTGCGGGCGTAGTGGTCTTTGAGCCGGCCTCGGCAATCACGCCGGCGTAGGCCGAAGCAGGCACCTGCGCGAACATGCGATGCGCCGCCGGGTTGTCTGAAACGGTGACGGCCAGGCGCACGTCGCCGGCAAACGCGGGGTTCTGGCGCAGCGCGGCGATCGACAGCGGCACCTTCATGGTGGAAAACGCGGGCTCCGCCCGGTTGTCCCCCACCGTAATCTGCCTGCCCGCACCCGCCACAGAAATAGCGGCTCGCCCCCCGTGGCGCCCCACCACGTCTTTGACCAGCTGATGCAGCTTCGCCTGCGCATCAGGCGCAACCGGCGCGGGTTTTGCCGGGGCTTTCTTCTCCTGCCCCGGTTGCTTGGGCCGCAACTGCGGCGGCACCTGCTGCTTAATGTTTGCCGGCAGGTTGTTGTAGGCCTGCACGTACGCGTCACCGATAACGGGGAGCTCCTCCACGCGCGGGACCACGGGCAAGGCAATGCCCATCGCCGTCAGTGCAGCGATAATCTGCTTTGCCCAGGGCTGGGAAGAGAGCTGGGAAGACACGGGCCGCTCCTTTGCTTAAGAAGTACTGGACACGTGCATGGTAGCAGGAAAGGACACACAGCCTATGCAAACGCCGCGTGACCCGGAGTGGGCCACGCGGCGTCGAAAAGCGGCGATTTAGTGCGCGAAGTGGCGCGTGCCGGTCAGATACATGGTCACGCCGGCTGCCTCCGCAGCGGCGATGACCTCCTCGTCGCGGATGGAACCGCCGGGCTGCACCACGGCCTTCACGCCGGAATCGGCGAGCAGCTGGAAGCCGTCCGCAAAGGGGAAGAAGGCGTCCGAGGCGGCAACTGCGCCGTTGGTGCGGTTTTTACCTTCGTCCAGGGTGTTGGCGCGGTCGACGGCCAGCTTGGCGGAGTCGACGCGGTTGACCTGGCCCATGCCAATGCCTACCGACGCCCCGTTGTCCGCGATCAAAATCGCATTCGACTTCACGCAGCGCACACTGCGCCACGCGAACTCCAGGTCAGCCAGGGTCTGCTCGTCGGCGGCCTCGCCCGCGACCAGCTTCCAATGTTCAGCGGCGTCGCCATCGGCCTGGTAGGCGTCGCGCTCCTGGACGAGCCAGCCACCCGAGATCTGCTTGCGCTCCTCGCCCGGCTGCTTCGGTTCGACCTGAAGGATGCGCAGGTTCTTCTTCTCCTTGAGCACCTCGATTGCGCCCTCTTCGTAGGAGGGAGCCAGGATGACCTCGGTGAAGATCGGCTGCACCTGCTTCGCCATCTCCACGGTCACCTCGCGGTTCGCGGCGACCACGCCACCGTAGGCGGAGACCGGGTCGCAGGCGTGCGCCTTGGCGTGTGCATCGGCGATCGAGGCGTCGGAGACGGCCACGCCGCAGGGGTTCGCGTGCTTGATAATCGCAACGCAGGCGCGCTCGTGGTCCCAGGCCGCGCGCCAGGCGGCGTCGGCGTCCTGGTAGTTGTTGTAGCTCATTTCCTTGCCGCCGAACTGGGTGGCGTTCGCAATGCCCCAGCCTTCGTTGATCAGGCGGGCGGCCTGGTGGGGGTTCTCGCCGTAGCGCAGCGCGTCGCCCTCCGCCGATTCAGCATCCATTTGCTCAGCCAGCCAGGAAGACACCGCTGCGTCGTACTGCGCGGTGTGCGTAAACGCCTCAAGCGCAAGACGCTTGCGGTCTGCCAGCTCGAAGCCCTCGCCCTTGACCGCCTCGATCACCTCAGCGTAGCGCGCGGGGTTGGTCACCACGGCCACCGACGGATGGTTCTTCGCCGCGGCACGCACCATGGACGGACCGCCGATGTCGATCTGCTCGACGCAGGCGTCGAAATCCGCGCCGGAGGCCACGGTCTCCTCGAAGGGGTACAGGTTGACCACTACGAGCTGGAAGGGCTCGATGCCCAGCTCTTCGAGCTGCGCGACGTGCGAGTCCTTGCGCAGGTCCGCCAGGATGCCGGAGTGTACGCGCGGGTGGAGGGTCTTCACGCGGCCCTCGAGCACCTCGGGGAAGCCGGTCAGCTCGGCGACCTCGGTCACGGCCACGCCGGCGTCCGCGATGCGCTTAGCGGTGGAGCCGGTGGAGACGATTTCCACTCCGGCTTCGCCCAGCGCGCGGGCGAGCTCTTCCACGCCCGTCTTGTCGTAGACGCTGATCAGCGCGCGCTTAATCTGGATTCCCATTGAAGACTACCTTCCCGTTGGAAATGGAGGCTCGACGCAGCAGATCCACGATCTGCGTACGCTCGGCCTGTTTGATTCTTTCGTGCAGAGTGGATTTCGTGTCGCCCTCCTCTACGCGCACCGCGCGCTGCGCGATGATTTCACCGGTATCCATTCCGGCGTCAACGTAGTGGACCGTGCAACCGGTGACTTTCACGCCGTAACTCAGCGCGTCATCAACGGCGTGGGCGCCCGGGAACGCCGGCAGCAGGGAGGGGTGAGTATTGATGGCGCGCCCCTCAAACTCCGCGAGGAATTCGGGCCCGAGGATCCGCATGAAGCCGGCGGAAACCACGACATCCGGCCGCACCTTCGCCACAGTGTGGGTCAGCTCCTTATCCCAGGCCGCCCGATCGGCGGACATTGGGACAACCGCGGTGCGGACCCCGGCGTTTTTCGCGCGCTCGATGCCGGCGCAAAGTTGATCCGCGACGACCAGGTCGACGCGGTAGGGACTTGCTGTATCGTCCAAAATCGCCTTCAGCAGGCTTCCGGTGCCAGAAACGAGCACCACGACGGACAAAGGTTGGCTACTCACGGCCCATAGCTTAGTCGCCCTCGGTGTTTGCGGCTGCAGGGGCCATTTGCTTGTCGACGCCACGTGCACGCACCCACGCCACACACCACACCAGCGCCGCGATGACCACCAGCCACGCGAACAGCAGGGCACCGAGCAGCCAGAAGGTCGGCCCCACGGTGCCGTAGGCACCCGCCTCGCCGGAAGCAAAAGCGCCAAGCACGAGCCCGTAGACGCCGCCCCACGCCCCGATCGCGCCCGCTACGGCAAGGCTCGGGCGCACCCTCCACAGCGACGCCACGATCACTGCC
The DNA here is from genome assembly GCF_025152525.1 of Corynebacterium sp. p3-SID1056. Lineage (GTDB taxonomy): Bacteria > Actinomycetota > Actinomycetes > Mycobacteriales > Mycobacteriaceae > Corynebacterium. Next base: position 167,115 of record NZ_JALXXL010000006.1, read on the forward strand.
GCCGGGATCACCATAGCCACTGGTGCCCACGCCGGGACGGACGCAGGCACCGCAGCAAGCAACGGCAGCGGGGGCAGCGCCACGTTGCCGGTGGCGAACAGCGAGGTTGCCACGCCGGCATATTCGAAGGCGCCGCCGAGCAGGACCGCGAGCGTGGCGATCGCGGCGTTGGGAAGGTAGAGCACGCACACCAGCACCAGCCAGATCCCACCCGTGACCCCGAGGTTAGGGTAGCTTCCAACCAGCTCGCCAACGCGCTGGTAATTCCACGCCAGAAGGAGCAGAAAGACACCACCACCTGCGGCGAGCAGGTTGCGGGTGGCGTTCACGGCGTGCAGCGCGGCGTCGACAAGCATTGGCGGGACGGCTACGCGCTTGGCCAGCGCGCGCCACAGCACGGCGCGCAGCCCGAAGCAAAAACCGATGAAGTGCAGCGCGAGCGGGTAGCCCAGCGCCTGCACCACCGAGGGAGCACTGGTGGGGTACACCTTCGAGGCATCAGCGACCATAAACAGCGCGATTGCGGAAAGTACGAGCGGGATGCACAGGGTCAGCCCGAGCAGCGCCCAGAGGTCGAGGATGCTCACGCGGTGCTCGGTGGCCGCCCGCACCCGCGTTGCCACCAGCGCGACAACGCCGACGGCAGGTAGCAACGGAACCGCGCCCAGGGTCACACCGTCGATGGTTGCGGGAACGCCGTGGCCGACAAGCCAGAACTCGCCAATGGTCAGTGGCAGATACGGCAGCGGCCAGCCGCCGATAAGCAAGACTGCGAAGCACACCGCGACGGCACCGAGTGCGAGCACCGCGTTCGGCACTACCGCGAAAGCGAAGTAGTGGCGGATACGCTCCTGCCAGGTCTCCGGCGGCTTGCGGTTGTCGCGTTTTGGCGCGCGCTCTACACGCTGCGCTCGCGCTTTCACGCGGCTCCGCGCTGCAGCGCGATCGCGGGTGCGACTCTCGCTGCGCGCGCGTGACGACGGGGCGGACCGTGGATTTGAATTCGTGCTCATCGCTCACTAACTCTGCCACCTCAGCATGCGCCGCCCGAAGTACAACACTCCTCTGGCCCGCTACACCCGGATGTGTAACAAAAAGTGTGGTGGCAAACGATTAAGAAAATTTTTAGGAACCCAGTTGCCATGCTGAGACCAATTCGTTACAGTAACCTCTCGTAGATAACAGGAAGATTACAATCCGGGCCCGGAGCGGTCACGGAGTCGGACTCTCTAAGGGGACCTATGTACAGCGCATCAAAGCAGGGCGGCAAGCACCGTAAGCAGACGCCGAACAAGGGTCGCGTCGCCATGGTGGCCGTGGCAACTGGCGCAGTCTCCACCGCTGGCCTCAGCGGCGCAGCAGCAGCAACGCTCGCTTCCGAAGGCACTCCCGCCACCGACGCGAACGTCGCCCTGGCAGCAGATACCGATCAGCTTGTCGACGATGCCGCTTCCGCCCTCGAAACCGCCCCGCAGATCCTGGCGATCTCCGAGTACAAGCCGGTAGTCAACCTGGCTGACCAGCTGGACAAGGCGGTCGCCCACTCCGACGAGGTCGCGAAGGCCGATGAGGCCGCTCGCGCACCGCAGGTCGCCCGCCCGGCAGAAGGCGCATTCACCTCCGGCTTCAGCCCCCGCTGGGGCTCCTTCCACTACGGCGTCGACATCGCCAACGCCCCCGGGACCCCGATCCTGGCCGTGATGGACGGCACCGTGATTGACTCCGGCCCGGCCCAGGGCTACGGCAACTGGATCCGCCTCAAGCACGACGACGGCTCCGTCTCTGTCTACGGCCACATGCAGAGCCTCGACGTTGCTGTTGGCGAGCGCGTCACCGCCGGGCAGAAGATCGCCGGCATGGGCAGCCTCGGCTTCTCCACCGGCTCCCACCTCCACTTCGAGATCCACCCGGACGGCGACACCCCGGTCGACCCGGCCCCGTGGCTGGCGCAGCGCGGCATCCAGCTCTAAGACGGCTTCACAATCGCCCCGGCATCGTTGCCGGGGCGATTTTTCGTGCTTCAGCACCGGGCCCCCACCACCCCCGACCCACGTCACTTTTATAACAATTTTCACTCTAGTAACAGCTGGCTGGCCTGCAGCAACAGTGAAAAATGACACACCCATTCGACAAACTCGCACGTCAGAGCGTTGCTTGGGCAGGGAATGCGCGCTAGATTCTAACGCGGTATTCGCTTTCCTAAGAGAAAAGGGTTGAAGCACATGCATCGTCGCCTGCTCCCCGCGGTTATCGTCGCGGCGCTCGCGTTGTCCCCCGCGCCGGCACTCGCCGCCCCCGCGATCACGCTCAACGGCGCCCCTGTCGCCACGCAGCAGGAGGCAGTGCAACATCTCGCCAACGCCGCCGACTCCATCCTGAGCAACGGAGCAACGCTGACCGTGGGCGACTACAACATCGTCTACGACCCACGCGCCCTCGGCCAGGAAATCAGCAGCCAGTTCTCCCCCAACAACGGCGCGGGCGGCGTGAAAATGCAGCGCGGCCGCACCGCGGACGGCCGCACGGTGGTCACCCCGGCAACCGGCACGTTCACTTCCGGCTACGGCGAGCGCTGGGGGACGATACACCGCGGCATCGACATCGCGAACAGCCTCGGCAGCCCGATCTACGCCGCGATGGACGGCACCGTGATCAACGCGGGCCCCGCGCAGGGCTTCGGCAACTGGGTAGTAATCAAGCACGACGGCGGCGAGGTCTCCGTCTACGGCCACATGGCGCACTACAACGTTGCCGTCGGCCAGCGCGTGCGCGCCGGCGAGCAGATCGCGCAGATCGGCTCTGAGGGCCAGTCCACCGGCCCGCACCTCCACTTCGAGATCAAGCCGGACGGCGTCAACCAGGTCGACCCTGTGGGTTGGTTCGCGCAGCAGGGCATCCGCATCGCCTAAGCCGCTAGAGCTTCTCCATCGGCACGCCGCCGATGAGCATGAGGCGTACGGTGCCCGAGGAGCCGAAATCCACCGTCACCGTCTCGCGCACACCGGCGCCCTCCACCGTCAGCACAGTGCCAAGCCCATACTTGGCGTGGTTGACACGGTCGCCCGGCGCGAGGTCCAAGTCCTTGTGCACTCGGACACCGCCGCCGCGGCCGGCGCTTGGGCGGCGGTGGGTACGCTGCCCGCCGATGGGCGCGGGCTGACCCCACGCGTCGGAACCGCCTGCAGGCTCGGGTCTCCGCCAGTCGATGAGGTCTTCCGGGACCTCTGCGAGGAAGCGACTGGCGGGATTGGTCACCGGGTTGCCCCAGGAGGAGCGCAGCATCGCGCGGGTCAGGTACAGCCGCTGCTTGGCGCGGGTGATGCCCACGTAGGCCAAACGCCGCTCTTCGGCCAACTCGTCCGGGTCGCCCAGGGCACGCAGGTGCGGGAATTGGCCGTCCTCCCAGCCAGTGACAAACACCGTGGGAAATTCCAAGCCCTTCGCAGTGTGCAAGGTCATCATGGTCACGACCCCCTGCTCGTTGTCCGGCAGCTGGTCCGCGTCCGCCACCAGCGACACCTTCTCTAAGAAGGCCTGCAGGGAGCCGGGGGCGGGCTCCCCTTCTTCCATGACGGAGTCAAGCTCCTCGTCTGACATGTACGCGATTTGGTTTGCGGCCTCGGAGGAGAACTCGCGCGCGACGGACACCAGCTCGTTGAGGTTATCCAAGCGTGCCCCGTCCTGCGGGTCGTTCGAGGCTTCGAGCTGCTCCCTGTATCCGGTGGCATCCAGGATCCGCGAGACGAGCTGGCCCAGATCCGGCATGCCGGTGACCTCGTTGCGCATCTCCGGCATTTCCTTGCGCAGACCGTCCATGAGCTCCACAAAGCCGGCGATGGCGTTCTTGCCGCGAGACTTGATCATGTCGACGTTCCCCGACGCCGCGTCGACAAGCGCTTGGCCAAAGCTGATCCCCTGATTCTCTGCGTGCAGCGCGACCATCGCCTGCGCCTTGTCGCCGATGGCGCGCTTGGGCACGTTGACGATGCGGCGCAGACTGACCGTGTCGTCCGGGTTATCCAGCACCTTCATATAGGCGACGATGTCGCGGATCTCGCGGCGCTCGTAAAAGCGCGTGCCGCCGACGACCTTGTACGGGATGCCGGAGCGGATAAAGATGTCCTCGAGCGCGCGGGAGGCGCTGTTGGTGCGGTACATCACCGCCATGTCCGAGTACGGCACCCCGTTGTCCGCGAGCTGGTCGATCTCGCCGGCGATAAAGCGGGCCTCGTCGTGCTCGTTGTCGGCGACGAAGCCGGTGATCTTCTCCCCGGCGCCGTGGTCCGTCCACAGCTTCTTCGGGCGGCGGCCCTCGTTTTGGGCGATGACGGCGTTCGCCGCGCTCAAAATGTTCTGCGTGGAGCGGTAGTTCTGCTCCAACAGGATGGTGCGGGCGTTGGGGTAGTCGCGCTCGAATTCCTCGATGTTGCGAATCGTCGCCCCGCGGAAGGCGTAAATGGACTGGTCCGAGTCCCCCACCACGGCGAGTTCCGGCGCATCCGGGCCCGTGCCCACGAGCGTGTGGATGAGCTCGTACTGCGCGTGGTTGGTGTCCTGGTACTCGTCGACCAGCACGTGGCGGAAACGGCGGCGGTAGTACTCGGTGACCTGCGGGTGCTCCTTGAAGATGCGCACGACCTCCCCCACCAAGTCATCAAAATCCAAGGCGTTGGACTGGCGCAGCCGCCGCTGGTACTCGGCGAAGACCTTCGCCACAGTCGTCTCAAAGGGATTGCGGGTGCGCTCCGCCTTCTCTAGCGCCTCCTGCGGGTCGATGAGCTCGTTTTTCAGGTTGGAAATGCCGTTGGCCAGCGTCCGCGCCGAGAACTTCTTCAGATCAAGGCTGAAGTCTTTCGCAATCATGGACAATAGGCGGCGTGAATCATCCGCGTCATAGATGGTGAAGTTCGTGTTCAGTCCCGGCACAAGTTGCGCCTGCTGGCGCAGGATGCGCACGCACACTGAGTGGAAGGTTGCCACCCACATGCGCTCCGATTCAGGCCCGACAAGCTGCGCCACGCGCTCCTTCATCTCGGCGGCGGCCTTGTTGGTAAAGGTAATGGCTAAAACCTGCCACGGTGCCACCCCGCGCTCTTGTAAAAGGTAGGCAATACGGCGGGTAAGCACCGCGGTCTTGCCGGAGCCCGCGCCGGCGACGATGAGCAGCGGGGAGCCTTCGTGCTGCACGGCTGCCTGCTGCTGGGGGTTGAGTCCGAGGGTGAGATCAGTCATGCATCTCAGCGTACCCACCGCCCAAACACACACCCCGCGCCTGTTCGAACATCCTGGTGGGACAAAGGCAGGCTGAGCGGCGTGGCATAATGCAACACCATGAGCGATTTTGCAGTCCGCATGCCCTCCGGCACCGACGACCCCCTATCGGACGCGGAGATTCAGCAGTACCGCAAAGAGATCGACCGTTTAGATCGGGTCATCTTGGACGCGGTCAAGCGCCGCGCGGAAGTCTCCCGCGCGATCGGGAAAACGCGGATGGGCTCGGGCGGCACCAAGCTGGTCCACACCCGCGAGGTCGCCATCATCAACCAGTTCCGCGACGAGCTGGGCGAGGAAGGCCCAGCGCTTGCCAACATCCTGCTGCGCCTCGGCCGCGGGAAACTCGGCTAGCCCCCGCCAGCCCCCGTTAGTCGCGCTCGAGCGAGTCAAGCACGACGTCGAACTCGAGCAGCTCCGCCTTCTGCGAGACGGGCTTCTTCGGTGCCTCGTCGGCACTACCGTGCGCGGCTTTGCCCGCCCCCTCCCACCATGCTTGGTAGGCGGCTTCATCAGCCCAGCGGGTCACCACAAAGTAGCGGTCCTCGCCCTTGGTTGGGCGCAGCAGCTGGAAGCCCTCGAAGCCGGGCTGGGAGTCGATGGCGTGCTTACGCGCGCTAAAACGGCGTTCCAATTCCTCGCCGGCGCCTTCGGGGACAGATATCGCGTTGATCTTCACAATGCTCATGCGCCCCATTATGCACATCTCGGGCCACTCGGTGGCGGCTTTTTGACTACCGTGGAGCGTATCCGATCCGATCTTTGCTGGAGGAATGATGACCGACATTACATCCACGTCTGCCTGGAAAAACCTGGAACAACTGCACGCGGAAAAGTCGACGACCACGCTGCGTGACCTCTTCGCAGCCGACAGCGAGCGCGCGAACACGCTGAGCTTCGAGGCGGCCGGGCTGCATGTGGACATGTCCAAGCAGCTTATCGACGCCACCGTGCTCGACGCCCTGACCAACCTGGCAAAGGAAGCAGGCCTGGCCGAGAAGATCGAGGCGATGTTTAGCGGCGACCACATCAACAACACCGAGGACCGCGCCGTGCTTCACACCGCGCTGCGTCTCCCGGCCGAAAAGGACTTGGAAGTCGACGGCCAGGACGTGGCCGCCGATGTCCACGAGGTGCTCGGCAGGATGCGCGATTTCGCCTCGGCGCTGCGCTCCGGCGAATGGCTCGGGCACACCGGACACACGATTAAGAAGGTGGTCAACATCGGTATCGGCGGCTCCGACCTGGGGCCCGCGATGGCGACGAAGGCACTGCGCGCATACGCCACCGCCGGCATTACCGCCGAGTTCGTCTCCAACGTGGATCCGGCCGATATGGCTGCGGTGCTGGACCGCTGCAATGCGGAAGAGACCCTGTTCATCATCGCTTCGAAGACCTTCACCACCCAGGAGACGCTGACCAACGCGCATGCGGCGAAGCGTTGGCTGCTTGACCAGTTCGACGGCGACGAGAGAGCGATTGCCAAGCACTTCGTCGCGGTCTCCACGAACGAGGAAAAGGTCGCCGAATTCGGCATCGACACAGCCAACATGTTCGGATTCTGGGACTGGGTCGGCGGCCGCTATTCAATGGACTCCGCTATCGGCTTGAGCCTCATGGCCGTCATCGGACCGATGGACTTCATGCGCATGCTCGAGGGCTTCCACGCGATGGACAAGCACTTCCGCACCACCGAGTTTTCCCGCAACGTCCCAGCGCTGATGGGGCTGTTGAACGTGTGGTACCGCAACTTCTACGGCGTGCAGACCCACGCGGTCCTGCCTTACTCGGAAGACCTCTCGCGCTTCCCTGCCTACCTGCAGCAGCTGACCATGGAGTCCAACGGTAAGTCGGTGCGCCACGACGGCACGCAGGTCGCCTACGACACCGGCGAGATCTACTGGGGCGAGCCTGGCACGAACGGCCAGCACGCCTTCTTCCAGCTCCTCCACCAGGGCACCACCATGGTTCCGGCTGACTTCATCGGATTCGCGCGCCCCAAGGAGGACTTCCCCACCGCCGACGGCACGGGCTCGATGCACGACCTGCTCATGGGCAACTTCTTCGCCCAGACCAAGGTGCTCGCCTTTGGCAAGGACCAGCAGACGATCGAGGCGGAAGGCGTGAGCACCGAACTTGCCCCGCACAAGGTCATGCCGGGCAACCGCCCGACCACCACGATCCTGGCCGAAGAGCTCACGCCCTTCACCCTGGGCGCCCTGATCGCACTCTACGAGCACATCGTGTTTACCGAGGGCGTGATCTGGGACATCAACTCCTTCGACCAGTGGGGCGTGGAACTGGGCAAGCAGCAGGCCAATGATTTGGCCGCCGCAGTCGCCGGCGCGGAAACCCCGGACACGGGCGACGCCTCCACCGACGCGCTCATTTCCTGGTACCGAAGCAAGAAGTAGGTCACGCACGATGGGCGAGCAGATCTCCTCGGACTCGTACACCCCGCGCCAGCGCTCGGTGTACCGCCGCCGCCTCGAGGACGAACTTGAGGTGTTCGACCGCCACCTGCAAGAGGCGGAGTTTGTCAGCCACGGCACCATCGGGTTAGAGCTCGAGCTGAACTTGGTGGACGAAACGATGGCCCCGCACGCCAACAACCAGGCTGTGCTGGAGCGTTTGGGTGACGAGTATCAGTCGGAGATCGGCGCCTACAACGTCGAGTTGAACCACCCGCCGATGTCGATCGGCGGCGACGGGCTTGTTCAGCTCGAGCGCGGGCTGACCCAGCGCCTCGACGCGGTGCACGCTGCGGCGTCGGAAGCCGGCTCCCAGGTCGCCATGATCGGCACGCTGCCGACGATGACCTCGAAGTTCCTCCAGGAAACCTCGTGGATGACGCCGGAGAACCGCTACGCGGGGCTAAGCAAGTCCATCATGGACACCCGCGGCGAGCTCGTGCATGTCAACCTGTGGCGGGAGGAGCGCTACCGCCACGACTTCGAGGACATCGCCACCGAGTCCACCTGCACGTCGATCCAGTTACACCTGCAGGTTGCTCCCGACCGCTTCGCCAACGTCTGGAACGCCTCCCAAGCCATCGCGGGAGTGCAGGCGGCGCTGAGCGCGAACTCGCCGCTGTTTCTCGGCCACCGCTTGTGGCACGAGTCCCGGATCCCTGTCTTCCAGCAGTCCATCGACACGCGCACCCAGGAGCTGATCAACCAGGGCGTGCGCCCGCGGGTCTGGTTCGGTGAACGCTGGATCACCAGCGTCTTCGACCTCTTCGAGGAGAATGTGCGCTACTTCTCCCCGCTCATCCCCGAGGGCCGCATGCAGGCCGGTGCCCCGTTCATGAAAGGCGACAGCCCCGGGCTGCACTACCTCAACCTGCACAACGGCACGATCTGGCGGTGGAACCGCCCCATCTACGATCCGAACACGGAGCTATCCCACATCCGCGTGGAAAACCGCCTGTTGCCCGCGGGCCCGACCGTCAAAGACATTATCGCGGACGCCGCCTTCTACTACGGCATGGTCAAGACGCTGAGCGAGCAGACCCGCCCAGTCTGGTCGCGCCTGAGCTTTTCCGAGGCGGAACGCAACTTCCGCGAAGGCGCGCGCCACGGACTCACCGCACAACTACAGTGGCCGACACTGGGCACCATCGACGTCACCGAGCTGGTCACCGACCACCTCCTGCCCTTGGCGCACGAGGGCCTCGAGCTTCTCGACGTCGACTCGACCCTCGCCGACGAGTACCTGGGCATCATCGAGCACCGCGCCCGCACCCGCCAGAACGGCGCGATGTGGCAACTCGATGCCCTCAACGCGATTGCGCCCCAATCGCGGTCGGCCACGAAGGAGCGGCGAGAAGCGTTGGCGCGTGTCCTCAGGCAATACATAGCCAATCAGCAGTCGGGCGCGCCCGTGCACACTTGGTCTCTCGAGGTTCAGTAAGGCACAATATTGCGTTGATTCAATTACCCGCGCTAAGGAGCATCTGTGCAAGCAATCATTGACTGGATCGTCAACCTCATGGAGGTGCTCGGCGGTCCAGGCGTTGGTATCGCCATCCTCCTCGAGAACGTGTTCCCGCCGATTCCTTCTGAGGTCGTTCTGCCGCTCGGTGGCTTCACCGCCGCGCAGGGCTCGCTGACCTTCGCCTCGGTGCTGATCTGGTCCATCGTCGGCTCCGTGGTAGGCGCGTACATCCTCTACGGCGTTGGCGCCTGGCTGGGCAAAGAGCGGTTGCGCAAGATCGCCGACTGGATGTGGCTGGTCAAGGCCTCCGACGTCGACGCCTCGCTGGAGTTTTTCGATCGACACGGCAAGGCCTCGATCTTCTTCGGCCGCCTCATCCCGGGTATCCGCTCGCTGATTTCCATCCCCGCCGGCCTGGACCGGATGAACCTTGTCACCTTCGGCCTGTGGACCACGCTGGGCTCCGGTATCTGGAACACCATCCTGGTTTCGCTTGGCTACGCGCTTGGCGACCAGTGGGAGCGAGTCACCGAGTACGTCGACGCCTACTCCAAGGTCGCCTACGTCATCTTGCTCCTCATCCTCGTCGGCTTCCTCGTCTTCTTCATCCGCCGCGACATCAACGAGCGCAAGGCCGCCTCACAGTAACGTTGCGCCACAACGCTGCCCCAGGATGGTAACCACCAAACGGTAATCAGCCGAGTACACACCGGCACCGCATGCGGCACTACTCGGTTGATTACCATCCTTTGGTTACCATCTTCCCGAAGGCTCGGGCTGGCACCGCGGGCACCACCAGATCACCCGCTCTAGGTCCCCCTCTCCGCCGAGGAAGCCCTTTTCAATGAGCGTGCCGCAGCGCCTGCAGGGCTTCCGGTTGCGGCCAAAGACATAGCTCGTCTCCCCAGCGCGTTTGATCCCCGTGGTCACCCGCACTGGGGAGTCTTTGTTTGCCCACATCAAGCGACGTGCAAGGGCCACATGCTTAGCGACGTCCACCTCCCCCACCTTCAACGCCGGGTGGGTCCCCGCCAGAAAGTTGATCTCGGCGCGGTACTCGTTACCAATCCCCGCGAGGTTGCGCTGGTCTAAGAGGGCGCGCCCGATCTCCAGCTCCGGGTTCGCCTCAATGCGGCGCACGGCTTCGGCGGCGTCGAAGTCCGCGGCCAGCAGATCCGGGCCCAAATACCCCATCTGTTGGGTGTACTCGCGGGCCGGGAACACTCGGACGAGTCCGAGCCAAAAGCCGACGAGTTCGATGTCGGGGTGGTGGGCGTCGGCAAGCGAGAGCACCACGCGGGCGGCATGGCCGGGCTTTCTCCACCGCTGGCCCGCCCGGTGGAAGGCCCAGGTGCCCTCCATTTTCAGGTGCGTGTGCAGGATTTCCGGGCCGAATTGCATGAACAGGTGCTTGCCGTAGGGCCAGACGCGCTCGCAGGTCATGCCGGTGAAATCGACGGTGGCGAAGCGGGGCACGCGGAGACTCGTGGCTGTGACTTCGCGGCCGGTCATCCACTGCAGGCGCTTGGAGAGCTGATAGACGGAATCACCTTCGGGCATGATGCGATTGTAGGCTCGCTAAGGCCGGAGTTGGTGGAGCGGAAACGTGACTACCCCATCGCCAAGGGGCGCGGTCACGCCAGTGCCAGTAATCACTGCACTAAATGTTGGCGGGCCGGCAACATGGTCGATCGAGGCGATCGCTTTCTTGAGTGACGCTGCGCCTCGCTCAACCCCGCCAAAGCCCGTTTTTACTTCGACGGCTGCCCAACGGCCGTCGGGAAGCGTAAGCACAGCGTCAATCTCATTGCCATTAGAATCCCGGTAGTGGTGAATCGCCCCACCCATTGACTCAACCATTACGGCGAGATCATGGATTACCGCAGACTCAAAGACGAAACCGGTCGTCTCCGGATCCGCCGTGAGCGAAGCAGAGGTTGCGCCAAGCGCCGCGATCGCCAACCCTGGGTCGGCAAGGTGATACTTCGGAGATACTCGCAACCGAGCCTTCGATCGGAGACGCGGAGCCCACGCCGGCACTGTTTCTACGACAAATATTCTTTGCAGGCTATCCAGAAGTTTATTTACCGTCGGCAGTGAAATGCCGGGGCTGACCGAATCCAGGTCCTTGCGCAGCGTCGAGACAGCGACTTCCCCCGCAGTAGACCTCGCAATTGCAGCAATGAGGCGCTCAGTAGCGAGCGGAGTGATACGCAGATCCGCCACGCGCTGCATATCCGAACGCGCGGCCTCAGAAAGGTACCCACGCAGTTGCGTCAGCACAATGTGTTCATTGCCCGCTTGGTACCCAGGAAAACCCGGAATGAGCAAATCGTTGATGACCTGCTCGTATGAAACCTGATTGGTATCAGGCTGCAGCTGTTGCGCTTCAAACAATCCAGTAAGCGACACAGTTGGCGAGTATTCTGCCTTCTCAAACAGAGTAAGCGTGCGCTGGCGCAAGCGGAGAAACCGGCCAGCCCCAGTGTGCCGGGTGATATCGTCCGCAGGCACTGCCGAGCCAGCCAGGATGAATTGGCCCGGCTCTGCTACGGCGTCCACTTCACGCCGGACGAGATTAAATAGGTCAGGAGCAGTTTGCCATTCATCGAGGAGCCGCGGGCGTGGCCCCTCAAGCACAGCCTGCGGCGCAAGCTGCGCAATCTGGTTTGTGGCGGGATCATCGATGAACGCATACGACGCGCAGTGATGCAGGCTCGTCATCGTTTTACCGCAGCCGCGTGGGCCTTCGATGATGACGGCACCGCTTGCCTGCAACAAGAATTCGAGCCGCGTATCGACGATTCGCGGTCGGTACCTGCGTCCTGCCAGCTGCTTTGTATCCACATTCGCTCCTATTTAACGTTTTGCAGCAATCATACTTTACATTTTGCAGGACTTGTAGTTTACATTTTGCAGACTTTTACTGTGGAGGCTCGCGCTAGTCGTCGAAGCTCAAGCCCTCGGCGGGCCCGTCCAGCTCGCCAAGCGCCTCGGCCACGCTCCTGCCTCGCCGCTTTGGCGCGGCCGCCGCCTTCGCACCGATCTTGACGCCCTTGTGCGTCACGCGGGCACCGTAGTCGCGCAGGCCAAACGCCGGCCCCCCGTTGAGTTTCTCCACCCCCAGCGGCTGCATTCTCCCTGCCTGCACTGCTTCGGCCAAGGCGTCCACGACCAAGGGCATCGGGTCCCCTACTCCCTCCGGGAAGCCCTCGAAGAAGGTGGTCATGGTCTTGCCGCCGCGGGTGATGTGGGCGGCGAGGAGGCCGTCGATAAGCACGACGATGGCTCCGGCCGCACGGGTCGGGCCCTGCGCAGGCCACGGCAGTGCAGCGCCGTAGGGGTTGGCGGGATCGGTGGCGGCGACCACGTGGACGTCCGGGGAGCGGGTTCCGGAGGGCCAGCCGAGAACGTCGTCGGAATCCGCGTGCCCACGCAGGCGGTCGATGGTCGCCGGGGTGGAAAACTGCGCGGCGCCCAAGCCCTCGATGAGGTAGCCGCGCAGGGCCTTGCCCGAGGCCTCGAAACCGGAGAGCGTTTTGTAGGCCAGCGCGAAGCCGCCGAGGATGTCCTCGGTAACTACGGAGCCGCGGGTGACCACGCCGTAGCGCTCCAACAGGCTCTCCCCGAGCGCGACGGAGCGACGCGTGGCGTCGGTGTCGGCGCGTGGGGTCGCCGCCCAGCGGCCCACCATGTCGGGTGGCGTGGTGTTGGCAAAGGAGGTGCGGCCTGAGCGGATGCGGCTGCGCTGCGGACGGCGGCGCGTGCGGTGCGCCGATGTTCCTTTCCCACCGGCGAGCCGCGCGCGGATGGGCGCGAACGAGTCGGGGGAAAGGCAGCCGGCCTCGACGAGGTCCCACATCGCTTCGCGCAGTTCGTCGGTGGTTGTGGTGCGCTCAGTGAGAGGCCCGAGCAGGTCGGCAAAGAGGTAGCCGCCCCCGCCGCGGACGCGCTCCATCACCTGCGATTGAGTCAGGCTCAGCTGCGGTTCCTCAGCCTGCGGCAGGAGCTGCTCGGCGTAATCGGCCGGCAGCAGCATGATCCACGGGTCGCGCGCCCCTGCTTTGCCCGCGCCGACGATGAGGATCTCGCCGGAGGCCGTGAGCTCGTCCAGCATCACCGGCGAGTAATCCCCGACGCGAGAGGGCAGGATGTGCGACTCCCACGCGCTTGCAGGCAGGCGCACCCCGGCCAGCTGCTCAAGTACGCTAAATACGCCGTCCGCGCCTCTTAAACTTGGCCTTACCCCGGACGCGCTTACGTTGTGCCAGGCCGGCAAGAAGCGCCCAAAGGCGGACTGGGTCACCGGCTGCGTCTGCGCGCGGGCCTCGGCCAGCGAGCGCGAGCGGATGATGCGCAAGACCTCGGCGGCAACGTATTCTTCCTCGTCCACGCCCTGCCGGTAGCGTCCGGGGATCACCTTGTCCTGGTCCACCAGCCGCTGCAGGGGTTCGTAGGCCGCGCCGACGGCGAGCCCGAAGGCGTCTGCCAGGTCGCGCAGGGTAAAGGGTCCGCGCGTGCGCGCCCAGCGCCCCACCAGCTGCTGCAGCGCGTCGGGGATCGTGGCGACTTGGGCGGCGACACCGGGCGGGACGGGGATGCCCAGGCCGTCGCGAAGCAGCGGGGCATCGAGCGTTTGCGCGATGTGCTCGCGCCCGCCGATGCGCACCCGCATCACCCGCCCAGCCAGGTTGTCCTCCAATGTGGGTAGGGGAACCTCGGTGTAGTCCGCAAGCTTTTCGACGGCCACGGGTCCCACCATCCGCAGCGTATCGGCAAACTGCTCACTGGTTTTCGCGCGGCCCAGGCGGCGCAGCTTCGCGTCGGTTTCCGCGATCACCTCGGCGCTGAGCAGCTCGCGCAGCTCCACGGTGCCCAGGAGCTTGGCCAAAAGTGATGGGTCGAGTGACAGGGCCGCGGCGCGCTTCTCCGCCAGCGGAGTGTCGCCCTCGTACATGAACGCGCCGGTGTAATTGAACAGCAGCGAGGAGGCAAACGGGCTCGGTTGATCACAGGTCACCTCCGCGATGCGGATGCCGCGCGTGGCGATCTCGCGCACGACCTCCTTAAGCGCCGGCAGGTCGTAGACGTCCTGGAGGCACTCGCGGACCGTCTCTAGGATGATGGGGAAGGACGGGTAGTTGCGCGCGACGCCGAGAAGCTGCTCGGCGCGCTGGCGCTGCTGCCACAGGGGCGCGCGCTTGCCGGGGTTGCGGCGCGGCAAAAGCAGGGCGCGGGCGGCGCACTCGCGGAAGCGGGAGGCGAACAGCGCGGAGTTGCCCACCTGCTCGGTGACGATATCGGCGATCTCGTCGGCGTCGAATTGGAAGAGCGAGGCGTCCGGCTCCTTCTCCCCCTGCGGCAGGCGCAGCACAATGCCGTCGTCGCCCGCCACGGCCTGGGCGTCCATGCCGGTTTCCTGCGCCACCCGCCAGCCGGTCGCCAGCGCCCAAGCTGCGTTCACGCCCTTGCCGAAGGGGGTGTGCAGGACCACGCGCCAGTCGCCCAGCTCGTCGGTGAAGCGCTCGAGCACGAGTGTCTTTTCATCCGGCAAAATGCCGGTGGCCTCCTCCTGCTCCTCGAGGTAGCGCACGAGGTTGTCGCGGGCAAACTCGTCGAGCGAGGCATCGATGCCCTCGCCTGCGCGCGCTTGTCGACGAAACGCCCCCAACGCCTTCCCCAATTCATAGGGCCGACCTGGGCCCTCGCCGTTCCAGAACGGGAGGCGGCCGGTGTGCCCCGGCGCGGGTGTGACCTGTACCTGGTCGCGGGTGATGTTCTCGATGCGCCAGGACGACGCGCCGAGCGTGAACACGTCGCCCACGCGGGACTCGTAGACCATCTCCTCGTCCAGCTCGCCGACGCGGCGGGGTGCCTTGTCGTCCGCGCCGACAAGAAAAACTCCAAACATTCCTCTATCTGGGATGGTGCCCGCGTTCGTCACGGCGACACGCTGCGCGCCAGGCCGGGCCTTCAGCGTGGTGCCCTCCAGGATGGCGCGGGGCCGAAGCTCCGCGAAGTCCGTCGAGGGGTACACGCCGTTGACCAAGTCGATCACGGAGTCATACACCTCGCGCGCCAAATCGCGGTAAGGCCAGGCGCGGCGCACGGTGTCGAACCACTCGTCCACGTCCACGTCCTCGTAAGCCACTGCGGCTACCGTCTGCTGCGCAAGCACGTCGAGCGGGCTGCGCGGGGTGCGCAACTCCTCGATCGCGCCCTCGCGCATCCGCGGCACCAGCGCCGCCGTCTGCACCAGGTCGGAGCGGTGCTTGGGGTAAAAACTGCCCTCGGATATCGCACCCACGGTGTGCCCGGCGCGGCCGACGCGCTGCAGCCCCGATGCGACCGAGGGCGGCGATTCCACCTGGATGACCAGGTCCACCGCGCCCATGTCAATGCCCAGCTCGAGCGAGGAGGTCGCGATCACCGCGCGCAGCGAGCCTTCCTTGAGCATCGTCTCGGTCTGTAAACGCTCGTCTTTAGATACGCTGCCGTGGTGGGCGCGCGCGATGACCTGGGCGGCGTGCCCTGCGGTGTCTACCGACTTCATCAGCTGCGCCGGCGGGCGCCGTGTTTCAGGCGAGAGCGCCTCCGGGTCGTGGGCTTTCGCCCACAGCTCGTTGAGCTGGCTGGTCAGACGCTCTGCCGTCCGCCGCGAGTTCACAAACACAATGGTCGAGCGGTGCGCCATCACCTCCTCATACACCGCCCGCTCGATGTGCGGCCAGATCGAGGAGGTTGTCCCCGGCGGTGCCTCGGTCGCAAGCGTCTCGACGTCGCCTTCAATCACCGCTTCGCCAATTGTCGACGCGTCCTCCGGCACCGGCAGGTCCGACATGTCCTCCACTGGCACGTGGACGTCGAGTTGCCAGCGCTTCTTCGCGGGCGGGTTGATGATCGTGGTCTTCGGGCCAAGGAAGTTCGCCACCGTCTCGAGCGGGCGCACGGTGGCGGACAGGCCAATGCGCTGGAAGTTACCGGCCAGGCGGCGCAGGCGCTCCAGCGAGAGCGAAAGGTGTACGCCGCGCTTCGTGCCGGCCAACGCGTGGATCTCGTCGACGATGACAGTGTCGACCGTTTTCAAGATGCCCGCCGCCTTGGAGGTGAGCATGAGGTAGAGCGACTCAGGGGTGGTGATGAGGATGTCCGGCGGCTTTCTCAGTTGCCGGTTGCGCTCCGATTGCGGGGTATCGCCCGAGCGCACGCCCACGGAAATATCCGGCATGTCGCGGCCCAGCCGCTGGGCGACGCGGGCAATCCCGCCGAGCGGGGCGCGCAGGTTGTTCTCCACGTCCACGCCCAGCGCCTTCAACGGAGAGATGTAAAGGACCCGCACGCCGCCGTGGGTGGAGGTCTGCGCGCCGTCGATAGGCAATGCCTGCTGGCCCGCACGTTCGACGAGCGAGTTGAGCGACCAGAGAAAGGCCGCGAGTGTCTTGCCGGAGCCGGTTGGGGCGACGACGAGGGCGTTTTCGCCGTCGGCAATCGCGCGCCACGCGCCTTCCTGGACTGGAGTGGGTGCGGCGAAGACCTCGCTGAACCAGGTGGACACCTGGGGGTGGAAACGCTCGAGGATCGCCGTGCTCATAGAAGTTAAGGATAACGGGGGCGCAAACTGCGGTAGTGTTTGAACTATGACTGCGCAGTATTCTGACTCCCGGTTGACCAACCTGATTGCCCAAGGCACCGGCGAGATCCTCAAGGGGATCCGCGGCGTCGGCCTGCTGCGAGGGCGCGAGCTGGGCGAGGCAGGCGATGACCTGGCCCAGAACTGGATCGCGCGGGTACTCGAGCAGCACCGCCCGGGCGACGCATTCTTGTCCGAGGAGGCGGCGGACGACCACTCGCGGCTGGACAACAACCGCGTCTGGATCGTCGACCCGCTTGACGGCACCAAGGAATTCGCCACCGGTCGCCAGGACTGGGCCGTGCACATCGCCCTGGTGGAAGACGGCGTGCCCATCCACGCGGCCGTCGGCCTGCCGGACCTAGGCGTGGTGTTTAAGTCCTCGGACGTGCGCCACGTCTCCGGCCCCTTCGCCGGCAAGATTGCCATCTCGCGCAACCGCCCGCCGGCCGTGGCCGACGCCGTCGCCGACGCCCTCGGGTTCGAAACTGCGAAGGTCGGCTCCGCCGGCGCGAAGGCTATGCACGTGCTCCTGGGCGACTACGACGCCTACGTGCACGCCGGTGGTCAGTACGAGTGGGACCAGGCCGCTCCGGTCGGCGTATCCCTGGCCGCGGGCCTGCACTGCTCCCGCCTCGACGGCACGCCAATGCGCTTTAACAACGAGGACACCTACGTGCCCGACATGGTGATCTGTCGCCCGGAGATCGCCGACGACGTGCTCGCCGCCTGCGCAAAGTACTACGAGGAGCATGGCAGCTTTGAGGGGGTCGCTCAGTGACGATCCCCACCCCGTACGAGGATCTACTGCGCGAAATCTCCGAGCACGGCAAGGCCAAGGGCGACCGCACCGGCACCGGCACGGTGAGCCTGTTCGGCCGCCAGCTGCGCTACGACCTGGCCGACTCTTTCCCGCTTCTGACCACCAAGAAGGTCTTTTTCAAAGGCGTGGTCGGCGAGCTGCTCTGGTTCCTGCGCGGCGAGTCCAATATCTCCTGGCTCAAGGACAACGGCATCCGCATTTGGAACGAGTGGGCCGACGAGAACGGCGAGCTCGGCCCGGTCTACGGCGTGCAGTGGCGCTCCTGGCCCACCCCGGACGGAGCGCACGTGGACCAGATCGCGGAGGCACTGCGCACACTGAAAGAGAACCCGGATTCGCGCCGTAACATCGTGTCTGCCTGGAACGTCGCCGAGCTAGACAAGATGGCGCTTTTGCCCTGCCACCTACTCTTCCAGCTCTACGTGGTCGACGGGACCTTAAGCATGCAGGTCTACCAGCGCTCCGCCGACATGTTCCTCGGCGTGCCCTTCAACATCGCCTCCTACGCCCTGCTCACGCACATGTTCGCGCAGCAGGCCGGGCTCAAGGTCGGCGAGCTTGTCTGGACGGGCGGCGACTGCCACATCTACAACGACCACGTCGAGCAGGTCCGCGAGCAACTCTCCCGCGAGCCGCGCCCGTACCCGCAGCTCAAGCTGCGCAAGGCGGAGTCGATCTTTGACTACGGCTTCGACGACATCGAGGTCACAGGCTACGACCCGCACCCGACGATCAAGGCGCAGGTGTCGGTGTAGTGCTGGGCGCGATCTGGGCGCAATCGCTCGACCGAGTCATCGGCACCGGCACCGACATGCCGTGGGACGTGCCGGAAGACCTGAAGTTCCTCAAAGAGGTCACCATGGGCCACCCCGTTATCATGGGCCGCAAGACGTGGGAGTCACTCCCCTTCAAGCCGCTGCCTGGCCGCACCAACCACGTGCTCAGCTCGCGCGAACCGGGCGCGTGGTCTGAAGGAGCCGTCGTCTCAACCGACCTGCCGGATCTTGCAACCGACGCCTGGATCATGGGCGGCGGCCAGATCTATGAGGCAACCCTCGACCAGGTCGACGTCGTCGCGCTCACGCTTATCGACGTCCACGTCGCCCCCTCCCTCCCCAACCCAGTTTTCGCGCCCCACCTGGGCCGCGAATTCACCCTGGTACGCGACGGCGAGTGGAAGACTTCCAGGACTGGGACCCGCTACAAGCACCAACGATACGAAAGAACGAGGAAGTAACCATGACCGCGACCCCCGAAACCAATGCACACGTCACTATCTTCGCCACCGAGTGGTGTCCCTTCTGCGCGAAGCTGCGCAAGAACCTCGACCGCACCGACACTCCGTACGACCTCGTCGACGTCGAAGGCGAAGGCAACGAGGACGCTGCAGCCTGGGTCGAGTCCGTCAACGACGGCAACCGCCTCGTCCCCACCGTCCTCTACTCCGACGGCACCCACGCCACGAACCCAGCCGCCTCTGCGGTGCGCGAGAAGTTCGCGGAGCTGGCGGAAGCATAGCGCGCAGCTGATTTACCGCGCAGCTGAATTGTCGCAGCTGATTTTCAGTGCCGCGCGCAGGTGCGGTACTCTCGCACTATTGCCCTAGTAGCTCAGTGGATAGAGCACGGCTCTCCTAAAGCCGGTGTCGGAGGTTCGATTCCTCTCTGGGGCACTCTTGTCCTCAGTCGCGACATAGTTGACAACTCAGTCGCGACATGGTGGACAAACCGGTGTCTTGGTTTTTATTTTTCCAAGGCACCGGT
>NZ_JALXXL010000007.1 GCF_025152525.1 Corynebacterium sp. p3-SID1056
CTGTGGTGGGATACTCCAAGCAGCTCACCGACCTCCGTGTAGGCGCGTTGCAGTGAGCAAGACTCCAGGCGGACCATTTCGATGATCTGATGGACCGCCTTCTCCTTGAACTCGACGGAATACTTTCTAGGCATAGTGCCAATCCTTCCTTAGCAGAGGTAGGAACTAAACCCAGGACGCTTCAGTTTGGTGCTTCATCAACGATGAGTTTCCCCGCCCGGGGTAGCCCTTTGTTTAGTACACCCCAATGCTTGTGATTCATGCTTCATCTACACGTAGACCGCACCACCAAGCCTCATCGCGATGAGCTGTTAGAAGTCGACCACAAGGGACAACAAAGGACGGCACCTCCCAAAGCGATATTGACATGACTCAACCGAATTGTGGCGTTGCCAACATCCTCTATAAAAGAAAACCCCTGCAGTACCGGGTACACGGAGCACCCCTGCAGTACCGGGTACACGGAGCAACAGTACCAACTGCACCGAATCGTCATTTAGGCCAAAAATCGTTACCCTGTTGGATTTAGCCCCCTAGGTCCCCAAAGCAACTCGACGATTAGAGCTAAAATAGACTAAAAACCTCATGTGCCGCCCTGACCGAACTGGAAAAGGTCATGGCAACCAACACCCGCTACCCGATCGTCCTAGAAGTCGAACTGCGCACCGAGCTGAAAGCTTCCAAACGACACTGCTACACAGGGTTTATCCTCCCTCAAACAAGGGTTTTCAAGAGCGCAAATCCTGCTCTCCGAAAAAGATAGAAAGCTCATCGCTGAGTCGCCACCAGCCTTCACGAAGTTCCTCGAACGCTCGGTCAAACGCGTCCACTAAGTGTACAGGCTCGGTAATTGCACTTATATCTGAGATAAGCGGAACCGGCTGTTTCTCCCCATGCCGCCAGCGAATACGAATCCCGTCAAAGTGGCCGGCAAAGATATCTCCCTCTGGCTCAGCGCTATTATCGACGCCACTGATCCTGTGCACCATCAGCTGGGCTCCATCTGGGAGAAGAGACGGTGAGAAGATATATTTACCTGCTAACCAAGCACCCCTTGTTTCGCCCATAGAGAACGAATCATGCACCCGCATCGAGTTAGTATCCTGAGCCCGGTTAGGAAACTGGCGAATAGGTTGCCGCTTGAAAAGCAGCGCCGGTTTCTGGGACTCCGCCAACATCAATGCGAGTGGTTGCCCTTTAGGTGAAATAGGCAGCTCATCGATGTCGATGACACACACCGTTTGAGCACTGCTTGAAAAAGCCCTTCTACAATGCTCCCACGATATGTGCTGTCCGAAATCGGAGTCCCAAACGCTATTTGGTCCACCGGTTGCGCCGTAGGGGGTATCCCACTTCACGACGATGTGATTCTTAATGCCCGGCACCCTCGAAATAACCTGGTCAACCAATTCGGCATTGTAAAGCGAACTAGAATTGTCGTAGACGATTAATGTGTCTACGCCGTTAATTTGTGAGTTAAAGTACGCCCAGTAGGCAATCCACTCGAGCCGATTATCTTGCTGCTGTGTCACGAGAATATTTGCCCCTTCGAGACATAAAGGCACGATCGAATCCACATTTAGCTTCCATAGCCCTAGAGGCCCCTCGATCTTGAGATGCCCATTGTCGTGATCTACTGGGAAGGATGCTCTCGACATCCGGTTGAAGTTCTCAAACAGAACGTCCTCCGTCACGTCAGACCAATTCCAATGAAAACTAGAAGCTCTCAGTTCCGCCTCTAGGTTAAGGAATGGTGGCCCGATCATCCAGACCCGACCATCCTGAATAAACACATCTGAAAAGAGCGTATGAAAATCGAAACGGTTAAGGTAGTCGGCCTGACGGTCCTTCGGATCCCTCGGTGGCACTCGCTTAAAGTTACCGTCTTTAGCCAACGCCACTCGTGTCGGAACGTAAATCATCGATATGAACTCCGTTATTTCGACGCCTTCTAGGAAAGGCTTTCAACTCTTGTCGAGCCAAGGAGATCCACGAGCCGATTTCCTATTTCCCAGAATTATCGATGCCCGTCACAACCATGGCCCTAATCAAAGGATACACTGACCGCTTCCTCGATCCTGGTTCTGGGCTTCCTCGAAAAATGTTGCGAGTCGAGGACCAGGCTTCCTGAGCGAAAGGAGCAAGGTCAAGGCTCACGGTCTTAGGGTTATCGTTCCCAAGCTCCCTGACATCATGGAGAATCACTAACCTCAATATCCAGTCAAATCTCGATCTAGAACTTAGAGTAGCGAAAAATTAACTGCAGCTGCCTTTGACAGGCTTATTGGCATCCAACAGGCCTGTGCATCGTTTCTAGGCTCGATATCACCAAGCGTTGGGGGTTGCTTTAAATGCACTGCAGCGCAGCGAACATTTTATTGTCCACGATCGACTGAGAATTTCCAAGCTTCACAACAGATCGCGCTACCGCGACCGCGTCATCGTACGCATCTGCTGCAGAGAGAGCCTTTAAGTCGTCTCGTACATTGGTAGGCGTGAACCGGAAGATACCGTGATCACCGAGGTTACTCCAGATCCCGGCACGCAAATTCTTTCCGATTTGAATCCCGACTGTTGCACGCGCGCCCGTGCCCAAGCACAATGATCCTGAAGCCAGCGCTCGCATTCCCGCCATTCCCGCAGTAACCGTAAGGTAGGCGCGATTCATCATCTTCGGAACTTCATCCGGTTCGACCCAGCCGTGCATGACATGCGAAACGTTTCGCACCGAGTGGGATAGCCGCCGATACCGTTGGTCGAAATGATCACGGAGCGGCCCATCGCCACAAACGTCGATAACCCATCTAATGTCTGGATAGAGTTCTGTGAGCACGCGTACTGCTTCCTCGACCGAATCGATTTGCGGTACTTTATCTTTCGAGAGTCTAGACGCAGTCACAATGTGACCGATGCCATCCTTGAGCTTGTCATCATGGCTGATTAGCGGTAACTCGAAGACTTCATCAGGCGCTGCGTTTGGAAGGCTCGTGACCTTCCAGGGTGCAACCCGGCCAAACGCCTGCACAAAATGTACGAGCGATGGACTCGCAGCCACAAAGGCATCCACTTGATCCGACCATTCATACATATAGTCGTGATAAGCACCGTGTACCATTACGACGTGTTCCTTTTTCGCAATGGAATTAGCTGCTAGGCCAAATTGTCTCCCAGCTGGGGCATGCGAAAAGATCAAGTCAAAGTCGCCCTTTTCCCCCATTTCGTGTGCGATTGGTTTCCAGTCACGCCGCCAATTCACTACACGGAAAGACGCTCCGGTTGCTTCAGCACGCTCTTTGAAGACAACGCCACTTCCGACAAAGGTCACCTCGTGACCGTTCTTTATCAGCGCCGATGCCGCATCCACGGTCCATTCGTGCACGCCGCCCCACTCTGCAACGGTACGGACCGGCATAAGAATCTTACGCTTCGCCATAATTCAGCAACCTTTCCATTGCGCTTTTCTCAACAATTCGAAGGCCAACACCGACTGAGGCACAGAGTTCGACCAACTCAGCACAAGTCGCTCGAGACAGTCCACCAATATTCTCGACAACGAGCATCGACGACTTCCAATCCCCAGCGAGCAGGAGACCAATGGACACCAAAAGCGTTGTTTCGTTACGCCCCGCTTGTACAGCGAATATCTTGTGATTGGCGGCGAATTCGACTCGATCTAGAGTAAACAGTTTCCCCGACCAACGAACGCTATCTAAGCATTGGACGAGCACATTCCGCCCCTTTCCTTCAGGCTGTAACGGAAATGCTCTATCACGGTAGTCTGCAAGGACCAGCTGTGTATGGTTCTGTGCATCAACCTCGCCTAATGGGTCTACCGTCAAGTGCGGCGACCTCTCTCCGCGTTGGCTTCGCAGCGTCCGATCCAGCTGCATTGTGGCACGCGGTGAATTGATAAGACCGTGTGTCTCATCAATGTCAAAGAGAAGCAAACCCGCCGTGAGCGCTTTTAGTGGATCAACATCAACGAGAGTGAGGTCCATGTGAAACTCTCGCGGAAACCTCAATACGTCAGTCTTTTCGTCGCTTACCTGTTGCAACGAAAACTTGCCGCTATCCCTATTCTCAAACGAAAAATGCACGGTCCTAAGCACCCGCCAATCCTGAATCATCTATCGACTCTTGAATCAAGGCGTCTTCTATCTCCTTGCCGATTTCAGCAAAAATAGTCGCTGGTTCTTCGTTCATGAGAAACACTCCGTCTGCGGCCTTCTGAACAGCCAACGTGTTCAATGTTTGGATCGCCTCACGCGCAGAATCGAAGCCGGCAAGATACATGCCCATCAAGACGCCAAATTCGCCGGTAGCAACAACGCGTCTGAGTACCGAGGGTCCACATACCCGTAGGTGGTCCTCACACGCTGAGTTCTCCCCGTGCGAGGAAACGACGACGTAGTGTAGGGGACCAAATTCCTCAGAGAGCTGCTTTGCTGCGTATCGTAAGCGCTCGAGGAGCAAGCCCTCGACGCGCTGTTCGACTTCTAATTCGACCGACTTTTCGTCAATGAAGCCGACACCACCTTTACTCTGTTTTGTCGGATGAACAGTGCCGCGAACTTCAAAATCAGTAACCCCTGCTTCACGAAGCGCTACCAAGTCAACCTGACGCACGTCTTTGATCTTGCCCTCTTCAGAAAGAAGCTTCCCACTGATGAGATCTCGGTCTGTCACAATGGAGGTAACACGCTCTGGCATGTCCGCCGCTCGCGACTTGGTCACCGAATTGCCGCGAAAAACCAACTCTCTCCGAACTAAATGATCAGGCAAGTAGCCCGAGAATTCTCGTGCTAACGAACCGGAACCTCTAACTGCCGGATACGGCGAGGCCGACCCTTCTGCAGCCATCTTCTGGAGTGCGGATTCTGAAGTAAGAAATCGATTCGCCAGCTTTGAGAGCGTGTGCCCAGCCTTTTGATTATCTGTGTCTTGCGAAGTGATCTGTAGATCATGTACACGCCGTAGATACATGAATTCCTGGACATGGTGCCACCGAACACCCGCATTTGCCAGGCGAGCAGCCAGCTCATGATCGACAGACGATGTTAACCGCTCGTCATACATGAATTGTTTTACTAGACGTGTCGGAACAGTCCAAGTGCTATGTCCAGGTCCAGAACCGTTGAACGCAATAAGATTCTCATTGAAACCTACTCGAGTGAGGAAACCTTTGAGTTCGCCGGTTTTATCATCAAAGTTAATCCAGCTCCCATATGTGGCATCAATTTCATCGCTTAACGGTTTGATCCCATTCAGCAAGCGGTCCGGAAGCATGAGGTCATCATCATCGTGCACGGCGGTGAGTAGGCAAGATGAGTGTCGTGCTGCTGTATTTCGCGCAGCCGCAACACCTTTACTTTCAGTATGCGCATAGAACCGAATTCGGGGGTCCCGCAAGTTTTCAACCAGCTCCCGCGCTTCCTCCTGGTTCTGGGATCCATCATCAACCACAACAATTTCAAATTCTTGAAAGCTCTGATATCGGACCGAATTAATGCTTTCAATCAACATTTCGCCACGATCTTTTGTGGCGATAGCTACGGAAACTAGCGGTTCTCGGAGACTTGGGGCAACGGACCAAGATTCCAGGTTCCTATACAAAGTACGATTCGTAACTGCAGCTTCTTTGAATTCCGTCCCGATTGTTTGCTCCACGCCGAATTCTTGATTTGGGATGAGCGCAGAAGGTCCCGTCCGAATTACTTCGACGTCCAAGCCAGCGCGACGTTGCCGCAACAAGAAGTCAAAGCCAAGCGCCCCGGAGATTGATTCATCTTCATCGTAGCCACGCATCTCGAGAAAATGTTTTTTAGAAACCAACAACGCCATACCCAGGGTCTCGTCCGGAACCGGAAGTGCCATTGCCTGCTCGTCCACATCAGCGTCGGCGGTAACACGATCGGAAATCTTCCGCTTAAGCTGCTTGACTAAGCGTGCGCTCGAGAATTCGAACCAATCGCTCGACGCCCCGGCAAAGGTCAGCCAATACGGCTGTTCAAGGAGCAGCAGCGTTTCGGATTTCGCCGACGCCGCTGCTTGGTTCAGCAGCTGGGCATCGTTATCGTCAGCATCACCAACGGCGACGGAAAAGAAGTCGTCGGAAAGCGACGAAACTGCCTCGCATTCGGATCCATTTCGCTCAGAGATTACAATTCGGCACTCGGATACATATTGAATCTCACGGAAATGGTCGATATACGACTGCCACAAGCCTTCGTCAGCCGGAAGAGACTTTAAAACAACCGATACAGTCACTTCGCCCCAATCCTTCCCGTCCAAATAAAGTTATTACCGCTGTCCTTCGCAACAACGAAAAGCTTATTCTGCACCTCATCTGCCTCGTAACCATCTCGCCGCTTCCAGGGTTGCACTTCCACGTGAACGGTCTTGGCCGGTGTACGAAGTCGGACCGGTTTCACAATATCGTTGCCGACTCCCACGCTTGAGGAAAGGAGGTATCGAAAGTAGGCGCCCAGCTTATCGGAGTAGCTGGCATCCAAATCGCTTTCATTCAGCGGATTTCCCGCACGATCAAAGAACCGGAAGGTAGCCACAAAATCCCGAAATTCAAACGATGTGACCTCGCCAAGCACAAGGCGAAATTCAGTAAAATCACTCGGAAAAGAGATGCTCTGTAAATGTCCTGACAATATATTGATATCCCTCTACGCGGCTTCTTCGGTCACTTTGCACAAACTGCTCGAATTCAATAACTTTGCGGATATTCTATAACATAATCCAGGCTCTCGGCTATGCATACCGCATATCAAACAGAGCCTCCGAGCTGTACCCCCACAGGGAAGCAATAGTTGCCGCCGGACTGCCCAAAGCACACGCTGCCGTCGGCCGACACGCTGGCGGCACAACAGAGTGTTACTACATCCGGGTCTTCCAACATTGCATCAAAGTGTCGGATACAAGCGCCGAAGACTGAAAAGGAGCGTCCACATGACGTCTAGAAAGATCAAATCGATAAGTTTCCACCATTATTCATCGGTGCAACAATTCCGTGAATCCTGGACCCCGGAAATCGTTGGACCAATTCGCATCGACGATGATTTACCGATCCTATTGAACTGGGAAAACAAGAACTCAGAACACACAATCATATGTTTTAGTGCCGCATCTCAGAAGATCCGCGAGTTACCATTTTGGTCAGGGCGTAAACTGGTAGCAGAACTCGACGCCAATGTGATTCTGGTATCCGACCCATCACTGTCGCTCGATCAAACTCTCAACTTAGCTTGGTACGCAGGAAGCCAGAAGCAGCCACACCTAATAGCAACGCTGTCTCGCATTTTAAAAACGATGATTCGTGATACAACGCCAGTCTTTTTCGGGGCATCCGCCGGTGGCTGGGCAGCTTTGACTTACGCAGCAGAGTTTGAAAACTCCATCGCAGTCCCAGTGAACCCGCAAATTGATATCTCTCGCTATCTTTACTTCCCGTACTACACGAGGAAAGCCTGGGGGACGGAACCGGATTCCGCCGAGCTTCCTTTTGAAGGCAACGTGGCCAACCGCTACTCGGATGAGAGCGTCCCAACCGTTATTTACCTCCAGAATAAGGGTGACACCCACCATTACGAGGAGCATTTCCTGCTGTTTCAACAGAAGCACGGCAACCCAGAACGTCTGATTGCTTTAACGCCCGAGTTAGGGGATGGCCATATTGCTCCAAGTCGAAACTCCCTCCGAAGAATATTGGAACTAGCAACCGATTCCTTGGGCCTCACTGAACTTACTTCTTCGCTCAGAGAAGTTCACATTGCTTCGAGTGGCGTCGATAAAGAAGCAAAGGCCGATGACTTGATGAGAAGCGGTAGCAACCTCGATGAGCGGTACCCCATTCTCTCGAAACAATCTTTTAGCGTCCCGGATAACACTGAATTATTAACTATAGAGATAAAGGCCACCTCCCCGCTCGCCCCCAAGTCGCTGCTGTTTGAAGTCAAGTTCGACGGGAGTACCAGCTCACCGACCACCGCGAAGCGACTAGGACTTAGCTGGTCACGCGCATTCGGCTCCCCATTTCAGTATTCTCCGGCTGTCGAAGCGGGCCAGTGGGTCGACGGCAAGACAATCAAAGTCCCGGCAGATGCAAGATCGATTGTGTTGACGATACGCAAGTGGAACACGGCTCCAATGCGATCCTCGACGGAATTCTCCACACGGCTCTCGTTTCACACCCCAGCTACAAGCGGTACAATCACCGCCACGTAGTGAAATTGTTATATTTATGCGCGCTACCTCCGCCACATCCGTGCATCGACGAATCGCAGGGCACGAGCGACGCAGGAACTATCGTCTCACCGCTCGATCACACCACCAGCCGCGCAGAGGTGCTTACCAGTGCCAAACCGTTCATCCCCGCCAATGAATCGGCCAAATTCAAGGGCGCACCGCCGATGTGGGCGGCCAGCTTGTCAACAAGCAACTGCTTGTTGACATTCAAAACAACTCCCTCCCGTCCAACGGCGATAATACGCCGGCTTTCAGGTTCCAGACCTTGGATAGGCAGAGTTCAACATAATTAGCCCCTTATTCTTGTCCTGTGCTTCCGGCTCATCTCGCCTCATGGTTTATGGTTGAAAGCAAGTCCTTAGCTCTCGAAACTATAGGTAGGAACATCTTGAACCCGTTTGCCAGAAATACAGCGCGATACGGCTCACCTGAGTTTGTTTACTCATCCCTCGAGGATTTTCAAAACAGGGAGATCCCCGATGGAGTCCACTCTATCGCTTACGGTGATGGCCACCTCGATGTTTTGACGGAGGACCGCGGAGCAGAAGCATCACTCATTTTCTTTCACGGAGCCGTTCCCTGGCGCAAGACTACGCTGCCAGTATTCAGCGGTAAAAGCGTGACAGACGGTCTAGAGGCGAACTTGATTTTGGTATCCGACCCGTCTCTCGAGCTGACACTCAACCTCGCTTGGTTTGTAGGAGACCACGAGCGGCGACTTCAACAGGATCTTCCGGCCGTTTTGAACCATATTTTGGCGTCCTTTTCGAATCACAAACACGTCATCACCTACGGCGGATCGGGCGGCGGTTTTGCATCGCTCTTCTACTCGACCTTTCTGAACAACGCGATTGCCATTGCTGCAAATCCGCAAACCAGCATTGCTAACTACCACCAGCAAGCTGTAGACCGATTTGTCAAAGCGACGTGGCCCGGCCGAAGCATCGAGGACATTGATGCGGTTACTGATGTTTCAACGCTTTACTGCAGACCAGTCGACAACCCAGTCATTTATGTACAAGCGCTCGGCGATGACCATATTGAACTCCACATGAAGCCCTTCTTGGACGCGATAGCGGCAGAGAACAGGCATGGCGTTCGTTTTCTTTGGAACGGCAAAGGCCACATTCCGCCTTCTAAAGGCAGCATCAATAAGATGCTCAAGGACGTTGTCGCATGCAGTGGTAACTGGAGTGATACGAGCGATCGTCTGTCGCTCATAAACGGGATTGTCACCCCAGACATCCTCGCCATGCAGCGTCAGTATTTAGCAGGGTTGGTCTAAGGCATTCCTCAAAGTGGCCTAGTATTAAGGAAGTAGGCCACTTTGGAGACTAGTTACTGCACGGTTAGCGCGAAGTCCCAACGCTTGGAAACATCTTGCCCACCACGCAGAACGCTTTCCAGCCTGATTTTCCACAGCGCCGGCTTGAATTGCTGGATGATCTCAAATTCCCCGCTCTCCTGATCTGCTACCACGGTTGCCAGCTCGGTGTACGTCCCCGACCTGCCTGTGGCGCTTAGGGTAACTTTTGCTCCCGGATTAGCTGCGCCTTTGAATCGGACATTCCCACGCCGCACTTTCGCTGGCGGAACATTTGGATAGACAAGGTATAAAAATGGCACGCTCGGATCGAAGATTCCCGAGTTCGTCTTAACTATCCCCTTTTTTAGTTTGCCAATCCGCTGATCTAATTCACGGATCTGATTTACTTCCGGCATGGTGCGGCGCCAGGTTAGACCGAGTGTTTGCTTCGCGCCACGTTGAAGGTCGGACCAACGCTCGAGCTCGGCAGTATCAATCCCGAATCGTTGTCGTATGTCTTCGTCTGCCACGCGCCAGGACTCGATTTTCTTGAGACGATCCTCATATGACCCGTCGCCCTGTTTGTGGAATGTATACAGGAAATACCGGCCGCGTCCAGTGATTGCTTGAGATTGAAAACCGACTTTCTCCGCATTCGACAACGCCTTGGTGTGGTTGTTCCAAAGGACCCTGCCCACCTCTTTAGTCGTGCCGTAGTAGTAGGTATTACAGGTGTTCGCTCGGTATGTCCATTCCCCGATGAGCTGCTCTGGACCGTTAAACGCATATCCTTCACTCAGGGAAATAACGGCTGCTCGCCCCCTGTCGGCAATCGCGTTCTCGACTACCTCGAACGCGTCATTGGAAATCGCGTCGTCATCATCTATTCGGATCACGATCACTCGATCAACGTCACCGGCTACAGAGCGTATGCAGTTCAACCCAGTTCGATTAGCTTCAACAGAGGTTCTAACGAACTGGAGACGGATATCGTTCTGCCCTCGGACCTCTTGAATCGCCTGACGCAGCTGACCGAGCGCTTCGATGGGCATGTTTTCGTCCAGTAACAAGAACCATGTAAAAGACCGCCCCTTAGCAGCGGCGAGCATACTGGGAAGAGTAACTGCTCGAAAAAGAGCAAGACGGGGTTCCCACCATTCCATGTCAAAAATTCCGATGCCGCATTTAGTTAGGGCTACTGCAGGGATGGGTGTTGACATACATTCCTCCGTGTGCGCGTCTTAGTCTAAGGCTGATTGCAGAATTGGTAAGTGTTTTTGGACTAGCTCAGATGGCGTGAGACACGACGGCGGAGCCTCATTGCCAGCGCTTCTGGCTCCGGTTTCTGCACAACCCAGCTGGCTTCTCCAGCATGGTCGCCTTCGACGAGTTCGACCCACGCTCGATCCATCAGTTTTTTGTAATCCTGGTTTGTTGTCACAGCCGGGCCGTAAATCTCGGCAATTTCCTCAATGAGCCGGTACGATTCTGCACGTTGCGCTGGCTCGACTCTCTCAAGTTTCTTGATGTACCAAAGATCGAGGAACTTTATAAAACGGCCTGTGGAGTAGTGTTCATGCAATCCAATCTCCTTAAGCCAAGCCGAACGTGCGGTCTCAAGCGGGAGGTACTTCCGGTAAAAATTCGGTGAGATTGAGTTGACCGTCGAGTTAGCAACCTCGGCGTAGTAGATGTGTACAGGCGTTGGGTCCAGCGCTATTTCCCGCGCGTAGTACAGCATCTGCTGGAAAAAATAGGAGTCCTGCCCCACTGCTCCTACAGGCTGGGTCAATTGGAGGCCAGCCAACCACTCGCGGTTCGCAACCAGCGCCTGAATACTCATCGGCTGGTAGTTCATCTGGCGCAAAAGCTCCGCGTTCCTTCCACGGAGATCGAACTTGTTCTCCGTTACAGGCTCAACATCTAGGGCTTTCAGAGCTTTCTTCAAAGCCCACGAGTTATTCACAAGGCTGCGCTTCCCCTTGTACCTGACCATGTTGCCTAGAGCGAAGTCAGGAGTCTCAGCCTCCATTATGTCCAGCAACATTTCGTAAGCATCATTTGTTTGCTCATTATCTGGATCCAAGTACGTGATATACGTCGTGTCGGCCAGTTCTAGCCCCTTGTTGCGTGGCCGGGAGGCGCTACCAGAGCCACCCTCGGGGAAGCGATATACCTGAACATTCTCGAAAATCTGATCGAGCAGGTTAAGGGAATGTATTGTCTTGAGGTCAGATGAGCCATCGTCTATCAATAGGATCTTCGACCTGGAGAACACCGAACTCCGTAATAGCGACTGGAAGCACTTGTGCACAAGGTGACGGCCATTATTATATACGGGGACAATGACAGAGAGATCCGGCGTTCTCTCGGTTCTATACTGGGCAACCCCAGAAGATGCACTTGTTCTAACCCGAATCTTGGTCTCCAGTCGTGTGGAGTCGAACGTTTCTCCTTGACCAAGCCACACCGCATGCACGGAAGACTTCACATCGACTGATTCAATCTCGTAAGCGCACGTCGGCGCATCAAACGCGACAAGTTCAACAGCATCCACTTCGCAGTAGCGGAACGGAACGACGATATCAGCAAGCAAATCCGGAGACTCAAAGTCAAATTTGTCTGCAAAGACTACAAGGTCGCCCTCATGCGACCCTTCGACGCTCGATACGTCTTCAGGTTTGAGCCAGACCAGCTCGGCTAAGTCGATTTTGGTCTTCGCGAAATCCTCGAAGCGTTCCTGGCTCTCTGTAACAACGTAAACTTTGTGGGTCGGCTGCTCAACGTCGAAGCCCGCCGTCTCTAGCAAGGTATCGATTCGGTCGAATGCGGTATCAGACAGAAAAACATCCCTGATTCCCTCCGCCCGGCTAAAACGTATGTAGTCGTCACTAATATTATCGACAAATTGGCGCGCATCTGTATCCGAGTCAATCATTGTGACATACGGATATAGGGAGTTTACTCCGTTGCTATAGTTTGAGAGTACTACCGTCCCCATTGCCAATAATTCGACGATTCGGTTGGCAAACATGGTCGAACTATCAGTAACCGAATTCAAATTGATAGCAAGCGGTAAGAGTTTCTGCAGGCGCAGCACTTGATCATGCGAGAGCGGCTTCCTAATGCTCTCTATGAAGCGATCAGGATACTGGTACTTAGTAAGGTCCTCAAAATCTTCGTCTCGGAGATTCAAGTTGCGGTCGAAGATTGTCAGGCGCGATCCAGATGCCTCAATCCCATCAAAGATGTTGGTTGCCGCACGCAAACGTTCCTTATATTTGTGCGCGAGCCACGAACCTGCGAACACCAGCTCCCGGCTGGTATTCCGCTCACACCCCAGAGGATTGTGCTTTCGGTAGTTTACCGCAAAGCGGAGAGATTGGATCGGGACATCATCGCCGACTCGCGCTCTATAACGCGGAATGACCTCTTCCGCGGATGTAAAAATGAAATCAGCAGTGTCAGCCAAATGGACAAACTTGTTAAAGTTTGGCGGATCCTCCTTCGAGTAGAAAGCAACAGGTATTGAGAGCTCACGGGCTAACGGTTCAATCTCATTCTCATAGAGTTTCCTGGCTTCTGAATTTCGGTTACCAAATCCGAGCCATTCACCGTTGAGTCCTCGCCAAGCAGACACAACCAGCAGAAGGTCGCACCCCGGCAGCACCTCACGAAAGTTTTCTGGCGTCAGAGGACGGAAATCCGCGGCAACTTCAATCGAATCGAAAAAGAAATCGTCTGCGATGATTCCAATTTTGACGTCACGCGGTCTATCCCACCGTTGACTTACGGGTGTTGGAAGCTGATCGGCTTCCTCGAGTAAGGCGCGGATACGAGGGGCATCCTCTTCGTCGAAGACTTCCGCGCGCTCCCGGTACTCGTCATAAGAAAAAGCTGGCTCAAGAAAATCGTTCTCTCCACGCAGCGCTGCTCGATGCACCCTCGACCCCATATAGTCGATAAGCTTCTGCGTGTTTTGGATGCTCTCCTGTGCCTTGGCACTAAGGGCATCAAGCCTCTTAAGTTGTTTTTTAATCGCACTGCGTTTCATCTGAACTCCCCAATCAATCTATTTGCTTGCCCAATACATTCGCTTCAGGCGCAATATGGGTGCGGGAACATCAGTACCCCGCAGACTTGCCGGAAGTAGGCAGCCGAGGCGTAGCCTGTGCAAGAGCTTGCCACCTCCAGGCTTGAACTTGAGCACCCTCGTTTTAAGAGAGGCGTCCGATCTAGCGGCTTCAAGCTCCGATTTCAGTCGGGCAATCTCTTTGTCCCTCTTCTGGATTCCTGCCATCAGCTTGCGGTCGCGCTCTATCTCCGCAATGAGCCGATGGTTGACAGCGATAACCTCTTCCGCGAGGCGCTCCGCTTGCAGAATGGCTCGGTCGAGTAACAGATCGTCGCCGGAGCTCGATTTCAAGATACGGTCCACCTCGTGACCCTTTCAGACTTTGTGTAGGGGTGACTGACAATGGCAATTAATTAACGATGATACTAAGAACTAGTGGCGGTATGGTACCCCACCCTTCGTCGGGTTAATGCCCTGAAAGGGGACGCGATTTCTCCGTCTAATTCGGGAGTACCTTCCACAATCTGTAAACTGTACCTGCAAAACCCAAGTACAGGACATTGGTGAAACGAATCAGAGGTCAACTTTGGAAAGCGACATCCTCCCCGTAAAGCCTATCGACGACTCGGGATTACAGGCCCTTCGTGCTAGGCCGACGTTCCGTCGTTACCTCGCACAACTCTGGCAGCGCCGTCACTTCATCTGGGCTGACGCACGCCGTAGGGCTTTCTCTCGCGGCCGCGATATGTACCTCGGCCGAGCGTGGATCATCTTGCAGCCCCTTCTGGATTGTTTGGTGTATGTCCTAATTTTCGGAGTAGTTCTCAAGCTCTCTCGAAATATTGACTACTTCATCGGCTACTTGGTTTTGGGTGTCATCTTCTACGGTTTTATGAACCGTGGCATCTCCAATGGCTCGGGCCTCATTCAATCATCTAAGGGAATGATCGCATCCTTCTCGTTCCCTGCGGCTTCGATTCCGATTTCTATTACGCTGCGCCAGCTGCTTGACAACATTCCAGCTGCCCTCGTTGGACTGCTGATTGCGATGGGATTCCACCAGATTGTTCCAGCTATTTCGATCATCGCGGTTATCCCTCTCTATTTGATGATTCATCTTTTCTCACTTGGTTTAATGCTCGTAACCGCTCGAATTACGGCATTTATCCCAGATATGAAAGCAATCGTCTCAACATTTTTGCGAGCATTGTTTTTTGTTTCCGGTGTGTTCTTCGATATCCATCGTTTCGATTCGAACGAAAATTTGCAGGCCATTATGCTTGCAAACCCCGTCTTTCAGTTTCTTACCGCAGTCCGCGAGGCCACGATTTACCAGCATTTTCCGCCGCTAGACAGGTGGCTGTACCTGGTGGCGTGGGCTGCCGGGACTCTTGTTCTCGGCATTGTATTCTTTTGGCGCGCGGAGGATAGGTACATCAATGTCAAGTAAACCGACGATTGTTTCTCGCGAAATCTCAAAAACCTACAGTTTGACAAGCTCCGGGTCGAGCTTGGGGCTGTCCCTGCCTAACCGCAGGACCCTTATTCATGCCCTAAAGCCTGCAAGTTTTGTTGCATACCAAGGCCAGTCCATCGGAATCATCGGAAAAAACGGTTCCGGTAAGTCCACCCTCATGCGTCTGCTGGCAGGCAGTGAAAGCCCTACAGCTGGCGCAGTTTACGCCTCAACAACCCCTACCCTGCTGGGGGTATCCGCTGCGTTGCAGTCATCACTGTCTGGGCGCCAGAATATCCAACTCGGATTGCTTGCGTCGGGAATGCACCCAGATGAAGCCAGTCGCCTTGAGCAACCAGTTATTGACTGGGCAGAACTCAATGACTCTATCGATAGGCCGCTACGTACATATTCATCCGGCATGGCAGCGCGTCTAAAGTTCGCGATCTCTACAGCCTCACCTGCGGAAATACTGCTCATTGATGAGGCGCTTTCTACAGGTGACGCAACGTTTAAAGCCAAGGCCAATAAGCGAATGGAAGATTTTCTCAATAACTCCGGAACCGTCATGCTTGTTTCGCATGGCGTTAAAAGCATCAGAGAGAACTGTGAACGGTCCATTTGGTTACACGAAGGCGAAATAATCGCGGATGGCGAAACCGGTGAAGTCAGTCGGGCGTACGTCAAATGGACCAACAGGGCCGTTAACGGTAAGCCCGAAGAAGCAGAGGCCATCATTCGCGAAGCCCGAGAGTCTTATCAGCGTCCAAACATAGTTTTTCAGAGCGAGATTACCAATTGAATTGAGTCCTAAACTTCCACGTTCAGAGGCCCGCTGCCGGTGGAAACGACCTTGCTGTTGGCCAACAGTTCAAGCTCATCAGCTTCCCAGGTATGCTCGCTTTTAGCGAACCGCATTTGCACAAAGTTGAACCGATCAGATGAATAGATTTGCATTCCGTTTTTCGTGACGTCGTATAAAAACGAGGAATCCTCGCCCCTATTCTTGTCGGGAAAACGCACTTTCTCTGTTACTTCGCGTCTCCAAACAAGCGTGGGTCCAGCTACAAAGTCCGTGAAGCAGTGTTCGTCTCGAGGATTACGCAGCGCGAAGAGATCCTTGCCTTCGATGTATATATACGAAGCTTTCTTTCCGACTACATCTGCCCCGGAATACATCAAAGCATCGATCTGGTCACGCAGGTAGAATTCACCATAAAAATCATCATCATCAAACTTCGCGATGTATTTGGCAGATGCCTGATCTACCAAGAAGTTCAAATTCTCACCAAGTGTGCTCTCCGCCGAGTGGCGATACACGTGCAGCGCCACTTCCGACGGGAGAATCCCTTCCATCTTCTCCGGACCCACATCGATCCCATGAAGCAGGATGTGGCACTCCACATTCACGTTTCTCTGTTTCGCTACCTGTTGGAGGAGGTGCTCAATCTGATCTGGACGATTAGTGGATGCCACCACCGAGACCGTCGGCACAGCCTCAACCATGCCTCCAGAACCGACGCCGGTCAGCTCGACTATTCGCTGCGCTCGGTGGGTATAAGTGTGTTCTTTCCAGATTTGACGCTGAGCTCGATGCGCTATTCGATCAGTCAGCTCGGGCGACCTTGCCAGTACTTCCAGCAATTTGCCACCGCGGGTTCCTTCTGGAAGTAGAATCACCTCATCTTCCCTAAAGAAGCTACGAACTGCTCTTCCTTCAGTTGACACCACCACCGCTCCGCACGCGGCGGCCTCGAAAATACGACGAGAACACATCGTAGGGCTGAAGGGAACAGTATTTACATTGAGGACAACTTTGAAGTTCTTGTAGGCCGTGACCATGCGATCGTAAGGCAAGAACCCCTTCTCATATTTACGATACTGGCTCGGAAAGCTGTATTTCGAGTCCTCATGGCCGAATCGCGAGTATATAGTTAGGCCGTCGTCGAGTCGTGTACTAGCCTGCTCGGCTGCATTAAGGATTCGCTCGGTTTGGGCTTTCCTTGAAGGAAACTTTTCAGTAAAATACGTTCCACCGAAAACGAAGTCTCTCCCCCTAACGTGCCCGCTTTCAACAATCGGGTTGTGTATTGCAGGCTGCGCTGCAAAGGGAAGCACTTCAATCGTTCTATTCGGAACGGCTTTCTCGTACTCCGAGATCGAGGCCTCATCCGTGGTAAAAATGTAGTCAAAGAGACGGGCCGAATCAATAAAATCATCGAAGTGTGCAGGATCTTCCTTGTTCCAAAAAACCGCTGGGATCCCATTCTTTTGCGCACACTCCACGAGAGTTCGAAGTTCGGCTGAAGGAGCGCTCGGGCCGACAATGTGCCCATTCCACGCTCCACCAGATCCACGCCACGCAGACTCAACTAAAAGGAGATCAAATTTAGAATCCCCTTTATGCGACAGGATGCGCTCGAAGTTTCCAGGTGTGACGGGAACTAACTCAAACTCCTGCCCCCAGGCTACTTCGGAAAACTCATCGAGAACCGCAGCTACACGAATATTCTTAAAGGGCTTACCCTGTTGTTTTAGAAGTTGGTAACGAGCAAAACCGTCGTCTGCCGACGCCACTTGCCGCCTTTGTTTACGCAAATACTTCTTGGTCTTTCGATACGCGTGCTTTACGCCTTGTCTGCGAGAGACAGCGATAAACTTCGTTAAATGTCCTTGAATCCTAGAAAAATACATAACTACTATCTTCCTTGAGGCAGCGGCCCGACAATCAGAAACTGACTAATCGGCAGGTCTCAGTTCAGTTCTTCGTAAACACTCTGAAGTCTACGGGCACTCGCTTCCCAAGAACGGGATTCTACAAATCTTCGCATTTCTTCCATGACTTCTGGTTTGTTTTGTTCCCGTGCAGCTCGTAGAATGCCGTCGGCCAAAGCTAGCGGCGATTCGGGCTCTACGAAGCACGCGAAGCCTCCAGTGGCCTCTCTCAACGCTGGAAGATCTGAAGCGACAATCGGTACCCCGACCTGCATGGCTTGCAAGGGCTTAAGCGGCGTGACCCTACGGCAAACGTCATAATCTTTTCGGGGAAGTACGAACACGTCTAAAGCCGCGTACCAATCAATGATAGTTTCAGCCGACTGCTTACCAACGAAAATGACGCGTGCTTCAAGTCCGCGTTCCTTAACTAGCTGCTCGAGCTCCTGGAGCGCGTCTCCATCGCCCACTATTAGAAGATGAAACTCCGGTGGTAAGTGTTCCAAAGCAAGGATCAGGATATCCAGACCTTCATACGCAACAATCGAAGTGACAGTTCCTACGATCACTTGATCTCTTTGGATTCCAAGCCAATCCCGCACACAACCAGAATTGGGTGAGCGCTGGGGTTGACTGACACCGTTTGGAACTACAACAATCCTTTTAGGATCGACTCCGCGTTGCTCTAGCGATCTCGCGGAAACATCGCTCAACGCAATCACCACACTTGCGGATTGCATTGCAGCGTTCTCCTTCTCACGCATTTTCTCTGGAATTTGCATCTGAGTCGAATCGCTCCGAGATTCTAGCGCGGCCCTCACTGACTCGTCGCGTTCGCCTCTAACCTCATACACCCAAGGACGACCGGTTCGATTTGCAACTTGGCTAATAATTGCGGCATTCCGAAAATCGGTCGTCGCGTGAAGAATATCGATGTCTTGATCCTCAACGAAACGCGAAAGCAATTCTACTGTTCGGTCCACCCTCTTTGAACGAGATACTGGCGTAGGTAATGGCAGCAAGTGCAGGTAACGCACTTCACCAAAGAAAGTAAAACTATTACTCACAATTTTGCCAATAGATGCAGGATAGCCCAGGCGCGTCACGGGCATGACTACCGTTTTCGAGTGATCGATTGATTCAAGTAGTGCTTGTGTGCGCAGAGTATAACCACTCGAAGTATGGGGAAGACTGCTATTTACAAAATATAGGATTCGGAGTTGACTCCGTGCGGTTCGGTTGCCCGGGGTAACACGCGTAATGCGGTCGTCGAAGTCTCCAGGAACGATGCCAATCGGCATCCTTGGGCGAACACCGATCTTTTCAAACAAGATCCTCAAATAGGGACGTCGAGCTGCAACTAACCCCGCTTTGTTAAGGAAATCCCTCGGGTTCGAAAGCATCTGTGCCGTCAGTTCGCAAATACTGGCCACTATTGTTCTCACAGACCGCCCCCTATCCAATCTGAATCTACTTGCTCGGATCGCAGACGCCATTGATAACTTCAAGGAACATAGAGGGAGCGACATTCATTCGCTGATTCACTACCCATCTGCGGCCGGAGTCCGTCGTACGAAGGCGACTGCGATCACTAGCGAGTTCAATCCACAGTGCCGCCAACTGTGTGGGATCTCCTGGCTCAACTACATCACCGGCTTTCAGCTTTCTGACTAGCTCTGCAGCCTCACCCTGAACTACAGCCGAAATATGAATTCCTCGCTCCATCAATTCATAGGTCTTTGAGGGGACCGTCCGCTCAAGCGGTTCCCATTCTGTGAGATGCACTAGCGCTGTATCGGCCCAGGTGTAGAAGCGGTCAAGTTTACCAGGAAGCTGTTGATTCACGAATGCTGCGTCTACGCCCAATTGCTCCGCTTGCTGCTTCAAATTCTCCTTGGATGCTCCTGCTCCGACAAAAGTGAGGGACACGTGAACACCTTGCTGTTCTGCGAGCTTTGCGGCCTCTAACGCGTTAAGAAGATTCTGCGCGCGTCCAATTGTTCCGGCATACAGCACCTTTAAGGTTGCATCGCTTTCGTACCCTTTGCTCTGATTCTTCCTCCAGGAGCTTTCTAAGGGAAATACGTTACGAATCACTTCAACTCTTGGACGCCGCCCACGCCTAAGTAAAGAACGTCGACGCTGCAGATTGTCCCGGAGGTTTGCCGAGGTCACCAAAATGGCTGATGAATTCCGGAGCACGATGTTCAGCGATATTTCGGTACCGCGGGAAAGAACCTGTAGTGGACCAAACTGTGCTATCACTTCCCTAGCCGACTTTCTGCCTACTCCGGTATTCCACTGATCAGCTTGACGCAGGAGGTCCGGCCATGCGTCTCGGAGATCAATTATGTACGGCGTTCTGCTCAGCTTGGAAAGGATATAGGTAACGACTGCTGTCGGAATAGCAGGAACCGTTCCAATGATCAGGTCCGGAGCCACATCTTTAACGACTCCTCGGCCTACAAGAATCTGCCCAGCGGCCACTAGCAGTTGCTCAGCCATCTTCGCGGAAATCGAATTGCCTGACTTGGGCCGGAAACTCCGGTAGACAACTTCAGCGTTCCTGCCCTCAATGGCTGGTCTTGAGTCTCGATGCCGTCCCGCGACATCAATCTTCTTTCCACGGCCAGTCCGCGGGGGAGGTGCGATGACAAAGACCTCGTTACCAGCGTCGATCAATACATCACAGAGCCAAGACCATCGTCGTTGGGGCACACCAGTTTCAGGAGACCAGTACTGCGTTAAGAATAGGATTTTCAACCTACGATGCCCTTGGCTTTCAGATAGCTAGTAAATATCGAGGCGAGAGGTGCCCTAGCCCGTTACCTACGGATTACGAGCTCTCGGCACCAATCACCCAAGCGCTAGTCGTTATTAGCTCCGCCCATTGGTTCGTGGAGCTAAAACGTTTGGACTAGAGCTGTCCCCAGATGCCCCGAGTATCGATCACTCTCTTACCCGCAATCGCCGCTGGATTAACAGCAATGAACTCGCGGTGGTCGACCAGTACTGCTACCACGTCTGCTTGTTCGACGGCTGGCTGAAGCTGTTCCAGTTTAATGTTCGACATACCTGCAAGGCTATCGGGCAACTTCTCGACGTTCGGTTCCACAACGGTGATTGTGCAATCGGGGTTGCGTGTCGCTAGTTCCTTGACGATATTGAGCGCCGGAGACTCCCTTAGATCGTCAATGTCCGCTTTGAACGCGATTCCAAGTGCAGCAACGTTCTTTCCATTCGTTTCCTTAAGCGCCGACTGGATTTTCTGCAACACAAACTCCGGCTTGTGATCGTTAATTTCACGAGCCTGGCGAATAATTTTTGCCTCTTCCGGTACCGCTGACACGATGAACCACGGGTCTACAGCGATGCAGTGCCCACCTACGCCGGGGCCTGGCTTTAAAATATTCACCCGAGGGTGGTGATTTGCAAGATCGATCAGTTCCCAAACATCGATGCCCAGACGGTCACAAATCAGAGAAAGCTCGTTTGCAAATGCAATGTTGACATCACGGAATGAATTCTCAGTGAGCTTTGCCATCTCTGCTGTCGTAGCATCCGTAAGAAGCAGCTCGGCGGTGCAGAAAGTGGAATACAGATCGCGGGCGAGCTCAGTACCTCGGCGGGTAAGGCCGCCGATGACCCGATCGTTATTCTCCATTTCCTCCATAATTTGCCCAGGAAGTACGCGCTCCGGGCAATGCGCAACAAAAATCGCGTTCTCGTCTTCTTCATTGAGTGAAAGGTCTGGGCGCTTCTCAATGATGTACTCAGCCATGTTGCGAGTAGTTCCTGGAGGAGACGTCGACTCCAAAACAACTAGTGCACCAGGGCGCAAATGCGGCGCCATCGCATCCACAGCTGCATTGATAAACTTAGTGTCGACCTGGTGATCATCGCCCTTGAACGGAGTAGGCACACAAACGATGTAGGCGTCTGCTTCGATTTGATCAAAACGAGCGGTGAGCAACCCCTTCTCCACTACGTCTTTCAGCAACTCGTCGAAACCCGGCTCGACGAACGGCACCTCGCCGCGGTTAATGGAGTCCACGTAGGTAGGGTTTACGTCCACACCTGTTACCTTGATGCCCTTCGAGGCGATAAACGCCGCCGTTGGAAGGCCAATGTAGCCAAGGCCAACGACACAGACGTTTTCGAACTGTTGCTGGGCAGCAGATGACATTGTCTTTTCCTTTCGTATTAGCCAGACCCCAAAGATGAGGAGATTCTAGGGCCCTCACTTATATTGACAAAGACTACCTTGCTTTGAAAAGTAACTCTTGCCTACGAGTACCCTATTTAATCGCGATGGTTGGAGCGAATTCATCAATCCGCTCACCGACGCCCATTAATGCGGAGATTGCGGCAATCGCGCGCTCAGCAGCTCTACCATCGCCGTAAGGATTGACTGCATTCGCCATCGCTTCGTATGCAGCATCCTGATCAAGCAAGTTTTTCGCTTCCGCAACGATCCGGTTGCGGTCAGTGCCGACGAGCTTGACTGTCCCAGCAACAACTGCTTCAGGACGTTCTGTGTTTTCACGCATGACCAAAACAGGTTTGCCCAGGGAAGGTGCTTCTTCCTGCACACCACCGGAGTCGGTGAGCACGAGGTAAGCACGGTTCAAGAGTGCAGTGAATTGGTCGTAAGGCAGAGGATCAGTGATGATGACATTCGGCAGGCTCTCCACCTCCGGCAGCACCGCATCGCGAACTTTCGGGTTCAGGTGAAGCGGTAGCGCGAACACAAAATCGGGATATGCCTTTGCAAGGTCTTGTACGGCTCCGCCAATTTCCGCCATTGCGTCAAGATTTTCGCGGCGGTGGGTGGTGACTAGGACTACCTTTTGGTCGCTATGCTGCAGCGCCTGCAGTCGCTCATCATCAAAGGTGACGTCCCATTCCTTGGCGGTCAGAAGGGCGTCGATAACCGTGTTGCCCGTGACTACGATGTCTTTGCTTCGGAAGTTTTCCCGCCTGAGATTCTCCTTCGACTGCTCGGTCGGCGCGAGGTGCAGGCTTGCGAGCTGCCCGATAATCTTGCGGTTCGCCTCTTCGGGGAACGGAGAGAAGATATTGCCAGTCCGCAGGCCAGCCTCCAGGTGGACGATTTTCACACCACGATGGAAACCTGCGAGCGCAGCGACCATTGCGGTAGACGTATCGCCCTGCGAGATGATCGCATCCGGCTGTTCTTCCTCGATGATGGGGTCCAAGCCCTGGATGGCACGGGAAACCAGCTCATTCAGACTCTGTCCTGGTTTCATCAGCCCCATGTCATGATCGGGCTCGATGCCAAAGCGCTTGTTTACCTGTTCCAGCATCTCACGGTGCTGGCCAGTTGACACTACGACAGATTCAAATCTGTCATCCTCCTCCAGTGCTTTGATGACTGGGGCCACCTTGATCGCCTCTGGGCGGGTGCCGTAGACGGTCATTACTTTGGGTTTGTGAGAAGACACGATTCCTCGCAGCCGGGTCAGATTCTAGGTACTTCTATTTAAACTACCGCATCTGAGACAACCACGTTGTCTTGGTACGTACCACAAGTATGGTGGTAGCCATGTACCAATTCGTTGTCGGAGCAGCCGCCGGGTACGTGTTCGGCACGAAAGCCGGCCGCAAGCGCTACCACCAGATTGTTAACGCCACCCAAGCGGCGATGAACTCGCCAATGACCAAGCAGGTGGTGGAGTCCACCCGCAAGGCCATTGCAAACAAAATCGACCCCGAACCACGCATGCGAGAGGTGAAGGACCTCCGCAGGGGTCGCAAGCTGCGGGGCAAGAAGAACGCAGAGCTCGAGGATCAGATCCTCGAGCCCGACGAGGACTAGTCTGCGAGTAAGCCGGCGACGATCCCGTCGAGAATGTCCTTCTCGCTGATGATGAAGGATGACGGGCCAGCTTCTCGCTCGAAAGCGTCCGTCATCTCCTCCACGACTGTTGAGCCGGATCCAATCACGTCTGCTCGCCCGGGGTGCATAGGCTCGTATTCGAGGCGCTGCTTCGCGGTGCGGGCGCGCAAATCCGCGGTGACCTGACGCATGCGGTCGAAAGGAATCTCCGACATGTGGATGCGCTCCGGGTCATAGGAGTCAAGCTCCTGTGCAAGTGCAGAGAGCGTCGTAAAGGTCCCCGCGCAGCCAACGAATGTGCGTGCTTGGGCAAAGGGAACTGCTTCGGCGGCCTCCGCGATACGCTCGCGGATGTAGGCGCGTGCTACCGCCGTTTCCTCTTCCGTGGGCGGATCGGTGCGCATGAAGCGCTCCGTGACGCGCACGCACCCCATCTGGGTGGAACGTGCCCCTTGCTCCATAACGAACTCCGTGGACCCGCCGCCGAGGTCGATAACACAGAAGGGCCCGCGTGCCGGGTCAATGTCCGCAGTGGCACCAAGGAACGACAGGTGGGCTTCCTCGTCACC
This sequence comes from Corynebacterium sp. p3-SID1056, assembly GCF_025152525.1. GTDB lineage: Bacteria > Actinomycetota > Actinomycetes > Mycobacteriales > Mycobacteriaceae > Corynebacterium. The sequence goes on from NZ_JALXXL010000007.1 coordinate 24,238, forward strand.
GGAGATTACCTCGGCCTGCGCGCCCGGCTGGATCTGGCCGAGGAGCTCGCGAGTCATAGCGAAGAAGTCCTCACGGTTTTCCGCGTCGCGTGTCGCTGAGGTAGCGACCATGCGTACGCGCTCGACGCCTTCGGCGCGCATTCTTTCGGTGTAGGCGGCAAGCGCCTTGCGCGTGCGCTCAATTGCCTCCGGGTTAAACCTGCCGGTCTCGTCGACGCCCTGCCCGAGACGGACGATCGTGTTTTCGCGGGTGATCTCGGTGAGCGTGCCGTCGGCTTCTCGGCGAGTGATAAGCAGGCGGATGGAGTTGGTGCCGCAGTCGACGGCGGCGACGGTCAGTGGGGCGCTCATGCGAGCCCCTCCCCTGCCTCGTCGAGGGTGATGCCGAGGTCCTCGAGCCTGGGCCAGTCCGCAGGGATCGCTGTGCCGCGCAGGTTGCCGTGCTCGGCGGCAAGGGCTACGGCTTCGTCGCCGAAGCGGACGCGGCCGGGGCCTTCGGCAAGCGCGTAAGCGATAAGCACGTGGAGGCACTTCACACGTTCAGGCATCCCGCCGCCGGAGAAATCGGTCCCCAGGTCTTCGATGGCGTTGCGCTCGGCGAGGTAGTGCTCGTGCGCGGCGAGGTAGTCCTTGCGCAGGGTTTCGCTGCTGTCGGAGTCCTCGTTAAGCCGGGACTCCATCCACTTCATCACCTGGGCGACTTCGAGGCGGGACGCTTCGGCGGTGAGGCGTGGGTCTGTGAGGTAGTAGAGGGTGGGGAACGGCGTGCCGTCGTCAAGCTTTGGGGCGGTCTTGAGCACGGCGGGCTGGCCGTCGGGCGTGCGGTAGGCGATCGCGAGCACGCCGCGGGGTACGCGGCCGAGCTGGTCGGCGACTGTGGCGAGATCCTCCGGAGTGGGTGATTCATGTTGCATGAGCCATATTGTGACACAGGGCGGGGTGGGTGCTTGGACAGGAAACGGATTAGGCATCTTGAGAGAGCAACAGAGAATGCCATGAATCACTAGGCTCTTCTCTTATGAGCGACGAAAAGGTGCACCAAGCGAGCGGCGACCATGTTGCGAAACGTTTGCTCGACAAGAGCAAGGAGGCCTTCGCACTAGCTGTCGAACTTTATAACCGCCCAACGCTGCGATACCACGCAGAAGCTTGCTCAATTTTTCTTTGTAACGCATGGGAGCTCATGCTCAAAGCGCACCTGATTGAAGAAGAGGGCCTGGAGGCAATTTACTACCCCGACAATCCCGATCGAACAATCTCGCTCGAAGACTGCCTCAAAAGGATTTTCTCCAACGACAAATCACCGCTGCGGGTGAACATGCGTGAGCTCATCAGGTTTCGAAATACGAACACTCATTTCATTACTGATGAGTACGAACTTTTCTATGGTCCTTTTCTGCAAGCAGCGGTGACAAACTACGCGGAGCAGCTGGAAAACCTCCACGGCGATTCGGTGAGCGACATCATGCCAGAAAACCACCTCACACTGGCCGTGCGAAGAGGGTCGATCGAACCCGAAGTGATCCGAGCTAAATACGACCCTGCCGTTGCCAAAAAGCTTCTCGAGAACCAGAGGGACTTGGCCAGCGTTGTAGGAGACGAAGGAAATAGTTCTGTCGCCGCCGTATATGAAACTTCTCTTCGCTTAGTGAAACGCCAGCAAGACGCTGACCTGAATGTCTTTGTCACCAAAGACGCCAGCGAGGGGGTAAGCATTGTGAAAGATATTCGCGATGCCAGTAGTTATTACCCATTTCGAACTAGCGCGTGCATCGAAAAGGTTAATGCGCGCTTAAAAGGTCGGGGCGTGAAGATATTCTTCGGCGGAGAGGAGATCCCGCGATTTAACAAATTCCATTTCAACCTCTTTGTGAAGGGCCATAACTTCAAGGGCGATAGCAGGTTCAGTTACAACCGAAATAGCGCAGATGAAAACCCCTATTACGTCTATAGCCAACGAGCAATCGAGTTCATCGTGGAACGTCTCTCTAAGGAGCCGGATACGTACCTAGACAAACTAAAACACCATTCAACCAGCGCAAAGTAAAAGACACCAACCCCCGGAGCAAAGGAATTCTCGGCCTGAAGCCTTACTCCCATTCGGGAACCCAGCTTTATCCTTCTCGGGTTGGTGCCTACGCCCAAGGCTACTGTGCCGGCGCATCTCTGGCAAGAGCAAATCAGTTCAGTACCGCTACTCCTCGGTGTCCTCGGCAACTCCGCCAACTTCCTCTGGAACAGCTGAGGTGAGATCGGTCTGGGATGCATCTGTTGGTTGTTCGGAATGCTCCGTTGGCGCAGGAGCGTCCGGCTCCGGGAGTTCGCGGAGAGAATCCCACATGACTTCGCTCCAGGAGCGCTCGTCTGGGACCTCGTCGGTGGTGATGGACGGACTGTGGGACATCCGCGGGTCGATGATGCGCCACGCGGACTCCCCTTCTGCCATCACGCCGAGGCGGCGGCGCGCCTCCTGCTCCACGTAGGCGGGATCCTCGTACTTGGCGATGTCTGCTTCCAGCTCCGCCTTGCGGCGCTCGAGCTGCTCGATGGAAGACTGCGCACGGGCGATCTCGGCGCGGCCCTCGTAGTAGTTGCGCAGCGGGACGGCGATGGCGATGAGGACGGCGATCACCAGGGCGATCAGGATCGCGGTGCTGGTGATGTCTTGCTGGAACATCGCCGGGAGGCGGCGCTTCTTCGCCGTTGCCTTGGCGGCGCGTTGGTCCTTGCCGCGCTCGCGGGAGGCCACCGGAACGGTGCGGGGCGTTTTGCCTCGCCCGCGTTTCCGGTTCGTGGACTGCGATGCGCGTGGGGACATAGTGGTATTTGAGTCTAGTCCGTCGGCCTATGCGTGCGCGTAGGCGCGCGGGAATGCGAACGCCCCCTCCGGCCGCGGCGCGGGGCCGGGCGAAGGGGGCGTCGATAAGCAGGCGGGGCCTACTTGAAGCGCGGGAATGCGGAGCGGCCTGCGTAGACGGCAGCGTCGTCAAGCTCCTGCTCGATGCGCAGCAGCTGGTTGTACTTCGCCACGCGCTCGGAGCGAGCCGGGGCACCGGTCTTGATCTGGCCGCAGCCAAGGGCGACGGCGAGGTCGGCGATGGTGGTGTCCTCGGTCTCGCCGGAACGGTGCGACATCATGGTGCGGTAGCCATTGCGGTGTGCGAGGTCGACTGCGTCGAAGGTCTCGGTGAGGGTACCGATCTGGTTGACCTTGACCAGCAGGGCGTTGGCGGCCTTCTCCTCGATACCGCGGGCGAGGCGCTCCGGGTTGGTGACGAAGAAGTCGTCGCCGACGATCTGGACCTTGTCGCCGATAGCGGCGGTGAGCTTGGTGTAGCCCTCCCAGTCGTCCTCCTGCAGCGGGTCCTCGATGGAGACGATCGGGTACTCGTTGATCAGCTCCTCGTAGACCTTGGCCATGTCCTCGGCGGAGTGCTCGCCGCCCTCGAACTTGTACACGCCGTCCTCGAAGAACTCGGAGGATGCGACGTCGAGCGCCAGGGCGATGTCCTCGCCCGGCTTCAGGCCGGCCTTCTTGATGGCCTCGACGATGAGGTCGAGCGCAGCCTTGGTGGACTCGACGGACGGAGCGAAGCCGCCCTCGTCGCCCAGGCCGGTGGACAGGCCCTTGTCCTTAATCACGGACTTGAGCGCATGGTAGACCTCAGCACCCATGCGCAGCGCCTCAGCGAAGGACTCCGCACCGATCGGGGCGATCATAAACTCCTGGACGTCCACACCGGAGTCCGCGTGCGCGCCGCCGTTGAGGATGTTCATCATCGGCACCGGCAGGATGTGTGCGTTCGGGCCGCCGATGTAGCGGTACAGCGGGAGGCCGGCGGACTCTGCGGCGGCCTTCGCCGCTGCGATGGATACGCCCAGGATGGCGTTCGCACCCAGGCGGGACTTGTTGTCGGTGCCGTCCAGCTCGATCATGGCCTGGTCGATCAGGCGCTGGTCATCCGCCTCGATGCCGGCGATGGCGTCAGCGATCTCCTCGTTGACGTTCTCCACGGCCTTCTGCACGCCCTTGCCCAGGTAGCGGTCGCCGCCGTCGCGCAGCTCGTGCGCCTCGTGCACACCGGTCGACGCGCCAGACGGGACGCCTGCAATACCGTTGGACATGTCGTCCAGCAGCACCTCGGCCTCGACGGTGGGGTTACCGCGGGAATCAAGGATCTCGCGAGCGAAGGCGTGGATAATCATAGCCATTTTTGGACACAACTCCTTAGAAGAGTGAATGGAAGTTTCCAGCCACCAATTGTTCCAGAACTTCGCCGAAAATGCTTGCGCGTGGTGCGATTTTCGACGCTAGCGGCGGGCGGGCTGGTTCAGCGCGTAGTTTGCCGCGGCCTCGCGGACCTTGGCCACGTAATCGTTGGAGTTGTTGTAGCCGAACACGGCGGCGCGCCAGCCCTGCTCGGTGGCCAGGTCGCCGCCCTTTGCGCACAACAGGTTGGCGGCGGCGAGTGCGGAGTCGTCGATTTGCTGCGGGTCTGGGTAGCCGTCGCCGTCCGCGTCGCGGCCGTAGTGATACCAGGACTCCGGGATGAACTGCATGGGGCCGAGTGCGCGGTCGTAGACCGTGTCGCCGTCGAGTACCCCGCCGTCGGTGTCGTGGACCGTAGCGAAGCTTTCCGAGCCGTCGAGCGCCGGGCCGATGATATGGGGGTCGGCCACGCCCGCCTCGTTGAGCCGGCCCGGGTCGAAGGCGTGGCCGGTGTAGGTGCCGTGGCGGGTTTCCACCCAGCCAATGCCCGCGAGCGTGTTCCACGAGATATGGCAGGCGGGCCAGGCATCGGCAGCGATAAGCGCGGCGTTGCCGTAGGCGCGGACGGCCTGCGGGTCGATGCCGGTGGCGTCGGCGATCGGCGCGGCCCACTCGGCGAGCTGGTCGGCGGTGCGGCCGGGGCCGTGGACGTCGATAAGCGGCGGTGCCTCTGCTGCGGCCGGCGGAATGGTGTCGGGGACCGGCTCGCGGTTTTGGCCGGGCATTGGCTCGCCGAGGAAGGACAGTACCCACGCCACAAGCGAGATCGCCAGGATGATGGCAAGCGTAACCACGAGGAGCCCGGCGCAGCCGCAGCCCCTTGCGATGCGGCGAGGATTTGTCATAAGGGCACAGCTTACCCACGGCCCGTTGGGCATTGATGGTGGGCGGGAACGACCTGTTCGGTCGTCACATTGGCCACCTAATTCACACCTGTCACTTCAGTTACGTGTAGGCTGTTGCGCGAGCGGTCACGCTTCGTGGCCGACGCTTCCTCAGAACCCATTCGAAAGGACCCGAAACCATGAAGCGCATCACCACCGCCCTCGTTGCTGGCGCACTCGCATTCGGCGCGCTCGCCGCACCTGCGAACGCGCAGACCAACTACGCCGAGCTCATCCGCGCGCTCAACGGCAATGTGAAGACCATGGACTGCAACGCCCTGCGCACCGTCGTGCGCGGCGCTGGCTTAGCCAACGAGAACACCACCCGCTCCGAGTTCGTGGGCAACGTAAACAAGGCCGTCGGCGAGGATGCTGCGCTGCGCCTCGTTGCTGCGCCGACCGTGAACACGCTGGGCGACCGCGCGCTGGAGTGCGGCGTTGTCAAGCCGGACGAGGTCACCCCGCTCAACCAGGCCATCGCCATGAGCTCGCAGATGTCCTCGCAGGCGGGCCTGCCGGAGATCCGTAACCTGATCCCGGCGCTGCCGGCGCGCTAGTCGGGGTTACTCGGCCTGTTCGCGGGCCTTGCCCTCGGTCCAGAGGCGCTCCTGCGTTTCTAGGTCGACCAGGCCCGTTGAGCCGTCGAAGAAGTACGGGGCGCGCACACGCATCTTTTCCACGAACGCCGCCGCGACGTCCGCGAAGTCGAAAGCTTCGCGCTCGGCGGCGATTTCGGCATGGAAGAGGACCTGCAGGAGGACGTCGGAAAGCTCTTTTTTGAGCTCCTCATCGACGGCCCCCGACTCGATTGCCTCGGCCAGCTCCGCTGCCTCCTCGCGCAGGTAGGGCACGAGTTTTTCGTGCGACATGGTGCGCTCCCACTCGCCGCGGCGGCGGGCCTGCCCCATCACGCGCACGGCCTCGGCCACGGGGTCTTGCAGGGAGGGCACGGTGAGGATCTCCTCCCCGGCTGCCGCGCGCTCGCGGACCTGGGGGTCGTCGGGGTCGGTTGTGATCAGCCACGGGGTGCCCACCGTGGAGGCGGGGTTGAGCGACCAGCGCACCGAAATGGGCACCTCCGCCGTAAACTCCAGCGGACCCACGAGCCTCTGCGCAACGTCCACCGGCACCATCTGCGGCCACCGAGCATCAAGCACCAACACAGTCATACACCGCATTGTAAACGCGGGGCGTTGCCACCAACGCGTGCGGACATGCAAGGATAGACCCATGACTATCGCAGAAGCGCTTGCCGCCCAGAAACCGACCGCCGAGGACGTCGCCGCAGCGTCGTCGACCTTCTCCCCCATCCGCTGGAAAACCGGCTGGCCACACCACCTGCGCCGCGTCCCGCCCTTCCGCGACGACGCGACCGCGTCGCTGACCCGCCGCGATGTCTTCCTCTTCGCGCAGGACGTGGTGGACTCCGGCTATAACCGCGACCAGATCATCGACTTCCTCGGTGCCGCGTTTGCCTATGCAGCTGGCCAGAGCAACCAGGTCCTGCAGCTGCAGCAGTTTTTGCGCAACAAGCACAACGCCAACCAGCTACTGCAGGCCATCCGTGGGATTGAGGGCAAGGACGCGGTCGCGGCCTACGGGTCTCTGGTTGCGACCGGGCTTGCACCGAAGTTCGCCTCGCACCTGGCGTACTTCCTCGCCGGGCCACAGGAGGCCGCGGACGAGAAGCCGGTGATTATCTGCTCCAAGCGCGCGGCCGCAGCCGGGCTGGAGAAAACCGCCGACTGGACGGCAGAAGACTACGCCGAGTACCTCGCCGCGCTGAAGAAGGCGCGCGACGAGTACGACGCGTCACTGCCGCTGGATGCGGTCGAGTACGCGATCCGCAAGAACGCGGAGAACTAGCTACTCAAGCCGGCACCCGCAGTGCCGAGGTTGTTGAACTTGTAGCCGATAGCCAGGAAGAAGCCGATCACCGGTGCGAAGGGAGCGACGTTTGCGTCCGTGGTGATCGTCTTCGGGTAGCCGGAGAACTCCGTGATCTTCTGATCCTTGACATAGCACCCCTGCATGCCTGCTTTGGCGTTTGACATACAGAGAACGCGATCGCCGTCGAACTTGCCAACGACGCGCACGCCCTGCGTGCCATAGTCGAAGAAACGGCGGTCACCCAGCCGGATGACCTCGTAGCTGCGCCAGGCCGTGGCGTAGCCGGGGTCCGACGGGTAGTCCTCCTCGGGGACGTAGTAGCCGCCGGTCCAGTCGGGGCCTTCGAAAGGCTCGTCCGCGAGCGCGGTGCCGGTGCCGACGACGGAGGTGGCGGAAAGTACAAGAGCTGCTGAGAGAGCGGCGACGCGGGCCGCGTGTGTGTTCTTGGTCATACTCTAGAAATCTACGCGCAGACGGCTGGCGTTACAGGCGTCGTGATTGTTTTGGTACGGAAAACTGACGCGGCCGTGACGCGCGCTCACGCTCGCGAGGCGCGGTCGTTGAGCTCCCGGCGCGCCTGCTCGAGTGCGACCAGGTCGGAGAAAAGCGCGTTGTAGGCCTCCGGCTCCTCCGAGGGTCGCATGCGCTCGAGCTGGGATTTCAGCTGCGCGATCTGGTCGCCCACGCGAGTTTCCTGCAGTCGAGAGAGGACGGAGTCGACGTAGCGGTCGATGTCGTCGGCGTGGATCGGCTCGACGGCGAGCTCAGAGACGAAGTTACGTCCGGCAAGGTCGCGCATCTCGCCGGCGACCGCGGCGAGGAAGTTCGGGCCGTGCTCTTCCGCGGCAGCTACGCCCCCGGCGGCACCGATGGCCTCGCGGACTTGGCGGTAGGCGTCGTTGGTGAATGCGTCCGGGTTGATGCCCTCGAAATACGTACCGGCCTTGTCCGGGTACTGCAGCGCGACCTTGAGCGCTTCGCGCTGGGGCCACAGGATCGGGTCCCGCGGGTTCGGCGGCTGCAGCGCGGGCGGTTGGCCGGGTGCTGCGGTTTCTGTGTCGCGCTTGACCGCGACGCGGCGCTGGTCCTTCTTCGGGCGTTTTGCCTCGGCGCGTACCTGGTCGAGGACTTCGTCCGGGTTGGGCCAGCCCACCCAACCGGCCAGCCTGCGTGCGTACTCCTTTTGCAGGACTTGATCCTCGATGGCGGCGACGACGGGCACGGTGCGTCGTAAAGCTTGCACCCGGCCTTCAGCGGAATCGAGCGAGTAGTCCTTGAGCAGCGACTCGATGACGAACTCGAACATGGGCACGCGGCGGGCGACGAGGTCGCGCAGGGCCGCATCGCCCTGGGCCAGGCGCAGGTCGCAGGGGTCCATGCCTTCGGGCGCAACCGCGACGAAGGACTGGCCGGTGAACTGCTGGTCCCCCTCGAAGGCGCGCATCGCGGCCTTCTGGCCGGCCTCGTCGCCGTCGAAGGTATAGATGAGCTCGCCACGGAAGTAGCTGTCGTCGAGCATGTGGCGGCGGATGGCGGCGAGGTGCTCCGCACCGAAGGCGGTGCCGCAGGAGGCGACGGCGGTGGTCACGCCCGCAGCGTGCATCGCCATCACGTCCGTGTAGCCCTCGACGATGACGGTCTGGTGGCGCTCGGAAATGTTGCGCTTGGCCAGATCCAGCCCGAAGAGCACCTTGGACTTGTGGTACAGCAAGGTGTCCTGGGTGTTCATGTACTTGCCCATGGGGTCGTCGTCGAAAAGCTTGCGGGCACCGAAGCCGATCGTGTTGCCGGCCGCGTCCTTGATCGGCCAGATCAGGCGGCGGCGGAACTTGTCGATGGGTCCGCGGCGGCCCATGGAGGAAATGCCGGCGTCGATAAGCTCTTGCACCTCGAAGCCGCGGCGCAGCAGGTGCTTGGTCAGGGTGTCCCAGCCGTCAGGCGCGTAGCCGCACTCGAAGCGGTAGATGAGCTCCTTGTCGAAGCCGCGCTCCAGCAGGAAATTGCGGCCAGGCTCGGCCTCGGGGGTCTCGAGCTGCTCGCGGTAGAACTCGTGCGCCGCCTTGTTGGCCGCCAGCAGGCGCTTGCGGGTGCCGGGCTTGACGTCGCGCGCGCCCGTGGAACCGCCCTGGTAATTGATGTGGTAGCCGATCGTGTCCGCGACCGCCTCGACCGCCTCCGGGAAGGTCAGCTGCTCCAACTCCATGAGGAAGTTGAAGACATCGCCACCCTTGCCGGTGGAAAAACAGTGGTAGTAGCCGCGCGCGGGGCGGACGTGGAAACTCGGCGTCTTCTCGTCCTTGAAGGGGCTTAAGCCCTTCAGCGAATCGTGGCCGGCCGGCTTGAGCTGGACGTACTCGCCGACGATCTCTTCGATCGCCGCGCGCTCGCGGATCGCCTCGATGTCGCTTTCCGGAATCCTGCCCCTTGCCATGCGCCCATCCTATCCCGCAACGCAAAACGACCGGATGCGCGTGCCGCTATCAGAACATTTTCTCAACGCGCGGGGTGCTCACCGGCGTCAGGCGCTGGCCATCGACGCGGTAGGTTCCCTCGACGAGGAGCGAAGGTGCCGCCATCGCGTCGCCCTCGTCAGCGGCCCCGTACTTCAGGCGTACGGTGTCGCCCTCCGTGTCGAAGACGTAGAACGGCCGGCGCGCCAGCGGACGCTGCGGATCAACCTGCAGGCCGCTACGGTTCTCGCCGACCCCGACGAAATTCAGGTCCTTGTCCAAGAGGAAGAGACTCTGCGGCCACCCGACGCCGCCTGCGAAGCACTGCGCGACCAGCAGGATCCGCTCCTCGCCGTCGACGGTGATCTGCTTCGCGTTGACGGTGCGCGGGGCGTCGACGCTCTCGCCGACACGCGTCCGAATGTCAACGAACCCACCGGTGTAGGTGATCGCCGATTCTTCCAAACGGCCGTCGTGCAGCCGCCCGCCGTTGTGCCCGCATACCGCGGGGATCTGCATGTTGAGCATCTTGCGCTTCAGCTCATCTGATACCTCAGTGCCCTCGCTCTCCGTCGTTACGCCGCTGTCCTTGTCAGCACAGCCAAGGTCCCACTTCTTCTTCAGCGCCTCGTTTTTCAGCTTGAGGCTGAAAAACTCCAGCGCTGCCCAGTCGCCCAACAGGGCTCCAGTCGGTGACTCAACGGTGATCTCGCCCTTCGGCGCGTTGAGTGTCAGCGTCGCGTCGCAAATTTCTTTCTTCCGTTCCGCTTTGGCCTCAAGGCTTGCGCCAAGCGCACCGTTGAATGTCTTCCACAGACCGGCGGTCACCTGCGCGCCGGGCTCGATCTTCGCGGTAAAAGCGACCTCCCCGTTCTTTAGCTCAGATGTCACCTTCGCTGGGGAAACTTCGCGGGAAATCTGCTCGAGTCGGTCTTCAGAAGCATCGAACTTGTAGCCAATGACCTGTTCCTTCGAGGCGTCGAGGGTGATCCCCCATGCGCTCTCGGCGGAGAGTTTCGACGCAAAGGTAGGCTCAATCCCTGTCTCCAGGTAAATCCACACGGGCCCTGCCGGGAACGTCCACTGCCTCGTCGCAGAAAAACGCTTCTGCAATTCCTTCTCGACGATCTTGCCCAGGTCCTCACCAAGGTCAACCTTGGCGCTTGTTTTGGCGTTGAAGTTCACGTTCAGCTTCGTTGTCAGCTCAAAGCTCTTATCCGCTTCCTTCTCGGCGCTTTCCTTATCCAGGCCGAGCTGCGTGGTGAAGGTTGCGGTGCCGGTAAGCTTTGCCTCGGACAGTGCATCGGCACCTGCGATCTTCTTCGCCTTGGCGAGCTTCTTCATGTCCGCCTCCAGCTTCAGTTGCGCTTCTCTGCCCGCATCCGCCGTCTGCACCGCGTCGATCTCTACGCCGGTCACCGGGTCCGTAATTTTCATCGGCTCGGCGGTGTACAGGACGCCGTCGAACTTCACCTCGCCCTTCGTGTACTCGATGACGTCATCGAGGATTCCGGGCTTAGTTACGACGGTGACGCCTTCCTCGCCCTGCTCGACCTTGAGGATCTTCGCCAACGCCGCACCGGGGAACTTCGCGCTCGGTGGGATGGACAGCACATCGCCAGCGCGCAGACCCAGCTGTGCAAACTCCTCGTTGCTCAATGTGATTGTCGAGCCAATCTCGTCCGCACCGCCCGGAAACAGCACCGCCGCCTGCTGCGTAGAAACGTTGCGGGCCTGCGGATTGACCTTGTACACAGTCCCGTTATCGGCCCGGTACTCATCCGGTTTCAGGCCAATGCGCGAGCTTCCGCCTGCGCCCGAGGACCCGCCCGGTGTCTTGGACGTCATCGCCACAATCGTCGCGATGATCGCCAACACCCCGGCAACCGATGCTACGCCGACGAGCTCACCCGGCAGCACGACGTTTCCGACCCGCACCGACTGCATCTTCGGCAGCTGCGGGCCGGCCGCGTAAGGATCCTCCACGCTCGAGCCGAACTCAACCTCCTGCGCGGGGGCAGACACTGCCCCCGCGCCCAATGCCAACGACACGCCTATTGCAACGGTTGCGCGGCGCAAGCCTTTGACCTGTGTTCTCATGTGCTGCCTTTCGCAGGGCACGGCTTCGTGACCAACGCAAAGCCGCACTGATTTGTAATTCTCGACAGCAGCTTATACCAAATACCCAGTGTCTACTACGGATTTTGCTAGGCACTTCGCAAGCACTTTGGGGCTGCTCTGATGCAATGGCACAATGGCTCAGCGTGAGCCGAACATCGAAGAACACCGCCGTCGGCGTCGTCATTGTCGCCGCAGCGCTCCTCATCAATACGTTCCTCCCTACCAGCGACTCCAGCGGCGCTGGTGATGTCGGCGATCTCGACCCCTGCCAGGACCTGCCGTCGGAGGCACGAGACACCATCTCGCTTGTGCAAGAGGGCGGGCCATACCCCTACCCCGACAACGACGACGCGCGCTTCGGCAACTACGAAGGCGTCCTGCCCGACGAGAAGCTCGGCTACTACCGCGAGTACACCGTGGACACGCCCGGGGTGTCGCACCGCGGCGCGCGGCGTATCGTCACTGGCGGCGAAGGCGACCCCGAGGTGTGGTACTACACCGACGACCACTACGAATCCTTCTGCGAGGTGACCGATGTATAGAACAGGACACGGCCGAAGCCGAAACCCAGTACTGCTCACCGCGCCGGTTGGCAGCGTCGCTGACGTCTGCGCCGCGCTTTCCGTGGCCGTGTTCGGTCCTAAGCGGCCCGCGCCGACGAACCTCGACGGCCTTGCGGATTTGCTGCGGGAGGCGCACCCGGCGCGCGTAGTCGCCTGCGACTGGCAGCTACCGGCGGATGAGACGCGGAAAGTCGTGGCGGTGTTTCGGGATAACCGCGTGGAACTTGTGCGGTAACGGGCCTGCGATGCGTTGACGACTGGTTTTGGTTTCGGCCAAACCAGTCGTCAGCGTTTTTGCTACCACAAAAGCCCAGGTCGAAGTGTAGTCGCGGCGCTGTTTGCGCGTTGACGACTGGTTCGCGCTGGGCCGAAACCAGTCGTCAGCGCGTGCGCCGGCCTAGAGCTGGAGGTCGGCCAGGCCGGAAAGGTCCGGCAGCTCCGGGAGTGCAAGCCCGAACTGCGGGCCGACCGTGGCGAGCAGCGCGAGCGACACGCCAAGGGCGGCGAGCAGGGAAAACACCACGACACCGGCTGTTGTACCCGCCGAGGAGGCGCGCCCCTGCCCAGGTTGCGAGCTCCCCGGCGCAGGATCCTGCTGCGTCGGCGTGCTGGTGGGCAGGTCGACGTGGGCGAGCTTGTCGCCGCTTGCCTTAAGGTCGCGGCAGTCCCACGAGGCTTGGGCAAGCACATGCTCGTAGGCCAGGCGGGTGTTGAAGTACTCGCCGGTGGCGTCGTTTTGCATGACTGCGGCGAGCGCTTCCGCCTCTTTCCTCTTTAGGCCCGGGAAGTGGCGCTCAAGCGCGCTGGTCAGCGACTGCGCGTGTGCCCGGTCGCGCACGCTGGCCTGCGGGTCGGCGTATACCGGGCGCGCCTCGCCCTCCGCAGCTTCGACGTGGGCAAGGTCCGAAACCTCTGCGCCGGTCGGGCCGAAGGGGATGTCGGCGCTCGAGGCCGAGTCGCGCACGGCGAGGTAGTGCTGCGCGAGCGACTCCGGCATGAGTTTCTTCAGCAGTTCGACGTCCGTGTACGTCTCCGCGCTTGGGAATACGCGCTCGATGGCGTGGACCCACTTCCCCACGATCAGCTTGCCGCCGAGGTCTTTCTCCTCGTCGGCGTAGGTCTTGGCAAACTCGCGCTCGGCGGCGGTGGTCACCACCGAGCAAGTCTTCTCATCCTTCGGCGCGAGGTCGGCGGCGAGGGCAGATGTGGCGGGGACAGCGAGGCTCGCGACAACGCTCGTTGCGACGATCACGGGCATCAAGAAACGGCGCATGACGGTTTCCTTTCTGTGAAATGCATACAACTCTTCTACCCCCTTCATCGTATATAGCTGGGAAAACGTAACGGGGCGTCGGGAAGCGATGGCCCCAACGGTGGGAAGATGCTGTGAGATGTGGCATACTTTTGCCCACTGTGACACGAAACACCGAAAGAAAGGTGAGCGCATGAACTCGCTCTTCCTGGTATTCATCGGCCTAGCCATGCTGGGGTCGGGCTACCTGCTGTACTCGAAATTCCTCGGAAGGCGCGTCTACCAGCTCTCCGAGAACTACCAAACGCCCGCGCACACCATGGAAGACGGCGTGGACTACGTGCCCACCAACAAGTACGTGTTGTGGGGCCACCACTTCACCTCAGTGGCCGGTGCCGCGCCCATTATCGGCCCGGCCGTCGCCGTGATCTGGGGTTGGCTACCCGCCTTCCTGTGGGTCACGCTCGGCACGGTGTTTTTTGCCGGGCTGCACGACTTGGGGGCGCTGTGGGCGTCGCAAAGGCACAAGGGCCAGTCGATCGGTACGCTGTCCGGCCGCTACATCGGCGCGCGCGGGCGCAACCTCTTCCTCGTGGTCATCTTCCTGCTGCTGCTCATGGTCAACACCGCGTTCGCCGTGGTGATCTCCAACCTGCTCATCTCCACCCCGTCGGCCGTGATCCCCACGTGGGGCGCGATCCTCGTCGCCGTGCTCATCGGCCAGGCCATCTACCGCTTCAAATGGAACCTGCCGCTCGTCTCCGTCGTCGGCGTGGTCGCGCTCTACGCGCTCATGGTGCTCGGCGACCGCGTGCCGCTCGCGTTGCCGGAGACCGTGCTGGGCATCCCGGACCGCGGCATCTGGATCATCCTGCTGTTCGCCTACGCGTTCGTCGCCTCGCTGTTGCCCGTGTGGGTGCTGCTGCAGCCGCGCGACTACATCAACGGCCTGCAGCTGTTCGTCGGCCTGATTATCCTCTACGGTTCCTTCTTCATCGTCCGCCCGGAGATTGTCGCGCCGACGCTGAATAGCGCCGTGCCGGACGGCACCCCCAGCATCTTCCCGCTGTTGTTCGTCACCATCGCCTGCGGTGCCATCTCCGGCTTCCACGGCATCGTCGCCTCCGGCACCTCGGCAAAGCAGCTGGACAAGGAAACCGACGCCCGCTTCGTCGGCTACTTCGGCGCCGTCGGCGAGGGCCTGCTCGCGCTCGGCACCATCGTCGCCACCACCGGCGGCTACAAAACGCTCACCGACTGGGAGAACGTGTACAACGAGTGGAACGCCGGCGGCGTCAACGCGTTCGTCGAGGGCGGCGGCGCGCTGATGAACCAGGGCCTGGGTATCCCCACCTCCCTGTCCGCGACGATCCTGGCCACCATGGCCGTCCTGTTCGCCGCCACCACCATGGACTCGGGCGTGCGCCTGCAGCGCATGGTCGTCGGCGAAATCGCCGAGATCATGGGCGTGAAGCTCTCCGGCCTGGTCGCCACCATCATCGCCGTTGGCGCCGCGCTCGGTTTGACGTTCTCCACCGGCCTCGACGGCTCCGGCGGCATGATCATCTGGCCGCTGTTCGGCACCACCAACCAGCTCATGGCCGGGCTCACCCTGTCTGTCCTGGTGGTCATCCTGACCAAGCTGCGCCGCCCCACCCTGCCGCTGCTGATCCCGCTCGCCTTTGTCACCCTCATGTCGCTGTGGGCCGCGGTGCTGCAGCTGCGCACGCTGTTTGAGGCCGGCAACTGGCTGCTGCTTGTCATCGACGTCGTCATCATCATCTGCGCGATCTGGGTCATCGTCGAGGCGATCACCGCGATCAGCAAGGCGCGCCGCGAGCCGGCGATCGAGTGGTCCGACGAGTATGAGCCTGCGCAGTAAGCTGGCCGCGCTCGGCGCGGGCTTAAACGAGTTCTACCAAGCGCCCTACCGGCGCGAATTCGCCCGCGCCGCACGCGAGGAAGACGACCTGTTTACCCTGCTCGTCGCCTCGGAAATGCTCGGCATCCCCAACCCCGCCAGCTACTACACGCTCGAGCTTTTGCCCTTGCTGTACGAAGACTTCCACGCCTGGCACACCCGCATGGGTATGGAACGCTCACCACTCGACGGGATCTCATGCTGCTAGACGCCCCAGTCATGTTCTTCGGCGGCAAAGGCGGCGTCGGCAAGACGACCGTCTCCGCCGCCACCGCAGTCCGCCTCGCCGCGCGCGGGCGCCGAGTCTTGCTCGTCTCCACCGACCCCGCCCACAACCTCGGCCACATCTGGGGCCAATCGCTTCTCGACGCCCCGCTCACCCTCGAGCCCCGCCTCGACGCCATCGAACTCGACCCGGCCGCAATCACCGCGCAGCACTTGCGCGCCGTCGGCGACTCGATGCGCGCCATGATGCCGGAACGCCTCCACAAAGAGGTAGACAAGCACCTGGAGATGTCGCGCCACTCCCCCGGCATGCACGAGGCGGCGCTGCTCGAGCGCATTGCGGATTTGGTTGCTGGTTCCGACTACGACCATCTGATCTTCGACACCGCACCCTCCGGCCACACCTCACGGCTCATGGCGCTGCCCGAGCTCATGGCCGCCTACACCGACGGCCTGCTCGCCCGGCGCGACAAGTCGGACAAGTTCAGCGAGCTCGTCCGCGGCATGGGCGGCGATTCTGGCGGCTCGCCTGTCGACCGCCGCAACCAGCAGATCCGCTCCACCCTGCTCAAACGGCGGAAGAAGTTCGAGCACTTACGCTCCGTACTTACCGACCCCGCCCAGTGCGTCTTCCACATCGTGCTCACCGCCGAACGCCTGCCGGTGCTGGAGTCGATGGAGTTCTACGAGGAACTCTCCTCCCACGGCGTGCACGTCGGCGGCGCGGTGGTCAACCGGCGCACGCCGGATGAGGCCGGCGAGTTCCTCGCGGCGCGCCGCCGCGTCGAGGACGACGCGCTCGCGCTGCTCGACCTGCCGGTGCCGGTGCACGAGCTGCCATGGCTGCCGGGCGAAATCGGCACGCGCGCAGCGCTCGAACAGATCGCCGCGCTGCTGTAGGCCAGCTAAAAGAACCCGTCGAACGCGGCAGCTTTCTTCGCCAACCGTTCCAGGCGCGACTCCGTCATCGACGCAATCTGGTCCACGATCACCCGCTCGCGCTCCGTATCCGTTTCCGCTGCCTCAAACCAGGTGCGGAAGATGGTGTCGAGTGTGCCCGGCGCGCCCGCGCGCAGGTACTCGTGGACGCGGAAGATACGCTCGCGCTGCCTGTCTTGGCGCGCGAGGTGTGCGGGCACGTCCATCACGTAGAGCACGGCGACGGTTTTGAGCAGGCGGACCTCGGCCTCCACGTCGGGCGGGATGACCAGGTCGCCGTGCGCCCGGCCAAGCCCGGTGGATAGTGTCTGGTTCGCCTCATCCGCGAGCGTCGCCTGCGTGACCCCGCCGACGTAGCGCCCCACCAACTGCGACGTCAACGCCTTCAGCCCCGTCCAGGACCGCAGCGTGAAGTCGAAGTCGGCGGCCGCGGCGATCGCCGGCAGGGAACGCAGCCGGTCGGCGGCATCGATGAGCGAGTCGGCGGTGCCGCCGAACGCGTCCGCGCCCTTCTCCGCCAGCGCCGCCAACTCCACGAAGTCCCACAGCACCTTCAGCGACACGCGCCCCGAGACGATGCCGTCTTCCACGTCGTGGACAGAGTAGGCGATGTCATCTGAGAAATCCATCACCTGCGCCTCCATCGGCGGCCTATCGTCGTTGTGCCCGGCGCGCGCCCAGGCGAGCACGTCGGCGTCCTCGTCGTAGGCCGAGTACTTGCGGTTGACGGTCCCGTCGGCGTTGGTGCGGGTCCGCGGGTATTTCACTGCGGCGTCGAGGCTGGCGCGAGTGAGGTTAAGGCCGTAGGACGTGGCGTCGACAAGCACTTTGGGCTCGAGGCGGGCGAGGATGCGCAGCGTTTGCGCGTTGCCTTCGAAGCCGCAGGGCGCGCACGCGTTGAGCGCGTTTTCACCGTTGTGGCCGTACGGCGGGTGGCCGATGTCGTGGGTCAGCCCGGCCATTTCGCACAGGTCAGGGTGCAGGCCGAGCCCGGCGCCGATGCCGCGGGCGATCTGGGCGACCTCGAGCGAGTGGGTCAGGCGCGTGCGCGGCGTGTCCCCGTCGCGAGGGCCGACGACCTGCGTCTTGTCGGCGAGCCGACGCAGCGCCGCGGAGTGCAGCACGCGCGCGCGGTCGCGCTCGAACGCGTCGCGCAAGTCGTGGCCGGGCGCAAGCTGCGCGTGCTTCGTGGCCTCGGGCGCGCGGCGCATGACGTCGTCGGTGTTGTAGGTGTACACGACACCCAGCGTAACGGTTACGCTTGTGGGCATGTATTCGCGCTACCTTCGCATCCTCGCCGCAGCGCCGCTGTTCGCTGCGCCCTTGCTTCTCGACGCCCCCGTGCACGCCCAGCCGCCCGCCACCGCGGCAAGCGCACCCGCCATGCTCACCGCACCGGTGACCGACGACGCCGGCGTGCTCAGCGACGCGGAACGCGCCGAACTCGAGCAGGCCGTGGCCAACGTGTCGAAGGAGAAGCACCTGTCGCTGCGGATCGTCTACGTGTCCTCGCTCGGCGGGATGAAGGGGCAGCAGTGGGCGGAGCAGGCCGTCGCCGCGAACGGCTCGAACACGGGCGTGCTCGTGGTTTCGCCCTCGGAGCGCGGTTACGGTGTGTTCGGCGGGGACGAGTGGCAGCAAAGCGAGATTGACGCGATGGATAAGGCCGCCTACGACAAGCTCGTCGACGAAGACTGGGCCGGCGCCGGCCTTGCGGCCGCAGATGCCGCGGTTTCTGGCGGCGGCGGTTCGGGCGCCGGCTGGGCCGCGGGCGGGGTCGGTGTGCTCGCGCTTGCCGGCGGCGGCGCGTGGGCGGTTAACCGGCGCAACTCCAAGAAGCGCGGCGCGGCGCAACTGGCCTCCGCGAAGGCGCTAGCGCCGGGTGACACGGATTCGCTCGGCCGCCTGCCCACGAACACGCTCGAAGAGCTGGCGCGCGAAAGCCTCGTCGCCGCCGACGAGTCCATCACGCAGGGCAAAAGCGAGCTGAAGCTGGCCAACGACGAGTTCGGTGCCGACCGCGTGCGCCCCTTTACCGCCGCGATGAACCAGGCAACCTCGACGCTGCAGCGCGCCTTCCACACGCACCAAAAGCTCTACGACGCGATCCCGGAAACCGAGCCGGAAAAACGCGCGATGCTCATCGACATCATCTCCTCCTGCGGCGAGGCCGAACAGGCGCTGCAGGCGAAAACGGAGGAGTTCAACCAGATGCGCGGCACGCTCATGCGCGCCGGCGAAGAGGTGGACAAGGTCCGCGCCCGCACGATCGACATTCGCGCCCGCCTTGAACCCGCGTCCGCGCGCTTGGCCGAGCTGCGCGAGCGCCACGCCGAGGAGGTATTGGCCTCACTCGACGACAACGTCGACGTCGCGCGCGAGTCGCTCGCCGAGGCGGAGGCGCAGCTCGAGCAGGCGTCGCAACTCGCTGCGAAGCCCGCCGGCCAGCAGGGCCCGCTTATCGACGTCCTCGCGACCGCCACCAACGCCATCGACGTTGCCGACCACAACCTCGCCGCCATCGAGCACGCCGAGGACAACCTCCGCAACGCGCAGGCGAACCTGCCCGCCCTCATCCAGGAAATCGAAGACGAACTCGTCGAGATCGAGCAGGTCAAGAGCTCGACGCAGCAGGGCGCGCGCATTGACGTCGCCGCGCTCGATGGAATCGCCGCTACCGCCCGCGAGGCGCTGAACCGCGTTGGCAACCGCGCGGAGACCGACCCGCTTGCGCTGTATACCGAGCTGACCGACCTGGATACGCGCATCGACGCCGAACTCGACCGCGCCAAAGGCGCCGCCCACGACCAGTCGCGCGCGCTGCAGCTTTTCGACCAACAAATGCAGGTCGCGACCAGCCAAATCCAGTCCGCCGAGGACCTCATCCGCTCCCGCGGCCGCATCATCGGCTCGCACGCGCGCTCGCTGCTTGCCGAGTCGCAGCGCCAGTACGCCGAGGCGCACCGGCGCCGCGTGGACGATACGCGCAACGCCATCGACTACGCCCGCGCCGCCACCGACACCGCCCGGCGCGCCTACCAGGCGGCGAAAGACGACGTTGACAATTACCGGGCGCAGCGCAACCGGCAGACAGCTAGCGACGTCGCACGTGCAGCGATGTGGGCGGCGATCTTCTCCGGCGGGGGCGGCGGCCACCACGGAGGCGGCGGTTTCGGCGGCGGAGGCGGGTTCTCCGGGGGCGGCGGGAATATCAGCCGCGGCGGTACGTTTTAGAAGTTGGACTCCCGCATAGAACGTTGCCGGGTCTGCGGTACTTCCGTAGTCTCAAGAGATGTACGTCACCACGCGCAATGAGGAAGGAGTAGGCGCGATGCGCTCCTTGCTGAGCCAAAAGCTCACACGCACCGACATCAGCGAACTCGAATCGCTCGCCCGCTGCTCCTCCTCCGCCACCGTCCGCGAATTGCTGCGTGACATCGCTCGCACCGCGCGCGACGGAGAGGACATCGTCGCCGCGAAGCCAAGTAACGCCCGTTAGTAGTACGTGCGGCGCACGGCCGCATCCACATAGGTCAGCCCCCATGTAATGAAGACCAAGTCGACCGTGGGCTCCACGTAGGCCTCCACCTCGAGCGCACCGTCGGGCCGGGGCGTGGTCAGGGCGAGCAACTCCCCCTCCGCGTTGCGAACTTCCCGGCGACCACGCACGCCCACCCGGTGTACTGTGTAGTCCCGGCAGCCGCTCGCAGTGCCACAGCGCGCCGAGTAGCGCGACACCGTCAGCGAGCGTTTGCGCAACGTGAACATTTCGCCGTTATCGGAGGCGGCGCGCAGGTACGCCGGGCTCATGCTGCTGAAGCGCAGCGTGCGGCACCCGAAACGCAGCACGTCGCCGTCACCGTCGACGTCGACGTCTGCGATTGCGTCCGCTCCGGGCTCGCGGTACAGCGTGTGCGCGCGCCAGATCACAGGACGAAAACCAGCACGGCGACGAGCGAAAACAGCAGCAACGTCGCGATCAACACGTTAGAGGACACGAGCTTGCGGGCTTCGAGGATTTCACGGGAGATCCAGGCCAGCGACGCGACGTCGACAAGCGGGAGCCTCGTCTCGCCCTCAAATTCCAAGATGGCCTTGCGCACGCCGTTGTGATCGGAGGTGAACTGGGCGACCTTTGTGCCGGATGCGTCGTCGATGATCCAGTTCTGCGAGGTCTCGCCGACGAAATCGTAGGTGCGGCCTTCTACTTCTACTCGGATCTGGCGGGAGCGCTTCAGCGAATCGTGCGCGCGCACAATCTCAACGCCATCGCGGGTGGCCACCGCGCCAGATTCCGGCGACGCGACCAGGTCCCACTGCTCGCCGCCGACGTTCGCCCGCTCGTGCGTGAACACGCCGAGTACTTCAGGGCCGGCCTCGGCGAGCAGTTTCAGGTTGTCGCGGTCCGTGCGATCCCAGCTGACGTAGTGCATTAGCAGCCAATCAGGCGTGCGGCGAGGTACGCCTCGAGCTCGTCGATCTTCACGCGCTCCTGCTCCATCGTGTCGCGCTCGCGCACGGTCACGGCGCCGTCCTCGAGCGAGTCGAAGTCGTAAGTGACGCAGAACGGGGTGCCGGTCTCGTCCTGGCGGCGGTAGCGACGACCGATCGCGCCGGAGGTGTCGAAGTCGACATTCCAGTGCTTACGCAGCGTGGTTGCGAGCTCCTCGGCGGGCCCGGCAAGTTCCGGCTTCTTCGACAGCGGCAGCACGGCGACCTTCACCGGTGCGAGGCGGCGGTCCAGCTTGAGCACGACGCGGGTGTCCGTGCCGCCCTTCGCGTTCGGCGCTTCTTCCTCGTGGTAGGCGTCGATGAGGAAGGCCATCATTGCGCGACCCAGGCCGGCGGCGGGCTCGATGCAATACGGAATCCAGCGCTCCTCGTTCTGCTGGTCGTAGTAAGACAGGTCCTCGCCGGAGGCCTCAGCGTGGGTCTTCAGATCGTAGTCGGTGCGGTTGGCAACGCCCTCGAGCTCGCCCCACTTCGAGCCGGTGAACTCGTAGGCGTACTCGATGTCGACGGTGCGCTTGGAGTAGTGGGAAAGCTTTTCCTGCGGGTGCTCGTAGAGGCGCAGGTTATCCGGGTTAATGCCAAGGTCGACGTACCAGTCGTAGCGGTTGTCGATCCAGTACTGGTGCCACTTCTCGTCCTCGCCCGGCTTGACGAAGAACTCCATCTCCATCTGCTCAAACTCGCGGGTGCGGAAGATGAAGTTGCCCGGGGTGATCTCGTTGCGGAAGGACTTACCAATGTTGGCGATACCAAACGGCGGCTTCAGGCGCGCCGCGGTCATCACGTTCTTGAAGTTGACGAAGATGCCCTGCGCCGTCTCCGGGCGCATGTAGTGCAGGCCCTCCTTGTCGTCGACGGGGCCGAGGTAGGTCTTCATCAGGCCGGAGAATTCCTTCGGCTCGGTCCAGTTGCCGGGCTGGCCGGTCTCGGGGTCGTTGATGTCGGCGAGTCCGTTTGCCGGCGGGTGGCCGTGCTTCTCCTCGTAGGCCTCGAGGAGGTGGTCAGCACGGTAACGCTTGTTGGTGTGCAGCGACTCAACGAGCGGGTCGGTAAACACTTCGACGTGCCCGGAGGCTTCCCACACCTGGCGCGGCAGAATGATCGAGGTATCCACGCCGACGGTGTCGGGGCGGGAGGTCACCATGTGGCGCCACCACTGGCGCTTGATGTTCTCCTTCAGCTCAACGCCGAGCGGGCCGTAGTCCCAGGCAGAGCGGGTGCCGCCGTAGATCTCGCCGGCGGGAAACACCAGTCCGCGGCGTTTGCAAAGGTTGACGACGGTATCGATCTTGCTGGCTGCCATGCCTAGCCTCCTGTACTCGGGTTACACGTAACGCTGACAGTCTAGCCTGTCAGCGCTTTCGCTTATCGACGCCCCGCGCCCACCCCAAGTTACGCTGCGCAACCCCCAGGGTTTAACTAGACTGAAAATTCCATGAACAAAGTCGCGTGACCGTGTTCTTTCGGTAGATTCGTGCATGCCATAGAGTCCGCAGCCTGCGCACGGCCGCCGACCGGAATTCACAGCGATTACTTGCCCACTTGGACGACCAACAGAAAGGCACGGGCCATGACCACGCCCGAAAACACCACCCTCGACATCGAATTGACCACCTCGCTGATCAAGGCGATCGATTCCCCAATACGCATCAAGATTCTGTTGCTCCTTGCAGAACGGAACCACGTCGTCCACGAGATTGTTGACAAGCTTGGCTACTCTCAGCCACTCATTTCCCAAAACCTGCGCACCCTCAAAAGCCTCCGACTCGTCGCTAAAGTTCGCCGCGGCCGCGAGTCCCTCTACTCACTGCCCCGGACGGACATCATCGACGCGATCTACGCGCTGGGAAAGATCGCGGTCAACACCCTGCCCGCCGAGCCCGAGAAGTCCGCATCACCCAAGAAAGAAAAGAAGCCGCGCAAGGACACACCGTCCGCCAAAGCGCAATCAAGCGCCGACACCGAGCCTTCGACACAACGCCCCACGTACTTGAGCTCGGCGATCCCCTTCGAGGAGTTTGAGAAGCGCCGCGACAAAGAACGCGACTGACAATGCCCGCTTTCACCGCGTTGGGGCTACGGTAGACAGGTATGGCACAGCAGCGACGTACCCGTACCCAAAAGGAACCAATCCCCAAGCTTGGTCCACGGATGACGCGCCAACGGACGGCGGTCGTTGAGACGCTGCGCGACGTCGATAAGTTCGCGACCGCGAAAGACATCCACCACGAACTTCAGCTTCGCGGCGACAAAGTCGGGCTGACTACCGTTTACCGCACGCTACAGTCGCTGGCCGAGATCGATGCCGTCGACGTGCTACAGAACGCTGAAGGAGAAACGCTTTACCGTCACTGCCTCAGTGAGCACCATCACCACCACCTTGTCTGCACAAAGTGCGGGCGTAGTGAAGAAATTGACGGCGGCCCTATCGAATCCTGGGCGCAGGACACCGCGCGGGCCTTCGGGTACACACTCGTCGCCCACGACGCCGAGATTTACGGCATCTGTGGGCCGTGCACGCAGCGCGCAAGCGCCGACAGCGAATAGCACTCGCTACTTGTCGGCGAACTTGTCAATCGCACCGCCGAAACGGCGGTCGCGCTTCGCGTACTCGTAAACCGCGTCGAACAGGTCGTCCTTGGTGAAATCCGGGAACAGCTTGTCCTGGTAGACCATCTCCGCATACGCGGACTGCCAGAGCAGGAAGTTCGACGTGCGCTTCTCCCCACTCGGGCGCAGAAAGAGGTCCACATCCGGCATATCGGGTCGGTACAGGTACTGCGAAAGCGACTTCTCGGTAATGTCTTGCGGGCGGATCTTCCCATCGCGGGCATCCGCAGCGAGCTTGCGCACCCCGTCGACGATTTCTGCGCGGCCTCCGTAATTAATGCACATGGCCAGCGTCAATCCGGTGTTGTCTTGTGTCAGCTCTTCCGCGGCCTCAAGCTCGCGCAACACGGAGCGCCACAGACGCGGCCGGCGCCCTGCCCAGACGATGCGGACGTTCTTTTCGTGGAGCTCGTCACGCTGGCGGTGCAGCACGTCGCGGGAAAACCCGAGAATGAACCGGACTTCAGACGCCGCGCGCCGCCAGTTTTCGGTGGAAAACGCGTACGCCGACAGCCACTCAACCGTGCCCATCTCGATGCACGCGTCCACACAGTCCATCAGCACCGCCTCACCCTGCTTGTGGCCTTCGGTGCGCTTGAGGCCGCGCTTTTGCGCCCAACGGCCGTTGCCGTCCATTACGAGCGCGATGTGGCGGGGGATGAATTCCGGGTCGATCTGGCGCGAAGTCATTCCCCTATTATGCCTGTTCCATCATGCGCAAGCTCTTCAACCCAGCTTCCAGGTGGTACTGCAGGTGCGCAGACGTTGCGCGGTGCACTTGGGCTAAAACTGCCGCGCCCGCGTGCGGTTTCGCGGGGTCGGGTGCGTAGGCGTAGCCGCGGGCAAGTAACCACATCGCGTGCAGCGTTTCAGGATCCACCTCCAACGACCCGGGCGGACGGCAGTTGTTGCACACCGCCCCGCCGACGGCCGCATGAAACGCGTGGTGCGGGCCGGGGCGTTCGCAGTTCGCGCAGTTGTACAGGGACAGCCCCCAGCCGGCGTGTTCTGTGGCGCGAAGGATAAACGCATCGAGGACCTGCGTCGGGTCCTGTGCTGTTTGCAGCTGCGCGATCGCATCCTTGACCAAGTCGAACAAGACGACATCGCCTTCTTCGTACGTCAGCTTCTCCGCTGTCTCCAGGACCGCGCAGGCCGCTGCGTAGCGTTCAAAGTCTTCAATAATGCGCGCGCCGTGGTACGCGACAGTGTCTGCGGCGGTGATGGTCGAGAGACCTTTGCCCGGATACACCTGAACATCAAGGTCTACAAAGGGTTGCAGCCGCGACCCGAACCGCGACCGCGATTTACGCACCCCCTTCGCCACGCCCCGCACCAAGCCGTGAGTGCGGGTGAGCAGCACGATGACGCGATCGGCCTCGCCAAAATCGTAGGTGCGCACCACGAACGCGCGATCCCGCCACGAGGGGCGCGAGCCCCCACGACGCCTAGAAGCCAAGACGCCCCAACGCCTTCGGGTCTTGCTGCCAGTTCTTCAGCACCTTGATACGCAGGTCAAGGTATACGTTGCGGCCCAGCAGTTCGATGATCTGTTTGCGCGCGCGGTGCGTAATCCCCGACAGACGCCTGCCCCCGGGGCCCTCGAGGATGCGCTGCTGGCCCGGGCGTTCCAGGTAGATCACCGCATAGATCATGGTGCGCTCCGGGTTGTCCGGGTCGGGAACCATTTCGTCGACTTGTACCGCAACCGAGTGCGGTAGCTCGTCGCGAAGCCCCTGCAGCGCTTCCTCACGGATCAGCTCTGCGATGCGCGCTTCAACGCCTTCGTCGGTGACATCGCCGACTGGGTAGAAGCGCGGGCCTTCGGGCAACTGGCTAATCAGCACGTCGAGCAATACGTCGGTTTGCACCCCACCGGTCGCAGACACGGGCACGACCTCGCTCTCTTCCCCGAGCAGGTTGTGCAGTTCCAGGAGGCGCTCGCCCACGGTGTCGCGCGATGCTTTGTCCAGTTTGGTCACAACGCCCACCACAGGCGTGTTCGGTTTGATGCGGCGAATCTGCTCCAGGATGAAGCGATCACCGGGGCCGATTTTCTCGTCCGCCGGCACGGTAAACCCGATCACGTCAACGTCGGCGAAGGTGTCCTTCACGACGTCGTTGAGCCGCTCGCCAAGGAGGGTGCGCGGGCGGTGCATGCCGGGCGTGTCGACGAGGATGACCTGCGCGTCGGCCCGGTTGACAATCCCGCGGATCGGCCGCCGTGTCGTCTCCGGCTGGTCAGCCATGATGGCCACCTTCTCCCCCACCAGCGCGTTGGTCAGCGTCGACTTGCCTGTATTGGGGCGGCCGACGAAACTGACAAAGCCAGAGCGGAAGCCCTCCGGGGTGTTGGTAAACCCTGGCGCACCGGCGTTCGCGTTTGCATCCTCGGGCAAGTCGGCTTCATCGGGGAAGAAAGTGCTCATGGGGCGCAATCTTACCCGGTAAAGCCCGGCAACTGTATGACGCTAGTGCGAGCCTTCGGGGCGGACCGCGTGCAAGTGCGGGGCCGGTGACCGTGGATGTCCGGCATCGGCGCTACGGTACTCCGCGAGGTCGGCGCGGCGCTGCCGACGCTCGTCTTCAACGAATCGGGCTTTGCCGGTCGCGTCCGACACCCACGCGAGCTTGCCGTTAATCCGTTCCATGCGGCCGAATCCCTCCTGGCCATTGACACCATTGTGATACGGGCACAGCCAGCACAGGTTTTCCGGCGTGGTCTCGCCGCCACGGGCATGCTCGGTCAGGTGGTGCGCTTCGCACTCCTCAGAGGGGCAGTGACAGCCGGGCCAACAGCAGGTCTGCGATTCGGCATCGCACGCGCGGCGCTGTTTGTAGGTGGCGAGGCGTCCGTCGTAGGTATTTATCGGACCAAGTGTGGGACCGACCAGCGTAATGAGGCATTGTTCTCGTAGTTCGCGCTCGACGACTTCGGCACCGGTGAGGATGGTGCCGTCGGTAAGCTCGACGAGCACATCGTCGCCTTGGCCATGGATGACACGCGCGAGGTCGTGCACGCTGAGCACTGCATGCGTGGTGATGTCTGAGTGGACGATGGGCCGGTGCCGCCGTATCCATTCGATGGGATCAAGCGGGCGACCGGACTCGTCTTTAGCGTTCCTCAACGTGGTCACCAGCGGCTGGACGTCCTTGGACGACCCAGTAATCGACATGGTGATTTTGTCTCCGACCCGGCGCGTGCGTAGCCCGTCGACAAGCGGTTTTTTCGGCTGGTATTTGCTTTTGATTCTCCGCGCAGCCCGGCGCACCGTCTGGGTGTCGCCACCCACGTTGCAGAGCTCCTCCCGAAACCGCCAGCGCGCGTTCGCGTCTTTGATGCTGCGCGAGGCTTGCTTCACGACGGCCAACGTCTCCACACAGTAGCGCTGCCGCTGCGCCGACTCTCGACATCGTTTCTGATAGCGCGAATGCGAGACCGAGCCGTAGAAGATTTCGGCGAGTTCTACCAGGTCGGTGGCGTAGTCATCGGGCAAGCCAAGGGCTATGAGGTCGTCGTAGGTTTTCGCTCCCTCCGCAACCCAGGCGACAAGAGCCATACCGTCGTTACGAAAGGAGAAGTAGGATTCGATTGTTTCGCTTGTTATCATGCGCCAAAGACTACAGCGAATCGTTTATTTCGTCAATAGCTTTCCAAAAAGTTACCCTTATCCGCTGGTCAAATCCACTATTCGGGAACGCTAATCGACTCGCAAGTTTCGAAAACGGTTCACCGCCGCGAGAAGCTCGTTGCGCCGCGGCAGCGTGAGGTGCCCAGGGTGCGCACGCCCTGGCGTGAGCGAATCCATGCCCTCGCCAAGCTCTTCGCAAAGTGCATCAACCACCTCGCTAGGAGACGCCTCCCCGTCAGCCAACGCGTCTATCCGCCGCAACGTGAGCGCGATGGCCGACACCTGGGGCGCGCCAGCAAGCTGCGAGAGACTGCCAAGGTCAATGTCGCTTTTCCCAACGGAAATGGTGTCGACACCACGCGCCTTCGGAGGCTTCGAGCGGTACGTGAATTGCGCGCCCTGCAGGCAGCGCGCGTCAGGGCCAAACATCTCCGAAGAGACCGGCAGCTGCTCGGGCTCATACCCGCGCCCAACCGCGTGCGCGCGCCGAGTGACATCTTCCGGCACGTACGCATCCATCGCAATCACGGTATCCGCAAGCCCCAAGAAGGCACCGGTCCCACCAGATACCAGCACCGTCGATACACCGCATTGCACGTACAGGCCCCGCACACGCGCACTGAACGGGGTAATTGGCTCCCGATCCCCCTCGATGAGCTGGGCCATCACGGAGTCCCTAATCATAAAGTTGGTGGCGGACGTGTCCTCGTCGATCAGCAAGGCACTGGCTCCAGCCTGCAGTGCCTCGACGACGTTGGCGGCCTGCGAGGTCGACCCGGACGCGTTTGCCGTAGAAAAGCGCGTGGTATCCGCACCCGTCGGCAGGTCGCTGATGAACGGCGAGATGTCCTGTGCGGTCACCGGCCGCCCATCCTCGGCGCGGACGGCGGCGGCATCGGCGCGGGTGAGGACGAACTCGCGGCCGTCGCCAAGCGTGTGCGCGTAGACGCCCCGCTCGAGCGCTCGCAACAGCGTGGATTTGCCGTGAAAACCACCCCCGACGATCACCGTTACCCCTTCTGGCACGCCCATCCCCTTCACTTTACGCCCGCTCGGCAGCGCAAACTTCTCGCGCAGGCTCGACGGACTACGAAAGGGTACTCCGCCCGAAAGCGGAAGGTCGCTCGCGCCGGAGCGCCGCGCGAGCATTGCACCATCAGCTACAAAGGCCACAAGACTTCGCTCTTTCAACGCGGCTCGCAGCGCCTCCTGGTCGCGCAGCAGCCACACGGCACGCTCGAGCGCTTCCCGCTCCAGTCTCATGCCGGCGGCGACCGCGGCAACCACATCATCCACGAGCAGCGTCGCCGCCTGCCGCCCCAGCACCCTGCGCCCGCGCGCAGGTAGCCCAACAAGCAGGCGAAACTCGATCCGCTCAGGTGTGACGAGGACGTTCGTACGCTCAATAACCTCTTGCCCCAGCGCACCGATACTGATGCTGTTTGACTTCCCGCTGCCGCTACGGCCCGCGGTCGGAGCTTCCTCGGCAAGGTACGTGGCGGCCTCGCGGGCCAACGCATCTGCGACCGCAACGCGGTCCAACCGCGAATGCGTGAACTCCGGATCCAGGTCAAGATCATCGCGCGGCACGATCACCCGCACCTTCGACGGAGCGGCGAAAGGATCCGACTGCACGCGGTCCACCACCAGCTGCCACCCCTGACCTTCATCGTGGTAGGTCCCAGTGAGCTGCTTATACGCGCCGTAGCCTGCTCCGTCGAGCTCCCGGCAACGTGCGGCCAGCTGTGCCCACGTGCCGCCACTGCGCGACTGCACTTTTCGACGCTTCCCTCGATGTTGTCTCATACCGCCACCGTAACGGCTCACACCTGCGACGACCGCCGTCACCACCCCCGAGCGAGGGCTTCACTTCTGACACCAATTGAAGCACGCGTTACACTGGCAGCACTTCTGTGACCATTGCCACGATACGAAAGCGAGCACCATGCCGTTCTACGAATTCCGTTGCCACACAGGCCACACCACGGAGCGTCTCCTCCCCATGTCCTCGGACACTCGCACCACCGAGTGTCAGACCTGCGGCAACGAGGCAACCCGGGTAATCAGCGCGCCTGCGGTAGCGGGCGTGGACAAGAACAAAGCCCGCCTCGTCGAGGCAACACAGAAGAGTGCGTACGAGCCTGCGGTGGTCAACTCGTTACCGCGGTCAGGTAACCGCCGAGCCACACCGGTGACGCACAATCCGCAACACGCAAAACTGCCGAAACCTTAGGAGGAACCATGCCTCAGAATCTCTTCCCGCTCGATTCGACAAAGACGTTCCCCGAGCAAGAACACGTCGGCCACAACCGCTGGCACCCCGACATCCCACCCGTCCACACCGTGCAGCCCGGAGATTCCTTCCGCATTGACTGTCGCGAGTGGTTCGACGGCGACATCCACAACGACGACAGCGCCGACGACATCCGCGACGCACCGCTGAATAAGGTCCACGCACTGTCCGGCCCGTTCCGCATCGAAGGCGCAAAGCCTGGTGACCTCCTCATCGTCGACATTCTCGACGTCGGGCCGATCCCCCAGGAAGAAGGCCCGCTCGCCGGCCAGGGCTGGGGTTACACGGGCATCTTCGCCAAGAAGAACGGCGGCAGCTTCCTCACCGACCAGTTCCCCGATGCGTACAAGGCCGTGTGGGACTTCAACGGCCAGACCGCGACTTCCCGCCACATCCCGGGTGTCAGCTTCACCGGCATTATTCACCCAGGCCTCATGGGCACCGCGCCCTCCCACGAGCTGCTGAATACGTGGAACCAGCGCGAGGCTGCGCTGATCGCTACTGACCCGGAGCGCGTCCCGCCACTGGCGCTGCCGCCCGAGCCGGACCACGCCATCCTCGGTTCGCTCACCGGCGCCGATTTCGACCGCGTCGCGGACGAAGGAGCGCGCACCGCACCGCCGCGCGAAAACGGCGGCAACCAGGACATCAAGAACCTGTCAAAGGGCACGCGCGTGTTCTACCCCGTCTTCGTCGACGGCGCGAACTTCTCCGTCGGCGACCTGCACTTCTCCCAGGGCGACGGCGAGATCACCTTCTGCGGCGGCATCGAGATGGGCGGCTTCATTGACGTCCACGTCGACATCATTAAAGACGGCATGGCGAAGTACGGCGTGAGCGAAAACGCAATCTTCATGCCCGGAAACGTGGAGCCACGCTACAGCCAGTGGCTCGCATTCTCCGGTACCTCCGTCACACTCGACGGCGAACAGCGCTACCTCGACTCGCAGCTCGCCTACCAGCGCGCGTGCCTGCACGCCATCGACTACCTCACCACGTTCGGGTGGTCGCCGGAGCAGGCCTACCTCCTGCTGGGTGCAGCGCCGATCGAGGGCCGCTTCTCCGGCGTCGTGGACATCCCGAACGCGTGCGCCACGGTGTACCTGCCGACGGAAATCTTCGACATCGATATCCGCCCCGGTGCCGGCGACCCGCCGCGCATCGATCCAGGCATCGGCGCGCCGCGCTCGTCCTTCGCCTAAGCCGTGCGCGCGGGGTCGACGATGTAATCCTGCAACTCGATGAGCGGCAGTTCGTCGAGCCCGCGCTCGCGTACCGCGCGCACCATCGCGCCCATAGTCCCGGCGAGGTGCGTGAGGCGTGTGTGCGCTGGGGCGTCGATAAGCGCTGCGTACAACGCTGTTGCCAAATCGCCCGCCCCGACGACGTTGCCGCCAAGTCGCGGGGCGTCGACGCGCCGCACGCTTGCCGGCGCCACGTCGATCATTCCAATCGTTTCCGGATCCCCGGTCTCCACCGACGTAATCAGCGCATTGCCACACAGCGAACGCGCCGCATCCGCGAGCGCCTCCGTATACGCGGTGTAGGTTGCATCGGTCGGGTCGAGACGCGTACCTGTGAGCAGCGAGAGCTCCCACTGGTTTGGCGTGATGGCGTCGGCAAGCGGGATGAGCGTTTCCGTGTAGACGTCCGGGATGTCGTCGCTGACAAAAGAGCCGACCTCCGCGTTGCCGATAACCGGATCGCACACGTAACGCGCCCGCGGGTTGGCCTTCTTCACGGCCACGACCGCATCGTGGACGACCTCCGCCATTTCAGCGGTGCCTAGGTAGCCGCTCACAAACAGATCCACCTGCGGAAACGCGAACTCCATGCCGCGCAAGATCTCGCGCACATTGTCCGCGCCGAGCACCGGGCCGCGCCACGTTGGGTACTCCGTGTGGTTGGAAAAGTTGACGGTGTGCACAGGCCACACCTCGTGGCCGAGGCGCTGCATAGGGAAGACGGCGGCAGAATTGCCGACGTGCCCGTAGGCGACGGCCGATTGCAACGAGATGATGTTCACTACAGTTTTTCCACGCTGAACTGCAGCTGCGGCTCGGCGTAGTAGTCCTGCGCCTCGACCAGCTTCAACTCTGGCGAGTCGGCTTCAAAGGTCAAGCGCAGCAAGTCGTAGACGGAGCTGGCGGTGCGCGCAAGCGCGTCCGCGGCATCGGCGCTGCGCAGGTAGTGGCCGGTGAACAGCGCCGCGGTCACGTCGCCGGAGCCATTGCGCTTAAATGGCAGGCGCGGCGTGCGCACGATCCACTTGCCGTTGTCGTCGACGGCGAGCATCTCCATGGTGTCCTCCGGCGCGTCGGGACGCTCGACGGAAGTGACGAGCACGGTCGACGGCCCCATCTCGCGGGCGGCGTCGACGGCCGCAAGTGTGGAGTCGAGGTCGGTGACGTCACGCTCGGTGAGGTAGCCGAGTTCAAACTGGTTCGGTGTAATCAGGTCCGCGACTGGCACAACCTTGTCGCGCAGCAGCGGCGGGATGTTGTCGGAGACGTGGCAACCGGACTTCGCGTTGCCCATCACGGGGTCGCAGGCGTAGATCGCGGCCGGATTCTTCGCCTTGACCTGGTCGACCGCGTCAATGATCACGTCGGCGATGTCGTCGCCGCCCTGGTAGCCGGAGAGCACGGCGTCCACCTGCGCGAGCGCGCCGCGCTCGTCCATGCCGGTGATGATTTCGGCGACGTCGCTAGCCGGAATCATCGGGCCGGTCCAGTGGCCGTAACCGGTGTGGTTGGAAAAGTTCACGGTATAGACCGGCCACACCTCGTGGCCGATGCGCTGCAGCGGGAACACGGCGGCCGAGTTGCCCACGTGCCCGTAGGCCACGGCCGACTGGATGGAGAGAATGTTACTCATAGCACTATTGTGCACCGCCGCTTCCAAGCGACCGCGTTAAGGGTGAAGGGGCTGACAAAGGTTAGGCTTCTGGGGCGAGTGGTTCGGCGGGCGGCGCGGGGACGTCGATAAGCACGGTCCGGGTTTTGATCCGGCCGCGGCGGTCGAAGCCACCCTCGGCGGTGTAACGCACGCCGTCAATCACCGTCGACGAGCCTGGCAACGGGACGCGACCCAGCTGGTAGGACAACAGTCCGGCGACGGTGTCGACGGAATCGGTGAGCTCATCATCAAACTCCACCGAGTAATCGAAGTTATCCGCAAGGTAGTCGACCAAATCGTCCAGCGGCAGGCGCGACTGCGCACGGAAGCGACGCTCACCGACCTGCTCGATCGGGGCGTCCTCGTCCTCGTCGTACTCGTCGGTGATCTCGCCGACGATTTCCTCGAGCAGGTCCTCCATCGTGAGCAGCCCGGCCACGTTACCGAACTCATCAATGACGATCGCGATGTGCATATTTTGCTGCTGCATCTGCCGCAGCAACTCGTCCAAGGGCTTCGACTCCGGCACAAACAGCGGCTCGCGCATGAACTCCGTCAATACCGTCGACCCAGCGATCGGCGCACCGTTGTGCCCAAACATGTCCTTGAGGTAGGCCACGCCGACGATCTCGTCAACGTTTTCCCCAATCAGCGGAACGCGCGAATGCCCGGAACGCACCATCAGACTGGTGGCCTGGCGTGCCGTCTTCTCCCCCTCGATCCAAATCATCTCGGGCCGCGGCACCATCACCTGGCGGGCGTGCGTCGACGCGAGGTCGAAAATGTTTTGAATCATCCTCCCCTCGGTCGTTTCCACGACGCCCTTTTCCTGCGCAATGTCGACAGCCTCGCGCAACTCCACCTCAGTGGCGTACGGGCCGTCGCGGAAATCCTCGCCGGGGTGGAAGATGTTGCCCAGCCTGATCAAGCCGCGCGCCACTGGGCCAAACACCGCGTGGAAAACCACGAGCCACTGCGCAGCCTTTAAAGAAATTGTGTACGGGTTACGCTTGCCCGCGGTCCGGGCAAACACCCCAATGATGCCGAACTGCAACAGCGCCACCGCTACCACGGCGGCCGTGATCGCCCACGAGTCCTGGGCGATCAGGTCCATCGCCGTCATCGCCGCGAACACCGCCGCGGTGATATCTAGCACGGTGCGGAGCATGACCAGCATGTTGATGTGGTTCGCCCGAGATTTGACTACCCGCAGCAGCGCGGCCGCGCCCGCCACGTCGTCCTTGACCATGTTCTCCACGCGTGCGCGGGACACCGGCGAGAGCGCGGATTCCACAGAGCCGAAAAGCCCCGAAAGCAGCATCGCCGCAATCGCGACAACGCCATAGATGACAGTGTGGTGCATACAGGTGCCTAGTCTTTCTCGTTCGCGCCACGCATCCGGCGGTCGAGTTCTTCACGGTCCGCGGCAGAGGGAAACGCATGCGGACCGGTGGGCTTGGGCTGGTATTCGACGCCGCGAGCGGCCAAAGAGTCGTACCAGTCGGCAAGGATTTCGTTCTGCAGCGCGAACATTTCGCGCTCGTCGGCCGGCTGGATATGGTCGTAGCCCAACAGATGCAGTACTCCGTGCACCGTCAACAGCGCCAGTTCGTGAGCAAGATCGTGGCCCGCCATCTCCGCCTGCTTGCGGTCGAACGCCGGGCACAAAATGATGTCGCCTAGCATCGCCGCCCCCAGTGGGTTCGCGTCGGGGCGTCCGCCGCCCGGGGTCAGCTCGTCCATCGGGAAGCTCATCACATCCGTGGGGCCTTCCAAGTCCATCCAGCGGACGTGGAGGTCTGCCATCGTCGCCTCATCGACGAGCGTAATGGTGGCCTCGGTGTCGGGGTGGACGTCCATGGCCTGGAGTGCGAACGAGCAGACGTCGATAAGCATCTGCTCGTTGACTTCCGCCTCGCCGGACTCGTTGAGAACCTCGATGCTCACTGTCCTGCCTCCTTTTCGCGCTCGCGCTCAAGCTCGCGCTGACGCTTCTCGTAGCGCATCGAATTCTGGGCATCGTGCCGGTCGTAAGCAGCAACGATGCGGGAAATCAGGTGGTGGCGCACCACGTCTTCGCCGCGCATCTCCTGAAACGCGATGTCTTCAATATTGGACAAGATGCGGCGGGCCACGCGCAGCCCAGACACGGTACCGCGCGGCAAATCCACCTGAGAAATATCGCCGGTGACCACCATCTTCGAGCCGAAGCCCAAGCGGGTGAGGAACATCTTCATCTGCGCGCCGGTCGTGTTCTGCGCCTCGTCTAAGATCACGAACGCATCCGACAGAGTCCGGCCGCGCATGTACGCTAGCGGAGCGACCTCGATGATCCCTGCGTCGACCAGCTTCGGGATCGCCTCCGGGTCCACCATGTCGCGCAACGCGTCGTACAGCGGGCGCAGGTACGGGTCGATCTTGTCGCTGAGCGTGCCCGGCAGAAAGCCCAACTTCTCGCCAGCTTCGACCGCGGGGCGGGTAAGAATGATCCGCTTGACCTCCTTGGCCTGCAGCGCCTGCACCGCCTTCGCCACCGCGAGATACGTCTTGCCGGAACCTGCCGGGCCAATGCCAAAGGTAATGGTGTTCGCGTCGATCGCATCCACGTACGCGCGCTGGCCCGCCGTCTTCGGGCGGATCACCTTGCCGCGCCGGGCGACGATTTCCGCGCCGAGGATCTCCGAGGCGGACTCCGGTGCCTCCGCCTCCATAATGCGCACCGCCTGCACAACGGTGTCCTGGTCCACGGGGACGCCGCGGCGCGCCATCGACTCCAACTCGTCTACCACTTGCGCTGCAGACACCACTTCCGCCTCTGTGCCACGCACCGTCAACGTCGTCCCGCGCGCGTGCAGGTTCGCCGCGAGCTGGCGGTTGAGCACTCGCAGGTTTGCGTCGTTGACGCCAAGTACTGCCTGCGCGTATGCCGAGTCAAGGTCGAGCTTGCGAGTCACCTTCGCTGAATCGTTTTCGGCCTGTGAAGTGTTCACGTCATTGTGAGTGTGCATCGTGCTCCCAACGCTACCAGCGAGATGTCAACGCGCCGATGGCGCACAGTGCCGCAAACCCAGCGCTCGCTGTGCGCAAGACCTGCGGCCCCAACCGCACGGGCTGGGCCCCGAGCAAATCTAACTCATCTGCGCCGATCCCGCCCTCCGGGCCGACCAGGACGTACAGGGTTTCGACGCCGGTGAAGTCGACGTCTCTTATCGACGTCTTCGCGTCCTCGTGCAAGACGATGGCGCGCTTCCCGGCGATGCGCTCGGCGAGCTGGTTTGTCGTCACCGGGTCGTGTACTTCGGGCCAGTTCGCGCGGCGCGACTGCTTCGCTGACGCCACCGCTTGGTTGCGCCACTTCTGCACCTGCTTGTCCTGCTTGTCCGCGCTCCAGCGGGCGATGGTGCGGTGCGAGATCCACGGGATGATGGCGTCGACGCCGCCTTGGACCGCAAGGTCGACCGCCAGCTCAGCGCGCTCGGACTTCGGCACCGCCTGCACGAGCACCACTTGCGGCTGCGGCGCCTCGACGTCATGCTCTGTTACAACGTCGCCAACCACGCGCTCGCGGGAGCAGTCGCGGACTGTGACTTCCGCGGCGTGGCCGGAGCCGTCGACAAGCATGATGCGATCGCCTTGGCTGATGCGCTTGACGTGCGCGTGTTTCGCCTCCGCACCGGTGAGCACACCCTCGGCGGGCCGCGGCGCGTAGAAGTACGGCAGGCTCATTAGCGGCGGAACCTGTCTCGCATGCGGGAGAAGAATCCGTCGCCGCCGCCCTCGTCACCGGTGTGGACGCGCGCCGAGTCCTCGTGGCCCTCGCGCAGCTGTTCCAGCGTTGCGCGTGCATCCTTGGACAGATCCGTAGGCACAACCACCTGCACGTGCGCGATCATGTCGCCGGCACCTTCGGCGCGCAGCTTCGGCATGCCCTCTCCGTGCAGCACAATCTCCTCGCCCGGTTGCACGCCCGCCGGGACGGCAATCGTGGTTGTTTCACCGGCCAGGTTGTCCACGTGAAGCTCGGTGCCGAGCGCGGCATCGTACATGGGAACGCGCAATTGGAGGTGCAGGTCGTTGCCTTCGCGGGCAAAGACCTTGTGCGGGGTGGTGTGGACTTCCACGTACAGGTCACCCGCCGGTCCGCCGCCGTGGCCGACCTCGCCCTGATCGGCCATGCGGATACGCATCCCGGAGGCAATGCCGGCCGGAATCTTCACTGTGAGGTCGCGGGTGGCGCGCACGCGGCCGTCGCCGGCGCACTGGCGGCACGGATCCGTAATGATTTCGCCGTAGCCGTGGCACTTCGGGCACTCGTGCGTGGTCATCACGTTGCCCAGGAAGGACTGCTGCATCTCCTGGACCGCGCCCTGTCCCTTGCAGTAGTCGCAGGTCTGCGGTTTGGCCCCCGACTCGGAGCCGGAGCCGTGGCACTTGTTGCACAGCACCGCGGTGTCGACGGTGACTTCCTTGCGCACACCGGAAAACGCTTCCTCCAGGGTGATCTGGGTGCGCAGCAACGCATCGTTGCCGGGTTGGACGCGCGAGCGCGGTTCGCGCCCGCCGGCGCCGCCGCCGAAGAACGCTTCGAAGATGTCGCCGACGCCGCCAAAACCGCCGAAGCCGCCCGCGCCGCCGGGTGCGCCGCCGCCCTGCTCCATCGGGTCGCCGCCGCGGTCGACAATGCTGCGCTTTTGCGGGTCCAAGAGCACTTCTTGGGCGAGCGAGATTTCCGCGAACTTCTCCGCCGCTTCCTCGGACGGGTTGACGTCCGGGTGGTATTTGCGGGCGAGCTTGCGGTACGCCTTCTTAATCTCCTGCTCGGTGGCCTCCCGGTCGACGCCGAGGATGCCGTAGTAGTCACGTGCCAAAATGTAACACCTTTCACAGTTGTAGAAGTCCAAGTGCGGCGCGCGCCGCGTTATTCGCCCTGCAGGATGCGGCTGATGTAGCGGGCGACTGTGGCAACCTTTTGCATGGTACCGGGGTAGTCCATGTAGGTCGGCCCCACCACCCCGAGCCCGCCGAGCGCTTCGTCGCCTGCACCATACGCAGTTGTAACAATTGCCGCCTGGGAAAATTCCTCGTTCTCGTTCTCGCGCCCGATGCGCACGGAGACGCGCTCCATGTCTTGGGCGGTTGCGAGCAGTTTGAGCACCACGACCTGCTGCTCAAGCGCGTCGATCACGCTGTGGAGGTCGGCGAGCCGGTGCACGGTGAGGTTGCCCGCGCCCGCGATCAGCAGCCGGTCCGCGGCGGTGTCGACCAACGTGTCCACGAGCACCGCAGCGCAGCGCGACACGGCGTCGGCGAGTTCGCGTGGGGCGCGCGCATGCAGGGCGGAAAGCCCGGCGGCGGCCTCGCGCATCGTGCGGCCAACGAGGATGTCGTTGAGTAGGTCGCGCAGCACGGGGACGTGGGCGTCCGCGAGCGGGCTGCGCAGCTCCACATTGCGCTGGTCCACGCGGCCGGAGTCGGTGATGACCACGAGGAGCAGGCGCGTCGGCGTCAGCGCCACGACCTCGCAGTGTTTGACCCGGGAGATTTCCAGGTTGGGCAGCTGCACGACGGCGGCTTGGTTAGTCAGCTGCGCGAGCAGTTGCACGCTGCGGCGCAGCACGTCTTCGAGGTCGACGCCGTGCTCGAGAAAGTCGAGGATGGCGTGGCGCTCGGCCACCGACAGCGGTTTGACGTCGTCGTGGAGGGCGTCGACAAACGCACGATAGCCGGCCTCCGTGGGGATGCGACCCGAGGAGGTGTGGGTCTGGCTAATGTAGCCCTGTTGCTCCAGCACGCTCATGTCGTTGCGGATGGTCGCCGAGCTCACGCCCAGCTTGTGGCGCTCGACCAGCGCCTTAGATCCGACAGGTTCTTGCTGCGCGATGTAGTCGGCAACGATTGCGCGCAGCACCGCGCGGCGGCGGTCATCAGCAGCACTCATTAGCACTCCCTCTCATCGACTGCCAGCTATCCTACTCGGCGGCCAAAATATCGGTGACGATGCCGTCGGCAAGCAGCCTGCCCGCATCCGTGACCGCAATGCGCTCGCCGGAAGTCAGCAGCCCGCCGCGTACATGCTTTTCGACGACCCCCCGCGCCCCACCGCCGACCCAACCGGCAGGAATCCCCTCTTTGAGCCGTAGCCCGAGCATCACCTGCTCGTCGTGGTGCTGGGTGTCGTTGAGCGTTTCCGAAAAATCCACCGGCAGCTCGCCGGCGCGTAGCAGTGCGGCGTAGCGCTCGGGCCGCTTGACGTTGGCGAAGCGCTCACGCCCGATATAGGAGTGCGCGCCCGGCCCCGCGCCCCACCACTGCCCGCCGCGCCAGTAGAGCAGGTTGTGGCGGCACTCCCCGCCCGGCTTTGCCCAGTTCGACACCTCATACCAGTCGAAACCGGCGTGCTCGAGCACCAGGGCGATGAGTTCGTAACGGCGGGCGTAGACCTCCTCTTCGGGTGCCGGCAGCTCGCCGCGGCGGACTTTGCGCGCCATCGCCGTGCCGTCCTCCACGATCAGCGAGTAGGCGGAGACGTGGTCCACGTCAGCAGACAGGATAGCGTCGAGGGTTTTACGCACGTCATCGTCGGTTTCCGTCGGCGTGCCGTAGATCATGTCCAGGTTCACGTGCGCGAAGCCTGCGGCACGCGCCTCTTTCGCCGCCGCGACGGCGCGGCCCGGGGTGTGCGCCCGGTCAAGCACCTTGAGCACCGGCGCGGACGCCGACTGCATGCCCAAAGACACACGCGTAAAGCCCGCGTCCACCAGGCCCGCGAAATATTCGGGGCTCGTGGACTCCGGGTTCGACTCCGTGGTCACCTCGGCACCGCCCGCGAGCCCGAAGGTGGCGCGCACCGCGTCCAGCACGCGAGCCAGCCCCGCCGCGCCGAGCAGGGACGGCGTGCCGCCGCCGATAAACACCGTGTGCGCACCGCGCGCGGCGACCCGCGCCGCGGCGAGTTCAAGCTCGAGCTCCAACGCGTCAAGGTATTCCGCATGGGAGGACTCCACCTCGTTAGGCGTATAGGTGTTGAAGTCGCAGTAGCCGCAGCGGGTCGCACAGAAGGGGACGTGAATGTAGACACCGAAGGTGTCTCGACCTGTCTCGGATTCAGCCATGCGGCTAGTCTAGGCGCCGCGGCGCGAACGCTTCGCGGCCACCTTTTCCACGATCCGGTTGATGCGGGCGCGCTCTTCCAAAAACTCCGGCGGGTTCGTCCCGCGCATGGTGCGCGCGAACGCCGGGTGGTCTACGCACACGGTCTCGACCCACCCGTCGACAACGGCCTCGACGAGCTCCGAGACGGTGGCGAACAGGTGCGGCAGACTCACCGCGCCGAGTTCACGGGCGACCATGTCGGTCTGTTCCAGGGTGTAAGAGACGATCTCGGTGAGGTGCTGCACCGTTAAGTCGGTGCGGCCGGTCAGCGCGTCTTCCATCGTCTGCACGGAGAAGGGGGCGGCGAGTGGGAAGAGATCGCTTAAGCCGGCGGCGTCGAGAAGCTCGGGCTCCGGCACCTTTTCCTCGGGGCAGGCAGAGGCCGAGAGCACGCCCGCGCGCATCCCCGAAGTCAGTGCCTGGCGCAACCCGATCAGCTCGCCGACGACCCGGCGCGCGTCTACGCGAGCGTCATCGGCGATCTCGACGAACTCGGCGAGGCAGTCGTCGGTGAGCTCGCCGTCGTAGTCCGCAACAGCTTCGGCGATGTGCTCGATGTATTCGGCAACCTCATCGCCGATGTTGTAAATCTCCTGCGTGAGCTCACGGTGCCGCAGCATGGCCGCTGTCTTGCGCACGGATAAGCCCCCTTCGGTTCGCTTGGACTACAACTAAAGATTTGCTGGGAGCCATGCTAAGCCACAGCGGTGGCGCGCCGTGGACGGCGCGCCGCTACCGCTCGTAGAGCTTGTCGATGTCCTCACTGAAGCGCTCGAAGACGACGTTGCGCTTGACCTTCATCGTCGGCGTCATCTCGTTGTCCTTCTCAGACAGGTCGCGGTCCAAGATGCGGAACTTCTTGATCGCCTCGGCATGCGAGACGGTGGCGTTGGCCATGTTGATCGCGTCCTGGACCTCCGCGCGCAGGCTCGCGTCCAGAGCGAGCTCGGCCAGCTTGCGGTGCTCGGGGATGTTGCGGTCCGCCTTCCAGCGGGCCAGCTCGTCCTCGTCGAGCGTGACGAGCACGCCGATGAACGGCTTGCCGTCGCCGACGATCAACGCATTCGAAATCAGCGGGTCCTGGCGGATGATCTCCTCCATCGGACCTGGCGAGACGTTCTTGCCGCCGGCAGTGACAATAAGGTCCTTCTTGCGGCCAGTGATGCGTACGAAGCCCTCGTCGTCCACCTCGCCGAGGTCGCCGGTGTTGAACCAGCCCTCGTCGAAGGCTTCTGCGGTGGCCTCCGGGTTGTTCCAATACTGCTTGAACACGCCTGGGCCGGCGAATTCGATCTCGCCGTCGTCGTTGATGCGCACCGAGTAGCCGTTGACCGGCGGGCCAACCGTGCCGATCTTCTGGCCAACCTTGTTGTTCACGCACGCCGCCGCACACGTCTCAGTCAGGCCATACCCCTCGAACACGGGCACGCCCATGCCGCGGAAGAAGTGCGATAGGTCCGCGCTCATCGCCGACCCGCCCGTGATGCCGTAGGTCACGGCACCACCCATGGCGTCTTTGAGCTTGGAGTACACAAGCTTCTCAAACACCTTGCGCTTCGCCTTCTGCACGCGGTTCGGTCCCTCGGACGTTTCCATCGCCTTGGAGTACTCGATCGCGGCGCGCTCTGCCTCGAGGAAGACGCGCTTGCCCACCGCGGAGCCGTCGGCGGCCTTGTTGTAGGCGGCGTTGCGCACCTTTTCAAACACGCGCGGCACGCCGAGCACCATGTTGGGTCGCGCGCGCTGCAGCTCCACGGTCAAGGTGGAGGTGTCGGACCAGTGCGACTGGGTCGCGCCCGCCATCGCGAGTGCGAGGGAGACGGCACGCTGCAGCACGTGCGCCAGCGGCAAAAACGTCACCACTCGCTTGCCGGGCACGGCAACCTCTCCGATCTCGTTGAAGATCAGCGCGCGGGTTTGGTGGATCCAGTTGCCGTGGGTCAGCTCCACGCCTTTGGGTCGGCCAGTCGTGCCCGAGGTGTAGACGATGGAGCCGATGTGGTCGTGGGTGATGGCGGCCACGCGGGCGTCGATAAGCGACTGCTCCACGTCGCGGCCCTCGAACTTCAGGGTTTCCACGCCGGAGGCATTGAATTCGTAGATCTTCTGCAGTTTGGACGTCGACCCAGCGAGCCGGGGCGTGCCGTCGTCTTGCAGCAGGAAGGAGCTGATGAGCTGCGTGTGGTCGCGCGTTTCGGTCAGCGCCAGCTTCGCGCCCGAGTCTTCCAGGATCCACTGGATCTGCGACATTGAACTCGAGGGGTAAATCGGCACGGAGATCGCGCCCGCCGCCCAGATGGCGAAATCCATCAGCGACCACTCGTAGCGCGTCGCCGACAAAATTGCCACGCGGTCGCCCGACTCCACACCCGCGGCGACCAGGCCTTTCGCCGCCTCGTAGACTTCCTCGAGGAATTCTCCGGCTGTCACGTTGACCCAGTCGTAGTTGCGCGGTCGCGAAAACAGCACAATGTGCGGCTGCGTTTCGCACAGCGCAATGAGCTGACTGAGGCAATTCTCCTCCGGCGGCACCGTGAAACCAAGGTCCGTTGTGTAAGCATTCTGCGACATAAACCCTCACACTACCGCCTGAAGCCCCACCTGGCCCCGGTCACGCGCGTTTGGCACAATATTGACTGTGATGAACGAGGATCTCTTGCTGTCTCTGGCCCAGTCCTACGGCTTCGGCACCGCCTACCGAGCCTCCGACGGGCAGCTGACCACCCCGCCCGCCCAGTCCTTCCTCAAACTGCTGCGCGCCATCGACGTTGACGTGCCCGACTCCCCCACCGACGAGACGCTCCGCGCGCTTATCGACGCCCGCGCGACCGAACTCGCCACCCGCCCGCTACCGCCCACCGTGGTGGCTACCGCCGGCGAAGAGCAGCACTTCAACGTGCACGTGCACGACGGCCACTACGCGCACTGCTGGATCCGCCTCGAGGACGGCTCCTCGCGGGACGCCTACCAGGACGAGAACTGGACGCCGCCGACCACCGCCGCCGACGGCACCGTGTGGGGCGAGGCCACCTTCCACGTCCCTGGCGACCTGCCGGAGGGCTTCCACGAGCTGCACTTAGAATCCGACGACCTGCACGAGGTCTCGACGCTTATCGTCGTGCCCGCGCGCCTGCAGTCGAATGAGGCACTGGTCCAGCGACCCGCCTACGGCGTGATGGCGCAGCTGTACTCGGTGCGCTCGACCCAGTCCTGGGGCATCGGCGACTTTGAGGACCTCGCGCGCCTGGCCGAGACCGTCGCCGCCGAGGGCGCCGACTACCTGTTGATCAACCCGGTGCACGCCGCGCAGCCAGTGCCGCCAGTGGAGGACTCGCCGTACCTGCCGGCGTCGCGCCGCTTCGTCAACCCCATCTACATCTCGGTCGAGGCGGTGCCCGAGTACCTGCACCTGGACGCGGGCACGCGCGCCGACGTCGACGAACTTGCCGCGCCGCTGAAGGCGATGAACCGCACCGCCGCCCCGCTCGAGCGCGATGCCGTCTTCGGCACCAAACTCGCCGTGCTGCGCGAGCTGTTCTTCCTGTCCCAGCAGGATGAGGGCCGCGCCCACGATTTCGAGCTCTACACCCTCGACGAGGGCGAGGGGCTGCGCGAGTTCGCGCAGTGGTGCGCTTCGCGCGCCGCCGACCTCGAGCGCGGCCAGCACGCCGTCGCCGCCGAGACGGACGAAGAGACGGTGCGTTTTTACATGTGGCTGCAGTTCATCGCCGACGAGCAGCGCCGCGTCGCCCAGGACCGCGCACTCGCCGCGGGGATGCGCATCGGGATCATGACCGACCTCGCGGTGGGCATCCACCCCGACGGCGCCGACGCGCACACGCTCGCCGACGTGCTCGTCCAGGACGCCTCCGTGGGTGCCCCGCCGGACCAGTACTCCCAGCAGGGCCAGGACTGGTCGCAGCCGCCGTGGAACCCGGAGGCGCTCGCTCGCGTTGGCTACGGGCCGTGGCGCGACCTGTTGCGCACCGTGCTGCGCCACTCGGGCGGCATCCGCGTCGACCACATCCTCGGCCTGTTCCGCCTGTTCTGGCTGCCGCGCGAGGACACCCCCGCCGACGGGCTGTACATGAACTACGACTTCCGCGCGATGGTGGGCATCTTGCTGTTGGAGGCGCAGCGCGCAGGCGCGGTTGTCGTCGGCGAGGACCTCGGCACCTTCGAGCCGTGGGTCCAAGACGTGCTGCGCGACACCGGCATTTTCGGTACCACCGTGCTCTGGTTCGAGTCCATCCCGCCGGCCGGCGACCCGCGGCCCGCGGACCAGTATCGCCACCTGGCGCTCTCGGCAGTTGGCACGCACGACCTGCCGCCGACGGCCGGCTACCTCGAAGGGGCGCACAACGAGCTGCGCTCCAAGCTCGGCCTGGTCAGCGAGTCGCTCGCCGAGCTCAACGCGAACGACGGCGTGTGGATCGGGCGCGTGCTCAACCAGGCTCGCGCCGAGGGTGCGTTCGCGGGCACCGCGTTCGCGGAGACGGATTTTAGCCAATTCGACCTCGGCGAGTTCGACGCTGCGGGCTCACTCGATGACCTGTTGGTGGGGCTGACGCGCTTCATCGCGTCGACCCCGTCGGCGATGACGGTGACGAATCTGGTGGACATGGTCGGCGATCGCCGCATCCAAAACCAGCCCGGCACCAACTCGGAGCAGTACTCCAACTGGTGCATCCCGCTCACCGACGCGAGCGGTGCCCCCGTGCTCATCGATGACTTGCGCGACAATCCCCTCTTCCACCGCGTCGCCGAGGCGTCGCGCCGCACGCACTCGGCGTAAAAGGGCCTAGAAGAGGCCGCCGAGCAGCGCGGCGACGACGATGAGCGCGAGCATGACGTAGAGCGCCTGCGTCACGCGCGACTGCGGGTACTTGCGCTGCGGCTTCGGCAGCCGCTGATCTTGCTTACGCAGTTCTTCCGGGTTTGCCATGGCGCTTAGTCTACTTCCCGCGCCTGCTTCGTCGGCAACTGACGCTCGCGGGCGCGGTTGCGCAGATACGCCAACCAATCAGCAACCCGCAGCATCGCCCACGCCGCCACGGACGC
Source organism: Corynebacterium sp. p3-SID1056 (assembly GCF_025152525.1). GTDB lineage: Bacteria > Actinomycetota > Actinomycetes > Mycobacteriales > Mycobacteriaceae > Corynebacterium. The sequence continues at coordinate 68,911 of NZ_JALXXL010000007.1, forward strand.
CAACGGCACGGCGACGGCGAGTACGATTGGCAGCTGCAGCCAGGGGCTTAATCCAAACAAGGTGTTAGAGCTCCGTCCCTTCGAGCCCGCGCCGCACGAGCAGCGGGCGCGTGTCCTTGTCCCGTCCGCGGAAGGCGCGGTAGGCCGCTTGGAAGTCTCGCGCGGCCCCGCGCGAGAGGATCGTCTCGCGGAACTTCTCGCCAGTTTCGCGGTTGATGCCCTCTTCCCGGATCAGCTCGAAGCCGTCAGCATCGAGCGCCTCAGCCCACAGGTAGGAGTAGTAGCCCGCAGAGTAGCCGCCGGCGAAAATGTGATTGAACCACGTGGAGCGGTACCGCGGCGTGAGCCCCGGCACGTCGAGGTGGTAGCGGCGCAGCACATCCTCCTCGAAGGCCTCGATGTCCTGCGGCGGTGTATCGCGCAGCGAGTGCCATTCCAGGTCGATCGCGGCCGCCGCCAGGTACTCGGCGGTGGCGAAGCCCTGGCCGAAGGTGCGCGAGGCGCGCACGGCGGCCAGCAGCTCGTCGGGAAGCGGTGCGCCGGTGTCGACGTGGCGGGCGTAGTGGCGCACGATCTCGGGCGCGAACGCGTAGTTCTCGTTGATCTGCGAGGGGAATTCGACCCAGTCGCGCGGCACGTTGGTGCCGGAAAGCGACGGGTAGCGCACGTGAGACAGCAGGCCGTGGAGGGCGTGACCAAACTCGTGGAAGACGGTGGTGACCTCGTCGATGGTGAGCAGTTCGCTGTTGACGCTCATCACGTTGACCACCACCGGTTTCGTTCCGGCCAAAAGTGACTGGTCCACGAAGCTGCTCATCCACGCGCCGCCGCGCTTGCTCTCGCGGGCGGAGTAGTCGGTCAGCAGCAGGCCGAGCCCGGTGCCGTCGTGGTCTGTGACCTCCCACACCTGCACGTCGTCGCGGTAGCCGCGCAGGTCCTCGCGGCGCTTGACGGTGATGCCGTAGAGCAGGTTCGCCGCGTAGAACACGCCGTCTTCGAGGACCTGCCACAGCGGGAAGTATTTGCGCAGCTCCGCCTCGTCGACGTCGAGTTCCTCGGCCCTGCGCTGCGCGGACCAGTACGGCCAGTCCGCACCGTCGAGGCCGTCTGCGTCGAGGTCCACGCCGCGCGAGACGGCAAGCTCGCCGTCGAGTTTGCGCTCGGCCGCCGCGTTTGCCGCCGCGGCCGGCGCGAGGTCGGCGATGAGCGCCCGCGCCGCGTCCGCGTTGCCTGCGGTTTCCTCCGCGATGACGTAGTCGGCGTGTGTGGCAAAGCCGAGCAGTTTCGCGCGCTCCTGGCGCAGCGCGACCGCCTCGCGCACGATCGGGGCGTTGGATTCGGCACCGCGTGCGAGGGAGGCGTCGAAAAGCGCGCGGCGGGCGGCGGGATCGGAAAGATCAGCCTGGAGTGACTGGGTCGACGGCAGCTCGATGGGAACGAGGTAGCTGTCGCCGTCGGCAAAGGCGGCGAGCTGATCCTCGCTCACCCCCGCGAGCTCATCGCGGGTGAAACGGACGGCAAGCTTCTTGGTGTCGGCGAGCAGGTTGCGGCCGAAGTGTTCGGAGAGTTCGGCAAGACGCTCGTTGAGCTTCCGCAGCCGTGCCTGCCCGGCGGCGTCGAGTTCCGCGCCGCGGCGGGTAAAGCGGCGCAGCAGAAGCTCGTGGAGGCGCTGCGACTCTTCGTCCGCGGGCGCTTCGACGGCGCGCAGCCGGCGGTAGAGCTCAGCATTTTGGTAGATCTCGTCTGTGTGCGCGGTGAGACGCGGCACGATTGCATCGGCCACGGCGTCGAACTCGGCGGTGGCGTCGGTGCCCTGCAGGTTAAAAAACCAGGCGAGCACGCGCTCGAGGTCCGCCCCGGCCAGCTCGAAGGCCTCAACGGTGTTTTCCCACGTGGGGGTTGCTTCCGCGCAGATCGCGGCGATCTCAGCGTTGTGGCGGGAAATCGCCTCGTCAAACGCTGGTTCGACGTGGTCCAGCTCGATGGCGGCAAAGTCGGGCAGTTGGTACGGCAGCGTCGACGGCGCAAGTAGTGGATTGGTCATGGCGGCCATCTTAGGCGGTTAAGATTGCGGCATGTCTACGCGCGAAACCCAAGTCACCGCGCCCGCGGGCGCCATCGTGGGCACCAGCGACGGCGAGGTGCGTACCTTCCACTCGATCCCGTACGCGCATGTGCCCGCTCCCTTCGAGTCGCCCGCGCCCGCACCAACCGGCCTGCTTATCGACGCCACCGCGCCTGACCCGTCCACCACCCGCCTCTCCATCACCACCCCGGAGGGCGCGCGCAGAAACGACGACCTGCCGGTGATCGTCTTCATCCACGGCGGGCGCTTCGAGGAAGGCAGCCACACGGACACCTTCAGTAACCCGGAAGGCTTTGCGCGCGCGGGGTTTGTGCACGTGCGCGTTGGCTACCGGTTGAAGTTTCCCGGCATGTTGCCGCTGTCAGGCGACGCGCCGCACGAGTACCGGGCGGTGCAGGACTGCGCGACGGCGCTTTCCTGGATCCAGCGCAACATCGAGCCCTTCGGCGGCGACCCCACAAACGTGACGATCGTCGGCCACAGCGCCGGTGCCGACATCGCACTCTGGCTCGCACGTCGCGACCATTACAAGGGCGAGTTCCGCCGCGCGGTCGTGGCCTCGCCCGTCTTCCCTCGCCGTAGCTTCGCCGCGCGCAAGTGGGCGGCGCGCGGCGCGCTCGGCACACCGCTGCTGCGCGGCGAACTCAACGCGCTAGCTGCGCGCAACCCGAAGCGCATCGCTCGGGCCTACGGGCGCTTCCGCACTCAGTACGCGACCGATATCGCGCTCGGCCCCTTCCCTCTTGAGGCGGGCGCGCTTGCTCGCGTCCCACTGGTTGTCACTTCCACCCGCGACGAATTCATACCGATGGTCCGCGGACTTGACCGCGTGGGGATGGGCAAACCCGCAGCAACGCTTATGGCCCGGCACATGGGCGTGGCGAAAGGCCACACCCGTGCCTACCTCGAGCGCGCGGCCGCGATGGATCCGCACGCTGTCGGCGGCCGGCTCATCTCCGATGCGTTGTGCCGACGCTGGGTCGACCAGATCGCCGAGGGCGCGCCCGGCGAGCTGTGGCAGGCCGAGCTCTTGCCTACCGACACCCGCCCGGCGTACCACTCCAAGGAGCTCACGCCCGCCTTCAGTACCGGCACGAGGCTCAACGCGTGGCTGACCCACTTCGCGCGCACTGGCGAGGCCGGCTGGCGCCCTTACGCAGAAGACAGGACGGTCATGCGCGTGCGCCTCGACGGCGCGGGCGCGGAAGAAGTCACCGATCCGCTCGGCTACGTACGTGGCGTGTTCGCGCCTGTGGCGCAAGAACACTAGAGCGCGCGGCGCAGCCGCTCGTCGGCCAGCTCTTCCACCAGCCACGGCGAGAACGCGAACGGCGTCGCCTCCGCAGCGCTGATCACATCGCGCGGGTCTGCCCACACCCAGGAGTCCACCTCTTCGGGGTTCGGCGCGAGCTCCACGCCCGGTACCATCCGCGCGGTAAAGACCGGGCAGACCTCGTTTTCCACCACGCCGGAGGAATCCACCGCGCGGTAACGGAAGTCGGGCAGCACCTCGGTGACCGCGTCGATGTCGGGCATGCCGAGTTCTTCTGCGGCGCGGCGGCGCACCGCGTCCGCGGTCGCCTCGCCCGGGGCGGGGTGGCCGCAGAACGAGTTCGTCCACACGCCCGGCCAGGTCAGCTTGCCCAGCGCGCGGCGCGTGAGCAGCAGGCGGCCGTTTTCGTCGAGTAGCCAGCAGGAAAACGCGAGGTGCAGCGGCGTCGAGTCGGTGTGCACTTCGGCTTTATCGGCGGCGCCGATGGGGTGCCCCGTGGCGTCGATAAGCACTACTTGCTCTCGCATTAATTATTCAGATTCCCTTTAAACGTCACGTTGCCGATGGTGAATTCCGCGTCCCACAGGTTGCCCGTGGACACGTCGAAGGCGTACTTCGCGTTCGTGGTCGCGCCCGGGCCAAGCGGCAGGTCAACGCCGATGATGTCGACGTCGGCGTTTTCCGCGCTCTTCGGATCGGCCGTCTGCATCGAGGACCCGCCCGCGTTGTAGCGCAGCTGCGGGGTAAGGGTGTCGGCCGGCATCGGCACGTCGCTCTCGTTGGTCACCGCCACCACTACGACCGTGCCGCCGTTGGGCTCGTAGCTTGTGCCCTGCCATTTGTACGACAGGTCCATTGCCGGGTCCTCGACGCGGTCGCCGTTGAGCTTGTCGGTGACCACAGGGTCGACCTCCTCCGCCTTGAACTCGGGCGCGGGCGCGCCGGTCGGCGTGGTGATCTCGATTTCCTCTTCTTGGGATTCCACGCTCTCCTTGCCGCTGACGCACCCGGACAGCGCAAACACGGAGCTGGCGGTCAGAAGCACGGCAATAAACTGCGAACGGTGTGACATACACGCCTCTTTTTACTCGTTGTGGCAGTGGACGTTTCGATTCTTCCTTACTGTACAGCCCGAGTACCCTAGCCAAACTATGCAGTCTTTATTGCGTGTCCTACGCAGCGCGTCTGCGCTGTGGCCGTACTACGTGGCCGTGGTCATTATCTCCTCCGGCGTTGCGGCACTGGGGCTGGTCTCGCCGTTTTTGATCCGGGAGGCAACCGACACCATCGTCGGCTACGTTGGCGACGGTACCGGGCCAGCGCCCACCCGCACCATCATCTGGCTGGCGCTGGCACTTTTTGCCGCCGAGTCGGCCGCCGCGCTGTTGCGCAACGTCTCCGGTTACTTGGGCGATGTGATGGTGGCACGGATCCGGCAGATTATGTCCACGCGCTACTTTGCCAAGCTCTTGTCGCTGCCGCAGCGCTACTTCGATACGCAGATCACCGGCACGATCATTGCGCGCCTGGACCGCTCGATTGCCAATGTCACGCAGTTCATCCAGTCTTTCGCCAACAACTTTCTGCCGATGTTGCTGCAGGTCGCGGCAATTTTGGCCATCACTGCCTACTATTACTGGCCGCTGACGGTCCTGCTCGCGCTGCTCTTCCCGCTCTACATGTGGCTCACCGCGCTGACCTCAAAGCGATGGCAGCGCTACGAGAAGGACAAGAACGCCAACGTAGACGAGGCCAACGGCCGCTTCGCCGAGGTCGTCGGCCAGGTCAAGGTGACCAAGTCGTATGTTGCCGAGGTGCGCGAGCTGGACAAGTTCGGACACCACTACCACGAAACGGTGGCGCTGACGAAGCCGCAGTCGCGCTGGTGGCACAGCATGGATACGGCGCGCGGGATCGCCATGACCGCGATCTTTTTGGGCATCTACCTCATCTTGTTCTTGCGCACACTCAGCGGCCATTTCTCTATTGGCGAGATGGTCATGCTCATCCAGATGGTCACGATGGCGCGGCAACCTGCACAGATGATGAGCTGGATCGTCGATGCCGCGCAGCGCGCCATCGCGGGCTCGCGCGACTACTTCAAGGTGATGGACGAAGACTGCGAGCCGACCGCGAACAGGCAGCTCGTCGCCGCCACGCAGTCCACGGACGTGCCGGCGCTCCGCGACACCGCGCACCACCCCCTGCCCGTGCGCGAACCGGTACTCGCCTTCGATGACGTGTCCTTCGCGTACACGCCCGGCGAGCCCGTCCTGCGGGGGCTGAGCTTCTCCGCGCGCGAGGGCGAAAAGATCGCGCTCGTCGGCGAATCCGGGGGTGGCAAGTCCACCATCGTCAATCTGCTCTTAGGCCTCTATCCGCTTGTCGACGGCACGCTGACCATCTGCGGCCGCAACCTCGCAGACCTCAGCGTGGAGGAACTGCGCGCGTCCACCGGCGTCGTCTTCCAGGAACCCGCCCTGTTTTCCGGCACCGTGCACGAAAACATCGCCTACGGCAAACCGAACGCCACGCGCGAGGAAGTCATCGACGTGGCCAAGCGCGCCAGTGCCCACGACTTCATCATGCGTTTCAAGGACGGCTACGACACCGTCATCGGTGAGCGCGGCCTGCGGCTGTCCGGCGGGCAGCGCCAGCGCGTGGCCGTGGCCCGCGCGATGCTCAAAGACGCCCCCATCCTTATCCTCGACGAGGCGACCTCCGCGCTGGACACGAAGGCGGAGCGCGCCGTGCAGGCGGGCCTCGACGAGTTGATGAAGGACCGCACCACCATCATGATCGCCCACCGCCTGTCCACGATCGCCGACGTGGACACGATCATCACCCTGGATCACGGCCGCATCGACGAGATCGGCCCGCCAGCCGAGCTCGCGGTCTCGGGCGGTATTTATTCAGAGCTGCTTGCGCTCACCGCCTCGTCCTCGGCCGCGGACCGGGCGCGCCTGAAATCCTTTGGGTTCCAGCTCGACGAGGCCGCGGACGAGGACGAGGAAGAGGACGCGTAGCCCGCGGGCGTGAATGTAGCGCTGGGGTGGTGAGGCGGGCGTCGATAAGCTTGGGCCCATGGATTTTCCCGAGCTTGCACAACTCCGCGCACGCGGAACCCGCAAATGGACCCAGTACGACGACGATGTGCTGCCGCTGTTCGTGGCGGAAAGCGACTTCACCACCGCCGAGCCGGTGCGAGCCGCCATCGCGGACGCGGTCGAGCGCGAAATGTTCGGCTACACGCCAGCGCCGCAGGCACAGCAGCTGCCGGAGCTTGTCGCCGACTTTTATGGCGCGCGCTACGGCTGGCGGCCGGACCCAGCGCGCATCTTTCCCATCCCGGACGTGGTGCGCGGCGTGCTGCTGGCGATCCAATACTTCACCCAAGGCCCAGTCATCGTGCCGGTGCCGGCCTACCACCCCTTCCTTGAGGTGGCTGAGACCGCCGGGCGCGAACGCATCAACGTGGCCGCGGTACCGGGGCTGGACGTAGACGAGCTGGAGGCGGCGTTTGCGCGCGGCGCGGGCTCGCTCATTTTGACCAACCCCTACAACCCCGGCGGCTGGACGTTTGACGCCGAGCGCCTCGACGAGATCTGCGCGCTGGCCAGGCGCCACGGCGCGCGTGTGATTGTCGACGAGATCCACGCCCCGCTGGTGTACGACGGTGCCCACACGTGTGCGGCCGCGAACAACCCGGATGTGTGCATCACTATTACCGCCGCCTCCAAGGCGTGGAACGTGGCGGGACTCAAGTGCGCGCAGCTGATCTTTTCCAACGATGAGGACGTGAAGACCTGGCAGGGGTTGAGCGGCGTGGCCAAGGACGGCACGGGCACGCTCGGCATTGTCGCTGCCGAGGCCTGCTACCGCGACGGCGTCGACTTCCTCGATAAGGAGGTAGCGCAGCTGCGCGAAAACCGAGATTGGCTCGCGGAGGTTCTGCCGCAAAAGATCCCCGGCATCGAGGTCAACCTTCCGCAAGCGACCTACCTGATGTTTTTGGATTTCCGCAACACCAGGCTCACCACAGAAAAGCCGGCCACGTGGCTGCGCACGCACGCGAAGGTAGCCATGAACGAGGGGGTGAGTTTCGGCCCCGGCGGCGAGCACAAGGCGCGGCTGAACTTCGCTACCAGCCCGGAGATCCTTGAGGAGGCCGTCGACCGCATGGCGGAGGCGATTCGCCTACTGTAGGAGGGCATGGAGCACACCCCGCAGGCCTCAGATTTTTACACCCCCGCGCCCCCGGAGCAGCCCTGGGAGCGGCCCGAACCGGAGTGGTACAAGGACGCCGTGTTCTACGAAGTCCTTGTCCGTGCCTTCTACGACCCGGACGACACCGGCATCGGCACGCTGAAAGGGCTCGAAGAAAAGCTCGACTATTTGCAGTGGTTGGGCGTGGATTGCCTGTGGCTGCCGCCGTTTTATGATTCGCCGCTGCGCGACGGCGGCTACGACATCCGCGACTTCCGCAAGGTGCTGCCGGAGTTCGGCACGGTGGAAGACTTCATCTCGTTGATCGACTCCGCGCACAAGCGCGGCATCCGCATCATCACCGACTTCCCCATCAACCACACCTCGGACACGCACGCGTGGTTCCAGGCGTCCCGGCAGGACCCGGACGGGCCCTACGGCGACTACTACGTGTGGACCGACGACGATACGCAGTACGACGGCACCCGCATCATCTTCATCGATACCGAGGAGTCCAACTGGACGTGGGACCCGGTGCGCAAGCAGTACTTCTGGCACCGTTTCTTCTCCCACCAGCCGGACCTCAACTACGACAACCCGGCGGTCCAGGAAGAAGTCCTCGACATCATCCGCTTCTGGCTGGATTTGGGCATGGACGGCATCCGCCTCGACGCCATCCCCTACCTCTTCGAGCGCGAGGGCACCAGCTCCGAAAACCTGGAAGAAACCCACGGTTTTATCAAGCGCGTGCGCAAGCTTTTCGACGAGGAATACCCCGGCCGCTTCCTCCTTGCCGAAGCCAACCAGATGCCCGATGAGGTCGTGGCCTACTTCGGCGACGGCGGCCCCGACGGGGTTGGCGACGAGTGCCAGATGGCCTTCCATTTCCCCGTCATGCCGCGCATCTTCATGGGCATCCACCAGGAATCCGCCCAGCCGATCATCGACATTTTGCGCGAAACCCCGGCGATCCCAGCGACCGCCCAGTGGGGCATCTTCCTGCGCAACCACGACGAGCTCACGCTCGAGATGGTGTCGGAGGAAGAGCGCGACTACATGTATAAGCACTACGCCTACGACCCGCGCATGCGCGCCAACGTGGGCATCCGGCGCCGACTCGCCCCGCTGCTCGGCGGCCACCGCGACCGCCTGGAGCTCGCCCACGCTCTGCTGTTGAGCCTGCCGGGATCGCCCTTTTTGTACTACGGCGACGAGATCGGCATGGGCGACAACATCTGGTTGCCGGACCGCGACGGGGTGCGCACCCCGATGCAGTGGTCCAACGACCGCAACGGCGGGTTCTCCAAGGCGGAGCCGGAGCGCCTCTACCTACCGCCGGTGCGCAATGACCAGTACGGCTTCCACATCGTCAACGTGGAGTCGCAGATGAACCGCGAAAACTCGCTGTTGCAGTGGGTGCGCAAACTGGTGCACATTCGCAAGCAGTACAAGGCGTTTGGCCGCGGCACCTATATCGAGGTCGAGCACGGCAACGAGCAAGTCCTCGCCTTCATCCGCGAGTACCACGACGAGTCGGGCGCGGTCGAGCGCATCCTGTGCGTGCACAACATGAGCTCGCGTCCGCAGGCCGTGGAGATGCAGCTCGGCCACTACGCGGGTGTGACTCCCCGCGAGCTGTCCGGCGGGCTCGAGTTCCCCGCCATCGGCGAGCTGCCCTGGCTGGTCACGCTCGCCCCGCACGGTTTCTTCTGGTTCGACATCTCGTAGCCGTCGCGGCCCGTAGGCTGGGGGCATGTTTGATATTGCCTCCCAGCGTTTCTACGGTGCCAAGTCCGAACCTGTCGACGCCATCGACGTCGCCGCGTCCCACCCCGTCGAGGACGCGCAGTGGCAGCTTCTCGACGTCACCCACGGCGACACGACCGACACCTACCAAGTGCTGCTCGGCGGCGCGGACCTCGACGCCGACGTCTTGCACACCGACGCCGGCGCCACCGCCTACCTCGCTGCCCTGCCCCAGCTTGGCCAGGTGCACGGCGAGCTGCGTACCGGTGCGGCTACCCCTTTGGGGGCGGAGCAATCCAACACCTCACTGGTCGTCGGCGACACCATCGTGAAAGTCTTCCGCCGCCTCGAGGACGGGCTGAACCCGGATGTGGAGCTGCTCAGCCGGATCGGTGACTGCCCGAACGTCGCCGTGGTCAACGCGTACGTCACCCGCGGCGAGCAGACGCTGGCGATGCAGCAGCAGTTGATTTCTGGCGGCGTCGACGGTTTCGAGCTGGCCACCGGCGGGGCGCTCGATCCGGCGGAGTTCGGCGCGCTCGGCGAGGCAATGCGCACCGTCCACGACGCGCTGGCCCAGGAGTTCGGCGTCGAGCACGTTGACGCGGCACGCGTCGCGCAGCGCCTGGCCGCAAACTTCGACGAGTACGTGCGCCGCGCCCCGGTGCTTGCCGACGTCGCCCCGCGCGTTGCACAGCTCTACGCAGCGCTGGATGCGTCCGGCAGCGTGCCGGTGCAGCGCGTCCACGGGGACCTGCACCTAGGCCAGACGCTGAAAACGCCCGAGCGCTGGTACCTCATCGACTTCGAGGGCGAGCCGGCGCGCTCGCTTGCACAGCGCCGCCGCCTGGATCACCGGCTGCGCGATGTCGCCGGCATGGTCCGCTCGCTCGGCTACGCGCGGGCGGTCGGCGGGTTCGCGCCCGAGTGGGAACAGGCGTGCACGGAGACGTTACTTGCCGGCTACGGCGCGAAGCACGACGCGTTGCTCGCCGCCTACATCGTGGATAAGGCGGCGTACGAGGTGGTCTACGAGGCGAACAACCGCCCCGACTGGGTGGACATTCCGATGCAGGCGATTGCGCAACTGGTGTAGGAGGGGCCGTGAGCGTGGGAGTGGCGTCGGTAAGCGGGGCCCAATTTTCCCACTAGGCGGGAAAGGTTTCCAAAAAATGGGATTGGCAGGGTACGCTTAAGCAAACCGATACTTACAAGGAAGGTTCCAATGAGCTCCACAGCAACGCCCACCGCCAGCGGCGGGCACACGAAAACGATCGTCATCACGGCGCTCGCCCTGTTTTCCATGTTCTTCGGCGCGGGCAACCTGATTTTCCCGCCGATGCTCGCGGTGCAGGCAGGCGACAACTTCTGGCCCGCCATCCTCGGGTTTTTGGGCACCGGCGCACTCCTGCCGGTCCTCGCCGTGATCGCCATCGCCCTGTCAGGCGCCAACGTGCGCGACCTCGCGCAGCGCGCCGGCTCCATCTTCGGCGTGGTGTTCCCCGTGCTGGCATACCTGTCCATCGGCGCGTTCTACGCGCTGCCACGTACCGGCGCGGTCTCGATGGAGACCGCGATCACCCCGCTGTTCGGCTGGGAAGGTCTGTTTGCCTCCGGCGTGTTCAACGTCGTGTTCTTCGGCGTCGCGCTGGCGCTGGCCTGGAACCCCACGCGCATCATGGAGACCCTGGGCAAATTCCTCGTGCCCGCCCTGGTCATCCTGCTGGTCATCATGATCACCGTGGCCGCCTTCCAGTGGAGCGCTGCACCAGCCGCCCCCGCGGAGGCCTATGCCGACGGTCCGTTTACCTCCGGCCTGCTCGAGGGGTACCTGACCATGGACTCGATCGCCGCGCTCGCGTTTTCGATCGTCGTGATCACCACCCTTCAGTTCAAGGGCTTCAGCGAAGGCAAGCAGATCGTCCGCGGCACCATCTGGGCCGGCGTCGGCGCGGGTGTCATGCTCGGCGCGATCTACCTCGGCCTGGGCACCATCGGTCGCGTCATCCCGAACCCGGGCCAGTACGACAACGGTGCCGCCCTGCTTGCCGACGCCTCCAACCTGACCATGGGCACCGCCGGCCAGGTCATCTTCGCGCTGATCGTGCTGCTCGCTTGCCTGACCACCGCCGTTGGCCTAATCACCGCGACCGCGGAATACTTCAGCTCCCAGTTCGCGGGCTCCTACTCCACCTGGGCCATCATCTTCACCATCACCTCCGCGGTCATCGCAACGCAGGGCCTCGACTTCGTCATGGCGATTGCGGCGCCGGTCATCGGCTTCCTCTACCCGCCAGCCATCGCGCTGATCCTGGTCACCCTGATCGAGCCCGCCTTTGCCAAGCGCACCCGTTTCACCTGGGCGTTCTTCCTGCCGATCTGGGTTGCTGTAATCTACTCCGCCATCGAGACCTTCGTGTCCCTGGGCTGGGCTGCCGACGCCCTGTCGCCGCTGATCACCTGGCTGCCGCTGCAGGCGGACGGCCTGGGCTGGGTCGTCCCGGTCGCCATCACGTTTGCCATCGGCCTTGCCATCGACTGGGCCAACCCCAAGACCCCGATGGCCGTGGGCACCAATGAGACCATCGACGGCGAGGTCGTTACCGCGTAGTGTGGGGGCATGCATAGCCCGCTGTCGCTCATTGATTTTTGTACCCGATACCCCGACGAAACCGTCAGCGAATCCCTGGAACGTTCCGTGGCTTTCGCACAGAAGGCGGAATCGTTGGGGTATTCGCGTATCTGGTATTCCGAGCACCACAACATGGGCTCGATTGTCTCCTCTACTCCGGCCGTGCTCATCGCGCACATTGGCGCGAAGACGAACACTATCCGGCTTGGCTCCGGCGGCGTGATGTTGCCCAACCACGCGCCCTATGTCATCGCCGAGCAGTTCGGCATGCTCGAGGAGCTCTACCCCGGCCGAATCGTCCTCGGCCTGGGACGCGCGCCCGGCACCGACCAGCAAACGCTCGGCCGGGCGCTGCGCCGCGACCCCCGCGCGGCCGAGAACTTCCCGCAGGACGTCGTGGAGCTTCAGGCTTGGCTGTCCAACGAGTCGCCGCTGCCCGGGGTCACCGCGATGCCCGGCTTTAACACCAATGTGCCGCTGATTATCCTCGGCTCTTCCATGTTTGGTGCCTCGCTCGCCGCCAAGCTCGGCCTGCCGTACGCGTTCGCCTCGCATTTCGCCCCGCAGCACCTGGAGCAGGCCACCGCCTACTACCGCGAGCACTACGAGCCCTCCGACCGCTACCCCGAGCCCTACTGCGTCGCCGCCGTCAACGTCACCGCCGCGGACACTGCAGAAGACGCCGAGCGGCAAACGGCGCTGGTGCACCGCAACCGCGTGCGCGCCATGCTTGGCAGGAGGGGCCAGGTGCTTGACGACGAGCAACTCGACGCCGTTGTCAACTCCTTCCAGGGGCGCCAAATCATCGACATGCTTCGCTACACCGCCAAGGGGACCGGCGAGCAGGTGCGCGAATACCTCGAGTGGTTCAAGGACCATGCCGGCGCCGACGAGCTGATGATCTCGCTGCAGGCTCCCAGCCACGAGGAAGTGCTGGCCTCCATGGACATCCTGGCGGAGCACTGGAACAACTAAGCACCCACGATGCACCCACTTCGTCCTCCGCAACAGCACGAGGAAATTTCGGCGTACCTGCGAGACGAGATCTTCGCGGGTCGCATTCCGGTCGGCGACGCGCTGCCTTCGGAGGCCGACCTGTGCACGCAGTTCAACACTTCCCGCGGCACAGTGCGCCAAGCCATGTCCACGCTGCGCGCCGAGGGGTTGATCTCTGCGGGCCGTGGGCGCCGCTCACTCGTGCTGTCGAATACACGCACCGAATCTTTTGAAGAGATCTTGTCGACGACGGCGTGGATTCTCAACATGGGCAAAGCGCCCGGCCAAATACTCGACTTTTTCGGCCGCGCGCCACTGCCCGCACACGCCGCCGACGCCCTGCGCGTCGCACCGGGGACAGAGGCAATAGTGACGCGGCGGACTCGGACCGCGGACGACGCGCCACTGCTTTTCGAGTCACTGTACTTTCACCCAAGCCTCACCGAGGCGCTTGGCCCCCTCGATCCGGCGCGGGATTCCATTCACCGGCACTTGGTCGCCCACGGCATCAACTGCAATAATCTCTCCCGCTGCCTGAACGTCCGCGCCGCCACTGAGCAGGAATCCTCTGCGCTCGGCATCGCCGCTGGTACGCCGGTCATGCAGACGGAGATGCGGGTGTACGACTACGCCGGCGAGCCCGTGGAATTTGCGGTGCAGATCCACCGCGCCGACACGCTAACCATCGGGCTGAATAACGTACGGGGGCATGCGTCGCCACTCTGGTTCGAAATCGATTCGTAACCCCAGCTAAGCGCCAATTACACTGTGCAACCATGGCGAAAACCACAGACACCCGGCGGCGCATCGCAGGCACGGTGCTCGCCGCGTCGGGCGTGCTCTTGAGCGCGTGCGCTCCCAATCACGGCACGCCCGCGCGCGAAACCGTGGTGGTGGCGACCCAGGCGGCGCCCGCGAGCCTGGACTTTACCTCCACCGGGGGTGCCGCGGTGCCGCAAGCGATGATGGGAAACGTCTACGAAACGCTCGTGCGCATTGACGACACCGGCACCCCGCAGCCCTTCCTCGCCACCAGCTGGGAAGAAAGCGCCGACGGCACCGAGTACACCTTCCGCCTGCGCGAAGACGTCACGTTTTCCGACGGCACCCCGTTCAGCGCTGACACTGCCGCCTTTTCCATCGACTACGTCACGCAGCACTGGACCAACGGGTTGAAAAAGCAGATGGACGCGGTGAAAACGGCGCGCGCGGTGGACCCGCATACGCTCGTCGTTACGCTTCATGCCCCGGACCCGGATTGGCTGTGGTCGATGGGCACGCTCACCGGCGCGATGATGGCCCCGGCAAGCATCGACCGGCTGTCGACCGACCCGCTCGGCACCGGCCCCTACCGGGTTGCGAGCTTCCGCGTCGGCGAGGCAATCACCTTTCGCGCCCGCGATGATTACTGGGGCGGCACCGTGGCACGTGACGCCGCGATCCGCTACTTCGACGACTCCACCGCCGCCGTGAACGCCTTGCGCACCGGCGACGCCGACGTCGTCTGGGCAATGCAGGCACCGCAGCTTTTGGGTGCCCTGCCCGACGACATCACCGTCGACATCGGCACCACCAACGGCGAGGTCCTGTTTTCCATGAACAACAACCGAGCCCCCTTCGACGACCCAGACGTTCGCCGCGCCGCCGCCTACGCCATCGACCGCGACGCGATCAACGCCGTCGTTTACAACGGGCTGGCCACCGACACCGGCGGCGCGCCCGTCCCGCCCACCGACCCCTGGTACACCGGCAAAAACTTCTACCCCTTCGACCCGGACCGCGCCCGCAAGCTTCTCGACGGCCGCACCCCCGAAGTCACCATCACGGTGCCGAATCTCGCCTACGCACAAACGGCGAGTGAGCTGATCTACTCGCAGCTGAGCGACGTCGGCTTCCGCGTTCGCCTCCAAACCGTTGAGTTCCCCGCAGTGTGGCTCAACGATGTCCTCAACGGGCACAACTACCAAGCCTCGCTGGTGGCACACGTGGAGCCACGGGACCTGGGCATGCTCTTTGGCAACCCCGACTACTACCTCGGCTACGACTCCGCCGCCGTGCGCGCTGCGCTCGCCGCCGGCGACCGCGAGGCCGCAGTCCAGACCATCATGGCCGACGCCGGCGCGCTCACCTTGGCTAACGCCCCCAACGTCGTGCTGTACGCCCCCGGCGTGCACGGGCTCAACCCGAACGTAGTCACCGATGCGCTCGAGCTGGCCAAGATCGAGAAAACGCCCGCGCGGAAGGAAGCCTAGGCAATGCCCACTACGTTTGCAGCGCGCGTCGGCCGCGCCGTCGCCCGCTTTGCGTTGTTGCTCGCCGCCGCCAGCCTCATCATCTTTCTTTTGCTGCGGGCGGTGCCCGGCGACCCGGCGCGCGTCGCGCTCGGCGTCAGCGCTACCGACGCCGACGTCGCCGAGCTCGCTCACCGGCTTGGCACGGACCGCCCGCTTCTCACGCAATATTTCAGCTGGGTGACCGGGATGCTTACCGGCGACTTCGGGATCTCCATGGCCAGCGGCACTGCGCTTGGACCCCAGCTTGCGGAGCGGGCGAGCGTATCGCTCGTGCTCACGCTGGTGGCGATGGGCGTTTCCCTCTGCATTGCCATCCCGCTCGGCGTGTACTTGGCGCGTCGGCGCGGCCACGCAGACGCCGCGTTGGTGCACGGGCTGACCCAGGTCGGCATCGTGGTGCCCTCGTTTTTGGTGGGCATCCTCGCCGTCGCCCTGTTTTCCGTGCGGCTCGGGTGGCTGCCGGCCAACGGCTGGGGCACGCCCGCGCACGCAGTGCTGCCGGTGGTGGCGCTCACGCTGGTGCAGGCGTCAATTCTCACCCGTTACGTGCGCGCCGCGGTTGCCGAAGAATTGGACAAAGATTACGTGCGGACCGCGCGGGCGAGCGGGGCGTCGATAAGCGCTGCCCTTGTGCGGCACGCGCTGCGCAACGCCGCGCTGCCCGTGCTCACCGTCACCGGCGTGCAGCTCTCAGCGCTGGTTGTGGGGGCGGTGGTCATTGAGCGAGTCTTCGCTATTCCGGGGCTGGGCAGCCTGCTTCTCGACGCCGTCGCCAACCGCGACCTCACCCAAGTCCAAGCCATCATGATGTGCATCGTCGCCTTCACCCTCCTGGTGAACCTGGCGGTCGATGTCAGCTACGCCGCAATCGACCCGCGAACCCGGAGGCGCGCATGACCCGCTCATCCGCCGTGCGCACGCTCGGCTGGGTGCTCATTGCCCTCGCCGCCTGCGCCGCACTGCTCTCACTTGTCTGGACCCCCTACGACCCGCTCCACGCGGACCCCGCCGCCCGCCTCGCCGGGCCGAGCTGGCAACACTGGATGGGTACCGACGCCTTAGGCCGCGACATCACCTCACGCATCATGCATGGTGCCCGCTTCACGCTTTCCGTCGCCTGCGCCGCAGTTGCCCTCTCCGCGCTCGTCGGCGTGCCGCTTGGCATGCTCGCCGGCATGCGGCGCGGCGCAGGGCGGGCGGTCATGGCGGGCGCGGACCTTTTGCTCGCCTTCCCCGCGCTCCTGCTTGCGATCGTGTTTACGGCGGTGTTCGGGGCGTCGACGTGGGTGGTGATCGCCGCCGTCGGCATCGCCGGGATTCCCGGTTTCGTCCGCGTCGCGCGCGTCGGCACCATGCAGATCATGCACCAGGACTATATCCTCGCCGCGCGGATAAGCGGCGTGCCCGCCTGGCGGATCGCCGCGCGCCACGTGCTGCCTAACATTGGCCCTATTATTACAGTGCAGATTTCGACCGCGCTTGCGCTCGCCATCCTCGCCGAAGCGGGCCTGTCCTTTCTCGGCATGGGCACGCCCGCCCCGTACGCCTCCTGGGGGCGGATGCTGCAGGCCTCCCAGCCGTACCTGGCCACCTCCCCGCATCTCGCACTGTGGCCCGGGTGCGCCATCGCGCTGACCGTCCTCGGGTTCAACCTCATCGGCGATCGGAGCGCATCATGACAGCACCCGTGATCGTGGTGGACGGGCTCACCGTCCCCGGCATCGTGCACGACGTTTCATTCAGCGTCGCGCGCGGCGAGCGCGTCGGTATCATCGGCGAATCCGGCTCCGGCAAATCAGTCACCGCCCTGAGCATCATGGGGCTGGCAGACGCGCCGGGGATGCCCGCCGCCAGCGGCTCAATCACCGTCGATGGCGTGCAGATGGTGGGCACGCGCGACCGTGTCCGCCGCAAGGTACGCGGCAGCCGCGTGGCGATGGTGTTCCAGGAGCCGATGACTGCGCTTGATCCGCTGACCAAAATCGGCCGCCTCGTGCCGCAGAAGCTGTTGCGCCAAGTCGGCGTCGACCGGCCCGATGCCTATCCGCATCAGCTCTCAGGCGGGCAGCGCCAGCGTGTGCTCATCGCGCTGGCGCTGTCGCAGGACCCAGACGTGCTGATTTGCGACGAGCCCACCACCGCCCTGGACGTGACCACGCAGGCGCAGATTCTCGATTTGCTCGACCGGTTGGTCGCAGAGCGCGAGATGGGCCTGTTGTTTATTTCCCACGACCTCGCCGTGGTGCGCCGAATGACCAACCGCACGCTCGTCTTCCACCGTGGCCACATCGTCGACGGCAACAGCGCGTACGCACGCCAGCTCGAGGCCGCGGCGCGGCCGGGCCCGCCAGCGCCCGCTCTGCGCTCCACCGGCGCTGCGACCGCAGTCGAGCTGGCTGGCGTGTGCGTCGACCGCGGGAACACGCGCGTCCTCGACAACATCAACCTGCGCGTCCGCGAAGGCGAGCGCCTCGCAATCGTGGGCGGCTCCGGTTCCGGGAAAACCACGCTGCTGCACGTCATCGCAGGCCTCCTCCCCCCGTCCGCAGGCGAAGTGCACACCGAAAAGCAACTGCAGATGGTGTTCCAGGACCCGTACTCCTCGCTCGATCCGCGGATGCGCGTGCGCGACTCCATCCGCGAAACCGGCGTGTCCTCTGACACCGCCGAGGCCGTACTCGATGCGGTCGGGCTTCGTGGGATGGGCGATCGCCTCCCCCGCGAGTTTTCCGGCGGCCAGCGCCAGCGCATTTCGATTGCGCGCGCTGCCGCCCCGCGCCCCCGGCTGCTGCTTGCCGACGAACCCGTTTCCGCCCTCGACGCCACCATCCAGCATCAGGTGCTCAATGTGCTGCGCGAGAGCGTCGGTAAGCACACGCTCATCTTCGTCACGCACGACCTGCAGGTCGCTCGCGAGTTGTGCCCGCGTCTGGCGGTCATGAAACGCGGCCGCATCGTCGAGCACGGCGCCACCGAGGACATCTGGGCGAACCCGCAGCACGAGTACACACAAGCGTTGCTCGACGCGATCATTCCGTACGATGAGAAGGCATGAGCCACTCATCTGCTGCTGACATCGTCGTTGTCGGCTCCATTAACGCCGACCTCACCGTCAACGTCCCGCGCCATCCCCACCCCGGCGAAACCCTCATGGGTGCCGGGGGCGGGATCACCGCTGGCGGGAAGGGCGCCAACCAGGCGTGCGCGGCGGCGAAATTGGGGGCGAGCGTCGCGCTCGTCGGTGCGGTCGGTAAAGACGCGAACGCGGCACCGGCCACTGCGGTGTTGCGCGCTGCCGGTGTCGACCTCACCCAGGTAGAGGAGGTCGATGAGGTCACCGGTCTGGCTGTGATCACGGTCGCGGCCGACGGCGAGAACACCGTACTCGTCGTGCCCGGCGCGAACGCACTGGTGGACGACGCGTTTGTCCGCACCCACCGCGCGCCGGTGGAAGCCGCAAAGCTCGTCCTGCTGCAGGGCGAGATCCCGGCGGAAGGTTTCGCCGAAGCGGTTGCGCTTGCCGGCGGGCGCGTCGTGGTCAACCTCGCCCCAGTGGTCGAGGTGCCTCGCGAGGCGCTGTTGAGCGCCGACCCGCTGTTGGCCAATGAGCACGAGGCGGGGCTGATCCTCGCGCAGCTCGGCGCCGACGACGCTGGCGAGCCAGAGGAGCTTGCCCAGCGTCTCTTGGACGTCGGGTTCCCCTCTGTGGTGCTCACTCTCGGCGCGGCTGGCGCGCTGGTCGCGGATGCGGACGGGCTCCGTCATGTCGCAACGCCGTCGGTGAAGGCTGTGGACACCGTCGGCGCGGGCGACGCATTCGCGGGCGCGCTGTGCCACCGTTTGGTGGCGGGCGATTCCTTGGACGAGGCAGCGGCGTTTGCTGCACGAGTCGGCGCCTTTAGTGTGCAGCGGCCCGGGGCGCAGCCCTCCTACCCCTCGGCCGCGGATCGCCTCCCGGAGGCCTAGTTGTAGATCTGCGGGATAAGCGCCCAGTTGAGTACGTGTTCTTCAACACGCTCGAAGCCGCTGATTAACTGCTCAAACTCGGCAGCTTCTGCGTCACTCAGCTGCAATTGTTCGCGGGGAACCGGTCGTTGCATGCCTTGATCATAGCCCGTCTTCCCTAGCGCATGCTCGCCGCGATCTCGAGTAGCCGTCCGAGCACCGCGGCGCCGTGCTTGCGCAGGCCATCGTGCTGGTAGTGCGCTGTCTCCCACGCCTCGATGCCGAGCGTGTGCGCCGTATCCAGCGAGAGTTCCCTCGGTACGTAGATGTCGTCTGTGTACACGGCGGCTACGCGGCGCCCACCCGCTGCGTCGTGCGCGGCGGCCCCGTCGACGATGCCCGCGTATTGGTTCGGCCAGTCGTCTTTGGCCGCCAGCGTGTTCGCCGCGTCCTTGAAGGGGCGCAGCGCGGGGTCCTCGTCGAATTGGAAGTTGAAGATGTGTTCGCCGGTGAGGTAGAACTCTTCGTCGTCAGGCGTGGCGTCGGGGCCAAAGCCGGCGATGGTGCGCGACACTCGCTCGGCGGACCAGTTGGTTGCGCCCGGAACGGTGCCGCCGTAGATGGATTCGTGGATGGCGGCGTAGAGCGGGTGTGCGGCGAAGCTCACGCGGCGGCCGACTTCGGCGAGAAAATCGGTGCGTAGCCGCCCGTTGGGGTGAAACGGCGCCTCCAGAAGGTTCGCGAGTGAAGCAAAACCGCCCTCTTGTCCGAGCTCGATGCCAAGAGTTCGGAAGCGGCGCGGGGTGAGCCGCTCGCCGGTGGGCAGCAATTCTTCAGTGCTGGCGAGGTGGCGGCACACCTCGCGGATCATCCGCTCGGCCTCCGGCAGCGCCAGGTTGAACGCGCGGTGGCGAGCGCGAAGTTTGGCAAAGGTCGCCGCGTAGACCGCATCGGGCCCTTCGCTTATCGACGCCAACCCGCCCGTAAACATCGCCAACCCGATCCGCTCCGGCGCGACAGCAAGGTAGTGCAGCAGGCAGAAGCCGCCGAAGGACTGGCCCAGCACGTCCCAGCGCGCGATACCGAGCTCCTCGCGGATCGCTTCGGCGTCCTTGATGATCTCCGGTGCGCGCAACTGCGCCAGCGTGTCGGCAGTGATGAGCTCTGGCACGGCAGCGTCGATGCGCATGGAGCGGCCCGTGCCGCGCTGGTCTAAGAGCACGACGCGGAAGCCGCGGCGCAACGCCGCGTGGATCCATTCGAAATGCTGCCGCGGTGCGGGGGATCCAGGCCCTCCTTGCAGGAACAGCAGCGCAGGCGCGTCGGGCTGGCCCAATACGCGCGCGAACACTGTCCATTGGTCCCTGGTGATCTCTACAGTTGACTCCATGCCTGCGATAGTAGACACTGCCCGCATGATCCCCGCCTACCATCGTCTCGCGCGCCGAGACCGTAACCGTCCTTATCGCTGGTGGCGCCCGTTGGTGGAGATTGCAGTCGCCGCTTTTCTCTTCGTCGCGTTGCAGGCGGTGTGGGTTGTTCCCTTCATTCTGCTCAATGGAAAAGAGGCCGTCGGGAAAATCTCCGACGCCGACCCACAGTCTTTGCTGCTTGGCTTCGGAGCCCTCGCGATGACCATCCCGGCGGCGTTCGTTGCCGCGTGGGCATCTGGGCGCGACGTGCGCGCACTGTGGTCGGTTGAGCGGAGGTTTCGGTTCCGCTATTTCCTGCCCGCACTCGCTGTTTTTGCCGCACCAGGCCTGCTCTCGCTTTTGGTGGACGCGTTCGCCTTCGGCGCCCCACCCGCACCGCTGGACGCAATGTTTTTCTCGTGCGTCGCCATCACCGTGACCCTGCTGCCGCTGCAATGTCTGGCAGAAGAACTCCTCTTTCGCGGCGTACTCGTGCAAAGCTTCGGCGCGTGGATGCGCTCTCCGTGGCCAGCGTATCTGCTCGCGGTACCGATTTTCGCGGTCGGACACACGACAGGCGGCGGGGGCATGGTCACCATCATCGTCTTCGCGCTCGTCGCCTCATTACTGGTGCATCGCACTGGCGGGATCGAGCTCGCGGCTGCGCTCCACATAGTCAATAACGCCACTGTTGCCTACGGAGGATTTTCCGGCATCACCGCGCTGGACTCCTCGCGTATCCTGCTGCCTGTCTTCGCGCAGCTCGGCGCGTTCATTCTTGCGCTCATTGCAGTGCTCATCGTTGGCAGTAAGGTGGCTCCCATGCCAACTACCGACGCTCACCTGCGCCACCTGCCGCACCCGACCGGCGACCTGCTGTTCCAGTCCGCCGCAAATCCCGACCACGGTGGCATCCCCGTCGTCGCTCCCTGGTTCGCACAAACGCTCGGTCCGCAGCTGCACGGCTGGGCGAATCAGCTGCCCTGGGTCCGTACTGCGCAGGTGGACGGCGTGACCACCGCAGAGCTGACCAACGACCACTTACGTTTGACCTACACCGTGTGTACAGCGTCCGACCCCTCATTCACGTTGCGCATCGACAACCTCGACGACGCACCGCGTCGCGTCCAACTCGCGCTGCACCCGTACTGGGCAGTCAACGCTACCCAGGCGAACGTCACCGGGCTCGAAGGGGCGTCCTATTACGATAAGGTCGCCGGTGCCACGCGCACAGTTGATGGGCCCATCGCGTTCGGCGAGGAAGTTGACCGAGTCGTGGCAACGAGCGCTCCATGCACGCTTGCCGACGCGCACCGTACCCTCACCCTGCGCGCACACGGCACCGACCACGTCGTGGTATGGAACCCGGGCCCAGACGTGTGCGCCCGTGACGAGAGCCTCGGCGCAGACGACTGGGCTAGCTTCGTCTGCGTCGAGCCAGCGCTGCTTGGCCCGAATCGGGACGGTGTCATACTCGCGCCAGGCGAATCCGCAGAGATCGGCCTCGACGTCACCGTCACCGCGACGACGCAACCATGACCCCCGGTTTCCACCGCGCCGGCCCCACCCGCCTGACTAAGTGCGTCGGCGAAGTCGCCCTCCTCATTATCTTCGCTACCGCCTTCGGCGTGGCTGCCGCGTTCGGGATCCAAGTTGCCAGCGCGCGCGGGATATGGACGGTTGACCCGATGCTCGAGCCGCTGTACATCCTCGCCGCCACGCTGCCCGCAGCCCCGCTGGCGCGCGTGTGCACCGGCCACCACCCCGCCACGCTCATTTCTGTCGATGAGCGTGTCCGGTGGGGCGTCATCGCCCGAGTACTTGCCGTGTCAGTGTGCGTCTACGCCATCGCTTCCATCGCCGCATCAGTAGTCCCTGCGATGCGCTGGGACAGGTTTGCTGTGCTGTGCGGCGTCGTCGCGCTGCAGGCTGCGGCGGAAGAACTGGTTTTCCGCGCCGCGTTGCCGCAGGTCCTCGGGGGCCTTCCCGCACCACTCGCCTATGGCCTTCCGGCGCTCGGCTTCGTCGCGTTGCATACGGGGAGTACAGGCACGCTTGCTGATGTTGCGGTCTTCGCAGCCTGTGCCGCGTGGCTGACTTGGCGCACCGGCGGAGTCGAGGCCGCGTGGGTGCTGCACGTTGTGGGCAACGTGTGGGTGATGGGGGCGTCGGTAAGCACGGGGCCCTGGGGGACGGTCGCCACAGTGGTGGCGACCGCCGTGATTGGGGTAACTAGTCCTCGTCGGTAGACAGCGCCGCGACGAATGCCTCCTGTGGCACCGTGACGGAACCGATCGCCTTCATCCGCTTCTTGCCCGCCTTCTGCTTCTCCAGCAGCTTGCGCTTACGCGAAATGTCGCCGCCGTAGCACTTCGACAGCACGTCCTTGCGCATCGCGCGGATGTTCTCGCGCGCAATAATCTTCGAGCCAATCGCCGCCTGGACCGGCACCTCGAACTGCTGGCGAGGGATGAGCTCCTTGAGCTTCTTCGTCATCTTGTTGCCGTACCACTGCGCAGAATCCCGGTGCACAATCGCCGAAAACGCATCCACCGGATCGCCCTGCAACAAGATATCCACCTTGACCAGGTTCGCCTCCTGCCACCCGGCGTCCTCGTAGTTCAGCGAAGCGTAGCCCTTGGTGCGAGACTTCAGCATGTCGAAAAAGTCGAAGATGATCTCGCCGAGCGGGATGAGGTACCGCAGCTCGACGCGGTCCTCAGACAGGTACTCCATGTTCTTCATCTGGCCGCGCTTGGACTGGCACAGCTCCATGGTGGCACCGACGAATTCCTGTGGCACGATGATCGTCATATTCACCACCGGTTCAAACACCTGCTGCAGTTTGCCGCCCGGCCAATCGGAAGGATTGTGCACCATGTGTTCAGTGCCGTCCTCGGCAATCACACGGTACGTCACCGACGGCGCTGTCGAAATCAGGTCGAGGTCAAACTCGCGCTCAAGGCGATCACGGGTGATCTCCATGTGTAGCAGCCCCAAAAAACCACAGCGGAACCCGAAACCAAGGGCGACCGAAGTCTCCGGCTCCCACGTCAGCGAAGCGTCATTGAGCTGCAACTTCTCCAGGCTTTCGCGCAGGGCCGGGAAATCCTCTTGGCTCACGGGGAACAAGCCCGAGTACACCATCGGCTTGACCTCTTCGAAACCATCGAGTGGCTCATCCGCGCCTTTTTGGGCCCAGGTGACCGTATCGCCCACGCGGGTCTCACGCACGTCTTTCACGCCTGTGATCAGGTACCCGACCTCACCAGGCCCTAAACCCTTCGTCTTTTTCATCGTGGGCGAGACCACGCCGATCTCAAGGATCTCGTGCTGGACGCCGGTATTCATCATCTGCACGCGCTGGTTCGGCTCCAGCTTGCCGTCCATCATGCGCACGTACGTCACGACGCCGCGGTACGTGTCGTAGACCGAGTCAAAGATCAATGCTCGCGCCGGCGCGTCTGCGCCGTGTTCCGACGTTGGAGCCGGGATCAGCTCGACGACCTTGTCTAGCAGCTCTGGCACGCCCTCACCAGTCTTGCCAGAGACGCGCAATACCTCTTCGGGCTCGCAGCCAATAATGTGGGCAATCTCATTCGCGTACTTATCCGGGTCCGCTGCAGGCAAGTCAATCTTGTTGAGCACCGGAACGATCTCGAGGTCGTTTTCCATGGCCATGTACAAGTTGGCCAAGGTCTGGGCCTCGATCCCCTGCGCCGCGTCGACAAGCAGGATCGCACCTTCACACGCGTCCAGCGAACGCGAGACCTCGTAAGAAAAGTCGACGTGTCCAGGGGTGTCAATCATCTGCAACACGATGTCCTGGCCCGCAAACTCACCCGACGTCGGCTTCCACGGTAGGCGCACATTCTGTGCCTTAATCGTGATGCCGCGCTCGCGCTCGATGTCCATATTGTCGAGGTACTGGTCGCGCATTTCGCGCGCAGCAACCACGTTTGACAGCTGCAAAATACGATCCGCGAGCGTGGATTTACCGTGGTCAATGTGAGCGATAATGCAGAAGTTTCGGATCCGTGAGGGATCGGTAAACGTTTGTTCCGCAAAATTCTTCGTCGTGGCAGCCATAGTTTCACCATCCTACCGGGGCCAACCCACCCCCAACCACTTGTCCCACCCGCACCAAGCGCCTAAAGTGTCGAGCAACACGAACGGGAGGTTCGTCAACGTGGAATCACACCGAGAGGCCGGCACGCGCGGCGACGGGCCACGCCTCGTCAAACGCCAAGGCAGCTTCGCACCACTCAGCAAGCTCAAGGCGAAAACCTCCCGCGTCCTCAAACGACGCAGCCGCCGAGAGCGACGCACCGCCTCCCTCGACCAAGGCCTCGCACTGCTCAACGAACGACTTGGCACGCGAAACCCCGCACACGAGCCACGCACCGCAACCTACGTCACCGTCAAGCCAACTGCACATTTGCCGCGCAACATCTACTACGCACCCGACATGGACGGCAATGCCGAACCTGGCGAAGTCGTGTGGGTCACCATGCCCTCACATCCGCCACGACAACGCAGCATGCTCGTCGTCGGGCGAGAGCGCAACGAGGTGCTCGGCCTCCTCATTTCCTCAGAGTCCGAGCACGCGAACGATGAACGCTGGCTTGGCATCGGTGCAGGAGAATGGCATAAATCTGGGAAACCGTGCTGGGTGCGACTCGACAAGACGCTCATTGTGCCCGAAAGCGATCTGCACCGGTCTGGCACCATCGTGCCGCAGCGCCGCTTCGAGCGCGTGGCAAACCGACTGCGGGACCGTTTCGACTGGGCATAGCCAATTTGAATCGCGCAGCCACGCCCTGCTACCTTGGAAGAGTTGTTCTCGCCCGGAATTTTTCGGGGCTGTTTGACGACGCGGGCAGGACCTTGGGTCCGCGTAAACCACGGCGCACACGCGCCCGGTTGCCACAGTCAAACGATGACGCCCTTTTCCGGTGAAGATCGACAGTACCGATCCGAATACGAAAGACTAAGAGGTAAATCATGGCAAACATCAAGCAGCAGAAGAAGCGCGTCCTCACCAACGAGAAGCGCCGTCAGCGCAACAAGTCCGTCCGCTCCGCTACCCGCACGGAAATCCGTAAGTTCCGTGAGGCTGTCGAGTCCGGCGACAAGGCTGCCGCTGAGGCACAGCTGCGTGTTGCGTCCCGCAAGCTGGACAAGGCCGTGACCAAGGGCGTCTTCCACCGCAACAGCGCGGCAAACAAGAAGTCCAACATGGCAAAGGCGCTGAACAAGATGGCGTAACGCCGTTGCTCACGCCGGCAGCGCGAGAGCGCTGAACACACCCGCCCTAGCCTCACGGCTAGGGCGGGTGCATTTATTTTTACGCCTACCCCCGGAGTGTAATCAGCACACAACTAGATTACGATACCCGTTCGTGAAGAAACCTCGTCGTTACCAGCGCGCATTGTGCGCCGCTGCCTTCGCAGCCGGCCTGGCGCTTAGCTCCACTGCGATTGTGGACGCCCCGTTGACCGAAGAAGCACACGCTGCTTCCCTGCAAGACTTCGTGCCGGAGCTCCCCGGCGTCGACCCAGTCGTCGCGCAAAGGATCGGCACCCTTCTCGCACTGGTTGTCATCCTCGGAATCGCACTTCCCGTTGTCGGCACCGAAGGTTCCTCCGCCGCACCGGGCGGGGACGCCGGTAACGCAGCTGCTGGCGAAAGCCCCGGTGGCCGCGACTCGGGCTACGCCTCCGACGGTACGATGCAACGCACACTCAAAGTCGGCGGTGGCACCCGTTCCTATAACTTGGTCTTGCCATCCGGGTACGCAGAGGGGAACTCCTACCCCATTATCTTCGGCTTCGGTGGCTGGCAGCACTCCGCAGAAAAGGCACACAGCTACCTGCGGCTTGAAGACGCCGCGACCGATGCGATCATCGTCTACGGCCAGGGCATTGACAACGCGTGGGCCGGCGCCCCATACGCGAAGACCAGCCTGCGCCAAGACATCGCCTACGTACGCGCGGTCATTGCGGATCTCGAGGCGAACTTCGGCGGTGACCGCAGCCGCGTCGCCGCGATCGGGCTGTCCAATGGCGGCGGCATGGCGGCGGCTCTTGGTTGCCATGCCTCCGACACAGTCAAGGCCATCGCTTCTGCGGCCGGTGCTTACTACGATCCGACAGTAAGCAATTGTGATTTCGGCAGCGTTGCTACCTTGTTGATGCACGGAACCCGCGACGAGATCATCGATTACAACGGTGGCGCCCGCCACGGCGGCACTTACCAGCCGGTGACTCGTGTGCTCGACACCTTTGGTCGGAAGAACGGCTGCTTCACTGAGCCTCATGAATTCGGTGGTCTGTTCAGCACCACTTCCATCGAGCCAATCGGGTGCATTACCCCGACGCGCCTGGTGCGAGTCAATGGCGGGACACACACATGGTTCACACGGCCAGACGCGACGAGGGAATCCGTCGACTTCGTCATGCAGCAGCTATAGAGGCAGCGGAGGCGCTATGCCAAGGCGAGTACCCCGCGAGCGCAGAGCGCCACAC
The DNA here is from genome assembly GCF_025152525.1 of Corynebacterium sp. p3-SID1056. Lineage (GTDB taxonomy): Bacteria > Actinomycetota > Actinomycetes > Mycobacteriales > Mycobacteriaceae > Corynebacterium. Next base: position 96,028 of record NZ_JALXXL010000007.1, read on the forward strand.
CCACCACGATGAAAAACACCCCCGCGCCGATGTCGATGAACGGCCCTGCGCCGAGCAAGCGGCGGCGCACCCGCTCCGTCGAAATGACCTGTGTAAAGGCGGCGAAAAGCGCAAAAGAGCTCAGCCACAACGCAGCGATAACCACCACTGCGGTGGCCACCGTCGGATGCGCTGGCAGCAAGGGAGCGATCATCGCGGATAAAGCGAGCACAATTTTTGGATTGGCCAAATTAGTAGTCAGCCCGCGCCAGTAGCTCGCACGCGTAGTGCCGAGCCGCTTCGCCGCCTCCATCGTATTTGGCGGCGGCTTGCGCCGATCTTGCCAACCCCCGCGTACGTTACCGGTGCCCATCCAGACCAAAAACGCGCCGCCAACGATCTGCACCGCTTCTAGTGCCCACGGGAACGCGTTGAGAAGCGCAGTCGCGCCTATGACGGTGAGCGTGCACCAGAACAGCACGCCCGTTTGCACCCCGAGTGTGGTCGCCCATGCGTGCGCACGAGAGCGGGTCCCTGTACGCGTCAGCAAAATGACATCGGGCCCGGGCGAGGCCGCCCCCAAAAGATTGAGGCCGACGATGACAGCGAGATCGCCGAGCCCGATCATGCTTCGGTTCCCGGCGGGAAAAGGTCGAGAAGTGCGCTGCGTTCAAACATCATGGCGGTTTCGCGCGCGCTCGGGTGGCCGGCGTCGGGGTCGGCGTTGGCGTCGATAAGCATCCGCACAATCGCCTCCTCACCGCGAAACACGGCGCCTGCGACGATGCTCTGGCCGCGCGCATTGCGCGCATTCACATCCGCTCCTCGTTCGATCAGCCCTCGCACGAGTTCGGCGTGGCCGGCATAGGCGGCGAGCATCAATAAACTATTGCCATCCTGGTTGCTCAAGTCCACATCCACGCCACGGTCGACGTAGTCCAGCAACTGCAATTCGCCAGACCTGGCCATAGAAAACAGTGCCGTAGCGAACTCTTGCACGTCTTCCGGGATCTCATTGCTCATAACGAAAAAGTATCACGCAAGCTGCGCGATTCGGCGTACAGCGTTTTCCACCGCGAACTCGGGCACGCCGCCGTTGCCCTTGACCTCTGCGTCTAAATCCGCGACGATAATGACCGCCTCAGATACTGCGGCAGGAGACCACCGCCGCGCGATCTGCATCGTCTTCTTCACGCCCCACGGTGCCATCCCCAAATCTCGGGCGAGCGAATTCGGATCGCCCCGCATACCCTGCAGCTTCGCTACGTCACCCACCTTGTATGCCAGCGCCGCCGCGATCGCAACTGGATCTGTGCCCAATTGCAGCGCACGCCTAGTCGACGCGAGCGCGCGATCCGCGCGCCCCTGCACCGCAAGTTCGGCAATGTCGAAGCCTGCGACTTCTGCCACCCCTGTGTAGTAGTTCCGCACCGCTTGGAGCGTGACTTGTCCGCCTGTGTCTGCAACAAGCTGTGAGACAGCCGAGGCCAATTCGCGCAAGTCGGAGCCGACCGACTCGAGCACCGCAGCAACCACGTCCTGGTGCGGGCGCACGCCGTGGCGGCGGAACTCCGCAGTCACCCACGCTGGTCGGTCTCGGGTGCTCACTGGGTCGACCGTGTGCACCTCGGCCAGCTTCTTAAACTTCGCTACTGCAGCTTTCTGGTGCCCCTTCCCCGTGTGCTCAATGACGATGGTCATTCCCGGCGCAGGGTTCTTACACGCTTCCAAGAGGATTTGCGTTGGTTCTTTGCGTGCGAGCTCGGTTTTCTTCACCACAACAACACGTTGTTCGGCGAACAGCGACGGGCTGGTGGCCATTGCCATCTCCCCCTCGGTGACGTCGCCGGCACGCAGCGTTGTCACCTCGGCGGTCGGACCAAGGCTGTCGACGATGTCGTTAGTAACGCGCTCGGCAAGAAACGTCTCCTCACCGAGTACAAGGTGAACCGGGTTGAGCATGCCCCCAAGCTTACGGGCCAAGCAGTCGTTGCGTTCCGTCAGTGTAGAGGAGCACTCGCCCATCTCGATTCGGAAAGAGCACCGGAATTCCATTTGGCGTCACCACCGGGTAGCTGTGTGGCCGCCCGCCTTCCAACACCACCACGATTTCCGTTCCCGCTGGAATAGGCTCGACGTCTTCCTTTGTCTCGACCACGTGTGCTCGCAGTGTCATTGGATCAACAGTGCGTGCGGAGTGAAACGGCACGTTGCAGCTGATCAGCAGCACGGTCGTCAGGGCAAGGGTAGCCCGCGGTCGACGGAGCAAAAACCCAGCGAGGATCCAGCCATAGCCCACCAGCACTACCGGTGGAGACGCGCGTACCGTTGCGGAAGGAAGGTCCGCACCAAACGATGCGACAGCGTGCACCCACCATGCGAGAGGCTCAACCAACCACAGCACTATTGCTTCTACGCCACCTGGCAACAGGGAGAGCACACAAGCGAGCAGCCCCAGCACGGTTATCGGTGGCACGACGGGAGCAACGAGCACGTTCGCAGCAACGGAAACGAGGGAGACCTGTCCAGCCATGAGCGCGATGATCGGCATCGTTGCAATGTCGGCAGCAATCGCGACAGCAAGCGCCCGCACCACAATGTCCGGCCATTGGGTAAAGGCAAGCGCGCGGTACAGCAAAGGGGAAAGCGCGACGATCCCAGCCGTCGCGGCAACCGAAAGCGCAAACCCAAAGTTGACCGCGAGGTCAGGGTCGACCAGGACAAGGCCGATGATCGAAAGGCAAAGCGCGTGGATCGGCTCCGTGCTCGTCGAAGCCATGATGGCTGTCAGACCGACCAGACCAGTTACCGAGGCCCGCAACACGCTCGGTTCTGGACCTACCAAACCGGCGAAGAGGAGCAACGACCCCGCAGCGGCGGCAAGGCGATAGCGTAGCCCGAAGCCTAGAAGGGTCGCGATGATCACCGCTGCGCTTGTGACAATAGCGACGTTTGAACCAGACACGGCCGACAGATGCGATAAGCCCGTATCGATATACGTCTGCTGCTCAGCGTCGCTCTGCGAGCTTGTATCGCCAAGCACCATCCCCGGGATCAGCCCGCGCGTTGCTTCGCCAACCTGTGCCTGCACCGACTGGTCGAAGGTCGAACGCACGTGCTCCGCTAGCTTGGCCATCCCCTGCGGCCCCGCGAGCACTGCAATGTCTCCATTTATCGTTACCGCGCCTACGCCGGGAACCGTAGATTCCCCGAGCGCACCAATGACCTCGACGTGAGCGCCAGGCACCGCGTGCGGTGGGAGCTTTTCCGAGAACGCAGGGATGGCAGCCGGATAGCCTTCGACGTGAATCCGGGTCAGATAGCCGCCACTTGCAAGCTCACGTGGATGCCCGCTGATGGTTCCTACCACACCCTTCGGCACCTGCCCGGACTGTTCCCAACGGTGAGCGAGCACACCGCGCAAGTGGGTACCCAGCGTGGATGCTATCCCCAGTCCCGCAACGAGAATTGCCTGACCGTACTGCCTGTAGAGCACGCCCGCGCAAGCTCCTGCGGCGAGCGCTCCCCCGGCCCACACAGGCCCCCAAAGCAAACAGCACAGCGCACCAGCCCAAACCCCAATTGCCGCTGGTACGAGCCGAAGTTCCTGCACAACTACGGCCCCACAAGCTCTTTGAGCGCCTCAAATTTCGCCGGACCGATGCCTTTGACATCCATGAGGTCTTCAGGCTTGGCAAATGGGCCGTTCGTCTCACGGTGCTGCACGATCGCCTGAGCCGTGGCCTCTCCTATGCCGGGTAAGGAGGTGAGTTCTGCGACGCTTGCGGTGTTAAGCGAGAGCACCCCCGATTCGGTACCAGCAGGTCCGCTGGCGTCTCTCGCGCCAGCTTCGCCGCTGGCACCCACAGCTGGTACTACAAGCTGTTGACCATCCACGAGAAGCTGTGCTTGATTCAACGCGTAAATATCCGCCGCTGGCCGCGCAGAGGCTGCGTTGAGCGCATCCGCTACCCGCGCGCCGTCCGGCAGGGTGACTAACCCGGGGCGTTCCACCTCGCCCACGACGGAGACCACGATCTCTCCGCTCGCCGCGTTTTCCGTTTCTGTCGCTGTGGTATCCCAGGTCGGCGGCGAATCAGGCGGGGCGGAGGTACGAAACAGCGCCCACACGCCAAGAGCCAGCAGTGCACACACAACGGCAATGACGGCGTGCTTGGGCGAGACGCTCAGTCGCGGTTTCGGGTATTCAACGTTGAGTAGGTCTTCTTCCCCAGTTGGGCGGGTGAGTTCTTTAATTCGCGTAAGAGTATCCATAGTCACATCATACGAAACTCACTCCAGTAATGGAAGACCTCCGCGAAATAAATAAATAACGCACAGCGTAAATGAAACGCGTGGGGCGGAAGAGACAGCTGAGCACGCGCGGGCGTTCGGGCTACCTCACCAAACAGCACAACCTAGGCATCGCGTTGCGAGGAGAACACCACCGAAAGCCCGATCGCTCCTTGCCCGGTGTGCACAGCAAGCACATCCACAAGCGGCTCAATAAGAATCCGAGAGCCATCCGGCAAAACCGCCTCGAGCGTGTCTGCAAGTTGATGCGCCGCCTCAGTCGCCCCGGTGTGTTGGATGGCGGCGAAGACCGGCTTCTCCCCAGCCCGCTCCATCACCAGCTCCGCCAACTTTGCAAAAGCCTTGGTCTGCGTCCGTGTCTTTCCGGCAAGTTCAAGCTTGCCTGCGTTAAGCCGAAGGATCGGCTTGGTTGCCAGCAGTGCTGCGGAAAGGACAGCGGTGCCCGTCGATAAGCGACCGCTCTTGCGCAAATCATCAAGCTGACTGAGGTAGAGCCACGTCTCCGAGCGCTCGATAGTAGAACGTGCCATCGCTTCGCACTCATCGAGGTTCGCGCCCTCGCGTGCGAGTGTCGCGGCCGCCATTGCTGCAGCACCAATGCTCATCCCCGCAGTGTCAGTCTCCACTACGCGCACGGAGCCCGGAAACACTCCTGCGGCCTGAACCGCAGCCGACCAGGTCGATGAGAAATGCTTCGACAAATGCAACGCGACGACGCCATCATCCCCGCCTCGCTCCAACTGCCGCGCATAACACGCCGCAAGCTCAATCGCGCTCAGCCCGCTTGTCGACGCCCCGTCGTCCCCATCCATCACATGAAGCGCGGCCTCAGTGATATCAAGCTCATGCAGCAATTCTTCCGACAAGCCCGCAGCGGAATCAACCACGATGCGCACCGTCATGGACCCACCAGCCCCTGATTCCAAGCCTCCAGGTACCACTGCACCGTATCACCGTCATCACCGTCGTCTGCCCCTTGAGTGCCAAACCTCGGCAGCGCGTACAGGCGTGCGGTGTTTGTGTTACCCAGGCTCTTAAACAGCGGGTACTGCGCAACGTCGAAGCCCAGCAGACTGGCCGTCAGCGCCGAAATAGTCCCGCCATGCGCCACCAACAGCACCGCCGAGTCGCCCCAGTCGGCGTAGTCTGCAATAAGCTCGTCCACCACGGGACGAGCGCGCTGCGCCACTTGAACACGACTCTCCCCCTCCGGCGGTGACCATGTCGCGTCGTTGCGCCACAGCGCCCGAGCCCCTGGGAAAGCACCATCAACCTCTTCGTGCGACTTACCTTGCCAACGTCCGAGGTGCGTTTCCCGCAGTCGAGCATCTGTATGCACCGGCACCCCTACGGTTTTGGCAATGATCTCAGCGGTGTCGGCGGCGCGCGAAAGATCGGAGGACACAATTTTCGACACCCCCAAGTCCGATACCATGTCCGCAGCAGCACGCGCCTGCGCAAGCCCGGTCTCGGACAATTGCGTATCGAGGTGTCCTTGCATCCTCCGGGTTGCGTTATACACAGTTTGCCCATGCCGCAGCATGATGAGACGGCGCTGCATCGGTGTTCCTCCTTACAGTAGTGGGCAGATCAAGGGGCGAATTCTCTGAAAACCTGCCGGAGCCTAGTCGTCGTCCTCCGGGATCTCACCCGCAAGTGGTAGGTCTTCGAGATCTTCCACCCCGCGTACCTCAGTGAATTCTTCCGGCCGCTGATACGGCTCAACGCCCTCAACCGCAATAACCGGGCAGTCCGCGTACAAACGGTCCAGCCCGTAGAATTCGCGCTCCTGCTCCCTCTGCACATGCACGACAAAATCCCCGTAGTCCAACAAGACCCAGCGGAACTCGCGGTTACCTTCACGACGCTTCGGCTCCAGGCCTGCCTCGGTCAGCTCTGCTTCAACCTCGTCCACAATCGCCGCGACCTGGCGCTCATTATTCGCCGACACGACGACAAAAATATCCGTAATCCCCATCACCTGGGATACATCAAGCACGGCAATGTTCGTGCCGAGTTTCTCATCAGCGGCCTTCGCGGCGATGGTGGCTTGTTCAATAGAGATCTGCGCTGCGCTCAAGAAACAATTCCTTTTCAAGTACCAAGACAAAATGTAGCGACTTCATTGTCCCACGACAGGCGCGCGTAGTGCCACTTACTGATAGAGCCGGTTCTTCGCGATGTACTGTACAACGCCATCCGGAACCAGGTACCACACCGGGCGCCCCTGCTGCGCACGCTCACGGCAGTCGGTCGAAGAAATAGCCATAGCTGGGATCTCGATGAGATGTATACGGCGCTGAATTTCTTCCGGAAACATCTCTTCCGTCAGCTCATAGCCAGGGCGGGTCACACCAACAAACTCTGCAAGCTCAAACATTTCTTCCCAGTGCCGCCACGACATAATTGAGCTCAGTGCATCTGCGCCGGTGATGAAAAACAGCTTGGCGGAAGGGAACTGCTCCCGGAGATCCCGCAACGTATCCAGCGTGTACGTGGGACCTCCCCGGTCAATGTCTACCCGCGAGACCGAAAAACGTGGGTTAGAAGCAGTGGCAACTACGCTCATCAAGTACCGGTCCTCCGCCGCGGTGATCTCCCGGTCCGCCTTCTGCCAGGGGTTGCCCGTCGGAACAAAGATCACCTCGTCTAAGGCAAACCTGTCGGCAACTTCACTCGCCGCCACGAGGTGGCCGTGGTGGATCGGGTCAAACGTGCCGCCCATAATCCCAATGCGGGAGGCACCGTTGAGCGAATCAGCAAACTCTTCCATGCTCACCAGGCTACGCGGAGCCTAGAGCTCGGTAGCGCCACTGCCCCATGCTTAGCGGTAACGCACCTGATCCACGAACCTGCCGAAAGTGTCCGAGACCTGATTATCCCAGCGCGACGGCCAAATGTAGTAGCGCCCATGGTTGCCGCCATTGCCCTGGGAGGCGCGCAACGTCTGGATCGATAAATCACACACACCGTCCAACGGCAAGCAGTAATTCACGCGATTGCGGGTACCCGCAGCCGTCTTCATGTTAAACGGCAAAAAGCCCAGGATGCCGCCGGCGCCACCGCCGGCAACGCCGACCGTCGCCGGATCCCACGGAGCAGTGTTGGGGTTGCCGAAGTACACCACACCGGCGAGCTGTCCACGTCGCGCCAACTCGCGTTCATGCTCCAGCATGATCATGGCACCTTGCGAATAGCCGGACAGGATGTACTTCGGATGGCACCCGGTCGATCGCTCGTACCCATTGATCATCGCCATCACGCCAGTACGACCAACCTGCACAGAGTCTAGGAACTCATTGCCGGCACGGACAGCCATGCGCAGCACAGGCATGCTGTACTGCACAGCCAAACCGAGCGCCTGCAGCGCAGTCGATGGCGCAATGACATTCGGCACATCGTATTCCGGGTAGACAGCCGGATAGTAGCGCGGCTCAAGGCCGAGCACTTCCACGTCCTTCATCAGCGAATTTCCGCCATGAGTGGCACGGTACCGGCCTTCTGCATGGTGCAGGAACGCACGAATCGTCTGGCCTTCCCACCCGTTGGATACCCAGGGTGCCTGGGAAGAGTAACGGGTGCGGTAGATCTGGTCGTTCTGACCAGAACCACGCGCAGCCACAAACGCGACCGCCGGGCAACGATGCTGCGCCTCGGCTTGTGGGGCAGGAGCAATAGGGGCGATTACCGCAGTAACTGCGGCAACAAAAGCGACAACGAGGGCGCTCACGCGAAGGCGCCATGAAGCATGGGAACGTAACACGACAATGAGCATAGAGCCAGACCGCCCCAATGTCTCATTAAGGTTACGGCCTGGTGTGCCCGGCACCCTCGACGACCCACTTTGTACTGGTCAATTCTGGCAGCCCCATCGGCCCGCGCGCGTGCAACTTCTGAGTAGAAATCCCGATTTCAGCACCCATTCCGTACTGCTCGCCGTCTGTGAACGCCGTGGAAGCATTAAGCACCACCGCCGCCGCATCCACTGCGTCGGCAAATCGCTGCAACGCACGAGCGCTGTCTGAAGCGATTGCCTCGGTGTGGCCGGTGCTGTATTCCGCGATATGTGCAATCGCTCCCTCCACACCGTCGACCACTGCGCAAGCAATGTCGAGCGAGAGATACTCCTCTGCCCAATCAGCTTCCGTGGCAGCAGTAATCTCGCGAGCCCCAAACGCTGCGAGCGCGTCCACTTCTCCGTGGACTGTGACCGATGCGTCCTGCAGCGCTTCCACGACGCGGAGCTTGTCGGCATCCGGTAGCGCCGCGTCGAGAAGCACTGTCTCCGTGGCATTACACACCGAGCAGCGTCGTGTCTTGCCGTTGAGCAACATTGCGATTGCTGAATCCAGCGGAGCATCTTTATCGATATAGAAGTGGCAATTGCCCGTTCCCGTCTCGATCGCCGGCACGGTCGCTCGCTGCACCACCGCGTCAATGAGTGAGGCACTACCGCGTGGGATGACCACATCCACCAAACCACGAGCAGTGATGAGCGCCTGTACCGTTGCATGGCTCTCGCACGGCAAAAGCTGCACCGCTTCACGCGGAAGTCCTGCCCCCTCGAGCACATCCTGCAGTACCGCCACTAACGCCGCGTTGGAATGCACAGCGGACTTCGAACCGCGTAAGAGCGCAACGTTGCCAGATTTCAAAGCGAGACCGAACGCATCAACGGTGACGTTCGGGCGAGCCTCGTACACCATCCCCATCACGCCAAGAGGGACGCGCACTTGTCGCAGCTTCAAACCGTTCGGCAGGGTACGCCCCTGCACGACATCCCCTACCGGGTCCGGCAGACTCGCGACCTGCACCAAACCATCGGCGATGCCGGCCACGCGATCGGCGTCAAGAGCCAAGCGATCAATGAGAGACTCGTCCATTCCGGCCTCGCGGCCGGCCGCGATGTCCGCGCCGTTCGCCTCCAGGATTTCCGCGGTTCGTGCAACGAGCGACTCTGCCGCGGCACGCAGCACCGTGTTCTTCTCCGCCGTTGGCAGTTCGGCGAGCTGCGGCGCGACTCGCTTCGCGGCCTGCGCAAGCTCCTGCACGGTGCGAGTGTCACCTTGTGTGTCAGTGTTCATGTCAGTACCCCGCATTCACGTCAACTTCGGTTCGCATGTGTTTCCCTCCGGCAAACAGCTCCCAGTTTTCCACCGCGAGCGCACCAACCCGGCGCTCCATAAACCGTGGAATGTTGGCAGTGTGTGGTGTGATGACGACGTTGTCCATGTCCCACAATGCGTGATCGGCTGGCAAAGGCTCTGGATCAGTGACGTCCAGGCCCGCACCTGCAATGGTGCCGTTACGCAGCGCTTCCGTCAGTGCCTCGGTATCGATCAGGCCACCGCGCCCGACGTTCACCACAACTGCGTTCGATGGCATGACCGCAAGCACGTCATTGTTTACGAGATGCTTCGTGTCCGGGGTGAGCGGCGCCAGTAGGACAAAGTATTCGTGCTCTGCCCACACTTGCGACATCGCTTCAGTGTTGGACATCGCGATAGTTCGCGACGCTCCCTCTACCGCGCGACCAGAGCGGTTTACAGCCGTCACTTCCATGCCGAAGGGAGCGAGAAACTCAATCAGCTTCTTGCCGATGCCGCCAGCACCAATCAGAGCCAATTTCTTGTTGTCGAAGAGAAATTCAGTCTCCTCAAAAAGCTGGTCCTGGTTCCACTCCCGTCGCACCGCGTTATGCCGGTGCGAGACCGCAAGCAACAGTGCAAGTGTCGACTCAGCCACGGTGTCGTCGTAGACCCCGGCAGCGTTTGCAAAGCGCACTCCAGTAGCAGCGTGCTTCGCTAAAATCCCTGCATCAAGGAGCTGCTCGACGCCGGCGTAGCCGATTTGCACAACCTTCACGCTCTCCGGCAGCGTATCCGGAAAGTCTTTCGGGCCGCCCCGGAACACAACCATGTCCGGATTGTCGGCCAGGTCAACCATTTCGTGGCCGGCCGCCGCAAGATCCGCGACCGAGGCCTCCCACGGGGACGGAAGAAAAGCAAACCTCATGCCACTACCGTAGTCGTTACAATCGACTCGCGTAGTGAGATAGATAATCCGCATGGACGACCGGGCGTCGCTTATCTTCTGCGAGCTCCGAGGTGTGCTTGCCACACATACTGGTGAGTTCCGTCGCGTCGTAGGCGACCTCACCGCGCCCAATTACTTCCGAATCGGGGCCAAGAATCTCAACAATATCGCCAGCATGGAATTCTCCTTCAATGCCGGTGATCCCTACCGCGAGCAAGCTCGTTCCTCCACGCGTCACCGCTTCGACAGCCCCCGCATCCAGGCGAATAATCCCTTCTGCATCCGCGGCATAGAGTGCCCAAAACTTCCAGGCACGCAACTGTGAAGCCGGCCGTGTGTGGAACACCGTGCCGCAGTCTGCGCTCTCCAGCGCTTGGGCAATACTGCTTGCCGACGTCAACAGCACCGGCACCCCACCCCGTGTTGCTAACCGCGCCGCAGACACTTTTGCTGCCATGCCACCGGTACCAAACACTCCACCGTCACCGGCTGCTACGCCCTCAAGGTCTCGCCCGCTACGCACCTCAGTGAGCATTTGCGCTGCCGGGTCTGCGGGGCTGCGATCGTACAATCCGTCAACGTCGGAAAGCAGAACAAGCGCGTCGGCGGAAGTCAGCGTCGCCACGATTGCTGAGAGCCGATCGTTGTCTCCGAAGCGCATCTCCGAGGTGGCTACGGTGTCGTTCTCGTTGACAATCGGCACAGCCCCCAACTGCCGCAGCCGATCAATAGTGCGTTGCGCGTTCCTAGCCCTTTCACGCACTCCGGCATCAGCTTGCGTAAGGAGAACTTGCCCAGCAGTCCGGCCATAGCGAGCAAATGACGCGCCCCACGCCTGCGCAAGGTGAACCTGGCCTATCGCGGACGCAGCCTGCTTTGTGGCGAGATCACGTGGTCGTTGCGACAGCCCTAGCGGTGCCATCCCCGCCGCGATCGAGCCGGAGGACACCACAATGATGTCGGTGCCTGCGCTCATCCGAGCATGCATAGCGTCGACAAGCGCATCAATTTTTTCGGTGCTCACAGATGAGTCCGTGTTGACCAGTGAGCTCGAACCAATCTTGACCACGATCCTTCGCGCACTGGCAATGTGTGCGCGAAGCTCGGACTCGGAAAGGTTGGGGTTTAAGGCAGCAGGCATAGGCAACCAGTCTAGCCCTCCCAGCGTTTGCGCTCCGCTTCTTCGCCATCGCCGTAATCGAATTCATCGATAAGACCACGCCGCGCCTGGGAGGCTCGCTTGCGCTCTGCCGCAGATGTTCGATTGGTGTCGTACAGACGGGCATCCGCTCCACGGCCTGCGAGCGTTGGGTCTCCTCCGCGCATCGGTTCCCAATCGAAGGAAATATCGCCAATCGTGACGGTATCTCCCTCGCGCGCGCCGATGCGCCGCAGTTCCTCCTCAACTCCCGCCTTTTCCAAACGGTCCGACAAGTACCCGACGGCTTCGTCATTTTCAAAATCGGTCTGGCGGATCCAGCGTTCCGCTTTTTCGCCAGTAACGATCCAGCCCTCTGGATACATCGGGTCTCGTTCGACCACGATGCCGCTGTCTGCCTTGCCTCTGCGGCCTTTACGCGACACGCCTTGCGGACGAATCACCTCTTGACGAGCTATCGGCGCGTTGGATTTTTGCGCCTTGCGCTGTGCCTTGCGAATTTGCTCAACGACTTTCCACATCGCCCACTTGAGGTCGTCCAAGCCCGCGCGTGTCGCCGTAGAAATCTGAAACACCGGCCACCCGAAGCGTTCCTTAATGTCCTCGAGGAGAAACTCTGCGAGCTCTGCAGCCTCTGGGATGTCCAACTTGTTCAGGACAATAATGCGTGGCCGCTCGCGAAGGTCACCCAAGCCGGAATCATGATCGAGGGCATCCGCATAGCTCTCCAGCTCCGCCTCTAAGGCCTCAACATCAGAAATCGGATCTCGACCGGGCTCTATCGATGCGACATCTACCACGTGCACAAGCACCGCGGTGCGCTCAATGTGTCGCAAGAAGTCAAGACCTAACCCCTTGCCCTGGCTTGCGCCTGGAATCAGGCCAGGCACATCGGCAATGGCAAACGTATCGTCGCCCACATCTACGACCCCCAAGTTTGGGGCAAGGGTGGTAAACGGGTAGTCGGCAATCTTCGGTTTCGCTGCCGACAAAACCGAAATGAGCGAAGACTTCCCTGCTGAAGGAAACCCCACGAGCCCAACATCAGCCATCGACTTCAGCTCCAAGATGAGATCGTGTGCCTCACCCGGCTCCCCCTTAAGCGCAAAGCCTGGCGCCTTGCGTTTTGCCGTTGCGAGCGCTGCGTTGCCTAGCCCGCCGTAACCGCCTTCGGCAGCCATAAATCTCGTACCAGGTTCCGTAAGGTCGGCCAAAACATTGCCTCCCTCGTCCCGGACGACGGTACCCACCGGCACCTCTAAGATAAGGTCCTCGCCGCGGGCACCGTTGCGGTGATCGCCCTCACCATTGCCTCCACGACCAGCCTTGACGTGCGGGCGGAACTGAAAATCAAGAAGCGTATGCACCTGAGTCGAAACTTCCAACACGATATCGCCGCCGTGCCCGCCGTTGCCCCCGTCGGGGCCACCGAGCGGCTTAAACTTTTCGCGGTGCACAGACACGCACCCATGCCCACCATCACCTGCTTGCAAATGCAGCACCGCGCGATCAACGAATTGCGCCATGGTTTCGCCCGCCTCCCTATCGTCAATGGTCTGTACAACAACGCTGCAGCTTGCCGGCGCTCACACTTTCGCGCCTGCAAGCCCGATGCTTTCTGCGCAAAAGAAGTAATGTGCGGCACCTGCCACAACGTTTCTTACATGCAGGGTACCGGGTCAACAGCAAAGCAAGTAACGGATCACCTCGCATGCTCGGTTTAATACACCGACTGCGTGAACTCTCCGCCGACTGCGCGAACAGTTTCCTCCGTGATCGTGCGTAGATCTTCACCACTTGGATCAGTTCGCGCGATCCAAAGCTTGTGTCGATGCTCCAGGCGGTCCGCAAAGTTACGCGCCCACCGTCCATTGCTACGTTCCGCAGTAGGCAGCGCCTCATACACAGCGACCACGGTCGCGTCCAAGAGCGCTGTATCGATGCTCCAACCTCGTCCCTTTAAGCTTTCCGCGACGATGCGCGCTACTTCTCGAGAGCTGTAATCTGGAAATTCAATCACATTTGGGATGCGGGAGCGCAAACCGGGGTTGGCATCCAGAAACTCTTCCATCTCGTCGGTATATCCAGCCAAAATCGCGATGAACTTGCCTCGGTCGTTCTCCAGTCTCGACAGTAGAGTTTCGACAGCTTGCAGACCAAAATCGTTCGAGCTGCCGGCGCTTGTAAGCTGGTACGCCTCGTCAATAAACAGCACCCCTCCCAGCGCTTCATCGAGCGCTCTGGTGGTTTGCTTCTCAGTCGCGCCAATGACGGAGCCAACAAGATCCGCGCGCGTGACCTCTTTGACGGTCGGAGACTCGAGGATCCCAAGCGCGTGAAAAATCTCTGCGACGATGCGGGCGACCGTAGTTTTTCCAGTCCCGGGATTCCCAGAAAACACCATGTGGTACGTGGGCGTAGAGGTTTGTAAGCCCTGCGCTTCAAGCCGCTGGTTCGCCTCGGCGACTTGCACCAGGTCGGCTGTCCACTGTTTTACCTCTTCTAAGCCGATGAGGTTTTCCAATTCATCCAAGAGGGCGTCAACGCGTTGCGCGCTCGCGGCGCCACCTGTGACCGTGCGAATATCAGCATCCGTCACACTCGTTATTTCGTCATTTGTCACTTGCGAAAGGTCGCCGGCGTGTGTCTGTGCCAAGCGAGTGCTGATGGCGCCAATGAGCGAGTCTTCAAAATTCCGTACCCACCGACCGTTCGATCCGTCACCCGAACGCCGATACTGTCTACGGATCGCCGCATGCAGCGCAACTTCGTCAAAGGTGTAGCCCTTCTTTGACAGGCTCACAGCACCGATTGCCGCAAGCTCATCCGCAGAGTAGTCCGCGAAGTCGAAGCGGTTGGGGATACGAGACTTTAACCCGGGATTCATCGCGAGGAAATCCTGCATCAGATCCGTATAACCAGCAAAAATGATGACTATGTCATCACGGTGATTTTCCATGAATGTCAAAATTGCGGTTACTGCCTCTTTGCCAAAGTCTTGGCCGCTTTCCGAATGCAGGTCGTAGGCCTCGTCGATAAACAGCACGCCTCCGAGTGCTTCCTCAAGCACTGCATTTGTTTTCTGCGCAGTCTTTCCGATAAATTCGGCGACAAGGTCAGCTCGTCCGACCTCGACGAACGTATTCGTCCGTACGGCACCAGCGCTATACAGCGCTTGGCCAAGCAGCCTGGCCACAGTGGTTTTTCCTGTTCCGGGGTTACCAAGGAACATCGAATGCATAACCATCGGTTCAGGTGCCAGACCGAGCTCGGCCCGGCGCTGGTTAAACTTCACACGATTCATAAACGCATCGATCTGACGCTTCACCGTTTCTAGACCAATGAGTTCGTTAATCTGGGACATCGGATCGCCGGGTGCAGTTTGCGACAGCGCGGTGCCGCCCTCCGCAGCTCCATCGACAACTGCAGCCGATGGCGGTGACTCGATATCTAAAGGTTCACGCACGCATTGCCATTGCCCATTAACTTCTTCGAATATCGACGCTGCCGGTAAGTGTACGGTTCCCTGTTCTGAAAAAACCGCAACTTTTGCTGAGTGGACCAAACGTGATTCTTGAACGGCCAAAGAGGCGTGATCGACGAAAAATTCCGCATAGTTTGTCAGGAGCGTCAGTTCGTTGAGATCACAATGACTACCGCCATGGATCCAAAGCTGCCGTTGGTTTGCAAGCGATTGGTGGATTTCCAAAGAGCCGGACACCCGCGATTCTTCGGCGTCTACCCCGTAAGCGGAGCACGCTTCCAGCTCGACCACCGCTTGATTTACAAATTGTGTCCAGCCGAGGAAAGACGTTGCCGCCCGGACATGCCCGCCGACCGCAGCCACAGAGAATCCCACTACCCCCGCAGGCGCTTCGACAACCGTTTCCCTCAGGCTCAGACTCCCGTTGCGGACATACAGCGCTGGGATCGTTCCAACACGCTGGGCACTGACCACCCTTGTTCGGAGAAAAGAGGCTTCGGAATCATCAAAAACGTTACATGCATTGTGCCCCTCTGTCTGCAGCAACGTTATGTCCTCCACATGGAGTTTTCTCCCTTCGTACGCGTTCAGCGACTCGGTGACTAACAAGTCAGTGGTATCGCGACTTGCCCCCCGAAGCGTGAATTCGTGTACATGCTGCGGTACCGATGCAATCTTGTATTTCCCTTCTTCCAGGGTTACTACCGCGCGAGGCGCAAGCTGCGGAGCAACGACGCGTTCAAAGTCTTCGCTGTCAGCAGCTCTCCAAAGCACCTCAGCTGCAACTTCGCCTTCACGGTGCACGACGCACGCGCGGGAATCTACGTCGCAGCGCGCATCACCTTCCGCCTTCACTACGACGGTTGCAGCGTTGCTACTTACAACTTGGGACAGATTGAGACTCGCGCTCCGCACAAATATCTCGGGTTTACTGGTCTTTACCAGCACACGTGGAGCATTCATTAACGCCCCACCAACGACCACCGCCACTCGCTGCAGCGGGGGAGTTTCAATGGTCACTTCGTCCAAGAGGTGCATCCTGGCGCCTTGGGAGACATAAAGCGTGCTCACTTCCGACGTCGACACGCTCGCCTCGGAGGCCGATTCCAGGTACAAGCAATCTAAGACACTGCGCGAAATCACATACTGTGCCTTCTCGACCCCGACCAATGCCTTCTTCTGCGCCCCTCCTCTTACTTCGCTATCCGAGATCTCGAGCTGCGCCCCCTTCACACCAATCGCCGGAAACTTGGAGTCATCAGAGACAAAGACTCGGCATTCGTGAACAAAAGCGTCTCCGCCGTTGCAAAGAATGGCGTTGCCTTGAGACAAACCATTTACCGTAAGACCGACGAGAGTTGCCCCGCGAACGAGCACAACACGGCCAAAAATCCGCACTCCGTCGCCCTCTGCCTGCAGTACGCGGCCGTCAACCCGCAGTGTAGCTACCCGGTAATCACCCGGCGAAAGCAGTAGCGTCCCGCCGGGCGGTAGAGAGGCGAGCATCTGGGCGAGGTCGTCGTTCGGGGTAGCGCGCATTCTCAAAAGACTCCTTGACAGATAGACACGGTCCAACTCTACGCGTAGTCACTCCACAGGTAAGCTCAATCGCCAAACACGCTAAATTTTCGCCTATTTCTCTTGACGCGCTAACAAGACTTTCGTATATTGCCTTTTATGAACTTTACATCGCAATTACAAAAGTACTTTTCACTCCGGAATCGCGGCATGGAGATCATTGCCTGGGCTGCACGCACACACCAAACCACCGAACAACTTGCAACTCTCGGTATGCCCGATGATTACGCTGCAAACGTCGTCCGCCTAGTCGAATTATTCTTCCACGACAATACCCACTCCCGATACCAAGCACGAAGCAAAAGAAAAGCAGAGGAGAATCAGCACAGCGTAGAAACACTTGCCGTTATCTGGCAGCGCTCCCAAAACATCAAGGACCCCACAAAACGTTGGCAGTTCCTAGAAGTACTGTGCGGCACGCCTGGAGATACACAAGCTATCCAGCGGAAAGCTCGCCAAATTAAGAAAGATTACGTCCCTAAGAAGGCCCCGCGGGATGGGGTCCGCACCCGTCGAGTTGGCAACAAAATGACCGTGTCCATCACCGGTGCTTCCACCACCATGCAAAACCTCGTAGATGTCCTCAATGAAGCTCCTACCGAGGCTCCCCACACTGATCCAGTTGATTGGATGCTCCATCGCCACAACTCAGACCACGCTGATCTCACCGCAAACGCCGTCATGACCGTCGACAATGTCGAGCAAATACTGCGAGGCGACACTATTGAAGACGATGTCTTAGTCCAGCTCACTGATGGAACAGTGCTCACTGGCATGGAAGTCGCCCAGCGGAGGTTGCGCAACCGAGGCCTGGTCACCCTGCTTTCGCCTGGAGTCGGCCCAATCAACATCTATGAGGCGACTTTTGACTATGCCGACACGAAAGAACGCCGCGGCCCCAACGATGTGGGGCACGCGGCGTAATGAACGTGTGATTCGTTCTTCCTAGTATTTAGGCAGTAGCTTCGTCCGCAACGGAACCCGCTGCCTCTGCCTGCTCAAGCACCTCGGAGGAGACACCCTCGCCGTCTGCTGGAATGATGTTAACGATGCGACGCTTGCGCTTGATACCAAACTGAACGGCACCCGGCTTCAGAGCGAACAGCGTGTCGTCGCCGCCGCGGCCGACGTTGTCGCCCGGGTGGAACTTGGTGCCACGCTGACGGACGAGAATTTCACCGGCCTTGACCTGCTGACCACCGAAGCGCTTCACACCGAGGCGCTTCGACTCAGAGTCACGACCGTTCGAGGAGCTGGATGCACCCTTCTTAGTTGCCATTATCTTTCTCCTTAGAGCTTGGTCTTACTTAATGCCAGTGATCTTGACAGTGGTCTGCGGCTGGCGGTGGCCCTGGCGGACCTTGTAGCCGGTCTTATTCTTGTACTTGAGAATATCGACCTTCTTGCCCTTGCCGTGCTCGACGATCTCGGCCTCAACGCTTACCTTGGCCAGTGCATCTGCACCTGCGGTCACTTCAGCGCCATCCACGAGAAGGATCGGGGTGAGTGCAACCTTGTCGCCTGCTTCACCCTCCAGCTTCTCGACCTTGACGAGGTCGCCTTCGGCAACCTTGTACTGCTTGCCGCCGGTCTTGACGATCGCGTACATAGAGGGTTACCCCTTATCTCTACTCGCACGTCCTCCGGCATGCTTCGGTGGACGTATGGAACATTAACTTTCAGCGTTTCGGGGCCCGAAAGACCCGCCGTGCCCGCATGCGTAGGCAACGAGGCGGCACGCCCCAAAACAGCGACTGCCAAAGACTACACCGAAGTGGGGCGATTCTCCAAACTGTGGTGGGCCGTTTGGAGAATCACCCCATTCAGCGATGAGGCTACCGAGGATGGCAACCGCGTCAGGAGGTGGCGTCAAGCATTACGCTGCGCGCTACGCTTGCGGGTCGCTCGTCGGCGTCCCCTGCGCCCTCTGCTTGTCCCGCCCGAGCCTGTCTGGTGCTTGTCCGACGAGTCAGATTCTCGTGATTTGGTTTTACCAGACTTGTTTTCACCGTTGCTTTCCTGCTTGCCTACGCCATTTGCTTTCGAAGCGTGCGCGGGCTCCTCCACATGCTTTTTTGTGGTACGTCGTACTGCGCGACGTCGACGCCGACGCCGCGCCGAGCTTGCGCTTCCAGCGCCACTGTTGCTTCTGCGCCGCTGTTTGCTGGTGCCGGCATTGTTATCCTCAGCTTCTTCGCCGGAGTGCTTGCTACGAGCCGTCCTGGCTTCCCCACGTCCCGGGGACGTTTCCGTCCCGTCTTCGGTGACAAAATCGTTACGCTGAGGCCGACGATCCGAGCGGGAGTTTCCACGCGTTGGTCGCTTCCGGCGCGGAGATTCTTCAAACGCCGTAAGTGCCTGCTGGAACTCTTGCTCGGCGTCCACGACTCCGCGCGCTTCTCCAGCTGCTTCTTTCCGGCCATCGTGCGTCTTTGGTGCGGAACCCGCATCATCAGCGTGCCGCGTATTCCCGCCGCGCGCGTTACGGTGCCTCCGCTTCCCACGTGACTGACGCTTTCGCTCATCATCATCCGGGTTTTCGTGTTCACGATCGCTCGCTTTGGTGCGCTTTTTGGCCTTTTCGTTGTCCGCGTCCCAGGTGTAACGCTCTGAAGCCGACGCGCGTTCACTACGTTCCTGATGCGACTCGTCTGTGTCAGCCGCGTCCTGCCGCGACTGCTCACTGCGCGTTTCTTTTGCTTCTTCGCGGTTACGGCCACGTCCGCGGCCGCCACCGCGACGTCCACGACGCCGCGACGAGCTCGGTTTCTCAGGCTGCCTCGTGCGCTGCGGCTCATCCTGTGAGTCCGGTGCTTCGTCCTCCACAATGACAGCGCCAGCGAGTTGGTCTATGTCACCATCAGTCATCGGAGCGCTGTGGCTATGCATGGCTTTCGCTGCGGGGTGCTCACCGACCGGGCGTTTTCTGGTCATGGTGTGCTGCGGCCTAGAGCCTTGCTCCGACACGGGCATCTGCTCGACAGGGTCATCGAGCAAGATCAGACCCCTACCTTCGCAGCATTCGCAAGGCTGTGAAAACGTTTCCAGCAGACCGGTGCCCAAGCGCTTTCGTGTCATTTGCACGAGGCCAAGCGAGGTTACCTCCGACACCTGGTGCCGGGTTCGGTCTCGACCGAGAGCCTCCTTGAGGCGACGCAGCACCAGGTCTTGGTTCTCCGGCAGGATCATGTCGATGAAGTCGATGATGATCATGCCGCCGATATCGCGGAGGCGGATCTGCCGCACGATTTCTTCGGCTGCTTCAAGATTGTTGCGGGTCACTGTTTCTTCCAGCGATCCGCCTGATCCCGTGTACTTACCAGTGTTGACATCAATCACTGTCAGAGCTTCGGTGTGCTCGATGATCAGCGTGCCACCAGATGGCAGCCACACTTTGCGCGCGAGTGCCTTGCGCAGCTGCTCGTCCACACGGTGCATTCCAAACGCATCGATCGCGTCGTGCTTTGCCATATTGAACTTCTCAACCCGGTCGAGGAGGTCCGGTGCCACCGATTCCACGTATGCGTGCACCGTGTTGTACGGGCGTTTCCCGTCAACAATCAGCGCAGTGAAGTCCTCGTTGAACAGGTCCCGTACGACTTTCACAAGAAGGTTTGGTTCTTCATAGAGGGTGACGGGCTGCGCGCCCTTCGACTCGATCTCGCGCTGGGCATGCTCCTGGATTGCTTCCCACTGTGTGTGTAAGCGACGCACGTCTGCAGCAATGGCGTTTTCACTGACGCCCTCCGCCGCTGTGCGGATGATGGCGCCACCCTTGCCCGGCACCACGTTGTGCAGAATCTCTTTGAGGCGTTTGCGCTCAGGTGCCGGGAGCTTGCGCGAAATCCCTGCGCTGCGACCACCGGGGACATACACCAGATACCGGCCGGCAAGCGAGATTTGAGTGGTCAGGCGAGCACCCTTGTGACCGACTGGGTCTTTCGTCACCTGCACCACTACTTGGTCGCCCGACTTCAGCGCATGTTCGATGCGGCGTGAGCGCCCGCCAAGGCCTGCGGACTTCCAATCAATTTCACCCGCGTAGATGACGCCGTTACGCCCCTGCCCGATGTCGATAAAAGCTGCTTCCATGCTTGGCAGGACGTTCTGTACGCGACCCAGGTAGATATTCCCGACGATCGTTGTTTGCTCATCTGAGGTGACAAAATGCTCGACAAGCAAACCGTCCTCGAGTACGCCAACCTGGGTGATACGCCCGTGTCCGTCGTGGCGTTCACGTTCGCGCACCACCATGGTTCGCTCTACAGATTCTCTGCGCGCCAGGAATTCGGCTTGGCTCACTATGCGAGAGCGCTTTCGCGCCTCTGCGTTTTTCTCGCTGCGGCGACGACGCTTGGCTTCCAGCCGCGCAGACCCTTTAATCGCTTTAGGCTCTTCGATCAGCTCGGCATTGTCTGCGTCTTTCCTGGAATCAGCATGTTCTGCGCCCTGTGCATCTGCTTTGTGCGATGTAGCACGTCCTCGATTGCTGCGCGTTTTCCGTTCAGGCCCCTCATTCCGGGTACGCGTCGGCGTTTGGTTTTCCTCACCGCTGCGCTCTTGGGTTGCAGGATTCGTTGCATCGCTTGATTGGGGCCGACTGGCGCGGCGACGCCGCCGTGAACGCGACGGAGCTTTAAAGATCGGAGCGTAGCCTGCCGCGGGCTCTTCCTCGGGCGCCGGGGTGATTTCAGGCTCAACATTGGTCAATGGACGTTCTTCTACCTGTTGTGCGTCAGCGGCCTCTACAGTGGTTCCAGAGTCGCTTTCGCGCCCGGTATCGGCCTCTTCCTTAGCCGCCGAGGAGGCTCCTGCCGAGTCGTTTGCTTCCCGATCTGGTTCGTTCATGCTCGCGTGCTTACTTCGGTCACTCGCTCCGAGTTCAGCGTCTACTTTGTCTTCGATCTGGTGAATCTCATTTTCGACGTCCTTGCGGACGCGGTGGCGAATTTTTTCGTCAGCATCTGATGTGGCTTCCGACTTCGTCCCACCACGAACATCATCTGACTCAGCACTTGTTGAAGTGGACGCGGACAGCACGTCGAGGAGCTGCTCACTTTCTGCCTTGGTGAGCGAGGACTGCGCTACTTTGACGATCCCCATCTCAGACAGGGCTACTACGAGATCTTTTGAAGGAACTCCCAACAACTTAGCCAGTTGAAAGACACGCTGTTTTTCTTTCAACTGCGTGCGATCGAACGCCTCATAAGGGTTTTTCTCTTGAGGTTTTGCGGCCCGTTTGCTTGTGGCCGTTCGCTTCTTGCGGGTCGTCTTTTTTGTGGTCTTTTTGGTTGTCCGCCGTTGCTTTTTCGGTGTGGTGTCCTCGTGTTGAGCCACGTGCCAATTCTCCTGTTATGCGTTATCCCGCTAGCGGGCACCGGGCGCTGGCACGTTGTTGCCGCCGCCGCACAGTGCCGCAGCTTTTGCGGGCTTTGGTGAAAGCTTGTCAGCGTCCATGTTCAGTTGGACACGGCGCCTGCTCCCCATTGTGGCACAGTGACAGCGCTAACCGCGCGATGGCGACGCGTTCTGCTCCGCACGCTCGATGAATTCAGCCACGCTGTCGACGGTGCTATCCACGACTGGCTTGTCCCAGCTGGTGCCAATGAGCGCGGCACCGACTAGCGCCGCGAGGGCTTGCCTACCGCTCACCTGCGTTACTCCGGCGTACTCAAGCATCTCGTCGATGCATCGAACGGCTTCATCCACTTGTCGCCGCACCATCCGCTGTAGTTCAACCCCCTCGCGACCTCCGTCGATGGTGGCGGCGATGATGGTCCGCAACTTGTCAGGATAGCCGTTGGCGGTCAAGTTCAGGATTGCAAATGCGAGGGCTCTCCGGTCATCTCGCACTTGCGGGTCCGCAAGTGTCTCCTCGAGGATCTCGTTTTGCCGGGCGTGCACTCGCTCAAAGCAGGCCATGATGAGCTTTTCACGGCTGTCGAAGTAGTAGCCAATTGATCCCACTGGGACATCCGCTAGTGCAGCGACCTGCCTGTGGGTAACTGCTCGCATTCCCTCGGCGAGGAGGAGGCGGACCGTCGCCTCATGGATTGCATCGCGCTTCTTTTTTGCCCGCCGCTGCCGCATACTTTGCACGCTCACCATTGTCGTCCTTTCCTCGCAAGTCGGTAGTCGATTTTCTCGGTTTTAGTTTAGCAAGGTTGGCAAAAGTACTTACGTACCGATACACAAAAATGCGCCACCCGCGTCGCTCATGCAACGAGGGTGGCGCTTGATACGTCGAATCGACTACTTATTCGGGAACCAGATCGCGATCTCACGCTCTGCGGACTCTGGAGAGTCAGAGCCGTGGACAACATTTTCACCAACGGTCAGCGCAAAGTCGCCACGGATGGTGCCCGGGGTGGCCTTCTCAACCGGGTGGGTACCGCCAGCGAGCTGACGCCACGCTGCGATTGCGGACTCGCCTTCGACGATGCCTGCTACCAGCGGTGCGGATGTGATGAAGTCAACGAGCTCACCGAAGAACGGCTTGTCCTTGTGCTCTGCGTAGTGCTTCTCGGCAGTTTCGCGGTCAGCGGTGCGCAGATCCATCTCGACGAGCTTGAGGCCCTTGCGCTCGATGCGGGAAATGATTTCACCGACGTGGCCGTTGGCGACACCGTCGGGCTTGATGAGAATCAAAGTACGTTCAGTCATGGCCCAAACTTTACCTAAAGGTCTCGTACGATGCGCACCGCGTCTTCGCGTGAGGCGTCGCGCTTCCACAGCTGCACCTGTTGGACCGCAGTTTCAATTTCTCCCGCCTGCTTTATCTGGGCAATGGCGTCGCGCTGGTCGTCGCTAAGCGCAAGATCAGGCGCGGCCCGTCGCCGATATTGCAGGACAACCCACATCACGAGCATCAACGCTGCTGCGACAATCGCAGTCGGCCCCACCCAGGCTGGCAGAGGCACCATCGGCGCGCCCACGGCAAGTATGGACAGCGCGGCGGCAAGAAAAAGCAGGACGTGGCGCATGTGCATGAACCTACTAAGCTTTTCGTCGATGTTCCAGCATGTACCGATTCACCAGCTTGCCCTAGGCCACGGTCGCCCTGATGCCCCCGCGCTCACTGACCTGTCTACTGGAGTGACCGTGACCTACGAGCAGTTGCGCAAGCTTTCTGGAAATGTCGCGCAGGTATTGTCCCGCACTTCCCTGGCGCATCGGCCGGTCATTGCCGTTCAACTGCCAAACTCCCTGGAGTTTGCCGCCACAATTTTGGGCATATCGCAAGCGGGTGGCACGACGAGCTTGATCGGTCCGCTCTTGCGTGACCATGAGGCACAGCACCTCGCGGATCTCGCGAACGCGGATCGCACAGTGGGGATCATCCGGATGGCAGAGGCAAAGGCGCTCATCAAGGGGCAAACACCCGAGGGGTGGCCGCCGTTGACCCCCTTTCCCTCCACCCGAGGTGCTGATGGAACAGATACACCAGCTACTGACAACAGCTGCCGTGGAGACGAGTTTGCCTTCATCCCTTTCTCCTCTGGGACAACTGGGTTGCCGAAAGCGGTTGGTCTTCCGGGGGCGTCGATAAGCGCGAATATGCAGCAGTTTGCGGCGGCCCTCGCGCGAAGCGGCGTAGGAGAACATACTCCGACAATGTCTCCCCTGCCGTTTTCCCATATTTACGGCTTGACCGCGTTGTTACTCACCCCACTGATGCTTGGGCACCACGTCATCACGATGCAGCGTTTTGACCCTGCGCTGTTTACGCGTGCGCACCGAGACTACGGCGTGCGGTTGACGTTTATCGCGCCTCCGCTTGCGCGCGTCTTGTCCACCGCGGACCCTGAGGATTTCGATTCGCTTGAGTTGATTGTCAGCGGAGCAGACCGGCTTGACCCAGCAATTGCCCAAGCGGTGGAAACACGCTTGGGCGCGAGTGTGATCCAGGGGTACGGCATGACGGAGACTTCGCCGGTGACCTTTGTCGGTGTACAGGGCAAAACCCCGCACGACTCTGTCGGCTTTCCGCTGCCTGATACACGCTTCCGCCTTGGGGCTCATGGTGAGCTGTCGGTCGCAGGTCCGCAATTGATGCGCGGGTACCTTGGGCACCCGCCCGTTGGCGAGTGGTTCGATACCGGTGATCTCGCCAGGGTTGGTGAGCAGGGCGAACTCTACATCACCGGTCGCGCAAAGGACACGATCAAGTACAAGGGCTACCAGATCGCGCCCGCTGAGCTTGAGGCAGTACTCAACCAGCACGGAGCGATTACCGACGCCGCCGTCACCCAATTCGACCTTCACGGCACCGAGGTCCCCCGTGCCTTCGTTGTCCGAGCCCCCGGCACCGCGTTAAGTGAATCGAGCATCATCGACTTCGTCGCAGCTCGCGTCGCCCCTTACAAAAAGATACGCGCCGTCGACTTTGTCGACGCGATCCCCCGCAGCGCTGCAGGGAAGATCCTCCGCAACCAGCTGCGAAACCTGCCACGCGCGACTACGTCTCCGGGTCCTCAGCCGTGCCCAGGTGCTGAGTAACGAGGTAGCCAGCCCGCATCCGCTGCAGCATCTCGGAGCGCATCTTGATGATCAAGAACCAGACAACCCCGAAGGTAATGCCCACCACCGTGACCGACCAGTGGATGAAAAAGCCAAAGATGAGCGGTATTTGTAGCGCCAAGTCGACCCAGAGCATTGCGGGCCGTTTTTGGAAGAAGGCCGCGATGATGTGCGCAACCCCCACCACGGTCACGTAGGACCAGTTAAATGTGGTCCACAGCGTCCCCTCTTCGACCTTGAGAATCACGGTGAGGATGAGCAGGATGGTGATTGCTTCCATAATCAGCGTGCCGGCGAGCACGCCAGTCAGTCCCTCCATCGGATCCTTGACTGGCGTTTTCCCGGGGCCGAGGGGCCCCATTTCCGGCTCACGGCGGAAGCGTCCGCGTCTGGGGGTGTTCTGGTCAGCCATGGGTCTTATCGTATCCGCGTCAAGGTTCCGGCCATAACTGCCTCGGCGGAAACTCTCTTTGTCTAAGCATCGAGCTCCTGAGACAGCAGGCGGACCACACGGCTGGCGACGTCGACTCCGGTGGCCTCGGAAAGCGAGGCAAACTGCGCATTTGAGTTCACCTCGCCAACGAGTGGGCGCTGCGCGTCGAGGAAGTCCACGGCGCCCACGTGCAGGCCGAGAGCGCCCATGGCCGCCCGCGCCGTGTCCACGTACTCGGCCGGAGGATCCCATGGCTCAGCGCGCCCTCCTCCCGTGATGTTCGCCCGAAAATCCCCATCAGCTCCGAAACGGCGCATCGCAGCGACGGGCTCGCGCCCCACCATGTAAATGCGTGCATCGCGGCCGTGGGAGCGCGCAATGTACTCCTCGACGATGACCGGGGCAGGATACGCGGCGTGAAGAAACGCGATCAGCTCTTCGCGGCCACGTACCAACTCCATGCCTTGCCCCCACGACCCAACTGCTCGTTTGGCCACCGCCGGATAACCGAGTTCATTTTCGACAGCCCCCACGAACGCGCTCGCCGCCCACTCTTCGGGCCCCAGGTTGCGGTAGGCCAGCGGCGCAGTACAAGTCTGTGGGTGCGCAATGCCAGCGGCACTGAGCACGGCGTGCGTGTAGGCCTTGTTATCGCACGCGGCAATCGCAGCCGCAGAGTTGATGGTGCGCACTCCGGCTGCTTCGAGCTGGGCGACGGCGGCCACGTCTTTGTCCATGATCAATGCGACCCGCGGCAAATCCATCCCGCACGTGTGCAGGTCCGCCAGCGCTTCGTCGGTGCTCACCCGCTCCAGCTGCACCCCGATCCGCGACGCCGCGCGGATCAGCTCCGCAAACTGCCACTCAAACTTGTCCCAGTGCAGCCACCGATTCGTCACTAACCACGCGTGCGGTGCAAGCTTAACCATTGCCGTCTTGCGTGTCGGCGGTGAGGAAGGCCCGTGCATCGCCGGCGGTGGCGACTGAACCGGTGATCAGCACGCCCATGCCATCTTCGTCAGCATCCTCGGCAACTTCGCGAGCCAGTGCAATAGCCGCAGGCAGGTGCGCCTCAACCCGGACCCGGTCGTCGCCGAATATCCCATACGCGATTTCGGCAAGCTCGTAGGCATCCATCGCGCGCGGCGATGAGTTCTGGGTAATCACAACTTCGCGGAGCTCTGGCTCGAGAGCTGCGAGCATTGCCGCCGCGTCTTTGTCGGTAAAGATCGACACGACGCCAACCAAGCCTGCGTAATTGAAATCGCGACGAAGCGCTGCGGCAAGGGTGCGCGCGCCGTGGGGGTTATGCGCGGCGTCGACAAGCAGCACGGGTGCGGTGCCAAACCTTTCGATGCGGCCCGGGACGCGCACGCGGGCGAATCCCTCACGCACCGCATCGAGGTCGAGCGGGTGGTCCCGAGTGACGCCAAACAATGCCTCAACCGACGCCAACGCAAGCGAGGCATTTGCCGCCTGGTGCGCACCGGCAAGCGGGAGAAACACCTCGGTGTAGTCGCCGCCGAGGCCGCGCAGCTGGAGCTGCTGCCCGCCAACGGCCACCGTGGACTTTGCGACGCCGAACTCGCTCTCGGCGCGCGCGACGATCGCGTCTGCTTCCACGGCGCGTTCCAGAATTGCGCGCATCGCATCGGGATCCTGCTCAGCCACGACAGCGATGTTTTCTGCTGGTCCGATCCCGTCGGTGTCGCGGGCTTTGATGATGCCGGCCTTCTGCGCCGCGATTTCCGGCAACGTTTCGCCGAGGAAACCCTGGTGGTCGAGCCCGATCGGGGTAATGACCGCGACGTCGGCGTCGGCCACGTTCGTCGCGTCCCACGTGCCGCCCATGCCGACTTCGACCACGGCCACGTCAACCGGGGCGTCGGCGAAAGCGACGTACGCCATCGCAACAAGCACCTCGAAGCGGCTCAGCGGCGTTGGAAACTTCGCGTCGACCATGTGCAGGTAGGGCACGAGCTCGTCGTAAAACTCCGCGAGCCGCCCCGGCGCCATTTCCGCACCGTCGATCTCGATGGTCTCGGTCACGCGCGTCAGCTCGGGGCTGGTAAACAGTCCTACGCGGTGTCCAAGCGCGCGCAGCAGCGAGGCAATCATCCGCGAGGTGGACGTCTTCCCGTTCGTTCCGGCAACCTGGATGACTTTCAGCGTGCGCTCGGGCGAGCCAAGCAGATCCAGCAGCATGGAGATTCGCTCCAGACTCGGATTTGGGTCGCTCGCCCCAGCGCGCGTATCGAGCTCGGTGGTGAGCCGCTGCAACGCAGCGTGATCGATCGGCTCATCGCTGGGGCTCGCTTGCTCCTCGTCCGCGAGCTCACCGACGCGTACACCGACGAGGTCGGCAAGCTGCGCGAGCTCGCCTTCCTCCGGTGCAGTGTGCCCCTGCTCTGAAGCTGCGCCTTCGCCACCGAGGTTGAGCGTGATGCCGCTCTCCGTCATAGAAAGGCGCCCGAACTCGGTGTTGCGCTCTGGGTGCAACTCGCCGTGAGGGCCGTTCTCGCGAGGTGTGTCCTTGCCCTGCTCTGTCATCGATACGCCCTACTTCTGCGGCAGTGCTTCAAGGCGGGCGGTGACGCGCTCGAACTCTTCCTGCGCGATCTTCTGACGCACCTTGATTTTTTCCACAACCGGTGCCGGCGCATTCGCCAGGAACTGCTCGTTCGCCAGCTTGGCACCGGTGGTATCCAGCTCCTTCTGCGCGGCGGCGAGCTCTTTTTCCAGGCGCTTCCGCTCGGCGGCAACGTCGACAGTGCCGGAAGTATCCAGCGCGACGTCGAGGTTCGCCTTGCTCAGTCGCATCTCAATGCTTGCCGACGCCGCGAAGTCCTCTGCCGGTGCCTCCACCCGCGCAATCTGGCGCACCATGCCTTCCTGCGCGCTCAAGTCAGCCGAGGCGAAGTCCAGCTTCGCGGGCACCTTCTGCGAGGGCTTCACGCCCTGATCAGCGCGGAAGCGACGCAGCTCAGTAATGAGCTTGATGGAGTCTTCGATGCGCCGACGCGCATCCATATCGGTTGCTTCGCCACCGTTGGTGTCTGCTGCGGTCGGCCACGCCGCAGTCGTCACCGTTTCTTCGCTAGTCAGTGCGGTCCAAAGCACCTCGGTGATGAACGGCATCGTGGGGTGCAAAAGGCGCAGCAACACATCGAGGACGCGCCCCAGCACGATCTGCGTGTTGCGGCCGCGCTCCTTGTCTTCCGCTGACGCGTCAGCGTCAGTGCGCGGGATCTGCGTCTTCGCGATCTCGAGGTACCAATCGCACAGTTCATCCCAGGCGAAGTGGTAGATCGCCTCGTTGGCCTTGGCGAACTGGTAGTCATCCAGGTACGCGTCCACGCGTGCGCGGAGCTCTTCGGCGCGGTCGAGGATCCAGCGGTCCGCGTCGGTCAGCGCGTCGCGCTCCGGCAGCGCGCCCACGGCAGCGCCATTCATCAGCGCGAACTTCGTCGCGTTGTAGAGCTTGGTGGCAAAGTTACGCGCCGCTACAGCGTGATCATCGCCGATCGGCAAATCCACACCCGGGTTCGCCCCGCGCGCCAGGGCGAAGCGCAGCGCATCCGCGCCGAAACGCTCGACCCAATCCATCGGGTCAATGCCGTTGCCCAGGGACTTGGACATCTTACGGCCCTTCTCGTCGCGCACCAGGCCGTGCAGGTACAGGTCCGTGAAGGGAATCTGCGGGCGGCCGTCGTTACCGGCGCCGAGCACCTCGGGGGTGGTCTCGCCCGCAAACGTGCCGAACATCATCATGCGCGCCACCCAGAAGAACAAGATGTCGTAGGCGGTCACCAGCACCGAGGTCGGGTAGAACTTCTCAAGCTCAGGTGTCTTCTCCGGCCAGCCCATCGTAGAAAACGGCCACAGGGCGGAGGAGAACCACGTGTCCAGCACGTCCGGATCCTGCTCGTAGCCTGCCGGCGGCTCTTCGTCCGGGCCGACGCACACCACGTCTCGCTGGCCGTTTTCGTCCTCCGGCCCGTACCAGATCGGGATGCGGTGGCCCCACCACAGCTGCCGCGAGATGGTCCAATCGTGCATGTTGTCCACCCAGTCGAAGTAGCGCTTCTCCATCGACTCGGGGTGGATCTTCGTATCGCCGTTGCGCACCGCGTCGCCCGACATCTGGGCGAGCTTGTCCACCTTGACAAACCACTGCAGGGACAGGCGCGGCTCAATCGGCTCTCCGGAGCGCTCCGAGTGCCCCACCGAGTGCACGTACGGGCGGACTTCCTTCACAATGCGCCCCTGTTCAGCCAGCGCTTCGCGCACAGCGACGCGCGCCTCTTCCCGGCTCATCCCGTCGAAGCGAGTCCCCGTGTTCGCGATGCGGCCCTGCTCGTCCATGATGATGGGCATGTCCAGGTCGTGGCGCAGGCCCATCTCGTAGTCGTTCGGGTCGTGCGCCGGGGTAATCTTCACCGCGCCGGTGCCCAGCTCCATATCGACGTAATCATCTGCGATGACCTTCAGCTTCAAGTCGTCGCGCAGCGGGTGGTCAAACTCCTCACCGATCAGGTGCGCGTAGCGCTCGTCGTCCGGGTGGACCGCGATGGCGACATCGCCCAGCATCGTCTCGACGCGGGTGGTGGCGACGACGAGGTGCGGCGCCGCGTCGTCAAGCGAGCCGTAGCGAATGGAGACGAACTCACCCTCGACGTCCTTGTACACGACCTCGATATCCGACACTGCGGTCTCCAGCACCGGCGACCAATTGACCAGGCGGTAGTCGCGGTAGACCATGCCAGCGTCGTACAACTTCTTGAAGATGGTCTGCACGGCCTTCGACAGACCCTCGTCTAAGGTAAATCGCTCGCGCGACCAATCGACGGAGTCGCCGATTGCCCGCATCTGCGTGGTAATCGTGCCGCCGTACTGCTCTTTCCACTCCCAGACGCGGTCGATGAACTCCTCGCGGCCGTAGTCGTAGCGATCCTTGCCCTCCTCGGCCTTGAGCTTCGCCTCGACCTTCGTCTGGGTCGCAATACCGGCGTGATCCATGCCCGGCAGCCACAGCACTTCAAAGCCCTGCATACGCTTGCGGCGCACCAGGGAATCCATCAACGTGTGGTCGAGGGCGTGGCCCATGTGCAGCTGGCCGGTCACATTCGGCGGCGGCAGCATGACGGAGTAGGCGGGCTTGTCCGAGCTGGGGTCTGCCGTGAAATACCCCGCGTCCACCCACCGCTGGTAAATGGTGGACTCGTGGTCGCCCGGCTCCCAGCTCTTGGGCAGAGCGTCCGCGCGGTTTTTGCCTACTTGATCATTCCTCGCATCAGTCACGCTTGCCCATCATAGACCCCGTTTAAAAGAGGCCGTCGGCCACTGCGGCTTCCTCGCGCAGTGCGGTGACGTTCGCGTCGATGCGCTGACGTTGTGCGTCGCTGATCTCGAGGCCGTCGACGAGCTCCCATTGCCCGCCAGTGCCGGTCACCGGCACACCGAAGACCAAGCCGGCGTCGATGCCGTATTCGCCTGTCGACGGCCGCGCCACCGTCGTCCAACGCCCCTCGGTGCCCTGCACCCAATCCCGCATGTGGTCGACCGCAGCGGAGGCAGCAGAGGCCGCAGAGGACTTGCCACGGACCTCGATGATCTCGCCGCCACGCTTCGCCACCCGCGGAATGAACTCGCCGGTGTACCAATCCTGGTCAACCTTGTCAGCCAGCGGCTCGCCGCCCACGGTGGCGTAGGTGATGTCCGGGAACTGCGTATCAGAGTGGTTGCCCCACACCACCAGGCGTTCGAATGCCGTAGAGGGCACCTCGAGCTTCTGCGAAAGCATCGATGCCGCGCGGTTGTGGTCCAGGCGCATCAGCGCGTTGAAGCGCTCCGCCGGCAGATCCGGTGCCGCCTTGGAAGCGATGTAGGCATTCGTGTTGGCAGGGTTGCCCACAACAAGGACGCGAATGTCGTGCGCCGCGCCGTCGTTGAGCGCGTGCCCCTGCTCGATGAAAATTTTGCCGTTGGCCGCGAGCATATCCGCACGCGACTCGCCCTTGCCGCGCGGCTTCGCGCCCACGAGGAAGGCGGCGTTCGCCCCTTCGAAGGCCCGTCGCTGGTCATCGGTCACAGTGATGTCATTGACCAGTGGCATCGCCGAATCGTTGAGCTCCATTGCAGTGCCCTCTGCGGCACGCACCGCGGCCGGGATCTCCAGCAGCGTGAGGTTCACCGGCTGCTCCTTACCGAACACGTCACCTGCGGCGATGCGCCACAGCAGGGAGTAAGCGATGTTGCCGGCAGCGCCGGTGACCACAACGTTGACAGGACGAGACATGATGGCTCCTTGCAAGTTTGGGGTAAGTTGCGCCGACGCCTCAACGCCGACGCATCAAAGGCACGGCCCCAAGTATAGGAAGCAACTCGCTTCATCCGCTGGCGCTACTCCCCCCGTTTGGGAGCTTTTTTGCAGGAAAATGTGTGCTTTCACAACAGCCGGGGGCATTGGGCGCGGGAGTAGGGCACGATGGAATCGTATGGCTGCAACGCAGCGGCGGGCCCTCGCTCCTATCTGTTTTGCGCTGCTTGAGGCTGTTGAAAACTGTCGAAGACAAGGAGAAACTGTGACGCTGTCGCCTGAGAAGCACAACGCTGACGCTTCAGATCAGCCGCTTTCCCGCGGCGGGTCGCTCGACACCGCAGTCGACCAAGTCGTCACCACGGCGCTGCGCATGTTCGCGGACACCGGTTTTCAGGCCACAAAGTTGGAAGACATCGCTAAGGCCTCCGGCATGTCCAAGCGGAAAATTCACTACAACTTCGGTGATAAGAAGGGGCTCTACGCGCGCGCCGTACTGCGCGCTCTGGACCTGTTGCACCCGCCGGAATCCGTGCTCAACCGCTCTTACGCGGTGCCAGTAGAGGGGATGCGACGTTTCATCGACGCCCTGTACATGGCGATCAAGGATCACCCAGAAGCGGTTGTCATCCTCTTGCGCGAACAGCTTGACCCCGCACTGGAAGACGCGGATTCGCTCTATTCGCAGCGCTCCAAAGACGTCGCTTTGCACCTCGAGCGGCTCCTACTTATCGGCCAGGACTCGGGGGCGTTCCGCCCCGGTATCTCCGCCGACGACGTACTCCTGTTGCTGATCTCCATCTGCTTCTTCCCAGCCGGAGTCGGTGATGTGGCGCAAGGATTACGGGGGGTGAACTTCCGCTCAGAGCGCAACATCACAGGAATGCGCCGGATGGTCATCGACACCGTGATCGCGTTTTTGACCACGAGTATCTCGCCCTCGGGCTACGACAGTTACCTCGAGGCCACCCCGCCAGCGGATGCCGAGGACGCGTCAACCACGCACGACTACCTCAGCGACCCCGAAGGCGGCATTTACTAGGCCGAGCGTTTCTCGTCCGCGCTGAGGTACTCCGGTGCTGCCTCGCCGCGCACCACCGCGCCGTCGATGACAACTTGGGACACGCCTTCCCGGTCGGGCAGCTCGTACATGATGGGCACGAGCAACTCCTCCATGATGCCGCGTAGCCCGCGGGCACCGGTTTTGCGCTCGGAGGCTTTGTCGGCGATGAGGGCGAGCGCGTCGTCGGTAAGCACGAGCTCCGCGCCGTCCATCGCGAAGAGGCGCTCGTACTGTTTCACCAGAGAGTTCTTCGGTTCGGTGAGCACGCGCACCATCGCTTCGCGGTCCAAGTCCTCCACCGTTGCGATGACCGGCAGGCGGCCGATGAACTCGGGGATGAGCCCGAACTTCACGAGGTCGCCCGGCTGCACGCTGGCCAGCAGGTTCGCCTCGTCGCGTTCGTCCTTGGAGTCGATCTCGGCACCGAAGCCGATCCCCTTCTTGCCCACGCGCTCAGCGATAACCTTGTCCAGGCCCGCGAACGCACCGGCGACGATAAACAAGATGTTCGTCGTGTCCAGCTGGATGAACTCCTGGTTCGGGTGCTTGCGCCCGCCCTGCGGAGGCACGGAGGCGACAGTGCCCTCCAGGATCTTCAGCAGCGCCTGCTGCACGCCCTCGCCGGACACGTCGCGCGTAATCGACGGGTTCTCCGACTTACGCGAGATTTTGTCCACCTCGTCGACATAAATGATGCCGGTCTGGGCGCGGTTGACGTCAAAGTCGGCGGCCTGCAGCAGCTTCAGCAGAATGTTTTCCACGTCTTCGCCCACGTACCCAGCCTCTGTGAGACTGGTGGCATCCGCGATAGCAAAAGGCACGTTGAGCATGCGGGCCAGCGTCTGCGCGAGATACGTCTTGCCCGAACCAGTCGGCCCCAGCAACAAGATGTTCGACTTGGAAATCTCGACGTCCTCTTCGCGACGGCGTGACGGCGCCACCAAGGAGTCCGCCTTGATGCGCTTGTAATGGTTATACACGGCAACCGCGAGCGTGCGTTTCGCCTGATCTTGGCCGATGACGTATTGGTCCAAGAACGCGGTGATCTCGGACGGGCGGGGAAGACGCTCCGATTCGCCTGCCTGGTTCTGCTGCGAGCCGGCAAGTTCTTCCTCGATAATTTCGTTGCACAGCTCGATGCATTCGTCGCAGATGTACACGCCGCCGCCCGCGATGAGCTTGCGCACTTGCTTCTGGCTCTTGCCACAAAATGAGCACTTGAGCAGATCCGAGCTGTCGTGTGTTCCCGCCATGTGAGCTTTCTTCTCCCTGTTCCTACAGTTCACGGTCTGTGGCCGGTACGTGCCCGTGCCCAGCATGCGCCAAAAGTCCCCGGCGCAGTATGCCACACGGCCCTCGCACCCCAGGCCACAAACTGGGTTGAAAGGATGAATCCCAAGTGTAGTTGCTGCGTCAAACCGGCGACGGACGGGCGCGCATTCCCGCCCAGCTTCCGCATCGCGCCACCATTTCACGCACAATGGGACTGCGAAGAGTACCCCAACTTCAAGGAGTTCCCATGACCAACCTGCACGTCAACGAGTACGGCGTAAGCACCGCGCCCGCAGTCGTGTTGCTCAGCTCAATCGCCACAACGCACGAGGCGTGGGCGAAGCAAATCCCCGCGCTTGCCGAGCACTTCCGCGTCATCACGGTGGACCACCGCGGCCACGGGCGCTCCGAGACCGCGCGCGTCGCCCCCGGGGCCACCACGATGGACACACTGGCCGCCGACGTCCTGCACGCGCTCGATGAAGTCGGCGTGAACCGCTTCCGCGTGGTCGGACTCTCGCTCGGCGGGGCGCTCGCCCAGCACCTCGCCGCGAAGAGCGGACGAGTGGAAAAGGCGGTTTTTGCTTGCACCGCGACCTACCTCGGCGGCCCGGAGAAGTGGCGTGAGCGCACCGAAACCGCACGCACCCAGGGCATGGATGCCCTGGCAGACGGGATGATGGAGAACTGGTTTACTGAAGGCTTCCGCGCGTCCCACCCAGACGAGGTGCGCCACATCCGCGACATGGTCGCCGGAATCGACGGGGAGGCGTACGCACAAAACGGCGACGCGCTCGCCGGCTGGGACTTCGCGGACCAACTCGGCGAGGTCACCTGCCCGGTGCTGACCATCGCTGGTGCACAGGACCCCTCGACCACGCCCGCCGAACTCGCGCGCATTGCAGAGCGCGTCGCCGGGCCGGTGGAGTCGGTGGTGATAGATCCCGGCTCGCACCAGGTAGCCATTGAGCGCCCGGAGGAATTCAACCGGGCCTTGACGCAGTTCCTGTAAGCCGGATCGGCTACGCTAGTAGCGTTATCCGCACGCGAGGGAGTCCGAAAGGAACAGCGAAGTGAAACGCAACCGCACCCAGTCCCTTTTCGTCGCCGTCATCGCCACGGCGACGCTTGCGGGCTGCACTGCATCCGCTGAAGAAGAGGCGCGGTTGGCCGAGCCGGTGATTGATTTCCCGGTAACCAGCACCACTGCTGCCCCCACGACGGAAAGCTCGCCAACAGCGTCATCAAGCTCTTCAAGCGAAGACGCAGAAGACGAAGAGGCCGAAGAGACCAAGTCGTCGACGACGAAGTCTTCCTCGTCGAAGAAGACGTCCACGAAGACGTCGACAAGCAAGTCCACCTCGACGCGGAAGACAAGCACCCGCAAGGCGCCGCGCGAGGAGGTCAAGGAGCAGGTCATCACGGAGACGATCGCGGTGGACGACGGCTCCAACGGCTGTGCCTGGCCCGAGCAGGGCGCCGGCAGCGGCAACCAGGAGTACAGCACGTTCTGCGACGGCGCGTGGGCGCGCACCGTCATGCCGGAGAACGGCCAGGAGTACTTCTGGGCATCCAAGGACGGCGGCTGGGTCAGCGTTGACCCGCACGGCACGAACGAAAACGGGGCGTGCTGGGCCCGCGAAGACTTCGCGCAGGCACCCGCTGCGGTCAAGAACGCGGTACCGTTCTGTAACTAGCTCCGTGCACACGAAAAGCGCCGCCCGGGGCGGCGCTTTGTCGTCTTGAGCGAGGCGTCTTACGCGTTGAGCTTGCGGTAATCAAAGACCTGGTCGATGATCCCGTACTCGACAGCTTCTGCCGCAGTGAGGATCTTGTCACGGTCAGTGTCCTCGCGGACCTGCTCCGAGGTGCGCCCGGTGTGGTGGGACAGGGTGTCCTCCATCAGGCGACGCATGCGCTCGATCTCGTTCGCCTGGATCTCCAGGTCAGAGACCTGCCCCTGCGTGCCCTGGGTGGCGGGCTGGTGGATGAGCACGCGCGAATTCGGCAGCGCGGCGCGCTTGCCCGGAGCACCTGCGGCGAGGATCACTGCAGCGGCGGACGCTGCCTGGCCGAGGCAGACGGTCTGCACGTCGGGGCGGACGTACTGCATCGTGTCGTAGATCGCCATCAGCGCGGTAAACGAGCCGCCGGGCGAGTTGATGTACATGGTGATGTCGCGGTCGGGGTCCTGCGACTCGAGCACGAGCAACTGGGCCATGATGTCGTTGGCGGAAGTGTCATCGACCTGGGTGCCGAGGAAGACAATGCGCTCCTCGAAAAGCTTGCCATAGGGGTCGATCTGCTTGGTACCGAAGGACGTTTCCTCCAAGAACTGCGGCAGGACGTAGCGAGAGTTCGGCATCTGGAAAGTCATGTATGTAGTCCTTTGCTGTGTAGGTGTTCCGGGTTAGTTGCCTACTGGGCCGTCGGTCTGAGCGACGTGCTCGATGACGTGGTCGACAATGCCGTATTCCTTCGCCTGCTGGGCGGTGAACCAGCGATCACGGTCAGAGTCCTTCGTGATCTGTTCGAAGGTCTGGCCGGTGTGCTCGGCGATCAGCTCGGCCATCTCACGCTTCGTCTGGGCGAACTGCTCAGCCTGGATCGCAATGTCCGCCGCAGTACCGCCAACGCCGGCGGAGGGCTGGTGCATCATGATGCGCGCGTGCGGCAGCGCGTAGCGCTTGCCCTTGGTGCCACCGGAGAGCAGGAACTGGCCCATGGAGGCAGCCAGGCCCATGCCGTAGGTCGCCACGTCGCACGGGGAGTACTTCATGGTGTCGTAGATCGCCATGCCAGCGGTGACCGAGCCGCCGGGCGAGTTGATGTAGAGGGAGATATCGCGGTTCGGGTCCTCCGCGGACAAAAGCAGGATCTGCGCGCACAGCTTGTTCGCAATCTCGTCGTCGACCTGCTGGCCGAGGAAAATGATGCGCTCACGCAGCAGGCGCTCGTAGACGGAGTCCCCGAGGTTCATGCCGTTGGTTGGCGATGTCATATGACGCTCCTTGAAGTCTAATCTCGTGTTGTAATGCCCCTACCCTACTCGGGGCGCCGGCCTTTGTGGCCGCTGTTCGCTACCGGCGTACACCTACCTATGTACGCAAAAAGCCACCGCCTACTCATGCAGGTCAGTGGCCTTTTGGCGTAGCGCCGAGCTTATCGACGCCTACCGCACCGGCTTAGTTCTCTTCAGCCTTCTCTTCCGTTTCAGCTTCAGCGGCTTCCTCTTCTTCGATCTCGCCGAAGTACTCGTTCGGGTCGACGGAGTTGCCCTTGTCGTCGGTCACGCTGGTCAGGCAGATCGCTGCGGCGAGTGCCTTGCCGCGGCGCACATCGGCGAACAGGTTGCCGATCTGGCCGGACTGCTGCAGCTGGGCCACAAATTGGTTCGGGTCCATACCGTAGGACTGGGCGGTGAACAGGATGTGGTCGGTCAGCTCCTGCTGGGAAACCTCCGGCTGCTCCTTCTCTGCCACCGCGTCGAGGAAGAGCTGCGTACGCACAGACTCCTCGGCCTGCTCGCGGGACTGCTTGTCAAACTCCTCGCGGGTCGTGCCCTGAGCCTCAAGCAGCTGCGCGAGCGCGGTCTCGTCGTGCGCCATCTGGCCGAGCAGCTGGTGGAGCTGGTTGTGCACCTGCTCTTCAACGACAGACTCCGGCAGCTCGAACTTCGCCTCGGCGAGCGCGGCCTTGAGCACCTCGTCACGGATGTTGGCGGCCTGCTCTGCCTTGGTGTTCTCCTCCAGTTCGGACTTGGTTGCCTCGCGCAGCTCCTCGACCGTGTCGTAGGCAGAGGCTTCCTGCACGAAATCGTCGTCGAGGTCCGGCAGCTTGCGCTCCTTGGACTGCTGGACGTGGACCTTGAAGGTGGCCTCCTTGTCCTTGTGCTCGCCCTGCTGGATGGTGGAGGTGAACTCGTTGTCCTCGCCGGTCTTCATGCCACGCAGGGCGGTGTCCAGGCCCTTGATCAGGTCGTCGCCGCCGATCTGGTAGGTCAGGCCCTCGGTGGAAGCCTCCTCGACCTTCTCGCCGTCGACGAATGCCTCGATGTCGATGATGGCAAAGTCATCGGTCTTCATCTTGCGCTTGGTGTCCTTGAGCTCACCGAAGCGGGAGCGCAGGTTGTCCAGCTCCGCGTCGACAGCCTCATCGTCGATCTCGATAGCCGGAACGGTCACAGCAATCTTGGAGAAGTCCGGGACCTCAATCTCCGGGCGGACGTCGACCTCTGCAACGAACTCGACGACGTCGTTGTCCTCGATCTTGGTGATCTCGAGCTCAGGCTGCGCGAGCGGGGTCAGCTCGTGCTCGTTGATGGCCTGCTCGTAGCGCTGCGGCACCATGTCGTTGACGACCTGCTCCAAGATCGGGCCGCGGCCGAAGCGGGCGTCGATAAGCTGGCGCGGAGCCTTGCCGCGACGGAAGCCCGGGATGTTGACCTGCTGGGCGATGGACTTGTACGCCTGGTCAATCTCCTTCCCAAGCTCGTCGAAGGGAACGCTCACGTTGAGCTTCACGCGGGTCTCGCTGAGCTTCTCGACGGAAGTCTTCACGGATAACTCCTGTACTAGTTGATTGCAAAAGATGTCTATGTACAGCAAGCCCGCTCACGAGGAGCGGGCTTGCCTTTGTCGGGGCGACAGGATTTGAACCTGCGACCCCCTGCTCCCAAAGCAGGTGCGCTACCAAGCTGCGCCACGCCCCGCAATTTCACGACGTGAGCTGCGATAAAGCAGAGTGTTGGGGCACCCCACAAACTC
Organism: Corynebacterium sp. p3-SID1056; assembly: GCF_025152525.1. Classification (GTDB taxonomy): domain Bacteria; phylum Actinomycetota; class Actinomycetes; order Mycobacteriales; family Mycobacteriaceae; genus Corynebacterium. The sequence continues at coordinate 134,951 of NZ_JALXXL010000007.1, forward strand.
ACGCCAAGCAATTGTAGCGTGCAGCTCGCATAATACAGAATTCAGCCCCGCCAACCTCCAATGGATCGGGCGCGGATCTTCGCTGATGACTGGTTTGTCAAAAGCGCAAACCAGTCATCAACGGTTTCCCGCGGTGCTCGGGCCGCGATTCTGCAGGAAGTAGGCCATACTGTCACCATGATTTTTTTGGGGGGGAACTAGGGCGTGTCTCCTAATTGTGGGCCTGTGCTCGAGCATGATTGAGGTGTGTCAC
>NZ_JALXXL010000008.1 GCF_025152525.1 Corynebacterium sp. p3-SID1056
ATCACGCCACGCGCAGGCTGCGGTCGCTTGGCCGCGCCGAATGGCTGCAGTTCACCCGCAACCGGCTGCTTGTGTGCACCGGCCTCGTCTTCCCGCTGCTCTTGCCGCTTTTCCTGTGGCTGGTAGGGGACCAGTCGGTCGGCTCGACCGCGGCGGCGTCTGAAGTGTTTGTGCTGTTCGCGCTGAGCTTTGGTGTGTTCTACCCCGCGCTTTCCATGGCGGTCACCAGGCGCGATGAGGGCGTGTTGAAGCGCTTGCGCACTGGGGAGTCCCGCGACTGGGAGGTGCTGACCGCCATCTGCCTCCCGCTTGCCGCGCTCACGCTTGCGCTGATGGTCATTGTGGTGGTGGCGTTTTCCACCATGTCTATGGTGCTCCCGGTCGATCCGCCGGTGTCGCATGTGTGGCCGAAGAACCCGTTGATCATGGTGCCTGCGATGCTGCTTGGCATCGCCACCTCCCACGGGCTGGCCATGCTGACCAGTCGATTTACCGAAAACGCGGAGAGCGCGCAGATCACGTCCATGCCGGTGCTGATGCTCGTGATTTTTTCGCAGACCGGGATCCGTGAGCATCTGCCGGAGGGCATCGCAGGCATCATCGACCGCACACCGTTTGCGCTGACAAGCGACGTCTTCCGCGATGGGTGGGTCGGCGAGGGCTCCTTTGGCTCGCTGTTGGCAGATGCGGCAACGCCGCTACTTCTGCTCACGGTGTGGGCCGCGGTACTGCTCGCGGCGGGGTATCAGCGCACGCGTTGGGACACGCACCGCTAGTGGTGCAAGCGCTGCTACCCTCGGAGCACACTATGACGCACACGCAGCCCCTTCCCGCGGCGAGGAGTTCGGAGTCGGACTACTCGTCGCGGTTCCTCAAGCTCAACCGGTGGTCGCTCATCGGGATGCTGTGGCTTTTCGTTGTGGCATTTTCCTCCATTGTGTTCAAGCGCGCAGGAGGGGTCGGCGCAGAGACTTTCATGGGCGTGGCCGTCGCGGTCGCGGCGTGCCTTGTCGGGGCGATGGTGCTGGAGACCAGGCCGGAGCTTCGTCTTGAGGCGAGCGCCCACGGCGGCCGCTGGCTGCAGTGGGGGCTATCTGCGCACCTTCTCACTTTGGCGGTGTGCGTCGTCGCGTTCCTGTTTGCCCCGGCCCAGTGGAAGGCGGCGTCGGCAATCGCGCTCGGGGCTGTCTTCTTCAGCGTGTTGATTGCTTTCCTGCCGTTCTTGGCCAAGAAGTGGGTGTGGACTGGGCTTGCGCTCGCGGCTGTGTTCGCGCTTGTGAGCGCGTTCGGCTCGGTGGAGACCGCTGCGGTCCTGCTGGCCTATAGCGTCGCGTGCGCGGTGACGGTGCCCTTTACCAAGTGGTTTTCCCGCGCGATGATTGAAACGGAGCGCGCCCGCCGCCTCGAGTCGCAGCTCACCGCCGCGCAGGAGCGTTTGCGCATGTCGCAGGATCTCCACGACACGATGGGGCAGCACCTCGCGGCCCTGACGATCAAGTCACAGCTCGCGCTCGCCCTCGCCGAGCGCGAGGATCCGCGCGTGCCCCAAGAGCTGCGCGAGTTGCACGAGCTCACGCAGCGCGCGGCCTCCGATATGCGCAGCGTGGTCAATAACTACCGCACTCCCGACCTGGCCACCGAGCTGGAGAGCGCGAAGCAGGTGCTCGCCGGTGCTGGTGCTGAAGTTACGGTGACGGGCACCAGCGAGGACGTGCACCCACAGTTGCGCGAGACCGCCGCCTGGTTCGTACGCGAGACCACGACGAATATCCTGCGCCATTCTCAGGCGACGGCCGTGTCGTTCGAGTTCCAACCGCGCACGGTCACGGTGACCAACGACAACCCCCGGCCCGGGGAGGGCGGAGGCACGGGGCTCGAGGGGCTGCGGCGTCGGGCGGCCGAGCACGGGGCGTCGATGAGCGTGGAGCGCAGCGCTGCACGCTTTCGCGTGCGGCTTAAGGTGGACGCATGATTCGGGTCGCATTGGTTGATGACGAAACGCTGGTCGCCGATTCCCTCGCCACGCTCATCGGCCTAGAGGAGGACATCGACGTGGTGCACGTCGCCTACTCGGGCGCAGACTTGCTCGCGTGGTGGGAGGCGCTGCCAGCCGCTGCGCGCCCGGATGTCGTGGTGACCGACCTGCAGCTCGGGGCAGAGCAGTCGGATGGCATCGATCTTGCCTCGCTTATCGACGCCCACGTGGTCGTCGTCACCAGTCACGCAAGGCCCAACGCCGTTCGAAGGGCCCTGGACTCCAAGGTGCTCGGCATGCTGCCCAAGACGGCTGCGGCAGGCGAGCTCGCGGCTGCGGTGCGGGCGGCGTACGCGGGCAAGCGCTACGTCGACCCCGAGCTGGCGGCCGCCACGATTGCCGCCGGCGAATCGCCCTTGACCACGCGCGAGGCCGAGGTGCTCGAGCTCGTGGGCAAGGGCGGCTCGATCGAGGCCATTGCCGCGGCGGCGCACCTGGCGGCCGGCACGACGCGGAACTACATTTCCTCCGCAATTGCGAAAACCGGGGCGGCAAACCGCTTCGAGGCCTACACCATCGCCCGCGAGCGCGGCTGGCTGTAGCTCCTACCGCGGCACGTTGCGCAGCGTCTTGTCCTTGGCATCCACCACGGTGACGCCGTGGATGGAGCGGCCGATGACGAAGGAGCCGACGGAGCCGATGATCCACACGCCCGCGATCGCGAGGATGGCGCGGATGAAATCGTTGATGACGAAGCCGTCGGTCGACCAGCTCATCAGCAGGTTCGCCACGATCAGCAGAGGAAACGCCAGGCAGACGAGCGGGCCGAGCAGGTTCGCTCGCGTCAGCGCGTCCGGGGCACGCAGCTGGAGGGAGGCGGTGGCCACCACGAAGACAGTGGAAATGACCACTAGGACAGCGACGATGATTTCGATGATGCTCATTAGCGACGTCCTCTCGAGATGATGCGGGCCATGGAGATGGTGGGGATCGCGCCGCAGACGAGCGCGGCCAAAATAGCGATCTCGTAGGTGATCATGCTGGGGGTAAACAGCGTCCACACCAGGTAGATGGCGGCCATGGAGTAGAAGATGAGGTCTGCGAGCACAGAGCGCGACAGCTCATCCTTGGTCACAATCAACTTGACCAAACCGGCGAGCAGGCTCACCGCCATGACGACGATGCAGACGGTCATGATGGTCTGAAACATGGGCTAGTCCATCCTTTCGGCAGCGGGCAGGTTCTCCGCGTGCGCGTGATCCAGGTCTGGGTGGAGGTGTTTATATGGTTTCCACAGGACCTTGGAGGCGTCGATAGGCGTGTCCTTGAGCTCGGGCCTTAAGCGCTCCTCCATATCGGCGAGGTCCTCGATCACCTCGAGTGGGTCGTCGCCAAACGCGGCCTGCACGATGAGCAGGTCGCTGCCGTCTTCCGACGCTGCGTGCCGAAAGCCCAGCGAAAGGGTGCCCGGGGTGGCGGTAATCGAGGTAGAAAACCAGAAGCGGTCCCAGTCGGTGCGTACCCGCAGCGGGTAGAAGATCACGCAGGGTCGCATGCCGGTATCCGGCTTGAACGCGGCGATGGTGGCGTCGATGCCTGCGGCGTAGATTTCCTTGATCAGCCAGGCGCTGTAGCCGATGGCGTGGCCGATGCTTGAGAGTGCAGATTGCTTTGCCATGTTAGTTGCGGCCTCCCTGCAGCGAGTCGAGGTCGGGGATGCCGATCGGGTCGGTGCCCAATACGGCGGTGGTGTAGGCGTCGACGTCAAGCAGGCTGTCGACGGCCGAGGTGGAGATGCCCCACAGCTGGCCCGCGAAGATGAACATGAGCAGCGAGCACACCATCAGCGCGGCCGAGGGCAGCAGGAACTTCCAGCGCACGTTGAGCGCGTCCGGGTACTGCTGCATCGGGCGGCCCCAGAAGACTTCCCTCCACACACGCATCATGGACAGCAGCGCACCGAAGGAGGCGACGATGATGGTGGCGATGACCACCCAGGCGCGCCAGTCGTTCGCGCTGGCGGCCGCCATGACGATGGTGACCTTGCCAAAGAGACCGGAAAACGGCGGGAAGCCGACGATGGAGAACGCGCCCGCGGCGAACACGGTCGCCGTGAACGGGTCGCGCCGGGCCAGCCCGGACAGCCGTGCGATAGTGCCCGTGCCGTAGGTTTCCTCGATCGCGCCGGAGTTGAGCACGAGCGCGCCGACGGTAATCATGTGGTGCAGCGTGTAGATCAGGCCCGCGGCCAGGGCGTAGCGCGCATCCGCGCCCGCGTTGGTAAACGCGAGCATGATGAGGATGAACGGCATGCCGTTGACCATCTGGTAGGCCAGCACGCGGCGGATGGTGTACTCGCCCAGGCCGGCGAAGCCGCCGATGAGCATGGAGATCACCATGACCACGATGATCAACGTGTTCCAGCGCGGGTCCATGTCGAAGATGACCACCCAGATGCGGAAGAGCATGTAGACGGCCACCTTGGTGTGCAGGCCCGAGAACAGGCCCATCACGGCGGCGCTGGAGGCCGGGTAGGTCCGCGGCAGCCAGGTGTGCACGGGGAACACGCCGGCCTTGGCAGCAATGGCGATAATGACCAAGCCCATGGCCACGGTCACCGGCCCGTTGCCGGCGGCGGCGCCGCGCAGGGCGGCGATGTTGACGGCGCCCGCAATGCCGTAGAGGTAGCCCACGCCCATCACCAGCAGCGTGGACGCGGCGAGGTTGACCAGCACGAAGGAGCGCGCGGAACGCAAGCGGTTGCGGGTACCCGTCATGGCGATCAGCCCGTAGGAGGGCAGCAGCATGACCTCGATCATGACGAAGAAGTTGAACAGGTCGGCGGTTAACAGCGCGCCCGAGACGCCGGTGATGAGCACCAGCGTCAGCGGCGTGTAGAAGCGAGCCTGCGTCTCGCCTGCGGCGATGGCGAACCAGTTGGCGGTCAGCGCCACGATCATCGTGGTCACGATCATCACGGCCGAGAACTGGTCGGCGGCAAAGGAGATACCCACCCCGCCCTGGTACAGGCCGATGACGTGGGAGATCGTGCCGTGGGTGGCGGTGTAGGTAAACAGCCACACGCCGAGGCCTAGGTTGATGGCCGGGATGAGGATCGCCAGGGCGTCGTTCAGCTTCTTGGCTGGGTTCAGCGCGGTCACTGCCGCGACGATGAGTGGGAGGGCGACAAAAACGGGAAGGATCGCATCAACTGTCATCGGTTCTTCGCCTCCAACTTCTTCGGGTTCAGGCGGGAATTACGCCCGGCAGTGGACAGGGCAGAGGGAGAGAGGTAGTTCGGGTCGAACTTCTCGCCCTTGTGGGACTTGCCCACCTTGCTCGGCACGTCAAAGGTGTCGTCGTTCTTGCCCAGCGAGGCCAGCATGAGCAGGATCGTGGTGGTGGCCATCGCAATCACGATGGCGGTCAGCACGAACGCCTGCGGCAGCGGGTCCGAGAGCTCCTCGTACGGGGTGCGCGAGGGGAAGGCCTCGCCGCGCCACGCGCCCACGCCCGCGGCCAAGAGCGTGAGGTTGGAGGCGTGGCCGAACAGTGACATTCCGAAGACCACGCGCACCATGCCGCGCTGCATCACCAGGTAGACAGCGCCGGCCATCAGTACTGCGATAGTAAGTGCCATGACCATGGGTTACAGCTCCTTTTCCAGCATGTGCTGGGGGTTGTCTGCCGGGTTGAGCGGTGCCGGGTGCGCATCCACGGCGTCCTCCGGCTCCTCCGGGGCGGGCACATTCGGCAGCGGGTTTTCCGGGCCGCTGCGGGTGTAGTCCAGGTTGTCCAGCTCCGTGCCGGGGCGCAGGTAGCCGCCCAGGGCGTTGATGGCCTGGGTGACCATGCCGAGCACGGCGAGGTAGATGCCGAAGTCGAAGATCAGCGAGGTCGTCATGTGCTCCCCGGCGATCTCGCCGTGGATGGCGTACATGAAGCCGCCCTCCAAGAAACCGAGGAAGCCGGAGCCAATCGCGATGATGATGCCCCAGCCCGTCAGCGCGATAGGAGTGAACGGCTTGACCACCTCGGTATCCGCACCGCGGGAGAGGTAGTTCAGGCCGAAGGCCGTGGCCATGACCAGGGCTGCGACGAAGCCGCCGCCCGGTGCGGTGTGGCCGCGGAAGAAGATGAGGACGGACAGCACGACCAAGATCGGCACGACCAGGGCCGCGCCCTTGCGCAGCGGCAGCGAGTTGAACTGCGACTGGCCGAACGGGCGGGGGCGGGTGCCGGCCTCGAACATGTGGCGCGGCATGGACTGGGTTACCGCGGCGATGACCACGGCTGCCATGCCCAGCACGGAGAGCTCGCCGAGGGTATCAAAGCCACGGAACTCGACGATAATCACGGCGACGATGTTGTCGGCGCTGGTCATCTCGCCGCCCTCGGTGAGGTACCACAGGGCCAGGTCGGAACGGTCGTGGCGGCCGAGCAGGCCGTAGACGCCGAAGAAGGTAACGATGCCGGCCAGGACCGCGAAGATACCAGCAAGCGTCTTGCGGCGCGTCGAGGTCTTGGGGAACATGCGCGGCTGGTAGCGCAGCACCACCATGATCACGATCACGGTGAGCGCTTCCACCAGGAACTGGGTGAGCGCCACATCCGGCGCGCCCAGCATGAGCATCTGCAGCGTCATGCCCACACCCACGGTGCCCAAGAGGATGGCGGATGCCAAACGGGAGCGGGTGCATACCATGCCCACCACAGAGCAGGCGATGATGGCGAACGGGATGAGGTCCCACCACACGTCGATACCCTCGGCGCGCGGCGCGAGCGGCATACCGTCGACGCCCTCGGTGCCCAAAAGCGTAGTCAGGCCCAGCGCCACCACGAGGACGAGGACCGGCAAAAGGTGACGCGAGGGGTTGAAGGAGTTGGCCATCTGGCCCATGCCCTTGCCCGCGGTACCGAATCCGGCGACCATGCCCGCCAGCAGGTCGTTGCCGTTGGTGGGCAGCAGCTGCTTGTTCTCCACGGAACCAAAAACGTTGCGGCGCGCGAGTACGACGATGACTGCGCCGAGCACCAGCACGCTCAGCGAGACGATGAGCGGGGCGGTCACGCCGTGCCACAGCGCGAGGTGCGAGTGGTAGCTGGTGTCGCCGGTGATCGTGTGGACGGCGGCGTCGAGCGGGCCGTCAACCGAGCCGAGCACGAAGGGCACGACGAGCGACATCAGACCAGGTACCGCGGCCGGCAGCCAGAGGCTGACGGGGGCTTCGTGGACGTCGCTCATGTCCTTCGGGCCGTCGACAAACGCTCCGAAGACGATCTTGGCGGAGTAAAGGAAGGTCAACAGTGCCGCGAAACCGGCGACGAGCAGTAGCACAGTGCTGTACTCGGTCTCCGCGAAGGCGCCGAGGATGGACTCCTTCGACACGAAGCCGAACAGCGGCGGGATCGCGGCCATCGAGGCAGCCGCGATGAGGGTGGAGGCGAAGGTAAACGGCATCTTGTCCCACAGCTTGCCCAGGCGGCGGATATCGCGCGAGCCCGCCTCGTGGTCGACCACGCCGATGAGCATGAACAGCGAAGACTTAAACAGCGCGTGCGCGAGCGTGTGTGTCAGCGCCGCGGCCAAAGCGAGCGGGGTGCCGATGCCGATAGCGGCCACGATCCAGCCCAGGTGGGAGACCGTGGAGTACGCCGTGAGGTGCTTGAGGTCCGTCTTCGTGATGGCGAACAGCGCACTCATGATCGCCGTGCCAAGCCCCACGACGACCAGCAGCCAGTTCCACGCCGCGACGTCGGCAAAGATCGTGGAGAAGCGCAGCAGCAGGTACACGCCGGCCTTCACCACGGCGGCGGCGTGCAGGAAGGCGGAGACCGGGGTCGCCGCGGCCATCGCCTCGGGCAGCCAGAAGTGGAAGGGGAACTGGGCGGCCTTGGTGAACCCGGAGACCGCCACAAGGATGGCAACGGTGGTGGTCAGGCTGGGGTTTTCCCGCCAGATGTCGGCCGCCAGGACGTCGGTCAAGCGCGTGGAGCCCGCGCTTATCGACGCCACCGCCAACGCCGCCAGCAGCGTCAACCCACCAAAGAACGTGAGGATGAGCGTGCGGTAGGACCCAGCCTCGCCGCCGGAACCCGAGCGCGCGATGAGCATGAAGGAGGCGATGGAGACGAGCTCCCACCCGATGAACAGTAGGACCGTATCGTTGGCCAGCACGAGCAGCAGGACCGACAGCGTAAAGGCCGTCATGATGGTGTAGAAGCTCGTGTTGCCCTGCTTCTTAGGCAGGTAGGCCGCCGAGTATGTCATGACCACTGCGCCGATGACCAGGGCGAGCAGCGCGAAGAAGATGCTGAGTCCGTCGGCGCGGAGCGCGAAGGCGACGGCGCTGCCTTCCCCAAGGATGTCGCGTGCCCAGGTCACCTCCCATTCCAAGGGCGTGCCGTCGGCAATGCCTGGGAACTCTTTCCCGAGCACGATGGCGGCAGCGGCGAGGATGAGCGCGATCGGCAGACCTGCTTTGCGGTCCATGACTCGCACGAGAATGGGCGACAAGATCACTGTCGCCGCAACGAGTGCGAGCACGACAGGGAGTGTCATGGTGAACCCTCTCCAAGTATGTAGGTAGCCAAGTATTCGAAAATCACCTGCCGTGAAAGGCCGCCCCAATCCGGTGCACGTTGGCGCGCCGCTGCCCGCAATTCGTGCGCGCATGCGGTATAGCCCCACAAGACAGCAACAGGTAAAACGGTACCAGGGCTTTTTAAACAACCTGCAACGTGGCGTAAAGGCGCTGGGCTTGCGGTGTGCCTTCACCAGTCACACCAGTTACTTCAGTTACATTATGTTGCATGAATTGGCGATTGACTCGGCTGTGTTGCGCCGCCCTCGTACTCATCTGTGGCGTGTTCCTCCCCCTTGCCCCCGCAAGCACCTGGACCCGCGCCGGCGAAGAGACTACGGGTGCGCCCGCCGTCGCGCCTGGCCCCGACGGGTTGGTCCAGGCCCGCAAGGCCGCCGGTGAGGCCGGGGCGCAAGCCGGCTTCCTCACTCAAGGCACCGGACAGCTTGTCGACGGCGTCTCGCAGCTCGATTCCTCCTCCCAGGAGCTCATCAACGCGATCGCCGCCGCCCAGGCCGGATCGCAGGAGCTGTCCAACGGGATGGTCGAGCTGCAGGCGGGCACGGGGCAATTGGCCAACGGCGCAACCCAGGTCGCGGACGCGATCGGCAGCGTCGCCGAGCAGGTTACTGGCTTCGATGCGGTGCGCGGCCAGGTGGTCTCCACCATCGACCGCACCCTGGAATCCACCAAGGGGTCGAAAGACCCGGACGTCAAAGAGGCTCGCGAGGCACTCCAGGGGCTGCGCGGCCAGGCGGAGACCGCGCAGCTGCCGCCCGAGATGCTCGGCCAGCTCGAAGAGCTGCGTAAGGGCTCGCGCGATGTAGCCAACCAGCTTGCCGTGCCCGGCTACGCTTACCACGACGGTATCTACTCTGCTACCAATGGCGCTGCGGAGCTTGCCAACGGGCTGACCACCTTAAACGAGCAGGCGTCCGGTGCCACGGATGGCGTGACCCAACTGCAGGACGGGGCGGCCAAGATCGACGACATGGCGAACAAGACCTCGGACCAGATCGCCGCCATCCGCAAGGCGCTCCCGGCCGCTACCAATACAGGGAGTGTGCAGCAGGCGGGACAACAGGCGCAGCCGTCTGCCACGTTGGCCCCGGTCGCGGCCATGCTCATTGCGGCACTGGTGCTGCTCGGCGGCACCGCAACGGGGGCAGCCGCGCGACTGAGTCCCTCGCGGCGCTGGTGGATACACGGGTTCGGCGGGCTCTTCGTCGTCGCTGCCGGCGGCGCGCTCGTCGCCGTATTGGGAAGCGGCCTGAGCGCAGCGGTGTACGGGCTGCTTGCCCTCGCACTTGTGGCTGGGGTAGCCGCAAGCGCCGGGCTTGCTGACGTGCTCGGCGGCACCCTCGGCCCGAAGATCGGACTGCCGATCGCGGGCGTGCTGGCGGTCGCCCAAATCGGGCTGGTGGGCTGGCTGTGGCGCACCGCCTCGACCGCGCCGGTGGGCAAGGCGTGGGAGTATGCCGCCGGGGCAACACCGATGCACTGGACGACGGCGAGCTTGTCCGCAGCCGGCAATGGTGGGTCCGTCTCCGCGCTCTGGGCGGGCATTGGCGCAGGTATCGCACTCGCGTTGGTCTGCCTCGCGGGGACGAAGCAGCGCGGCTAAACACTTTCGTACAACGTGTGTTAGGATTTTCTCGCTCATTCCAAGTAATAGGGGCTTGGAAATGAGTGGTCTCCTTTCGCCCCACTGGGGTGAAATGGGTTAGGGATGGGATGGACCCCGCCCGGACGCTTCGCGCGACCGGCGGGGTCCTCTTTTACTTTGCTTCTGCCGAAACAGCGCAAGTTGGAGCTCGATTATCACCGAAAATCCGGGATAAACGATGTCCAACTTGCGCTATCTACGTGGAACGACCGCAAATGTCGAGACCGGGTTGTCGAGTGCCCGTGCAAAAACCAATGAATTCGACCTGCCGGTCTCGACATCTAGCGCGGCCGCGGTCAAGCAGCCCGGCCCGCCCACGCGGACCCCGCAGGCAAACGCAAAACCCCGCCCTGCTGGGCGGGGTTCTACGGAAAGTGGTCGGGATAACAGGATTTGAACCTGCGACCTCCTCGTCCCGAACGAGGCGCGCTACCAAGCTGCGCCATATCCCGGTTGTATCTGCTCTGTTGAGCGGTACCTGGGATACTTTAGCCTAGCGCTTCTGTTTGGCCAAAACGCCTGGCTGGGGCGTTATGCCGCCCGCTCGGTCACCCGCAGCAGCGCGGCGGAAGGCGGGCAGAAGAGACGCACGGGCGCGTACTTGGAGGTGCCCAGCCCGTTGGAGACCTCCATCCACATCTTCCCGTAGCGGTGCAGGCCGGAGGCGCGTGTTCTGTCGATGTCCGCATTGGTGACGATGGCTCGCTCGCCAGGCAGGCAGATCTGCCCGCCGTGGGTGTGGCCGGCCAACGCCAGGTCGTACCCGTCGGCTTCGAATTGGTCGAGGACGCGTCGATAAGGCGCGTGCAGCAGGCCGATGGAGATGTCCGCATCGGGGTTGGGGGCACCCGCGATTTCCTCGTAGCGGTCGAGGTCGTGGTGGGGGTCGTCGACGCCGGCGAGGGCGAGGCGGACGTCGCCAACTTTGAACTCGAGGCGCTGGTGGGTCGCGTCGCGCCATCCGCGCTCGATAAACGCGGCGCGCATGCCCTCCCAGGGCAGGTCGACGTAGGAGGGCTCGCGCTTCTGGTCGAGCAGGTACTTGAAAGGGTTGACCGGCTTCGGTGCCCAGTAGTCGTTGGTGCCGAAGACGAAGGCCCCCGGGCGGTTGAGCAGCGGGCCGAGCGCGTCGAGGACCCAAGGCACACCGCGCAGGTCGGAGAGGTTGTCGCCGGTGTTGATCACCAGGTCCGGCTCGAGCGCGTCGAGGGAGGACACGAACTTAACCTTGCGCTTCGCGCCCGGGATCATGTGCAGGTCGGCGATGTGCAGGATGTCGAAGGAATCCTTCGCGCGCAGCGTGCCGGGGGCGAGTAGTGGTAGCTCGTACTCCTTGAGCTGGAAGTTCGTGGTCTGGGTCGCGCCGTAGGCCAGGGTGCCCAGGCCTGCGGTGCCGAGCCCACCGATGGTCGAGGCAAGTTTCTTCATCGTGTTCACCTGCCTCACCTTAGTGCGCGGCCGCAGGATGGTGGGTGTCTCGCGTATCGTTTGAAGGCATGAGTGCATTGAAAGAACAGATTCGCGCGGACCTGAAGGAAGCCATGAAGGCGAAGGAAAAGGAGCGCACATCCACCATCCGAATGCTGCTGGCCGCGATCCAGACCGCGGAGACCGAGGGGGCGAAGCATGAGGTCACCGACGAGGACATTCAGAAGATCATCGCCCGCGAGGTAAAGAAGCGTCGCGAGTCGGCGGAGATCTACGCGCAGAACGGCCGCGAGGACCTCGCCGAAAACGAGCTCGCGGAAGCGGAAATCCTGAGCGGCTACCAGCCGAAGCAGTTGGATGATGCGGAGCTCGCCGAGCTTGTCGACGCCGCGGTGGAGGCCACCGGCGCCAGCTCCATGGCGCAGATGGGCCAGGTGATGAAGGAAGCCACGGCGAAGGCCGCGGGCCGCGCCGACGGCAAGCGTCTGTCTGAGGCGGTCAAGGCGCGCCTGAGCCAGTAGGGCAAGCGCTAGTTGCCGCCGAGCATGCTGGTGAGGCTGTCGGCGGCGTCGCTCAGCTGGCGCTCAATATCGCCGAGGTCCACCGGGGCCTGCTGGCTCTGCGTCGCGGGCGCTGAGCTGGCGGCGCTGGAGGAGGGGGCGGCTGGCTCGCCGGCGGTCGGCGCGGCTGGGGCACCGGAGCCGTCGGAGGCGTTGAGCGTAATCAGGCTGCCTGGGGGCAGGTTCGGATCCGCAGGAACTGCGGAGACCACGCTGTTGAAGGGGGCACCTCCGCCGGCAACCATTGAGACGGTAACCGTGTACCCCTGGCTCTGGAGGCGGGCGCGGGCGGTGTTGGCGTCTAACCCCACCACCTCGTCAATCGCGGCGCGCTTGGTGCCCCGGTCGAAGCTGCGCGAGGGAGACGGGATGCCCGCTGCTGCCGCTCCGGGTACGCCGTGGGCGGCTTGGAACCACGTGTTTGCCGCCTCATTGCCGCCGAAGAGGTTGCCGTAGCCGCACTGGCGCACAGGCGCGCTGCACAGCGGGGTGGTCTGCGTGCCGTCGTTGAAGATGTAGCTGGCTGCGGCCATGCCGTTGGTAAACCCGAGGAAGGCCGAGGACTGGTGCGATTCGGTCGTGCCAGTCTTCGCGGCCACTGGCGCGGTCCAGCCGTTGGCGGCCGCCGCGTCCTTGGCGGTGCCGCTCTTGGTGTCGTGCGACATGCCCTGGGCAAGTGCGCCCGCGACCTCCGGGTCGATGGCCTGCTCGCAGGCAGGGCGCTCGATGTAGACCTCTTGGCCGTGCTTGTCGCGCACTGACTTAATCGGGTTCGGCTCGCACCAGCGCCCGTTGGACGCCAGCGAGGCGCCCACGTTGGACAACTCGAGCGCGTTGACGGCAGTCGGGCCGAGGACGAAGGCACCCATGTTGTCGTCCTTGGCGGCCTGCGCGATCGAGCGGCCGTCCCCGAAGGAGTTCTCGTCGAGGTAGGAACGCAACCCCAGGCGCACCGCGATATCGACGGTGCGGGGCACGCCTACCTGCTGCACCAGTTCGATGAAAGTGGTGTTGGGGGACTGCGCCAGCGCGTCGCGAAGCGAGAGGCGCGGCTTGTACACGCCCGCGTTTTCCACGCAGTAGGCATCCGGCGGGCAGTTCGCGGCGCCGCCCTTGCCCATGCCGTACACCACGGAGCGGGTCGGGGTTTCAAGCATCGTGTCGAGACCGTAGCCCTGCTCGAGCGCGGCGGCGGCGGTGAAGATCTTGAACACGGAGCCGGCACCGTTGCCCACCATGGATGTCGGCTGCGGCATGATCGTCTGGCTCTGCTCCAGCTCGAGGCCGTAGTAGCGCGAGGACGCCATCGCGAGGATGTCGCGCGAGTCGGTGCCGGGCTTAATCACGTTGATGACCTCGGCCACCCCGTCGGTGTAGGGGCTGACGTTGTTGCGGGCCGCGTTGACCGTTGCCGCCTGCACCTCTGGGTCGAGGGTGGTGGTGATGGTGTACGAGCCGCGCTCGAGCTCTTCCTGCGGAAGCCCCTTGTCTGCGAGGTAGCGCAGGGCGTAGTCGCACATGAATCCGCTGTCCTCGGCGGAGAGGCAGCCGTCGGGAAGGATGCGCGGTGTGTCCACGATGCCCAGGGGTGTGCCGGCCAAACGGTCGGCTTCGGCTTGCTCGAGGTGGCCCTCGGCCGCCATGTTGTTCAAGACGGTGTTGCGGCGCTCAGTGGCCCCTTCCGGGTTGGTGTAGGGGTTCAAGTACTCCACCGACTGAAGAATTCCGATGAGTAACGCGGCCTGCTCCGGCGCGAGCTTTGCCGCCGAAGTGTCGAAGTAGGTGCGGGCCGCGGCCTCAATGCCGTAGGCATGGTTACCAAAGGACACCAGGTTGAGGTAGCGGGTCAGGATCTCGTCCTTCTCCAGCGTCTTGTCCAAGTCGGAGGCCATGCGCATCTCGCGCAGCTTGCGGGGGATGGACTGCTCCGTGGCGGCGCGGGCGGCGTCTTCGTCCTGCGCCTCGACGAGCCACAGGTAGTTCTTCACATACTGCTGGTCAATGGTGGACGCGCCCTGTTCCACGCCGCCGGCGAGCAGGTTGGTCACCATCGCGCGGGCAAAGCCCTGCATGTCCACGCCCTCGTGCTGGTAGAAGCGGCGGTCCTCGGTGGAGACCAGGGCGTTTTTGGCGTGCTGCGAGATCTTTTCGCTGGGCACCTCGTAGCGGCGCTGGTTGTAGATCCATGCCATGGGTGTGCCGTGCGTGTCCGTAATAGTGGTCACGCCGGGTACGTCGCCGCCGGACATGTCGGAGAGGTTTGACTGCATGGTCTCGTCGGTGCGGGCGATGGCCATGCCGCCGAGGCCGGCGATGGGGGCCAGGCACAGCGCGATTGCGATGCCGGCCGCGACGAGCGCGGCAAGCAGCTTTCCGAAGGAACTCAGTGCAGACACGCCTATACCTTAAATGATTGCTTTGCCTCAGGGGAATGAATATCTCCCCCCAAATATGTGATGCATTCGACACGGTTGGGGGTGTGTGAATACACTTACAGGTGCAAAATGCATACAGGGTTTGCAAAGCTTGCTCGGTTATTTGCGCGGCGCGCTTCCGGAAGTGGCTGCATATAAAGGGTGGGCAAATGTGGATCCGCGTGGCGTGCGCGGTATTATAACTTGCACGTCGATGAGAATTATGCACGAACGCTCTCCCGAAAGGAGCCCGATAATGACGACGACACTTGGACGCACCGGCTTGCACAGTGGGATCCGTGCAGCCTCTACGACCTCGCGAAAGAGTGACGCCGCGGGCAACCTTGAGTTTGACCGCGGGGAGTGGGTCACCCAGGCGCACTGCCGCAACGGGGACCCGGACGCGCTGTTTGTCCGCGGTGCGGAACAGCGCAAGGCCGCAGTGATCTGCCGTCGCTGCCCGGTCCAGATGGAGTGCTGCGCTGACGCGCTGGACAACAAGGTCGAGTTCGGCGTGTGGGGTGGCCTCACCGAGCGGCAGCGCCGCGCGGTGCTGCGCAAGAACCCGCACGTGACGGACTGGGCAGAGTACCTGTCCTCCGGAAAGGAAATCGAAGGGCTCTAACGCCCGTACGTCTTGCGGCCCCGCTCAGCTTTCTGAGCGGGGCCGCACTCTTTTCACGGCTTCTCCCGACGGGTGGAAGTGGGGGCGTAAAGAAAACGTAAAAGTTTGGCAGGTGGGGTGTAAATATCGCGCAAAGAACATGCGGAAGCGACGCTGACTAGCCATAACGTGAGTTGTGGCAGGTGCAATCGCACCGGCGCCTGATTCGCAGCACGTATCGGGCAATCGCTTCAACACATGTTCACATGGAGGACTCTTCCTGATGCTGGACCTTTTCGTCATTGTGGTCGTGTTCCTTACGCTCGGCTGCCCCTCCCTGGTTAATGAGATCAGGAGAGGAAAATGATGAGTACCGTAACCGCGACAGTCGGGCTCATCGTTGTCGCACTCCTCGTGGTCTACCTTGTCATTTCGCTCATTGATCCGGAGCGATTCGCATGATGCACGCAATAGCGGCGGTACTGCCGCAATTCCTCGTCCTTGTAGCGCTGCTGGTGCTCGCGTACGTTCCCCTGGGCAATTGGATGGCGCGCAGCTACACATCCGAGCGGGATTGGGCGGTAGAGCGCGGTATTTACGCAATCCTGCGCGTCGACCCCAGCCGGGGGCACAGCAGTAAAAACTATGCGCGTGCACTCCTCGGATTCAGCCTCGCTTCCGTGCTCGCGCTCTACTTAGTCCAGCGGTTGCAAACGGTGCTGCCGAGTTTCGGCAACGCTCGCGACACGGCGGTCGAGCCGTGGATGGCCTTCAACACCGCGGCATCGTTTGTGTCAAACACGAACTGGCAGTCCTACTCCGGCGAAGACACGCTGACCAACGCAACGCAGATGCTTGGCCTGACGGTACAGAACTTCGCCTCCGCAGCCGTTGGCATGTCTGTGGCTGCCGCGCTCATCCGCGGCATTGGCCACCTCGGGTATAGCCGCGACACGGTGGCTGAGCAGTCCGGCCAGCAGCTGATCGGAAACTTCTGGGTGGATTTAACGCGCAGCCTTGTCCGCATCCTGCTGCCGCTATCACTGGTCATTTCCACTGTGCTCATCCTGGGCGGCACGATGCAAACCTTCGGGTCCAATCTGGTGAGCGCGTCCGGCGTCGATATTTCGCGTGCGCCGGTGGCAAGCCAGGAAGCAATCAAGCTTCTCGGCACTAACGGCGGCGGTATCTTTGGTGCGAACTCTGCGCACCCGTTTGAAAACCCCACGGGCTTTACCAACATGGTGGAGATCTTCGCACTGCTCGTGATCTCCTTCAGCTTCATCCGCGCCTACGGTGTCATGCTCAAATCCCACAAGCACGCCTATACCCTCCTTGGGGTGGCCGGTGGTCTGTGGGCAGTGATGGTCATGCTGGTGGCGTGGGCGCAGCACACCGTGGTGGGAGGTGCCGCCACTGCGGCCGGAAGCAACATGGAGGGCATTGAGCAGCGCCTCGGCATCGATGCGTCCGCGCTCTTTGCGGTCTCGACGACAGGGACGTCCACGGGTGCAGTCGACTCGATGCATGACAGTTACTCACCGCTCGGCGGCGGCCTGCTCATCCTCAACATGCTGTTGGGAGAAATCGCGCCGGGTGGCGTCGGTACCGGCCTATACGGCCTGGTGATTGTCGCTGTGCTCGCAGTGTTCATCGGCGGGCTACTGGTCGGCCGCACTCCAGAGTTTATGGGCAACAAGATTGGTCGCCAGGAGATTTCCGCGGTGAGCTTGTACATCCTGACGATGCCGGTACTGGTGCTGGTCGGCGTCGGTGCGTCGGTTGCGCAGCGTGCGCTGGTTGAAGCGTCCGCGACGAACTTTGGCGCGCCGGGCACGCCTGACAACGCCCACGCGCTCTCTGAAGTGCTGTACGCCTTCACCTCGGCGGCAAACAACAACGGCTCCGCCTTCGCAGGGCTGACGGTGACCGAACCGTGGTGGCAGATCTCGCTTGGCGTGGTCATGCTGCTTGGCCGGTTCTTGCCCATCGTGTTCGCGCTGTCGCTGGCCGGCAGCCTTGCGGGGCAGCGTGCCCAAGCAACCACCGCGGGGAGCTTGCCCACGGCTGGCATCACCTTCGCCTTGCTCACGGTTGGCGTCATCGTGCTGGTCGCAGCGCTGACGTTCTTCCCCGTTCTCACCCTGGGTCCCATTTCGGAGGCACTCTCATGACTACCCAAACTTTGACACCCCAAAAGAAGCAGCGCAACGACAACAGCAGTCTCGTGGGACCGGCGTTGCAGGCGCTGCCCCGGAAGATGTCGCCGCTGGAGCAGGCCCGGAACCCGGTGATGTTCGTCGTCTGGGTCGGCGCTGCGCTGACCACGATGTGGTCCATCGCTGCGCCGAGTGTCTACGGCTGGGTGATCACGATTTGGCTGTGGTTTACCATCGCGTTCGCGGCGTTTGCGGAAGCCTACGCCGAGGGGCGCGGCAAGGCCCAGGCTGACAGTTTGCGCTCGGTGCGTGACGACGCCACCGCGAACCTCGTGACCGACAACGGCATCGAAGTCGTCCCGGCGTCGGAGCTAACAAGAGGCGCGATTGTCCGGGTTGAAGCGGGGGAGACCATCCCCGGCGACGGTGATGTGATCGAGGGCGCGGCCACTGTCGATGAATCTGCGATCACTGGTGAGTCTGCCCCGGTTGTGCGCGAGGCGGGCGGCGATCGCTGTGCAGTGACGGGCGGCACCGTCGTGTTGTCCGACTCCATCGTTGTCATGATCACCTCCGAGCCCGGCTCGACCTTCGTGGATACCATGATCGCGCTGGTGGAGGGGGCTGAGCGCAGGAAAACACCCAACGAGATCGCGTTGAGCATCCTGTTGTCTACGCTGACGATCCTTTTCCTCATCGCCGTCACCGCCCTTGCCCCAATGGGTGTTTTTACTGGCGCTGAACTGTCCCCACTCTCACTGATCGCGCTGCTGGTGTGCCTGATCCCCACGACGATTGCGGCACTGCTTTCTGCGGTGGGCATCGCAGGGATGAACCGCCTGGTTCGCCACAACGTGCTCGCCACCTCGGGCCGCGCGGTGGAAGCCGCCGGTGACGTGGCGACCCTGCTGCTAGATAAGACGGGCACCATCACCTACGGAAACCGTCAGGCAACGGGCCTGATCGTGGCGGAAGGCGTCGATGAACTCGAGGCAGCGAACGTCGCGCGCGTGGCTTCGGTCGCAGATGAAACGCCCGAGGGGCGCTCGATTGTCGCATGGCTGACCGAGCACTACGACCTGCCCTCCGGGGCAGGCGAGGAAGAACGCACCGCCGAGGTCATCCCGTTCAGTGCTTCGACTCGCATGTCCGGCCTGGACCTTGCCGGGCGCAAACTGCGCAAGGGTGCAGGAGACGCGGTGCGCCGCTGGGTCACCGAGGCCGGTGGCCAGTGGCCGCAAGAGATTGAGGCGGCAATCACCCAGATCGCGCAGGAAGGCGGGACCCCGTTGCCTGTTGCCGTGGAAGAGGCGGACGAGACTCGGCGGGTGCTGGCAGTGGTGCGCTTGAGCGACGTCGTGAAGCCGGGCATGGCGGAGCGCTTCGCGGAACTGCGCGCAATGGGCATTAAAACGGTGATGGTCACCGGCGATAACCCGCTCACGGCTGCCGCGATCGCACAAGAGGCCGGCGTGGACGACTACATTGCCGAGGCTACCCCGGAGGATAAACTCGCCCGCATTCGGGAAGAGCAGGCACAAGGGCGCATGGTCGCGATGACCGGCGATGGCACGAACGACGCACCGGCGCTCGCGCAGGCCGATGTCGGCGTGGCGATGAATACTGGCACCTCCGCGGCCAAGGAGGCCGCGAACATGGTCGATCTGGATTCGGACCCGACAAAGCTCATCGACGTCGTGCGCATCGGCAAGCAGCTGCTTATCACCCGCGGCGCGCTGACCACCTTCTCTCTGGCCAACGACCTGGCGAAGTACTTCGCCATTCTGCCTGCGCTGTTCTCCGCGCAGCTGCCGCACCTCGAACAGCTCAACGTGATGCACCTGCATTCACCGCAGTCGGCCATCGTCTCTGCAGTGGTGTTTAACGCGCTGATTATCGTCGCGCTGATCCCGCTCGCCTTGAAGGGTGTGTCGTACACCCCCGCTTCAGCGTCCTCGTTACTTCGCCGCAACCTCGGAATCTGGGGGCTGGGCGGCGTGCTCACACCATTCATCGGGATCTGGCTCATTGACCAGGTCGTCGCACTCCTCCCGGGATTGCAGTAGGAAAGGAATAGTCATGCGTATCTATATGCGTAACCTCATCGCCGGTTTTGTGGCAGTACTGCTGTGTACCTTCGCCCTCGGTTTGGCGTACCCGGCGGCGGTGTGGGGAATTTCCCGCATCAAGGCGGATTCGGCGGAGGGGAGCCTGCTCTACCAGGGTGAATGTCTGGCGGGCTCAGCCAAACTTCAAGATGGCGTGAGCGAAGGCCCGTACTTCTTCCCTCGCGCCGAGGGCATGAGCAACTACGGCGCGAGTAGTGCGGTGCTGCAGGAAGAGATAGGCAAGCGTCGGCAAGCAATTGCTCAGCGGGAAGGGGTCGCGGAGGGCGAGGTACCGAGCGACGCGGTGACCGGCTCTGGTTCCGGCGTCGACCCTGGGATCAGCCCCGCGTACGCCGCGCTCCAAGCACCTCGAGTCGCGCGGGAGCAGGGTATGAGTGTCGCGGAGGTCGAGGAGCTGATTGCCACCCACACTGACCTCGCTAGCCTGGGGATTCTTGGCCAGGATGCTGTCAATGTGACCACGCTGAACATGGCGTTGCCCACGCCACCGCCCTGCGCATAAGAGAATTGCCTTATGTCCACGCACTCCACACCCCAGACTCCTAAGCGGGGTCGGCTCAAAATCTATCTTGGCGCTGCGCCCGGCTCGGGCAAGACCTGCGCAATGCTGAGTGAGGCGCACACACTGCTGCGGGGCGGCACTGATGTAGTCGTCGGCATTGTTGAAGATCACGGCCGTGCCTATACGAAGTCGCTGTGCGAGGGCCTCGAGGTCATCCCGCGGCGGCACGTTGGCGCGATCGCCACCGGTGAGTTGGATACCGAGGCAGTGCTTCGGAGGCGACCGAGCATCGCGCTTATCGACGAGTTCGCGCACTCCAATCCCCGCGGCGAAACGCACGCGAAGCGCTGGGAGGATGTGGAGGAGATCTTGGATGCGGGAATCGACGTGATTTCCACCTTGAACATCCAGCACGTAGAAAGCCTCAACGACGTCATCACGCAGATCACGGGCATCGCGCCGCAGGAAACGGTGCCCGATGAGGTGGTTCGCGCCGCCGACGAGATCGAGCTGATTGACGTCTCCCCGCAACTGTTGCGCACGCGCTTGAGCGACGGCCAGGTCTACCACGAGGCGCGCATCGCACCGGCACTAAATAACTACTTTCGCGTCGGTAACCTCACCGCGCTCCGCGAGCTCGCCCTGCTTTGGCTGGCAGATCAGGTCGACGAAGCCCTGGCGGCCTACCGTGCCGAGCAGGAGATCACGGAGACGTGGGAGGCGCGGGAGCGGGTTGTCGTGGCTGTGCAGAATGTTGCGCACGCCGAGCTGCTCATCCGGCGCGGGCGTCGTATTGCCACGAAGTCTTCTGCGGAGCTACACGTGGTGCACGTGGTCTTTGGGGACTCTTTCGCATCCGGTACCTTGTCCGTAGCGGGGTCGGCGCAGCAACTGGCAAAGCTGCAAGCACTGGCCCAGGACGTCGGCGCGCGATTGCACCAGGTCACCGGCGACTCGGTGCCAGAAGCCTTGCTGAATTTTGCACGGAGTGTCAATGCAACGCAGCTGGTGCTGGGGGTCTCCCCCAGGGGACGGTTTGAGCTGCACGGCCCCAGCTCTGTGGTGGATGCGGTGGTGCGCCAGTCCGGCAAGATTGACTGCCACATTGTGAACCTGCCTCCCAAACGAACGCGCAGGGTCACTCAGCTCTTTCGCCCACTGCGCTCGGTTCCGCGCCGCGCGGTGTCGTTGGTGGTGGCGGCTCTTGCCTTCGTCGCGTTGACCGCGCTTCTTGTCGCGGCAGATGGCCAGGCGTTGGGCACCGGCACCTGCGCCGCGTTCTATTTTGCACTCATCCTCCTGGTCAGCCTCGCTGCAGACTTGCTCTCCGCAGTGCTGGTGGCGGTAGCGTCGGGACTGGCGGTGAACTGGTACTTCACCCCGCCCATACATACTTTTGACATTGCAGATCCGGCGAACGCGGTGATCGCCGCTGTCATGGTTGCCACCGCGTTGGCCGTGGGGATCTTGGTTCGGAAGGCCAAGGGGGAGCGCCACAATGCGCTCGTAGCTGCCCGCGACGCGGAGCTCCTCACCGTCTTCTCCCGCGCAGTACTCAACCGCAACGCCGACGTGGCACCAATCGACGCGGTGATGCGGAAAGTCGGTGAAGCGTTTGGGTGCCACCGCGCCGAACTTGTCGACGCCTCAGGCGACAGCCTCGCTGTGTGGTACTCCTCGTCTGCGGCACGGGGATCTCAGAGCACTGGCAGCGGGGAGCGAAAACACACTCGTCTCCCTATTCCGCGTTCGGCCCCGGGTAAAAACATCGAGACGGTCGTTCACAGTGAGGACCAGACTGTCGAGCTGGCTCTGAAGGGCCCGGCGTTGTCGGCGCGCGACCGGACCCTGGTCGCAGTCGTCGCTGGGTATCTCGCGGGTGTGGTGCGCGAGGAACAACTGAGCCAGGAGGCCGCGCGCGTGAACGCGGTGGCGGCGGCAGATGAGCTGCGCCGCGCGCTGTTGTCGAGCGTGAGCCACGATCTGCGCACCCCACTGGCTACGGCGAAGCTCGCGGTCTCTTCGCTGCGTAACTCGGAGGTGGAATTCAGCCCGGAGGATAGGGAGGAGCTGTTGGCGGAAACCGCTGCGAGTATTGACCAGCTCACGCTTCTGGTGACGAACCTGTTGGACCACTCGCGTCTGAGCGCTGGTGCGGTGACGGCTCGTCGTGAAGCGGTGGAGCTCTACGAGGTGGCGCACCGCGCGATTGCTTCTTGCGCGTTTGGACATTCGCGGGCGCAGACGCAGCGCTTTGTGCTCGATGAAAGCTTGCGGGGCATGACCTGCTGCGCCGATGCCGCCCTGCTCGAGCGGGTGCTGGCGAACCTGTTCGATAACGCGCTGCGCTACGCGCCAACGGGGGAGATTCTCCTGAGCGCGGCAGTTGTGGACGATCGAGTAGAGCTGACTTTGTCGGACGAGGGGCCGGGGATTCCGCCCGAGAAACAAAAGGACATGTTCGCGGCGTTCCAGCGCCTCGGCGATACCAACAACGACAGCGGCGTAGGTCTTGGTTTGTCAGTAGTTCGCGGGTTTGTCGAGGCAATGCGCGGTACGATCACCGTCGAAGCCACCCCGGGGGCAACGTTTACCCTAAGTTTCCCGCAGCGGGAGGGAGAAAGCGATGACGAATAGGAAAGTGCGTATTGCGATCGTGGACGATGACCCGCGTCTGCTCAACGCGCTGCGGATCAACTTTAAAGCGCGCGGCTACGAGGTCTTTGTCGCGGGCACTGGCGCAGAGGGGCTGCAGGTCGTCTCGCGCAACGAGCCGGACGTGGTCATCTTGGACATGGGCTTGCCAGACATGGACGGCTCCGTGGTGCTGGACGGGATCCGCGGCTGGTCCGCGGTACCCGTGGTGATCCTGACGGCCCGCGCTGATCCCTTCTTAAGCGCCGCGGCGCTGGACCAAGGTGCCGATGATTACGTGACCAAGCCCTTTTCCATGGAAGAGTTGCTTGCCCGTGTCCGCGTCGCGTTGCGGCACGGTGCGCCGCAGCAGTCCCCCGTGCACCAGAACACCGGGGTCATTCGCGCGGGGGATCTGCGCATTGATATTCCGCAGCACAGCGTGACCAAAGCCGGTGAGGTCCTCCACCTGACCCCGACGGAGTGGGGTGTGCTCACCACGCTGCTCCGCGCGCACGGCGGGCTCGTGCGCAAGGAGGATTTGCTAGAGGAGATCTGGGGTCCGGGTTTTGAAGGGCAGGGTCACTACCTGCGTGTGTATGCCTCCCAGCTGCGGCGCAAGCTGGAAGATGACCCGGCGAACCCACAGTTTCTCCTCACTGAGCCGGGGCTGGGGTACCGCTTCGTCGTGCCTGAGCCGACACGAGAATAGAAGCCCCGCTGTCGGGCGGCGCGGCACGGTAGGGTGGGCGCCATGAAGAAATGGGAATACGCCACTGTGCCGCTACTTACTCACGCCACGAAGCAGATCCTGGATACCTGGGGCGAGGACGGGTGGGAGCTCGTCTCCGTCACCCCGGGCCCGAATCCGGACAATGTTGTCGCATACCTGAAGCGAGAGGTGGAGTAACACAATGACTACTACGTGGACCGCAAAACTGTCCGAGCTCGGCATCGAGCTGCCCAACGTCGCCGCCCCGGTGGCCGCCTACGTACCCGCCACCAAGGTGGGCAACCAGGTATGGACGTCGGGACAGCTCCCGCTTATCGACGGGGCGTTGCCTGCCACTGGCAAAGTCGGTGGTGCGGTCAGCGAAGAGGATGCCTACGGCTACGCCCGTCAGGCGGCGTTGAACGCGATCGCCGCGGTGGACGCGCTCGTGGGCGTGGACAATATCGCCCGCGTGCTGAAGATCGTTGGCTTTGTTGCCTCCGAGCCGTCCTTTACGGGGCAGCCCGCCGTGATCAACGGTGCCTCCGACCTGATGAAGGAGGTCTTCGGGGAGGCCGGCGAGCACGCCCGCTCCGCTGTGGGCGTTGCCGTGCTGCCGATGGATACCCCGGTTGAGGTGGAACTCGTCGTGGAGCTGAAGGAAGGCGCCTAAACGGGGTAGGGTTGAGGGCATGAAGCACCCCGCTTACAGTCAGTTGCGCCCTGTCACGACTTCCGCCGCTGTCGTTTTGGCGCCCAACCCCAGCTACGCGGCGCTTGAAGGTACGAACTCTTGGGTCATCCGTGACCCGGAGGACGAGTACAGCATCGTGGTGGATCCGGGCCCGGCAGATGAGGGTCACCTGAACGTGCTGCAGGCGAAGGCCGACAAGGTTGCGCTCATCCTGCTGACCCACCGCCACCACGATCACGCCGATGGTGCGGAGCGTTTCCGTCAGCTGACCGGCGCGCCGATCCGCTCTTTCGACCCGCAGTACAGCAATGGTGCGGAAGCGCTCGAGGACGGCGAGGTGATTTCGGTGGACGGCGTAACCCCGAAGGTGCAGGTCGTGCACACCCCAGGCCACACGAAGGACTCCGTGTGCTTCTTCGTCTACACCAACGAGGTGGAAGAGGGCGAGCTTGAGGGCATCATTACCGGCGACACCATTGCGGGCCGCCACACCACCATGATCTCTGAGACCGACGGCGACGTGGGCGAGTACCTGGACACGCTGGAGATGCTGGAGACTCGCGGCAAGGACATCACGCTGCTGCCGGGCCACGGCCCGGAGAACGAGGACCTGTCGCAGTTTGCGCGCAAGTACATCGACCGCCGCAACCAGCGCCTCGAGCAGATCCAGCAGGCGCTGAAGGAACACGGCGCGGACGCAGACATCAATACCCTGGTGGACGCGATCTACGACGATGTTGATCCGGTGCTGCGCGGCGCGGCCGAGCAGTCCACTCGCGTGGCGCTGCGTTACCTGCAGAACCAGAAGTAAGCGCCTCTTTTTAAGAAGGCCAAGAAAACTGCCCCGGTTCCGATTGGAGCCGGGGCAGTGTTTGTGTGTCTGGGCCGCTAGCGCGCGCGGCGGGCGAGGTGCTCAGTGTTGACGATGAGGACGGACTTGCCCTCCAGCTTGATCCACTCGCGGTGGGCGAAGGTGGCGAGCGCCTTGTTGACGGTCTCGCGGGAGGCGCCGACAAGCTGCGCGATCTCTTCCTGGGTGAGGTCGTGGTTGACGCGCAGTGCGCCGCCTTCCTGCACGCCGAAACGGTTGGCCAGCTGCAGGAGGGTCTTTGCGACGCGGCCCGGCACGTCGGTAAAGATGAGGTCGGCCAGCGAGGCGTTGGTGCGGCGCAGGCGGCGTGCCAGCACACGCAGCAGCTGCTGGGAGATCTCCGGGTGCTGGGCGATCCAGTCCTTGAGCATCTCGGAGTCCATCGTCGCTGCAGTGACATCGGTGACGCAGACCGCGGAGGAGGTGCGCGGGCCCGGATCGAAGATGGACAGCTCGCCGAACATATCGGACGGACCCATCACAGACAGGAGGTTCTCGCGACCATCCGGTGCGTGGCGGGCCAGCTTCACCTTGCCCTGGACGATGATGTAGAGCCTGTCACCCGGCTCGCCTTCATCAAAAATGGTCGTCCCACGCGCGAACGTGACAGTTTCCATCTCGTTGATCAGGGTATCCACCGCGTCGGCGTCAACGCCCTGAAAAATGCCGGCCTTGGCTAGCGTATCCTGAATGCCTTCCATAGATCCTCCTCGAAAATGGTGATGAGGTCCTCGCCCTCGTGGTTTGAGTCACCTACGTCAAAAATTTTGGGCGCGGTCACAATGCAGACTCTACCAGTCGTTGCCATCCGTGGGGGCATAAGGGAGGACTTTTTCAGAGATCCGCCGCAGTCGTTAGGATTTCCTGCTACACGCTGGGGGCTTGCGGGTTGACGGCGACTGCTTCGAGGCGTTCCATGCCCATGGTGAACAGGCCGAGGGCGAGCGGGAGCGCAGCGACGAGGATAACAACCATAAGGCTATGGTACGTGTGCGATAGCATGGCGTGCATGTCGCGTACCTCCGCTTCCTCCTCCAGCTCAGCCCTGCCCACCCCGCAGCGGCGGCGTCGGCCGGGTACCCACCCGGCGGCGAAGGGGAGGGAAACGCCCCTGGGTCGCACGCGCCGAGCGCGTCGGATCAACCGGACCCTTGCGCTGGTGTTCCCCGACGCCCGCGCGGAACTGGACTTTTCCAACCCGCTGGAGCTGCTCGTGGCCACCGTGCTCTCCGCGCAGACGACGGACGTGCGCGTCAACCAGGTCACTCCGGCGCTGTTCGCGGCCTACCCCACAGCTACGGACTACGCCACTGCCAACGTGGCGGAGGTTGAGGAGTTGATCCGCCCGACCGGGTTTTACCGCGCCAAAGCAGCGAACTTGGTCAACCTGGGCCAAAAGCTGGTGACCGACTTTGGGGGCGAGGTGCCAGAGGCGCTCGAAGACCTCGTCAGCTTGCCAGGGGTGGGGCGAAAAACGGCGCACGTGGTGCGGGGCAACGCCTTTGGCAAACCGGGCCTGACCGTTGATACCCACTTCCAGCGGCTGGTGGGGCGACTGGCGCTGAGTGCGCAGAAAGACCCGGTGAAGATCGAGCGGGACATTGCGCAGCTTATCCCGGAGAAAGAGTGGACGATGTTTTCACACCGGCTCATCTTCCACGGCCGACGAATCTGTCACGCGCGCACGCCCGCGTGCGGGGCATGCCCCCTCGCTTTCGATTGCCCCTCCTTTGGTGCGGGCCCGACCGACCCGGAGGAGGCCGAGGCACGGGTGACCGGGCCGGAGCGCGAGCACATCCTTGCACTCATCCACGAGGGAGGAGACGAGTGAAGAAGACGGTGTGGGCCAGCGTGATCGGCGCGGTCGTGGTGGCGTGTGCGCTTATCGCTGGTGCACTGTTCCTGCTGCGGCCGGCGGAGTCAGGTGGGGAGAACGTGGCGTCGACAAGCGAAGAGGCTCCCGTGGCCGAACGACCCGACTGCGTGGCGGGCGGCGTAGGCGGCGTGGAACTGCCCTGCCTGGGTGGGCGAGACGTGCCCGGCGAGCGCAAGCGCGTGACGGTGGTAAACGTCTGGGCCTGGTGGTGCGAGCCGTGCCGGGCGGAACTGCCCGTGCTCGAGCGCTACGCCGCACATCACCCTGACTACGAGGTGGTGGGCGTTCACGCGGATGCGAACGCGGCCAACGGCGCGGCCTTCCTCAACGACGTGGGCGTCTCACTGCCGAGCTACCAGGACGACGACAACGCCTTTGCCGGGGCCCTTGGGCTGCCCGGGGTCGTGCCAGTTACGGTCGTGTTCCGTGACGGGCAGCAGGTCGGTACGCTCGCGCAAGCCTTCGAATCGGAGGAGGCGCTGGCGCTCGCGGTCGAGGAGGTGCTGGCAGGTGACGCGTGACGACGTCGCGCTCCAGCCGGAGCGGGCGCCACGCTGGCTCAAACCGTTAGTGGAGAAGCTCCAGCGTGAAGAGCACCGCTCATGCGCGCGCCGCCTGCTTGGCCAACGCGTGCCGCAGGGGAGCCCGGATGCGCCCGATGAGGCTGCTGTGCTCATCCTTTTCACCGGCGACGCGCACGCGGCCGCGGTGCCTGATGACGCGCACGTGCTGATTACGCACCGCACGCCCCGGATGCGCAGCCACTCCGGCCAGATGGCGTTTCCTGGCGGGCACATTGACGCGGGCGATCGTGGGCCGATCGACGCCGCGCTGCGCGAGGCTTGGGAGGAGACGGGGCTGGATCGCAGTCGCGTGGTGCCGCTCGCCACGCTGTCTACCGTGACCACCGGCGGCAGCGGGCGGCGCGTGCGCCCGGTGCTGGCGTATGCGGCGCGGCCCGGTGAGACCTATGTGGCCAGCCCCTTCGAAACCGATGACGTGTTTTTCATGGCGGTGCGCGACCTCGTCGACCCGGCGAACCGCCTGCAGGTGGGGCGCGGGCGCTATGCCGGGCCCGCGTTCCGCGCCGGCTGCTACGTGGTGTGGGGCTTTACCGCCGCGCTGCTCGCCGTCCTCTTGGAGCAAGCGGGCTGGGCGCGCGCGTGGGATCGCACGCTCCACGATTTGGACGCAGTCCTGGCGCGTTCCTGTAACGGGGAGCAGCATACGGCGCGCTAGACTGCAACGAGCGACGCGGCCCTGCGGGGCGCATTTGGGATGGACGAAGGAGTACGCAGCAGGTGACAGGGCACGTGATCGTTGACGTGGTGGCTGCGGTGCTCATTCTTGCCGCAGTGGTCAACGGCTGGCGGCAGGGGCTGATTGCGGCGGTCTTTACCGCGCTCGGCAGTGTCGCCGGACTCGTCGCCGGGTACTTCGCCGCGCTCTTTGCGGTGAACTACGTCGATGGCCAGGGCATGCGCACCATCGTCTTCTTGTCGGTGGTCGTGGTGTTCGTGGGCCTGGGCAACCTCGCCGGCTCCTACGCCGGCGACACGCTGCGCCCCTCCGCTCGGTGGGCACCCGCCAGGGCGGTGGATGCTGTCGCCGGGGCGGCGCTGCAGGCGCTCGCGGCCTCGCTGGCGTTGTGGATCATCTCCGTCCCGCTGATCAGTGGCCTGCCCGAGCAGCCGAGTGAGGCGCTGCGTCAATCGCGCGTGCTTTCGCTTATCGACGCCCGCGTGCCCGAATCCTTCGTCCAACTCCCCGCGAAGATGGCCTCCCTACTGCACGAGACAGGGATGCCGCCGCTGGTCTCGCCGTTTCGGACGGACGCGGCGAACGAGGTCGACGCCCCGGACCCGGAGGTCGTGACCGAGCACCTCGTTACGGCGACCCGCCCGAGCGTGGTGCACGTGGTGGGTGATTCGCAAACCTGCCACCACCGGCTCATGGGCAGCGGTTTCGTCATCGCTGAAGACTATGTGCTGACCAACGCGCACGTAGTGGCGGGCACGCAGTCAGTGTCACTGGACACCGTGGTGGGGGTCAAGCCTGCCGATGTGGTCTTCTACGACCCGGAGGTCGACATTGCGCTCCTGCACGCCACGGAGCTGGGCCTGCCGGAGCTTGACTGGGCCGAGCGCGAGCTGCGCCACGGCAGCGACGCGGTGGTAATGGGCTTCCCGGACTCCGGGCCCTTCGCGGCCACGGCGGCGCGAGTGCGCAGTAAGCTCGAGCTCAGCGGGCCGGATATCTACACCACCGGCAGGATTGAGCGCGGGGCCTACACCATCCGCGGCGACGTGCGTCAAGGCAACTCCGGGGGCCCGCTGCTGGACGCGGACGGCCAGGTTGCGGGCATGATTTTCGGCACGGCGACCGACGTGGAGGAAACAGGCTACGCGCTCACCGCCGAGCAGATCCGCGAACGGGTGGGCGAGGTTGGTCAGCTGAGCGCACTGACCGAGCCGGTGGATACGCGCTCGTGCGTGGTGGGCTAGCGAGTACAGCTAGTACACGGAATTGAGGCGGCGGTGGGCAGCAGCCACGAACGCCTCTGGGGTCGCCACGTGTGCCAGCGCGCCGAGGCCGAGCGCCTCGCCACCAAGCACCTGGCGTCCGCGCAGGCGGTGTGTGGCCATGATGTGCGGCAGCGCGTTGTCGATACGGCGGGCGGAAAGCCGCAGCGCGAGTGCCTCTTCTGCGTCGACGGTGCTGGGGCCCGTGAAGGCAAGCGCCCGTGCAAAGCCGCTGCGCCACGCGCGATCGAGCCGGCTGTGGCTGCGCGGGAGCCGTCGTATGAGGCCTGCGGGAAGGCGGCGGAGAGGAAGCGGTAGTGGGGGCTCGGCGGGAAGCGTGAGTGTGGCTCGGACAAGGTGCGGGGCAGCCTGCGCGAGTCCGTCAGCGAGCACCGCGCCGGTGTCAGCGGCGATGAGCGTGGCCTCGGCGTGCCCAAGCGTGGCGATGGCGCCCTTGATATCGCCGCGCAGGAGGTGGAGCGGGTCGCTACCGCGCGGGGCGGGTTTATCGGACAGGCCAAAGCCCCGCTGGTCCAGCGCAGCAACGTGGAAGCCCAAGCGGGCCAGCGGGGCGATTGTGTAGCGGAAGTCGAACCAGCCGCCGTACGCGCCATGCAGGAGCACGATGAGCGGATCTGTGGGCGCGCCTGCGACCGCGGCGTGCAGGCGCACGCCGCGGGTGTGCAGCATCCGGTGCCGAAAATCCCCCGGAAGGTCGACGACAGACGGTGGCGTGGGGCGGGGACGCTGCATGCCTCGTCCTGGTTCGTGCCTTGTGGAAGGCTACTTCTCTACGGAGGTGTACAGGCCGGCGGAGTCCTTGGACAGGTTCTTCTGTGCCTGGCCAGGGCGAAGGTTCTTCAGCTCGCCGACGGACTCAATGGTCTTCTCCGGCGCCTTGATCTTCTTCACCTTCTTGAACCCGATGAGCGCCAAAAGGCCCGCCAGGGCGATCATGATGAGGAAGACGATGAGGAAGGCCCAGCCGCGGTGCATCCAGGAAGCCAGCATCTCCGCCAGCGCGAAGAAGGCGAAGAAGGAGGAGTACAGGGCGATCACGCCAGCCACGGCAAACAGCCCACCGCCGACAGCACCCTTCTTGACCTCGCCGACAACCTCGGTCTTGGCCAGCTCGATCTCGCCGCGCACGAGCGTAGAAATCTGCTCTGTGGCGTTAGAAACCAGGGTGCCAATGGAATCGTGGCCCGGCTGGGTCGTATCGGTATCGCGCAGCGGAATCGAGTTCACCTTGGCGGAAACTGCCGTGGAACCGCTGGTGTACAGACCGTCGTTGCTCACTGTTGTGTCACCTTCCTGCATGTCGCGCCGGGCGGGGCGGTAATCGGGCCCGCGCTCGGCGCGCGTGAAGCGTATCTGTGTAAGTATTGTCTCCAACGACTTTAGCTATAGTCACTCGTTCGTGCCTGTATTGGGGCCGAACGCGCGCGTGTGGAGTTGTGTGAGCCCGGGGGCTGGAACACGAGTTTTGGTAGGGTGGCGCGCAATGAGAGCGCTGAAAGTAATTGGCAAAATCCTCCTCGCCCTGGTGGCGGCGCTGGTTGTGCTCGCGCTCGTGGTGATGGGGCTGCGCGCCTATAACCACCACACCTACCCGGTGCTGTCGGAGGGGACCGGTGGAGGATCGGGGGCGGACGAGTCGGCGTCGATAAGCACTGCCCCCATCACAGGCGAGGGCATGAACGGCATGCACCTGACGCCGGAGGAAAAGACGCACCCCGGCGTGGTGGTGCTCTACGGCGGCTCCGAGGGCGGGCGCGATACAACGCGCGCAGCGTGGCTGGCCGACGAGGGCTTCGAGGTGCTGAGCATGCACTTCTTTGGCCAAGACAATCAGGAGCCGCTGCTGGCGAACGTGCCGCTCGAGCAGTTCGACGAGGTGAGTGACTACATTGCGCAGCACGCGGATGGCGGGCCGGTGACTGTCATTGGCACGTCGAAGGGCGCGGAATTCGTGGAGCTTTTGGCCGAGCGGGACTTCGCGGCGGATAACGTGGTGGCGTTCGTGCCCGCGCACTACAGCTATTCCGGGCTGGGCAAACAGGGCCGCTACGAAGCACCCAGCTTTACCTACCAGGGTGAGGCGGTGCCCTTTGCGTCCTTCCGTACCGGGTCGGTGGCGGTCGGCCTGAAACTGGCGTGGGACATGGCCACCGGCTACCCGCCGTCGTACCGGGCGACCTACGAAAACGCTGCCGAGCATGCCGCAGAGGCGGCGAAGATCGACCTATCTGGGTTTGCCGGCAATGTTCTGCTCTTCGCCGGTGGCGACGACCAGATGTGGCAATCCGACGTGGCCGCCCGCGAGCTCGAGCAACAGGGCGAGCACATTGAGGCGCACGTCTACCCGGACGCGGGGCATATCTTCTTCGAAGACTCGGAACGGGTGCCGCACGGCTGGCAGATCATGTTCGGCGGCACCCCGGAGGGCAATCGGGTGGCGTACCACGAATCGCGTGCGGTGCTGCTCGACCGCCTCGCGCAGTGGCACGGCACCCAGTAGGGCGTCTTACGCGGAGCGGTTCTCGCGGATGACGGCGCGGGTGACCAGCGTACCGACGACGGCGAGGGCGGTCAGGCCCGCGATCACGCCTGCGCCGATGCCAACCTCGCGCGCGTTTGGCATCTGGATGAGCGGCTCCGGGTTCTTAAAGGTGCGCAGCTGCCAGCCCTGGGACATCGCGTGCTTGCGCAGCGCGCGGTCGGGGTTGACGGCGACCGGATTGCCCACCGCGGCGAGCATCGGGATATCGGTGGCGGAGTCGGAGTAGGCGTAGCTGCGCGCGAGGTCGTAGCCGTGCTCGCGGGCGAACTGCTGCACCGCCTCGGCCTTCGCGTCGCCTTTGAGGTAGCGCAGAATCTTGCCGGTGAGCTTGCCGTCGACAGCCTCGAGGGCGGTGGCGACGACGGTGTCCACGCCCAGCTCGGCGGCAATCGGCTCGACCAGGATGTCGGCGGAGGCGGAGATGATGATCACCTCGTGGCCTGCTGCGCGGTGCTCCTCGATGAGCTGGCGGGCCTCGCTGTAGATTGCGGGGGCCACGACGTGGTGCATCGTGTTGGTGGTGATGCGGGTGACCTCGTCGACGTCCCAGCCCTTGATGAGCTGGGTGAGGTGGTCGCGGGAGGCGTCCATTTGGTTGCTGGAGTGTCCGACCAGCATGTAGCTCGCTTTGGAGAGGTAGAGGTCGAGCGCGTCTTGGCGGGTGATCAGCCCGTTGTTGAAAAACTCTTTGCCGAAGGCATAGGCAGACGAGGTTGCGATGATCGTCTTGTCCAAGTCGAAGAATGCCGCCACCGGTTTGCGAGTTGCCATAGGGGCAAGTCTAGCCCTGAAACCTCCCTAGGGCCTCCCCGCAGCCGCAACGGCATCTGCACGCTGCATGTAAAAGCTGGGACGTATGCGCCCTGTGCGCACAATGGGTCGAAGTTATCCACAATGAGCGAATTTCGGATGCGCGAAATGCCCGAGTTATACACAGATTTGTCCAGGGCCTTGCGATCGCGGGTTTCGCATGAAATTCTTGTGTTATGACTCAAGTAAAAGAAACGAATCGCAATTGGGGGCGCACCATCATCGTCGCGGTCGATGACCCCCTCCTCCACCCTGAAGCCACCCACCTCGCCGCCGCTGCTGGCTACGCCGTCCTGGACATCACCGATCCCGCCACGATCGCCCCCTACGCGGAGAAAGCCTTTGCCGTGCTTATCGACGCCGCGTGGGCACCCCGGCTCGCACAGCACGCGCGCCAGCGCAATGTGTTTGTGCTCGCCGGAAGCCTCGCCGCTACCGAGGCCTACCCAGCCGCGTTCGTCTTGCCCGCGCAGGCCGGCGAGCTGCTCATCGCCTTAGGTGAGCTCCACCGCAGCCCGGAACGCGCAGCCGAATCCGGGGAAACCATCGCCGTGCTCGGCGCTGGCGGCGGGGTAGGGGCCTCCGTGCTCGCCTGCGCGCTGGCCCGCAGTCGCGCCGAGAGCGCCACGCTTATCGACGGGCACCGCCTCTCCGGGGGACTCGACCTCCTCTTGGGCATCGAGGAGCACCCGGGCGCGCGCTGGGGTGAAATCGCGCTCGGCGAAGGCGCGGTGGAACGCACCGATGTGCGCCGCGCCCTGCCTGCCACCCGGGATGGGTGCGCGGTGCTGACGTTTGCCCGCAGCACCGTTGCCGACCCGTTCCGGCTCACGCCCGGCGAGCTCGACCGGGTCTGCGCCGCCGTGGGCACGGCGGGGCTGACCGTCCTCGACGTCCCGGTCGACCTGCTGCCTGCACGGTGCGACCTCGCCGTCATCGTGGTCACCCCGACGGTGCGCTCCGTCTGCGCCGCCTCGCAGCTCGCGCTGGAGTGCAACGCGGCCGGCGTGCCCCACACGCTGGTGCTGCGTGAAGGGCCTTGGCAGGGCGTGGATGCCGCCGGCATTGCTCGCGCGACTGGCTCGCGCATCTGCCAGCGCGTGCCCACGTTGCGCCGCCTGCCGCGCGCGGTGGACACCGCCGGCCTGCCCGCGCGTTTGCCGGCGTCGCTGCGCCGCGCCGCCGATGCAGTACTTGCCGAACTAGCAGGGGCGGCCTGATGGAAACGGCAGAGATCCTTGCGCGCGTCCAGCGCCGGCTTGCCGACGAGCAGACGCACCCGAGCCCCGACCGCCTCGCCGCACTGATCCGCGAAGAAGCGGTGGTGATCAGCGACCTCGACGTCCTTGGCCTTATGCGCAAACTGCGCGACGACACCACCGGCGCCGGGCCGCTCGAACCGTTGCTCGCAGCGGGAGACGTCACCGACATCTGCGTCAACGGCCCCGACCAGGTTTTCGCCGACCGCGGCAGTGGCCTTGAGCGCTGCGAGATCACCTTCGATTCGGAGGAAGCCGTGCGCGCGCTGGCCACCCGTCTTGCGCTCAGCTGTGGGCGCCGGCTTGACGACGCCCAGCCGTACTGCGACGGCCACCTCACCCGCGACGACGGCACCTTGCTGCGCTTCCACGCGATTTTGAGCCCGACCGCGAAGGTGGGCACCTGCCTGTCGCTGCGCGTGCTGCGCACCGCCACCGCATCCCTCGACGAGTTGGTAGCGCGCGGCTCTATCGCGGAGGAGGTAGCGGAGGTGCTGCGCGCGATGGTGGCACGCCGCAGTGCTTTCCTCGTTGTCGGCGGCACCGGCTCCGGCAAAACCACGCTGCTTTCCGCCCTGCTCGCCGAGGCCGGTCAGGAAGAGCGGATCATCGCCATCGAAGACACGCTTGAACTCACCCCGCACCACCCGCACGTGCTCAACCTCACCACGCGCGCGCCAAACGCGGAAGGCGCGGGTGCCATCTCGATCGCCGACCTGGTGCGCCAGGCGCTGCGCATGCGGCCGGATCGCATCGTCGTCGGCGAGATTCGTGGCGCTGAGGTGGTTGACCTGCTCGCCGCGCTCAACACCGGCCACGACGGGGGCGCGGGTACCCTGCACGCCAACTCCATTCACGAGGTGCCCGCCAGGCTGGAAGCGCTCGCCGCCCTGGGCGGGCTCGATCGCGCCGGGCTGCACTCGCAGCTCGCCGCCGCAGTCGATGCAGTCGTAGTGGTCAAACGCAGCCCCGACGGCAAGCGCTTCGTGCACCAGCTCGGTGTGCTGGAGGGCCAGCCCGTCACCACGCGCGTGGTGTGGGATAGCCAGACCGGCCGCGCCGCAGGATTCGAGGAGTTGTGTCAATGAGTCCACTGTGTATCCTCGCCGCTGCGGCGGTGCTGCACGCCCCGCCGCCACTTGGCCGACTTGGCGCTTTGGGTGGGCAGGCCCGAGTGCGCGGGTGGCGCACGGCCCGCGCGCAGGCCTGGGCGCTGAGTGGGGCCGCTGTAGTCGCGTTCGGTCTCATTGCAGCCGAGCGCATCACGGTGGTCATCGCCGTGGCACTCGCCGGCGCTACCGCCGTGGACGCGGTGCTGCGACGTCGGCAGCGGCGTGTAGGCGCGCGCGGGGCGCGGGTGACCGCTGATTTCTTGGGGCACGTGGTGTCCAACCTGGACGCAGGTGCGCCCTTGGAACGCGCCTGCATCACCGCGGCGGAGCGCCTGCCGGATGACGCCCCAGCGCAGCTTGCGCACGACATCCATCGTCTTCACCGGCACATTCGCCTCGGCCAGCCGGTCGGCACTGCGGTGGAGGGCGCGCAACCCGAACTGCGGCGTCTCGTCACCCTGTGGCAGTTGGCGCAACGACGCGGCGTGCCGGTAGCTCACCTCCTGCGCGCGGCTCGCGACGAACTCGATCGCGCCCAGCGCCACCATGCGGCCACCACCGCCGCGCTCGCCGGGCCGCGCACCACCGCCACAGTGCTTGCCGCGCTGCCCTTGGCCGGTATTGGCATGGGTGCGGCGATGGGGGCGAACCCGATCGGATTGCTCACTTCCGGCGGGCTCGGCGGCATCTTGCTTGTCGTTGGCGTTGGCCTGGTGTGTGCCGGAGTGTGGCTGTCTCGATACATCATTGAAGGGGCGGCACAATGACCTACCTCGCAGCGTTCCTCCCGCCCTTTTCACTGACCACCACGCTTTTCCTTGCGGCTGCGCTTGCCCTGCCGCCGGTGCCGCCCGCCATGCGCGTGGGGTACTCAGACGGCGACGGGCCGAAGACCCCGCGAGATGGACCCCGCGGGGCCGCACCGCCCGTGAACGCACACCGCGCGGCGGCGGACATCACCCTGTTCGCCGCCTGCTGTGAAGCAGGGCTTCCACTTGCCACCGCTGCCGCAGCCGTCGCCGACACTTACGAAGAGGCCGACGGGGAATCTGGCAGTGCGTGGCACACGGTCGCCGCGCTGACGGCGCTTGGGGTACACCCCGAGCGCGCCTGGTCCGAGCTCCACCCACTCCCGGGCGGTGCGGAGCTCGCCGGGCTCGTGGCCTTATCCAACGCCTCCGGCTCCGCGATCGTCGCGGGGTGTTCGCGCATCGTCGAACGCCTGCAGGCGGAAGCGGCGGACGAAGCGAAGGCGAGAG
Source organism: Corynebacterium sp. p3-SID1056 (assembly GCF_025152525.1). Lineage (GTDB taxonomy): Bacteria > Actinomycetota > Actinomycetes > Mycobacteriales > Mycobacteriaceae > Corynebacterium. Next base: position 36,334 of record NZ_JALXXL010000008.1, read on the forward strand.
CAGAACGCGCCGGGGTGCTTATTGCGCTTCCGCTTACTGCGTGCTTTCTCCCGGCGTTCTTCGTCCTCGGGCTCGCGCCCGCCGTGATCAGCTTGGGCAGCGCCATGCTGCACTAGGCCGAAATACCAACACGTGACACTCAACACTTGACACCAACATACGACACAGTAAAGGAACAGATGTACCATGCAAACACTCACTCTCTCTGCCCTGAAAGTATCCCACTCAATCCGCCTGTATGCTGCAAGAAAAGCGGACAAACTTCATGATGATACTGGGATGTCAACCATCGAATATGCATTCGGGAGCTTAGCGGCTGCTGCCTTGGCCGGCGTGCTCTACCTCGTGGTCAACGGGGACGGGGTCACCTCCGCGATCGAGGGCGTGATCACCGACGCGCTGACCAACACCCCGACGTAGATGACAAGCGTTGAAACCGCGCTCTCGCTCTCCGCCCTGGTCACGGTCGCGGCGGCAATCGTTGCCGGTATCGCCACGGTGGCTACCTACATCGCGGCAGTCGATACCGCCGGCGCCGCGGCGCGTGCCCACGCCATCGGCGTGGACTACGAGCCGGTGCGCGGCCATATCGATGTCACCGAAGCCGGCGGGGTAGTCACCGTCACTGCGAACGTGCCCGCAGCGCTTGGACATATGCGGGCGACGGCGCGCTACCCGGTCGAATACGCCGCCGGAGGTGCCAAATGAAGGTTGCGCGCCGTATCGCAGATGAGTCAGGTTCCGCGACGGTGGTTGCTATCGGCATCATTACCGCCGTTGTCGCGCTGGCGCTTGCCGTCATCGCGATTGGGGCTCGGGCCGCCGATCAGCACCGGGTACGCACTGCCGCCGACCTGGCCGCAGTGGCCGGGGCGACGGCGCTGTATACCGGTAGCGCAGCATGTACGGCTGCAGAAGAGACCGCCCGGCTCAACGCGGCGGCAACGCAGGCCTGCGAGATCGACGGCGGCGACGTCACCGTGGAAGTCAACATGGCTGGGGCGCGCGCCACCGCCAAGGCAGGGCCACTCGAAGAAGGAAGGTGAGATGGGATTATGTGCTGGGCGTCGCAAAGCTGGTGTCTGCAGTCATCGTGGCGAGCGCGCCGAGCAGCTTCAGCGCGGCGTGCTTGTTGAGCGGCTGGTTGCCGTTGCCGCACTTCGGCGATTGCACGCACGAGGGGCACCCGTCTTCGCACGGGCAGGACCGCACGGCCTCGAAGGTTGCGGTGATCCACTCGCCGAAGCGGGCGTAGCCGGCGTCGGCAAAACCCGCCCCGCCGGGGTGGCCGTCGTAGACGAACACCGTCGGCAGCATCGTGTCCGGGTGCAGCGCCGTCGACACCCCGCCGATGTCCCACCGATCGCACGTCGCGAGCAGGGGCAGCAGCCCGATCGCGGCGTGCTCTGCGGCGTGCAGTGCCCCGGGGATCTCCCCGGCCGGGATACCCAGTTCCGCGAGCACGAGCGGGTCGATCGTGTAGGCCACCGCGCGGGTGCGTAGCGTGTGCTCGGGGAGGTCGAGCGGGATGTGTTCGGACACGGTGCCGTCGGCAAGCCGCACGACGTAGCCGGTGACCCGGTCGGTGACCTCCACGTCGACCCTTGCCACCCAGAGCCCCGGCGATGGGTTGCTGCGGGCCGTGGCCTCGCCGAGGATCGCGATGTCAGTGGTCGAGCGGGCCTGGGTGGTGTAGTCGGGTGAGTCCGGCTCCACCAGCGCCACGTAGTTATCTAAGTCCAGTTGTTGGACCACGAAGGACTCGCCCTGGTGCAGGTAGACCGCACCGTCGTGGACCTGGGTCGCGGCGCGCGCGGCATCGACGGTGCCAAGCAGCCGCCCATCGGTGGCGTCGACGATCATCACCTCTTCGCCTGCGCCGCCGCGCAGCGACACTGCGGCGTGGGCGGTCTCCGGGGTGAGTTCGCCTTTGAGAGGCGGGGTGGCGAACCAGCCACGGGGCCGGCGTCTGAGAAAGCCCTCCTCGGTGAGCCCATCGATGACGTCGCGCGCACCAAAGGCCTCCACATCTGCCTCCGTGAGCGGGCGCTCCACCGCAGCGCAGTACATATGCCCGCGCAGAATGTAGGGGTTACGAGGGTTGAACACCGAGGACTCCACCGGCGTGCCCAGCAGCGCTTGGGGGTGGTGAACCAGGTAGGTATCCATCGGCTCGTCGCGCGCCACCATGACCACTACCGACGCCTGCCCGCGCCGGCCCGCACGCCCCGCCTGCTGGCGGAAGGACGCGACCGTGCCAGGGAAGCCGGCCATCACCACCGCGTCGAGCCCACCGACGTCGATGCCCAGCTCCAAGGCATTCGTCGTGGCCAGCCCCAACAGGTCACCGCTATCGAGCGCGCGCTCCAACTTCCGACGATCCTCCGCCAAATACCCCGCACGATAAGAGGCCACCCTGCCCGCCATGTCGGCGCGGCCCGCCACCACAAGGTCCTCCTGAGCACGCAGCGCCACGGTTTCTGCGGCGCGCCGGGAGCGCACAAAGGTGAGGGTGCGCGCGCCCTCTTTGACCAGCGTGGCCATGATCGACGCGGCCTCCGTCGAGGCGGCGTAGCGCACCGGGGCACCGTGCTCGCCTTCTGCGCCCTCGATGAATCCGGGCTCCCACAGGGCGATGGTGCGCGTGCCGGTCGGGGCGGTGTCGCGGGTGATTGCGGTCACGTGGCGTCCGCACAGCCGCGTCGCGTGTGCCGCCGGGTCCGCCGACGTTGCGGAGGCAAACACCACAACCGGGTGCGCGCCGTATGCGGCCGCGATGCGCAGCAGGCGCCGTAGCACCAACGAGACGTTCGCCCCGAAGACACCGCGGTAGGTGTGGCACTCATCGACCACGATAAAACGCAGATGACGCAGGAAACGCGCCCACCGCGGGTGTGCGGCGAGGATACCCGCGTGGAGCATGTCCGGGTTGGAAAAGACGAAGCGGGAGGCCTCGCGGATACCGGCGCGAGCCTCGGTCGGCGTATCCCCGTCGTAGGGGGCCGGGTGGACCCCGGACAGCTCGTCGATGTGTGAAGTCATGCGCGCCGTCGCCTGCAACTGGTCCGAGCCGAGCGCCTTGGTGGGGGTGAGGTAGAGCGCGCACGCCGTCGGATCTTTAGCCAGCGCGGTGAGGATGGGCAGCTGGTAGCCCAGGGACTTGCCCGAGGACGTGCCGGTGGCGAGCACCGTGTCCTTGCCCTCCCACACCGACTGCGCGCATTGGGCTTGGTGGGCGTAGGGGGCGGTGATGGCGGCGTCGATAAGCAATTGCTTGAGCGGGTCGAGCACCCACTCGGGCCACGCGGCGTACTGTGCGGGGGTGGCTACGCACTCCTCAACGTGCGTGATGGTGGAGGTGCCAAAACGCTCGCGGAGCTGGGCAATGAGCTCCTGGCCGAGCGAGTCGGGCGGGGGAGTGGGGTGGTGATCAGTCATGGCACCGAAAAGTATGCCACTTTGCTATGCCAAACCCCCGAACTCATGGCAGACTGGTGCGTGGTCAGAAGATTTTGTGTGCGCCCTTGAAAAGGTGCTCGCGAGGTTCGTTGACGCGGGCACCAGGCACTTCGAGATGGTCCTGGTGGACGACCAAACACATCTCACCCAAGTTTTTAAAGTGAAAGGTTTCACCATGGCTACCGGAACTGTGAAGTGGTTCAACGCAGAAAAGGGCTTCGGCTTCATCGCGCCGGACGACGGGTCCTCCGACGTCTTCGTGCACTACTCCGAGATCCAGGGTTCGGGCTTCCGCACCCTGGAGGAGAATCAGCAGGTCGAGTTCGAGGTGGGCGAGGGCGCGAAGGGTCCGCAGGCCCAGCAGGTGCGCGCGCTGTAAGACGTTGCGCTTGAGCCCCGTCGCCGGTTTGTCCGGTGGCGGGGTTCTTTTTGTGGTTTTGGCGGAACGCGTGACAAATTCGACCGGATTGGGGCGACTTTTGCGTTTCCCCAGGTCGGTGAATGGTGGTATGTAGAATTTGTCACGGGCTCACGGGCTCACGGGCTCACGGGCTCACGCGTCCGCACCACAAACCCCTACAACGTCGACTGCCCCCGCCGCTCGTCGCGCCAATCGAAGAACTTGCCCTGCAATTTCTGAATGCCGAGTCCGACAAGCGAGCCGAGTAGGACGCCGACCACCATGCCCAGCAGCGGGAAGTCGGAAAACAGTGCGCCGCCGGCATACCCGATGGTCACGGAGAGGATCGCCCAGATGACCACGCCAATGGTGTCGTAGATAAAAAACGCGAACCAGTTGTAGCGCACCGAGCCCAGCACGATCGTGGCCACCCACCGTGCCCAGGGCAAAAAGCGGGCGACGATGATGGTGGGGCCAGCGCCCCGGTGCATATTGCGCCGCACCCACAATATGGCCTGCCCGGCCTTCGACTCGGAGTCGAGCTTTTCCACAAACCCGATCAGGCGGGCGCCAAGCGCGAAGCAGATGTTGTCGCCGATGATGCCGCCGATGATCGCGGCGGCGATGACCGCCTTCACGCTCGGCACGCCCTGGGAGGCGGCAAACGCGCCGGCGAGGTTGAGTACCGTTTCCGAGGGGACGATGGGGGCGAGCGCATCAGCGACGATGAGGAGGGTGACCAGGGGGTAGAACAATGGGGTGCCCATGAGCATGTGCAAAAACTCGATGAATGGGTCAAACATCTCCATGGGGACCTCCTCTCAAATGCCTGCTCACAGCGTCGCGGCGCGAGACGCGTCGAGTCTACGATACGCCCCTCGCACAAGGCTGCACAGCTTCTGTGCAGCATCGCGTCTGCTACAAATGTTGATGTTTGCAATCCGGCTTTCGTACGTGCCGGCCGGGTGTGTGCATATACTGCGTGGAAGCGCATGTATCGCAGCGGTACATATATATAGGTGCGAATCGAGTTTAGAGCGAGGTGTCACGCAGCGTGACGGGAAACGGCAAGACGCTGGTCATCGTGGAGTCGGCCACGAAGGCGAAGAAGATCCAGAAATACCTGGGCGACGAGTTCATCGTCGAGGCCTCTGTCGGCCACATTCGTGACCTGCCGGGCCGCGCCGCGGACATCCCCGCCAAGTACAAGAAGGAACCGTGGGCCAAGCTGGGCGTAAACCCGGAGGCCGGCTTCGCGCCGATCTACGTGGTCAGCCCCGACAAGAAGAAGAAGGTCTCGGACCTGCGCGCCAAGCTCAAGGAGTGCGACAGGCTCCTGCTCGCCACAGACCCGGACCGCGAGGGCGAGGCGATCGCGTGGCACCTGCTTGAGACACTGAAGCCGAAGGTGCCGGTGGAGCGCATGGTCTTCAACGAGATCACCGAATCCGCGATCCGCGAGGCCGCCGAAAATACCCGCGAGCTGGACATGGACCTCGTCGAGGCGCAGGAGACCCGCCGCATCCTGGACCGCCTCTACGGCTACGAGGTTTCGCCGGTGCTGTGGAAGAAGGTCATGCCGCGCCTGTCCGCGGGCCGCGTGCAGTCCGTAGCCACCCGCGTGATCGTGGAGCGCGAGCGCGAGCGCATGGCGTTCATCGCCGCAGAGTATTGGGACATTACCGCCTCGCTGCTGCCGCAGCAGGGTGAGAAGACCGAGTTCGACGCGAAGCTGGCCACGCTCGACGGGAAGCGCGTGGCGCAGGGCCGCGATTTTGATGATCGGGGGCGGCTGAAGGGGGAGGCGGTGGTCGTCGATAAGCAGAAGGCCCACTCGCTTGCCGACGGCCTGCAGGGCCGCCCCATGCACGTCACCGCAGTGGAGGAAAAGCCCTACACCCGGCGCCCGCACGCGCCGTTTATGACCTCGACCCTGCAGCAGGAGGCGGGCCGCAAGCTGCACTTCACCTCCGCGCGCACGATGCGCATTGCGCAGCGCCTGTACGAGAACGGCCACATTACGTATATGCGTACGGACTCGACCTCCCTGTCGAAGCAGGGCCTTATGGCCGCGCGCTCGGCCGCCACCGAGCTCTACGGTGACAGCTTCGTGTCCAAGTCCCCGCGCACCTACGACCGGAAGGTGAAGAACTCGCAGGAGGCGCACGAGGCGATCCGCCCCGCCGGCGAGCGTTTCGCTACCCCGGGACAGCTGGGCAGCGCGCTGGACGCGGAGGAGTTCAAGCTCTACGAGCTGATCTGGCAGCGCACCGTCGCCTCGCAGATGGCGGACGCGCGCGGCAACTCCACCAAGGTCACCGTGGCGGGCGAGGCGGAAAGCGGCGAGCGCGCCGAGTTCACCGCCACCGGCCGCACCATCACCTTCCCGGGCTGGCTGCGCGCGTACTCCGATACGAACGACAAGGAGACGCACCTGCCGCAGTTAGCCGAGGGCGATGCGCTGGACGCAACGAAGCTCAGCGCCGACGAGCACACCACCAACCCGCCTTCGCGCTACAACGAGGCCAGCCTGGTCAAGAAGATGGAAGACCTGGGTATTGGCCGCCCGTCGACCTACGCCAGCATCATCAAGACGATCCAGGACCGCGGCTACGTGGTCACCCGCGGCAACGCGCTCGTGCCCAGCTGGGTCGCGTTTTCGGTCATCGGTCTGTTGGAGAACAACTTCGACGCGCTCGTGGACTACGACTTCACCTCGTCCATGGAAGACGAGCTGGACGAAATCGCACACGGCAACGAGGACCGCACCGAGTGGCTCACCGGCTTCTACTTCGGTGACGCAGACGCGGACGAGAACATGGCCGAGGCCGTGGCGCGCCGCGGCGGGCTCAAGCACATCATCGAGGCCAACCTGGAGAGCATCGACGCACGCCAGGTCAACTCGCTCAAGCTCTTCGAGGACGCCGAGGGTCGCGACATCAACGTGCGCGTCGGCCGCTACGGGCCCTACATCGAGCGCCAGGTGGGCGTGACCGAAGAGGGCGAGCCGGAGTACCAGCGCGCCAACCTGCCGGAATCCTCCACCCCGGACGGCATCACCTTAGAGCTGGCGGAGAAGCTCTTCGCCACCCCGCAGTCCGGCCGCGAACTTGGCGAGAACCCGGCGAACGGGCGCACGGTGGTGGCCAAGGAGGGCCGCTACGGCCCGTACGTCACCGAGCTCGTCCGCGACGACGAGCGATCCACCGCCGAGGCGCACGCCGAAGAAGTCATCGCTGCCGAGCGCGCCGAGGAGGACAAACAGCGCGCCGAGGAGGGCAAGCGCAAGAAGAACTGGGAGACGAAGACGGCGGCGAAGCAGAAGGAGAAGCGCCTGGAGGAGCTGGTCAACGAGCAGCTCAAGCCGGCGACTGCCTCCCTGTTCAAGTCGATGGAGCCGTCCTCGGTCACCCTCGAGGAGGCGCTGAAGCTTTTGAGCCTGCCGCGCGAGGTGGGCACCGACCCGGCCGACGGCGAGGTTATCACCGCGCAGAACGGCCGTTACGGCCCGTACCTGAAGAAGGGCACGGATTCGCGCTCGCTGGCCAGCGAGGATCAGATCTTCAACATCACGCTGGAGGAGGCCCGCCGCATCTACGCGGAGCCGAAGCGCCGTGGCCGCGCCGCCGCGAAGCCGCCGCTAAAGATGCTGGGCGACAACGACGTCTCGGGCAAGCCGATGAGCATCAAGGACGGTCGCTTCGGCCCGTACGTCACCGATGGTGAGACCAACGCGTCGCTGCAGCGCGGCGACACCCCGGAGACGGTCACCGACGAGCGCGCGAACGAGCTGCTCTCCGCCCGCCGCGCCCGCGAGGCCGAAGAGGGCCCGAAGAAGGCAACCAAGAAGAAGGCCACAAAGAAGAAGGCGACCAAGAAGAAGGCCACCAAGAAGCGCGCCAAGAAGACGGTGAAGAAGCCCGCGCAGACCACCAAGCGCGTGATCAAGGCCGGCTCGAGGAGGAAGTAAATGCTCACCCGCACCCGCCGCGGTGTCGCCGCGCTTATCGACGCCCTGCTGCCCCACAACACCCTCACCCCGGAACGCGCCACGTGGGCGGTCTGCGCGGATGCAGCCGGTATCGCCCACTGCGCCGGGTGGGACAAGGCCACGCTGGTGGCCGAGCCGCTCACGCGGGTCGCACTCGCCGCCGTGCCGCTGCGGGTGACGCGCAGCGAGGCGGAGCGCGCCGGTGACTCCACCGTCGCCCCTGATTCCGCCCCGGACGCGGACCCGGTGCTGACCTGCTCGGTGCTCGCCTCCGCCGTGGCCGCCTTCGAACAACAACGCGTGCCGCACGCCCCGTCCGCGCTGGGCGTGGTGTCTCTGGTTGGCGCGCAGGCCGGCTACCTCACGCGCCTCGTGCAGCGCGGCGCCGCGGTGGGCCGGGTGAGCCTTGTCACCGGTGCGGGCGTCGTGGCCGCAGGCGTTGCGGTCGCCGCGTGGGCGGATCGCCGCCTTGTGCCCGCCACCCTGATCGGCGGGGCGGCCGTCGCCGCGACCGCGGCCGCGGCAAACGACCCGATCTTCCGCGCCGATACGAAGGACCCGGCCCGCGAGGGCTTAAGCCACGGCGCGAACCTCCTCCTTGGCGCCGAGGGTCTGCGCATGCTGAACAATGCGGGCCTCGTCGGCAAGGCGTGCGACGCGATCGGACTGCCCGCCTGGGTGGGGGAGCGCGGCGCGCGTGCGGCGGTGTCCTGGGCCGGCTCGATCGGCCAGCTGCTGCTGGTCCACGGGCTGAGCGCCCCGGCAGCCGTGCGCGACTAGGAGCGATCCGCCAGGGTAGAGCGCACCGGGCGGGCCAGCTGCGTCATCTTGCTGCGTCCGCGCAGCTCCACGGACTTCATCAGCGTCCAGCGCTGCTGCTCGACTTCGTTTGCCGCGCGCAGCGTCGCGGCGTTGGTGAGCACGCGCCCGGGTACGCCCTTGGCCAGCTCGGTCAGGCGCGCTGCGGCGTTGACGGCGTCGCCGATGACGGTGTACTCGAAGCGGTCGTGCCCGCCGATATGGCCGGCAACGACGTGGCCGGAGGCCACGCCAACACCGGCTTCGAGCTCCAGCCCGTTGAGTTCTTGGCGGAGTTCGCGGGCGGCTTGGAGGGCGTGCGAGGCCGCGTCGTGAAGCGAGACGGGGGCCCCGAAGACGGCGAGCGCGGCGTCGCCCTGGAACTTATTGATCACGCCCTTGTTGCGGTGCACGACCTCGACGACCACCTCGAAGAAGTCGTTGAGCGCGGCCACGACCTCCTCGGGCGTGTGGTTGACGGCAAAGGTGGTGGAGCCGACGACGTCGACGAACACGACGGCGACCTTGCGGTCCTCGCCGCCGAGCTCCGGCTTCTCCTCTAGCGCCTTCTGTGCGACCTCGCTGCCGACGTAGCGGCCGAAGATGTCGCGCACGCGCTGGCGTTCGCGCAGGCCCCGCATCATCTCGTTGAAGCCCGCCTGGAGCACGCCGATCTCCGAGCCGTCGTAGATGTCGACCTGCGTGTTGGTCTCGCCGCGGCGCACGCGGTTGATGGCGTCCTGGAGCTCCTTGATGGGGTCGACCACGCTCATGATGACAAAGGCGGTACCGAACGCACCGGTGGCCATCGCAGACAGCGCCAGCACGAACACGGCCGGCTGGAGCTCGCCCGGGGTGTTGGTGAAGTAGCCGCGGGACTGGGCGAGGAACAGCAGCACGATGCCCAGCATGGGCACAGCCGAGGTGGTGAACCACGTCATGTAGAGGCGCTGCTTGATCGGCGGCTCCAGCGTGGCGTCCTCGAAGCGGCGCGCGAGTGCCGCCGCCGCGATCGGGCGCACCAGCCGCTCGGCCTGCAGGTAGGTCAGCACGGCGGTGACGAAACAGGCCATGGAGGTCGCGACGAAAATGACCACCGCGAAGCGCCCGCTTGTGCGCGCGGTGAGCACGGTGAGGATCGTGATGCCGATGAGCCACACCACCACCACGATCATCGTCTGTAACACGGGCAGGCGCAGCACCAGGCGCCGCACCATGTTCGGGTCGTGGTCTTGCGGCCGATGCTGCCACTCCAGCACCGGCCGGAAGAGGAAGAAGGTGACCACAACGCCCAGCACCACGGCACACGCGACGTACGCGAGCCCGATGAGCCCGAGCGTGGAGTTGTGCAGCGCCAGCTGTTCGGTCTCCGGCATGGGGATGAAGAAACGAATGAACGCCATGATGGCGGCGGCACCAAGCAGGTTCGTTCCCAGCACGCTTGCGGCGTAGAGGGGCCAGGAGGTCCCCCACACCCAACGCAAGCCGTGCCAGAATCTGTTCATGGTGTATTACCTTAGCGAACGAGTACGCTAGGGCGCTGTGAACCTGCCCCAGTTTCGAAGTGTTGCCGAGCGCCTTGCGGATGCGCCCAATGTCCGCGAGGTCATCCTCGCCGCGGCCAGTGCGGCAAGGGAGCAATCGCTTATCGACGGCACCCGCCAGGACTACGCAATGACCCACTCCTGGCTCTTTACCGGCCCACCCGGCTCGGGCCGTTCGCAAGCCGCGCTGGCCTTCGCTGCCGCCCTAGTCTGCACCGACCCGCACGAGGTTGGGTGCGGGCGGTGCAAGGGCTGCCGTGACGCGCTCGCGGGCCAGCACACTGACATCGTGCACGTGGTGCCGAAGGAACTGATTATCAAGACGGATTACATCCGCGAGATCGTCGCCCAGGCAGCACGGATGCCGACGGTTGCGCCCTACCGGGTACTGATCATCGAAAACGCGGACCGCCTCCACCCGGCCGCAGCGGACGCGCTGCTGAAGACGGTGGAGGAGCCGCCGGAGCGCACCGTGATCATCTTGCTCGCGCCGTCGACAGACCCGGAAGACTTCTCGCAGACGCTGCGCTCGCGCTGCCGACACCTCTATATCCCCTCGCCGTCCGAGGCGGAGCTGGTGAACATCCTCATGCAGGAGGAGGGCGCCACGGAGCACGACGCCCGCCTCGCTGCGGCGACCTCGCTGCGCCACGTCGGCCGCGCGCGCCTCTTGGTGCGCAGCCCCGAGATCCAGCAGCGCCGCGCGCAGGCCATCAACATGGCCGAGCTGATTTTCCAGGGCGCCTACGCCTTCCAGGCCGTCGGCTCGCTGATTAAGGCGACCGAGAAGGAAGCAGTCGACTCCTACGCCGACGAGGATGCCGCGGAGCGCGCCAAACTCGAGCAGGCCCTCGGCATGGGCGCGAAGGGCAAGGGCGCGGCGAAGGCGCTGCGCGGGGCCGCGAGCTCCCTGAAGGAACTCGAAGCCAAGCAGAAGGCGCGCAGCACGAGGCGCAAGCGCGACGTCTTCGACCTGGTCCTGGTGGATCTTGCCGGCGTATACCGCGATGCGCTGGTGGTGCAGGCGGGTGCCGACGTCCCGCTGACCCACCCCGATTTCGAACCGCTCGCCCGCGAGCTCGCCGAGCGCGTCCCCGCCTCTGGCTTGGTTGCCTGCCTCGACGCGATCGCGCAGTGCCGTGCGCGCCTGCACCAGTCGGTGACGCCGGCCGTGGCGTTCAACGGCATGATCGGGCATCTGCGCGTCGCCTGCGGCGTGCGCTGACCTGCCGGTTTATTGTTCTGCTGATTCTGCATTACAATCGTTTTCCGGTACAACGTCGCTATGCGCGTTGTCCGGCCGCCTTAGCTCAGTCGGCAGAGCGTTTCACTCGTAATGAAAAGGTCGCGAGTTCGATTCTCGCAGGCGGCTCAAAGAAACACCCCCTTACCAGCGCAAACAACGCGCAACGGTAAGGGGGTGTTCACGTTAGATCGCTGACTCGCCACTTTTTCTTTCAGAACCGATGTAGTCCAACACCTCACCGGTACCCCGAACCTCCGGCGAGGCGGTTGTAATATTGGTCTGTAAAGGCAGCGCTAGAGTGGCCCGCCGCAAGCGAAGCGTGTCATATCTAGGGACTAACCGCTGTGGCTGGAGGGATAGCTTGGCTTGGTGCTGTTGGGCAACGGGGTGTAGCAGGTATTGGCCCATGTAAACACGACAAATTCCAAGAACGCGTCGGGTGAGGGAAATAGGAGGCAGATCACATGAGTGGACGATTCATCCTTTTAATTCTGGCGACGGCGTTGGCTTCTCTTTTGTTCATCTGGATGGTGCAAAGTTCGGAAACCCAAATTTCCGGTTTCATCAGTGGAGCGATAGCGGTATTTCTTGCATTTCTTGCGGTACGTGAGTGGAAATCCAATAACTCTCATCCGCATTAAAACGGCTATCCAGATGCCCCAGGTATGGTTCGGGGCGTAGAAGTGACGCTACCCTGCTTCAGTGTGACTTACACCGTGTACGAGGACAATTACATCATTCTTGAGGCTTCTGCCTCAGCCGCTGTGGAAGTAGACGTAGACCTACTTTTTGATCGCTTTAGGTGGGCGGAGTTATCGCTTGGCTTCGCCAGCACCGGGAGTTCCTTGGACGAGGAAGTCTCTTCGGGGCTCTGGGAACTCAATGACGTCACACGCAACATGAACAAAGAGCTACAAGCTATCCAAGTACATGTGAATGTCCGCTCTGCGGAGGGCCGACTGCCCCTTCGGCAGCTCTTCGCTGTGTGGGACTTGGCGCTCCCGGTAGCTATGATTTCGAGCCTTCGGTCGGTCGCCATGAAGAGAATTTCACGTCCTGGAATCTCTCCTGTACAGCGGGATCCCTTCCCTGATTTCTATTCGCGGCACTGCCTTGCAGATATGGATAAGGAATCCTGGGCAAGCGCTGTAGCGCTCGTCGATCATGTTGTAGTTCGACACCACACAACTGAGCAAGGGAAAATCGCGTTGAAGGTCGGGGGAGAGAAGACCAAAGAAGCAATGTTCTATGCAGAAGGATTCCGCCCCGCGATAATCTCCCGCGATTTTGAATCGATCTTGGGTGATCTTCCCCTAGAAGAAGAATGGTCTATCGCAGCTATCCGGATATGAGCAGGGCATTGATTGCAGCCCTCAGCGACGGGATCGACGCACTCGAACCCGCGAGGCTGCATTGACCAAACGGAGCAGGCTCCATTTGGACCAAGGCGGTGCACAAACCCCAGCTAGAACACCGTTTTAGCTGGGGTTTCTTCGTTGGTTTTGTGGGTCGAGTTGCCGCAGGAAATCCGGGGTGAGAAGTGGGTCACCCCACCGAATCTATAGGCCCTTGAAGCGATACTCAGACCGAGTAAGGGCGACCGTAGTTAATGTTTTCGTTACTACTTTCAGTAAACGGTGACAGCAAGTAGCGACTCTGCCATGGGCATGGGACCCGCCACAGGTACGTGTTATCGCCTAAATAACCGTCTTCGTTTTGTGTTCCTTCTCGTTCAGGTTGGGGGCGCACGATTCCAAGGAAATTATCTGGGACGCGGGCTTTACGTCCTACCGGATTCGACCATTGGAGATCCTGATTATAGTAGTCCTCGTCCATAAATGGGCCGGTAAAATGGATGAGGATTTCACGCGGTGCAGCACTGGGATGAGGGAGATTATCAATGGGAATGTCCTCGTACCAGATATCATGGTTTATCTGTTTCCCCTCTTCGATCCAGTTGAGGACGGTTGTTTCGTCGAAACTAGCACCTGCCAAGACTTGTAAAGATTTGCGAGAATTGTCTAGGTAGAAGCGTTTCACATACGCCAGATAGATACGTGGTGGGGGAACGACCCGGGGAGCATTGTCAGTCATTGCCTGGAATCTTACAACCTACGCGGGTTGGTTTGCTATCGCAGCAGCCATCCGGATATGAGCAGGGCATTGATTGCAGGCCTCAGCGACGAGATCATCACACTCGAACCCTCGAGGCTGCATTGTCCAAACGGAGCTAGCTCCATTTACACCCGACCGCCCCATAAAATCCCAGGTCGCGCATCGCCGCATTGTCCAAACGGAGCTAGCTCCATCTGGGACGTCACACCCACGACGCCGCACACCCAGAAACCTCAATCCCCAACAACTCCGCGCACCAGGTACCCGCGCCGAATCTGCGCGCTGCGGATGAGCGCGGAGCACGCGGCCAGCACGGCGAACACCGCAAACGGCAGACTCGGCCCGACGCGCGGCGTGATCCACGCGATCAGCGGCGAGATCCCGAACCCGATGTATGTCGCCACGTAGTACAGCCCGATGACGCGGCCGCGTTTCTCGGGCGGGGTGTACTCGTCGACGTCGAGAAGCCCCTCGCGCAGGCACAGCCCGTACGCCAGCCCGAGCAGCGCGGTGGCAGCCAGGAACACGGCGGCAGATGGCCGCGCCCCGCCTACCGCGATGAGCGCCATGCCGCCGGTCGCGCCGAGCGCACCGACCACGCCTGCACGCGGCCCCCACTGCCCGCGCCGCGCGAGCGCCTGCACGGCCAGCGCGACGCTAAAGCCCAGCACAGCGGCCACGCCGGGCATAAACGCCGCGCCGATGGCGAAGTCGGTGCGCCCGGCCAGCACCACCATCGCCGTCGTGATTGAGGCGAACACCCAAATCCCCATCGGCACGGCAGTCGCAAGCGCCTTGGCCTCGCTGTGCGCGGGGCGAGCCTCAGCAGTCTGCGTCACTGCAGGTGCGCCGTCGTCGCGCATGCTTATCGACGCCACCATCACCCCCACAGCCATCACAATCGGCACCACGAACGGGACCTTCACCGCGTCCGCGGCCAGGTGGGCGACTATGCCGGAGGAGACCGGACCAAGCATGAAACCGGTGGTCAGGGCGATGCCCGCGGCGGTGGCGCCACTAGCGCCGCGGAGCCTGCCGGCCCAAGCGGTGCCGGCGCTGACGACCAGGCCTACCCCAAGGCCGACGACGAAACGGCCGAGGAGCAACCCATGCCCGGGGATACCCAGCATGAGGTAGGCGTTGCCCGCGGCTGCGATCACGGTGCCCGCGATGACGGCGGGGCGCGACCCGAAGCGGTCGGCGACCCACCCGCCGATGAGCAGACTGGGGAAGAGCCCGAGCGCGTAGATGCCGTAGGCGCTGTTGGCCAACACGGCGGAGACGTCGTGGTCGCGGCGTAGCAGCACGAGTACCGACGCGAAGTGGTTCGCTGACCACCCGGCGGTGATGAGAAACGCCAGGGTGAGCGCGTACGTGGCGCGCGTCACTAGTCCTCCCGGCGGCTTTCCGGCAGCAGGCGTGGTACGACCTTGCCCGTCGCGTTGCGCGGGAGCTTGTCGATGAAGTTCACATCGCGGGGGATGGAGTGGTCGGCCAGGTTGGCGCGGACCCAGTCGCGCACGGCCTGGGCTGTCAGGCGCTTGCCTGCCTCGGAGCGCTCCGGCACGACCCAGACGGCGATGCGCTTGAAGGTGTCGGGGTCGTCCACGCCGCCGGAGTGCAGCTCGTCGACGCCGGGCATGCGCTCGAGGACCTCGGTGACGGACTGGGGGTGGACGTTTTCGCCGCCGACGATGATCATGTCGTCATTGCGGCTCAAAACATGCAGGTAGCCGTGCTCGTCGAAGTAGCCGAGGTCGCCCATCTCCACCAGCCCGTCGATGGTCACCAGCGGGGTCTCCGGGTTGGTGTAGCCGCGAAGTGCCGTTTCGTTGTTAAGGAAGATGCGGCCGACTTCGCCTTGGGGGACTTCGTTGTCGTTGTCGTCGTAAAGCTTGAGCACAGTGCCCGGCGGGACGCGGCCGGCGACGGAGGCGTCGCTCGCCAGGAGTGCGGGGTCGGCGGCGGCGGCAAGCGCGAGCTCGGTGGAACCGTAAATGTTGGCCAGGGTAGGACCGAATCGCTCGTGCATGCGCTCGACGATCGCCGGGGTCAGCGCGTTGCCGGCGGAGCCGATGAACTTGAGATTGGAGGTGTCGAATCGCTCGTTGTCGGGGATGTCCAGCATCTGCTTGAAGAAGATGGGGGAGGACATCAACCCGTCGCAGCGGTACTGCTGCAGCTGGCGAAAGACGTTCTCGGGGTCGAAGACCCGCTGGGTAACCACAGTGCCGCGCACGCCAAGCGTGATGTTGAGCGCGGACCAGCCCCAGGTGTGGAAGATGGACGCCGTCATCTGGATGGTGTGGCCGGAGCGAAACGGCATGGCCTCGAGGTAGCCGGCGACCACGAGCGGCATCTTCGGTTCCGGGCGCAGGATGCCCTTGGGGATGCCGGTGGTGCCGGAAGACATGAGCACCATGTCGCCGTGCTTGGGAAACAGTGGCAGTTTCGGCAGGTTGTTGTCGCCGCGGGCGATGATGCCCGCCTGGGTCAGCTCGTCGCCGTGGTCGCGGGTGGTGTGCGCCCACACGCGCGTGACGTGTTCGATGCCTTCGGGGATGCGGTCGGCGAACTCGTCGTCGATGAACAGGATGTCGATGCTGTTTTCCGCGATGATGCCGGCGAGCTGCTCGGGGGACGAGCCGATGTTGAGCAGGAAGATCGTGCCGCCGGTGTAGCCCTTCGCGGCGAGCGGCAGGATGATGCCGCGGCCGTTGCGCGCCATGACACCGATGCGTAGGGCGTCGAGGTCCTTGTCCTGCTGGACTTGAAGGAGCCAGCGGCCGAGCGTGCGTGATTGATCGCGGAGTTGGCGGTAGGAGAGGAGCCCGTCGTCGTCGATAAGCGCAGTGCGCTCGGGCACTGCTGCAGCGCCCTGCTCGACCTCGCGGGCGGTGGTGAAGTGGTAGCGCGCGAGGTTGGGTGCGAGGGCGAGCATGGCTTTCGGGCCGCCCTCGCCGCTGATGAGGCCGGCGCGGTGGGCGGCGCGCAGGAAGCGCACGGTGGAGCGCGCGGTGAATGCGACGCGGGAGGGGGTCAGTGCGGGGTAGTGCATGACTGCAGTCCTTCTTTCCCGAAATTTGCATGCAGGCGTTCAGTGTAGCTTTTTAGTATTGCAAAAACGTTCCGCAATGTGACAGTTGTTGACTCGTGTTAACTTGTGTTGTGAAGAGAGTATGGCACGGGTAACGTTTTGCTGCGACCTAGGGATGATTACTCTGTACAAAATTCTTTCGCTACCGGGAGTACACGCACAATGACGAGCACACGCTTACGCACAACACTTGCCGCCATCTGCGCGGCCGTCCTCGCCGCCCTTGGGGTCATCGCTGCGCCGAACGCGGGGGCGCAGCAGCGCAACCTGGTGATCTTCGGTGACTCCGTCATCGCGGACCCGAGCGGCCCGCAGTGGGCGGCCGGCAAGCTCGGCCTCGACCCGCGCGGCTCCTCGTCGGTAACCACCTGGTGCCCGACCTCGCCGACCAGCTGGGGCAAGCAGGCGGCGGCCCGCCTTGGTCTGCCGGCCTGGGACTACTCCTGCACCGGTACCGTCTCCATCCAGAAGGGCCCGCAGTTTGCCTCGCAGGTCACGCGCGCCGTGCGCGACCGCGGGCTCAACCGCAACACCGCCCGCGTGATCATCTCCACCGGGTTCAACGACACCTACCACAATGACGGCCGCAATCGCGCCGCTTTCCGACGCGACTTTGTCGCCGCCATGGTGCCGCAGATCAACCGCATCCGCGCCGCCGCTCCGAACGCGCGCATTCAGATCGTGGGCTACCCCAAGATCACCTCGGGCGATAAGGTCTGCCTCTTCCACGTCGCGCCGAACGTGTCGGACTACACGCCCTTCGCCGCGGTGCAGGAGTGGGAGGACTCCGCGCAGTGGGCCCAGGTGGACTTGGCACGCGCAACCGGCGTTGAGTTCCTGGATTTGAAGCCCTCGACCTGGCACAACAACATGTGCGCGCCCGACAATAAGCGCATGTGGGCCGGTCTGGTGGACTTCTACGGCGGGCCGGGCAACCTGCCTATCCACGTCAACCAGCGTGGCCACGCCCACGTTGCTCGCGTTATCGCCGCATCCTAATTACGGACATGACCACCGCTGCGGCCGAGCACACCGCAGCGAAGCCGAAGAGGTAGACGGCGGTCATATTTGGCCCGCCTTCGCTGAACCAATTCAAGCCCGCATTAGCGAGGACGATCAAGAACAAACCCGCGTTGATGCGGGCTGTGCGCTGGAGCCTGCGTTTCGGCCGCGCCGGGAGGCTGTGCGCGTAACGCTTCGGATCGCCGAATTCCTCCTCCACCGTCGTGCCGTTTTCCTCAGCGAAAGCGTGGGCCTCCGCGATGGTCTCGCGGATCTCGCGCTCGTGGTACTCGCCGCGGGCCCGCAGCTCACCCGCGACCGTGGTATCCCAGTCACCACGGGGCGCGTGTTCTTCCGGGCCCTGTTGCTTCCACGGTAGGAAGAACGCCGCGGCCGCAAAGATAAGCGCGAGGATGAGGCCCCACCCATTGCCAAATGGCAGGTCGATGGCGTCCAGCGCCATGATGGCCCACGCGCCGAGCAGGCTGATCACCACGAGCGGGATAGCGGAGACGGTGCCGGCCTTCCACTTCGCCATGCGGGTGTAGAGGTTCCAATAGGTGGCCAGCGTGGCGCTCAACCCGAGGGCGAGGATCGCTGGGGTGATGACCATACCGAGGGAGACATCGTCATTCCAGGTGGCAACGGTGAGCCCGATGGCGAAGCCGGCCGTGGCGACGAAAAAGATCCAAACGAGGCGTGGCGGGCGCGCCCTCTCTTCGCCCACGAATGGGTCTGTGCCCCCGTGCGCGAGCTCGTCGCGTACTTCGGCGGCGTGTTGCTCAGCCCATTCGTCGGCTGTGCCGAAGGCGGCCTCGGGGGTCAGTCCGTCGGCGTGCGCGTGCGTTTCGGCGTCACCTGCGGCACGTTCCGCGGCGTCGCGGGAAAAGCCGTGGTTGAGGGTTAGTACGAGGGTTGCGCGGTCGGTCCAACGGCTCATTGTGCGTCCTTTCTGGTGGTGGGGGTGGCAACAAGTGAAGCCCGGAGCTGGTCGAGCTGTTCGCTGTGGGTAGCGAGCTCGGCCTCGCCCTCGGCGGTGATGGCGTAGGTTTTTCGGCCGGGGCCGCTCTCGCTTTGGGTCCAGTGGGCCTGGATGAGCTCGGCATCCTCGAGCTTGCCGAGCACGGGGTAGAGGGATCCGCCCTTCGGTCTACCGAAACCGAGCGACTCGAGCGATTGCGCGATGGCGTAGCCGTGCGCGGGGCCGTCGCGAAGGCAGCGCAGTACCGCGGTGGGCATAAAGGCGCGGATCCACGGTTGGGGGAAGACCATGTACCTAAGTATGAAACGTACCTAGGTACGCGTCAAGTGTTGGTACGGTGGGGGAGTATGACTGCACAAAAAGTTCAAGGAGTAATCGCCCGCGAGAAGGGCGCAGACGTCGAGGTCACCACCATCGTCATCCCCGAGCCGGGGCCGAACGATGTGGTGGTGAAAGTCCAGGCCACCGGCGTATGCCACACCGACCTGGCCTACCGCGACGGCGATATCGAGGATGCGTACCCCTTCCTGCTCGGCCACGAAACGGCCGGCGTGGTCGACTCGGTCGGCGCGGACGTCACCCACGTCGCCCCCGGCGACTTCGTCGTGCTGAACTGGCGCGCGGTGTGCGGCGAGTGCCGCGCCTGCCGCAAGGGCGATACGAAGAACTGCTTTAACACCTTTAATGCGTCCAAGGGCATGACCCTGGAGGACGGCACCGAGCTCACCCCGGCGCTGGGCATCGGCTCGTTTGCCGAGAAGACCCTGGTCCACGAGCTGCAGTGCACCAAGGTGAACCCGGACGAAGACCCGGCCGCCGCGGGACTGCTCGGCTGCGGCATCATGGCCGGCCTCGGCGCCGCCGTGAACACGGGCGAGATCCAGCGCGGTGATTCCGTCGCCGTCTTCGGCCTGGGCGGCGTCGGCCTGGCCGCCGTCGCTGGCGCGGCGCTCGCGGGCGCGACCACGGTCATCGCCGTCGACCTTGACCAGCGCAAGTGTGACGCCGCCACCGAAACCTTCGGTGCCACCCACGCCATCTGCTCGAAGGGCTTGAGCGAGCAGGAGGTCATTGACAAGGTGCGCGAGCTTAGCGACGGCTTCGGCACCGACGTCGCCATCGACGCCGTCGGCATCCAGCCCACCTGGCGCCAGGCCTTCTACTCGCGCGACCTGGCAGGCCGCATGGTCATGGTGGGCGTGCCTAACCAGACCGACCACATCGACGTGCCCGCCATCGACGTCTACGGCCGCGGCGGCTCGATCAAGCCCGCCTGGTACGGCGACTGCCTCCCGGAGCGCGACTTCCCCACCTACGTCGACCTGCACCTGCAGGGCCGCTTCCCGCTCGGCGAGTTCGTCTCCGAGCGCATTGGAATCAGCGATGTGGAAGACGCCTTCGCCAAGATGAAGCGCGGCGACGTGCTGCGCAGCGTCGTCGAGTTCTAGCCCGCCCAACCCTGAAAGGACCACCATGACATTCCGTGTAGAAAACGTTGTCACCTCTGGCTTGTTCAAGCTCGACGGCGGTGAGTGGGAAGTGGACAACAACGTGTGGATCGTCGGCGACGACAGCGAGGTCTACATCATCGACGCCGCCCACGACGCCAAGGCGATCGCCGCCGCGGTGGGGGGCCGCCGTGTCAAGGGCATCATCGCCACCCACGGCCACTCCGACCACATCGACGCCGCCCCCGAGCTTTCCCGCCTGGTCAACGCGCCGGTCTACCTGCACCCCACCGACGGCTTCCTGTGGCAGCGCGAGAACCCCAACACGCACTACGAGCAGCTTCTCGACGGCGCGACGTTCACCATCGCGGGCACCGACCTCAAGGTCTTGTCTACCCCGGGCCACTCGCCCGGCTCCGTGGTGATCTACGCGCCCGAGGCAGGCGAGCTCTTCTCCGGCGACACCCTTTTCCAGGGCGGGCCGGGCGCAACGGGGCGTTCCTTCTCCTCCTTCGACACCATCATCCACTCGCTGCAGACCTCCGTACTGGACCTGCCAGCGGAGACGGTGGTGCGCACCGGCCACGGCGACCACACCACCATCGGTGATGAGGCACCGCACTTAGAGGAGTGGATCCGCCGCGGCTACTAGGGCGGCGGTTTAGAAGCCTCGCTCGTCTGCTATCTTGGCAGGGCGAGTGGGGCTAGCGCCTCTCGTGCAAGCCAAGACACAACCGGTACCGCTACCGCGTCGCCAAAACCGTAGTGGACCTGGGACTCACGCAGGCCACTGAGGTTGTACCACCCGGCACCCATGAGGCGTGCGTACTCGAGTCCGGTCATCCAGCGAACTCGGATCTGGCCGTGTCCCATAACCGCTACCGCCTGCTTCGATGAACCGCCGCGCGCTGTGCGCAAGCAACCCGCGATGTCTTCAGCGCGCATTTCCCAGGTGGGAACGCCGTTGCGGGTTCTCCGGTAGGCAGTACGCGCGGTCATAGCTCGCGCGTTGATAAACCCATCGGCGCGGAGCCGCTGCGTTGGCGACATGGAGCTGATGAAAGCCTCGGTACGCTGGCTGTCCCACCACCGCGGATCGTCGTCTGCAAGGTGCTCGATCTCGCTGCTGAACCCGTCTTTGCGGGGAGCAGCGATAGTTGGGAACGGAAACTTGAAGGTGCGCAGGTCATCTTCCTGGTGTACCCACGCCACAGAATCTGGTCGCAGCGCTGTGTCGTCTTTGCCGCCGTCAAGCGGTTGCTTTGCACCGATAAGGAAGAGTCTTGGGCGGGACTGCGGGACAAACCTGCGTGCGTCGATGGTGACGACATCCACCGCGTATCCGAGTTCGTTGAATTCCCTGATTGCAGCGCGAAGATCGTCGCCACCGTGGGAAGAAGCCAGGCCAACGACATTCTCTAAGACTGCGACGTTTGGTCTGCGATCTCTCATTCCACGAAGGACGTTGGTGAAACCAAAGAACGCAGATGATTCCCGCCCGCTGATCCCACCCCGCTTCCCAGCCAGTGAGAGGTCCGTGCAGGGAGATGAGGACCAGGCAATGTCCGCAGATGGCACCCGGTCTGGGGCAACGTCGAATACGTTCTCCAGCGCAAAGTCATCGTCGCCCCACTGGCCCGAGTACATGGCGAACTTGTTCTTGTCGTAATCGTTCGCCCAGACCGTCGAGATTCCTGCGTCAGCCATCCCAGCCCGCGCGAGACCGATGCCTGCGAAAAACTCAATCGCGGTCAGCCGGTCGGTGGCGTGGACGGGGACGGGGTGCAAATGCGGCATAGGAGGCTCGCCCTAGGACCCTACGCCCCGGCCTTCTCCAACTCGGCGTCGATAACCTCGGCGAACTTCCCGTACGGCAGCGCGCCCTCGAGGACCTGGCCGTTAATGGAGAAGCTCGGGGTGGCGTTGAAGCCGGCCTGCTGGGCGAGCTTGTTCGATTCGGTGAGCGCCTGGTCGTACTTGTCGCTTTCCATATCCGCGCGGAACTGCTCGAGGTCCGGCACGCCTGCTTCTACTGCAAAGCCAGCCAGCTCGTCGAGGCTGAAGTCCGGGTGGCCTTCCACCTTGGAAGCGGCCGCCACGTAGGCTTCCTGGAACTCGAAGAACTTGCCCTGGTCGGCGGCGGCGCGGCCCGCGCGTGCGCCGTTGAGCGCGCTTTGGCCGTTGATGACAAAGTCGTTCATCTCGTAGCGCACCTTGCCGGTCTCTACGTACTGCTTCACAATCTCCGGCATCGTCTCCGCCGCGAAGCGCATGCAGTAGGGGCAGGCCCAGTCGGAGAACTCGGAGATGACGACGGGCGCATCGACGCTACCAAGCGCCATCGGGTCATCCGCTTCTCGACGAGCAACCTCCACCTTCGCTTCCTTGTCCTCGCCCGCGGCCGGCGCCTGCTGCGACTCAGTCGCCGTCGGCGGGGTAGCGCTCTGGCTGCCGAGCACATAGCCGCCCACGCCCGTACCGAGCGCCAGCACGGCGGTAAAGGCCCACATCAGCGGCGGGATTTTCGTATCACTCACGCGGAATTACTCCTTGCTTGTCTTGTCTGTGATGCCAAGCGTATCTTCCGGGCGCACCGCGTTTTGCAAGGCCACCGCTCGCGCGAGGCGCGCGTAGCGCAGTTCCTGCTCGCGGAAGCGCGTCCATGTGGAGATAGTGGTGAAGAAGAACGCGAAGATCAGCGCGTAAAGCATCAGATCCGTGCCCCGCGAGACGCCAAGCCAGTTGGCCAGGACGGTCACGTCGTCGGGGCGCAGGATCGCCCAGATCGCCGCGAACACGAGCACGACGAACCCGAGCTTGACCCATGCTTTTGCGTTCGCCTTCTTGCGGTGGGTGAAGAAGTAGATGGCCAGCACCACGGTGGCCAGGATGAGGAAGAACTGGATCACGGCAGCCTCCTTGCCACGATGCCGTCGGCGAGGATATTCACGCCGTTGATCAGGGATTGGCCCTTGCTCATGGAGTACTCCGTGTACAGAATGTCCACCGGTTCCTCGGCGACCCGCCAGCCGTGCTCATCGATCATGGTGACGATCTCGGAGGCGTGCGACATCCCGTTCATCCGGATGTTCATCTCGCCTGCCACCTTGGCGTTGAAAGCGCGCAGCCCGTTGTGCGCGTCCGTCAATCCCAGCCGGCGGGTGCGCGGGGAGAGGAACACGACGGTCTTCAGCACGACCCGCTTGATCCACGGCACCTGCGTGTCTTCCTGCCCGGCGAAGCGGGTGCCCACCACGATGTCGATGGGCTCGGTGCGCAGCCGGTGGATCATGCGCTTGACGTCTTTGATCTGGTGCTGGCCGTCGGCGTCGAAGGTGACAAAGAACTTCGCGCCGGGCTGGGCGCGGGCGTACTCCACGCCCGTCTGGATCGCCGCACCCTGGCCCAGGTTCACCGGGTGATTGACCAGGTGCGCGCCCGCGGCGTGGATAGCTTGGGCGGAGTTGTCGCGGGAGCCGTCGTTGACCGCCACGATGTTGGGGAACGTCTCGCGCGCACTCGCCAGCACCTCTTGGATAACCTGCCCCTCGTTGTAGCAGGGGACGATCAGCCAGGTGTCGTCATAGGACTCCTGGCCTGCGTCCTGGAAAGCGTCGCGGGAATCGTTCATAGCGTGCAATACGTTACCGCGCGCGGTGGAAAAGTAGGGCGTACACGCGTGTGAGCAGCCTGTGAGGAATAGTTGGCGGAAAATCGCCTTTACTGGCGCTCACTTACCTCGATGGAACAGCAAACTGTACGCACGCTGCATAAGCTGTAACGGGAGCGCTCGGTAAAGGTTTCGGAGTACGAAGTTGAGACGCGCTCGCATCGGCGAGACAAGGCCATATTGGACCAGGGCCGACTGAAGTTCCCTTTCAGCTTCGCGCACGTTTTTCGCGGAACGGCGCCTGAACTGCTCTTGATCAACCCGGAAGTATGTCAGGGGTTCCGGAAGATTATAAAGCTTTTTCCCCTGCGAGATCATGCGTGCCCATAGGTCATAGTCCTCCATGCCATGCAGGTCACGGTAGCCTCCTGCGGCACGGACGTCGGCGGTGCGAAACATTACTGAAGGGTGGTTCATTGGGGAATTCAGACGGACGTACTTTGCGATTGCAGCGGAGGTTTCCGGCAGTGCTCTGACATTACCGTGACCCGAACCGTTGAATTCCCTCATGGATGAGCCGACTACCGAGATATCGGGATGCTCGTTAAGGAAGTGGAGCTGGGTTTCGATGCGGTGCGGGAAAGCGGCATCATCTGAGTCGAGGCGTGCGACAAACTCGGTATCGACTGTATGGAGACCTACTGCCAGAGCTTTCCCGAGACCGACATTTTCCGGCAGTGGCAGTGTATCGACTGTGTGGAGAAGTGCGCGGACTTCCGGGGCGACCGGTCCGTCGAGAACCACGAGGATGCGTTCGGGGGGCCGAGTCTGTGCTTGCAGGCTCTCCAAGGCGAAAGCAAGGTCGCCAGGCTGCGTTTTTGCGTACACGGACATGAGTACTGTGACTTCGCCTACGCGCAATGGCTTGACCTGCTTTTCTTGATCCAAAGTTGATTCATCCTTGTCTGACATAGCCGGCGTACTCTCAGCGAGCGTGGACATACCGGCTGAGTCTAGTCCCGCGCCGCGTCCAGCAGGTAGCGCCCGTAGCCCGACTTCAGCGTGGCGCGGCCAAGCTCTTCGAGCGCCTCGCGCGAGATGAAGCCCTCCCGGTAGGCGGCCACCTCGGGTGAGCCGATGATGGTGCCGGTGCGTTTCTGGATGACCTCCACGTACGCGCTGGCTTCGCTCATGGAGTCGATTGTGCCGGTATCGAGCCACACGTCCCCGCGGTGCAGGCGGTGGACTTTCAGCGCGCCCTCGCGCAGGTAGGCCTCGTTCACGCTGGTGATTTCCAGCTCGCCGCGCGCGCTCGGGGTGATCTGCTTGGCGATGTCCACGACCCGGTTGTCATAGAAGTACAGGCCCACCACCGCGAAGTTGGACTTCGGGTGCGCGGGCTTTTCCTCGATGGACAGGGCGGTGCCGTTGGCGTCGAAGTCGACGACGCCGTAGCGCTGCGGGTCCGAGACCTCGTAGGCGAAGATCGTGCCGCCGTCCACGTCGCGGATTTCGCCCAGGATGCGGGTCAGCTGCGCGCCTTCGAAGATGTTGTCGCCGAGCACGAGCGCGACCGAGTCCTCGCCGATGAAATCCTCGCCGATGATGAAGGCCTGCGCGAGTCCATCTGGGGAGGGCTGGACGGCGTAGCTGAGCATGATGCCGAAACGCGAGCCGTCGCCAAGCAGGCGCTTGAACGCGTCCGCATCCTCCGGGGTGGTGATGATGAGGATCTCCCGGATCCCCGCGCTGATCAGGGTGGTCAGCGGGTAGTAGATCATCGGCTTGTCGTAGATGGGCATGAGCTGCTTCGATATGCCCTGCGTGATCGGGTACAGCCGCGTGCCGGACCCGCCGGCCAAGATGATGCCTCGCATGCGTCCCAGACTAGCTGGTCGTTTATCCCTCGGACATCTCCTTGAGGAAGTCCTCGAACGTGTAGCGCCCCGCGGCGATCTCGCGCACGTCGAACTTCACGGCCAGGCCGAGCACCGTGGTCAGCACACCGAGGATGAGCAGCGCGATCTGCGGCTTGCTGATCTTGGAGAAGTCACCGCTGGACAGTGCCAGCATGATGTCAGGCGCCGCGGTCGTGCTTGTCGACGTCGCAGGCGTCACCGTCGGCGTGACCGTCACGGTCACCGTTGGCGTGGGCGTTGCAGTGCCAGTCGGAGTTGCAGTCGGCGTCGCAGTGCCAGTCGCGGTGGCTGTTGCGGTGTGAGTCTCGCTCGCGCTTTCAGGAGCAGCCTGCGCCGGCGCGATCACACACGCGGCACCGAGAGCAGCGGTAGTGGCAATAGCCGCGAAAAGCTTCTTCGACATTGGGAGCTCCTTTAATGTTTCTGGCAGCGAAGCAAGTACAGGGTTTAAACCTACTGCATCGCAAGGTAGAGAGCGAGTGCTGCGCGCCAATTCATCGGCGCAAACCCGGTCGCCTTGATCTTGTCCAAGCTCAGCGTGGACTCCGCCGGGCGCGGCGCTTCAGGGCCGTTGAGCTCGGCATACTGCGCGGTGGTCACCGGGTGTACCTCGGAAGGGTCGTGGCCAACCCCGATGAATACGGCCATGGCGATCTCGTCGCGTCCCACCGCATCCCCGTCCGAGGTGAGGTTGTACACCCCGTACTCGGCCTTCGTCCGCAGCAGGTGCGCGATACCCTTGGCCAGGTCCTCGGCGTAGGTGGGGCGGCCTCGCTGGTCCATGATCACCTTCGGCTCCACCCCGCGCGCGGCTAGGCCCGCCATGGTGGACATGAAGTTGTTCCCGTCGCCGAAGACCCAGGCGGTGCGCACCACGTAGTGCTTGCGCGCTACCTGCGCTGCCGTATCGCCCGCGGCTTTCGACGCCCCGTAGGCCGACAGCGGCGACGGCAGCTCCGTCTCGTCGTGGACCTCGTTGGTGCCGTCGAAGATGTAGTCGCTGGAGACGTGCACGAGCGTCAGGTCGTGCGCGTTGCAGATCGCCGCCAGGCGCGCCGGACCTGCAGCGTTAATGGCCCAGGCGGTAGCCCGGTCGTTCTCGGCACCGTTGACGTCGTTGTAGGCCGCGCAGTTGATCACCGCCCAGTACTGGGAGAAGTCCAGCTCCGGCATATCGGTCAGGTCGAACTCGGCGCGGGTGAAGAAGTCGGCCTCGTCCTCGCTGTAGATCTGCTTGAGCGCCCGGCCTAGCTGGCCGTTCGCGCCGGTGACGAGGATTTTGCGGGGCGGGACGGGCGTGGCGTCGGCAAGCGCAGGGTGCGCCTTGTCGGCCTCCGAGAGCTCGGTAGGCTGCAGCGGCCACTCGATCTCCTTGTAGGAGCAAAACGCGTACCTGCCGTCCGGGTTGTAGCGCTGATTCACCAGGTAGATGTAGGTGGTGTCGTCCTCGAGCGCCTGGAAGCCGTTGGCCACCCCGCGCGGGACGAACACCGCCGTGTCCGGGCCGACCTCGAGCCCGAAGGTTGCACCAAAGGTGGGCGAACCCGCGCGCATATCCACCCACGCGGCGTAGACGCGGCCGTTGGCGACTGAGACCCACTTGTCCCAGGGCTCGGCGTGCATCCCGCGGGTCGCGCCGCGCCGGGCGTTGAAGCTCACGTTCTGCTGCGCGGGCACAAGCGCCTGGCCGGCCCAGTTCTCCTTGAACCAGCCGCGGTTGTCCTCGTGCACGCGCAGCGAGTGGATTTGCAGGCCTTCAATCGGGGTGTCAACCATGTGGGTCAGTCTACTGGCCGCGCGCGGCGTAGCCCGCCTCTACCTCGGCCTTGCCGCCCGCCCACCAGGGCTCGTTGTCGCGGTACCACTCGATGGTCTGCTCCAGGCCCGCCCGCAGGTCCGTGTAGCGCGGGGCCCACCCCAGCTCGCGGCACAGCTTCGTGGCGTCCATGGTGTAGCGCTGGTCGTGGCCGGGTCGGTCCGCCACGTGCTCGTAAGTGCCGCCCATGAGTTCACAGATTTCCTCGATGACCTGCTTGTTCGTCACGTGCACGGCGTCCGCGCCAGTGTGGGCCCCGATGTTGTAGGTCTCGCCGAGTGTGCCGCGCTCAAGGATCGCCAGCACCGCGTCGTTGTGGTCGTCCACGTGGATCCAGTCGCGCACCTGCGCGCCCGTGCCGTAGAGCTTCGCCGGCTGCCCCGTAAGCAGGTTGGTGATCTGGCGGGGGATGAACTTCTCCACGTGCTGGTAGGGACCGTAGTTGTTGGAGCAATTCGAGATCGTCGCGTTGATGCCGAAGGAGCGGACCCAGGCGCGCACGAGGTGGTCTGAGCCGGCCTTGGTGGCCGAGTACGGCGAGGAGGGGTTGTAGGCGGTGGTCTCGGTAAACGCGTCCTTAGCGCCGAGTTCCAGGTCGCCGAAGACCTCGTCAGTGGAGATGTGGTGCAGCCGCACCTCGTGTGCGCGCACCGCCTCAAGCAGCGCGTAAGTGCCGATGAGGTTGGTGTGCACGAAGGAGGAGGGGTCGCGCAGCGAGTTGTCGTTGTGGGATTCGGCCGCGAAGTGCACCACGGTGTCCGCGCGGGCCACAAGCTTATCCACGAGCACCGCATCCGCCACATCACCCTGCACAAACTCCACGTCGCAACCCTCGAGATTCGCGCGGTTGCCCGCATACGTGAGCTTGTCCAGCACGATCACTTTGCCCGCCGTACCACGGGAGAGCACCATGCGCACGAAGTTGGACCCGATGAACCCGGCACCTCCGGTGACCAGCATTGTTTCCATGGGGGTCTACCTTACCGCCCGGCGCAGGCCCGCGATGTGCACCAGCGCACCCGCGGCCGGGCCCAAGAAGAGGGCTGTGCTTACCGACGCCACGTGGCCGCCCGCAGCCGCAGGTGCACCAAACACGATGCCGAAGGCAACGACCGTTGCGGTGAGCCAGCCCGCCACGTACCAGCCGTGGCGCTCCAGGGCGAGCACGGCCACCCCGGTGATCATCAGCGCGCCCATCCACGCGGACGCGAAGGTGAGCACGCCGAGGGTAAGCCCGCCCATGGCGTACTCCGGGGAAAAGAGCAGCCGCAAAATCAGCGGGCCGAGGGCCCAGGCGGCCATGAACCCGACCGCGCCGAGCGCGAGTACCGCGGCGATCGGCATGGCCAGCGCTGAATAGATGCGGTCGCGGTGCTCGACGAAGCGCACCACCAGCGCGGACTGGAAGCGCTGCAGCGGCACGAGCACCGGCGCGCGGGTGAGGATCACCGCGTTGATCAGCGCGGCGACCGGCGCGGCCGGGAAGGCGGCGTTGATCACGGCCGGGAAACCGGTGATCAGCACGGCCGAGGCCCCGGAGGCCACCATCGCGCTGAGCATGCGGCGTACGAACATCCCGCGGTTGACATCCACCGGCACGTGCAGGTACTCGCGGCGCAGGAGGACGAGCCAGCTCGCGGCGCCGATGACGGTGATGACGAGGAAGACGGTGACTCCCCAGCCGGCAGCCCAGGCCGCCACGGCCAGCACCAGGCGCACGCCGGAGTCCAGGGCGAACAGGCCTGCGTAGCGGTCCCACGACTGCAACCCGGAGAGGATACCCGCCAGCACCGCTTGGAAGGCGTAGCTGGCCAGCCCGATCGTCATGAGCGCGGTGGCGGTACCGGGGGACTGCGGCACGACCAACCCCATAAGCAGCACCCCGCCGAGCGCGACGACGACCAGCACGATCGCGGCGAGGCGTGCGCCGATGCGCCAGGGGTTCGCCGCGCCCAGCTTCTTCGTCTCGCGGGCGGAGGCGACTGCGCGGGTGGTCTCGTGCGTGATGCCGTCGATAAGCCCGGTGCCCGCGAAAAACACGCTCCAGAAGGCGGCGAAGTAGCGGTAGCCGGTCTCCGCGTCGAGGGCGCGGGCGGCGACCCACAGGACGACGAAGCCGCTGATCGCGGCGAAGATCGTCGCCAGCGTCAGGTTCCTCACTTGGAAGACTCCGCGGCAGTATCGCCGATCTTTTCCTCGAGCCAGGCGTAGATCATGGCCTCCACGCGCGCGACCTGCTCGTTATCGGCCGCGCCGGCGTGGCCGCCCGCGGTGTTTTCAAAGTAGTCCACCGGCTGGCCGGCCTCCCACAGCGCGAGCGCGAAAGTGCGCGCGTGTGCGGGGTGGACCCTATCGTCGCGGGTCGAGGTGGTCACCAGCGCCGGCGGGTAGGCGGGCGTACTCGCCACGTTCTGCAGTGGTGACCAGGTCTCGATGAAGGCGCGCTGCGCGTCATCGTCCGGGTCGCCGTACTCGGCCATCCAGGACGCGCCCGCGGAAAGGGTGTGGTAGCGCAGCATGTCCGTCAGCGGCACCTGCACCACGGCCGCGCCGAAGCACTGCGGGTACTGCGTGAGCGCCCCGGAGGTGAGCAGCCCGCCGTTGGAACCGCCCCGGATCCCGATCTGCGCAGGTGTTGCGTAGCCGCGAGCCACCAGGTCCTCGAGTACGGCGCGGTGGTCCTCCCACACCTTGTGGCGGTGCTCCTTAACCGCCTGCGAGTGCCAGTGCGGGCCGAACTCGCCGCCGCCGCGCAGGTTGGGCTGGACGTAGAAGTAGCCCTTGGACAGCCAGGCCAGCCCGCGCAGGTTGGAAAAGCCCGGCGTGAGTGAGACCTCGAAGCCGCCGTAGCCGCCCACCAGCGTGGGCCGCGCACCAAGCGAGAAGTCGCCGGTGATGTAGTAGGGGATCTTGGTCCCGTCCGCCGAGGTGGCCCAGTGCTGACGGGTGGTCAGCCCTTCCGTGTCGAACAGGGCCGGGGCGTGCTTGGCTTCGGTGAGCGTGGCGTCGAGAAGCATAAGCGTGCTCGGCGTGGTGAAGCTGGCGACGTTGAGCCACACCTCATCACCGTCGAGCGGGCTGGTCGCCACAATCGACGCGGTCGCCGCCTCGGGCAGCGCTACCTCGGTGCGCTCCCACGTGCCGAGGGCGAAGCGGTAGATGCGCGTGGCGACGTTTTCCAGCGTGGTGACGTAGACGCCGGTGGCGGTCAGCGAGAGGTCCTCGACCGCGGCGTCACTGACGAGCAGCGTGAACTCGCGCGCGCCGTCGAGGAAAGCGTCGAGCTCGATCACCGCGAGCGCCCCGGCCGGGATCGTCTGGGGGCCGGCTTGGTAGTCCGTGCGCGGCAGGATGAACAGCCACTGCTTGTACGTCACCGCGGTGCAGTCGGTCGGCAGGTCGAGCTCGACGCCGTCGACCCAGGTCCGCGAGGTGTAAAAGTCCAGGGCGCGGGTGCATACGGTGCGCTCGAACCCCGGGGTGGGGTCGAAGTGCGCGCCGACGGCGACGTCGGTCGGCTCGCCGCGGAAGATCTCCTCGGCCTGGTCAAGTGGGGTGCCGCGGTGCCAGCGCCGCACTTGCGCGGGGTAGCCCGACTGGGTGAGCGAGTTCTCGCCCAGGTCGGTGCCCACCAAAAGCGTGTCGCGGTCGACCCAGCTCACATCCGTCTTCGCCTCGGGCAGGGAAAAGCCCCCGTCGACGAAGCTGCGCCGTGCCAGGTCGAACTCACGGATAACCACGGCGTCGGCCCCGCCGCGCGAAAGCCTCAGCAGCGCGCGGTCGTGCGTAAGCGGCAGGACGGTCGCGCCCTTCCACACCCAGTCCTCGCCCTCGGCCTGGGCGAGCGTATCGACGCTCACCAGTACCTCCCACCGCGGCGTGGGCGACAGGTACTCGTCCAGGGAGGTGCGGCGCCAGACCCCGCGCGGGTTGTCCGCGTCGCGCCAGAAGTTGTAGAGGTACTCGCCGCGGCGCACCACGTAGGGGATGCGGTCGTTGGTGTCTAAGGCGTCGCGCAGGCGAGCCCGCAGCTCGGCCGTGTCTGGGCTGTCGAGTGCGTCTTCGGTCGCGCGCGACCACTGCGTGGCCCATTCCAGGGCTTTCGCGCCGGTGATGTCGTCTAAGAGGTGCGGATCAATCGAGCGCATTTACATCCCAAAAGCCGGGGCGATCGTGGTGTACCAGGCCTTCTTGATGTCCTGGCGCCAGTAGCCCCACGAGTGCGTCCCGGCGTTGCGGAACTCGTAGTGGGCCGGGATGTTCAAGCCCTCCAGTTTGGCGCGCAGGTCGTGCGAGCACTGGTTGATCGCGGCTTCGATCGCGCCGCCTTCCACCTGCAGGGTGGTCGCTGCGATACCGGCGGCGACCTCCGGCACGCCAGCTTCGCCAACCAGGTAGCTGACCTGGTCCTGACGCCCTGCCAGACCGGTGGAGGTGGAGATGTAGAGCTTCGTGCCGCGCAGGCGCTCCGCGTTGAGCAGCGCGTCGTTCCAGCGGTTCTTCGGCCCGCCCATCGGGCCCCACATCTGCTCCGGGGTGATCTGCTGGAAGTTCGGCACGTGCGAGGCGCGGTTGACGGTGACGCGGCCGTAGTTGTAACCGTGCGGCGAAGAGGTCGAGGCGCACCCGGAGAAGGAGGCAGCCGCGTCGTAAAAGCCGGGGCGGTGCTCCGGCAGCACCAGGGAGGTGGTGCCGGACATGGAGAAGCCGACGATGGCGCGGCGGTTATCCGCGTTGAGCGTGCGCTCGATCGGGCCGGGCAGCTCCTTGGTCAGGAAGGTTTCCCACTTCTGCGGACCCTTGAGGTAGCGGCCCTGGGGGTTGGGATCTACCCAGTCCGTGTAGTAGGAAAACGCGCCTGCCTGCGGGATGACCACGTTGACGCCCTTGCCGGCGAAGAACTCGCGGACCTCGAAGGACTTCAGCCAGTCCTGGTCCTGCTCCGCGCCGCCGGCGCCGTTGAGCAGGTAGATGATCGGAGCGTTTGCGACGCGCTGGCCCGCCGGATTGGTGGCGGGGACCACGGCGACGGGGATGTCGCGGCGCATCGATGGCGAGTACACCTTGTAGGACAAGACGTTGCGGTGGTCGACCTGGGTGGTCCAGGACTGCGGCTTATTCAGGTTCAGCGCCAGCGGTGGGTTGCTGCGCGCATCCCACGGCTTGACGACGCCAACGGGGCTGTCGCCGGCAACCTGGCCTGCGGTGACGGTGGCGGCGTCGGCTTCGGCGACCACGCCGCAGGTCAGTGCCAGCGTCGAGGCGACAGCGGCGACTATGCGCTTGATCTTCATCGGTCCAGGTTTTCCTTACATTTATGCTCGGGGGACGCGGGTGAGTCGGGTAAGTACTGCTCCGCGCGGCCGTGACGGAAGTTCATCATACGTTACCCGTGGGACAATTGGGGTTTGCGTGTGCGACAATCGGGCACACAGTTTGTAATATTTGTGCCAGCAAACGCGAACATAGAGATGTGTGCCTTGCAGTCCACTGCAAGTCCCACTGGCACCTGCCCCAAAAAGAGAAAGAGGCCCCAATAATGAACGGTTTGGAAGCACTCCAGGTCCAGATCAACACCGTGCTCGGTGAGCTCATCCACGTCGGCTCGTCGATGTCTTCCACCATCGCGTACGGGATGGGCATGTTCTAGCCCCTTCGTGGCGCAGAAAGCGCCCTGGCCGCAGCTCATCAGTTGCAGCCAGGGCGCTTTACTTTGTCAGGCCGTGTGTTAGGCGTCCGGGAGGAGCGCCGGACGGATCACGGTCTTCCAGGACTCGCGCATGTCCTCCAGCCAGGACGGCCAGGAGTGGGTGCCGGTGGCGCGGAAGTTGTAGTGGGCGGGGATGCCCTTGGCGTCAAGCTTGGCGCGCAGGTCGTGCGTGCAGGCATTCATTGCGCCCTCGATCGCGCCGCCTTCCACCAGCAGCGTCATGTGGTTCGCAAAAGCTTGGCTCGAGTTCAGCCCGCGCTGGTTCTTCAAGTAGCCGATCATGTCGGTCTCGCTGGTCAGACCGGTGCCGGAGGAAATGTAGAGCTTGGTGCCCCGCAGGTGCTCCGCCATCACCAGTGCGTCGTTGTAGCGGTTGTACTCCGAGCCCATCGGGCCCCACAGCTGATCCGGGGTGACGTTCCCGCCGGCGCGGTTGACCGTCAGGCCCACGAAGAAGGAGGGCAGCGGGGTAGAGGTGGCGGCGCAGCCGGAGAAGGATCCGACCGCGTCGTAGAACCCCGGGTTATGTTCGGCGAGCAGCAGCGACGAGGTCGCCGACATAGAGAAGCCGGACACGGCGCGCTTGTCGTTCGCGTTCATGTACGGCTCGATCGACTGCGGCAGTTCCTTGGCCAAGAATGTCGACCACATCTGCTTGCCGTTGAGGTAGCGGCCCTTTTCGGGCACGGTGAGCCAATCCACGTAGTAGGAGAACGCGCCCTCCATCGGGATGACCACGTTGACCGGCTCTTCGCCCAACGTCTTGTAGATCGTGCCGGCGGCCTGCGCCAGCCAGTCCGTGTTCTGCTCCGAGCCACCCGCGCCGTTGAGCAGGTAGTACGTGGGCGCGTTGTCGATCGGCTGCCTCTGGGCATCCGTCGCGCGGATGACTGCGACCGGGATGTCGCGCTCCATCGACGGCGAGTAGACCTCGAGCGCCTCGCCGCCCGGGAACTGCTTGACCTTCTGAATCCACGTCTGCTCCCCGCCGTCGGTAGAAGGCAGCGAGCGCGTCAGGGGCTTGACGGTGCCGGCGGTACTGTCCGTCTCCTCCGGCATGTTGGCCAGCTTCTCCGGGTCGGTCTCTGGGCCAGCCAGCGCCCGATCTACGACCTCGCCCAGGTCACCTTCCTCGCCGGTGGGCTTGGACGCGCCGATATCCTCGCCCTCGGGCATGTCGGCGTCGACGGGTGCTGCAACCTCAACGACCTCGTCAACGACCTCGGTCGTGGTGACCACGGAGTCAGCCGGCTCAGCGCTCGGCTCGACGTTTGGCTCAGCGCTTTCCGACGGCGCGTCGGCCGCGGCTGTCTCTGCAGCGCTGGTGGGGGTGGAGGTCTCCGGCACGGTCGCCTGCGTGGTGGACTGCGCCGCGGCGATGCGGGCAGTGTCCGTTTCAGGCGTGCTCGAGGCGGTGAAGTGGGCGGCGGTGGGAATCGCAGTCGCAGCGAGAGTAAGGGCGGCGGCAGCAGCGATAGCCGGACGCGTCATTTTCACAGGTGGGCTCGCTTTCCTGAATCAAGAGTGGGGATCGTTAACGTATATAGTGCCAGATCGCTGAAGCGTTACCCAAGGGCGGAGCGCGCGGCCGTTCGGGGCGCACACGCAAATCCGGGGGAAGCGTACCCAAAGTGCGTGAATCCACGTATCCTGATGGGCGTGAGTAAAGAACATTTTGACGTTGTTGTCCTCGGCGCGGGCCCCGGTGGCTACGTTGCCGCCATCCGTGCAGCGCAGCTGGGTAAAAAGGTTGCAGTTGTAGAGAAGCAGTACTGGGGAGGTGTCTGCCTCAATGTGGGGTGCATCCCCTCCAAGGCGTTGATTAAGAACGCCGAGGTTGCTGAAATTTTCAACCACGATGCCAAGACCTTCGGCATCAAGGGTGACGTGGAGTTCGATTACACGGACGCCCACAAGCGCTCCCGCCAGGTTTCCAAGAAGATCGTCGGCGGCGTGCACTACTTGATGAAGAAGAACAAGATCACCGAGATCAACGGTCTTGGTTCTTTCACCGATGCGAACACGCTGGAGATCACCGACGGCGACGATAAGGGCAAGGTCGTGACCTTCGACGATTGTATTATCGCTACCGGCTCCGTCGTGCGCACCCTCCCGGGCATCGAGCTGTCCGAGAACGTGGTGTCCTACGAAGAGCAGATCCTCAACCCGGAAGCCCCGGAGAAGATGGTCATCGTCGGTGCCGGTGCCATCGGCATGGAGTTCGCCTACGTGCTGTCCAACTATGGCGTGGACGTCACGGTTGTGGAGTACATGGACCGCGTTCTGCCGAACGAGGATAAGGACGTGTCCAAGGAGATCGCCAAGAAGTACAAGAAGCTGGGCGTGAAGCTGCTGACCGGCCACGCCACCACCGCGGTGCGTGACAACGGCGACTCCGTTGAGGTGGACATTAAGAAGAACGACACGGATAAGACCGAGACGCTGACCGTGGATCGCGTGATGATCTCCGTCGGCTTCGCCCCGCGCACCGAGGGCTACGGCCTGGAGAACACGGGCGTCGAGCTCACCGAGCGCGGTGCCATCGCGATTGATGAGCGGATGCGCACCAACGTTGACCATATCTACGCAATCGGCGATGTCACCGCCAAGCTGCAGCTAGCGCACGTGGCCGAGGCGCAGGGCATCATCGCCGCGGAGGTCATTGCCGGGGCGGAGACCCTCGAGATCGAGGACTACATGATGACCCCGCGCGCAACCTTCTGTAACCCGCAGGTCGCCTCCATGGGCTACACCGAGGAGCAGGCGAAGGAGAAGTGGCCGGACCGCGATATTAAGGTCGCGACCTTCCCGTTCACCGCAAACGGCAAGGCAGTGGGCTTGGCTGAGACCGCTGGCTTTGGCAAGCTCGTCGCGGACGCCGAGTTCGGCGAGATCCTCGGTGCGCACCTCGTGGGCCCGCACGTCTCCGAGCTGCTGCCGGAGATCACCCTGGCGCAGCGTTTCGACCTCACCGCCGGTGAGATCGCGCGCAACATCCACATCCACCCGACCCTGTCTGAGGTGCTCAAGGAGATCGCGCACGGCATCGAAGGCCACATGATCAACCTGTAAGACAACGAACGTGTCTGCAACCCGCCCCGGTTTTGCCGGGGCGGTTTTCATGTCCCGGAAAAGGACACGTGGGCGTCGTTAAGCGATAGCTCAACCTCAGGTTGACTCTTAGGGTGAACTTACCAACCAAAGGTTGACACATTAAGGGGTGAAGTGAGGGGCGCTTTCAACATTGTCCGTGCAAGGTGTGCAATGTCACAAAGTGGCATGGGGGAACCTGGCAAGGTTGAAATCTGCTGGGAGTACGGAGCGATCCGCAAAAGATATGCCCATTGCGCGAGGTGGGAGGGGGTGGCTGAGGGGAAGAAGCGGGCAACAAAGTAGGTGACGAGGCCAAAGGTTGCCTACAGTAGTAGCGACACTGGAGGTGCCATGACTGTACAAAACGCAGACCGTGAAGCAATTCGTCACGGAAAAATCACTGAAAAGCCGCTGCGCGAGCGGCCGTCCTACCCAACGTGGGCTTTGAAGCTGACCATGGCCATCACTGGCCTCATCTTTGGTCTTTTCGTGCTTGGCCACATGGTGGGCAACCTGAAGATCTTTATGCCGCTCGATGCAAACGGGGAGGCGCCGATTGACGCGTACGGCCGCTTCCTGCGCGAGATCGGCGAACCGCTGTTCCCGCCGGAGGGCTTCCTCTGGATCGTCCGCATCGTGCTGCTTGCCTGCCTGGTGCTGCACGTCTGGGGCGCATTTGCGCTGAAGGCGCGCTCTGCGAAGTCCCGCGGCAAGTTCAAGCGCACGGGCCTGATGGGCGGCTGGCAGTCCACCGCCACCCGCTGGATGCTGATCACCGGCATCATCCTGCTGCTTTTCGTGGTGTTCCACCTGCTGGACCTCACCGTCGGCCAGGTCGTTGCCTCTGACCAGTTCATGGCCGGCGAGGTGCGCAACAACCTGCTCGCCACCTTCGCGCCTGAGCGCTGGTTCGTGACCCTGTTCTACGTAGTGGCCAACCTGTGCCTGCTGCTGCACCTGACCCACGGCATCTACCTCGCTGTGTCCGACCTCGGTTGGCTGGGTGAGCGCGGTCGCGGCCTGATGGTGCTGCTGGCATACGTCCTTCCGTTCATCGTGGTCATCGGCAACGTCGTGATGCCGATCGCCATCATGCTCGGCTGGGTCCCAGGCTTTTCCCGGTAACGGCTGATAGAGGAGAATTACAACTATGACTACCGCATTTAACGCCAACCAGGGCGCACAGAGCGGCGAAGCCGACACCGCTGCCACCGCTACCGCTGGCCAGGGCACCGCGCAAGGCTTCCGCCAGCCGGAGTCCGTCGCACCCGGTGTGACCCCGGGGCACATCCTCGAGTCCAACGAGCCGAACCGCGACGAGGTTCGGATGAAGGACATGTGGGCCTACCAGAAGGACCACATGAACCTGGTCTCCCCGCTGAACCGCCGCAAGTTCACCGTGCTTGTGGTGGGCACCGGCCTGTCCGGCGGCGCCGCCGCCGCAGCGCTCGGCGAGCTGGGCTACAACGTCAAGTCGTTTACGTACCACGACGCTCCGCGCCGCGCGCACTCCATCGCCGCACAGGGCGGCGTCAACTCCGCCCGCGGTAAGAAGGTGGATAACGACGGTGCGTACCGTCACACCAAGGACACCGTGAAGGGCGGCGACTACCGTTGTCGCGAGTCCGACTGCTGGCGCCTGGCCATCGAGTCGGTCCGCGTGATCGACCACATGAACGCCATCGGCGCGCCGTTTGCCCGTGAGTACGGCGGCACCCTGGCCACCCGCTCCTTCGGCGGCGTGCAGGTGTCTCGTACCTACTACACCCGTGGCCAAACGGGCCAGCAGCTGCAGCTGTCCACCGCATCGGCGCTGCAGCGCCAGATCCACCTGGGCAACGTGGAGATCTTCACCCACAACGACCTGATGGACCTGGTCATCACGGAGGAAGACGGCAAGAAGCGCTGCCGCGGCATTGTCACCCGCAACCTGATCACCGGTGAGATCGTGCCGTTTACCGGCCACGCTGTCATCCTGGCGACCGGCGGGTACGGCAACGTCTACCACAAGACCACCCTGGCGAAGAACTCCAACTCTTCCGCCATGATGCGCGCCTACGAGCGCGGTGCGTACCTCGCATCCCCGGCCTTCATCCAGTTCCACCCGACCGGTCTGCCGGTGAACGCGAAGTGGCAGGCGAAGACGACGCTGATGTCGGAGTCCCTGCGTAACGACGGTCGCATTTGGACCCCGAAGGAAAAGGGCGACGACCGTAACCCGAACGACATCCCGGAGGAGGAGCGCGACTACTTCCTCGAGCGCCGCTACCCGGCGTTCGGCAACCTGGTGCCGCGTGACGTGGCATCGCGCGCCATCTCCCAGCAGCTCAACGCCGGCTACGGCGTGGGCCCGCTGCACAACTCCGCGTACCTGGACTTCGCCGACGCGATCGAGCGCCTCGGCGAGGACACGATCCGCGAGCGTTACTCCAACCTGTTCGAGATGTACGAGGACTCCACCGGTGAGGACCCGTACAAGGCGCCGATGCGTATCGCCCCGACCGTCCACTTCACCATGGGCGGCCTGTGGACCGACTTTAACGAGATGACCTCCATCGACGGCCTCTTCGCCGCCGGTGAGTGCTCCTGGACGTACCACGGCGCAAACCGCCTGGGCGCGAACTCGCTGCTCTCGGCTTCCGTCGACGGCTGGTTCACCCTGCCGTTCACCGTGCCGAACTACCTGGCCAACCACCTCGGCGAGGAAGTGCTGGCAGAGGACGCGCCGGAGGTGACCGAGGCTGTCACCCGTGCCAAGGACACGATCGAGCAGATCATGAACGTCAAGGGCAACGACCCGCACGGCCCGGAGTACTTCCACACGCAGCTCGGCGAGATTCTCTACGCACACTGCGGCGTGGCCCGCACCGTCGAAGGCCTGCAGGAAGGCATCGAGAAGATCCGCGCCCTGCGCGAGGACTTCCGCGCCAACATCTCGATCCCTGGCTCCGCAGACGAGATGAACCAGACCCTCGAGGCTGCGCTCCGCCTGGCTGACTACATCAACCTGGGCGAGCTCATGTGCATCGACGCGCTTGACCGCGACGAGTCCTGTGGTGCGCACTACCGCATGGACCACCTCTCCGAGGACGGCGAGGCTGAGCGTGACGACGAGAACTGGTGCTTCGTCTCCGCGTGGGAGCCGGCTGGCGAGGGCGAGTTCATCCGCCACGCAGAACCCCTGTACTTTGATTCGATCCCGCTGATGACAAGGAACTACAAGTAATGAAACTGACACTTGAGATCTGGCGTCAGGCCGGACCCGACACTGACGGGCACTTTGAGACGGTGCAGGTAGATGACGCCGTCGAGCAGATGTCCATCCTGGAGCTCCTCGACCACGTGAACAACAACCTGGTCGAGGAAGGCAAGGAACCCTTCGTCTTCGCTTCTGACTGCCGCGAGGGCATCTGTGGCACCTGTGGCCTGAGCGTGAACGGCCGCCCGCATGGCGCCGACACGAACATCACTGCCTGCCTGCAGCGCTTGTACAACTACAACGACGGCGACACGCTGAAGATCGAGCCCTTCCGCTCCGGCGCGTTCCCGGTGATCAAGGACCTCACCGTGGATCGCTCCGCGCTGGACCGCGTAATGCAGCAGGGCGGCTACGTCTCCATCAACGCTGGTACCGCTCCGGACGCGGATACGCTGGCTGTGAACCACCACGACTCGGAGACCGCGCTGGACTACGCTGCCTGCATCGGCTGCGGCGCCTGCGTGGCTGCCTGCCCGAACGGTGCTGCGCACCTGTTCACCGGCGCGAAGCTTAAGCACCTCAAGCTGCTGCCGCTGGGCAAGCAGGAGCGCGGCCGTCGTGCGCGCAAGATGGTCGACGAGCTGGAGACCAACTTTGGCCACTGCTCGCTCTACGGCGAGTGTGCAGACGTGTGCCCGGCGGGCATCCCGCTGGACGCGGTCGGCGCGATCAACGCCGAGCGCGCACGCGCGGCCTTCCGCGGTGGCGACGACTAGGCCGTCGTATAATAACGACAGTATTGATCCAGTATTTGACGCAGGACTAGAGAAAAGAGTCATCATGGCTTCCGAGCACGCTGTTGCAGACATCAGGAGCGAATCCTTCCCGGACTATGCACCGGCAATTCAGGACACGTACATCGAGGGCTACGACCCGGTTTCCCTCTCCGCGCCGCATTCTTCGCTGAACAAGTACTTCACGTGGATCGCGATGGCGCTCATCCTGGGTTCCCTGTACGGTTTCGGCATCGCCGTGTGGGGCGGCGCCGCAATGTTGTACGGCCTCGGTGCCCAGGAAGGTGACTACGGTCAGCTCCTGCTGATCCTCGGCCTGGTCGAGATGGCCGTCACGCTGGGCGGTGCCGCGTTGCTGCTGGGCCTAGGCCGGAAGGACTACAAGTCCTACCGCAAGGCAACCGGCCGCGTGAACTAGCCACTGCGCCGTATACGCACTCCCCGCCAGAGAACGTGGAAGTTTTCCGGCGGGGAGTTTTGCGTGTGCAGCCCGCCCTTCTAGCCCGGCAACCGCCCTGCCATAATCGGGGTATGGCTCAGCACGCGCTCATGCCCGCGCCCGCGAACGAGGCGGCGCGGCGGCGGACTCTAAGAAACCACAAGATTTTTGTCACCAGCCTGCTCGGGCTGATGGCCGTGATTTTCCTGTCGTGCTCGTGGTGGCAGTCCACCGGCACAGCCCCCGGCTGGGTCGGCTACGTGCGCGCCGCCGCCGAAGCCGGCATGGTCGGCGGCCTCGCCGACTGGTTTGCCGTGACGGCGCTGTTTCGCTTCCCCATGGGGATTCCGATTCCGCACACGGCCATCATCCCCAATAAGAAAGACCAAGTTGCCGACGCGCTCAGCGAGTTCGTCAGCGAAAACTTCCTCAACGCCCGGACCATTACGCAAAAAGTGATGGAGGCTAAGCTCCCAGAGCGCGTCGGCGTGTGGCTCTCGGAGCCAGCGAACGCGCAGCGCGTGAGCGAAGAGGCAGGTGTTTTCGCCGTGCGCCTGGTCCGCGGCATCGACCCCGCAGATGCGGAGGCACTGATCAACGCACAGCTGATCGACCGCCTCGCCGAGCCGACGTGGGGCCCGCCGCTCGGCCGCGCGCTCGACGGCTTCATCGCGGACGGCAAGGCCGAGCCCATCGTCGACGACATCATCGCCTGGTCTCGCACCAAACTGGGCGGGATGGAGCAGAGCATCATCACGCTTATCGACGAGCGCATGCCCCGCTGGGCGCCCAAGTTTGCCAAAGACTTAGTCGGGGAGAAGGTCTACACCGAGCTGGTGAAGTTCATGGCAGAAGTGGACCATGACCCGAACCACGAGGCGCGCCGCGCGATCCGCCGCCAGCTCACTCAGTTCGCCCAAGACCTCCAGTTCGACGGCGAGATGATCGCCCGCGTCGAGGCGCTAAAAACCGATGTGATGGGCTCGCATGCGGTGACGTCCGCCGTCGGCAACATCTGGGCACAGCTCTCGGAAGCGCTCATTGCCAACGCCGAGGACGAAGACAGCCTGCTGCGCCGCAAGGTCGCGAGTACGGCGCAGGAGTGGGGCGAGAAGCTGGCGCACGACGAGCAGGTGCGCACGGCGGCCGAAGCGAAGCTGGAGAAGGCGGTGCACTACGCCGCGGACAACGGCGCCGATCAGATCGTGGGCATCATCGCGGAGACGATCCAGCGCTGGGATGGGCGCGAGGCCTCCGACAAGATTGAGCTGATGGTGGGCAAGGATCTGCAGTTTATCCGTCTTAACGGCACGATCGTGGGTGCGCTCGCCGGTCTGGTTATTTACACTGTGTCTCAACTGCTCTTTTTCTGACAAAGGATGGACCATGACTGATCACACCCCGCAGGGTAAGCACGCCGCACACGAAGAGAACACCGCCGCCGATGGGCTGCGCGCAAATCTGCGCGACGCCGGACAGGCCCTGCTTGCCGCAGGCTCCTCGCTCGGCTCGCTGCTGAGCAAGCAGGCGGACAAGTACGCCGGGGATCTGCCGGGCAAGCTGAAGGCGGCCACCGCGAGTGCGCGCGAGCGCCTCGATCACGCCTCCAATGAGGGCGAGGTGCGCGCCGCAGCCTCCAGCTTTGTCGCCGAGGCCGAGAAGCAGTTCCAGGCGTTCCAGCAGCGCGACCTGGAGTTCTCCGATGAGCTCAAGCGCACCCTTCGCAGCACGCTGGACGAGGCGCGCGGGACCTTTAACACCAAGATCGAGGAGCTGCGCGCGAAGGACACCGACGGCGTGCTCGAGGACGTCCGCCAGCGCCTGGAGGAGCTGTTCGGGCGCGTGCAGGAACAGTTTGGTGGCAAGGAAGAGACGCCGGATATTATCGAAGGCGAAATCGTTGCCGAGGACGGAAAGTAATCCATGCCCATTCCCTTTGACATGAGCACGGTCGGGTTGATCGCGTCGATTCCGAATTTGTGTAGCGCCGCGCTTTTCCTCCTGGTGGGAATCGCCGGTTTCGTCGGCCTCTATTTTGCCGCCACAACCCGCCCCGATGCATTCGAGGCCGCAGACCGGCAGTCGAAGGGCGCATGGTGCGCGATCCTGGGCCTGTCTGGCCTGGTTTGCCTGCTGAGCTTCCCCTTTGTGATGTGGTTTGGTGCCGTGGCGATCGGCATCTACTGGTTTGACGTCAAGCCGCAGATCGACGGCATCCTCAACGGCAACTACGGCTACTAGGGTTTGACCCGCGCATGGATGACTTGGAGTGGCTGGCTACCCGCCGCGGCACCTGTGTCGCCGGCGGGCCTTTCCATGTACCGGATGATCCGGGCGCGGCCGGGGTGGTCGTCGAGCCGACCCAAATCCCTCAGGCGGTACGCGCCGGGCTACCTGTGATCGCGGTGGTTGGCTGGCCCACGGGACGGCACCACAGTGTGATTAAGGCGGCGGAGGCGCGCCTTGCCGCAGAGTCGGGCGCGGATGCGCTGTGGCTGGCTTTGGACCCCGACGCGACGGAAGAGGCGATGCTCGCAGACGCCATCGCGGTGCACCAGTCACTCGAGGTAGAGGTGGGGATCGTTTGCCCCGCGGCGCCGGAGCCGGCTGTGGTTCGGGTGGCGGAAACACTTGGCGCGTCGTGTCTCGCGCTGCCCGCGACAGCGCCGCTGCCGGAGACCTCCTTGGACATCTG
Source organism: Corynebacterium sp. p3-SID1056 (assembly GCF_025152525.1). Lineage (GTDB taxonomy): Bacteria > Actinomycetota > Actinomycetes > Mycobacteriales > Mycobacteriaceae > Corynebacterium. The sequence continues at coordinate 79,691 of NZ_JALXXL010000008.1, forward strand.
CGTCTTCGGTGCCGAGCCGGGCGATCAGGCCGCGATCGCGTGGCTGGAGGCGGGGGCGGCCTACGTGTTTGCCGCTTGCGCCTAGCTGGCGAAGTTTTGGCCCTGCATCTGCTGCAGCTCGTTGAAGTTCACGTTTTCGCCAGCCATCGTCACGCGCACCCCGCCGGGGATGACGGTGAATTCCTCGATGCGCATCTGGCCGGTGCTTTGGCCCTCCATGCCCTTGTTCATGGCGTCGCTGAGCGCGCCGGCTGCCTCATCCGGCAGGTCGAAGCCGAAGAGTTGGGTGCCGGTGGCCTCGAAGCGCATGTGCCCGCCTTCGGTGATCGGCTTGAGGTCTAGGCTGGCCGCACCGCCGCTGAAGGCGATGTGGATGGTGCCAGCCTCAGGGTCCGTGTTGACCTCGGAGACGTTGATGATGCCGCTGAGGAAGGAATCCTCGCCCATCTGCTCGCGCAGTTGCTGGTTGAGCATGGCGCGGATCAGGTCGTTGGTCAGCTCGGTATCCAGGCGCAACGAGTCCGCGATCGGCTCGCCGTCACCGTAGCGCATGTTGTCCATCTGCACGTGCGAGGCGGGCTCGCCTGTGACCTCGTCGCCGTTGACCACAAGGGTCGAGGGCGTTTCGATATCGATGTGCGGCAGCGTGCCCGACGCTAGCCCGAAGAGCACCGGCTGCGGGCCAAAGGAGACCTTAGGATCAGCAGGTTCGGCACCCTCACCGGACTCAGCCGTAGACGCCGCGCCCGCCTCGTATTCGGAGGTGATCTGGTTGGCCATGAACATGCGGATCCCGCCCTCGGCGATAAGCAGCAGGACGAGCAGCACGGCAAGGATGCCGACGATGACTTTCCACGCAGTTTTCATGCGGCCTAGTGTACGGCAGGGTCCACCGCCGCCCACTTCACTGTGAGCACGTTGTCGCGCAGCGGCCGGCGCACAGGTTGGATGGGCCACCCTAAGGCGATGAGTTCCTTGCGGGCCTCGCGCCAGCGGACCCGGGGCCCGTAGGGCTCGAATGCGGCTGCGTGGGCGTAGGCGGCGTCGGCGTCGGCAAGCAGGGCGTGGATGCGCTCGCCCGGCACATTGCGGTGAATGAGCACCTTGGGCAGGCGCTCGGCGACGTCGCCGGGGGTGGCCACGTCGAAGGGGTCCCAGGCGAGGGTGAGTGAGCGCGGGCCGGAGGCGTCGAGAAGCACCCAGGTGGCGCGGCGGCCGATCTCGTCGCAGGTGCCCTCGATGAACATGCCGCCGGGTGCGAGGCGCTCGCAGACGGTGCGCCAGGCCGCGTCGACTTCCGCGACGTCGTATTGGCGGAGCACGTTGAAGGCGCGCACGAGGTGGGGGCGGTAGCCGGCGAGCTCGAAGCCGCCGAGCTCGAAGCGCACGCCGTCGCGCGGCGGCAGCACCCTATCCGGGTGGATTTCTAGCCCCACGACCTCGGTGGATACGTTGATGCGGCGCAGCCACCGGGCCCACTCGACGGTGGTGGTGTGCGAGGCGCCGTAGCCCACGTCGAGCGCGAGCGGGGACGGTGCGCTACGCAGAAGGGAACGGATCGCGGGGTTGTAGAAGGCCCAGCGATCGCAACGGCGCAGGCGGTTATACCCGGTAGTGCCGCGGGTGATGACCCCGTACGGCTTACCGGGACCGGCCTGCGCCTTGAGGTTGTGGTGGTGCGGGGAGATTTACAGGTTCTCCGCAATCCACTGCTCGGTGAGCTTCGCTTCGTTTTCCACGATCTCCTCGAGCGCTTCGGCCACCTTCGGCTCGAGCGCGGCACCCATGAAGGGGATGTCCACCTTTGCCTCGTTGTCGTAGGCCAGGGTGGTGGTCTCGCCCTCGCCGGTCATGGTGATCTCGCCGGAGAAGTCGACCGGGGTGCCCTTCACGTCACCGGTGAAGGTGTGGTTGGCGGTGTTGCCGTCCAGCTTGCCGATGTTGACCACGCGCTTGAGCTTGAGATCCTGGCTGATCATAGCCTGCGCGGCCTCGGGCAGGATGGACTTCGGCAGCACCTCAAACAGGGTGGCGGTCTCACCGGTGAACTCGTGCAGCTGGCCCGGCTCCGGGGAGAGCTTCTCCGCGATGAATTCCCAGTACGCCTGGGTAGCGTAGGCCTCGGCGACCTTCTCGGCCGGCTGGTTGATGGTTACGGTGGTTTCACTACGTGCAGTCATGACCAACAGACTACCGTTGGTGGGGTGTCTGATTCATCTTTTGCCTCCCTGACCACGCTCCGCGTCGGCGGTACCCCCGCTGACCTGATTCGTTGTGCAAGCGCCGAGGAGCTCGCCGCAACCGTCGCCCGCCTCGATGCGGCAGGCACCCCGCTGCTTGTGGTGGGCGGCGGCTCGAACCTGCTCGTGGCCGAGGGGCAGTTGGACATCGTCGCGGTTGTCGCGGAAAACGCGGGCATTTCGCTTCTCGACGCCACCTCGTCCCCCTCCCACGCCACCCTGCGCATCGGCGCTGGCACCGTGTGGGACGACGTCGTGGCCTACGCGGTCGAGCACGGCCTGGGCGGCATCGAGGCGCTCTCCGGCATCCCGGGTTCCGCGGGCGCGACCCCGGTGCAAAACGTCGGCGCGTACGGCGCGGAGATTGCCGAGGTGCTCACGCGCGTGCGGCTGTACAACCGCGAGTCGAAGACCGACGAGTGGGTGCCCGCCAGCTCCCTGGACTTGGCGTATCGCTACTCCAACCTGAAGTTCACGCACCGCGCGGTGGTGCTCGAGCTCGAAATCGAGCTGGAGCGCCGGGAGCTGTCGGCGCCGCTGCGCCACCTTGGCGGCGCACGCGTCCCACTGGCCGAGGCGCGCGCTTCTGTGCTGGCCACGCGCAAGAAGAAGGGGATGGTGTTGGACCCGCAGGACCACGACACGTGGTCGGCCGGCTCCTTTTTCACCAACCCCGTCGTGGACTCGGCAACCGCGGACGCGATCGAGCGCGAGGTCGGGGAGGAGGGCATGCCGCGCTTTGCGCAGCCAGACGGCAAGGAGAAGCTGTCGGCGGCCTGGCTCATCGAGCGCGCCGGGTTCCCGCGCGGCTTCCCCGGCGAGGACGCGCCGGCGCGCTTGTCGACGAAGCACACGCTCGCCCTGACCAACCGCGGACAGGCGACCGCGGACGACATCGTGGACTTGGCGCGGCGGGTGCAGCGTGGCGTCGAGAAGCGCTTCGGCGTCGTACTCGTGCCCGAGCCTGTGTGGGTGGGCCTTTAGCCCAGCATCCGCAGCAGGTCGTCGCGGACCTCGCGGCGGCGAATCTTGCCCATCTGATCGCGCGCGAGCTCCTCGAAGTGGTAGAAGGTGCGCGGGACCTTGTAGCGGGTGAGGTTCTCGCGCGCGTGCTCCTTTAAGCCCTCCGGGTCGAGCGCGGCACCGTCGCGCAGCACGACGCAGGCGACGACGTCTTCCGAGCCGTCCTCGCGGGGGCGGCCCACCACGGCGACGTCGACCACGTCGCGGTGCTTGCGCATGACTTCCTCCACCTCGGCGGGGTAGACGTTAAACCCGCCGGTGATGATGAGCTCCTTGATGCGAGAGACCAGCTTGATAAAGCCGTCTTCCTCCATCACGCCCATGTCGCCGGTGCGGAACCAGCCGTTGTGGAAGGCGCGCTCGGTCGCCTCCGGGTTGTTGAGGTAGCCGCCGAAGACCTGGGGGCCCTTCGCCAGGATTTCGCCCTCCTCGCCGTAGGGCATGTCCTCGTCGAGGTTCTTTTCGTTGGCGATACGGATCTGGGTATCCGGGAAGGGGATGCCGATGTAGCCGGGGCGGCGATCCGCCGTGCGCGGGTTGCCCACGATGATCGGCGAGGTCTCGGTCAGCCCGTAGCCCTCCACCAGGTGGCCGCTGGTAATGGCCTCCCACTCCTCAATGACCTCGGCAGGCAGGGAGGAGGCACCGGAGAAGCCGATCTTCACATTGGACATGTCGACGTTCTGCTCGCGCGCGGCTTTCACAATGCGCTCGAACACGGTGGGTACGCCCGGGATGAAGCTCGGCGGGCGCTTCTTCAGCGCGCGCATGATCAGGTCCATCTTCGGGGCCGGGAGCAGGACGAGTTCGCTGCCCACCAGCATCATCAGCGTGAGGGAGAAGGTCAGCCCGTAGGCGTGGAAGAAGGGCAGCGTGGCCAGCATGCGCTGGCCAGGCTCCTGCAGCTCCTTGACCCAGGCGCGGCCCTGCAGGGGATTGGCGTGCAAGTTGGCGTGGGTGAGCACCGCCCCCTTCGGCGCGCCGGTCGTGCCGGAGGTGTAGAGCACCACGGCGGGCGAATCTGGGGTAAGCGTCTCCGGAATTTCCAGGTCCGTGCCCTCGCCCCCGATGGCGGAGCCGGTGAGCGCTTCAAAGGGAACCGTGTTGGTGCAAGGCCCGGTCAGCTGGGCGCGCGCGTCGCGGATCCGGGGGATCGGGATGCGCAGGGCGAGGCGCTGCAACCGCGGCATCGCCCGGGTCATGTCCACACTGACCACCGTTTCCAGCGCAGTATCCGCACGTAGCTTCTCCAGGGTGTCCGCGGTTTTATCCCACACGATGGCGATGCGGGCACCGTGATCGGCGAACTGCGGGCGCAGCTCGTTGGCGGTGTAGAGCGGGTTGTGTTCCACCACGACGCCGCCGAGCAGTTGGACTGCGTAGAAGGCGACGATGTGCTGTGGGCAGTTCGGCAGCATGATGGCCACGCGGTCGCCCTCGCGCACGCCGAAGGCTTTGAGGCCCGCGGCGGCGCGGCGGACGTCGCGGTCCAGCTCGGCGAAGGTGAGCGTGCGGCCGAAGAAGGTCGCCGCCGGCTTGTGGGCGTTTTTCTCCAGGTTCCGCTGGTACATCTCCGGCAGGGTGGTAGTGCCGTACTCCAGGTGGTGGGCGGTCCACTCCGGGTAGTACTGCAGCCAGGGTGTGTCGCGGTTCGGATCGTGTGCGGCGCCAGGGTGAGCGGGTTGCGCAGTTGAAGACATGCCACACACCTTACGCTCCCGTAGCTTTTGAGGCCGGATGTCGGCTGGCACCGGCTACGCGTCGTCGCGAAGCATCTGCATGAGTGTGTCTTGCACCTCGCGGCGGCGCACCTTGCCCGTTTGATCCCGGTTGAGCTCTTCGAAGTGGTAGAAGGTGCGCGGCACCTTGTAGCGGGTGAGGCGCTCGCGGGCGAAGTCCTTCATCCCTTCCGGGTCGAGCGCGGCACCGTCGCGCAAGGTCACGCACGCCACCACGTCCTCCGAGCCGTCGGCGCGCGGGCGGCCGACAACCGCGATGTCGGTGATGTCCGGATGCTGGCGCATGACCTGCTCTACCTCGTCCGGGTAGACGTTGAAGCCGCCGGTGATGATGATTTCCTTGATGCGGGCGACCAACTTGATCCACCCGTCCGCCTCCATCACCGCCATGTCGCCGGTGCGGAACCAGTCCTCGTGGAAGGCGCGCTCCGTGGCCTCCGGCTTGTTGAGGTAGCCGGCGAAGACCTGCGGGCCGCGGGCAAGCAGTTCGCCCGGCTCCCCAGCTGGCATGGTCTCGGCGGGGTTGTCCGGGTTGGCAATGCGGATCTCGGTGTTGGGGAAGGGCAGGCCGATGTAGCCGGGACGGCGGGTGCCATCGAGCGGGTTGCCGGCCAGGATGGGGGAGGTCTCGGTGAGCCCGTAGCCCTCGATCAGTCGCCCGCCGGTGGCCTGCTCCCAGCGCTCGATGGTGGGCGCCGGCAGGGTGGCTGCCCCGGAGATGGAGGTGTGGATGGAGGAAAGGTCCGCGCCCGACTCCACGGCCCAGTCGATGATGCGGTCGTAGAGCGTGGGTACCCCGGGCAGGACGGTGGGGCGAGTCTTGGTAATCGCGGGCTGGTAGAGCTCTGGCTTCGGCGCGGGTACGAGCACCATTTGGGCGCCGAAGGTCAGCGGCAGGCCGTAGTTGAGCGCAAACCCGTAGATGTGGAACAGCGGCAGGACGCCGAGCACCTTTTCTTCCACCGCGCCCCAGTCCTCCAACCAGGAGATGCCGGCGGTGAGTACGGAGACGATGTTCCGGTGGGTCAGCGGCACGCCCTTCGGTTCGCCGGTGGTGCCGGAGGTGTAGATCATCAGCGCGGTATCTTCGGGCTCCACCTGCGGCGTTGGCGCAGGTCTTTGGGGCGCGTGGAGCAGGCCGGCAAAGCCGATCGTGCCGGGCGCGGGCCCGGTGAGCTGCTCGCGCTTGGATTTGATCGGCCCGATCGGTACAGAGAGCACCGCCTTGGTGGTCCACGGCATCTCCTCGATCATGTTGACGGCGATGACCGTTTCCAGCGGCGTCTGCTCGGTCAGCGTGGTGAAGGTGGCGGCCTGTTTATCAAAGACGATGGCGACCTTTGCTCTGTGGTCTGCAAACTGACTACGCAGCTCGTAGGCGGTGTAGAGCGGGTTGTGCTCGACCACGATCGCGCCGAGGCGGAGAATGGCGGTGACGGCGATGATGTGTTGCGGGCAGTTTGGCAGGGCGACTGCAACGCGGTCGCCGGCGCGCACCCCATAGCCGTGCAGCTGCGCGGCAAGGCGCGAGACCTTGGTGTTGAGCTCGTCGTAGGTGAGCGTCTTGCCCATAAACCAGGTGGCGGGGCGCTTCGGGGTGGTGGCCACGACCCGGTTGAACATGTCGACGAGCGTGTCGCTCCCGATCTTGGGGTGGGGGTCGGTCCACGTCGCGTACTGCTGGATCCATGGTCGGTGTGCAGCGGTCTCGTGCGCTCCCATACGAAGTAACTCCTTAGTTGTCGGCAACTAACAGGGTGCGAGTATAACCTACGCAACTGTAGCTTCGGGTGGTTCGCGGGAAAATTATTCGTTAATGTTGCGTCGCTCACAGTCCTGGCATAGGCTCGGTGGCCGGCATTGATTGAGGGGATTTTTTGGGGGGAATTTTTCATGACCACGTACACCGAACACGTCGAAGACTCTGTGGAGCTTGCTCCGCCACCTGCGCTCGACCAGTCCAACTTGGTCGACCCAGTCAAGGCACCGCCCAAGCACGGTTGGCGCAAGCTCGTCCACACCGCCAGCCGGGGCAGGATCAACCCGGGAGGATCGCGCAAAGAGCTTGAACACGAGCGGCTCATCGCGGCGATCCGCGCCCCGCTGCGCGGCGACTACCGCATTGCCGTGATGAGCCTCAAAGGCGGGGTGGGCAAGACGACGACCACCGTGGCGCTCGGCGGCGTGTTCGCAGAAACCCGCGGCGATCGGGTCATCGCCATCGACGCCAACCCGGACCTGGGCACGCTCGCCCAGCGCGCCGCCGCGATGAGCCCGGCGACCATCCGCGATCTGCTCGCCGCGCCGGACACTTCGCGCTACCCGCAGGTGCGCGCCTTTACCAACCAGGCCACCTCCCGGCTCGAGGTCATTGGCTCCGAACGCGACCCGGCGGTCTCCGAGGCCTTTTCGGAGCTGGATTACCGCCGCTCTATCGACATCTTGCAGCACCACTACAACGTCATCCTTACCGACTGCGGCACCGGCCTGATGCACTCCGCCATGGCTGGCGTGCTCGACTTGGCCAACGCGCTCGTCCTTGTCACCTCGCCGGCGCTCGACGGGGCGCAATCCGCCTCCGCCACCCTGGATTGGCTCAACCTCCACGGCTACGACCAGCTCGCCGCCAACGCCACGGTGGTCATTTCCGCAGCCGCGCCGGGCAAGCCCACCGTCGATACGGCAAAACTTGCCGCGCACTTTGCCTCGCGCGCTCGGGCGGTGCACACCATCCCGTACGACCGGCACCTCGCCGAAGGTGCGGTGGTCGACCTCGACCGTCTCGCCTCCCCGACGAAGCGCGCCTACCAGTACCTCGCGGCGGATATGGCCAGCGACTTCGGCGCGTGGCACAAGCACGCCGCCCACTAACTACGCTTGAGCCTTATGGGCTCATTACGCGTCGCAATGATTTCAATGCACACCTCGCCGCTGGAGCAGCCGGGCGTAGGCGACGCCGGCGGGATGAACGTCTACACCTTCAACGTGGCCAAGGGGCTGGCACGGGTGGGCGTGCAGGTCGACGTGTACACGCGCGCCACCCGCCCGAGCCAGGGCGAGGTGGTTGAGGTGTGCGAGGGCTTTCGGGTGATCAACATCGTGGCCGGCCCCTACGAAGGGCTGGACAAAGAGGAGCTGCCCACCCAGCTCGCCGCGTTTGCCGGCGGGGTGGTGCAGTACACCCGGGCCCACGACCTGCACTACGACGTGATCCACTCGCACTATTGGCTCTCCGGGCAGGTCGGCTGGCTGCTCGCGGACCTCGCCGGGATCCCGCTCGTGCACACCGGCCACACCTGGGCCGCCGTGAAAAACGCCGCGTCGAGCGGCGCGATGGAGGGCGAGGCCCGGCGCATCTGCGAGCAGCAACTGGTGGATAATGCCGAGACCCTCGTCGTCAACACCAAGGACGAAATCGACGAGCTGGCGCGCCACTACGACGTCGACCCGTGCAAGATCAGCGTGGTCACCCCAGGCGCAGACACGGAGCTATACACCCCGGGGACGAACCGCAATACGGAGCTCGCGCGCCGCCAGCTGGGCATCCCGCTGCACGCAAAGGTCGTGGCGTTTGTGGGCCGACTTCAGGACTTCAAGGGCCCGCAGGTGCTCATCCGCGCGCTCGGGCAACTGCACCGCGAGCACCCGGGGTTACCGCTGCGGGCGATGATCTGCGGCGGGGCGTCGGGAAGCGGCGCGAGCGTCGAGCGCTACGCGGAGCTGGCGCGCGAGGAGGGGATCGCACACCTCGTGCGCTTCCTTGGCCCGCGGCCGCCGGAGGAGCTGGTGGCCGTCTACCAGGCCGCGGATGTCGTTGCGGTGCCGAGCTACAACGAGTCCTTCGGCCTGGTCGCGGTCGAAGCGCAGGCCACGGGCACCCCCGTCGTTGCGGCGCGCGTGGGCGGTCTCCCGCTTGCCGTCGCGGAGGGCACCACCGGCCTGCTTGTCGACGGCCATGCGCCGAACGCGTGGGCAGCAGCGCTCGGGACCCTGCTTCTCGACGACACGCAGCGCATCGCCATGGGCGAAGCCGCCGTTGCCCACGCCGCCACCTTCAGCTGGCAGGAAAGCGCGAAGACGCTGGTGGACGTGTACGAGCGGACGATCGCCGACTTCGCGCCGGGCGCGGGCGAGCGGCGCGCTATCGGCGGCTGAGCAGCGCGCTAGTGCGAGCTGCTCATGCCCGCGACGTTGCTGAGCGCGTAGTTCACGCCGGTGGCGGTGAGCTGGGCGGCGTGGTGGTTGGCCGCAAACGCCGCGGTGTCCGCCAGCTTTTGCGCGCTCTCGACTGAGTCGACCTTTCCGGCGCGGTCCGCCACAACGGCGGCGTCGGCCTGGGCGGTCTCGATCGCCTTGTTCCAGGCCTCCTCAGGCGTGTAGATGGGCAGGTCCGGGTTGTTCTGCCGGACCGTGTCGGTGATCTGCTTTTGCTCGGTGTCGAGCGGGGTGAAGTTGGTGTGCGGAGCAGTCGAGTCCTCGAGTTTGAATTCCTCGTTGACCTTGCCGTCGGGCACGCCGTAGGCCGTCTCGATGATGCGGTCGGCGGGCTGCGCCTTGCCCAGTGGGCCGAGACCCATGGAGGTGACGCCCACGACGGCCCCATCGGAAGGGTCGTAGTTGATGCCGCCGGAATCGCCGAAGTCGTAGTTCAGACCCCAGCTGTAGACGCCGTTGCGGCTGCGCCCGATCTGGGTGCCGCAGCTGCGGCCGGTGGTCGCCCCGTCCTTGCAGATCGGCTCGCCGAAATTATCGGTGCTGAACGTGTTGTGCGGCAGGGTGGAGCGATCACGAATGCTGCGCAGCTGCACCGGTGCGCCGTGGGCGCGGCCCTGCGCATCCTTGGACTGGGACAGGCTGGTGGCCGGCACGCCGTCGTGAAGCTGCACGATGCCCCAGTCATCGGTATTGATGGTGTCCCAGAAGAATTCGTGCGGCCAGACGGTGTTTTCGTAGTCGGTGGGCTTGTGCACCTTCCCGCGCGTGCCAATGGGTAGGTACTGGCGGTTGACGGGCACGGTGACTTCGTTGCCCATCTTCGGGCTGCCCTTCTCTTCCTGCAGGCAGTGCCCGGCGGTGAGCATGACTCGCTTGCCGCGGATCGTGCCATTGGGGCCCTGGGAGCAGGAGGCAGCGGAGGCTTCCGGGGGGATGGCGATGTTGACGCCCTTGCCCGCGGGCAGGTGCTTCGGCGGGTTTTCCGCGAAGACGCGGAAGGCGCCGCCAGGGGCGGCAAGCGCGGGCGTCGCCGCCTGCGCGGCGGGCGCAAACGGGGCGATCAGGGCGGTGGTCAGCACGGCGAGTGAGGCAGTGCGGAGGCGGCGAAACTTCACGGGGCTCCCTTCGGTTGAAAGACGTAAAAGTAGCGGGTGGTAGATGTGACGATTCTAAGGCACGCGCCTGTGTTTCGTGGCATGCTGGGGATATGAGCAACGGAAAGCTGATTCTTGTCCGTCACGGGCAAAGCGAGTGGAACAAGTCCAACCAGTTCACCGGCTGGGTCGATGTGAACCTGACAGAGCAGGGCGAGCAGGAAGCGGTGAATGCAGGCAAGCTGATGAAGGAGCACGGCGTCGAGCCCGACGTGGTGTTCACTTCGCTGCTGCGCCGCGCGATCCGTACCGCCAACATCGCGCTGAACGCCGCCGACCGCCACTGGATCCCGGTGCACCGCAACTGGCGTCTCAACGAGCGCCACTACGGCAAGCTGCAGGGGCTGAACAAGGCTGAGATCCGCGAGGAGTTCGGTGAGGAAAAGTTCATGACATGGCGCCGTTCCTACGGCACCCCGCCGCCGGAGATCGACCCGGAAAACGAGTACTCGCAGACGCACGATGTGCGCTACGCCTTCCTGCCGGAGGTGCCGCGCACCGAGTGCCTGCAGGACGTCGTGGCTCGCTTCCTGCCGTACTACATCGACGTGATCCTGCCGGAGGTGCTCGCGGGCAAGAACGTCATGGTTGCCGCGCACGGCAACTCGCTGCGCGCGCTGGTGAAGTACCTGGACAACATCTCTGAGGAAGAGATTGCGGGCCTGAACATCCCAACCGGCATGCCGCTTGTCTACGAGATCGACGCGGACGGCAAGGTGCTGAACCCGGGTGGCACGTACCTGGACCCGGAGGCGGCCGCCGCCGGTGCCGCAGCCGTGGCAAACCAGGGCCAGAAGTAGTCAGCGCACTGCTGTTTGTATGAGCCCATTGATCGCCTTTCTGCTGGGCATCGCTGTTGCAGCGCTCGCAGCACCACTGGTGCGGCGAGCGCTGCGTTGGCGTGAGCGCAATAGCGACTACAACGCGGAGCTTCACGAGGAGACCAGCTCGATCAGCCAGATGTACCACCTGGCTATTCAGGGCTCCACCACCGGCGTTGCGGTGGTGGAGCGCTCCGGGCGCGTGGCGTTATCCAACGCGCGCGCTCACGACATGTCGATCGTGCACGACGGGACGGTCAACCCCGAAGTGTGGTCGGTCGCAGTCGAGGTCTTCGAGGACCAGGAGGAGCGCGTGCTCAACCTGGACCTGCCGCAGCGCGCCACCGGCAGCCGGATCAGAAATGTCCGCGCGGTGATCAAGCCGCTGACGCTCACGCAAAATACCTACGCTGCGGTGTACGTGACCGACGAATCGGAGAACGTACGCATGGAAAACGCGCGCCGCGATTTCGTCGCCAACGTGTCCCACGAGCTGAAAACGCCGGTCGGGGGCATGGCCCTGTTGGCTGAAGCGCTGATGGAAGACCCCGCCGATGTGGAGATGGTGGACTACTTCGGCACAAAACTGCAAAACGAGGCGCAGCGGATGGGCGAGATGATTACCGACCTGATCGCTCTGTCGAAGTTGCAGGGGGCGGAAGCCCTGCCGGACATGTCGCCGGTGCGCATCGACGAGATCATCGACGACGCGATAGAGCGCAACCACGTCACCGCCGAGAACCGCGACATTGAGTTGATCCGCGGCGAGCGCACCGGGCTGCATGTGCTGGGGGACCGCTCGCTGTTGACGGCAGCGGTGTCGAACCTGGTTTCCAACGCGATTAACTATTCGCCGGACGGGCAACCGGTGAGCGTGACGCAGAAGGTGATGCGGGGCACGGTGCTCCACCTGCGCGTCACGGACCGGGGCATCGGGATCGCGCCGGAAGACCAGAAGCGCGTTTTTGAGCGCTTTTACCGTGTGGACAAGGCGCGCTCGCGCAGTACTGGGGGCACTGGGCTTGGCCTGGCCATCGTCAAGCACGTGGTGGCGAACCACGGGGGTAACATCAAGCTATGGTCCCGTCCTGGCACGGGGTCGACGTTCACCATCGAGCTGCCCATCTTCGACCCGGAGCGCTCCTCTGTAGGCACAGCAGACTCAGCAGACGCAGGAGATTCTGGGGCGCAGCCGCGGGCCGTGGGTGCGCAGGGCGAGGCGGACGCGAAGTCTCCGGCGCGTGCCGCTCGGCGCCGGATGACGGCTGAGCAGCATCCGATGCAGAGCTAGGAAGATGTAAGGAACAACAGTGACCACCATTCTCATCGTTGAAGACGAAGAATCTTTGGCTGATCCCTTGGCGTATCTCTTGCAGAAGGAGGGCTTTGACACGCTCGTTGCGCCAGATGGGCCGAGCGCGCTGGACTCTTTTGCCGCCAATGATGTTGACCTGGTGCTTTTAGACCTCATGCTGCCGGGCATGAGCGGCACGGAGGTGTGCAAGAGCATTCGCGCGACGTCGATGGTGCCGATCATTATGGTCACTGCCCGTGACACCGAAATTGACAAGGTGGTGGGCCTGGAGCTCGGCGCGGACGACTACGTGACCAAGCCGTATTCCACCCGTGAGCTCATCGCGCGCATCCGTGCGGTGCTGCGCCGCGGCGGCGAGGGGGACACCTCGCAGTCCGGCGGTGCAGAGATCCTGGAGGGCGGCCGCGTCAAGATGGACATCGAGCGGCACACCGTGCTTATCGACGGGGCAGCGGTCCCCATGCCCCTCAAGGAATTCGACCTGCTGGAGTACCTGATGCGCAACGCCGGCCGGGTGCTGACCCGCGGCCAGCTCATCGACCGGATCTGGGGCGCGGACTACGTCGGCGACACCAAGACCCTGGACGTGCACGTCAAGCGCTTGCGCACCAAGATCGAAGAGGAGCCGTCGAAGCCTAAGCAGCTGGTGACGGTGCGCGGCCTGGGCTACAAGTTCGAGGCTTAAACGTTATTCGCCGCTGCGGCGCCAGCCGCGGGGTGGATGGATTTCGCCTCGGCCGGGACTTTTGCTCGCGCGGCGCAGTGGCGTGCCACAACCTCGTAGGGTTTTTCGCCGATGAGTGCGGTGAGCTCGTCCTTCATGGATTGCCACACCGGGGTCGCCGCGCCCTCGCCCCGCGGGGCGTGGCAGCTGGGGGCGCTGGTGCACCACCAGTCGAAGTCCTCGCCGCCCCCGCCCCACTGGCGGCGGTCGTACTCGCCGATGGTGGTGCGCAGGATTTCCTCCCCGTCGGAGCGCTCTTCGTAGGCGTCCTCCCGGGAGAAGGGGACCTGCCAGCACACCTCTGGCTTGGAGCCGATGATGTTGCGGCCTTCCGCCACGGCCCACTGGTGCAGCGCGCACCCCGGCCCGGTGCCGTCGGTAGTGCGGTTGGCGAAGATGCAGGCCCCATCCACCACGCGGGTCTTGATGTGCGGGCCGTCGTCCTCTTCTTCTGTGTCGTCCCATTCCAGCCAGGGCTCGAGCACGGTGGGGTCGGCGTTGGCGATGTAGGAGTCGGTCTCCGCCGGGCGCAGCTGCCAGTATTTTGCTGGCATTTCTGCGACGGCGTTGTAGAGGTCGTCGCGATCGGTTTCGTCGGCGATGTAGGCGCCGTGGATGCAGCAGCCGACGACGGGGAAGCTCTCGTCGATACCCAAGCACTCGGGCGTGCCGAAGCGGCATGACCAGGTAGATTCCAGCCAGGTCAGGTCCAGGCTGAAGTAGTGGGTGGGGTCGTCGGGGTGGACGAATTCAAACCATTCGCGGGGGAAATCCGGGGTGGTTTCCCGTCCTGCCTGGATGGATTTGCCGGCCGGTGAAGTGGCGGGAAATCCAAGAAAAACTTCATTGGAGGCTGGTTGATTCACACCTCAACACCGTAGACCCATTACCCTGGTGGTGTGCGATTAGGTGTATTAGACGTAGGCAGCAACACCGTGCATTTGGTGGCGGTGGATGCACACGCGGGTGGTCGCCCCACCCCGATGAGTGACTGGAAGCAGCCGCTGCGGCTCGTGGAGCAGCTTGATGCGGAAGGCAACATCGAGGATAAGGGCGTCGACAAGCTTATCGACGCAGTGGACGAGGCCCGCGGCTTGAGCGAGAACCTCAAGTGCGACGAGCTGCTCGCCTTCGCTACTTCCGCGGTGCGTTCGGCGACGAACTCTGAGGCCGTGCTGAAGAAGGTGGAGAAGAAGACGGGGGTTGCCCTCAAGGTCATCTCCGGCGAGGAGGAGGCCCGCACGACCTTCCAGGCGGTGCGCCGCTGGTACGGCTGGTCCGCCGGCCGGATCACCAACTTGGACATCGGGGGTGGCTCGCTCGAGCTGTCCACCGGCTCTGAAGAGGTGCCGGACCTGGCCGTCTCGCTCGACCTGGGTGCCGGGCGTTTGACCCACGAGTGGTTCGAAACGGATCCGCCGGAGCGGAAGAAGATCAACGCGTTACGCGACTACATCGACGCGGAGCTGGCGGGCCCGGCGGAAAAGTTCCACGCGCTGGGCGAGGTCGGCTTGGCCGTCGGCACCTCCAAGACCTTTCGCTCCTTGGCGCGCTTGACCGGTGCTGCGCCCTCCTCGGCGGGCCCATACGTGCAGCGCACGCTGACCGCGCCCGGTCTGCGTCAGCTGATTGCCTTCATCTCGCGGATGACCGCAGCCGACCGCGCTGAGCTGGAAGGCATCAACGCGGATCGCTCTCACCAGATCGTTGCAGGGGCCCTGGTCGCAGAAGCTGCCATGCGAGCCCTTAATCTTGATAAGTTAGAGATCTGTCCTTGGGCGTTGCGCGAAGGCGTCATTCTGAAGCGGATTGACCAGGGACTTGCCCCAGGAGATGACGAAGGAGACCACGCCTAATGTCTGAGGATCAGCAGCTGACAGTTGCGGAGCTGCTCGCCCGGGCCCAGAAGGATAACCCCGAGGCGGGCAAGCGCCGTCGGCGTCGCCGGAGCTTGGAAGACGGCGGCGTCTCGGTTGCTGAGCTCACCGGCTCCCTGAAGCGAGTGGACGCTCGGCCGCAGGAATCGAAGCATTCGAGCGTGCCGATCGACCCGCCTGAGGAGCAGGCCCCCGCGAAGGAGAAGAACAAGTCCGCGGCCGCGGACTCCGCTGCTTCCACCCCGCGCAAGGTCGAGGTGGAAAAGGTAGAGGTGAAGCGCCCGGCGCAGAGCAAGGATGCGCCCGCGCCGTCGGCAGGCGACACTGCGGTGTTGCGCAAGGTGGAATCCGGCGGGGTGTCGCGCCCGGTCAAGGTGAAGCCGGAGGCACCCGCAAAGCCGACCGAGGACGCAGAGGCGACGGGCAAGATCCCGGTCGTCGAGGAAGCGCCCAAAAAGTCCGCCGCCGCGGACTCGGCAGACTCAGCAGACCTGGCGGACCGCAAAAAGTCTGCGGCCGCAGACTCCACAGTGCCGGCCGAGGTGGAAGATGGAGACGACTCGATCAACCCGATCATGCTGGTGCTGCTCGTGTTCTGCGGGCTGATCCTCGGGGTGCTGGGCTTTTTGGCCTTCCAGTGGATCTGGGCACACGCGGCGACGGCCGTGGCTATTATCGCCGGCATTGTCGCCGTGGTTGCGGTGATCTTCGGTGTCAAGGCGCTGCGCACCGGCAACGACGCGTTGACGGTGTCCATGGCTGCCATTGCCGCCGCAGTGATGGCCTTCGGTCCGGCCCTGATCTAGCTGGCGCAACGCACTCTTTTTGCCCTCCGCCGAGCGCGTGCTTGGTCGGAGGGTTTACGCTGTGCAGCATGGAACACAGCACAACCATGTCTACGAGCACGGCGACGAACGAGCGCGAAGAGGCTGCGGAGCAGCAGGCAGAGCCTTCCGCGCCCGCGTTTCGCGGCCGGATCGCAATCATCGGTGCGGGAAGCATCGGCGAGTCCCTCCTGGCGGGCCTGGTGGCCAGCGGGATCGACCCGAAGCGGATCACGGCGACGAACCGCACCGTGGAGCGCGGGCAGGAGCTCGCCGAGCGTTACGGCGTGCAAGTCACGGACGACAATAACGGTGCCGTCGCGGAGGCGGACGTGGTCTTTCTGTGCGTGAAGCCGCACCAGATCCTGGAGCTTTTGGAGGATGTGAGCACCGATATCGCCGACGCTGACACGCAGCCGGTGTTGGTGTCGATGGCGGCGGGGATCTGCCTGCACGCGATGGAGGAGGCGGTCTCCTCGGCGGGCGCGCCGATTGTGCGCGTGATGCCGAACACCCCGATGCTGGTGGGCAAGGGCGTCCTCGCCGCCGCTTTCGGACGCTTTGTCGACGATGAGCAGCGCGAACAGATCGCCGAGCTGCTTTCGGCCGCCGGCACGTACGTCGAGGTCAAGGAGAGCCAGCTGGATGCGGTCACCGCGCTTTCCGGCTCGGGCCCGGCCTACTTCTTCTTGCTCGCCGAAGCGCTTGTCGACGCCGGCGTGTCCCTCGGCCTGCCCCGCGACCTTGCCGCCGAACTCGCCTCCGCCACCGCCGCGGGCGCAGGTGCCATGCTGGAGCGCACACCGGACCCGGCCGCGCTCCGGGCGGGCGTGTCCTCGCCGGCGGGCACCACTGTTGCGGCGATCCGCGAGCTGGAGGAATCCGGGCTGCGCGGTGCGCTGTACCGGGCGACGGAGGCGTGCGCGGAGCGCTCGGCGGAGATGGGGCGTAAGTAGGTCGGCGCTGCGTTCGCCCCACCTTTCACACGAGTGTGTTGGGGTCGACTGGAAACACTCTGAAAAATTTTGGCACTTGAGTCGCATTTGGCCCTAGTTTCACGATAGGGTGGTTCAAGCACGTGCGTGTTCGTCCTGTGGGAGGGGAAGCCTACAGCGCGACCGTGCTGAAGGGTTAAATATTTCATGGCAAACGAAGATAAAGGTAAGTTTCTGACAGTCGCAGAGGTCGCTGAGATCATGCGCGTTTCGAAGATGACGGTGTACCGCCTGGTGCACTCCGGCGAGCTGCCGGCAGTGCGCGTGGGTCGGTCCTTCCGCGTGAACGAGACCGCGGTCAACGAGTACCTCGAGTCCTCCGTCTACGACGTGGGGTAAAGCACTGCGCGAAGCGCTACCAATCCCTCCGGCGTCGGGTTCCCAAGAGTCATGGGTGCACGGCGCCGGATTTTTGGTCGCGGCGCGCCGGACTGTATGCTGTCAACCATTGATGTTGGCGCGCGCCCGGCAGAGCGTGCACCTCGTGCTGGCCCGCTAGCCCCGCCTACGCGGGGATGGTGGTCGCGCTGACTCGCACTGTACGTACACGAGAAATGAGGAAGCCTCATGGGTTCTGTTATCAAGAAGCGCCGCAAGCGCATGTCCAAGAAGAAGCACCGCAAGATGCTGCGTCGCACCCGCGTGCAGCGCCGCAAGCTGGGCAAGTAAGCTTATGCCTGTGCACCCGTCCCACCGCGCTGGGGCGGGTGTTTTGCTGTCCGCGTGAGGAATCGCGCATCAGTCCCGGGGTGGATTCCTCGTTCCCCCAGGTCGCCAAATGGTCATACGTGAAATTTTTCACGGCCCGCCACGAGTCCACACGACAAAGCAACCACACCAGCCACAACGGCCCCAAGCGCAACGCGATTCCGGGCGAGCTTGCGCATCGGCCGGTACTCGCGGATGGCCCAGCCGGCCTCGCGCGCGTGGCGGCGCAGCGCACGGTCGGGGTTGATCGCCACGGGGGAACCCACCATGCCCAGCATCGGCAGGTCGTTGATGCTGTCGGAGTAGGCGGTGCACTTTTCCAGGTCAAGGCGCTGGATAGCGGCCAGCGCGGCCACCGCGTGGCGCTTTCCGGGCCCGTGCAGAATATCGCCGACGAGCCGGCCGGTGAACACCCCGTCCTCTTCTTCCGCCACGGTTCCGAGCGCGCCGGTAAAGCCGAGCCTTTCCGCAAGCGCCTGGCCGATCTGCACCGGCGTGGCGGACACGAGCCACACCTGCTGGCCTGCGGCGATGTGCATGGCTGCCAGCTCGATGGTGTCCTGGTAGGCCTTGCCCACGATCTGGCGGTCGACGATCTCGCGGCACAGCGACTGCAGCTCGTCGACGCGCTTGCCCTTGACCAGACTCAGCGCGTGCTCGCGGCCGGAGGCGATGTCGTCGTGGCTCTCCGCCCCGCGCAGCCGGAAACGCAGCTGCTTGACCAGGGCCGGGATGAGCTCGCTGGCGGTAATGAAGCGGCGCCTGGCCAGCCCCTCGGCGAGCAGGATGAGCGAGGAACCCTGGATGAGCGTGTTGTCCACGTCGAAGAAGGCGGCGGCACCTGCATCCTGGGGTACATCCGGGTCGGGCGGGGTGATGGTGGAGGCACCGGCGGTGGCAAAGGCCCCGCCGACGGAGTCGACGCCCAGGGCGAAGTCGTCGATCGCGAGGCCGAAGGTTTCCTCGACGGCGGCTGCGGCGGCGGCTTCGCCGGCGGTGCGCTGCGCTTCGTCGTCAAGCGGGCGCACGGCGAGATCCTCGAGGAAACGCCGCAGGTTGCCGTGGGAAACGGACCACGCGGCGAGCAGGTCGCCGTGTTCGCTCATGTCCTCACCTTTCGCTGTGCCTTCCGCTGTGGGTGTTAGCTTGGAATATCGTACCGCTTGAGTCAGATTCGGTCAGGAGGAGCGATGGGCAAGCACGTGGAGCTGATGGTGCGCGAGGGATGCGGGTCGTGCGTGCGCGTGGCGGAGCAGATCCGCCCGCTGGTGCGCGAGTGCGGCGCAAAGCTTTCGCTTGTCGACGTCGACTCGGCCCCCGAGCTGGCCGCCGAGTACGGCGACCACGTGCCGGTCGTGGTGATCGACGGCGAGGAGTTTGCCTGCTGGGAGGTCGACTCCGACGACCTCGTCGCGGAACTGAAGTCATAGCGGGGTATCCTTTAGTTTGATTTTCTGGCAGGGGAAGGTCTGACTGGAGTGATTGTGTGAGTGTGCTCGTCGTAGGGATGTCGCACCGTTCTGCGCCCGTGGCGCTGCTGGAGCGCCTCAGCATGGACGAGAAGGTGCAACACGACACTGCCGCATCGCTGGTGCAGCAGCCTTCGTTGACCGAGGCGATGATTATTTCCACCTGCAACCGGCTCGAGGTCTACACGGTGGCCACCGCCTTCCACTCCGGGGTGGAAGACGTGCTGACGGTGCTCGCGCGGGTCTCCGGGGTTCCGGAGGACGAGCTGCGCGGCTACCTGTACGTGCGCTACGCGGATGCTGCCGCCGAGCACATGTTTACCGTGGCCGCGGGCTTAGATTCGATGGTGGTGGGGGAGCAGCAGATCATCGGCCAGGTGCGCGCCTCCTACCTCGATGCGGCAGAGCGCGGCACGGTGGGGCCCACCTTGCACTCTTTGGCGCAGACGGCGCTGCACACCGGTAAGCGTGTGCACTCGGAGACGAGCATTGATGATTCCGGGGCGTCGATGGTCACCTTCGCCCTCGACGAGGCCCGGCGCATCTTGGGCATCGACGACTTCCGCGAGCGCACCGCGCTCGTGTTGGGGGCCGGGGCGATGAGCTCGCTGGCGGCCACGCACCTGGGCAAGCAGGGGATTGACCGGCTGATCATCGCCAACCGCACGCGTTCGCGCGCCGAGCGGGTAGCAGAGCACGCGCGCGAGGCGGGGGTGGCCGCCGAGGTGGTGGACTTCAACGCCCGGGCAGGGGCGATCGGCCGCGCTGACATTACGGTTTCCGCGACTGCCTCGGACGACTTCACCATTACTCCGGAGGATCTCTCCGGCCCGACGATGCTGGTGGATCTGTCCCTGCCGCGCGATATCGACGACGCGGTGACCAAGCGCGAGGGCGTGCACCTGGTCAATATCGAGTCGCTCCATGCCTCGCTGCGGGACGCGGACACGGAGGACTCGCGTGCGCTGGTCAAGGCCGAAGCAATCGTGCGCGAGGAAGTCGACGCGTTTAGCTCCGAGCAGCGCGTCCGCGAGGTCGCGCCCGCGGTGACCCGGCTGCGGCGCACGGCCAACGAGGTCCAAGCGCAGGAGCTGACCCGCCTGCGGGCGCGCCTGCCCGAGCTTTCCGAGCAGGACTTTGAGCAGGTCGCCAGGTCGGTGAAGCGTGTCGTCGATAAGCTTTTGCACACGCCGACAGTCAAGATCAAAGAGCTGGCCGCCACCGCCGAGACGGTCAGCGTGGAAACCGCGATCGAGGAGCTCTTCGGGCTCGGCGGATCGTCGGTGGCCGTGGATGCGCAGCACTTGCCGCGGCCGGAAGAAATGCACGCGAAGGAGAACTGATGCTCAAGATTGGAACGCGCGGATCCCACCTCGCCACCACCCAGGCAGGCCACGTGCGCGACGCGCTCATCGCCAACGGGGTCGAGGCCGAACTGCACATCGTGACCACGGCGGGCGACGTGAACATGTCCCCGGTCGAGCGCATTGGCGTCGGCGTGTTTACCACGGCGCTGCGCGACGCGCTCGCCGGCGGCGAGGTGGACGTGGCCGTGCACTCCTTCAAGGACCTGCCCACCGCGCCGGATCCGCGCCTGCACCTGATCACCCCGCAGCGGGAGGACCGCCGCGAGGCGCTCATCGCGCGCGACGGGCTG
The DNA here is from genome assembly GCF_025152525.1 of Corynebacterium sp. p3-SID1056. Classification (GTDB taxonomy): domain Bacteria; phylum Actinomycetota; class Actinomycetes; order Mycobacteriales; family Mycobacteriaceae; genus Corynebacterium. The sequence continues at coordinate 100,452 of NZ_JALXXL010000008.1, forward strand.
ACGCTTGCACAGCTGCCGCAGGGCGCGAAGGTCGGCACCTCGGCGCCGCGGCGCGTCTCCCAGCTGCGCGCGCTGCGCCCCGACCTGGACATTCGCCCGCTGCGCGGCAACATTGAGACGCGGATGAGCTACGTGGAGCGCGGCGAGCTCGACGCCATCATCCTGGCGTACGCGGGCCTGAGCCGCGGCGGCTACGCGGACCGCGCCACCGAGGTCTTTGCGCCCGAGACCCTGCTGCCAGCCCCGGCGCAGGGGGCGCTCGCGGTGGAATGCCGCGCCGCGGATGCGGAGAACGTGCGCGCGCTTGACGCGCTTGTCGACGAAGATGCGACCGCGTGCGCGGCGGCCGAGCGGCAGGTGCTCGCCACGCTGCAGGCTGGCTGCACCGCCCCGGTTGCGGCGTACGCGACGCGGAAGGAAAACGGCGAGCTGACCTTGCGCGCCGGCGTGTTCGCGCTCGACGGTAAGACCCAGCTCGTTGAGACCGTGACCGGCACCGATGCGGTAGCAGTTGGCACCCGCGCGGCGGAGGCGCTTGTCGCGCGCGGCGCCAAGGAACTCATGGAATAGCGTCACGAGTTTTGTTTTCAGCGGTCTTGCATCTTAAGGTGTAGTTACCATACGTCGGATTGCCCCGACGCAACTGGGGGCCACACAAGGCACCGGAAGGTGTTTGCGGGTGGCTCCTTGCATGCTGCGCGTTTTGCGCGTGTGCCGCCGGGGCTACTATTTCGCGCCTTAGAAAAGATCGTTCTATGACATTGCCCTCGATTACGCCCCCGCCGGGGAAGGTCATCTTCGTCGGTGCGGGACCGGGCAACCCTGACCTTTTGACCGTGCGGGCCCGCGAGGTGATGGAAAACAATTCTATCGCCCTCGTTGATCCGGAGGTCGCTCAGGGTGCCCGAGACGTCGTCGCCGCCGCTTTGCCTGTGCCGAAGGCGAAGATGGATGCCGCCGACGAAGCTTATGCACGCCTGGTTGCCGAAGCGAAGGAGGCCGGCGCGCGCCGCAAGCCGCCGCGCCCCGAGGACCCGACCGCGGCCGAGATCGAGGAGGTCGCGCTTTCCGGTGAGGCGATCGTCGCAAAGCTGAAAGATGCACTCGACGAGGCTGCCGCCGCCATCGAACGCGGCGAGGCCGGCGACGGCGACGTGCTGCGCCTCGTGCGCGGCAACCCGCTGACCCGCGACCAGGTGATGGAAGAAATCTCTGCGGTGGCGGCGGCCGGGCTCGAGTTCCAGGTGGTGCCGGGGATGAGCCTGCCTTCGACGGTGCCCTCCTTCGCCGGCATCGCGCTGGGCTCGACCTATACCGAGGCTGACCTGACCCAAGAGGTGGACTGGGACATGCTCGCCGCCGCCCCCGAACCGCTGGTGCTGCAGGCGCAGAAGTCGCAGCTGGGCGAGATCGCGGAGCAGCTGCTGGCGCGCGACATGGCGCCGTCCACCCCGGTGGCGGTGACCACGAACGGCACGACCCGCCTGCAGCGCACCTTCGACGCCACGCTCGAGACGGTGGGCAAGCTCGACGCGGAGCTGCTGGGCTCGCTCGTGGTGACGGTGGGAACCGTTGCCGACGACCGCTCGAAGTACTCCTGGTGGGAGAACCGGCCGCTCTACGGCTGGCGCGTGCTCGTGCCGCGGGCGAAGAACCAGGCCGGCCCGATGAATGCCCGCCTGAGCTCCTACGGCGCGATCCCGCAGTCGGTGCCGACGATTTCGCTGGAACCGCCGCGCAACCCCGCGCAGATGGACCGCGCGATCAAGGGCATCGTGGAGGGCCGCTACCAGTGGGTGCTGTTTACTTCCGTCAACGCGGTCGACGCGGTGTGGAAGAAGTTTGAGCAGCTGGGCCTCGACGCCCGCGCCTTTGCCGGGGTGCACCTGGGCGCGGTGGGGCAGAAGACCGCCGACGCGCTGCGCGCTTTGGGCATGTTCCCGGAGCTGGTGCCGCACCGCACGAAGCAGAACGCTGCGGGCATGGTGGAGATCTTCCCCGAGTACGTCGAGGATATCGACCCGGTCTCCCGCGTCCTGTTGCCGCGCGCCGACCTGGGCACGAATGTGCTCGTCGACGGGCTGGTGGAGAAGGGCTGGGAGGTCGACGACGTGGTGGCCTACCGCACGGTGCGCGCCGCCCCGCCGGCCCCGGAGACCCGCGACATGATCAAGACCGGCGGCTTCGACGCGGTGTGTTTTACCTCCGCTTCCACGGTGAAGAACCTGGTGGGTATCGCGGGCAAGCCGCACCAGCGCACGATCATCGCCTGCATCGGCCCGTACACGGCCGAGGAAGCCAAGGCGCAGGGCTTGCGCGTCGATGTCGTGCCCGAGGTCGCCGATGTGCCCTCGCTTATCGACGCCCTGGCGGCGCACGTCGCCTCCCTGCGTGCGGCGGGCCAGCTGCCGCCGCCGCGCAAGAAGCGCCGCACCCGTCGGAAAGCGGAGCCGGCGAAAGCCTCCGGCGAGTAGGAGCGAAAAGGCGCGGGGCCTATGATGGGGGCCATGTCTACCTACGATTTGCCCCGCCGCCCCCGCCGCCTCCGCCAAAACCCCGCGATGCGAGCGTTTACGGCGGAGACGCGCCTGCACCCGGAGGATTTCATCCTGCCTATGTTTGTCGCCGATGGCATCGAGGACAAGCGTGAGATCGCGTCCATGCCCGGCGTCTACCAGCACACCAAGGACACGCTGAAGGCTCTGTGCCACGAGGCACTCGAGGCCGGCGTGAAGTGCGTCGACCTCTTCGGCGTGCCGCGGGATGAGGACAAGGACGCGACCGGCTCGGTCGCGTGGGACGAGAACGGTGTGCTCAACCGCAACGTGCGCGCGCTGCGCGAGGAGTTCGGCAACGACCTGCTCATCATGGCGGATACCTGCCTCGACGAGTTCACCGACCACGGCCACTGCGGCGCGCTGAGCACCGACCGCTTTGGCAACGAGATCGTGGACAACGACAAGACCCTGCCGCTGTACGCCAAGATGGCCGTGGCGCAGGCCGAGGCCGGCGCCCACATTGTGAGCCCGTCGGGCATGATGGACGGCCAGGTCGCCGTGATCCGCGAGGCGCTCGATGCGGCCGGCTTCCAGGACGTGGCGATCATGGCTTACTCCGCCAAGTACGCCTCCAAGTTCTTCGGCCCCTTCCGCGACGCGGTGGGCTCCTCGCTGACCGGCGACCGCCGTACCTACCAGCAGGACCCGGCGAACATCCGCGAGTCGATCCTGGAGACGCAGCTGGACATCGATGAGGGCGCCGACTTCGTCATGGTCAAGCCCGCCCTGCCGTACCTGGACGTGCTGCGCGAAATCGCCGACATGTCCCCGGTACCGGTGGCGGCCTACCAGGTTTCCGGCGAGTACGCGATGATGGCGGCGGCCGGCCGCAACGGCTGGATCGACTTCGAGGAAACGATGATGGAGTCGCTGGCGTCGATCAAGCGCGCCGGCGCGGACCAGATCTTCACCTACTACGCCATCGAAGCAGCAAAGGAAGTTCGGTAGCGCCTATGGTGAGCCTCCCGCCACACAACCCGCAGTCGCCCAGCCACATCGCTCCGGCGGCTGCGCCGCAGCCTGACCCGCACGGGAAGAAGGACTCCCAGCCGGAGTCGGTGCGCCTCATGCTCGCCTGCTGGGCGGTGATGATCGCCGGGGAACTGCTGCACCAGATCCTCACCGTCGTCGTTACCGTGCTCGACCCGGCTGCGTTGCGCGAGAGCGCCAAGCAGGCGGCCGAGGGGCGCGGCGAAGAGCTGAGCGACGCGATGCTTACCTTCGGCATGTACGGCTCGGTTGTGCTCATGGCGCTCATCCAGCTGACCATCCTGGGCGTGTTCACCTACGCGCTGCGGACGGTGGCCAAGCGGGGGAAGTGGGCGGCCAACGCGCGTCGTCTGCTGCAGGTGTTTGCAGCCTTTTTCGCCTTGCGGATTCTGAGCCTGTTCATGATGGCGCCGGCCTCTGCGACGGTGCCGGTTGCACTCTATGCCGCGGACGGGGTTATCCAAATCATCCTCGGTGTCGCGGGCGCGCTCGGACTGTTCTACTCTACCCGGAAGGAATCGGTCGACTGGGCGGAGCCGAAGCAGAAGAAGCAGCCCAGCCAAGAGGGCGAGTAAGGAGCGCACATGGCGGGAATGTTTCCCACCTTCGTTGCTGACCCCAACGACAGAAACCGGCGGTATCACTCCACGGCCGGCCCAACCTGGCCCGGCAGCTTGCGCGCGGCCTATTACGTGGCGCTTGTCGCTGCGGTACTGCTGTTGCTCAGCGGCATGCTCATGCTTGCCAGCGGCGCCCCGAAGGACGCGGACGCGGAGTTCGCGCAGGCCTTCGCCACCAACATGCGCATCGTCGCCTGGGCAGACATCCTGCTAGGGCTGGTCGTGGCCGGCTGCGCGGCCTTCTTCGAGCGCGGCTCGAAGGGCGCACGCCGCCTGTTTGCGGCGGCGGTCGCAATAGCCGTGTTTGTCAACCTGGCCGGATTCTTCGTCGGCGTGGCTGGCTGGTCGGCGTTCGCTGTCACCCTGCTGCTCGTCGCCGCCCTGTTCTTCGCGTTCCGCCCGGCGGCGAACGCTTTTGTCGACGCGCGCAGTGGCGACCTCTGGCGCAACGTGGAAGGGCAGTAAGCCATGACCAAAGAGCAGCATGCCGCGCTGGAAGCGTCCATCGATGCGGCCCGCGAGGCAGCACGGGACTGCGGCATCGACGTAGATTCCCCGCGTATCGGCGCGGACGGCAACCCGCAGTACCCGAACACCTCCTACGCCTTCGAGATGGAGGGGCTGGAAGACGGTCCCCAGCTCAAAGAGATTGAAGAGGCCCTCGAGGCGCTCGAAGGCGTCTCCGCGCGCTTGGTCTACAGCACGAAAACCGCGTGGGTGACGGTCCCCAGCACCACATCGATTGTGGAGCTCGAGGAGGTCTTCGCGCGCTTCGGGGTGACGGCGACGCTCACGGATTCCACGCTGCGCCGCAGCGTGCTCGGCCGCACCGTTGCGACGCGCCCCTCCCCGCGCCGCGGTGTGCGGGGCTTAAGCGGCCGCCGCCGGAAGCTGCGCCGCGACGAGCAACTGAGCCTGCGCCGCGCCCGCGCCCAAGGGTTTGTGCGCAGATCGGGAGAGGCGGCGCGGCGCTCGCGGGCGAAGGAGGACGTGCTCTTTACCGCCCGCGACCTGGTCACCCCGCTGCGCATGTGGGTGGCGGTGCTGCTAACGCTGCCCGTCTTGCTGCTCACCTACGTCTCCGCGCTGCAATTCGACGGGTGGCAGTGGGCCTGCTTCGCGCTGAGCACCCCGGTGGCGCTGTGGTGCGCGTTCCCCTTCCACCGCGCGATGGCGGGCGGAGTGCGCCGCGGCATCTCGGCGCTGGACGGCGCCAGCTCCTTCGCCATTCTGGCCTCCTACGTGTGGTCCGCAGCGGTGCTGGTGTTTACCGACGCAGGCACACTCACCTGGCGCAACTACGGCGGGTGGCTGCCCTTGCGCATGCCGGAAGAACCGGCGCTCTTCTTCGAGGTCGCCTGCGCCGTGACGTCGCTGCTTTTGGTCGGCCGCTTCTTCAGCATGCGCGTGCGCCCGCACTTGCAGCAGGAGCTTGCGGCGCGCGTGCCGGACTCGGAGTCGGAGTACCTCGTCCGTCGCCGCTCGCGCAGCGGCAAGGTGATCGAGGAGCCGCTGGCGGCCGCGGAGATCAACCGCGGCGACGACATCGTCATTGTCCCGGGCGCGATCATCCCCGCAGATGGGGAAGTGGTCGGTGGTTCGGGCGAGCTGGAGCCCGAGCTTATCGACGCCCACGAGTCCCGCACCCTCAAAGTCGGCAGCAAGGTCTACGCCGGCTCCATCTTGCGCACAGGCAAGGTGAAGATGCGCGTTTCGCGCGTGGGGCACGCGACCCGCTTGTCCACGGTCAACCGTTGGCTGGAACGTGCCTCCCACCACCAAAACGCCACCACCATGGTGTCGACGCAGGCAGCGAGCCTGCTCATCCCGGCGGCGTACGTGCTCGCCGTGCTGGACTTTGGCATGTGGTGGCTGCTCACCGGCAACGTCAACGCCGCCTTCGCCACCGCCCTGGCGATCCTCGCCGTGGTGGCACCAGTCGCTCTTGCCATTTCGACGGCGCTGGCCATCCGGCTGGGCATCGAGTCCGCGGCCCGCAACGGCATTCTGGTGCGCGACGGTGCCACCTTCCGCATCTTGGAAGCCACCGACGCGGTGGTGTTTAACCGGGTGGGCACCCTGGTGGAGCCGACGATGACGGTGGAGACCGTCACCGCTGAGTACGGGGAGGACCCGGACCTCGTCTTGTCCGTCGCGGGTGCGCTTTCGGTGGAGTCCGACCACCCCTCCTCGCGCGCGCTGGTCAAGGCGGCGCGCGAGGCGCGCGATAAGCGCGACAAGCAAGACGGCGGGCCGACCTGGATCGAGCTGAGCCAGGAGGACACGACACCGGACGGTGCAGTCCGCGGCCGCCTCACGCTGACCTACGAGGACCAGCACACCGAGAACCTCGAGGCGATCCTCTGGCGCCCGACAAACCTCTCCCAGCTCAAAGGCCGCCTTTCGCTGGCGGCAACGGCCGGGGGCACGCCCGTCGTGGTGCGCTGGAAGGGGCGCGATCGCGGCGTGATCACCCTGTACGACCCGCCGAAGGCGGACGCGATTACGGCGATCGACCGGCTGGAGTCCATCGGGGCGGAAACGGTCATGCTCACGCGCGACACCTACCCGGTGGCGCGCCGCTTCGCCGACTTCTTGGGCATCTCGAAGGTGCTCGCCGGCATTACCGCCCCGGACAAGCCGCACGCGGTGCGATCCTTGCATACGAAGGGGGCCACGGTGGCGATGGTGGGCGACCACACGGCCGCGCGCACCCTGCGCGTGGCCGACGTGAGCATCCTGTACGCCGACGACGCCATCCTGGGCGCCGACATCGGCAAGGTGGATCAGCTGTGCAACGTCCTGCTCATCCGTCGCGACGTCACCGCGGTGCCGCAGTTGGTCGAGCTCTCGCGCCGGGTGTGCCGCACCATCGACTCCAACATGCTGGTGGCCTGGACGTACAACCTCGTCGCGGTGCTCTTAGCCATCGCCGGCGTGTTACCCCCGGTGGGCGCGACGGCGCTGATGCTGGGCAGCTCTTTGGTTATCGAGTTGCGTTCGGTCCGCGTGCGCCATTTCCCGGCCTAATTTTTCCCGCGTAAGCTGGGTGACCATGACCAGACGCGACCTTTCTTCCGCCCCGCTTCTTGAGGCTGCCAACGGCCGCACTCCTTCGCGCACCCCGGTGTGGTTTATGCGCCAGGCCGGCCGCTCGCTGCCCGAGTACCGCAAGGTACGCGAGGGCATCCCCATGCTCGATTCCTGCTTCATGCCGGAGCTGCTCGCAGAGATCACGCTGCAGCCGGTACGCCGCCACGACATGGATGCGGCGATCCTCTTTTCCGACATCGTGGTGCCGCTGAAGGCGGCCGGCGTGGGCGTGGAGATTGTGCCCGGCCGTGGGCCGGTGATGGGGCAGGCGATTCGGACGCGTGCGGACGTCGAGAAGCTGCCCGTGCTCGAGCACAATGTGGACGAGGTAGCCAAGGGCATCGAGATCATCCTGGGGGAGCTGAGCGACACCCAGGCCCTGATCGGTTTTGTCGGCGCGCCCTTTACGCTGGCCAGCTACCTCATCGAGGGCGGGCCGAGCAAGAACCACGAGAAGACGAAGGCGATGATGCACGGCGATCCGGAGACCTGGCACGCGCTGATGCGCCGCCTCGTCCCCACGATCACGACGTTTTTGCGCACGCAGGTCGACGCCGGCATTGACGCGATGCAGCTCTTCGACTCCTGGGCCGGCTTCCTCACCGAGGCGGATTACCGCGAGCACGTGCTGCCGTACTCGACGGAGATCCTCAAGGAGGTCGAGGGCGTGATCCCGCGCATCCACTTCGGCGTGGCGACTGGCGAGCTGCTTGGCGCGATGTCCGAGGCGGGATCGGAGGTGATGGGCGTGGACTGGCGCGTGCCTCTCGACGTCGCTGCGACCCGGTTCACCTCACCGCGCGTGCTGCAGGGCAACCTCGACCCCGCGATGCTCTTCGCTGGGCCCGACGTGGTGGAGCAGGAGGTCCGCCGCATCAAGGACGAGGCCGCGCGCGCGATTGAGGCAGGCACCGCGACCGGCCACATCTTCAACCTCGGCCACGGCGTACTGCCCACCACCGACGCCGGTGCGATCACCGACGCCGTCGCAATGATCCACGAAGCATAAGCGAAGGAGTGCTCCATTGAATATCGCCATTGTCGGTGCAGGCCTTGCCGGGTTGACGGCAGCGTTTGAGCTGCGGGGCTCCGGCCACACCGTCGACGTCTACGAGGGCAGCGACCGCATCGGCGGCAAGCTCTACACCGTGGCTTTTGACGGCGGGCCGACCGATATGGGCGCAGAAGCGTTCATCGCGCGCCGCCCGGAGGCCAAGCAGCTCGTCGATGAGCTGGGCCTTGCCGACTCGCTGGTCGCGCCCTCGGGCATGCGCTCGCTGCTCTACGTCGACGGCGAGACCCGCGCGATGCCGGCAGGAGGGATGATGGGCATCCCGTCCACCTCCGAACCCGTGGCACACCTGGTGAGCGAGGAGACGGCGCGCCGCATTGATACGGAAGGACAGCGCGAGGGCTTCGAATGGACCGTCGGCGGCGATATGAGCGTCGGCACCCTGGTGCGTGAGCGCTACGGCGACGACGTGGTGGACAACATCGTGTCCTCCCTGCTTGGCGGCGTGTACTCGTGCACCGCCGACGACCTGGGTGTGCGCGCCACCGTGCCACAGCTGGCCGAGGAGTTCGACCGCCTGGCCGCCGACGGCCCGGTGCACTTGTCCACCGCCGTGGCCAACCTGGAGGCGGCTCGTAAAAAGTCCGCTCCTTCGGGGAAGCCGGCACCGATCTTTGCCACGTTCCGCGAGGGCTACCAGGAACTCTACGAAGCGCTCGCCGAAAAGTCCGGCGCCAATATCTACGTCGACGCGTTCATCTCCGCGATCAGCCGCGAGGGCGAAGGCTACCGGCTCAAGGGCGGCGAGGACACCGTCTACGACCGTGTTCTTCTGGCCACGCCGGCACCGACGACTGCGCTGCTGCTGCGCGGCATCGCCCCGGAGGCCGCCGAGACGCTGCGCACGGTCAAGCTCGCCAACTCCGCCGTTGTCGGCCTGCGCTTCGCGACCGACGAGGGCCTGCCCGAAAACTCCGGCGTACTCGTGAGCACCGACGCCAAGGACGTGCACGTCAAGGCGTTTACGCTTTCCTCGCGCAAGTGGCCACACCTCGCGGAGCGCGGCGGCGCATTGGTGCGCGCCAGCTTCGGCCGCTACGGCGATACCGTGGCGATGACCGCCAGCGAGGACGACCTGGTGGATTGGGCCCTCGACGATTTGAAGACGATCACCGGCTTCGACGGGCGCGCGGCAGGCGTGGAGGAGATCTTCGTGCAGCGCTGGTTCGGCGGCCTGCCGCGCTACGACGAAACGCACTTGGCGACGGTGGCCAGCGTCAAGGACGAGCTTGCGGATATCCCGGGCGTTGGCGTTGCCGGCGCCTGGGTCGCCGGCGTGGGCGTGCCCGCCGTGATCGGCAGCGCGCGTGAGGCTGCTCGCGGGCTGGTGTAGGGGCGGCGTTTCTCGTCATGTAGCCAGGCCACCGGCTAGATAGCGATAGTTGGAGCTCGATTATCTCGAAAAATCCGGGACTATCGAACTCCAACTTGCGAACTTTGCAGACCCCTACACCAGCGGCGTGCCCTGCTGCTCCGGCAGGACGAACGCGGCGGCCGCGGCCACGGTAAACGCGACGGCGAAGACCGCGAAGACGCCGGCGTGGCCACCAAAGACGAGCACCGGTGGGACGATGAGCGGGGCGAGGATGGAGCCGACGCGCCCGAAGGCCGCGGCGGCACCGGTGCCGGTGGCGCGGATCTGAGTGGGATAGAGCTCCGGGCCGATGGCGTAGAGCGCGCCCCAGGCACCCAGGTTGAACAGGGAGAGCATGCAGCCGGCGGCGATGATCTGCCAGGGCGCTGCGGCGAGTCCGTAGAGCCCGGCCGAGATCGCGGAGCCGACGAGGAAGACGGCCAGGGTGGTGCGGCGTCCCCACACCTCGATGAGCCAGCCGGCCAGGGCGTAGCCGGGCAGCTGGGCGAGCGTGATGAGCAGGGTGAAGCTAAACGAGCGGACCAGGCTGAAACCCTGGTCGACCAGCAAGGACGGGATCCAGGTAAACGCACCGTAGTAGGCGAGCGAGACGCAGAACCACACCGTCCAGAAGGCGGCGGTGCGGGCGCGTAGTTCGGGGCTCCAAATGTGGGTGCTGGTGCTGGCGGGTGCATCCGGAACCTCAACGTTGGCGAGCTGCTCCGCCGGTACGCCCTCCTCAAAGCTGCGCACGACCGCCTCGGCCTCTTCCTCGCGGCCGCGCGACTCGAGGAAGCGGACGGATTCCGGCAGCTGCATGCGCACATACAGTGCGTACAGCGCCGGGACGGCACCGAGTGCCAGGCCCCACCGCCAGCCGTTTTCGCCCTCGGCGACGATGAAGGTGCCGATAACGGCGGCCAGGATCCAGCCCACCGCCCAGAAGGCTTCGAGCCACACCACCATGCGCCCGCGCACCTTGAGCGGGGCGAACTCGCTGACCAGGGTGGAGGCGACGGGCAGTTCCGCGCCGAGCCCGAGGCCGGTGAGAAAGCGGAAGATGAGGAGGACGGCGACCGAGCCCGCCAGTGCGGAGGCGCCCGTGGCCAGGCCGTAGAGCAGCAGGGTGATGGCGAAAACGTGGCGTCGCCCGAGCTTGTCGGCGGCGAGCCCGCCCAGGGAGGCACCGATGGCCATGCCAATAAAACCGATGGAGGCGATCCAGCTGGTGGTGGTCTTCTCCAGGTCCCAGTGCACGGCGAGTGCGGCGATGACGAAGGAGACGAGCCCGACGTCCATAGCATCGAGCGCCCAGCCGAGTCCCGAGCCAACCAGGAGTTTCTTGTGTTTGGCGGTGACGGGGAGCCGGTCGAGTCGTTGCGTGCGGGTGAGGGACTGAGTCATAGGCGAAACTCTAGCCCACACCTTGGGCGGAACTGGGTAGAGGCTGCTAATCTGCTGGTATGAGGAAGTATCTTGGACTTGTGCTGGCCGCGACCTGCTCGGCCACAATCGTGGTGGCACCGCAGGCGGCGGCGGAGCCGGTGACAAAGGAGCGCTGCGTCGCGCTTGTCGACGCCGTGCACAACGCCACCGGCGCACAGCGCTCCGCCGAGGAAGCCGAGCGTGCCGCGCAGGACGCGCTCGAACAGGCGCAGGCGCGCGTCGAGGAGGCGGAGCAGGAGCGCGACGCGAGCGCAAACATGGTCGCCGACGCCGAGCGCGCGCTCGAGTCCGCGACCAAGGAGCGGGATGTGGCGCGGGATGCGGTGCCGGAGGGGGTGACGGTGGCGTCGGCAAGAGCGGCGTACGACGGTGCGAAGGCGAGCGAGGAAGCAGCGCGGGCCGCGCTCGAGGAGAGCAAAGCTGAGGCGCAGGCGCAGTTTGATCGCGGCTCGCTCGGCTTCTTCGAGGCGATGGGGGCTGAGGATGCCGTTGCCGAGCTGCAGACTGACTACCGCTTTCAGGAGGTAGACGAGGTCACCGGGCAGACCGGGTACCGCATCGCGGACGATACGCGCATCGGCGCGGCGGACGACGCCACGCACCTGGACAACATGAAGGCCGCGATCGGCTGGCTACCGGAGGCCAACGAGCTGCGAGAAAGTGACGGCCAGCCCGCGCTGCCGGTGTCCGACTTCCTCATGGCGCAGGCGCAGGTGAACATCAACTGGTCCCAGCAGCTGCCACGCGGGCACTCCGGGAACGGGTGGGACAACCTGTCGTGGAACGCAGAAAACCCCTTTGACGGCTGGTTCCACCGCGAGCGCCCAATCTACTTCGAGGCGCGGCAGCAGGGGAGGGACCCGTTCTCCGCAGGCGCTGGCCACTACATGGCGCTGGTGAACCCGGCGATGCGTGCGACTGGGTTTGCGGTAAACACGGAGGAGTTTTTCTACGACGGCTATCCGTGGACCATCGCGCATGCCCAAACCTTCGCCTACAACTGGACGCCGGAGACGACATATACGGTTGCGGAGTACACCGAGCGCTTCAACGCCTACTACGACGGGCTCGTCGACGCCATCGAGCACGGCGACGCGGCGAAGCGTAAGGCGCTCGCGCAGCGCGAAGACGACGTGACCGACGCGCAGCAGATCCTCGAGGCGGCGTACGCGCTGGACGCGGCGGAGCAGACCGTGACCTCGCGCGCCCAGGAGCTCGACGAGGCGAGAAAAGCACAGCCCGCGCGCGAGGAAGCTGCCGCGCAGGCACTGGCCGAAGCGAAGCAGGTCGCAACCACGCGCGCGCAGGAAGCCGAGGCAGCACGTACCGCCACGGCCGAGGCCCGCGTGAACACCGAGGCAGCCGAGTCCGCCTACCAGCCGGTAAAGCAGGACTGCGCGAAGCTGACCGGCGCGGACAAAGACGGCTCCTCGACCGGCGGCATCATCGTCGGTGTCGTCCTTGGACTGCTCGCCATCATCGGCATTGTGGTGGCGCTGAACCCGGGGCTGCTCCCGCAGTTCTAACGCGCAGTTCCAACGCGCAGCGCCTAAATAGGTAGACTTCCTGCCTATGTCGAGCGAGGAACAGGCCAGCCCACAGGCAGAGCAGGAGTGGTGGGAGCAGCCAGGTATGCCCTGGAACGAAAAGCCCACCAAGGCCGACTACTGGTGCCTGGGCTGGTTTGGTTTCGTTGGCCTGTTCGGGCTGGCGATGATCCCGCTGCGCGCCTGGCTGCTCGGTCTGGACCCGCCGATCCTTTTGGCGGTGACGGGCTCGCGGATTGGCGCGGCGTCGACGGGCGCGTTGGCGTCGGTAGGCGAGGCCCAGCACTGGCTCTTCTACCTGCTTGTCGGCTCGCTGGTGGCGATCAAGTTCGACTGGATTTACTGGTGGGCCGGCAAGCTGTGGGGCCGCGGCATCCTCGAGGTGCAGGCCCAGAATTCCAAGCGGACCGCGAAAAATATTGCGCGGGTGGAGCAGTGGGCGATGAAGCTGGGTTGGCTGGGAATCTTCTTGGCGTACGTGCCGATCCCGCTGCCGATCGCGTTTGTGGTGTTCGTGCTGATGGGCATGACGAATATGCCGCTGTGGAAGTTCCTGGTGCTGGACTTCGTGTCCAAGACGATCTGGTCGCTGGGCTACTTCGCGCTGGGCTGGTCGATTGGCGAGCCGGTGGTCTTCGTGCTGGAGCAGTACGCGCGGGTGGCGAATTGGATCGCGATCGGCCTGCTGGTTGTCATCTTCATTGGCATCTTCCGCAGGCAGGGCAAACAAGCCAAGTAAGCCGGATGCCCTAGGATTGGCGGGTATGACTACTTCGGCCAAGTACCCAACGTCCGCTCATACGTCCCGCTCCGCCGCGCTGTGGGAGCGCGCGCAGTTGACTACCCCGGGCGGGGTGAACTCGCCGGTGCGCGGCTTCGGCTCCGTGGGCGGCCAGACGCGCTTCATCGAGAGCGCGCACGGCAGCTCGCTTATCGACGTCGACGGCAACGCCTATGTCGACCTCATCAATTCCTGGGGGCCGATGATCCACGGCAATGCGCACCCGGAGATCCTCGCGGCGGTCGAGGAGGCGATGGCCAAGGGCTTAAGTTTCGGCGCGCCGACCGAGGCAGAGGTGGAGATCGCGGAAATGATCGTGGGCCGTACCTCGGTGGAAGAGGTGCGCATGGTCAACTCTGGCACCGAGGCGACGATGTCGGCGGTGCGCCTGGCGCGCGGCTACACGGGCCGTTCCAAGATCATCAAGTTCGACGGCTGCTACCACGGACACGTGGATGCGCTGCTCGCCGCTGCGGGCTCGGGCATTGCGACGTACTCGCTGCCGGATTCGCCGGGCGTGACCGGCGCGCAGGCCGCGGACACGATCGTGGTGCCCTACAACGACATCGAAGCGGTCAAGGCCGCGTTCGCGGAGAACGAGGGCGAGATCGCCGCGGTGATCGCCGAGGCCGCCGCGGGCAACATGGGCACGGTCGCACCGCAGGATAACTTCAACGCGAAGCTCAAGGAGGTGGCGCACGCCAACGGCGCGCTGCTCATCTTGGACGAGGTGATGACGGGCTTCCGCACCTCCTATGCCGGCTGGTACGGCGTGGACAACGTCGCTGGTGATCTGACCACCTTTGGCAAGGTCATTTCCGGCGGTCTGCCTGCCGCGGCCTTCGGCGGCCGCAAGGAGATCATGGAGCGCCTGGCCCCGAACGGCCCGGTCTACCAGGCGGGCACCCTGTCCGGTAACCCGGTCGCGATGGCCGCGGGCATGGCTTCGCTGCGCCTGGCCTCGGAGGACATCTACCCGGTGTTGCAGCGTAATGCGGATACGCTGGCGAAGATGGTCTCGGACGCGCTGGAGCGCGAGGGTGTGGCACACAACGTGCAGCGCGCGTCGACGATGCTGTCCTTCCGCTTTGCAGAGGGGGAGGGCCGCAACTTCGCCGACATGAAGGCGGCGGATACTTTCCGTTACGCACCGTTCTTCCACGCCCTGCTGGACAACGGCGTGTTTGCCCCGCCGAGCCCGTTCGAGACCTGGTTCGTCTCCACCGCGCTGACCGACGAGGACTTCGGCCGCATCGAGGAAGCCCTCGTGCCTGCGGCGAAGGCCGCCGCGCAGGCGGTGGCGCCGAGTGAGTAAAACTACCGTGCACCTCGTGCGCCACGGCGAGGTCTATAACCCGAAGAAGGTGCTCTACGGGCGCATGCCCGGCTACCACTTGAGCTCGCGGGGCCGCTCGATGGCGGCGGTGACCGCGCAGTTCTTCGACGGGCGCGACGTGACCTACCTGGCCGCGAGCCCGTTGGAGCGCGCCCAGGAGACGGCCGCGCCGATTGTCGAGGTCACGGGCTGCGAGATCCAGACTCGCGAGGACATCATCGAGGCGGGCAACACCTTTGAGGGGCTGCGCACGAAGGGCTGGCGCAGCCAGCTTTTGCACCCGGTGCGCTGGCGGCACATGGTCAATCCTTTTGAGCCGAGCTGGGGCGAGGCCTACGTCGATATCTGCGAGCGCATGTGCGCCGCAGTGGACGATGCGCGCGAGAAGGCGGAGGGCCACGAGGCGGTGATGGTGAGCCACCAGCTGCCTATCGTGATGGTGCAGCGCTACGTGCAGGGCAAACGGCTCGCGCACGCGAGTCGCGAGTGCGATCTGGCCAGCGTGACCTCACTTGTGTTTGATGGCGACGTTGTTGTTGACTGGTCGTATACCACCCCCGCTGAGAAGATTTGAGAGGTACCCACGTCATGCGCAGAAGCTTCCGTCTGCTCGCGGCACCGATGGCGGCACTGCTGTTGCTTACGGGCTGCGCGCAGGGCGGCGGGTCGGAGACCTTCGCGTTCCATTCGCCGGGCGGGAAGACCGAGATCTTCTACGATCAGGCCGAGCGCAAGCCGGTGGAGGACTTTTCCGGCGAGTCGCTGATGGAGCCGGGCGAAGAGATCCGTTTGAGCGATTTCGAGGGCCAAATCGTCGTCCTGAATGCCTGGGGGCAGTGGTGCGCTCCCTGCCGCGCCGAGATCGACGACTTGCAGGAGGCGCACGAGGAGCTTGAGCGCCGCGGCACCGGCACGGTGCTGGGGATCAACGTGCGCGACTACCAGCCGGAGATTTCCCGGGACTTCATTAGCGACAATCACGCCACGTACCCCTCCATCTACGATCCGCCGTTCAAGACGGCCTCTTTCCTCGGCGGCGTGCCCAGCTCGGTGATCCCCACCACGATCGTGCTGGACGCGCAGCACCGCCCGGCTGCGGTGTTCCTGCGCGAAGTCACCGCCCAGGACCTGCTGGATGTGGTGGACACGCTCGAGCAGGAGGATGACGCTTAAGGTGGGCGAGACGTTTGCGGACCTCGTAGCGAGCGGCCCGCTGCTGCTGGGCATGTGTGCCGCAGCAGCAGCGGGGCTGGTCTCTTTCGCCTCGCCGTGCGTGATCCCGCTGGTACCCGGCTACATGTCGTACTTAACCAGCGTGGTTGGGGGCGAGATGCGCATGGATGAGCACGGCCCGCGTGTGCAGTCGCGCAAGTGGGCAGTCGCGGGCGCGGCCGCGCTCTTCGTCGCAGGCTTTACCGTGGTGTTCCTCTTAGCCACGGTGTCGGTGTTCGGGGCGATCAGCCTGATTACGCTCAACGCCGAGCTGCTCATGCGCATCGGCGGGGTGATCACCATCCTGATGGGCGTGGTCTTTTTGGGCGCCATCCCGGCCCTGCAGCGCGATACGCGCATGCAGCCGAAGCGCGTAGCGAGCGTGCTTGGCGCGCCGCTGCTCGGCGGCGTGTTTGCGCTGGGGTGGACGCCGTGTTTGGGACCGACACTCGCGGCAATCATCTCGGTGTCGGTGGGCACCGAGGGCATGACTGCCGCGCGCGGCGTGCTGCTTGTCGTGGCGTACTGCCTGGGCCTGGGCCTGCCCTTTGTCCTAGTGGCGCTGGGCTCGGCGCAGGCGGTGCGCAGCATCGACTTTCTGCGCCGCCACTCGCGCACAATGCAAATCATCGGCGGTGTCCTCATGATTGCCGTGGGCGTCATGCTGGTGTCGGGCCTGTGGAGCCTGTTTGTCGGCTGGTCGAGGCAGTGGATCGTTGGATATGGAGCGACGGTGATTTAGGTGAAGCAAGTGTGGACGTGGCTGCGCAAGGCGTGGCATTGGTTGACCAGTATGCGCACGGCGCTGGTGCTGTTGTTCCTGCTCTCGCTGGCGTCCATCCCGGGCGCGCTTCTGCCTCAGCGCAACGTGAGCGAGTCGCTGGTCAACGACTACCTCGACGCCAACCCGACGATGGGGCCGATCTACGATCGCCTGCAGCTTTTCGACGTCTTCAGCTCCACCTGGTTCATCGCCATCGTCACCCTGCTCATGGTCTCGCTGATCGGCTGCATCATCCCGCGCTCGATCGACCACTGGCGCGCCTACCGCGCCCAGCCCACCCGCGCCCCGCGCTACCTTTCCCGCATGCCGCTGCACGCGCAAGGCGAGGTCGAGGGCAGCCGCGAGGAGGTCGAGGCGAGGGTCCGCGGCCTGCTCAAGCGCTGGCACGTGGCCGCCTACTCGCCGGATGAGGACCGCGCGGGCGCCTATTCGATCTCGGCGGAGCGCGGGTATACGCGCGAGCTGATGAACCTGCTCTTCCACGTCGGGATCGTGGGCATGATTCTCGCCTTCGCCGCGGGCCGCATGGTCTACTACGAGGGCCAGGTCATCGTGGTGACCAACTCGGAGTCCGAGTACGCGGTGCCGGTGGAGCAGTCCACCGAGTTCTGCAATACCTCGCCCGCCAACTTCGATGTCTTCCGCGCCGGCCCGCTTTTCGACGGCACCGGGCTGACCCCCTTCTGCATCGATGCCAAGAACTTCCGCGCCGAGTACCTGAACAACGGCCAGGCGAACGGCTTCTGGTCCGACATCACCTACACGGACGATCTGAGCGCGCCGAAGGAGAGCTGGCAGGGGGCCACCCTGGCGGTGAACCACCCGCTGCGCATCCACGGCGACCGCGTGTACCTGCAGGGCCACGGGTTCGCCCCGCAGGTGACGGTGACGTGGCCGAACGGCGAGTCGCGCACGCAGATGATGCAGTTCCGTCCGAACGATCTGCAGACCTTCTTGTCCTCGGGCGTGATGCGCTTCGACCCGCCGGCGGGCATGTACCCGGACCTGCAGGAGCGCCGCCAGCACCAGATTGCCCTGGAGGGCAACTTCGCACCCACGGCCGAGTGGGGCGGTCAAAACAGTGACACGCTGGCTTCGGCTTTCCCCTCGATGGATAACCCGGCGCTGTCGATGGATATCTACCGCGGCGATTCCGGCCTCGACTCGGGGCGCCCACAGAACATCTTCGTGCTGGACCAGATGCTCATTGCGGAGGGACGCCTGCAGAAGGTGGAGCGAGTCAACCTCGCCCCGGGCGATGAGGTCACCATCGACGGCGGAGTGAAGCTGCGCTTCGACGGTGCGGCGGAGTACGCCAACTACCAGATCTCGCGCGACCCGACGCAGATGTGGGCGCTCGTGGCCTCCACCATCATGCTCGTCGCTCTGGCCGGCTCGCTGACCATCAAGCGCCGCCGCATTTGGGTGCGCCTGACCCCTGCCGCCGACGGTGCAACGTCCGTCGAGATCGCCGGGCTTGCGCGCACGGACCGCGCGGGCTGGGGCCCGGAGTTTCGGGAACTGGCCGCCGAGATCCTCGGTCAGGCGGAGGAAGATGACCCCGAAGAGGTGGATGACCTTGGATAACGCCACCGCAATCGGGTAGATTGTCACCCATGCTTGTCAACACCACCATGGCGGAGCTGTCTGACCTCACGTTTCGCACTGCATTCATCATTTACATCGTCGCGCTGTTGATGTCGTGTGTCTACTACGGCCGCGTGCTCGCAGTCGTCGACGTGCGCCGTGAAAAGCGCGCGCAGGAGCGCGCGGAGGCTAAAGTTGCGGTTGGCGCGGGCGGACCCGCGGTCGTCGAGAAGCAACTGCCCCCGGAGCAGGACCTGGACGAGGCGTACGAGGCGCGGGTGGCGAACGCCCGCAAGTGGTCTGGCATGACGCAGGCCCTGGTGTGGTTCGGTGTGGCCCTGCACCTGGTGGCTTTTGTTACCCGCGGTATAGCGGCGCAGCGTTTCCCGCTGGGCAACCTGTACGAGTACATCCTGTTTATGACCGCGGTGATTATGGTGGCTGCCGCGATCGTGATTGGCCGCAAGGGCTGGCACACGATTTGGCCGTGGCTGCTGTTCCCGATGGTGGTTGCGATGTTCCTCAACTCGACGGTCTTCCACATGCAGGCCGCCCCGGTGGTGCCGGCGCTGCAGTCCTACTGGCTGCCGGTGCACGTGTCCACGGTGTCGATCGGTGCCTCGGTCGGTATCGTCTCCGGTGTGTTCGCGCTGCTGTACCTGCTGCGCATGTGGCAGCCGAAGGGCAAGGAGCACGGCTTCATTGGCAAGATTGTGCACCCGTTGCCGTCGGCAAAGACGCTGGACCAGATCACGTACAAGACGGCGATCATTACGCTGCCGCTGTTCGGCATCGGCATCGTCTTCGGCGCGATCTGGGCCGAGGTGGCCTGGGGCCGCCCGTGGAACTGGGACGCGAAGGAAACTGTGTCCATGATCACCTGGATCCTGTATGCCGCCTACCTGCACGCGCGCGCGACGGCGGGCTGGAAGAACTCTAAAGCCGCGTGGATTAACGTGTTTGCCCTGGCCATGACCATCTTCAACATGACCTACGTCAATACTGTGATTGCCGGCCTGCACTCTTACGCGGGTCTGAACTAGGGAGGCGCGTTAAATGAAGGTCCTCATTACCGGTGGTGCCGGCTTTATCGGCTCCACCATTGCGTCTTGTTGCGCCGATAACGGGATTACCCCGGTGATCCTGGACGATTACTCCACCGGCCTTCGCGTCTTCGCCGAGCGCTTCGCTCACTACGAGGGCGACATCGCGGACGTGGCGCTGCTGCACCGCATCATGGACGAGCACCCCGACATCGAGGCCGTCGTCCACTGCGCCGCGAAGATCGTCGTGCCCGAGTCCGTCGCCAAGCCGCTGTACTACTACGAGAACAACGTGGGCAAGGCGACGACCTGCGTGCGCGCGCTCGCCGAGCGCGGTGTGAAGCGCGTCCTGCTCAGTTCGACCGCGGCGATGTATGCGGCCGACGAGGACTTGCTTGTCGACGAGCAGAGCGCCTGCGAGCCCTCGAGCCCGTACGCGGCGTCGAAGTGGATGCTGGAGCGCGTGCTTGCCGACGCTGCCGCAGCCGGCCTCATCCAAGCGACCTCCCTGCGCTACTTCAACCCGATCGGCGCGGACCCGAAGCTGCGCACCGGCCTGCAGAACCCGGCGCCCTCGCACGCACTCGGCAAAATGATCTCCGCCTACCAGGCGGGCGAGCCCTTCACTGTCACCGGCGTGGAGTGGCCCACCCGCGACGGCTCCGGCCTGCGCGACTACGTCCACGTGTGGGACCTGGCACGCGCGCACGTCGCTGCACTCAAGGCGGAGCTCGCCGACTACGAGGTGATCAACCTGGGCACCGGCCAGGGCACGACCGTTTTCGAGCTGGCTGACGCGGTCGGCGAGGCCACAGGTCAACCCCTGGAGATCCGCACCGCCCCGCCGCGCGACGGCGACGTGGCGGGCTGCGCCACCCGCACGGACAAGGCGGCCCGCCTGCTCGGCTGGCGCGCGGAGCGCAGCGTCGCTGACGGGGTGCGCGATTCGCTTGCGTGGGCTCAGCGCCTGCCCGAGGTGCTTGAGCAGAACTAGGCGGGGCTAGCTTTCGCCGTTTTCTTCGCGGCGACGGCGGCGTGCTTCCTCCTCGAGGCGCTTGCGTTCCGCCTCTTCGCGGGCGCGGCGCTCCTTGAAGCGGTTCTTCTCGATGTTCCAGAGGAAGTCTTCATCATCGTCTGGGCCCTTGATCTGCGGGCGCTGCTGGGCCTGCTCGATGCGTTGTTGTGAGCCAGGTCCGAACGCGCGCCACATCAGGTAGATGGCGACGACGACAAGCACGAGGAGTAGTAGCCTTCCCATGACTTCCAACATACTTGGTCGCCGTCTAGGGTTAGTCATATGCAAGAGAATGCCCCTGAGCTCGTCCCCAATGCCCGCGCCCGCGCCAACAAAGCCGCCGCGGTCTACGGCCTCTACCGGCTCGGGCTGTTCATCGCCCTCACCGTGGTGATCCAGGGGGCTGCATTGCTTATCGACGCCCCCGTGCCCCTGATCATCTCCGCCCTCCTCGCCCTCATCGTGGCGTTCCCGCTATCCATGCTGGTCTTCAAGCGCCAGCGCATCGAGGCGACCGAGGCGGTCGCCCAGTGGCGTGAGCAGCGCAAGGCGCGCAAGGCGTGGATCGCTAGCGAGCTCGCCGAGCGCTAGCGCTTGGTTCAGCCGAACAGCGCGGCGATGACCAGCATCGCGGGCAGCGAGAGGAACGTGGTGAGGAAGACGGTGTCGCGCGCGACCGTCTCGCCGACCCGGTAGGTGGCGGTGTAGTTGTACACGTTTTGGGCGGTGGGCAGCGCCGCAAGGATGAGCGCCGCGTAAAGCTCCGCGCCGGTCAAGCCCATTGCCGAGCCGGCGAGCAGGGCGAGTGCGGGCATGGCGATGAGTTTGAGGGCGGTGGCGGTGAGCGTCGGCAAGCGATCCTGCGCAAGTACACCATCTCCCTTGAGCGAGGCACCGAAGCTCATGAGGATCATCGGGATCGATGCTCCGCCGAGGATCTCCAGCGGTGCCAGCACCGGTTCGGGCACCTGCCAGCCCGAGGCCGAGACGGCGAAGCCCGCGATGGCGGCGATGACCACGGGGGCGGTGATGCCGGCGACGAAGGAACTGCCTATCGAGCGCAGGCTCGCGCCCTCGGCGTTTAAGCCCGCGATGATGATGGGGGAGAGCACCGCCATCTGCAGCACAAGCGCGGGGATGACGTAGGTGGCGTCGCCGATGACGTAGGTGGCAATAGGCAGGCCGATGTTGACGGAGTTGTAGTAGCTTGATGCGGCTGCGCCCGCCATCGTCTCGGCCAGGCTGCGGCGGAAAAAGAGGGCGCTGAGCACCCAGTAGATCGCCATCGTGGCCACGGAGGCGACCGCGATCACCACGACGACGGGGGAGGCGAACGCTGAGGTATCCGAGGTGGCCACGCTGGAAAACACGAGTGCCGGCGTGGCGGCCCAGAACGCGATGCGGTTGAGCTGCAGGCGCGCCTCGCCCTTGCCAATCACGCCTTTCTGCGCGAGCACGAAGCCTACGCCAATGACTGCGAAGATGATGGCAAAGCCCGTCAACACGTCCAGCATGAGTGATCAACCTTTCGCGACACGTCCAGGATTACGTGAACATTGTTCCCTACGCTAGGGGGCAACGCGTCAAGGAGGTGCAGTATGAGTAACCGGCACACGTGGGCCGCAGGTATGGTGGCGGCGTCGCTCGGTCTGGCCGGATGCGGCAACTACGTCAACGTCGAGGTGATTGGCGCGTCCGGGTTTTCTCACGACGGGCAGGGCAACATCGTGGTGCACGTGCAGACGTGCGGCGAGCCCATCAGCCAGCTCGAGGTGACGGCGGACCGGGAGGGGCTGGTTGCCGACGAGCCGAACGCGGTCCTTGCCCGCTACCTTGCGCCAGCAGCACAGTCCGGGCACGTCCACGTGAACGTGAACGATCCAGCGCCGTGGGCGGAGCAAGTGCCTCTCGACGCCGCGTATCCCGACGACCGCGCTCTCTTGCTCAACCCCGCGCCCGATGACACTGGCGGCAATGGCGTCTTTGCTCGCGAGACAGCGATCGCGTCCTCGAGTGCCACGAAGCGCGAAATTTTCCAGCAACCGGCTGGTACTGTGCTGTCCGTAAGCCCTTACGACGGGAGTATGCAGACGTGGACGGCAACGGAATTCGACGCGGCGTGTTAGCCGAACAGGGCGTGCTTGGCATTTTCGCCGTGGTCTCGCTGATCCTGTTGCTGGGATCCTCCGTGCTTGGCCCAGCCGGGTGGGCCGTGGTGCTGCTGCTCGGGCACCCGCTCGTGGCGTTGGGACTCGCCGCCTGGGATACGGTGCGGCGGCAGAAGGCGGACTGGCTGTGGTGCGTGGTGCCGCCGGTAGTGCAGGCGCTAGAGATACTTGTACTTATGAACCCTACTGCGCTGCCCTTCGTGGCACTGGTCGTGCTCGGCGGCGCGCTCGGGCTTGGGCTAGGGTCCGCGATCGTGCGGGGTAAGCGGCGCTAGGGGTGAGAGTCCGCGGCCGCGGACTGTTTTTGGGTGCCGCGGTGCCGTCCGTGAGTCTGCGGCCGCAGACTTTTTGAGGTTCCTCATCTGCCATTTCAAACTCGCGTGGTGCGCTTAATTGAGAAATGTCACATTTTAATCACAACATGCGATACCTATTGCACTCGAACATGTGTATGTATATAACGGAAGGCAAACCCACCCACCCAGATCGCCGCGCCACAGAATTGAGAGACCGTCATGGACCTTGTCATCCCGGAAGAAGAAAAACTCGCTGCTCAACTAGCAAAGAATATTCACGTTAACCACGATGATTCCACTGTTGCCCGCGCGCGGATGCTCGACGCCGTCGGGCAGTTCGACGAGGGGGATTGTGCGCCTCGCCTAGGTTCGAAAACTACCGCCGCTTGGTTGATACGCGATCTACGTATCCCCCGGAGCACTGCTTTCGAGTATGTATTCGTCGCCAGGGGGATACGACAGTATCGCATGCTTTATGAGTCGTTCGAAAAAGCGCGGATTAGTTACACCACCGTCAGGTGGCTGTTGAACTACATGAATGAGGAGAACGAAGGCGAACTCGTCGCAGACGCTGAGGCAATGTGCTTCTCTGAGCTCCAGCAAAAGCTCGCAGGTGTGGAACCAAACGATGATAAAGACCCCACCGAGCCGTACTTCCGGCTCAACAAGCGCAAAGACGGGATGGTCCACCTTGATGTCCTGCTGCCAGCCGTCACCGGCGAGGAGCTGCTCGCCGCGCTCAAACTCGCCCAGTTAGCCAACCACGGTCTCGAGGACACGACACCCGAAGCGCTGGACGATCCCGAAGCTCTCGACGCGCTCCTAAAGCAGGCGGAAGCCACCGAAGAATGCTGTCCGGCGACCAAGACCGCTCCACCAGGGTCCAACCGCAAGAGCCTCTGGGAGGACATTAAATCGACCGCCAAAGCGCTCGATGAAGAGCACAGCGCCTCGCGCTTCGGCCCGCCAGAACCGCGGAGCTTCTACTCCGCCTTCATCGCCATGATCAATATGGTGCGCACCAACCCCTCCAGCCCGCTGCGCACCCCGGGTGCCCACGTGAACATCATGGTGACCGAGGACGGTCGCGCGTGGATGCCCAACAACCTGCAGGCGAAGTCTTCTGCAGTTGAGAGCTACATCGCCAACGCGATGGTCCGCTTCCATGTGGTGGATAGCAAGGGGCTGACGCTCAACGTCAGCCGCCAGCAACGTTTCGCCACAGACGGGCAGGTCGCCGCGCTGCTGGCCAACTGGGGCCACCAATGTTCCATGCCTGGCTGTACGCATACCCGCTTTCTTCAAATGCACCACATCAAGGACTGGTCCCGCAACGGGGAGACCAACATGGACAACCTGTTGCCCCTGTGCTCGTCGTGCCACTCGCTGGTGAGCAATAACTCCATCCATATCTGGCAGCGTGGAGGCGACATCCACTACCGCTTCGCCGATGGCACCCGCTATACCTCCCACAACCGAACGCTTCCCACCGCCGCACCCGCACCCCGCACGCGCACCTGCGACGGAAACTGTACCGACTGCGCAGACCACGCCGAATGCGGCACAACACAACCTCGACAGTCCGCCGCCGCAGACTGCCGGGGAAGCCGAGCGCCTAGTGCAGCGTGTACGGCACCACCGTGCCGGAACCCCAAAGTTGTAGCCCCGTCACCGTGAGTGCAACGGCGGTCAGGACGGACCACAACAGCATGGCTCGACCGTTCATGCCCAGCACCGGGATGAGGTCCTTGCCCTGGGCGTGCTGGCGCTGCACGGTCAAGATGGAGGACACCGCGAAGGGCAAAGCAGCGAAGCCCAATAGTGCAAGCGAGTTGCCCAAAAGCAGTGATACCGCAAACGGCGTCAAGGTCAGGACGGTAAACAAGCGGCGCGCACGTACGTCACCGATGCGCACGGCCAGGGTGTGCTTGCCAGCAGCCGCATCGGTATCGATGTCGCGGATATTGTTGGCCAAATTTACCGATGCCGAAATCGCGCCGACACCAATCGCCACCAACCAGCCATCCACGGTCAACCAGCCAGCCTGCGTGAACTGCGTGCCAAGGACCGCGACGAGCCCGAAGAAAACGAACACCGCCAACTCGCCGAAGCCGTAGTAGCCGTAGGGCTTCTTTCCGCCGGTGTAGAACCATGCGGCTGCGATACACGCCGCGCCGACCAGTACGAGCCACCACGCGCTCATCACCGCAAGGATGATTCCCAGCACCGCGGCCACGAAGAAAGAGACAAAAGCTGCGAGTTTCACGTCCTGCGGGCGCGCTAACCCCGAGGCGGTGATGCGGGTGGGGCCGGTGCGGTCATCGTCGGTGCCGCGGACCCCGTCGGAGTAGTCGTTGGCAAAGTTCACGCCGACGATCAGGGCCCACGCAACACCGAGCGCCAACAGTGCCTTGCCCAGGTGCATGCCGCCGTTGTACGCGGCGAGGCCGGTACCGGCAATGACGGGCGCGAAAGCGTTCGGCCACGTGTGAGGACGCGCCGCTTGCCACCAGTCGTGAAAAGTCGCCTTCCCGTGCCCGGCAACATTATCAGGCTGCGCAGAGTCGGTTGCTGTACCCGTCGTGTCAGTCATGCCTCCCATCATGCCCCTATTTACTCAAGTCGGCTAAAGTTTTGGCACATGTGGATTGACTATGCGCTACGGCAAGCTCTTGTTGGGGTTGGTGCACTGTTGCGCGCGCCCCAGCTGCGGGTGGTAGCGCGCAAGTCTCCCGCGCGCTTCCCGCAAGAGGGCAGCACGGTCATCTCGCTGACCTCACACGGTCCGCGGCTGAAGTCTGCCGTGGTTTCGATTTCCTCCCTGCTCGTCGGCACGAAGCGCCTGCCGGTGTACTTATGGCTGGATAAAGAGGACTACGAGGGCGAGTGGCCCAAGGGCCTGCACGCGCTCGTGGAGCACGGCCTGCAGGTGCGCTGCTCGGACGGGCATTACGGCCCACACACGAAGTACTACGGCACCTTCCAACAGTTTGCGGGAACCGGTACCCGCGTCATTACTGTCGACGACGACATGATGTACCCCAAGTGGTTCGCGGAAAAACTGCTCAACGCCTCCGATGCCGACCCAAACAATGTGGTGGCCTACCGCGCGCACGAGATCGTGCTGCAAGACGGACAGCTGGCTCCCTACAGGCAGTGGAAGTCCGTGCAGGATACGGACCCAGACCCGCGCCACTTCGCCACAGGCGTGTCGGGCGTGGCGTACCCGCCGGCGATGGTGGACGCGGTCGCGGCGCAGGGCACTGCCTTCCAGGAGTGCGCCCCGCACGCGGATGACATCTGGCTCAACCGCTGCGCGCTGCGCGCGGGCCACTTCGTGCGCCAGGTCTTTCCGCACCCGCGCGAGTTTTCGATGGTGCCGGCCTCCCAGGGCGTGGCGCTCGTGCGGGGCAACCTACGTGGCGGCAACGATGCTCAGCTGCGCGCCACCTATGCGCAAGAGGACTTGGGGCTGCTTATCGACGCCGCGTTGTCCCTCAACGAACCAGCCCGCTAAACCAGGCGAATCATCGGGATGCGTTGCTTGTTCCGAAACTGAGCGAGGTCGTGCTGGGGCGGAGCAGTCGTGCGGTAGTGGGTGGATGAGGGGGAGGTTGCGTACTTCGGGTTCGTGGACGGTTTCTTGGAGCGTTGCTTCTCTAGCCTCACACCACCGGATTGTTACACAAATTACAACCTTGTGCTTTGGAGGCGGCTGTGCGCCGCCGTAATTCACGGGGTGTGCTTGCCGCGCCTTGGCAGGTGAGGGCGGTTTCGCGACTAGACTTCCATCTGAGACCGCTCTAAGATGGTGATATCTCGACCTAGGGCGTGTCTCCTAATTGTGGGCCTGTGCTCGAGCATGATTGAGGTGTGTCAC
>NZ_JALXXL010000009.1 GCF_025152525.1 Corynebacterium sp. p3-SID1056
GTTGAATCTTTCGCCATACAGTCCCAAGGAACCAGCTCACTACTGTAAGAATAAGATAAAAGCTATTCCAACTAGTATTCCAGGAACTATATAGAGCTACTTCTTTTACTCGGGGTATCGATGTTTTAAAAATGACTTGAGCTTGATAGTGAGGACATATCAGAAGAGTTTTTTCGTGTTTCTTTATGAGTGTCTGGGGTATGGGGGTCAACGAGCGGATGAGCTACAGGAGGAGCATACTTAAGGCCGTTTTCTGCTTTAACTTTTTCTTGAGGGGAAAGTCCCACGTTAGAGTGGATAGTTTCATGTACCCAGTGAGCCCTCGGAGGGAGGTTTGTATGCCACATGGGCCTATCTTGCCCATCGATGCATTCTGGGTTAAAGCCGCCGGCAGTGTGTACTGCGTAGAGAGTGTTGTTTTTGTAGATAGGTGCTCCTGAATCTCCACCACAGGAGCGTGAAAGCGTTGACGATTTCCCTTTGAACAGATCGGTATACGTAACGTTTCCAAAGTTCAAGGAGCCTACTTTTTCGGAAATGACTGTTGACGCCGAAGAAGCATAGTCATGAGGTTGACCATAACCAGTAAGTACGGCTTGATCCCCGATCTTCAACGGCTCTGTGGCCAAGGTAAATGAATCGGCATTGATTCCATCACCGACTTTAATAAGCGCAACATCTTCAGTAGAAGACTTGATATAGATAGCAGCGATACCTGCTACTTCACCATCTGATTGGCGGAGAAAACCATCCATAAAAGGTGAATTAGACACACAGTGATGCGCGGTCAACCAAAAATTATCCCCCACATAGCTTGCCGTGCAATCACGCCGAACACGCTGTTGCTGTGAGTCGTCCAAACTCGGAGTGACCGACCACAAAGCCGCAATACGATTATCATTCACCGGCACAGTACTGCTTGCCTGCAATGAAGCGAAGTCATTATCTGCAGCGGAGGCCATGGCAGAACAAGCTCCTAGCGCAGTAAATGCGCAGGCTAGAGAAGAAAGACCGAGTTTAACTATTTTCATCGGTACCCCACGAGATTAGAAAGGAGAGCTTTTTCACTTAACCAGCGTAGCCTGCCATCAAGCTATAAGCTGACCTAGTAGAACAATTCCTTGTTCCACTCTCGTCTAAGGACCGCCATGAAAGCTCTCTCACGCAAACTCCTTGCTTTCGTCTCAGCAAGCTTATTAATCAGCACCACTCCCGGTACTGCAGTCGCGCAATCATCACTTCTTGGATCATCGATACGAGATGAACAACAATCAAAAATTCAAGCATCTGAAACTCCGCCTGCCGACAACGATTTTTACCCCTCTAATCACCGTGATACGACTTCGCCACAAGTAGTCGATGGTCCATTTGCCCAGTGGGGAATCCCAACTCCTCCAGGGGCAGAAGGATATGAAGTCAACCAAGCCACAAATGACGAGCTCAACCCGCAAGGGCTGAAAGAATGGCATCCGACTACCAATCCCAACAGTGAAGTTATTCCTGGTCAAATGCGCTCCGACAGGGAAGAGATTCCTGCCGGTATCGACAAGAACGAAGCCGACAAGGCAGAAATACGAGAAGCACAACTTGCCAACCCTGATACTCCAACGCTGAATGCTCGGCCAGGGTGTAAAGTGTACTGGCCCTCCCCCTTTGAAGTATGCGGTTTAATTAAAGAAAAATACGATAAGGTAGGCGGCCCAACCAGCTTCCTTCTTCTTCCAAAATCTAATGAGCTCACCAATCCAGACGGAATCGGAAAGCGTTCTGAGTTTGTCAATGGATATATTTACTGGCACCCCAAGACAGGAGCACATACAGTTAGTCTCCCAGCAGCTAAAGTCTGGGAACGTCACGGCTGGGAAAAGGGCTTCCTTGGGTACCCCACTACCAGCGATATGGCTTTAGGAAACCAGTGGTTTAAACAAAACTTCCAAGGTGGATATGTTTACACTCACAATGCATTGCCAGCAACGCAGGCCAGCATTCAAGGCCGAATTTATGACAAATGGCAATCCATGGGAGCTCAAAACAGTGAACTTGGCTACCCCATCAGTGATGAGCTAACCACCCCGGATGGTGTCGGACGCTACAACGTCTTCGAACGCGGAATGATCTACTGGACTCCACGACATGGGGCACATGCTGTTCTCGGCTCTATCCTCACAGAGTGGGGCAAATCTGGTTTCGAAAAAAGTAGCTACGGATACCCTGTCGAGGATCCTAAGGGCGACGATGGATTCAAAATAACTCAAAAGTTCCAACGAGGAACCCTTCAAGGGTACAAATCGCCCATACCTGAAATCGCTGAAATTTTGGACCTAAAAGGCAATCAGATAGATGACCTATACACACAGCTCAGTGAAGATTTCAGGTCTCACCAGATTCCCCTTCGGGACGGGTTTCAAGAATCTTACCGACGAGCGAAAGAATCTTTGGAGTTTACAACATTCACGTACAATCCTGCTCAAAATCAGATCAACACTTATGCACTAAATGACGCATCTACCCCTGCGACTAGCTGTGATAAATCTGAATTTGCCCCACCAGGGAACGAACGAACTAACCGAGGTGACGTTTTCTATTCGAAAGCTGTCCGAGCACGAATCATCAACCACGGACATACCGGAATTTTCGTAACCCAAGGAAATGCTGATCCGAGAAAAATATCTACCGTTGAAGCAGTTGGAGCTGATTCCGGAGTTCAGCTTCTACGAGGTAGTGAGCGCCTAGGCGTATGTCAGCCAACATACCTTTCTGTTAATACTGACAACTCAACGCGAGACCAAGCCGCCAGCTGGGCAGAAAGCAAGGTAGGAAAGGGATACGAAAGCAACTTTGCGACTACAAGAATCGGAAAGATCGATAGAGATTCCTACAATTGTTCTCAACTCATCTGGGCAGCTTATAAGCACGCTTCTGGCGGCGGCCTAGATATTGGCGAAAGGTACCCTTACGAGCCATACCAACCTGCGGTATACCCATTGGATATCCTTCTTTCACATAACACAACCGCGTTCAATTGATGAATAGAAAGACCACCATTGCGATTCTGCTGACATTAACCTTGCTAGCAGCAGGATCAATTCTGCTATGGAAATACTTGCCATCTGCACCAAAAACAACAGGGGCTGGAGCTGAAAATGCCGCTTTTATAGGCATCTCAACTGAAACCAGCGGAAGCCTAACCTTAAACGATCGAAACAACCTTTTTTGGACTTCCGAATCAGGTTCAGGTGGTGTAGCTTTTTCGACAGCCCCAACGTATTTCCCCTCGCTTCTTAGGATCGGGAGAGGATTTGCGACTCCTGATGAAAATTCGATTCTCTTGGTCGATCAAAATCTCCAGGAAAAGAAGCTCCTTCCGGTACCCGATCTAAAAGTAGGAACTCAAAGCGCTTCGGCGAACTCACTTGATCATAGCCACGGAGCTTTCCTTTTTAACACCAGCGATTCAACTCGCTCAAATGCAGGAAAGGTGGTTGCAGTAAGCCCGAATGGCGCACGAAGCATTGATAGAGAAGAACATGTTAGCGCCCTCACTGCTTGTAATGACGGCACCATAAAATGGATTGAGTTCCTCCCGCAAGACAGTGAAAAAGTAGGAGGTGCCGGGACTGCAAAAATAGTTACCTGGAGTAGCAACGGGGCAGTTGAAACTTCTGACATACTTTGGAATTTTCACTATGAACCCGGGCACGAAAATCATCTATCGTGCGATTCCTCTTCAAGCACAATCATAAGCGAAGATGAAAATGGAAAACCTATATCGCTTATCTTAGAAAATCACGGAAAAGAGACATCGGTAAAGAATACTGTAGCGCTTCCATCTATTCCACCCCCGGCAATGGCAAGATTCTCTACAGTGTTTCAAAATACACTGTATTCATTGGATAAAGAAAACATACTAACCGCCGTAAACATCAGTACCGGGGATCTTGAGTACAGTCAACCACTTAACATTAGTGGACCATCACCAATCTCTATCACATTCGAAGATCATAGAGCGTTCTTGGTCACCCGGCCAGACCGATTTGAAAACAAGCAAGCCGTACTTACCATTGATCTAAAGAATCCACGCTGCACTGGAGAAGAAATTCCCCTTACTGGATATGATGAAACTTCCCAAAAATCAAAAATAGAGCGATTAGGTGACTCTTTTATGGCTACAACTACTACACTCCCAAAGTCGCCTGATTATCAATTCACGTGCGGATAACTTTCCCGCCCCAACTTTACGTGAAAATTATTTCTTTTTAATCAAGTCTCCAGTTTAATTCAGCTTGCCAAGGTAGCCGTACAGCGTCGTTCGTCCTACCTTCAAACGCCCCGCAATCTCTGCTTTCGGTACACCAACAGCCACCCGCTCGCGCGCCTGAGCCACTTGTTCATCAGTCAGCGCGCGTGCGCGCCCCTTGTACACCCGCGTTCTTTCGCTCGGGCGATCCCCTCGGCCTGACGCTCTCGAACTTCCTACTGCGGATGGGGAGTTGCCAGATTGGGATGGTATGGCGAAATATATTTCTATCCTTGAGCAGTATGCATTCAGCTGGCACGCCACGGTCGGCCGACCCCCGGTGCCGGTACCAACTGCTCGGAAGGCGGCAGTACCGAGTCTTCGGAACACCGGTACCAGAAGCCCGCATCTGACACCTGCGAGCTTCAATAACCAGGAGGTCTTGTCGCGACCAAAATGAAAGCCTTCATGGTTCATCGCGTGCCATATTTTGCGGATCCCCCAGACCGAGAAACTCTCCGCATATCCCCCTAACGTGGACGCCTCCCGTTCGGCGGCTCCCGGCGCAACACCGCGCGGATCGGCTTCTTGCCATCTTCCGGAGGCTGCAGCAGCTTTGAATTCCGCAGCGGGTAACTGTACTCACCGCGCGGCACGACCAGCGGTGGCTTGTCCGGGTTCGCCTGCGCCATCGCGTGATACTTAGCCGTCTGGGCCATTTTGCGCTGGTTGTCTCGAAGCATCGCTTCGAAATCCAGCATGCGCTTCTCTGTGCGTCGCCGGTACTGCTCGGCAAACTCTGCGAAATCCATTACCATTCCCCTGTCTTCTTCATGGCCCACGGCTCCGCAGAGTCCGCAGCAGCCGGTGTATCGTCTTCGTTCGTCTCGGTGTTTTCAGTGCTTTCAATCTGATCGGCCGCGTCGGCAGGTGCCGGATCTGGCGGGACCTGCGCCGCTTCAGTAGCTGGAGGCTGGATGTGCTCTAGCTTTTCCGGCGGCGGTGCAGGCTCCTCAACCTGTGATAATTCCGGAGGCGGAGGGATCACACCGTCATCCGGCTCTGGTTCAGGTTCCGGCACAGGCTCTGGTTCAGGTTCCGGTTCCGGCACCGGCTCCGGTTCAGGGCATTCAGGCACCTCGTGCGTGCAGCACTCGGCCCCTGGGCACTCCGCGACCGCCTCCAACGAGGCTGCGAAGCAGTCCAGCCCCTCGATCACGGCCGCCGCCCCGGTTTGCACCAGCGTGCCCACCCACGCTGAGGTGTCAGTCTGCGTTGCCGCGGGTTGGAACTGATCCACAGTCTCGCAGTCCACGGTCTCGAGGCCCGCGTTGATTGCTCCGTCGATGTCAAAGTTGAAGTTGAGCTCCACGTTTACGGGCTGGCCGACCACTCCCGCCTCCGCGGAAGCAGCTGCAGTGCCAACACTTGCGGTGTCGACGCAGCGTGTTTCCAGGCGTGGACACTGCGTCACCCGCGGCTCCGGTGCTGGCTTCGGCTCCGGTGCCGGAGGCGGGGCAGGCGGATCAACAGGCGCAGCCGGCTTAGGTGCCGGCTCCGGTTCACACTCAGGCACCGGCTTCGGCGGAGGCGTCTGCGCTGGCTCGGTCACAGCCGTACCGCCACTCTCACATTCGCAACCGCCGCCGTACTCCACCGGCGGCGCGGGCTGCTGCACGGCCACGTCTTCCACGCACTGCGCGATGGCCTCGAGGCAGTCCTCGATCACGCAGTTGCGGTCTTTGGCGGTAGCGTTCGCCTGGGTGAGCGCGCCAATGGCCACGTCGACGACTTGGTCGGTCAGCTGCGGGAACCCAAACTTCACAATCATTTCCAGCATCCGGCACGCCGGTGAGAGCATCTCCTGCATGGCAATGTCGCCGGTGGTGCAGACTTCCTCGATGGTTGTGCAGCAGGCTTGTATTTGCCCGCCGACCTCGTCAACCTTGTTGAAGTGCTCGGCCTCGCGGTCTGCGTCTTCCGCCTCGCGTTGCGTAATCCCCAACTCTTCGAACCACTGCGCTTCGGCCCCTGGGTTGGCCCCGGGCTCGCCGAAGATGAAGTCCGCAATTGCGCCGTCAGCCCTGGCTTGTGTTCGATCCAGGCCGGTGTATACCGAGCCGCTCCCGCTGAGTTGGAAGCGGCCTTGCAGGCGCGCGCCCGTGGAGGCGAACCCGTGTAAGTCTTGCCCACGCAGCCGATCGATCTGCTGCAGCAGGTCATCCGCGATCCCCTGCGCCACTGCTTGCTTCCCCGGCGAGGCAGGGGCCGCGCAGATCAGCGACATGACGCGCTGTACTTCTGCTTCAACGGCACTCATAGCTGCGCCTCCCCGAAAGCAAAGCTTGCGGCATTGCCTGTATCGGCATGCGCAACGTCACCGCTGAGCCGCACGATCTGTTCCCAGTTCCGCGCCCGCGTGGACAAGTAGGCGGCCGTCGTTTCGTCCATGCGCGACAGCGCCTCCGCAATCCGCGCGCCCTGGGGTGCAAACCCCTGTCCGAAACTGTCCGGCGCAACCTGCGCCGGATTCGCCGCAAGTGTTTCCCCGGCAGCACGATAGGCACCGATAGCGCGTGTGTAGCGTGCGCGTACTGCGTCGACGTCGACATCAACGCCGTGTTGCGATGCGCTCATAGTTCCACCCCCGAATATTCCCCCAGCCCACCGTTGTGGGCCCTGTAAAAATTTTTCCTGGCCCCTATTAGACGCAGCCAGACCCCCTTGGGTTCCCTCGTCCCCGAAAGATTTCTCTAGCCCCCTCAAGCTCCGCTCGGGGACGAGGTTCCTCGCCCGCAGACTACACTGCGGCGACCACTGCCGCGAGGCGACCGGCGACCTCACGGGCGTGCTTCTCGTCGGAAGCCTCCACCATCACGCGGAACAGCTCCTCGGTGCCAGACGGGCGCAAAAGGACGCGGCCGGTGTCTCCCAGATCCGCCTCGGCTGCTTCCTTCGCCGCGATGAC
Source organism: Corynebacterium sp. p3-SID1056 (assembly GCF_025152525.1). GTDB lineage: Bacteria > Actinomycetota > Actinomycetes > Mycobacteriales > Mycobacteriaceae > Corynebacterium. Next base: position 7,206 of record NZ_JALXXL010000009.1, read on the forward strand.
CTCCGGGTTCTGCAAAATAGCGGACTTGTCGGAGACCGGAACGTTGATCAGCTGCTGCGGCAGGACCTGCATGACCTCGGCCAGCTCGGCAATCGTCTTGCCGGTCTCCGCCATGCGGGCCATGAGCAACAGGCCGGACAGCGTACCGTCGCCAGTCGTGGCGTGCGCGGGAACGACAATGTGGCCGGACTGCTCGCCGCCGAGCGAGAAGTCGCCGCGGTTGAGCGCCTCGAGCACGTAGCGGTCGCCCACCGCGGTCTCCTCGACGTGGATGCCCTCGCGCTCCATAGCGAGCTTCAGGCCTAGGTTGCTCATCACGGTGGCCACGAGCGTGTTGTCGGTCAGCGAGTTGCGCTCCTTCATGCCGGTGGCCAGGATCGCCATGATCTGGTCGCCGTCGACAATATTGCCCTGCGCATCGACGGCCAGGCAGCGGTCCGCGTCGCCGTCGTGAGCCAGCCCGATGTCGGCACCGTGCTCTACGACGGCCGCCTGCACCTGGTCCATGTGGGTGGATCCGGAGCCGTCGTTGATGTTGAAGGCGTTCGGGGTGTTGTAAATGGCAACCACCTCGGCGCCCGCGGCTGCGTAGGCCTTCGGTGCGACCTCGGAGGCCGCGCCGTTGGCGCAGTCCACCACGACCTTGATGCCGGAGAGGTCCGTCGTCATCGCCTCGGCCAGGTGCGACAGGTAGCGCTCCTGCGCATCGGGGGCCTCCTCGATCACACGCCCGATGCCGGTGCCGGTCGGGCCAGTCTCATCCAGGGTGGCCATCGTCTGCTCAATCTCGTCCTCCACGGCATCCGGCAGCTTCTTGCCGCCGGCGGAGAAGAACTTGATGCCGTTGTCCGGCATCGGGTTGTGCGAGGCGGAGATCATCACGCCGATGTCGGCACCGTAGTCGTCGGTAAGAAATGCCAGGCCCGGGGTGGGGATGACGCCGACGCGCAGCACGTCGACGCCCTTCGAGGCCATGCCCGCCGCCATCGCTGCGGCGAGCATCTCGCCGGAGACGCGCGGGTCGCGCCCGATCAGCGCGGTCGGGCGGCGCTTGGTGGAGCGTCGGTCGCGGGTGAGCACGGTCGCGGCCGCCGCGCCGAGCTTCATTGCCAAAGGTGCCGTGAGCTTCTCGTTTGCCAGTCCACGGACACCGTCAGTTCCAAACATTCGAGTCATAGGCACAATTATGCAGTACTCGCCGACAACGGTCAGGCACGGGGCACCCACAGATGGCAAAACGCCGCCTCCCCGGTACGCGGGGCGACGGCGTAGTGCTTGGCAGTAGAAGCGATTAACGCTTGGAGTACTGCGGTGCGCGACGGGCCTTGTGCAGACCTGCCTTCTTGCGCTCGACGGCACGTGCGTCACGGGTGAGCAGGCCGGCCTTCTTCAGGGTCGGGCGCTCAGCCGGGTTGTACACGTTGAGTGCGCGGGCGATAGCCAGACGCAGTGCGCCAGCCTGGCCGGTCGGGCCGCCACCGTTGAGGGTGGCCTTGATGTTGAACTGGCCCTCGCGCTCGAGCAGCGTCAGCGGGGTCAGGATGTCCTGCTGGTGCAGCTTGTTCGGGAAGTAGTCCTCGAACTCGCGGCCGTTGACGGTGATGGTGCCGTCGCCCTCGGTGACGGTCACACGTGCGATGGCGCGCTTACGGCGGCCCACGGTCTGGATCGGGCCCTCGTGCAGGTTCACCGGCTCGGCGACGGCCTCCTCGGACTCGTCAACCTCGGGTGCGACTGCATCGCCGATGGTGTAGTTGAACTCCTCGGTTGCGGCGGTGGCGGCGTCGATGTCGCCAGCGTCTGCAACGTTGTTCTCTGCGTTGGTGTTCGGCTCGGTCATTACTGTGCCACCTGCTTAAACTCGTAGGTTTCCGGCTTCTGAGCAGCGTACGGGTGCTCATCGCCGACGAAGACGTGCAGCTTCTTGATGGACTGACGGGAAAGCTTGTTGTGCGGCATCATGCCCTTCACAGCCTCCTCGATCACGCGGTCCGGACGCTCGTCCAGCGCGCGGCCCAGGGTCATGGACTTCAGACCACCCGGGTAGCCGGAGTGGCGGTAACGCATCTCGCGATCGCGCTTGTTGGAGGAGATGTGGATCTTGTCGGCGTTGATCACGATAACGTGATCGCCGGTGTCGACGTTCGGTGCGAACTGCGGCTTGTGCTTGCCACGCAGGATGTCAGCTGCGGTGGAAGCGAGCTTGCCCAGCACCACGTCGGTTGCGTCGATGACGTACCACTTACGGGTAATGTCACCGCTCTTCGGGTGGTAAGTAGACATGCATGACTCCTTAAAGTCTGTCTAGATGGCTGCCGGCCATAGCTTTTGCGCCCACACTCCCAACGGCGGCCGGTGGAGACCCGATGGGCGTGGCGCCAACCAAAGTTGGCAGGACACACAGGGGCATAAGCTTACGCGAAGTCCGGCCCAGCTCCAAAAAGGGCTTTCGCTTGCCGACGCCGCGCTGTCCCCGCAGTACCTCAACCTCATTGCAGACAGCCCAACGCCGCCGCGGGATCCCCCAATCCCAACGGCGGCGCCGAAGCTATGATCACTCACAAACAATCGCATTGGTGTGTACCCGCGCTACCTCCCCCGCAGCAGCGCAAGTAATTGGCCTCACCTCCTTTCTACGTTTCCAGCCCGGTGAACAGTCAAGGCGCTAGCCCCAGCTATTCGCCGCGGCGTTGTTGACTGCGTGCATGGTGTTGTTGCCGTCTTCAACGGTGTTGGCGATCTGGTTGAGGATCTCGTTGAGGTCGGCGGCGGCCTGGTCCCACTTGGCTTGGTGCGCCATGTAGCTGGTGGCCGCCTCGCCTTCCCAGGTCTGGGTCATCGGGCGGATGACCTCCTTGAGCTCACTCAGCTGGCCGTTGATGTTGGCCGCGGAGCTGCGGATGTCTTGTGCCGTGTTGCCGATCTGGCCGAAGTCGTACTTGATGTGCATGTCAGCGGTGTCCTTTCGGTGCGTGTGATTGCGTGGTTACAGGGCCAGGCCGGCGGAGCCGGAGAGGCTGTCCAGGTTCTCGGTCGTGGAGACGTCGGCGTGTTCGTAGTGCTTGGCGTTGTCGCGGATGTTGTGCGAGATGTCCGTCAGCGCCTCCGTCAGTCGGCGCTGGGCATCGTCATAACGTGCCATCAAGCCGTCGAAGCTGCGCTGCGCGCTGCCCTGCCAGAACGTGCGGACAGACTCTGCGACCCCCTGAATGCGTTCGATTTCACGGTTGACGTCGGCGTTGACGTTGTCAGCGTGGTCGGCCGTGGAGCGCATCACATCGGCTTCGGTCTGAAAATTGCTCATGGTTCCCCCTCGTAGAATGCGTGGAATATGTCTGGTTGCAAACAGTGACCGCCGGTGGCGGTTTCCCGTTCATATATTGGACGCAGTGAAACGCCCTGCGGTTCCCTCACAGGCGAAAAAACTTTTAACCTTCCAAGGCAACCACCCCCTCCTCCCCTTCTGAGCTGCGCTTTTCCGGCGCATAGCGGGCGGAATTCATCGCCATCGTGCACGTAGCTTGCTGCACCTTGGTGGGTGCATTCCGCGTGTGGCACCCAACCGAGAGCTGCACGGCACCGTCCGGCCACGTCTTCCACAGCGCCTGCGAGCCGTCCGCTGCGCGCTCGAGGTAGGTCACGGAGTGTCCATCGGTGCCCACCAGCTCCACCTCCGGGTCGCGCTCGATGTCTGCGCGCAACTGTTCGGCGAGCGCCTGGGCGGGTACGTTGTAGCGCTCGTCCACGCTCAGCTGCAGGCGGAAGTCAGGGTCGGGGCCGACGGCGCGCCACATGTCGCCGTCCTCCTCAATGGTGAACCCTGCCGGCAGTTGCACGCTCAGCCCTTCTTTTGCGAGCACTTCCGGTTCTGGTTCTGGTGCAACTGAGCTCGACTCAACGGGAGCCACCTCGTCGGCGGCTTCCTGGATGGTCTCAGGGCCGTTGCCGTGGGCGTCGTGAAGCGAAGGCCCGAACGTCCACCACAGGGCGGCCGCGCAGGCGGCGGCGACCACCACGACGAGGCCGACGATGAGCCACCCGCCCCGGTCCGATTCGTGGGCCTCGGAATTGTCAGCGCGCGGGCGCGCAACCGGCAGCGGGCCCGGCACGGCAGGCATCGTGGTGGTGGGTGTCTCGTCGCTGGGGAGCTCGGCGGTGAGGTGGATGCCGTAGTCCGCGAGCGCCTGGTCAATGAGTCGCACCGCCTGCTCCTTGGCGATGAGATGCACGTGCGCGCCGTGAGGCTCGTCGCCAAAGACGCTGCGGATAAAGCTCGCGATCTCCAAAGGTGTCGGCGCATCACAGCGGCGCAGGTTGGCGGCCCCGGAAAACACGGTGACACTCTCGGTGACGCGCACCTGCAGGGTGGCTGTGTCGTGGGTAGTCTCAGCGCGGGTCATAGGGATGCTCCTTCCTCATAGGGCGCGCACAATTGCACGGTGCCTTGCACAGACCCGGCCTGCACGAGTGTTGCGCGGCCGGGGGCCTGCGGCTTCGGCTTCACACCGAACAGCGCCCCCTCCTCGCGGGTGCCGTCCATGATGAGCACGTCCGGGTGGGTGTCCTTGAGCGCGCCGAGGAAGCCGCCGAACATCGCGCGCGCCACCCCGCCGAACTTGCGGGCGGCAACCACGTGCAGGCCGATGTCGCGCGCGTGCGGCAACAGCGCTATCACTTCGCGCAAGTGTTCCTCGCCGACGAGCTCGAGGTCGTCGATGACGAGGTAGATGTCGGGGCCTGACCACCAGGAGCGCTCGGCAAGCTGGGCGGGCGTCACCTCCGCGCCGGGCAGCCGCTCGCGCATCGTGGTCACCAGCGCGCGCAGCGCCTCGGCAATCGCGGTGGACGAGGCGGCGTAGGCGGCGGTCATCTCTTCGGCGGCGCGCCCGAGGTGGGCCCGGCGCGGGTCGCAGATGACCATGCGGGCCTCTGCGCGCCCCATCGCCTCAATCGCGGTGATGGCGCTGGCGATCACGGTAGATTTTCCGGCCCCGCCGGCCCCTATGGCCAGCAGGTGCCCGGATTGGCTGTGCAGTGGTGCCAGCCGCGGCCCGCCGATACCGATCGGCAGCTCGTGCGGTTGCTCGGACAGCAGCTCCGCGGTGCGCACGTGGGCGGGCAGCACTTTGAGCTTCGGCACCGGCTGCTGCCCTGCGGCGGTGGCGGCGATGTGCGCAAGGTCCTGCGCGTTCGCGTGCGCGAACAGCAAGTGCGTGCCGTCTGGGGTCAGTCCGTGGCCCGGCTTCGCGGGCAGCTTCTGCTGCAGTTTGCGGTCGATGAGCGAGTCCATCGGTTCGGTCAGGTGCAGCTCGTAGCGGGTGCCGATGAGGTCGCGCACGTTCGGCCGGATCGCGTTCCAGCGCTGCGTCGTCACCACCAGGTGCACCCCGGCCGCAGGCCCCTCGGAGGCGATGCGCGCCAGCGGCTCCTTCAGGTCCTCGAATTTGGAGTCGGGTGCGCACAGGGTGTGCCAGCCGTCGAGAAGCAGCAGCGTGTGCTTCTCGACGCCCCGCTGCCCCTCCCCCGCGTCCAACAGCTCCACCACTTCATCGACGACGCGGCGCACGCGCTCCTCGTCCGTTCGCAGCGCGATGCCAGCGACGTGCGGGAGCCGCTCAAGGTCGTCGAGGCCACCCGAGCCCGCGTCGATGCCGTAGATGGCGAGCTGGTCGGTTGTGTGCGCAAGCGCCAGCGCCGCCGCGATCGTGCGCAGCGCGGCGGACTTGCCGGTCTGCGGCCCGCCCGCGATCGCGATGTGGCCGCCGGCTGTGCCGAGATCAATGAGCAGCGGATCCTGGCGCTGGCGATAGGGCAGGTCGATAAGGCCAACCGGCGCGGTGAGCGGCGCGGCCTTCGGCACGTCGGAACTTACCGTGTGCAGCGCGAGCGTATCCGGCAGCGGCGGCAGCCACACCTGGTGCGCACGCATCCCGTCCGCTGCGGCAAGCTCGCCCGCCTTGTCCACGATCGCTGCAAAGGTCGTGCTCGTCTCCACGGTTTCAACCGTGTCCACTGTGTCCACCGCCTCCGCTTCGGCGGCTGCCGTCTCCCACCCGTGGAACGGGCGCACTGCCGGGGCCTCCGCACTACCGCGCGCCGCGACGCGCCGGGTCAGCGGGCCGGAGACGTAGGAGGCGCGGAAGCGCACTAAGTCCGGCGAGCCCGCCTTGAGAAAGCCCGAGCCGGGTTCGCCCGGCAGCTCGTAGGCATCCGGCACGCCGAGAACCTGGCGCGACTCGCCGGCGGAGAAGGTCTTCAGACCGATCCGGTACGACAGGTGCGAATCCAGCCCGCGCAGTTTGCCCTCTTCTAAGCGCTGGGAGGCCAAAAGCAGGTGCACCCCGAGCGAGCGGCCGAGCCTGCCCACGGCGACGAACAGCTCCGCGAAGTGCGGGTGTTGGGTGAGCAGCTCGGAGAACTCGTCGACAATGATCACCAGCGCCGGCAGCGGGTCGAGCGCCTCGCCGCGCAGGCGGGCGGCGGTGTAGTCGGTGATATTCGCGTAGTTACCGGCGGTGCGCAGCAGCTCTTGACGACGGTGCATCTCCCCCGAGATCGCGTCATACATGCGTTCGACCAGCACGGCCTCGTCTTCCAAGTTGGTGATCACCGCCGCGGTGTGCGGCAGCCCCTCGCAGCCCAAGAAGGTCGCCCCGCCCTTGAAGTCGACGAGCACCAGGTTGATCTCCTCCGGTGAATGCGTGGCCACAAGTGCCGCGACCAGGCTTTTGAGCAGCTCGGACTTCCCGGACCCCGTCGCCCCGATGCACAGCCCGTGCGGGCCCATACCGCCGTGGGCGGCTTCTTTGAGGTCCAGGTAGACGGGCTCGCCCTCGGGCGTGGCGCCGATCGGCACCGTCAAGCGCTGGCGCGTGCCCTCCCGGCCCGGCCACATGGCGGCCGCATCGAGCGCGTCCACATCGTCGATGCCCAGCATGGCGAGCAGGTCGCCCCCGGTCTTGCGCGCGCTGCTGGTGCCAGTGGGGCGTCGGTAAAAGGCCAAATGGCGCGCGATCAACGCCGCCTCCTCCGCACTGAACGGGTCGGGCACGCCCAGGTACTCGCGGCCCGACTCGGTGACCGCGGCCAGCTCTTCGGCACACACGACGTGGAAGGCGTGCTCGCTGACAAAGGCGTCCGGGTCCTCATCCACCGTGATCACGCAGTCGGCGGTGGCGTGCGCGGGCGCGAACGCAGCATCGTCGGCACCCCGGCGCGCCTGCGCAACCACGACGCGGAACTGGGCGCGTTCCGGCTCGCGGGTGTGCGGCAGCCACTTCGCCCAGGGCATTGCCGCGTGCTCCAGCTCAAGACCGACCGTCTCCGGGCCGTGGAAGAAGGCCAGCTGCGCGACCACGGCGCTCGCCACGTCGTGGGCGCGCGGGCCCGCGAGCGTCACCGCGGGGAAGGCACCCAGCTGCACCACGATCGGCATCCCGGGCACCGTGCCCACCGCCGCGACCGCCCGGCGCAAGCTCACCGCGCACACCGGGTCGAGGTCCTCCGGTGAGCCAGGATCGTCCACCTCCACCGGCGTGCACAGCGCCATCGCGCCTGTGCCAAGGCGTACCTGCAGCGACTCCGCCGTGCCCGCGCCGCGCTCCCACACCCGGGCGCTGTCCACCCCGGTGAGCAGCATCGCCGGTTCCGGGTGCAGGTAGGAAAAGTGAGCGCGCTGCTTGACCGCGTTGGCCCGCGCCCGTTTCGTCAGCGCATCGAGGTGGCGCAGGTAGACCCGGCGCGTTTCATCGATATCGCTCTGCTGCTCCTGCGGCTGGAACATGGCGATGAGCCCGAAGGCCATCATCAGCGGGAAGACCAGCATCATCGGCCCCATCGCCCTGCCGGAAAGCAGCATGAGCGCCATGACCGCGCCGACGGCCACCATCATCACGATCGGCAGCAGGATACGAAACAGTGGCAGCGGCTGGTGCTTCTGTGCATTGGGCACGGCCTCTGCGCGCAGTGCGCCGCTGGGCAGCGGCGGGGCGTCGGCAAGCTGCATGCGCGTGGGCACGAGTACCGGATTGTGGTCGACTCCAAGCACGAAAAAATCCCCCCTGGTATGCCACAGCCGCTAGTTCCCCCGAACCAGACTCATCGAGCTGTGGACGTGCCCGGCAGTTTACGCCATACTTGGAACCACCGCGCGGCAATTGGGGGTCCGCGCCCACACATTTCGGGGGTTTTCCTTGGTAGCTACATCTGCCCATCACATTGTTCGCATGACCGTGCGTGTTTCCGCCGTGTCCTTCCACCGCGACATCGATCTCACACTTCCCACGTCATCCACCTTCGCGGAAGTCCTGCCTGAGCTGGCCACATTTATCGACCTACCGCGCATCCACCGCCCCTGGGAGGCCACCACCGTCGGCGGCGCGCCGCTGGATATGCACACCCCGCTGCACAAGCTCAAGCTTCGCGACGGTGCCGTGACCGTCCTTCGCCCCCAAGAGTCAATCGAGCCGCCCGTGGTGCGCGACGCCGCCGAATCGCTTGCCGCGGCGGCGGTTGATACCCGCGACACCACGGGTCTTGCCCACCTGGCCAGCTTCGCCGGGGTGTGTGCGCTCACGGTCCTCGCCGGGATGTTCACCTCCCTTGCCGTAGCACTCGGTATAGGCGCGCTCGCCCTCTTCGCGCTTGCGGTGCTGTCGCGCTCGAGCGCGGTGTATGCCCCGCTGCCGGGCGTTGCGGCCATCGCTGTGGCCTGTTGGGTCGCAGGTCTGCCCGGGGCGTGGGAGTCTGTCGATGTCGCGCTCGGCGTCTTCGCGGGTGCCGCCACCGCCTGCGCGCTCGTCCTACTCGGCGCAGTGCTGGGGCTGGCCGGGACGTTCGCCGCCGCGTGCACCGTGACGCTGAGCGTCCTGCTCAGCATCGGTGCCTGCGGAGTGTGGCTGCCGAGTGCGCAGGCTCCGGCGGCGCTCACGGTGCTCGCCGGGCTGCTCACCGTCCTGTCCACCCCGGCTGTGGCCACCCGCGCCGCAGGCCTGAAGGTCCCGCGCGTGCCCACCGCGGGCGAGGCTTTCGCGACTGCCGACGGCTACCAGCCGGATGTCGACGAGCGCAGCCAACGTGCGATCACGCTCGTCGCCGCCATCTCGTGCGCGGTGGCCGCCTGCATGCTCCCCGCGCTTTTCGCCACCTCCTGGGCTGGCGGGGCGTGGGCATGCGCGTTGAGCGTGTGTACCGCCGGAGCACTCGGCATCTACGCCACCCGCCACCACTACCCGGTGCCCCGGGCCGCGCTGGTCACCGCCGCCCTCGGCGCGGTGTGCGCGTGCGCGCTCGCGGTGGCGCGCACCGACCACCCGCACCCGGTGGCAATCGGGGTAGCGCTGCTGGCCACGCTTACCGCCGCGACCGCCGTGCTCTGGGTGGCCAAGGTCCCCGAGCTGGAGCCCACCACCGTGGTGTGGTTCGAGCGCGCCGAGACCGCCGCGATTATCGCAGCGCTCCCGCTCGCGCTCCACGTTGCAGGGCTCTTCGCACTGATCCGGGGGCTGTGAGCATGAAACGTTTCACCGTCGGAGCCATGGCCGCGCTCCTGTGCGCCCCGCTGCCGCTTGCCGCCACGCACGCGCGTGCCCAGGACTACGCCTGCGCCGTACCCGTCCACGCCAGCCCGCCGGCACCGCTGAGCGTGGACGAGCAGGCACGCCAGGCGCGCACCAACCCGGTCGACCGCGCGCACCGCTTCGCCACCGGCCGCGGGGTACGCATCGCCGTCATCGACACCGGTGTGCACCCGCACCCCGAGCTCAAACGCCTGACCCCGGGGCGCGACTTCGTGGACCCCGACAACCCCGACCCGTTTGCCGACTGCGACTCGCACGGCACCGTCGTCGCGGGCATCATCGCCGGTAAAAACCACGGTATTGCCCCGGACGCGGAACTCATCGCCATCCGCCAGACCTCCGCGCACTACCGCGACCGCGACAGCGACGACCCCAGCGCGGGCTCGCTGGCCACGCTTGCTCACGCCATCCACAACGCCATCGAGGAACGCGCCGATATCATCAACATCTCCGTCGTCTCCTGCCAACCGCCAAAGATCGCCGAGCGCATCGACACCCAGCCCTTAGACGAAGCCCTGGCGCGCGCCGAGGCCGAAGGCGTCCTGGTCGTCGCGGCGGCGGGCAACGAGTCCGGCGAGTGCACCCAGGGCGACACCGTCTTCCCCGCACACTCGCCCACCGTGCTCGCCGTCGCCGCCCGCGAGGGCTCACACGACATCGCGGGCTACTCCATCCGCGTGCCGGGTCCGGCGCTGTCCGCGCAGGGCACGATGCCGCTCGCGCTAGCTTCCGACGGCACCGGCTTTGCCACAGGCACCCACAGCGACAACGGCCCCGCCCCGTACGCAGGCACGAGCTTCGCCGCCCCGGTTGTGACCGGCACCGCGGCCCTGCTCATGCAGCGCTACCCGCACCTGCACCCCGCCGAAGTACGCGCGCACCTCTACGCCGCATCGCAGCCCAGCGGGGGCGCGCTCGATCCGCTCGCTGCTGTGACCCAGTTGCCGCCGGAGTCTTCCTCGGACGCGGAGCCACTGGCCCTGAAGCCGGCTGCCGAGGCGGTGTCGGCGTCGATAAGCAAGTTGGGCAACGTACTACTCGCGGCGGCGATGCTGGTGGTCTGCCTGTTCGCAGCCCCGCTGGTGCGCGCCCAGGTCGCGGGTCGCCGAGGTTCCTAAACGGGCTTCCTAAACGGAGCTAGCTCCATTTGGGCTAACCCCAGTTACAAAACCCCAGGTCGCAGGTCGCCGATCTTCCTAAATGGAGCTAGCTCCATTTGGACCAGCGCCGTCGGGTGTGCGCTGTCAGCCTTTTGCGACCGCGGAAGACCCCAAAACCGGCCCGACACTTCGGCACTAATTTGAGCCAAGTCAAGGCTTAGTACGTCGCCGTCAGCGCCGCAGTTCGCTCTAGCGCTTCCCCACGCGGCAGCAGTTTGACCAGCCGCCACGGCACCTGCTCCACCTTGGCGGCGCCGATGGTCTCAAGCGTCGCCGCGTCGGGCACCCCGTGTCGCAGGCCGGTTTGATCCACCACGTGGTAGCCGTTTCCGGTGTCCACGGCCACGGCACCTGCCGACAGCCCGACGAAGTAGGAGGCCGGGCCCGCGCCGGAAAGGCGCACGTGGCCAGCCATCGCCTCCGGAACCGACAGCATCGCCGCCCCACCCGCTTCGGTCACACAGGTCGCCTCGGCTTCGTCTGTGGGCTCGCCCGCCGGGTCGAGCAGGCGCATCCGATCCTCTGGCAGATGGATGGACACCGGGTTCTCCGCGTCGGGCTTGTCCGCCACGGCCTGGGCGGGCACCTCCGATACCTGTGCGCCTGCTTCTACCAGTATCTCCGCCTGCACGCTGGTGATCGGCTGGACACCGCCGGATGTCTCGGCCCATTCGCGCTCGCTGGTGCGCAACACACGCGGCAGTGTATCCGGCAGCGCAAACGCGGGCTGCTCCTGCAGCGCGCCAAAGAGGTCGGCGGGCGGGCGCCAGCGGGGCGTGGACGCGTCGATGTCTAAGACGCGTCGCACGACCCGGCCGTCGCGGCTTGTCGACGGCGGCAACTGCGTGCGTCCCTGCGCGGTGACCAGCCAGTCGCGGTGATCCACCTCCGCCACGATCGCGCTCTCCGGAGCAAGTGCCGGAACCCGCGCGTCGACGGCGCGCACGACTACCTCGGGTTTCGCATCCGGTACGGGCACCGTGCACGCCGACCAGTACGTATCCGCCGCGTCCTCCGGTGCGAACACCGAAGGTGCCACCCCGATACCGACGGGCACGCCGCGAGCGAGCGTCGCCAGGTGCTCGTCGCCTGCTCGCACCGGGTCTTCCGGCCCGCCCACGATCAGGCGTGCCGAAGTCAGGTTGGTGACCGGGTGCACGGTCTCGTCCACCCTGGCAAACAGGCTGCCGTCTGCCGCGCGGATAATCGCCGCCTCTCCCGGGTTCGGGTTTGGTCGCATCCAGGCGAACAGTCCCATGACACCGGAGATCATCACCACCGCCACGACCCCGAAAATCATGGCGCGACGCCGCGAGGAAAGCGGGTCGTGGATCATGCGGATATCGCCCAGGATCAGGCCGTGCTCCACCCTGCGTCGCAAAAATCGGTGCCCGGAAACCTGTGTCTTTGTCGTTGGCAGCAAACGCGCCATTGGATTGTCCCCCTCAAGCAGTATTACCCCGGCTCCCCCGAGCCAGGTTGCCTCATCCTACTGCAGCGACGCAGACTCCGCAGTGTCAGCTGGTGCCTCAACGAAGAGGTCGTCGGAGCCGTGCGAGTGGGCGTCGGCAAGCATGCGCTCAAGCTCATCCTCGGTGAACTCCTTGTTCACCGCGAAGATCACCACATCGCCCTTGCGGTAGACGGGCGTGAGCCCGCGCGAGGTCCAGAAGCCGCGCTGCATCTGCAGCCGCTCGAGCTGGAACGGCCAGAATGCCGACGGGCTGAGCATGTAGAACTTGATCCCCAGCTCGGCTGCGGCACGATCCACCACGTTCTCCGCGCCCGCATCACCGCGCAGGCCCTCGCCGAGCTCGCGCGCGTGCCAATACGCAATGTCCGTGTTCGAGCCCAGCCCACCGGTCGGCCACAGGTAGTGCCGCGACAGCATCGGCAGCCCGTTGTAGGCGTAGCCCCAGCTGTGCCCGTCGGCCGGATCACCAAAAATCCTGCCCTCCCAGGCCGCCGGCTGCGTGGCCAGCCAATCCCAGGCCGCGCGGTCGTCGTCGCTGACCATGCGGTCTTCCACTCGCGTGTCCAAAAATGCCGACTGCGCGCCGGCCAGTGCGTCCGTGCGCACCGTCGGCGCGGCAAGCATCGCCACCACAAGGGCCATGCTTATCGACGCCACACCCGTCCCCCGCTCCCACGCCTGAGACCCCAACCGCGCGGCAACCGGCGCGAGCGTAAGCAGCCGGATCATCGCGGCGACCCCGATCGCGGCAGCCACCAACACGCTGAGCACCACCGGGATGATCAGGCGGTGGGCGGTGTTGTAGTGCAGGTTGCCCGCCAGCGTGAGCAGCCCGCTAAGCGGTCCCGCCACCGGCGCAATCGCGTTGGCGGTAATGGTCAGCGACAATGCGTAGAACAGCACCGGCCACACCTGGCGGCGCCACACCAGGCAGGCGAGCGCGCCGAACCCGGCCAGCCACAGCCACACCGTGGCGTCGTAATCGTGGAAGAACTCGTGCACGTGACGCGTCTGCAGCGTGAAAGCGATGTCCCACCCGCTGTCTGCACTCCTGCTCTCCGGGGTAGACCACCCGGAGACCTCCTCGGCCTGCGCCGAACCTGCGAACACCTGCGGCAGGTACGCCACCGCGGCGACGGCGCCGGGGGCGGCCATCCATACCGTGTCGGCAAGGCGGCCGCCCTCCGGGCGAATCAGCGTGGAGGTGAGCCAGTACAGGCCCACGCCCAGCACCACGACGGTCAGCGCCGCCGGGTGCGCCGTGAGCACGCCGAGCAGCCCGACCGTGGCGGGCAAAGCACCCGCGTGGCGGGCGGGAATGCGCGTGAACTGATAGATCACCGCACCGGTCAGCGACATGGCGAAGAGGTAGGGCCACATGCCGACAAAGTCGCCGACCCACACCAGCTGCGGCGCGCCGTAGACGAAGATGGCAGCAAGTCCGGCCGCGATCTGCGTGGTCAGCCCGCGCGAGCGGGTAAACGCGAACGCCAGGCACGCCGCAGTAATCGGCAGCGCAATGCCGGTGAGCACGATCATGCCGATGTTCAGCGCCGGGATCGGATCCAGGCCCGCCGCCTGCCCAAACAGCGCGATGCCGGTGTGGAACGCGGAGGGGTACAGCAGCTGCGCGTGGGTCTCAACGTTCTGCAGCTCGCCCATCCGTGTTGGCGAGGCCACGCCAGTGTCCATGATGAAGCGCACCAGATTGGCGTGCCACTGCACGTCCCAGCCCTGCACGATGTTGTACGTGCCGTGCGGGGCGCGTACCAGCCAACCCAGCCGGTCCGAGATGAGCATCCAGGATCCGGCGACCACACCGGCCGTCGGCAAGAGCCAATAGGGGTCGAGGATGCTGCCCTTCTTCCACTGCCCCGGAAACAGGGCCCGGCGCCACGAGATGCGCCCTCCGCGCCGCGCCTTGCGGGCGAAGGCGTAGCGCCACACCGCCGCCGCGGCCAGCGCAAACACCAAGCTCACTGCGTAGGTCCACAGGTTCAGCGGCGCGGAGGTCAGGCCCCACAGCCAGGCGCTCATGCCGAAGATACCGAAGCTGACCGGCAGCGCCGTGGCCATCGCGTGCGGGCCTTTCACGCCTGCGACGAGGTTAAATACCAGCCCCGGGAGGAGGAAGAACGGTAGGGCAAACACAGCTGCCGCCGCTGGTGTCATGAGTCCTCCTCGAATGTGTTCGCGTGAAAAATATTCTAAGCCCTTAGCTCTCCGGCAACGCGCGCCGGTCGCGTGTCACGGCGGCCCGCTTCGCAAACGCGTCTGGGTGCGGGTACTCAACGCCGGTGAGCGTGAGCCCGCACGCCGGGGCGAGCGGCACCCGGGAGTCGCGCTTTGTCGCCTCGAGCAGCTGCGCAACCCACGATTCTTCGCGCTTGCCCTCCCCTACCTTCAGGCAGGTCGCGACCAACGCGCGGACCATGTTCCAGCAGAAGGCGTCCGCGGTGATCCGCGCCTCGTAGACGTCGCGCTCGTGCTGCGTGCTCACGTCGTGCCAGGTAAACGCATGGACATCGCGGATGGTGGTCGCGTGCGGCTTCGGCTTGCAGAAGGCGGCGAAGTCGTGCAGCCCGACGAGCAAGTCGGCCGCCTCCTGCATGCGGTTCAGGTCGACGGGCTTGCCCCACACGGCGGTGTCGGCGCGGCGGGTGGGCAGGGCGCCTGCAGGGTTGGTGGTCACCCGGTAAGTGTACGACCGGTGCAGCGCCGCGAACCGGGCGTCGAAAGCCGGCGGTGCCTCGCTGACGTCGAGCACGCGCACGTCGGCAGGCAGGAGCTTGGCTAGTCGGCGTACCAGCTTGGCGGGGTCGCCGTCGAGGGAGCGCTGGTCCAGCGCCGCCCGCGGCACATCGGTGTGCGCGACCTGGGCGCTTGCGTGCACGCCGGCGTCGGTGCGCCCCGCCACCGTGAGCGACACCGGGGTGCGCAGCACGAGCGCGAGCGCGTCCTCGATAGTCTCCTGTACGGTGCGCACCCCGGAAGTCTGGCGGGCCCAGCCGTGGAAGTCCGTGCCGTCGTAGGCGATGTCCAAGCGCAGGCGCATATCCGTGCCCGATGCTGGCGGTGTGGTCATTCGGATAAGGCTAGCAGGTGGGCGGTGGGCGTGGCGTTGGGGCTTTACGGATAAACAGCGCAAGTTGCACATCGTTTAACCCCGGAAATCGGCGATAAACGAGTTCCAACTTGCGCTGTTCAGAGACGCGCAGGGCCCCACCCGAACGATGCGGGTGGGGCCCAAGCGGCAAGGCGAGAGGGAACTAGTCCTCCTTGGCCTCGGTTTCAGCCTCAGCGGCCTCAGAAGACTCAGCGGATTCGGCCTCCTCAGCCTTCTCCTCCTCAGCCTTCTTGGAAGCTGCGGCGCGAGCGGTGCGCTCAGCCTCGTTGGCGGCAGTCTGCTCGAGGACGAGCGAGATCTGCGTCATCGGAGCGTTGTCGCCCGGACGGTTCTCCAGCTTGATCAGGCGGGTGTAGCCGCCCTCGCGGCCCTCGAACATCGGGGCCAGCTGGTTGAACAGGTAAGCGACGACCTCCTTGTTCGGCAGTTCAGCGGCAACGGCGCGGCGGTCCGCGATGGTGCCCTTCTTTGCCTTGGTGATCAGCTTCTCAGCGTAGGGACGCAGCGTGCGTGCCTTCGCATCGGTCGTGGTGATAGCGCCGTGCTGGAAGAGAGCCATAGCCAGGTTGGACAGAATGTGCTTCTGGTGGCTAGCGGACCCTCCGAGACGGGCACCCTTCTTCGGGGTAGGCATTTTCGTACTCCTCGTGTGCGTTAGTTGAGCGCGTGCTCTTTTATGGACTCGGCTTTACTCGGTCTCGTCCCCGCTCGGGTCAACGAAGTCGCCGGTCTCGGCGTCGTAGCCCTCGATCTGGGTCGGGTCGAAATCTTCCGGTGCATCCTTCAAGGTCAAGTTCTGCGAAGCGAGCTTGATCTTGACCTCGTTAATAGACTTCTGGCCGAAGTTGCGGATATCCAGCAGCTCAGACTCGGTGCACTCAGCGAGCTGACCGACGGTGTGGATCTCCTGACGCTTCAGGCAGTTGTAGGAGCGGACGGTGAAGTTCAGGTCCTCGATCGGCGTGTTGTACGCGGCAATGTACTCGGTCTCCTGCGGGGAGGGGCCGATCTCAATGCCCTCGGACTCCGTGTTCAGCTCGCGTGCCAGGCCGAACAACTCCACCAGGGTGGAGCCTGCCGACGCCAGCGCGTCGCGTGCTGCCATGGAGTTCTTGGTCTCCACGTCGATGATCAGCTTGTCAAAGTCGGTGCGCTGCTCGACACGGGTCGCCTCAACCTTGTAGGCGACGCGGGTGACCGGGGAGTAAATCTGGTCGACCGGGATACGGCCGGGCTCCCCGCCCGAGTTCGGCATGGCCGGGACGTAGCCGCGGCCGCGCTCGACAACAAGCTCCATCTCCAGACGAGCGCCCTCGCTCAGGGAGGCGATGTGCAAATCCGGGTTGTGGATCTGGACATCAGCAGGCGGCTCGATCGAGCCCGCGGTGACATCTCCGGGGCCCTCAACCGACAGGTACATGACGACCGGCTCGTCGGAATCCGACGACAGGACCATGTCCTTGATGTTGAGGATGATCTCGGAAACGTTCTCCTTCACGCCAGCGATCGTGGTGAACTCGTGGAGCACGCCATCGATCTTGATGGAGGTCACCGCCGCGCCCGGGATGGACGACAGCAGCGTGCGGCGCAGGGAGTTGCCGAGGGTGTAGCCGAAACCAGGCTCGAGCGGCTCGATGACGAACTTCGAGCGGTTGGTATCGATGTACTCCTCGGTCAACTGCGGACGGTGAGAGATGAGCATGAACTTCTCCTTTGTCGGCTCCCGCTATATGAAGCCGGTAGGAACGGATGATGTTGGAAGTTTTCGCGCCACGCTTCGTCGACAAGCAAAAGGCGCGGGGCGAAGTGGTTACTTCGAGTAAAGCTCGACGATGAGCTGCTCCTGCAGGGGCACCTCAATCTGAGCGCGCTCGGGCAGCTGGTGCACGAGGATGCGCAGGGTGTCCGGAACGACCTGCAGCCATGCCGGAACGACGGCGTCGAGCAGGTTGTCCTGAGCATCCTCAAACCAGAGCATGCCGCGGGACTTCTCGCGGACGTCGATGATGTCGTACTGGGTCACCTTGAACGACGGGACGTCGACGCGCTTGCCGTTGACGGTGAAGTGACCGTGGGAGACAAGCTGGCGAGCCTGACGACGGGTGCGTGCCAGACCAGCGCGGTAGACGACGTTGTCCAGGCGGGACTCCAGCAGGATCAGCAGGTTGTCGCCGGTCTTACCGGGGAGACGGTTGGCCTCCTCGTAGTAGCGACGGAACTGCTTCTCCATCACGCCGTAGGTGAAGCGAGCCTTCTGCTTCTCCTGCAGCTGCAGCAGGTACTCGGACTCCTTGATGCGAGCGCGGCCAGCCTGCCCCGGGGGGTACGGGCGACGCTCGAAGGACATGTCACCGCCGACGAGGTCGACGCGGAGGCGACGGGACTTACGGGTAGCAGGGCCGGTATAACGAGCCATGGTGTTTTACCTCTTTTCCTTTCTGCCTTAAACGCGACGACGCTTCGGCGGACGGCAGCCGTTGAACGGCTGGGGCGTCACGTCCGAGATCGAGGACACCTCCAGGCCAGCAGCCTGGAGCGAACGGATAGCGGTCTCGCGGCCGGAGCCGGGACCCTTGACAAAGACGTCAACCTTCTTCATGCCGTGATCCATTGCCTTGCGGGCAGCGTTCTCGGCAGCCATCTGCGCAGCGAACGGGGTGGACTTACGGGAGCCCTTGAACCCGACGTGGCCGGAAGAGGCCCAGGAGATGACAGCACCGTTGGCGTCCGTGATGGACACGATGGTGTTGTTGAAGGTGGACTTGATGTAGGCGTGGCCTGCGGCCACGTTCTTCTTTACGACGCGACGGCGCGCGCCGGAACGAGTCTTCGGTGGCATAAGTTACTTCTTCTTTCCTGCGATAGTCTTCTTCGGGCCCTTGCGGGTACGCGCGTTGGTCTTCGTGCGCTGGCCGCGGACGGGCAGGCCACGGCGGTGGCGCAGACCCTGGTAGGAGCCGATTTCAATCTTGCGGCGGATATCTGCCTGCACCTCACGACGCAGGTCGCCCTCAACGGTGTAGGAGGACTCGATTGCGTCGCGCAGCGCTGCGAGCTGATCGTCGCTCAGGTTGTCCGTACGCAGGTCGGGAGAAATGCCGGTCTTTTCGAGCAGTTCCTTAGCACGGGTAGCCCCGATGCCGTAAATGTAGGTGAGAGCGATCTCCATGCGCTTGTTGCGCGGGAGGTCAACACCAGCGAGACGTGCCATGTGGCTACGTTCCTTTCGGGTTGTTACGGTGGTTTTCTCCCTACCCGTCCACGCCAGACAACGCTTTGTCCGGACCGAGCCGGAGGATGGGTTGCGGTTCGCGCGGCTCCAGCCACCGTGGCCGGAGGTAGTCGACCCGACAGATGTCAGGTCTGGGTAAGGAGGCTTACGTACTTACTTGTAGCGGTACGTGATACGTCCCTTGTCCAGGTCGTACGGGGAAAGCTCCACGACGACGCGGTCCTCAGGGAGGATGCGGATGTAGTGCTGGCGCATCTTGCCACTGATGTGAGCAAGGACGGTGTGCCCATTATCAAGCTCAACGCGGAACGTTGCGTTCTTCAGCGGCTCGATTACGCGGCCTTCGACCTCAATTGCGCCTTCTTTTGCCATTCAATCCACTTCCTACTGCCCCGCATTTATGCAGGTACTAGTCGTTTTTCACGTCTGCTACACGGTGTAGAACAAGCAGTGCTTGCACACCAACCGACAACTATATCCTTTCACCTGCGACAACACAAACCCCGCCTGCCGTTTTCGCGGCGGGCGGGGTGAGGTAGGCGCGCTTTTCACGCTGCGCGTTGAGTAACCGTTTAGTACACGTAGACCTTGTCACCGATCTGCAGATCGTTGAAGTAACGCTGCGCGTCAGCCTGGTACATGCGCACGCAGCCGGCGGACAGGATCGTCGGGTCGCCCTGGTGGAAGGCGATGCCGTTGTAGGTGAAGTAGGTCGCGTACGGCATCGGGGCGTTGTTGAACTCGTAGGAGATCTCGTCCTTGACCTTGCGGTTGACATAGAACGTACCGCGCGGGGTCTCCTGGCCGGGGCGGCCCGGGCCCACGAGATCAGCGGTGTAGTAGACCTGGCCGTTGTTCTGCAGCCAGGAGCGGCGGCCGTCAACGTCCACGCACGCCTTCGCGTCCTTCGGGCACGGGCCGTAGTCGAAGGCCGGACGCTGCTGCTGCGCGGGCGCAGGTGCCGGGGCGGGCGCCGGAGCCGGCTTCGGCTTCGGCTTCGGCTTGGGCTTCGGCTTCGGAGTGCGCTCGGCGATCAGGCCCGGGAAGAGGCGCTCGACGGTCTGGTCGATGGAGGCCTTTGCCTGCGCCGGAAGCTCCGGGTTGATCGCGGCAAGGCCGTCGGCCTGGGCGCGCAGGCTGTTGCGCAGGTTCCACGCAGCGTCGCGCACCGACTGATCGGCGCTAGACCCCAGGTTTTCCAGCTGGGTGTTCGCGTTCTTCAAGAACACGTCCAGGCCGGAGTTCGAGGACAGCTGGCCGATGGAAGACCCGCTGACAGGCTGCTGCGGGGCCGGCGCGGCTTCTGCGGTGGTCGGGTTGACAGCAAGCGAGGCGAAAACGCCTGCGGCGGCGGCGAAAGCAGCGGCACGGCGCTTGGTAGCCGAGGGCTTCGCGTGGCGAGGTGTGTAAGACATAGACAGCAGTCTAACCACCAATTGCCAATTTTGAATAGTTAGGCGCGCGGTGCGTCCCCCTCGCGTGGGGTGAGGATACGCGGACCGTGCTCGGTCGCGGCCACAGTGTGCTCCCAGTGCGCTGCGGGTGAGCCGTCGGCGGTGACGACCGTCCAGCCGTCGGCAAGCACGCGCGAGTCGAACTCGCCGCCGAGGATGAGCATCGGCTCAATGGCGAGGACGGAGCCTTTTTGGATCACCGGGCCGCGGTGGGGCTTGCCCTCATTGGCCAGGAAGGGATCCTCGTGCATGGTGTGGCCGATGCCGTGGCCGCCGTAGCCATCGAGGATGCCGAGCGTGACGCCGAAGCGCTCCTCGGCGCGGTAGGTGGCCTGCTCGAGCGCGTGCGAGACGTCGGTAAGCCGGTTGCCCGGCACCATTGCCTTCAGCCCCTCGTGCAGGACCCACTCGGTGGCGCGGTTGAGGGCGTCGACCTCGGGGGCAAGCGTGCCGACACCGAAGCTCAGCGCCGAATCTCCCACCCAGCCGTCGAGGGTGGCGCCGCAGTCGATGGAGACCAGGTCGCCGTCGGCAAGCACTGTTTCTTTGCTTGGGATGCCGTGCACCACGACCTCATTAACCGAGGCGCAGATCGAGCCCGGGAAGCCCTGGTAGCCCTTGAACGTCGGTGTGGCACCGTGCTCACGGATCACTCGCTCCGCCACCTCGTCGAGCTCGAGCGTGCTCACCCCGGGGCGCGCAGCAGCCTGCACCGCGTTGAGTGCGAGACCGACGATGCGGCCGGCGGCCTCCATCGCATCCAACTCCGCTGCCGATTTTGCTGCAATCTTGCGCTTGCGAAAGCCCATTGCGCTTCCTTCCTTGGTCGAAAAACGAAAACGGGGCCGGTGTAGGCGATACACCGGCCCCTGTCCGTATTGGCGCTACTTCAGCGCGTTCAGCTTGTCCATTGCGCGAGCGTTGATCTCGTCAACGTCGCCGACTGCGTCGATGGAGATGATCTCCTCGCCGTAGTGGTCGATCAGCGGCGCGGTCTCGTCGCGGTACACGCCGAGGCGGGTGCGGATGGTCTCCTCGTTATCGTCGGCGCGGCCGCGGGCGAGCATGCGCTCGACCACGACGTCCTCGTCGACCACGAAGTTCAGCACGCCGTCGAGCTTCTGGCCCGCCTTGGACAGCAGCTCGGTGAGGATCTCTGCCTGCTCCACGGTGCGCGGGAAGCCGTCCAGCAGGAAGCCGTCCTTGGCGTCGTCCTCCTTCAGGCGGGACTCCACCATGCGCGCGGTCACGTCGGTCGGCACGAGCTTGCCGGCGTCGATGTAGCTCTTGGCCTCGACACCGAGCGGGGTGCCCTCGCCGATGTTGGCGCGGAACAGGTCGCCGGTAGAGATGTGCGGGACGCCGAGCTTTTCAGACAGAATTGCGGCCTGGGTGCCCTTGCCGGCACCAGGGGGGCCAAGAAGTACGAGACGCATTATCGCAGAAGTCCTTCGTAGTTGGATTGCAGGAGTTGGGATTCAATTTGCTTGACCGTGGTCAGGGCCACGGACACCATAATCAGGATAGCCGTACCGCCGAACGCACTCATGCCCATCTGGCCAGAACCTGCCAGACCGGCATCCAGCGCCAGGTTCGGCAGGATGGCAATGAACGCCAGGTAGAGCGAGCCGACAACGAGCAGGCGGTTCATCACGTACGCCAGGTACTCGGCAGTCGGGCGGCCCGGGCGGATATCCGGAATAAATCCACCGTACTTCTTCATGTTCTCCGCCTGGTCAATCGGGTCGTACTGCACCGAGACGTAGAAGTAGGAGAAGAAGATGATCATGGCGAAGTAGGCCACGATGTACTGCCAGGAACCCGGGTTCTGTAGCCACGCCATCACGTTGTTCATCCACCAGTTATCCGGCGGGGTCGGCTTATTCATGTTGACGATCTGGGTGATCAGCACCGGCACGTACATCAGCGAGGAGGCGAAGATGACCGGGATCACGCCCGCCTGGTTCACCTTCAGCGGCAGGTAGGTCGCGGAGCCGCCGTACTGGCGGCGGCCCACCATGCGCTTGGCGTACTGCACCGGAATGCGACGCTGACCCTGCTCGATGAAGATGATGCCGATGACCAGTGCGATGATCGCCGCGATCACGATGGCGAGTGCCACGCCGCCGGAGTTCTGCAAAATGATCGCGCCCTCGGACGGCAGTTTGGTCGCAATGCCGGCGAAGATGAGCAGGGACATGCCGTTGCCCACGCCCTTCTCGGTGATGATCTCGCCGAGCCACATGATGATGATCGCGCCGGAGGTCATGACGATGATCATCATCAGCAGGGTCCACACGTTGCGGTCCTCCACCAGCACCGGCATGCCCTGCCCGAGCAGCTGCTCGCGGTCAGCCAGCGCGACGATGCCCGCGGACTGCAGCAGGGCCAGCGCCACGGTGAGGTAACGCGTGTACTGCGTCATCTTCGCCTGGCCGGACTGCCCCTCCTTCTTCAGCTCTTCAAACTTCGGGATCACCACGGTGAGCAGCTGGACGATAATCGACGCCGTAATGTACGGCATAATGCCGATAGCGAAGATCGACAGCTGCAGCAGCGCACCGCCGGAGAACAGACCGATGATGGAGAACATCGTCGCCTGGTCGCCCTGGGAAATGTCCTGCAGGCGGGACTGGATCAAGTTGTAGTCCACGCCCGGGGTGGGGATTTGGGCACCGACGCGGTAGAGAATCATCAGCGCAAGGGTGATCAGAATCTTGCGGCGCAGATCATGGTCCTTAAACGCCTGAAAGATAGCGGACACAAAGCCTCCTGGCTCCCACTGCAAACACAAGCAGGAGATTGCGAACAGTATTCGTCACGAGCTGGCCCTACCTACCAAAAAGGCATGCAAAAGCTCACCCGTACATATTTGACCCCACTACCCTACCAGCCCGAACGCGAAACCCAAGAGTCGTGCCCGGTTTAAGCCTGCTCCAATCCCACCCGAAGCGCGTTGTCATTTTTTCAGCCGGGCACAAGGTGGGCGATACGTAAGCGTCGAGAAGCAAAAGCCCGCAGTAGACCGACCTGTCTTGCATTTGCATACCGAGAGGTTTAGAGTTCCTTGTGTTATACAAACGCAGTTGAAAGGATCGCCATGCTGAAGAAACTCGCAGCACTGACCACCGCTACCGCACTCGCCCTGAGCCTGAGCGCGTGCGGCGATGAATCGAGCGACACCGCCGCCGAGGGCGATTCCCAGACCATCCGGGTCGCCACCTCGCCGGGGCCCTACTCCGAGCTGTTCGAGGACGCCGTGGGCCCGATCCTGGAGGAGGACGGCTACACCGTCGAATACACCTCCTTTACCGACCTCACCCAGGCCGACACCGCGCTGAACGAGGGTTCCGCCGACCTGAACGTGGACCAGCACTCCGCGTGGATGGGCGTGTTTAATGAGGAAAAGGGCGGCAACCTCGCCTCCATTACCGAGGTGCCGACGGTGCCGGCCGGCCTCTACTCCGAGAAGTACACCGACATCGAAGAGGTCGCCGACGGGCAGTCCGTGGGCATCCCGATGGACGGCTCCAACAAGTCGCGCGCCCTGCACCTGCTTGTCGACGCCGGCTGGATCACGCTGCGCGACGACGCCGACGAGACCCTGCTCGCCGAGTCCGACATCGCCGAGAACCCGCACAACCTGGACATCAAGCCAATGGACTCGGCGAACCTCTCGCGCTCCCTGCCGGACCTCGACTGGGCCGTGATCCCGGGCTCCATGTCGTATTCCGCCGGCCTGGACCCGAAGCTGCAGGTCTTCCAGGAGAACCTGCGCCCCGAACTCATCCTCGTGGCCGTGACCACCGAGGACAAGGTCGACGAGCCGTGGGCGAAGGCCGTCGCCGAGGCCTACCGCTCCGACGAGTTCAAGGAGTACTTCGACGCCAACAACGAGAACAACTACTGGTTCCTGCCGGAATCGCTGCAGTAACCCAGAAAGGTTCCAATGACCCACTCCCCCGGCACCACGCCCGGACCCGCGGTCGCCTTCGAGCACGTGTCCAAAGTCTTCGACACGAGCTCGGGCGACTTCACCGCACTGGATGACATCACCTTCACCGTGCCCACCGGCGGCATCTCCGGAGTCGTGGGCACCTCCGGGGCGGGTAAGTCCACGCTCATCCGCACGGTCAATGGGCTGGAAACGCCCACCTCGGGCACTGTGACCGTCCTTGGCCGCCAACCTGCCGAGCTCGGCGCGAAACAGCTGCGCGAGCTACGCCGCGAGGTCTCCATGGTCTTCCAGAACTACAACCTGCTGGAAACCAAGACCGTCGCAGAAAACGTCGCCACGCCCCTGCTCCTTTCCAAAACGCCGAAGGCCGAGGTAAAAAGCCGCGTCGCCGAGGTCCTGGAGATGGTCGGGCTCAGCGACCGCGCCCAGCACAAGCCGCGCCAGCTCTCCGGCGGCCAGCGCCAGCGCGTGGGCATCGCCAGGGCGCTCGTGACCAACCCGAGCATTTTGCTTTGCGACGAGCCCACGTCCGCCCTCGACCCACTCACCACCACCCAAATCCTCGAGCTCCTGCGCGACATCAACGCCAAGCTCGGGGTGACCATCCTGCTCATTACGCACCAAATGGACGTGGTAGCGCGGCTCGCGGACTCCGTCGCAGTACTGGAAGCCGGCAAGCTGGTCGAGTCCGGGCCCGTGGCCGAGGTCTTCGCCGACCCGCAGGCCACGCTGACCCAACGCTTCGTGGAAACGGTGATTCCCCGCGCGGTGCCAGACAGCGTGCACGCCGCGATCGAACGGGGCGACTACGACGCGGTCGTGCAGCTCATCCACACCGGCAACGCCGTCGCCGACGTCTTTTCGCAACTCGCGAGCCGCTTCGGCACCGAGGCGCACCTGTTATCCTCCGCCGAAACCGAGCTCGCCGACACCAGCGTCGGGGCCACCATCCTTGGCCTACGCGCCGACGGATCGACCGACGAGGCGCTGGCGTGGCTCCACGGCCTGGACGGCGTGACCATCAACCGCATCACCGGAAAGGACGCTTAACGCATGGAACAGCTCAACTCCTGGTGGCGCGACACGACCGGTTCCCGCGTCACCCCCTCGATGTACGTCGATTCCTTCGGCGAGACCATCTACATGGTGGGCATCTCCCTGTTCATCGGCGCACTCATCGGCATCCCGCTGGCGCTCGCGCTGGTGATCACCCGCCCCGGCGGCCTGAAGCCCAACTCGGTGGTCTACGGCATCTTCAATGTGGTGGTCAACATCATTCGTTCCCTGCCGTTTATCATCCTGCTCGTCGCGATCTCGCCTTTCACGCGCGTCATCGCCGGCACCGCCATCGGCACTACCGCCGCACTCGTCCCGCTGACGCTCTACATCGCGCCGTTTATCGCGCGCCTGATCGAGCAGTCGCTGCTCGAGGTCAACCCTGGCATCACCGAGGCGGCCGACTCCATGGGCGCGACCATGGGCCAGACCATTCGCTACTTCCTGCTTCCGGAGGCCAAGTCCTCCATCATCCTCGCAGTGACCACTGCGACCGTTGGCCTGATTTCTGCCACGGCCATGGCCGGCACCATCGGTGGCGGGGGCGTGGGTGACTTGGCGATCGCCTACGGCTACCAGCAGTTCGACTCCGTGGCCATGCTCACCACGGTGGTCATCCTGATCATCGTCGTCCAGGCGATCCAGTCGCTTGGCAACAGGCTGGCGCACCGCGCGCGAGCGTAGTTGGTGTGGTTTTGCCGCCGGGGCCTTTCCAGGCGTCGGCGGCTTTTGTGTGTGCGGTGTTTTTGCCTGGCGGCGTTGCGCCTCCCGGCCCGATGCGCGCCCGCCTCCCCCGTGGTTAGCGCAAGTTGGAGGTCGATTTTCCCCGTTTTTCGGGGATAAACGCTGTCCAACTTGCGCTATCTACGTGGAACGACCGCAAATGTCGAGACCGGGTTGTCGAGTACCCGTGCAAAAACCAATGAATTCGACCTGCCGGTCTCGACATCTAGCGCGGCCACGGTCAAGCAGCCAGGAAAACCCGCCGCCGAATCCCAGCGCCAACGCAAAAAAGCCCGCCGCCCCTTCCTTACGAAAGGGGCGGCGGGCCGGACTCCTAGAAGCGCTTAGGCCTCGGTGGTGGAGCCGCCGGCAGCCTTGATCTTCTCGGCTGCGGACTTGGAGAACTTGTTGGCGGTGACGTCGAGCTTGACGTCGATGTCGCCGTTGCCCAGGACCTTTACCGGCTGGTTCTTGCGAACCAGGCCAGCTGCGACGATGTCCTCGATGGACACGGCACCGCCGTCCGGGAAGGCCTTGGCCAGGTCGTTGACGTTAACAACCTGGTATTCGACGCGGTTCGGGTTCTTAAAGCCCTTCAGCTTCGGCAGGCGCATGTGCAGCGGCATCTGGCCGCCCTCAAACGCTGCGGAAACCTGGTAGCGAGCCTTCGTACCCTTGGTACCGCGGCCGGCGGTCTTGCCGCCCTTGCCGGCTTCACCGCGGCCAACGCGGTGCTTCGGCTTGTTCGCACCCTTTGCCGGGCGCAGATCATGAAGCTTGATGATGTCAGCCATGTGCTATCTACTCCCCTGCAACTTCCTCGACGGTGACAAGGTGACGCACCTTGAGCACCTGGCCGCGGGTTGCGGCGTTGTCCTTCTTGATCACGGACTGGCCGATCTTGCGCAGACCAAGAGCCTCGAGGTTCTTGCGGGTCTGCGGCTTCTCGCCAACCTTACCGTGGTGCAGTGTGATCTTCAGTGCCATTGTGGTTTACGCCTCCTGTCCTGCACGTGCGCGCAGCATACGGGCCGGAGCGACGTCCTCGAGGTCCTTGCCACGCTTCGCGGCGACCTCTTCGGGGCGCACCAGTTCCTTCAGGCCGGCAACGGTTGCCTGAACCACGTTCAGGGCGTTGTCGGAGCCGAGCGACTTGGCCAGGATGTCCTGAATACCTGCGCACTCGAGCACCGGACGGACTGCGCCGCCGGCGATCACACCGGTACCGGGAGCAGCCGGGCGCAGCATGACCACGCCTGCGGCTTCTTCGCCCTGGACCGGGTGGGGGATGGTGCCGGCAATCATCGGGACACGGAAGAAGTTCTTGCGAGCCTCTTCTGCACCCTTCTGGATTGCGGCGGGAACTTCCTTTGCCTTGCCGTAGCCGACGCCGACCATGCCCTGGCCGTCGCCGACGACAACGAGCGCGGTAAACGACATGTTGCGGCCACCCTTGACGGTCTTTGCGACGCGGTTAATGGTGATGACGCGCTCGATGTACTTGTCGCGGTCGTCGTTCTGGTTGCGGCGGTCGTCGCGGCGGCCGCGGCCACCGCGCTCGTTCTTGTTGCCCTTGTTGTTCTGGTTGTCGGCGGAGCGTCCGCCGTCACGCCGTTCACGTTCGGCCATTACGCGATCCTTCCGTTGATGGTGATGTTTGCGGTGATCATTAGAACTTCAGACCACCTTCACGAGCTGCTTCGGCAAGAGCTGCGACGCGACCGTGGTACTTGTAGCCACCGCGGTCGAAGACGATCTCTTCGATGCCGGCTGCCTTGGCACGCTCTGCGACGAGTGCGCCAACCTTGGCTGCCTTGTCCTTCTTGTCCCCGTCCAGGTTGCGCACGTCCGGCTCCATCGACGATGCGGCAACGAGGGTGTGGCCGGCGAGGTCGTCGATGACCTGGACGTGGATGTGGCGGGAGGAGCGGTGCACGACGAGACGCGGGGTCTCCGGGGTGCCACGCAGGGTCTTGCGGATGCGGTTGTGGCGACGTGCGCGAGCCTCGCGGCGGCGGGAGGAAATGTCCTTGCCAACCGGGGTGCGCTTGGTGTTCTCTGCAGTATTGCTCATGATTACTTACCCGTCTTTCCGACCTTGCGACGTACCTGCTCGCCTGCGTAGCGGATGCCCTTACCCTTGTACGGGTCATCCTTGCGCAGACGGCGGATGTTCGCCGCGATCTGGCCAACCTGCTGCTTGTCGGTACCTTCGATCGAGAACTTGGTGTTGCCGTCGACAGCGAATGCGATGCCCTCCGGAGCCTCGATCAAAATCGGGTGGGAGTAGCCGAGGGAGAACTCGAGGTCCTTGCCCTTCTGCTGTACACGGTAACCAACGCCGAAGATCTCCATGTCGATCTTGTAGCCCTCGGTCACGCCGACAACGAGGTTGTTGATCAGCGAGCGCGACAGGCCGTGCAGCGAGCGGTTCTTACGGTGGTCGTCCGGACGAGACACCACGATCTGCCCGTCCTCGACGGCAGCGGTGATCGGGGCCGGGATGTCGACGGTCATGGTGCCCTTCGGGCCCTTCACCTCGACGGTCTGGCCGTCAATCTTGGTCTCGACGTTGTTCGGAATTGCGATGGGTGCATTACCTACACGCGACATAGTCTATTCAACCTCCCCTTTACCAGACGTAAGCGAGGACTTCCCCGCCTACACCCTTCTCTTGGGCCTGTCGGTCGGTCAGCAGACCGTGGGACGTGGAAATGATTGCCACGCCCAGGCCACCGAGGACCTGCGGCAGGTCGTTGGACTTTGCGTACACGCGCAGACCCGGCTTGGAGACGCGGCGCAGACCAGCGATGGAAGCCTCGCGGGTCGGGCCGTACTTGAGATCCAGGGTCAGGGTCTTGCCCACCTTGGCGTCCTCAACCTTGTAGTCAGCGATGTAGCCTTCCTGCTTCAGGATCTCGGCGATGTTCACCTTGATCTTGGAGGACGGCATGGACACAGTCTCGTGGCGCGCATTGTTTGCGTTGCGCACGCGAGAGAGCATGTCCGCAATCGGATCAGTCATGGTCATAGTGAGTGACCGGTTCCTTTCTCGTTGCGGTTCCCTTGTGTAACTACCCACCTGACCCGTAAAGGTCGCGTTTTCCGCGTGGTCTGTCGGGGGCTACTTCACGCTCCCCACGCTCAGTAACGTGGGGCGCTCGCCGCCTCCCTTGCACGCGGTCCGCATTTCGGCGGGGGGCCTGCAACAAAGTTGGATGTACATTTGGTCTTGTCGGCTTGTGTTTCTCACACAAGTCCGACGGATAACCCTATACCTCGGCCACCGCGCAGGGCAAATCCCTTCTCGACGTCTCCCTGCCGGACCTTGCCGGGCAACTCCGACCCAGAGGGCTACTGTGGGAGCCACAGATTCAACGCAAAGGAGTACCCATGGCACAGAAGGAAAGCCTGCAGTCCACCCACGATTGGCTGGCAGCGCTTGCAGAGCAGTTCGGGGTCTCGCCAGCGCTGGTGCGCTCTCTCGTCGGAGACATCCTGCAGCTCACCGCCGACGTCGCGCACAACGGCCCATCGCGTCCAGCCGCCCCCACCACCGCGTTTCTCGTGGGGCTTGCCGCGGGCCAGGCCGACCTGCCGAACGACGAGGCGGAGCAGGCGGAAAAGGTGCGCGCGCTCATTGCGCAAACCAGCGCACTCCTGCAGCGGTACGGCGCAGAGAATGAGGGCGTGGATGAGCAGGATTAATCGTCGTTTCGCCATCACCAAGGTCACGCTTGCCGACGACAACGCGGAAGGCGGGCCACAGTTCTACACCGACACCCGCGCAGACACCGTCACAGTGGAAGAACCTTTAGAGATACGCGCACAAGGGCAAACCCTGACCTCGACGATGCGCACCCCGGGCCACGACGTAGAACTCGCCCACGGGTGGTGCTTTGCCGAGGGGCTGATCAACTCAGCCGAAGACGTGCGTACCGCGCGCTACTGCGCCGGCGCGGTCGGCCCGGACGGCGAAAACACCTACAACCTGCTGGACATGGAGCTCGCCGACACGGCGCAGCCGGTCACACCGGAGTTCATCCGGCTGACCCCGACCACCAGCGCGTGCGGGGTCTGCGGAACCCAGTCCATTAGCGAACTCCTGCACAAGGTACGCACCCCCATCGAGCCGATCGAACTGGACCCGGCGCTCATCGTCGAGCTGCCTGAGCGGCTGCGCGCTGAGCAGAAGCAGTTCCGCAAGACCGGCGGCATTCACGCCGCCGGGGCCTTCGACCTCGAGGGCAACCCGATCGTCGTGCGCGAGGACATCGGCCGCCATAACGCGGCCGACAAGGTCATCGGCCACCTGCTGCTCGAAGGCGCGCTCCCGGCGCGCGGCATGATCCTCGTGATGAGCTCGCGCGCCTCCTTCGAACTCGTACAGAAGGCTGCGGTGGCCGGATTCCCCGCGCTCGTCGCGGTCTCCGCCGCGTCGTCGTTGGCGGTAGAGCTTGCGCGCGAGGCCAATATGGCGCTGGCCGGGTTTGTGCGCAACCGCCGGTTCAATCTCTACTCCGGCACGCTGCGTTCGGTAGAATCTCACGCATGACTCCGCGCCACGTGCCCCAGGAAATCATTGAGATGTTCTACCCGCCGATGCAGCTGCTGCGGGAGCGCACCGAACCGGACCACGCGCACCTGGTGTGCGTGCGAGCAACGGCGGTCAACGGCTGCCCGGTATGCACGGCGATCCACCGCCGCAACGCGCGCGAGCACGGCTGGAGTGAAGACTACATCCTCAAGGTCGAGCAGTGGACGCGCCACGCGGGCGAGTTCAGTGAGACAGAGGCGCTGGTCCTCGAGCTCACCGACGCGCTGACCGAATTAGAGGACACCCCGGAGTCCCTGTCGGAGGATTTGTGGGAGCGCGCAACCGGCGCCTTCGGCGAGGAGTACGTCCGCGCGCTCATTGTCGGCGCGGTCGGGGTCAACAGCTACAACCGCCTCGGCATCGCCTTCCAGCAGGACCCGCGCGACATCGCGCGCGTCACGGAGTTCGATATCGTCGATGCTGCGAGGGGTAGGTAGGCGTCGATAAGCAAAAAGGCCCCGCGGGGCCTTTTTCACGTTTAGTCCTTGTAGACGGTGTTGGTCTTGTTCAACCAGGCGTAGACCGCGCCGATGCCCAGGCCGCCGCCGACGAAGTTGCCGACCCACACGATGACCCAGTTCAGAGCGACTGCGCCGAAGGTGAAGCTCTCCGTCTGCGGGTCAGCGAACAACTCCATGCCCATCAGGCAGAAGTTCGCGATGACGTGCTCGAGCCCGAGGCCGACGAAGATGGCGATCATCGGCAGGATCACGATGAACTTGGAAATGACCTCCTTGGACAGCAGCGCGCCGACGATAGCCATGTTGACCACGAAGTTCGCCAGGACCGCCTCGATGAACGTGCCCCACGGGCCCTTGTTCAGCTTGCCCTCCACAAGCGTGGAGATCAGGTGCGTGTCATCCAGCGAACCGAACTTGGCCGACTGGCTGAGGATCCAGGCGATCAACAGCGCGCCCACCAGGTTGCCCACGGTCGCGACAACGACGATCCAAATGCCCTTCCCCCAGGAGAACTGGCGCACGGTGGCGGCCCAGGAGGAAAACATCATGTCGCCGGTGGCCAGCTCGGCCGCGAGCACGACGATGGCGAACAGGCCGAGGCCGAAGAGCATGGCGAAGACCACTGCGCCGGAGCCGGGGAAGAGCTGCTCGCTCATGTTGCCCACCACGGCGGCGAAAGCGGTGCCCACCATGAGGTAGATACCGCCGAGGATTGAACGCACGAAGAAGCGGGCGGGCTCGTTGTCCAGCAATTCCTCCTTCTTGCCTGCACCGGCTTGAATTGTGTCATTGAGCGCCATGGCTCCTCCTTGAGAGAAAAATCTTGACATCGCTTCAATAAGCGCTTGCAATACAGTGCAAGATGCTAACGCATTGACTGGCAATGTTACGCCCACCACGGGGGCATCCGCGGGGGTAACCGGAGTTGCGGCCCCGCTCGCCCGCCGTCATTCCACGCGGCACCGCTATG
Source organism: Corynebacterium sp. p3-SID1056 (assembly GCF_025152525.1). GTDB lineage: Bacteria > Actinomycetota > Actinomycetes > Mycobacteriales > Mycobacteriaceae > Corynebacterium. The sequence continues at coordinate 38,996 of NZ_JALXXL010000009.1, forward strand.
CCAGAATGGGGGGCGTGAGCACTCCCCAATCCTCTTCCGACGCCGGGTCGCCGGCCGACCTGATCGCTGCGGTCCGCGGTCTGCGCGACGCCGTTGCTGCAACCGCCCTGCCGAGCGACGATACGGCCGCCGCTGATGCCCACGCCGTGGTCAACCAGTTCGACGACTACATCCTGCCGCGCCTGAGCAACCTCGACGCCCCGCTGTTGGCGGTGCTCGGCGGCTCCACCGGGTCCGGCAAGTCGACCCTTGTCAACGCCGTGCTGCGCGAGCGCGTGTCCAACCCGGGCGTCATCCGCCCCACCACCCGCCAGCCGATCCTGGTTGCCAACCCCGCCAACGCGGACTGGTTCAACTCGCCCGAGGTCCTGCCGGGCCTGGCGCGCTCCCACGGCGCGGGCGACGAGCAATCCACCACGCTGCGAGTCGTGGAAACGGCCACCATCCCCGAGGGGCTCGCGCTTGTCGACGCCCCCGATTTCGACTCCATCGACGATCGCAACCGGGCCCTGGCCACCCAGTTGCTTGCCGCCGCAGACCTATGGATCTTCGTCACCACACCCGCGCGCTACGCGGACCAGCTGGTGTGGAACTTCCTCAACGACGCCGCTGGGCGCGGCATCGAAGTGGTCGTCGTGCTCAACCGGCTCGACGAGTCCTCGGCCGAAACCGTGCCCGCCGACCTGCGCCGCATGATGGAGGAAGCGGGCCTGGGCGGCGCCACCGTATTCCAGGTCCCCTTCGTCACCAACCTCGGCGAGCAGTCCGGCGCGGACGCAGAGTTCTTGCCAGATGCGATGGTTGCCGAGCTGCGCGAGTACCTCACCCGGCTGGCCGGCGATACCGCCGCACGCCGCGAGGTGGCGGGCAAGACGGTGGCGGGTGCGCTGTCGGGGGCGCTGGCGCGCGTCGAAAAGCTGCAGGGCCGCCGCGAGCAGCAGGAACACTTCGCCGCACAGATCGACGCGGCGATCGACGCACACTACCGCAGCGCCTGCGACCACGTCATCGACGCCACCAGCGACGGCAAGCTCCTGCGCACCGAGGTGCTGGACCGCTGGCAGGACGTCGTGGGCACTTCGGATGCCTTCCGCGGTATCGAGCGCTGGTTCTCCCAGGCCGTCGATAAGGTGGGCAGCTTCTTTACAGGCCAGCCCGCGCCACTGCGCGAGGTGGAAACCGAGATCGAGTCGGGGCTGCACGCCGTCATCGTCGACGCCGCCGAAACCGCCGCCGCAAAGTCCTGGTCGCACATGGGTGCCGTCGCCCCCGAGCTGCGCGCGCACGCTGCGCCGCAGCTGTCCCGGGCGAGCGAGTCGATTTCCGAGGACGCGGCCGCGCTCGTGCGCAAGTGGCAACAGGCGCTGCTGGAACGCATCCAAGACACCGCCGGCCAGAAGCGCCAACGCGCCCGCGTGATGTCCTTCGGGCTCAACGTGCTCACCGTGGCGCTGATGCTCGTGGTCTTCGCTTCGACCGCCGGCCTGACCGGCGGGGAGGTCGCGATCGCGGGCGGCTCCGCCGTCGTGGGGCAGAAGCTGTTGGAAACCATCTTCGGCGAGGACACGGTCCGCCGCATGGCCGCAGACGCGCGCACGGATCTCGACGCCCGCCTCGAAGCGCTGCTCGGTAGCGAGCGCGAGCGCTACCGGGACATCACGGCGCCGCTGCACGCAGGCACCGACGCCGCCGAGCTGCGCACCCTCGCGGAGGCGGCCACCACCCAGGCCCGCGCGCGCTTCCCCGAGACGCTGCCAGCGCTTCCCGCTACCCCGGCGGTTCCCGCGCGCAGCGAGACCGCGCAGCCCTCGGAGGCCGAATCTGATTCGAAGCTGCGCGGCCTGCTCGACCAGCTGCGCGGTTCCTTTACCCGCCCGCGTTCGGAAGGTTCGGAAGGTTCGGAAGGAGAGCCCAATGGCACTGTTGAGCACTAAGCCCCCGCTTGGCGAGCGCCTCACTGCGCTCAAAGACGCCGCAGAAATCGGCCGCGGCTACCTCTCCCCCGCTCAGCGCGAACGATTGGAACAGGTCGCGCGCGCCGGTGCCGAGCGCCGCGCCTTGTCCGCCGAGCACACCGTCGTCGGTTTCTTCGGCGCGACCGGCTCCGGCAAGACCTCCCTGTTTAACGCCATCGTCGGCGAGGATCTGGGCAAGGCCGCCGCGCGCCGCCCCACCACATCCTCGCCACTCGCCGCGATTTGGCAGCCTGCCGGGTCCGAGGAGCTGCTCGACTGGCTCGGTGTCGAGGACCGCCGCACCCGCCCCGGCGAGTTTGCCAAGGGCGCGGGCCCGCTGATCCTGCTCGACCTGCCCGACTTCGACTCGGTCGAGGCTTCCAACCGCGCGATCGCGGAGCGCCTCGCCGGCCAGGTCGACGTGCTCGTCTGGGTCTCCGACCCCGAAAAGTACGCCGACAGCGTCATCCACGAGCAGTTCATCCGCCCGCACGCCGACCACGCCGCGGTCACGCTCGCCGTGCTCAACAAGTCCGACTTGCTCTCCCCCGACGACATCCCCACCGTCAGCGCATCCTTCAAGGGCCTTTTGCTTGACGACGGCCTCTCCAACGCCCACGTCATCCCCACCTCCACCCGCACGGACGCCGGGATCGATGACCTGCGCGCCGCCATCACCCGCGTCGCTCGGGCCCACACAGCGCAGTCGGCACGCATCGAGGCGGACATCCAGTCCGCGACCGCGGACTTGCTCCCTGCCGCCACCGGCAAGCAGCTGGCAAAACAGGAGAAGAAGACGCGCCCGGACAAGCAGGCCAAGCGAGACATGGACGCCATCCTCGCCGAAGCGGCCGGGGCCGAGCGGCTCGCCAACAATGCCGCCGCCGCGTACCGCAAGCGACTGCGCGAGCGCACCGGGTGGCTCCTGACCTCCTGGATCACCCGCTTCCGGCCGGACCCGCTCAAGCGCATGGGCGTGCGCGACCAGTCCGACGAAGTCGGGGTTCACCGCTCCTCCATGCCGGAGCTAGACGCCGCGTCCAAGGCCGTGGCCAACCGGGGCGTGCGAGACTACGCCGAGGCGATCGCGGCGGGGCTGCCCCACCAGTGGGCAGCGGCGGTGACCGACCGCGCAGGGCAGGCCGCCGAGCAGGTCCCGGAGGCGCTCGACCGGGCTATCGCGCGCACCCGCGTGCCTGCACAGCCCTCCAAAGCCTGGTCGTTGCTGACCGTCGTGCAGTGGCTCGCCTTGGTTGCCGCGCTCATCGGCGTGCTGTGGTACCTGGTGGTCGCGTTCGTCCCCGGGATTCTCACCCCGCTGCTTGGCAGCGACTTGGTCCCGGATGTCGAGGGCTGGCCCATTCCCACCCTGCTCATCATGGCGGGCCTGCTCACCGGTCTGGTGATCGGCCTGATCAGCGCGGTCTTCGGCGGGGTGCTCGGTTCCGGGGTGCGCAGGCGCACGAAGGCGGCGCTGCGGCGAGAGATCGCCGTCGCGTCCGAGGAAACCGTGGTCGCCCCGCTCGGCGAGATCCGCGAGGACTACGCGCGCTTTGCGCAGCGCCTCGCTTTCGCACGGGGGTAGGCGTTTCGAAAGGCGTGAATTTTCCCGCAACGCAATTTTGCCGGTTCACGGCGACCTGGGCAAATGCAATATAGTTAGCCTATCCGCTATGCGAAATTTTTCACAGCCTGCGCCGATGCCCTCATGCTCTCCGCACGGTGGGCGCAAAATACCCCTCGTGTGCCAGACACCCGGTGGTAGGGTGGGCCGCACTTGGCAAGAAACCGAGGAGGCCAACGGCAGGGATGTTTTACGACGAAGCGCTCCAACAGGCCGGTTCCGCCACCACTAGAGCCCTCGGTGCCCTCCAGACCGCGAAAGTGTTGCTCCACGGTTTCGCCCGCCCTTGCACGGCAAGGTGGCCGGAGGTCACCGCCATTATCAACAGCATCGAGTTCGATGAGGCGACAAAGTATTTCTCGCTTCCCCAAGCAGCCCAGGAGCGCATGGACGATTGCTATGCGCAGCTCGACAAGGCGGCAGATGATGCATGGCCCGAAGACCCAGATCCGTCTGATTTCATCGCCACAAATGCATTGGATGCCGTTGCAAATCTCGCTTCAAACACGGTGAAGTATTGGGAGCAGTTAGGAGTGGCATTGTCGCCAGATAAAGACGACCACCTCCACTTCATTCGCCTGCTCGCCGCCGCACGCAGCCGGGTCACCGGGGAAACACTCCACTTCGCTGAGATCGACGACATGGGCAACGTGTTTGTCTTCGAGGAGTTCCTTCCCCCGGCACTGGCGGAGGAGGTAAGGGGCGGGAGCGCGACGTCGGTAAGCACGCGATTGGCCGACATGATGATCAAGCGCGCAGACATAGAAGCAACCACCATCACTGTCGCCGCTGAGCCGGGAATGGTCTCCATCGTCGGAGACGTCAACACGGCACGGGCCATCTACGACGCAAACTTGGAAGCAGAGGCAGCAGCACGCACCAAACCCCCTGTTCAACCTGCCGAAAAGCGGGCGAACTACGAGCCACTCGTCGACTTCACTACCGACGCCCCGTTGAGTTTCACGGACGTATTACACGCGATGGGAAATCCTGAGCCGAAGCCCATCATCGACCGTATGAATTGGAACGCATTCCTCGGAAACGGATACCGGGCGAGCGTAACCGTCGGCGGACACAAGTTTGCCGCCCGCGCAACCGAAAAGGACGGGGTGGTGACTGAGTTGGAGATCAGCCCGGAAAACAACGCAAGTTTCCTCGGAGTCCCGTTCCACATCCCCACGTCGAGGTTTACCGAAAAACTCGACGCCCTCGGCATACCATGGGCCGACGATGGGCGATCAGGAATTGTCCTTTACGAGCACTGGGTAACGCTCTACAACGAGGAGGGGCGGATCGAATCCATATTGTGGCACAACCCGGCAACACTCACCGATATTGAACTGCTCGATATCGCGTTTCCGCCCGACTCGCAGAAAAGCTAGGTAGTCCGCATACGCGAAAAATGCCCCCGGTTCTTCTAGTGAACCGGGGGGGCATCCGATGTGGAGCGCTCAAGCGAAGACTTAAGCCTGCTTCATCTTTCCGTCCTTGTCCGCGAACGGGAAGCCGAGGTGCGTCAGCAGTGCGCGACCCTCCTCGTCGTTCGTGGCAGTGGTGACGACGGTGATGTCCATACCGCGCGGGCGGTCGATCTTGTCGATGTCGATCTCGTAGAACATCGTCTGCTCGGACAGGCCGAAGGTGTAGTTGCCTGCACCGTCGAACTGCTTGTCGTTCAGGCCGCGGAAGTCGCGAATACGCGGGAGTGCAACCGTCAGGAGACGGTCCAGGAACTCCCACATGCGGTCGCCGCGCAGGGTGACCTTCGCACCGATCGGCATGCCTTCACGGAGCTTGAAGTTAGCGATGGACTTCTTTGCGCGACGGATCTGCGGCTTCTGGCCGGTGATCGCGGTGAGGTCCTCGAGTGCGCCGTTGATGACCTTGGAGTCACGCGCAGCGTCGCCAACACCCATGTTGACAACAATCTTGGTCAGACCCGGGATCTGCATGACATTGTCGTAGCCGTACTTGTCGCTCAGCTTGGTGCGGATCTCGTCCTGGTAGCGGGTCTTCAGACGCGGAGTGTAGTTCTCGCTCATGCTAGATGTCCTTCCCGTTCGACTTGGCAACGCGGACCTTCTTGCCGTCCTCGTCAAAGCGGTAGCCGACGCGAGTCGGGGTGCCGTCGGAGTCCAGGAGCATCACGTTGGACACGTGGATCGGTGCTTCCTGGGTGACGATGCCGCCGGATTCTGCGCCGCGCTCGTTGTAGGAGTTTGCGACGTGCTTCTTCACACGGTTCACGCCCTCGACGAGGACCTTGTCACGCTTCGGGTAGGCCTCGATGACCTTGCCCTGTGCGCCCTTGTCCTTACCGGCGATGACCTGGACCATGTCGCCCTTCTTGATCTTCATTAGTTAGATCACCTCCGGTGCGAGAGAAACAATCTTCATGAACTTCTTGTCGCGCAGCTCGCGGGCAACGGGGCCGAAGATGCGGGTGCCGCGGGGCTCGGTGTCGTTCTTAATCAGAACGGCAGCGTTCTCGCCGAAGGAGATGTAGGAGCCGTCCGGACGACGGGTTTCCTTGGTCGCGCGGACGATGACCGCCTTGACAACCTCGCCCTCCTTGACGTTGCCGCCCGGGGCAGCTTCCTTCACGGTGGCGACGATCGTGTCGCCGATGCCGGCGAAGCGTCGAACAGAGCCGCCGAGGACGCGGATGCACAGAATTTCGCGTGCGCCCGTGTTGTCGGCGACCTTCAGACGCGATTCCTTCTGAATCACAGTTGGTCTCCTGACCTGGATCGATGTGCGCCAGATTTCCGTCCTGTACGCACGTGGTCATGTGCTCATTGTGCCTTCGCTTATCGACGAACCACGTAACGGTCGAAGGGTCTCGGGCTTTCAGCTCGGAAACGCGCCGCAAGCCCGACCAGCGAGAGACAACTGGAGTATTAAAGCATGTAGAGCGGCAAAACACCAAATCAGTACCGCGCCCATCCGGTGGCGGAGATCACCCACATCGAATTGGTACTCCTTAACAATTCCGCGTATGGTGCTACCTATGAACTTCGACAGCACTTTGGCCGAATCAATCGGCTTCAAGGCGTACCTCTTCAACAACGAACTCCCCAAGTTCGCCGTACGCTCCATGCTTGCCGGCTTGTTCCTCACGATCATTACTGCGTTTGCCGCCGTAGCGGCCACGGCAGTCGAGGCTGAGGCACCAGGCTTCGGCAAATTCGTCTTCGCCGGGATCTTCGCCTCGGCCCTCTACGTCATGGTCGTGCTTGGCGCTGAACTGGCCACCGGCAACATGATGTTTTCCACCTATGGCTCCGTGACCAAACGCTTAGGTTGGCTCAACGGCTTCGCCCTCGTTGTGGTGTGCACCCTCTTCAACCTGCTCGGCGTGCTCTTAACCGCCTACTTCATCACCAAGTCCACCGCTTTTGAAGCGGTCGACCCCGACAACTTCCTCGCCGGGCTGACCAGCGTGAAGCTGGCTAAGGATCCGCAGCACCTCTTCCTCGAGGGCATCTTCGCCAACATCGTGGTCAACATTGGCATCCTCATGGCCGTGCAGGCCGGTAAGGATTTCACCGCGAAGCTCTTCGCCATCATCCTCGTTATCCCGGCCTTCGCAGCCATGGGCTACGAGCACTCGATCGCTTCCTTCGTCATTTTCTCCCTCTCCGGCTACGGTATTGGCCCGGAGCACTTTGAGGGCTTCACCCTGTTCAACGGCCTGTCCAACTGGCTGTTCGTGTGGCTCGGCAACTACGTCGGCGGCGGCCTGCTCATGGGCGGCGTCTACGCCTGGCTCAACAAGGGTGTGTCGCCTAAGGGCAGCCAATCGGTGGCACGCAAGTCCGGCTAATCCCTTGGCATCCCGAGCGCCTTACACAAACTGCCTTACCAGCGCGGCCAGCGCAACGACGACGATGATGCCGCGCAGCACGGAGTTTGGGAGGCGCTTTGCTATGTGCGAGCCCCCTACCCCGCCGATCAAGCCGCCCACGGCGACAATAGCCACTCCAATCCAAACAATCTCCGCGTCAAACCAAATCCAGGCCACGAGGTAGACCACGGCCGCGGTGATATTGACAAACAGCGAGAGGAAGTTCTTCACGGGGTTGACGTCTTTGAGCGAGCGCCCCGTGGCCACAGACGTGATCGCCATGTACAAAATGCCCTGGGCAGCGGTGAAGTAACCCCCGTAAATGGCCGCCGCCCCCATCGGCGCGATCAGCTGGGGGCGCTTCCATGCCTGCCCAACCGGCGCGCCTGCCGCAGGCGCGTCTTCCGCGGTGGCGGCAGCTGAACGCCGCGACAGCCACGCGGCGAGTTTCGGCTGGAAGATCACCATCAGCAGCGCCACCACGATCAACACCGGCACGACAAAGTCGAGCGTGCTCGATGGGGAGGCAAGCAGCAAAAGCGAGCCCGTCGCCGAGGCCAGGATTGTCACGACGACCATAGGCGCGAGGTACGGCAGCTCCCGCGCGATCTCCTTGCGGTAGCCCAGCACCGAGCCGAAGGAGGCGAAAACCATGCCGGTGGTGTTGGTACGCACCGCCACCCCAGGCGGCAGCCCGAGCGCCATCAGCACCGGCAGAGTAAGCAAGGAACCGGAGCCCACTGCCGAGTTGATTGCCCCCGCCATGATTGCCATCACGAACAACAACAGCGCGCTGACCGGTTCCATAACGCCTTACTCCTTTTGCACTCCCGCGGTTTGCTCGGCCGGCTCGGGCGCCGGCTTGGGCTCTACGTTAAAGCACGGCTCACCGAAGGAGAGCTTCGCGGGCGGTGCAAGCGCCGTTGCTTCGCCGGTCAGCGGGACACGACGCGCAGCGCGTCGGCCGTAGGCCGCCGCGAAGGTGAGCACGAAGGTGACCACCGCCAGACAACCCCGGCTCAACTGAGAAAAGTAGGTCACCTCTCAGTCAACCACGCGATGGCCATACCTTCGTATGCCAAACACAAAATTCCCCCAATCCGGACTATACGGAACGAAACGTTGCCCAATCGTTTCCGTTTGGCGCGAAGACGGCGGAGGAAAACGCCACTTCCCCGCCACCCGCGGTCAGCTCCACCGCCGCACCGTCAGCCGTGCAGACCAGCTCGCCTGCCGCGCACTCAGCCCAACGCACGAGCCCGTCCACGGTCAGCGCAAGCGTGCCACGCTCCGCGCCCTCGTGCGGCGTCCAAGCCACGGTTGCGCCGACGTTGCCTTCCACGTCGACGAGTTCGGCCTCAAGCGGCGCGTCCCCGAGCTCGCGGTGCCACACCACCATCTCGTCCTGGTTGTTGGGTAGGCGGAGGGTGGTGTGCAACGTGGCGTCGACAAGCATGAGCTCGCGGGGCAGCGTGAGCTGGTGCACCCACCCCTCGGCGGCGAGCGTGGGCGACTCATCGCGCGCGGGTAGGCCCATCCAGCCGAGCATGAGCGCACCGGCGCCGAAGGGGATCAGCTGCGGGGCGTAGAACTGGTGGCCGTAATCGAGCGGGGTAAAGCCGGTGATCACCTCGAAACGCAAGCCGTCGAGCTTGCCGACGACGTAGCCACACTCGTCCGAATCCACAAACTGCGGGCAGAAGACCAGCACATCGAGCACCTCGCCGGTGGACTGGTCCTCCATACGCACGAGGTTCGGGCACTCCCACATGTACGCCGAGGCCGTGTTGTAATCCAGGCCGACGAACTCGATGGGTCCGGCAAGCTCCCAGGTATCAAGGTCGTCGGAGGTGTAGACCACCACCGCGCCCGTGTTGTTTTCCCGGCGCGCGCCAATGACCATCCGCCACGACCCGTCCGGGGCCTGTGTCACGTGCGGATCGCGAAAGTCCGCGGTGAACCCCTCCGGGAAGCCCTCGATCACCGGGTTGTTCTCGCGCCGGCGGTAGATACCACCCAGCGGGCCCTGCGCATCCTCCACGTCGACGATGTTCTGACTGGTCACCCGCTGGCCGTCCACCTTCAGGTTGCCGGTGTAAAACAGGCGCATCTTCCCCTCGTGCACCACCGAGGAACCCGAGTAACAGCCGTTCGCGTCGTAGGGAAAGTCCGGGTACAGCGCGTCCGGCAGGTGAAAGAAACGGCCATCGCCCAGGCGGGTGACCGCGTGCCCCCACCCCGTGCGCTTCGGCGTGTGCGGAAACGCTGGGTCGTGCTGGTAAAACACGTGGAGCTCGTCGCCGATCAGGGTCAGCCCGTTCGGGTCGTTGAGGCGCCCCTGGGGCGGGGTGAGGTGGAACTTCGGCCGGTACGTCATGTGTAAGAGTTTACTTTGGGAAGCATGATTACCGTGTACGGCGAAGCGCTCGTCGATCTTGTCCCCACCTCCGCAGATCCGCTCGCTCCGCTGCAACCCGCGCTCGGCGCCGGCGTGCACCTTTCCAACTGCCCCACCGGCAGCGAGCCCATCACCCTGGGTGCCGACGGCTCCGCCACCTACACCTTCTACGTCGACGGCGGCGCTCACGGTCTCGCGGACCGGAGCAGAAACGCCCCGCTTGGAAGAGGTGCATGCCTTCCAGCGGGGCGAGTAGAACCTGCGGCGAGTTACTCCACGGTCACGGACTTCGCCAGGTTACGCGGCTGGTCCACGTTCAGACCGCGGGCCTCTGCCACCGCGCAGGCGAAGATCTGCAGCGGCACCGTCGACAGGATCGGTTGCAACAGACCAGCGGACTCGGGCACGCGGATGACCTCGTTGGCGTAGGCGGTGACGTCCTCGTCGCCGTCCTCCGCGATCACGATGGTCACGGCGCCACGGGCGCGCACCTCCTGGATGTTGGACACCACCTTGGCGTGCAGGTTATTGCGCGAGTGCTTGGAAGGCACGATGATGAACACCGGCTGACCTTCCTCCACCAGCGCAATCGGGCCGTGCTTGAGCTCACCGGCGGCGAAGCCCTCCGAGTGCAGGTACGCGACCTCCTTGAGCTTCAGCGCGCCCTCAAGCGCGACCGGGAAGCCAACGTGGCGGCCCAGGAACAGCACCGACTTTGAGTTCGCGAGGTCCTTGCCCAGCTGCTTGACCTGGTCCTCGTTGTCCAGGACCTTCTGCAGCTTGTCCGGCATGGTCTGCAGCTCGTCCACCACGTTGCGGATCTCGTCTGCGTACTTATTGCCGCGTACCTGCGAGAGGTACAGCGCGAGCAGGTAGGAGGCGACGATCTGGGAGATGAACGCCTTGGTGGACGCCACGGCGATCTCCGGGCCCGCGTACGTGTAGAGGACTGCGTCAGACTCGCGCGGGATCGAGGAACCAACGGTGTTGCAGATCGCGATGACCTTCGCGCCCTGTTCGCGAGCGTGACGCACCGCCATCAGCGTGTCCATGGTCTCACCGGACTGGGAGACTGCCACGACAAGCGTCTGCTCGTTCACGATCGGGTCGCGGTAGCGGAACTCGTGGGCGAGCTCCACCTCCGTCGGGATGCGGCACCAGTGCTCGATGGCGTAGCGAGCCACCTGGCCGGCGTACGAGGCGGTGCCGCAGGCCACGATGATGATCTTGTTGATGGAGCGCAGCGTCGACTCGTCGATACGCAGCTCGTCCAGCGTGAGCGCACCCTGCTCGTCGAAGCGGCCGTAGAGCGTGTCGCGCACTGCCGACGGCTGGTCGTGGATCTCCTTTTCCATGAAGGAGTTGTAGCCGCCCTTCTCCGCGGCGGTCACGTCCCACTCAACGCGGAAGGGCTTGCCCTCTGCCTTTTCGCCGTCGAAGGTGGTGATCTGGTAATCATTCGCGGTCAGCGTGATGACCTGGCCGTTATCAACCTCGACTGCGTCGCGGGTGAACTCGATGAAGCCAGAGACGTCAGAGCCGAGGAAGTTGCGGCCCTCGCCCAGGCCGATCACCAGCGGGGAGTTCAGGCGGGCCGCGACGATACGGTCCGGGTGATCCTCCTCGATAGCCAGCAGGGTAAACGCGCCCTCAAGGCGGTTGGCGGTCAGCTGCATCGCCTTGGTCAGGTCACCGTTGGCCTCGTTGTCGTAGATGTCGAGCAGCAGGGTGGCTGCAACCTCGGAGTCGGTATCGGAGATGAAGGTGTAGCCCTTGGCCTCCAGCTGGCTACGCAGGGTGGCGAAGTTCTCGATGATGCCGTTGTGCACCACTGCGAGGCGGCCACCGCCCACCACGTGCGGATGCGCATTCTCATCGGTCGGCCCACCGTGGGTGGCCCAACGGGTGTGGCCGATGCCAAGGTGGGAGTCCGGCAGCGGAGACTTTGCAATCTCCGCCTCCAGGTCCGCCACCTTGCCGGCCTTCTTCCGGCTTTCAATGGAGTCCTGCCCCATCACTGCGACACCGGCCGAGTCGTAGCCACGGTATTCCAGACGACGCAGGCCCTCAATGATTACGCCCAGCGCGTCGTGCTCGCCCGACGCCGGGTCACCTACATATCCAACGATTCCACACATAACGACAACGATACACGGGGCAGGCATATACCCCGAGTTCGCGCGCGCTTAATTGGACACGACAACTTTCGCCGTCTCGCCGGTACCCTCCAGGCGCACCTGGTAGGTGGCGAGGGCGTGGTCGTCTCCCTGCAGCGATGTGCCGTCGTCAAGGAAGAACTTCTGCTTCAGCAGGGGCGACGCGATAGTGGGACGCCCTTCGGCCTCCCCCACGATGCCGCGCGAAATCACGCCGGCACCGGTGTACGGGTCCACGTTGTCTACCGCGTACAGCTGCTCGCCGTCCGCGGTGTGCAGGCGGAAGATCGCCACCTGTGTTGCACCGGGCAGAAGCGCCGCCACTCCGACGCCCACCGAGAGGTCCTCGAGTGCGCAAATTACTGTGTCAGCCATTGTTTTCTCAACTTCCTTCCTACTTCGCCGCGCCCACGGTCGGGGTCATCAGCGGCACCTTGCGGCCGCCCTGCGGGTGCTCTTCAAACTGCACAGTCGGGTCCGGCGTGTCCGGCGCGTTAATGAAGGAGACAAACCGCTTGAGCTTGTCCGGGTCATTGAGCACGTCCTGCCATTCGTCGGAGTAGTTGGCCACGTGGTGGTCCATGAAGGCCTCCAAATCATCAGCGATGCCCAGGGAGTCATCCACCACGACCTCTCGGATGTGCTCGAGCCCGCCCTCGACGTCAGCCTGCCACGCAGCAGTACGCTGCAGCCGGTCCGCATTGCGGATGTAGAAGGCCAGGTAGCGGTCGATGTAGCGGATCAGCGTTGCGTCGTCGAGATCCTTGGCCAGAAGCTCCGCCTGCCGCGGCGTGGCACCCGCGTTGCCGCCCACATACAGGTTCCATCCCTGTTCCGTGGCGATCACGCCGATGTCCTTGCCGCGCGCCTCCGCGCACTCGCGGGCGCAGCCGGACACGCCCATCTTCAGCTTGTGCGGCGAACGCAAACCGCGGTAGCGCAGCTCCAAGTTGATGGCCATTGCCACCGAGTCCTGCTGCCCGAAGCGGCACCAGTCCGTGCCCACGCAGGACTTCACCGCGCGCAACGACTTGCCGTAGGCCTGACCGGACTCCATGCCGACGTCGATCAGGCGACGCCAGATCTCCGGCAGGTCTTCCGTGCGCGCGCCGAACATGGCGATGCGCTGCGCGCCCGTGATCTTCAGGTACAGGCCGAAGTCCTCTGCAATGCGCCCCATCTCCTGCAGCTGCGCCGGGGTGACGTTGCCGGCCGGCTGGCGCGGAATGACGGAGTAGGTGCCGTTCTTCTGCATGTTGCCCAGCATGCGGTCGTTCGTATCCTGCAGCCCCGCAGTCTCCCCCTCCAGCACGTGGTTTTCCGTGTGCATGGAGGCCACGATGTTGGCAAAGGTCGGCTTGCATACCTCGCAGCCGCCCCCGGTGCCGAAGCGCTCGATGAAGGTGGGGAAGTCCGTAATCCCAGTGGAACGGGCGATCTCGAAGAGCTCGGCGCGCGACTGGCTAAAGTGCGGGCACACCGCCTTGGACTGCTCAATCCCCTCGGCCTCCAGGATGCCCTTCATCAGCGGGATGCACGACCCGCAGGAGGTGCCCGCGCGAGTGGCGCTCATCAGTGTTTCGACAGAGTGGCAGCCCTGCCCGATCGCCTCGCGCAGGTCCCCCTTGGACACGTTGTTACACGAGCAAATCTGCGTGGCGTCTGGCAGGTCGCCCGCGCCAATCGCTGTGGTGCCCGTGCCGGTCTCAGGCGCGATCAGGCTCACCGGGTCCCCCGGCAGCTCGGAGCCGACCATGGGGCGCAGCACCGAGTAGTTCGAGGCCTCGCCCACGAGGATGCCGCCGATGAGTCGCTTGCCTTCCGCGTCCAGGATGAGCTTCTTGTACACGCCAGAGACCGGGTCCTGGATGTGCAGCTCCTTGTGGTCGGCGGCGGTAGAAAACGCGTCGCCGAAGGAAGCCACGTCCACACCCATGAGCTTGAGCTTGGTGGACATGTCCGGGTCCTCGAAGTCAGGGCCTTCCTCCCCTGCGAGGCGCTTGGCCACGATCTCGGCCATGGTGTTGCCGGGCGCGACCAGGCCGTACGTCTTGCCGTCAACGGCAGCGCACTCACCGATTGCAGAGATGTGGTCGATGGAGGTGCGGCACTGCCGGTCAGTGAGGAATCCGCCACGCGGGCCCAGCTCCAGGCCGGCGTCCGGGCCCATCGTGTCGCGCGGGCGGATGCCGGCGGAAAAGATCACCAGGTCCGTTTCAATCGTGCCCTGCTCGCCCAGGTCCAAAACGACGGCACCTTCACGCTCCGTGGAAGGGGCAATGGAGCGGCTTGTCGCGCCGACGTGCACGTCCACGCCCATCTGGCGGATTGCCTGCGAAAGCATCTCGCCGCCGGCGTCGTCCACCTGCAGCGGCATCAGTCGCGGTGCCATCTCCACCACGTGCGTTTTCGCGCCCATGTGCTGGGCCGCACCGGCAGCCTCCAGCCCGAGCAGGCCGCCGCCGATGACGACCGCGGTCGCCTCGCCGTGCTTGGCCACCACGCCCTCGATCGCGGCGCGGATGCCGTCCATGTCATCCAGCGTGCGGTAGACGTGCACCTGCGGCAGGTCGTTGCCGGGCAAGCGCGGGACGAAAGCGCGGGAGCCGGTGGCGAGGACGAGTTCTTCGTAGGAGAACACGTGGCCGTCGGCAAGCACGAGCTCTTGCGTCTCCGGCTTGATCGACACGGCGCGACCCGGCACCACCGTCACATTGTCCGGCAGTGTGTCGAGGTAGAGTGCCTCGCGGTCCCAGCTGCCCACGTAGCTCGACAGCTGGACGCGGTCGTAGGCGTAGTCTTCGGTCTCGCGGTTGATGATGGTGATGTGCGCCTCGGGGCGGCGCTGCGAGAGTTCCTGGGCGAAGCGGTGGCCCACCATGCCAAAGCCGACGACCAGAATCTCCGCGGGGGTGGTCTGCGTACTCATGAAACCATCCTTTACGATGTCGGGAACTTAGTCCCGACTCTACCCGGGGAAATGGTAGTACGCTTGAGCGCGGCCTAATCCTGCTTACGCAAGTAGTAGTGCGGAGACTCCGCGTACAAGAGCGTGTTGCCGGTGAGCCCGCACCAGGCCCGCAGATCGATGTCGATGGCCTCGTTGACCGAGCGCAGGTGGAGCACCTCGCCCGCGCCGAGCTGGTCGCGGAAGAGGAGGAAGAGCCGCACGAGCACATCACCGCACGCGATATCCTCTGCGTTCCAATAGTGCTGCGACTCGGGCGGTTGCTGCATCTCCCCCACTACTGCGCGTCCCCTGCCTGTTGCAGGTAGGCATCGCGAGCGGCAACGATCTGCGCGAGCTGCTGCTGCGCAAGGGTGTCGGCCACGATCGGGTTGTCGGCGAAGGTGGCGAACCCACAGTCGGTGCTGAGCAGCACGCGGTCTTTGCCGAAGGCCTCGACGGCAGCGGCGATGCGCGCCACAACGTCCTCGGTCGGCTCGAGCGCCTGCTGCTTCTGGTTCAGCACCCCGACGCACACCCGCTGGTCCTCGCGGATCCCGCGCAGCGCATCCAGGCTGCCTGCGCGCGGCGTGGCCAGCTCGAGCGTGAGCGTGCCCACGTTGAGCGCGGCGAACAGGTCGACGAAGGGGGCGAAATCGCCCTCGAGCGCCGCCGACTCGTCCGTCGTCCAGTTGCCGCGGCAGACGTGCAGCGCGAGCCGGTCCGGGTCAAAGCCCTCGGTGACCTGCGCAAGCAGCGACTGTGCGAAGGCGAGCTCGTCGTCTGTACTGCCGGCTAGCTCGTCGAGCGCGCCGCACATGAACGTGCGACCGCCGCCGTCGTGGCGGCCGTAGACCACCTCGGTGAGCACGGGCTCGTCGATCTGGATGAGCGCCGTGCCCAAGGAGTAGAGCTCGTGGAGCTCCTCGCGGAGCACGCGCACGATGTCGGCGGCCATCTCCTCGCGGCTTGCATACGCGCGGTCAGAGACGCACTCCATCCACATCGTGCGGGTCAGCAGGTAAGGACCCGGCAAGCACACCTTCACCGGCGCATCTGTGATGGACTGCAGGTACCGGACCTCGTGGGCAACCAGAGGTTTGTCGCGCCCGAGCGGCCCGAACACCGCAGGGTGCCGGACCTCACCGGCAGGCACGTCCAACGCGCGGAGCTCGCGCTCGAACTCCTCCGGGTCGTCCACGTACGGCAGCAGGTCGGTGATGGGGATCAGCTGGCAGTTCTGCAGCCGGCCCGCCACGAAGCTGGAGTAGTTATCGCGGCGCATCTCCCCGTCCGTGACCACGTCCACGCCCGCCCTCTTTTGCGCGGCGAGCACCAACTCCACCGCGTCATCTGCGGTCGCTTGGAACGCGTCCTCCGGCATTCGGCCGGCGAGGTGTTCGTGTACCGCCTGGAGCAGCCACGGCTTGCGCGGCCACGACCCCATGGTCAGCACCGAAAGCGGCGCGATCTTCGGCGCAGGCGCAGGTGCCGGGAACTCGGTGGGCACCGTCGGAGTGACCACCTCCTGGGTCACCGGCATCTGCGGACGTTTGCGCTCCTTCTTGGCGCGCTTCTTCGGCGTTGGCTGCGCAGGAGCCGGGGCAGGCGCGTCCTCCTCTTGCGCAGCGAACGGACCCTTGCTGACCAAAAAGCGCCAGCGGCCCTGCTCCGGCTCCTCAATCACGTTGACTAGCTCATTGCTGGTCAGCCGGCACCACGAGGGCAGGTCAACCGGGACCGTCGGCTCATAGGAGACGATTTCCAGCAGCTGCCCGGCGTCCAGCGGATCGATGTGCTGCCGGATCAGCAGCAAAAGGCCATTGCCGCAGTCGAGGTCGCCCCCGTCAAAGCTGGTGTGCGGCGGGTACGGATGGCTTTTCGACGACACGTTGTACGCCTAGTAGGACACGCTCGGCGTGCCGTCGGCGAGGAACTCGACGAGCTTTGCGCCGCCGACGATCTGTGCACCCTCGATGAGCTGGTCCTCGGTGTAGCCGCGCTTCTTGATACACGGCGCGCACACGTAGAGGGAACCGCCGGCGGCGATGAAGTTGTCGATGAGCTCCTTGAGCGGGGCGAAGCCCTCCTCGTGGATGTCGTCGGCGTAGCCGTCGACGGCGAGGTACGCGCCCTCGGAGGAGAGGAACACCATAGTGTCCTGGGCGGAGCCGACCGCAGCGTTCGCTACGACGAAGCCGACGGTGGCCAGGTCAGTGTCGTTCTTTGCATGGGCAATGGTGACGCAAAATTTTCCTGTAGACATGCGCTCAACAGTACTCAAAATCGTAGGCGTGTGGGCGTCGTTAAGCATGCAAAAAGCCGCACCCCCGACTTTGGGGGTGCGGCCTTGCCTTGCTAGGACTTAGCGGGCCTTCTCGACGATCTCGACGAGACGGAAGTGCTTGTCCTTCGACAGCGGGCGGGTCTCCTCGATGAGGACCAGGTCGCCGATGCCGGCGGTGTTGTCCTCGTCGTGGGCCTTGACGCGGTTGGTCGTGCGGACGATCTTGCCGTAGAGGGCGTGGGACTTGCGGTCCTCGACCTCGACGACGATGGTCTTGTCCATCTTGTCGGACACGACGTAGCCGCGGCGGCGCTTCTGCACTGCCTTCTGGGTGTTCTGTTCAGTCACGTTTGCCTCACTCATGATTAAGCCTCAGCTCCCGGGACGACGGACAGGCCGAGCTCACGCTCGCGCAGCACGGTGTAGATGCGTGCAATGTCGCGCTTCACGGTGGAGATGCGGCGGTTGTTGGTCAGCTGGCCGGTTGCGAGCTGGAAGCGCAGGTTAAACAGCTCTTCCTTCGCATCGGACAGGCGGGTGGTCAGCTCTTCATCGGTGAGTTCGCGGAACTCAGATGCGGGGGTACCGTTCGCCATTAGTACTGGTCCTCCTTCTTGATGATGCGAGTCTTGCAAGGAAGCTTCGCAGCCGCACGGCGCAGAGCCTCGATGGCAACCTCGTCATTCGGGTAGGACATCTCAAAGAGGATGCGACCCGGCTTCACGTTGGCAACCCACTTCTCCACCGGGCCCTTACCGGAACCCATACGCACGCCGAGCGGCTTCTGGGTCAGCGGGCGGTCCGGGAAGATGTTGATCCAGACCTTGCCGCCACGCTTGACGTGACGGTTGATGGCAATACGGGATGCCTCAATCTGACGGTTGGTGATGTAGGCCGGCTCGAGTGCCTGCAGGCCCCAGTCACCGAAGTTGATGGTGTTACCGCCCTTGGACACGCCACGACGGGTCGGGCGGTGCTGGCGGCGGTACTTCACGCGCTTAGGGATAAGCATGTGTTTAGCCCTCCTGCTTCTTCTCGGCGCGCTGGCGGCGCTGGCCGCCACGACGCGGGCGGCGGTCGCCGCGGCCACGGCGCTCGTTGGACGGAGCGTTGAGCTCGGACTCGCGGACACCGCCGACGACGTCGCCCTTGTAGATCCAGACCTTGACGCCGATGACGCCGAAGGTGGTGTGGGCTTCTGCGGTGCCGTAGTCGATCTCTGCACGCAGGGTGTGCAGCGGCACACGACCTTCGTGGTAGCGCTCGACGCGGGACATTTCTGCGCCGCCCAGACGGCCAGAGGTCATCACCTTGATGCCCTTGACCTGCGGGTTACGCATTGCGGACTGGATGGCCTTGCGCATTGCGCGACGGAACGCGACGCGGTTGACCAGCTGCTCAGCAATCGACTGAGCAACGAGGGTGGCGTTGGCGTCAACGTTCTTGACCTCGAGGATGTTCAGGGCGACCATCTTGCCGGTGAGCTTTTCCAGCTCGCGGCGGATGCGCTCTGCCTCGCTGCCGCGACGGCCGATCACGATGCCCGGACGGGCGGTGTGGATGTCGACGCGGACGCGGTCGCGGGTGCGCTCGATAACGACGTCGGCAATGCCGGCGCGCTCGAGGCCCTTGGACAGGAACTCGCGGATCTTGATGTCCTCGTGGACGTAGTCAGCGTAATTCTTGTCGGCGTACCAGTGGGACTTGTAGTTAGCGGTGATACCCAGGCGCAGGCCGTGTGGGTGGATCTTCTGGCCCATTACTTAGCCCCTTCCTTGGACTCGACAACGACGGTGATGTGGGAGGTGCGCTTCCGGATCTGGAAGGCACGGCCCTGGGCGCGCGGCTGGTAGCGACGCATGGTGGGGCCTTCATTGGCCCAGCACTCGGACACGACGAGCGTGCGCGGGTCCAGACCGAAGTTGTTCTCCGCGTTAGCGGCTGCGGAAGCAACCACCTTCGCGACGTCCTTGGCGGCACCCTGCGGTGCGTACTTCAGGATTGCGAGGGCCTCGGAGACGGACTTCCCACGAACGAGGGCCAGCACGCGGCGGGCCTTCATCGGGGAGGTGCGGACGAACTTGGCAGTCGCGGATGCAGTGGTGATTGTGTCAGCCATTGCTTATCGACGTCCCTTCTCTGCCTTAACGTGACCCTTAAAGGTCTTGGTGGGTGCAAACTCGCCGAGCTTGTGACCGACCATGGACTCGTCGACAAACACCGGGACGTGCTTCCGGCCGTCGTGGACGGCGAAAGTGTGACCGATGAAATCGGGGAGAATGGTCGAGCGGCGGGACCAGGTCTTGATGACCTGCTTGGTACCGGCCTCGTTCTGAGCATCCACCTTGTTGAGGAGGTGCTCATCGACGAACGGGCCCTTCTTCAGGCTGCGTGGCATGTCTGTTTACCTCCTCTTAGCGCTTCTTGTTCTTCGAGCGACGACGGCGCACGATCATGTTGTTGGAGTAACGGTTCGGGTTGCGGGTGCGGCCTTCCTTCTGGCCCCACGGGGAAACCGGGTGGCGGCCACCGGAAGTCTTACCCTCACCACCACCGTGCGGGTGGTCGACCGGGTTCATGACAACACCGCGGACAGTGGGCCTCCAGCCCTTCCAGCGCATACGGCCGGCCTTGCCCCAGCGGATGTTGATCTGGTCTGCGTTGCCCACCTCACCGACGGTTGCGCGGCAGCGGATGTCCACGCGGCGGATCTCGGAGGACGGCATACGCAGCACGGCGTAGGAGCCTTCCTTACCCAGCAGCTGGATGGAAGCACCAGCGGAGCGGGCAAGCTTGGCGCCAGCACCGGGCTTGAGCTCCACAGCGTGGATGGTGGTACCGGTCGGGATGTTGCGCAGCGGCAGGTTGTTGCCAACCTTGATATCCGCGTTTGCGCCCGACTCGATAACGGCGCCCTGCTTCAGGCCCTTCGGCGCGATGATGTAGCGCTTCTCACCGTCAAAGTAGTGGAGCAATGCGATGTTTGCGGTGCGGTTCGGGTCGTACTCGATGTGCGCGACCTTCGCCAGAACGCCGTCCTTGTCGGAGCGGCGGAAATCGATCACGCGGTAGCGACGCTTGTGGCCGCCGCCGCGGTGACGAGTGGTGATGTGACCGTGGGTGTTACGGCCACCCTTCTTCGGGAGCGGGCGCAGCAACGACTTTTCCGGGGTCGAGCGAGTGATCTCCTCGAACTCGGAAACGGAGCTGGCGCGGCGACCCGGGGTTGTCGGCTTGTACTTACGAATAGCCATATTGTGTCCTTTTCTATCGAGTCTTCTTAGGCAGATGCGCCGAAGATGTCGATGGAGTCGCTGCCCTCGCGGAGAGTGACGTAGGCGCGCTTGGTGTCCTTACGCTTGCCGTAGCCGGTGCGGGTGCGCTTGCGCTTGCCCTCACGGTTGACGGTGTTCACCGAAGCGACGTCGACGCCGAAAATCTCTTCCACGGCGATCTTGATCTGGGTCTTGTTTGCAGACGGAGCGACGTAGAACGTGTAGGTGTTCTGCTCCATCAGCGCGTAGGTCTTCTCAGAGAGGACCGGCGCGATGATGATGTCACGCGGGTTAGCAGTCTTAGCCATTTACTTCTCCTCCTCCGCTGCGGTGGCGGATGCCTTCGCCGCGTCGCGGTTAATGAAGGTGTGCAGTGCCTCGACCGAGAAGACCACGTCGTCTGCGTTGAGGACGTCGTAGGTGTTCAGCTGCCCCGGCTCAAGGATGCGGACGCCCGGCAGGTTCCTTGCGGAAAGGCGGGAGTTCACGTCCTCACGGCCGATGACCAGCAGAACGGACTTACGGTCGGTCAGGCGCTCGATGAAGGTGCGTGCAGACTTGGTCGAGGGCTTCTGACCCGGGACCAGGTCCTCAACGACGTGGATGCGTGCGTTGCGCGCGCGGTCGGTGAGGGCACCAGCAAGAGCAGCCTTAATCATTTTCTTCGGGGTGCGCTGCGCGTAGGAACGCGGCTGCGGACCGTGGACGGTGCCGCCGCCGGTGAACTGCGGAGCGCGGATGGAACCCTGGCGGGCACGGCCGGTGCCCTTCTGACGGAACGGCTTCTTGCCACCGCCGCGCACGTCGGCGCGGGTCTTGGTAGCGTGCGTTCCCTGGCGCGCGGCTGCAAGCTGTGCGGTGACAACCTGGTGCAGCAGCGAGATGGAAGCTTCGCGGTCAAAAAGTTCTGCCGGAAGCTCTACGGAACCGTTGGTCTTTCCGTCAGCGGTGTGGACGTCAAGCGTCAGGTTCGTCATGCGTGAGCACCGCCCTTCACTGCGGTCTTGACGGTAACAACGCTGCCCTTGGCACCCGGGATTGCGCCCTTGACCAGGATCAGGTTGTTGTCGCCGTCGATGCGTTGGATCTTCAGGTTCTGGGTAGTAACGCGGTTACCGCCCATACGGCCAGCCATGCGCTTGCCCTTGAAGACACGGCCCGGGGTGGCAGCGCCACCGATGCCACCGACGCGGCGGTGTGCAGCCTGGTTACCGTGTGCGGCACCCTGGCCGGCGAAGCCGTGGCGCTTCATAGCGCCGGCGTAGCCCTTGCCCTTGGTGGTGCCAACGACGTCGACGTAGGTGTCGCCGTCGAAGATGGTCGCGTTGTACTCCTGGCCGACCTCGTACTCGGAGGTGTCGTCCATGCGGATCTCCGCAACAACGCGGCGCGGCGTTACGCCAGCCTTCTTGAAGTGGCCGGTCTGCGGCTTGTTGGACTTACGGGGGTCAATGTCGCCGTAAGCAATCTGGATGGCGCTGTAGCCATCGGTCTCTTTGGTACGAATCTGGGTGACCACACACGGCCCAGCCTCGACGACGGTGACCGGAATGACACGGTTCTCCTCGTCAAAGACCTGGGTCATGCCGAGCTTCTTGCCCAGAATGCCCTTGATCTGGTTCTCAGACATGTATTGGTTCTCCACTACTTAAAGTTTGGGGATCTCTACTGCTTACTGGATGTTCACGTCGACGCTTGCCGGAAGGTCGATGCGCATGAGCGCGTCAACGGTCTTCGGCGTCGGATCGAGAATGTCGATGAGGCGCTTGTGAGTGCGCATCTCGAAGTGCTCGCGAGAGTCCTTGTACTTGTGGGGAGAACGAATAACGGCGTACACGTTCTTCTCGGTGGGCAACGGCACCGGTCCAACGACGCGGGCACCCGTGCGGGTGACCGTAGCAACGATCTTCTTCGCAGATGCGTCGATCGCCTCGTGGTCGTAGGCCTTGAGCCTGATGCGGATCTTCTGTCCCGCCACGCTTACCTCTTCCTCGCATCCCCACGTTCAACTCTCGCTTCGCTCGTAGTTGAACGAAATGAAGCGAGACGAAGCGGTGGGGTTTGTAGCTTCTAGTTTCTCTATAACGTTGTCCGGGCTGGGCCCATGGCTCAACGCCAGTGTCGTTTCATTGACTTCTTGACACTTCCGGAAGGTGAAAAGGCACCGCAAATAACTGCTGCGCATTCAGTGCTTCCGCCTCGGCGCGTGCCGGGGTGCAAGACTCGGAAGGGTGCGTGACCCTTGCGTACTGCCGCTGTTTATTTGCCATGGCGCCTTCTTGTCCGGCCCTCCCCGAAGGGAAGGTCCTTCTACCGAAGGTGTCATGTTTACCGACCATCGTGCTTGCGCACCATGTTTCGGCAACCTGAGTATTAAAGCATGTCACTTAATAAAGTGCAAGCTCGCCGTGGGCAATTGCTTTTCGACGCCCAACCGCCCCGTTCTTTCACCCCAATTGTTGCAATACGATACCAATTCGCTCGCACAACTGCGCAGCCACGGGCGGGACCCAGGAAACTGTGTACAGTTGGTGAAAGCCCGAGTTCCCGAGAAATACGGCGTGCTCCCGCACTGCACAGTACGGCTGCAACGTCGATATACCGGGCCTTACATACAGCTACAAATTTTGCAGTGAAGGAAGGACCGTCATGGCCGATCACACTCTGAACGACAACACCCTGGCAACCACCGATTCCGCGACCGCTACTGATGCGGAGCAGACCCGTCCGCGCAACGAGAACCTGGAGTCCGACAGCGGCACCACCGTCATCGACGACAACGTTGTTGGCAAGATCGCCGGCATCGCCGCGCGTGAGGTTTCCGGCGTGTACAACCTCGGCGGCGGCGCTGCGCGCATGTGGGGCGCAGTCCGTGAGTCGCTGACTTCCTCCACCAACGTCCAGCAGGGCGTCAACGTCGCTGTGGAGGACGGTCACACCTCTGTCGCTGTTGCCATCATCGCCGAGTACGGCGTGGCTATCCACGAGCTGGCCAACGCTATCCGTGAGAACATCACCGTTGCACTGACCCGCATGACCGGCCTGATCGTCGACCGCGTCGACGTCACCGTGCACGACGTGCACCTGCCGGAGCAGGACGATGCAGCCGACCAGGATGAGTTCCAGCCGAACAACCAGGCGCTGGGTCAGTAGTTATGGCGCGGACCCCCATCACCCTTGAGGTCGGGGAAGCCGTCCGCGACAGTGCGCTCGGTGTTCCTGGCGTCGCCGGCTTGCACCGCGGCCGCGTCGGCGAGGTAGTCCTGCTGCTCCCCAATGCCCGCGTTGACGGGTTGCGGCAGGTCTACCGCGACGGCGAACGGGGCATCGAAGTGCACATCGTCTTTGACACCGCCTCGGGGCGCGACATCCAGTCAGTGGCTGCAGATGTCCGCTCCGCGGTTTTCGACGCGGCGGACTTCCCGTTCGTCAATGTCGTCGTGGCTGACGCTCGGTAGCTACCCGATCCCACTCGCGGCTACGCGCCTCTCCCCTGCACTCGAGCAGGAGGGAGCTGCGCGCGGCCAGCAACTCCCCGAAATGTGGTTTTACTATGAATGCTTTTTCTAATAAGGCGGTAACCGGTGCCATCATCGGCGTGGTTGTCGCGTTCTTTGTGACCTTCGGCGGCTGGCTGGGGCTGCTGTGGCTGCTGCTGTTCAGCGTCGTCGGCGGCGTCATCGGTGCGCAGCTCGATGGCCGCCTCGACATCGCGGAGATCTTAAGCACCAGCTCCGGTAAAGGCCGTAGCTGATGGGTACGACGTTCTACCACATCAGCGAACGCGCTGTTGAGCGTGTCGCTGAGGTGGCGGCCTCGTCGGTGCCAGGCACGCTCGCGGTGGACGCAAAGCTGGCCGGGTTGGCCGGCCGCAGCTTTCCCAGGATTGATGTCCACCTCGACCGACAGTCGGGTGTCGCGGCAATCGAGGCCGAGATCGCAACCGCCTACCCAGCGCCCATTGCTGCCATCACGGATGCCGTACGCGCAACCGTCATCTCGCACGTACGCACCTTGACGGGACTCGATGTCTCGCGCGTCAACGTGTCCGTGGCCAGCATCGAAGCGCAGGAGCTTGATGGTCGTGTGACTTGGGACGAGGTGGCCAGCCATTCCGCTTTTGCCATCCCTACCCCGATCCGCGTGCACCAGCTGTCGGTGGAATCTCCTCGGACGAAGCAGCGCGCACCGTTGAAGGAAATCCATTCGCGCTCCTTGGCAGATGACATGTGGGAGTTCAACCGGCCGCAACCTGTGTCGGTCGCCAGCGTCAAGCCCCCACAGCCAGTGAAGGTTCGCACCGAAGGATTTGCCCCCAGTGCAGCACAGGTGCGGGCAGTGGACACACCCGCCCCGGCTTCCCCGTGGTCGCCGGATACGCCAGAACCGCGAGTACCAGCACCCTTCAGTGTCACGCCAACGCAGCTACGCCGCGTGCGCACACCTGAGCCGGCCGCGGTACGACGCGTAGTCGCGCCTTCGCGCCGACCGCTGAAAGAGGTGTCTACAGGCGCTGCCCTGCAGGTGACGCCGGTGCGCACTGCGCCACAGCGCCCCCTGGACAAGGTCAATGTCAAGGCGACTCCGCTGCGCGAGGTTGCCGCGCCTGCGCCGACGCCGCTGACAACCCCGCGGGCCCCGCGCCCGAAGCCGCTCAAGCAGATCTCGATTACTCCGGTGGTGAATGATTATGACCGCACCCGCTAACGCACAACCAGCGGGACAGACGGAGGCCGCGGCGCCGGTCGGCCCGCACCCAGGTGACGAGCCCCGCGCCAACCCTGCCGCACGCTGGCTCACGATCCTCATCGCGCTCGTGCTCCTCGCTGGTGCCGCCGTCGTGGGACGCGACCTCTGGTACTACTTCCAGAACGACGACTCCTCCGACTCCTGGTTGCGGCCTGTTTTCGAGTTCGTCGGCCGCGCCACCATGGATGTCACCGCTGTCACCGTCGGTGCCATCATCGCCATCATCGGCTTGTTCCTCATCATCTACGCGTTTGTCCCGCGCGGCCACACACACGTGCGCGTGAACTCTCCTGCCTCCATTTGGACTCGGCCCGTTGACATCGCCCGAAAGGCGACGCACGTCACCCGCTCCGAAGCTGGCAATTCCAGCATTCAGTCACGTGCCGACCGCAAGAAGCTGCGTGTGCAGGTAGAAGACGACGGCACTGGCGCATCCCTTCAGGAGCGCCTGGCTTACACGCTGCAGGGTGAGCTGCAGGGACTTACAACACCGCCGTCGATTGCGGTCAAGGTACTTCCGAAGGCACAAGACCCAGCAGCGGCTGCAGGGGCGCCTGAAGCGCCCAACGCCGCGAATGAGGCACAACCGCTAGCAGAGCAGACTCAGGGGGTACAACGATGAGCAAGACGCTTTCCTTCTTCGACCGTCTCATTGTTTTTCTCACCGGCCTTGTCCTGCTCCTCGCAGGCCTCGTTCCTTTGGCGTATTACTGGGACATCCCGTATGTCAGTGAGTTCCTCAACGGCTTCAACCGCGAGGCGCTTGGCACCGTCCCAGACGAGAGCTGGTACCGCAACGCCCTGATCGCCGCTTTTGTGATCTTGCTGCTGCTCGGTGCGTGGTTCTTCCTGGCGAACATCCGCAGCAGGGCGTTCAGCACCCGTGACATCCTCACCGCTGATTCCCAACACGGTGAAAGCACGATTAACGTCGCTCGCGTGGCGGCAGCAGCATGCGAGTTCTTAGAGAAATCAGAAATGGTCAACCAGGCGAAAAGTAAGGTCGCGGTCGTAGGCAACCGCCCTACCGCCCGCTTCACGGTCATCGCAGACCCGAGCTACTCCTACGATGATCTCACTCGCTTCTTGGAGGCCG
The DNA here is from genome assembly GCF_025152525.1 of Corynebacterium sp. p3-SID1056. Lineage (GTDB taxonomy): Bacteria > Actinomycetota > Actinomycetes > Mycobacteriales > Mycobacteriaceae > Corynebacterium. The sequence goes on from NZ_JALXXL010000009.1 coordinate 65,330, forward strand.
CCGACGAGGACTTCCGTCTCGCCAACCACACGATGGAGATCGACACGGTCTGGGAACTGCACCTCGATCGCGTCACCGCCTAGAGATCAACCAGCACGACCCGTGCTACCCGCCCCAGCGCGACTGGCTCACCGCCGCCCGCTGGGGCGATCTTCATTTCCGCGCCCTCGGCGCACGCGAGTATTCGGGTACGAGGGTGAGCATTGGAACAACCCTTACCCCAAACCACCGGTTATCCTCCGTGGATGTAGGGAACAAGTAACCGGAGCCTAGCCAACACGGCTATTTCCGTATTACGATTATGGACATGAAAACTATAAACGGAAAACCAATCAGTGAAGAGCAGATCGATACGTGGGTCGCTGAAGCCGAAGACGGTTACGACGTGGAGACACTGCGCCGCCGAGGGCGGAAGCCTCGCGACAAAGATGCCGCAAAGGTTATCTCCATCCGGCTCTCCCCCAGTGAGATTTCTGACCTTGACAAATACGCGGCTACCCACGGATGGTCAAGGTCACGGGCAATTCGCGAAGCGTTGAAGAGCGCAATTTAGAGATGGAAGTTCGTGGGAATGCCACAAAACACGGCATCACGCCGAAAGACTCAATCACAGCTGCCACATCAGGCTGCGTTTTTAGCGCTGCACTTGATGAAGAGCACCCTCAGAGAGAATTGCGTCTCGGATTCGACGGCTCAAGTAGGCTGCTCGAAATCGTTGTTCTCGTCTGGGATGACCACAGCGAAACGATCATCCACTCCATGAAAGCGAGAAAAAAGTACCGCGCTCTACTCGATTAGTTATCGCCTATTCATGAACATCCTAAAGCAAGCTTTCCTTTGAACTTCGTTTCGACAACACCGCCTAGAGGTCAACCAGCACGACGCGTGCTACCCGCCCCAGCGCGACTGGCTCACCGCCGCCCGCTGGGGCGATTTTCATCTCCGCGCCCTCGGCGCACGCGAGTATTCGTGCAAACTTATACGTCTCGTGGGTTGTTGCCCTCCGCCCTTCTTGCCTCCACAGGGTAATCCGCTGGCCGATGATCGCGCGAGCCCCACCTTCGAAGCCCACGAACCATCTCGCACTACCAATGTCGGGCTGTTCCAAGCCCTTCAACTCGGGCGCCTCGTCCGCGTCCAAGGCGTTAACGAGCGTCACGACGCCAAGCCTGTGCTCGATGCCCTCCGTATCCGTCACGATGAGGTTTCGTCCTGGTCCTACTGCACGGAAGTGCGTGGCTTTCCATGAGCTCGGCATCCGTGCGTCCTGCCCCACCGGCCGAACGACGACGTCTGAACCGCACAACGTGACTCGTTGCTTCGGTGCGGTCGTTTGCACCGCCATAGGTGTCTCAGCTGGCCAGCGAACCAATGACGGGTGTTCGGATTCCATTACGCCGAGGATCTCCAGCATTTCCTCATCGCTTGTCCCCCATCTGGCACCCCGATTGCGCAGGGTGCCGAGCAGCGCCGAAAGGCTCAAATCTGGCTGTCCTTCCCACACTCGCTGAAGCGCGTCAATCAGCGTAGGGATGCGTGTTGGGTCGTTGTTGTCCACACCGGTGCATTCTAGTGGCCTCGTACCGCCACGAATCCACTGAGCTTCAAACATGCGAAAAGGGCCACTCCCCAAAAGGGAAGTGGCCCTTCTCTAGGCTCTGGTCAAAACCAGATCAGCGAGCTTGAATTAGTCGATGATCTTGGTGACGCGGCCAGCGCCGACGGTGCGGGAGCCCTCGCGGATAGCGAAGCGCAGGCCCTCGTCCATAGCGACCGGCTGGATGAGCTCGACGGACATGTCGACGTTGTCGCCCGGCATGACCATCTCGGTGCCCTCCGGCAGCTTCACAACACCGGTAACGTCGGTGGTGCGGAAGTAGAACTGCGGACGGTAGTTGTCGAAGAACGGGGTGTGGCGGCCGCCCTCGTCCTTGGACAGGACGTAGACGGAACCCTCGAACTTGGAGTGCGGGGTGTAGGCGCCCGGAGCGATGACAACCTGGCCACGCTCGACGTCCTCGCGCTTCAGACCACGCAGCAGCAGTGCAGCGTTGTCGCCAGCCTCAGCGGTGTCGAGGAGCTTGTTGAACATCTCGATGGAGGTGACGGTGGTCTTGGTGGCCTTGTCACGGATACCGATGATCTCAACCTCATCGTTGATGTTGAGGACACCGCGCTCGACACGGCCGGTCACGACGGTGCCGCGGCCGGAAATGGTGAAGATGTCCTCGACCGGCATCAGGAACGGCTTGTCGGTCTCGCGCTCCGGATCCGGGATGGAGTCGTCGCAGGCCTGCATGAGGTCAACAACGGACTGAACCCACTTCTCGTCGCCCTCGAGAGCCTTCAGAGCGGAGATCTGGACGATCGGAGCCTCTTCGTCGTAGTCCTGCTCAGCCAGCAGCTCGCGAACCTCCATCTCGACGAGCTCGATGATCTCTTCATCGTCGACCATGTCGCACTTGTTCAGTGCAACGAGGATGTACGGAACGCCAACCTGGCGGGCGAGCAGCACGTGCTCGCGGGTCTGCGGCATCGGGCCGTCGGTTGCAGCAACAACGAGGATGGCACCGTCCATCTGAGCCGCACCGGTGATCATGTTCTTGATGTAGTCGGCGTGGCCCGGGGCGTCAACGTGTGCGTAGTGGCGCTTCGGGGTGTTGTACTCAACGTGGGAGATGTTGATGGTAATGCCACGCTCGCGCTCCTCCGGAGCCTTGTCGATCATGGCGTAGTCGAAGGCCTTGTTCTCCTCCGGGTACTGGTCTGCCAGCACCTTGGTGATTGCGGCGGTGGTGGTGGTCTTGCCGTGGTCGACGTGACCGATGGTGCCGATGTTCACGTGCGGCTTAGAGCGCTCGAACTTTTCCTTTGCCACTGATTGTCCTCCTGGACTTCATGGTGGCTACGACCTTCGCAGCCACATAATTTACATTTGCCCTACTCCGGGCGGCGTTTTCACACAGCCTGGAGCAATGACCATTTCACAATGTGCCAGTTACCTGATCCTAGAGAGTTCGTGACCGTTTTTCAAACCGGCCGACCCCAAAAAGTCCGGATCCACCTAGTGCGTAACGGCCGTCTCAAGCACCAACCATGCAGGCCATGTAGTGGTTGTGCGCCTCAGCCCGACCGTTACCCACCAGGGTGAGCACCTGCCCCCATCTTCCGGTTCCGCCGCTGGCACGCAGCGGAGCCGTCCGGGGACAGTGCCACGAAGCGCTGAGCTTAGTTGCCGTTGCGCTCGTCGATGATCTCCTGGGCGACGCTCTGCGGAACCTCGGCGTAGGAGTCAAAGACCATGGTGAAGTTCGCACGACCAGCGGTCGAGGAACGCAGGTCACCGATGTAGCCGAACATCTCGGACAGCGGCACCTTTGCCTTGACGACCTTTGCACCAGAACGGTCCTCCATAGCGAAGACCTGACCACGACGGGAAGAAATGTCACCGTTAACGGTGCCCATGTACTCCTCCGGGGTGACAACCTCGACGGCCATCAGCGGCTCGAGCAGGACCGGCTTGGCCTTTGCCACAGCCTCCTTCAGCACCTGGGAACCGGCCATCTTGAAGGCCATCTCCGAGGAGTCAACCTCGTGGTAGGCACCGTCTTCCAGGGTGGCCTTGATGTTGACCAGGGGGAAGCCAGCGAGGTAGCCGTACTGCATTGCGTCCTGGATACCAGCGTCAACCGACGGGATGTACTCCTTCGGCACGCGGCCACCGGTGACGGCGTTCTCGAACTTGTAGGTCGCGGACTCGCCCTCCTCCAGGGTGTCCGGATCCGGGTTGTACGGCTCGATGGTGACGATGACCTTCGCGAACTGACCGGAACCACCGGTCTGCTTCTTGTGGGTGTAGTCCAGGGACTGCACGGTCTTGCGGATGGTCTCGCGGTAGGCAACCTGCGGGTTACCGATGTTCGCCTCGACCTTGAACTCACGCTTCATGCGGTCGACCAGCACGTCGAGGTGGAGCTCGCCCATGCCGCCGATAACGGTCTGGCCGGTCTCCTCGTCCAGCTTGACGGTGAAGGTCGGGTCCTCTTCAGCGAGCTTCTGGATAGCGGTACCCAGCTTCTCCTGGTCGGCCTTGGTCTTCGGCTCGATGGCGACCTGGATCACCGGATCCGGGAAGTCCATGGACTCCAGGATGATCGGGTGGTCCGGGTTGCACAGGGTGTCACCGGTGGTGGTGTGCTTCAGACCGATGAACGCGTAGATGTTACCGGCGTCAGCGTGCTCGACCGGGTTCTCCTTGTTCGCGTGCATCTGGAAGAGCTTGCCCACGCGCTCCTTATTCTGCTTGGTGGAGTTGAGCATGTTCTCGCCCGGGATGGCCTGGCCGGAGTACACGCGCACGTAGGTGAGCTTGCCGAAGAACGGGTGGACAGCGACCTTGAAGGCCAGCGCGGAGAACGGCTCCTCGACGGACGGCTTACGCGTCATCGGGGTCTCGCCGTCGAGCGCGGTGCCCTGCACCTCGCCCACGTCGAGCGGGCTCGGCAGGTAGTCGACCACAGCGTCGAGCAGCGGCTGAACACCCTTGTTGCGGTACGCGGTGCCGCACAGCACCGGGTAGATCTCGGAGTTGACCGTCATCTTGCGGATCGCGGCCTTGATCTCTTCCTTGGTCAGCTCCTCGCCGCCGAAGTACTTCTCCATGAGCTCTTCGTCGGACTCAGCAACGGCCTCGAGCAGCTTCTCGCGGTACTCCTCGGCCTTGTCCTGGAGGTCAGCCGGGATTTCCTCGATGGTCGGCTCTGCACCGGTCTCGACCTTGCCACGCCAGGTGATCGCCTGCATGTCGATGAGGTCGACCACGCCGTCGAAGTTGTCCTCAGCGCCGATCGGCAGCTGGAGTACCAACGGCTTCGCGCCGAGACGGTCAATGATGGTGCCGACGGTGTAGTAGAAGTCAGCGCCGAGCTTGTCCATCTTGTTGACGAAGCAGATACGCGGCACGTCGTACTTCGCAGCCTGACGCCACACCTGCTCGGACTGCGGCTCAACGCCCTCCTTGCCGTCGAAGACAGCAACAGCGCCGTCGAGCACGCGCAGGGAACGCTCCACCTCAACGGTAAAGTCGACGTGACCCGGGGTGTCAATGATGTTGATCTGGTTGTTGTTCCAGAAGCAGGTCACAGCGGCCGACGTAATGGTGATGCCGCGCTCCTTCTCCTGTTCCATCCAGTCGGTGGTCGCACCACCGTCGTGGGTCTCGCCGACCTTGCGGTTGATACCCGTGTAGAACAGGATGCGCTCGGTCGTGGTGGTCTTACCAGCATCGATGTGGGCCATGATGCCGATGTTGCGAACCTTGTGCAGGTCCTTAAGCACTTCTTGTGCCACGTTATTACCCCAACTTAAAAGTCGTCGACGCGCTGAGTGCGAACCCAGCGTGCGCCTATGGCGAATAATTTCCTTGTCAATTCTGCCACTTCTTCACGTAAATGGCAGGATAAGTCGCATTCGTCACTATGAAAAACACCCGGGTGCCACTTCACAACGCGACGTCGAGAAGCGAATATTGAGTTTGCTTCTGCCGTTTTGCTGCAGGTGACTTCCGGGTGTCATAGCTACTGTGCGCGCAGGTCTTACCAGCGGTAGTGGGCGAAGGCGCGGTTGGCCTCAGCCATCTTGTGCATGTCCTCGCGGCGCTTCACGGATGCACCGAGGCCGTTGGAAGCATCGAGGATCTCGTTAGCCAGGCGCTCAACCATGGTGTTCTCACGACGCTGGCGGGTGAAGGTGACCATCCAACGCAGTGCGAGGGTGTTGGAACGGCCGGGCTTGACCTCAACCGGTACCTGGTAGGTCGCGCCACCAACGCGGCGGGAACGAACCTCCAGGTCAGGACGGATGTTGCCCAGGGCCTTCTCGAGGGTGCCAACCGGGTCGGTACCGGTCTTCTCGCGGCACTGCTCGAGAGCGCCGTAGACGATGCGCTCTGCGGTGGACTTCTTGCCGTCCTGGAGCACCTTGTTCACCAGCTGGGTGACCAGCTCGGACTGGTATACCGGGTCCTTGACTACGGGACGCTTCGGAGCTTGCTGTTTACGCATATCTGATTACTGTCCCTTCTTTGCGCCGTAGCGGGAACGAGCCTGCTTACGGTCCTTGACGCCCTGGGTATCCAGTGCGCCGCGGATGATCTTGTAGCGAACGCCCGGGAGGTCCTTCACACGACCACCGCGCACGAGCACCATGGAGTGCTCCTGCAGGTTGTGACCCTCGCCCGGGATGTATGCGGAAACCTCAATACCGGAGGTGAGGCGCACACGTGCGACCTTACGCAGTGCCGAGTTCGGCTTCTTCGGGGTGGTGGTGTACACGCGGGTGCACACGCCGCGACGCTGGGGCGAGCCCTTCAGCGCAGCGGTAGCCACCTTCTGGCTCTTATCGTGGCGGCCCTTGCGGACCAGCTGCTGAATAGTAGGCATTCACGCTCTTTCTTGTTCTCGCGATTCGTGTGCAAGGTGGCCGTACATGCAAAAATGAGGGCTCTTCTTCGGGGCCCTGCCGATGCATGAACTACCAGCGCTTTCACGAGATCGCTTGGAGTTCGTATTTTTCCGCCACGCGATAGGTCGCGAGCGAAACCTCGTACACCTTACAACACGCCAAGGTGACACGGCAAATCCGTGCTATTCTGCGTTCCATGAGCGAGCCGAACCTCCCCCGCAAGCGACTCAGCAGCGCCGAGCGTGCTCGTGCTGAAGCCTCCCTCCACGAAGCATTCGTCGATGGCCAGCTCACGGTCACGGAGTTCGACGAGCGAACCGCCTCCCTCTACGGAGCCACCTTTGTTGATGAGCTTCCTGCGCTTATCGACGATCTCTCCCCCGTCACTACCCAACACCACCAACCCACCCGGCAGGACGGCACCATGGCTCGCTACGCCACCGGCGAATCGGGCGGTTCCCCGTTTAGCCTCTCCATCATGGGCGGAAGCGAACGCGGCGGTGATTGGCTCGTCGCTCCGAATCACACGTCCATCACGGTCATGGGCGGCAACTCTCTCGACCTGCGCGAAGCGCGGCTGAGCGCACACGAGACCATTATCAACGCGTTTGCAGTCATGGGCGGCATCGAAATCATCGTGCCGGAAGACGTGCGCGTCGTGGACGCCGGCCTGGGTATCATGGGTGGATTCGGGGTGGAAACCCACCCGTCCTGCGCTATCGCGCTCGCGGACCTTCCGGTGGATGCGCCTGTCATACGCGTGCGCGGGCTCGCGCTCATGGGCGGTGTAGGCGTCGTCCGCGCCGCCCGCGGCGCACGTATTTAGTGAACGGCGCGGCGGATGAGTTCACGGATCCGTGCCCTGGTGTCCTCGTTAGGCTCTTGGATGGCGTAGCTCGTTGTCCACATGGTGCCGTCTGCACCTTCCCAGGCGGGCATGCCATAGAACGTCGGCGCTTCGAGTTGGGGCGCTTCCTCCGTGACCATCGTGTGGACTGCGGCGGCGAGGTCGCGGCCTTTCGGCGGCATGGCGTCGATCAGCTCCTGCCGCCACGGTACTCATGGACTGACTTGAGCTGTTCAAAGCCCAGGTCGCGCCTCGGCGATCTTCCTAAACGGAGCTAGCTCCATTTGGACCTGTGTCGTCGGGAACGTTTCAACCCAAACCCCAAAAACGCCAGCGGCCCGGCCCCCGCGAAGGGAGCCGGGCCGTTGGACAGCAGACCGAAAAGACCTAGCAGTCAGCCAGAAGGCTAGATCTGGTCGAGCCCGTACTCGTCGAGCGGCACGGAGGCACCGGTGTACTCGCCGAAGCCCTCGTCGCCGTAGATGCCCTCGCCGAAGCTCGGGATGGAGTACGCGGCGGAACGCGCAGCCTCGGTCGGCTTGACCTGGATGTTGCGGTAGCGGGAAATGCCCGTACCGGCCGGGATCAGCTTACCGATGATCACGTTCTCCTTCAGGCCGATGAGCTGGTCGGAGCGCTTGTTGATCGCAGCGTCCGTGAGCACGCGGGTCGTCTCCTGGAAGGAGGCGGCCGACAGCCAGGACTCGGTAGCCAAGGAAGCCTTGGTGATACCCATGATCTCGGAGCGCATCTCTGCCGGCTGGCCCTCGTCCGCAACGGTGGCGGCGTTGACCTGGCGTGCCTCGGCGAGGTCGATCAGCGTGCCCGGCAGGAACTCGGTCGAGCCGGAGTCGATGACCGTGCCGCGGCGCAGCATCTGACGGATGATGATCTCGATGTGCTTGTCGTGAATCGACACACCCTGGGTGCGGTACACAGCCTGGACCTCATCGATGAGGTGCTTTTCCACGCCACGACGGCCGAGCACCTCGAGCACGTCGTGCGGGTCGGCGGCACCGCGCAGGAGGCGATCGCCGAGCTCGACGTGGTCGCCCTCGCGCAGGGAGCGCTCGATCATGGCGTCCGGGTTGGACTCCATCGGACGGCGCACCTGGGCCAGGCCCTGGCGCTTGGACAGCTTCTCGTAGACCACATCGTCGGAGCCGTCGTCCGGGTGGATGGTCAACGTCCAGAAGTTACCCTCGTCCTCCAAAGAAACCGTACCGGCAACCGAGGCGATCGGGGCGCAGTTCTTCGGCACGCGGGCCTCAAACAGCTCCTGCACACGCGGCAGACCACCGGTAATGTCGCCGCCGACACCACCCTGGTGGAAGGTACGCATGGTCAGCTGGGTACCCGGCTCACCAATGGACTGTGCAGCGACGATGCCGACGGCCTCGCCGATGTCCACCAGCTGGCCAGAGGCCATGGACTTGCCGTAGCACTTCGCGCAGACACCGGTCGGGGTCTGGCAGGTCAGCACGGAGCGAACCTTGACCTCGGTGATGCCCTTCTCTACGAGCACGTCGATGCGCTCCTCGGACAGCTCGGTGCCAGCCTCGAAGAGCACTTCGCCCTCGGCGTCCTTGACGTCGGAAGCCAGCACGCGGCCCGAGACGGAGGTCTCGACGAGGTCGTGGCGGACGAACGTGTCGCCGGCAGCTTCTGCAACCGGGACCTTGACGCCCTGGTGGGTGCCACAATCCAGCTCGCGGACGATGACGTCCTGCGCCACGTCCACCAGACGGCGGGTGAGGTAGCCGGAGTCCGCGGTACGCAGCGCGGTATCGGCCAGGCCCTTACGGGAACCGTGCGAGTTGTTGAAGTACTCCATCACGGACAGGCCTTCGCGGAAGGAGGTCTTGATCGGGCGGGTGATGTACTCACCGCGCGAGTTCACGACCATGCCCTTCATGCCGGCCAGGGTCCAGATCTGGCGCATGTTACCGGCAGCACCGGACTTCACGATCATCGGAATCGGGTTGTCGTCCGGGTACAGGTCCTCGACGGCCTGGCCGACCTTGTTCGTGGCGTCCTGCCACAGCTCGACCAGACGGTCGTAGCGGTTCTCCTCGGTCAGCGCACCCTTCTCCCAGTACTTGCGCTCGATCTCCTCGGCTTCCTTCTCGTAGCGCTCCAAGACCTCGGTCTTGTTCGGCAGCACGAGCACGTCGGACATCGTGATGGTCACGCCCGAGCGGGTCGCCCAGTAGAAGCCGGCGTCCTTCATCTTGTCCAGGGTCTGCGCAACAGTGATCATGGGGTACTTCTCCACCATGCCCTGGATGATGTCGCCGAGCAGCACCTTGCCGGAGCCGCCGCCCTTACGCACCATCGCGCCTTCCTGGTAGGGGAAGTTGTACGGCAGCAGCTCGTTGAACATGATGCGGCCGAGCGTGGTGTCCATCATCCACGCCTGACCCTTGGTCCAGCCGTCCGGGAACTGCTCCTTTTCCACCTCAACCGTCGGGCGCAGGTGGTCAATGCGGACCTTGATCGGTGCCTGCAGGCCAAGCACGCCGCGGTCGTAGGCCATGATGGCCTCGCGGTAGGAGGAGTACACGCCGCGTGCCGGGCCGTTCTCGTCGGCAGGCGCGTAGGCGCCTTCGCCGCCCACCTCAGAGGTGGACTTCTCCATGGTCAGGAAGTAGAGGCCGGTCACCATGTCCAGGCGCGGGATCGCCAGCGGCTTTCCGGACGCCGGGGACAGGATGTTGTTCGACGACAGCATGAGCACGCGGGCCTCGGCCTGCGCCTCGGCGGACAGCGGCAGGTGAACTGCCATCTGGTCACCGTCGAAGTCGGCGTTGAAGGCCTCACAGGCCAGCGGGTGCAGCTGGATGGCCTTGCCCTCGACCAGCTTCGGCTCGAAGGCCTGAATGCCCAGGCGGTGCAGCGTCGGTGCGCGGTTGAGCAGCACCGGGTGCTCGGAAATCGCCTCTTCGAGGACGTCCCACACCTCGGGGCGCTGGCGCTCGACCATGCGCTTCGCGCTCTTGATGTTCTGCGCGTAGTCGTTGTCCACCAGACGCTTCATCACGAAAGGCTTGAACAGCTCGAGCGCCATCAGCTTCGGCAGACCGCACTCGTGCAGCTTGAGCTGCGGGCCGACAATAATCACGGAACGACCGGAGTAGTCGACACGCTTACCCAGCAGGTTCTGACGGAAGCGGCCCTGCTTGCCCTTGAGCAGGTCAGACAGGGACTTCAGCGGGCGGGAGCCCGGGCCGGTGACCGGACGGCCGCGGCGGCCGTTGTCGAACAGGGCGTCCACGGACTCCTGCAGCATGCGCTTCTCGTTGTTCACGATGATCTCGGGCGCGCCGAGATCGATCATGCGCTTGAGGCGGTTGTTGCGGTTGATCACGCGACGGTACAGGTCGTTCAGGTCAGAGGTGGCGAAGCGGCCGCCGTCCAGCTGCACCATCGGGCGCAGCTCCGGCGGGATCACCGGGATCGCGTCCAGGATCATGCCGGCCGGATCGTTGCCGGAGCGCTGGAACGCAGCCACAACCTTCAGGCGCTTGAGCGCGCGGACCTTCTTCTGGCCCTTGCCCTCGGCGATGATGGTGCGCAGCTCCTCGGCCTCGGCCTCGAGGTCGAAGTTGCGGATGAGGGTCTGGATCGCCTCGGCGCCCATGCCGCCGGTGAAGTAGTCCTCGTAGCGGTCGACGAGCTCTTCGTAGAGCACCTCGTCGATAATCATCTGCTTCGGGGCCAGCTTCTGGAAGGTCTGCCAGATCTCCTCAAGGCGCTCAACCTCGCGCTCGCCGGCCTCGCGGATGTGGGTCATCTCCTTATCCGCGGCCTGCTGCACCTTCTTGCGTGCAGCGGCGGTCGCCCCGGAGGCCTCGAGCTCGGCGAGGTCTTCCTCCAGCTTGTGGGCGCGATCGGCGATCTCGGAGTTAGCGTCCTCCTCGACCTCCTTCTTCTCCAGCAGCATCTCGGCCTCGAGGGTGGACATGTCGTTGTGACGTGCCTCCTCGTCGACGCTGGTGATGATGTTGGCCGCGAAGTAAATGATGCGCTCGAGGTCCTTCGGCGCAAGGTCGAGCAGGTAGCCCAGGCGAGAGGGCACGCCCTTGAAGTACCAGATGTGGGTCACGGGAGCGGCGAGCTCGATGTGGCCCATGCGCTCGCGGCGCACCTTGGACTTGGTCACCTCGACGCCGCAGCGCTCGCAGATGATGCCCTTGTAACGGACGCGCTTGTACTTGCCGCAGGCGCACTCCCAGTCGCGGGTGGGGCCGAAAATGCGCTCGCAGAACAGGCCGTCCTTCTCCGGCTTCAGGGTGCGGTAGTTAATGGTCTCCGGCTTCTTCACTTCGCCATGGGACCACTTACGGATGTCTTCGGCAGTGGCCAGGCCGATGCGAAGCTCGTTGAAGAGGTTTACGTCAAACACGTAAATTCCCTTTCACCTCCCCCAGCTGGGGAGGATTGCGTGTGGATAGTTTCTTCTCGTTTCATTCCAGGCGTCGAAAAGCGCATGCTTCTCGACGCCCGCCTGGCGTCTAGACGGAATCCGCCGCAGAGCCCTCGTCGCGCGAGAGGTTGATGCCCAGCGAAGAGCCGGCCTGATCAAACTCATCGTCGTCGCCGTCGAGCTCCATGGCGCTGCCGTCGGTAGAAAGCACCTCGACGTTGAGGCACAGCGACTGCAGCTCCTTGAGCAACACCTTGAAGGACTCGGGGATGCCCGGATCCGGGATGTTGTCGCCCTTGACGATTGCTTCGTAGACCTTCACGCGGCCGACCACGTCGTCCGACTTGATGGTGAGCAGCTCCTGCAGGGTGTAGGCGGCGCCGTATGCCTGCATTGCCCACACCTCCATCTCGCCGAAGCGCTGGCCACCAAACTGCGCCTTACCGCCCAGCGGCTGCTGGGTAATCATCGAGTACGGGCCGGTGGAGCGGGCGTGGATCTTCTCGTCGACGAGGTGGTGCAGCTTGAGCATGTACATGTAGCCGACCGAAATCGGGTACTTGTACGGCTCGCCCGAGCGGCCGTCGTACAGCGTGGCCTTGCCCTGGCCGTCGACCATGACGTCGCCGTCGCGGTTCGGCTTGGAGTTGGCCAGAAGGCCGGCGATCTCTTCGTTGGACGCGCCGTCGAACACCGGCGTTGCGGTGAGCGACTCCGGAGGCACGTCGTAAAGCTTCTCCGGCAGGGTCTCCAGCAGGGCGGCGTTGGCCGGATCATCCGGGTTCACGGTCCAGCCGGCCTTGGCCAGCCAGCCGAGGTGCACCTCGAGGACCTGGCCGATGTTCATACGACGCGGCACACCGTGCGTGTTCAAGATGATGTCCACCGGGGTGCCGTCCTCCATGAACGGCATGTCCTCGGTCGGCAGGATCTTGCCCACGACACCCTTGTTGCCGTGGCGGCCGGCCATCTTGTCGCCGTCCTGGATCTTGCGCTTCTGCGCCACGTAGACGCGGATCATCTCGTTGACACCCGGGGACAGATCATCGTCGTCCTCGCGGGAGAAGCGGCGCACTGCAATGACCTTGCCGGTCTCACCGTGCGGCACCTTCAGGGAGGTGTCGCGCACCTCGCGGGCCTTCTCGCCGAAGATGGCGCGCAGCAGACGCTCCTCCGGGGTCAGCTCGGTCTCGCCCTTCGGGGTGACCTTACCGACCAGGATGTCACCGTCGCGCACGTCGGCACCGATGCGGATGATGCCGCGCTCGTCCAGATCCTTCAGCACGTCCTCGGAGACGTTCGGGATCTCGCGGGTGATCTCCTCGGCACCGAGCTTGGTGTCGCGGGCATCGATCTCGTGCTCCTCGATGTGCACGGAGGTGAGGATGTCCTCCTCCACCACGCGCTGGTTGAGGATGATGGCGTCCTCGTAGTTGTGGCCTTCCCACGGCATGAACGCGACCAGCAGGTTGCGGCCGAGCGCCATCTCGCCGTTCTTGGTGCCCGGGCCATCGGCGATGACCTGGCCAGCCTCAACGCGCTGGCCGGCGGACACGATCGGGGTCTGGTTGTAGCAGGTGCCCTGGTTCGTGCGGTGGAAGGTGCGCAGCTGCTGGGTGTCGCGCGTGCCGTCGTCGCCGAGCACGGTGATGTAGTCACCCGTGACGGTCTCCACCACGCCCGAAAGCGGGGAGATGACGGTATCGCCTGCATCGTATGCGGCGCGCTGCTCCATGCCGGTAGCCACGTAGGCGGCCTCGGCGCGCAGCAGCGGCACGGCCTGCTTCTGCATGTTCGCACCCATGAGGGCACGGTTCGCGTCGTCGTGCTCCAGGAACGGAATCATCGCCGTTGCCACGGAGACCATCTGGCGCGGGGAGATGTCGAGGTAGTCGACGCCCTGCGGGCCGACCACGCCGATGTCGCCGTCCTTCAGACGGACCTCGATACGCTCGCCGGTGAGCTGACCGTCCTTGGTCATCGGGGTGGCCGCCTGCGCGATTGCGTAGCGGTCCTCCTCGTCAGCGGTGAGGTAGTCGATCTGGTCCGTGAGCTGACCGTCGTTGACCTTGCGGTACGGGGTCTCGATGAAGCCGAAGGGGTTGACTCGCGCGTAGGAGGACAGTGCACCGATCAGGCCAATGTTCGGGCCTTCCGGGGTCTCAATCGGGCACATGCGGCCGTAGTGCGAGGGGTGCACGTCTCGGACCTCAATGCCGGCGCGCTCACGCGAGAGGCCGCCCGGGCCCAGCGCGGAGAGGCGACGCTTATGGGTGAGGCCAGACAGCGAGTTGTTCTGGTCCATGAACTGCGACAGCTGCGAGGTGCCGAAGAACTCGCGGATGGCGGCCGAAACCGGGCGCACGTTGATCAGCGAGGTCGGCGTGATCGACTCCGCGTCCTGGGTGGTCATGCGCTCGCGCACGACGCGCTCCATACGGCTCAAGCCGACGCGGACCTGATTCTGGATCAGCTCGCCGACGGTACGCAGGCGGCGGTTGCCGAAGTGGTCGATGTCGTCGGTGTTGATCGGGATGATCTCGCCGGACGGGGAGGTCATCTCGGTCTCGCCGGCGTGCAGACGCACGAGGTACTCGAGCGTGGTGGCGATGTCCTCTTCGGTCAGCGTCATCAGGCCCTCGTGGTCACCGCCCAGACCGAGCTTGCGGTTGACCTTGTAGCGGCCCACGCGAGCCAGGTCGTAACGCTTCGCCTTGAAGAAGGAGTTCTCCAGCAGGGACTGCGCAAGGTCGCGCGTCGGCTGCTCGCCCGGGCGCTGCTTGCGGTAAATCTCCAGCAGTGCCTCGTCGGTGTTGGCCACACCGTCGTTTTCCAGGGTGGACATCATGAGCTCCGAGAAGCCGAAGCGCTCCGTGATCTGCTCGGCGGTCCAGCCCAGTGCCTTCAGCAGGACGGTCACCGGCTGACGACGCTTACGGTCAATGCGCACACCGACGGTGTCGCGCTTGTCCACGTCGAACTCCAGCCACGCACCGCGCGAAGGGATCACCTTCACTGCGTGCAGCGGGCGCTCGGTGGACTTGTCGATCGTCTCATCGAAGTACACGCCCGGGGAACGCACGAGCTGGGAGACAACGACACGCTCCGTGCCGTTGACGATGAAGGTGCCCTTGTCCGTCATCAGCGGGAAATCGCCGATGAACACGGTCTGGGACTTAATCTCCTGCGTGTCGTTGTTAATAAATTCCGCGGTGACGTACAGCGGCGCGGAGTAGTTAATGTCCTTGTCTTTGGCCTCCTCGATGGAGTACTTCGCGTCTTCGAAACGCGGCTCGGACAGCGTCAGGCTCATGTTGCCCGAGTAGTCCTGAATCGGGGAGATCTCGTCGAGGATGTCCTCGAGGCCGCTCTTGACGCGCGCCTCATCCCCACGCAGCTCCTGCTCGCGCTCACGCCACTCAGGCGTGCCGACGAGCCAAGCAAAAGATTCAAGCTGTACATCAAGAAGACCCGGGACGGTGATCGGTTCTTCGATCTTGGCGAACGAGTAACGTTCGGGGGCCCCGGGTATTTCAGCCATTGACATGGTCTGGTTTGAGACTGCCAAGTTGGGTCCTTCCAGCACCTAAGGCGGAGGCCGCTTCGCCCACTCTGGCTCTGCGGGCAAGCGGCGTTTCCGCTGGGTAAGTTAGCATTTCGGTCTGCTTCAGAAGACCCGCCCCCAGAGATGACAAAATCACCTTGTCAAATCAGCACTCGCCGAAATCACCGCTGCCAAAGGCAAGCTTTTCGACGAGCGCATCATGCAAGGCGCACGCGCACACTGGAGACGGCTTCCAGCGCAACGACTTAGCCTATAGCACATTTCGGAGTTTGTAAAGGGCTGACACACCCCCGTGCCGCCCGCGCGGTAAAGAGCGAAACCGTACCGTCGAAAAGCTTGCTCCCGCTGCCGGGAAGCCTACCACTACAGGTGGCGGTAAAAACAAACTCGCGGGGCGTGTTTAGCGGCCTCGAGCCGGCCGGAACGCCCCGATAAGCCCCAGCAGGGCGATGAGCACGCCGAGAGCAAGGACCGCCCAGGTAACCTTTTGCGAGGTGGCCTGGGAATACACGCGGGACAGTTGCTGCACCATGGCCTCGGTATCTGCGGGGTCCATCGCCGCATCGTAGGTGATCACGTTGGTGGGGTGCGCACCCTCCTTGTCCGCGTAAAAGACGTCGACCTTTTCCCGCATACCGACGACCAGGCCGGAGACCTGATCCACCTGGTACTCGCGCTCCGCCGCGTAGTGACGGAAGGTGCGCACCGACTCCTCGCCCACCTGAGTGGAGCTGGTATTGAAGGGGTCCGCGTAGCGCAGCGCCAGATTCGTCGGTTCGATGTGTTGGTTGAAGGTGTAGACGGTGCGGCCGGCAATCTCTTCCTCGCCGGTGAACTGCGCGGGCGCGCCACCGCGCAGCTGCGGGTCGAAGATGGCGTAGTCCTGGGGTTGCACATCGGACGGCAGCTTGAGCCACGGGGCATCCACCGGCACCTCCGTCGGCGGCATGCCCATCACAAAGGCGACCTGTGCGGGCAGCGCCACCTGGCCGGTAACCCGGTCCATCACCATCGACCACGTCGAAGCGGCAACAAGGTTGTCAAAGTCCCGCTCTGCAGTGCCGGCACGCAGGGTATCCCCGATGCGCACGCTCGCCACGTCGTCGTTTGCAGGATCCTGCACTTCCATATGGAGCTGGCGCGTCACCGGCGCCTGCTCGCCCTCGCGCGTACCCGATTCGTCATGCAGCGTCCAGGTAGTGCGCTCCAAGTCGAGCGGCAAACGCCCATCCCCGAGCAGGAAACGCGGCGCGAGCAGGCTGCCGACCACGAGCGCAAGGCCAAGGCCGACAAGGAGCGCGGAAAGAATCCGGGATTTAGGCAGCATGGCCAAAAGTGTAGTGGACGCCACCGTGACGCCCCCAGGGACACGGCAGGTCTCGCCGCTGTAGACGGTCACGTATCGCGGACGACCTACATCAAGGTACCTCAACGCCCCTCAGCAAAGCTTGCACTAAGGAAGTTTCCGTAACCAGAGGTGACAGGCACGGGCGTTGCATTATTTTCAAAGCATGCATTTTTCCCGCCACAGCACAGCGCAATACTCCCACGCCGCGACAGCCGGGCATGAGCGCCACTAACAGGCAATATCTCGGAATACAACTTTGCACAGCTAATAGTTTTTCACACATAACTACCCCCGCGCCTACCATTCACCCCCACGGCGCATAGGTGCAAAAACGGTGATGATCGACACAATTGTCCCGCCAGACTGCCGTACATTCGTCCGCAAAATACCCCCGCGAGCCGCGTACGCCATTCACACATGTCTAAGAAAAGTTTAGGGTGGGAAACTACATCGCCAGCCAATCTTAAGGAGCATGTAATGACATCCACATCACCCCACTACGGTAAAGGCCGCCGCCGCGGTCTCACCATGCTTGCCGTGTCGATGGCCATCGCGGTCGGCTCGCAAGCACTTCCCGCTGTCGCAGCACCGGTTGCCGGAATCTCGCCCGCAGCCCAAGCCGCTGAAGCCCCAAGCACCGACGAATGGGACGCAGCCAACATCGTCGCCGCCGACGCCATCACCCCTGGCGAGCGAGTATCCAAAGGAAGCTTGGACGCCAAACGCAACGTCGTCTGGGGTTACCTCAGCTTCGCCGACCGCGGCACGATGGAAGCCGACGACATGCGGGGAGCTTGGCGCGACACGGCCGTGCCGGCAGGCATTGACGTGTACATGCGCTACGACACGGGAGGCGGGAAGATGTCTCGCATCCACAAGGCAACCACCCACGTGGATGACCTTGGCAACACTGTGTACGCCTTCACCTTCCAGGACGGCACGCCAACGCTTGCCGGCGGCACCTGGAAAGACGGCTCCGCCGATGTCCAGCTGCTCATCGGCAAAGACAACGTCGCAGAAAACTCCGCCATCGGCGAACCGATGGCTGCGGTGCGCGTCACGCCGGGCGGCGCCTGGTATAGCGGCAGCGTCGCCGACTCGCGCAACATGAACTGGTCCATCCACCCTGTTGCCGTGAACGACAAGCGCGGCCCGATGTGGGGCGAAACGCTGGTCAAGCTCTACCAGGTCTCCCCCGCCGCCACCGGGCTCAAGGGCCAGTTGTCCGCCACCGCGGACAAGGCGGTCGCCCGCACCTACACCGGTCGCGTGTGGAACGAGTCGATGAAGGGCAATAACACCGAGAACGTCTGGAAGCGCGATGCGTACAACATCAACGTCGACAATGGCGTGCTTTTCGACGGCACCGACACCCCGGCGAAAGGCCACACCGTCTACCAGGCAGTGCCGAACGATGCCGCGTACCAGGCCCTCGATGCTATCCGCCGCGAGACGAACCCGGACAACAACCGCCAGCGCGCCGACATCCAGTCACGCATGCAGCGCATGGCTGACTACGTGCGCACCCACCCCGAGAACTTCACCGTCTACTCCGCCAAGGTGAGCGAAGACGGCACCTATACCCTGCGTTCTTCCTTCGACCAGGCCCGCCACGCCGACTACGTGTACATGTGGGTCGAAGACGGCGAGGGAAATATCAAGACGAACCTCTCCGCGTGGAACACCCCGGAGTTCCGGGCTCCCGTAGGCAATGATGTCTACACCGAGCAAGGCCACACGCAGTCGTCGCTTAGCGATCAGCAGAAATATTCCAACGGGCATGTGCCTGGCCAGGCGCACCTGGGCGACAATGCTTCCGTGGCGACTGCCCCGCACCGTGACGGCGGCGGCAACTGGTCGAACGTCGATTTCGCGCTGGCGACGAACCAGGACGGCACCGGCCACACGGTCAAGCCCGGCGAGACTGACCCCAAACCGGACACCTCAGATGCGGACACCTACGACCCCTCCTACGATCCAGCCCAGGGCAAGCCTGGCGTGGGCACGAAGGTCGATCAGACCGTCAAGGTGCCGAAGGGCACGAAGTTCGAGCCGACGTTGCCGGAGGGCTGGACCGCCACCGAGGCGGACGAGGGCGGCGACTTCACGGTCACTCCAGCAGAGAACGCTCGCCCGGGCACGGTGCAGATACCAGTCCTGGTCACCTACCCGGATGGCTCCCAGGAGACGGTCACCGCGCCCTTTACCGTGCTGCCGCTGGACAAGGACGAAAACGATCCGCGCTACGAAGATGCGGTGACCCCGCCCGGCGAGGCGACGATCATCGCCCCGCCGAAGAACCCGGACGGTTCTGACCTGCCGGACGACTCGACCTTCGCACCCGGCGAGCACGATGTCCCGGGCAAGGTCGAGGTCGACCCGGACACCGGCGAAATCACTGTCACACCGGATGAGGACGCCACCCCGGGCGACTACGAAATCCCGGTCGTGATCACCTACCCGGACGGCTCCACCGATACCCCGACTGTCACCATCACTGTTCCTAAAGACACCGGCGGCGACGGCTCCTCTGACCAGGCCGCCGACAATGATCCCGGCTACGGTACGACCGAGGGCACGGCGGGCGAGGAGACGAAGGTCTCCCAGAACGGCGACCGCGAGCTGCCGGATGGCACGAAGATCACCGTCGCCGACGCACCCGAAGGCTGGGTGTTCGGCGAGCCGAACGAGGTTGGCGACTTCACCGTCACCCCAGACGCCGACACCCTCGACGGCACCCGCGTGACCATTCCGGTTCGTTTCGCCTACCCGGATGGCACCATCGACGACACCACAGCAGTCTTCGTGGTCTCCAACGACGCCAGTGCGAACGACCCCTCCTACAAGGAAACCGAGGCTCCACGCGGCAAGGACACGCTTGTCGACGCTCCCACCAACCCGGACGGCTCCCCACTTCCCGAGGGCAGCACCTTTGCTCCGGGCGAGAGCGATGACCCCGACTTCCCGGGCAGGGTCGAGATCGACCCGGACACCGGCGAGGTCACACTCACTCCGGACGAGGACGCCACCCCGGACGATTACCTCATCCCGGTCGAGGTGACCTACCCGGACGGCACCACCGAAATCATTGACCTGCCTGTTCGCGTGCCGGACGATTCCACTGTCACCCCGCCTGGCGGCGACGGTTCCGACGACGGCTCTACTGACGCCGCCGACAATGACCCGGCCTACTCTCCTGGCAGCGGGCCGGCGGGCAGCGCAACCGAGCTGAAGCAAGACGGTGACCGCGAGCTGCCGGAGGGCACCAAGTTCGTCCTCCCGAAGCCACCGGCTGGCTGGAGCTTCGGCGAGCCGAACGAGCACGGCGACTTCACCGTCACCCCGCCTGAGTCCGCGCTGCCTGGCACTAAGGTCTCCATCCCTGTCACGGTTGTCTACCCAGACGGCTCCAGCGAAATCGTCAATGCCCCCTTCGAGGTGGTCGGCTCGAGCGACGATGCCAAGGACAACGATCCCACCTACCCGGACGACACCAAGGTCAAACCGGGAGAGACGGAGAAGGTCGACCCACCGCACAACCCGGACGGCTCCACGCTGCCTGATGACACCAAGTTTGAAAAGGGCGACACGGATCTCCCGGGCACCGTCGAGGTCGACCCGGATACCGGCGAAATCACGGTGACCCCGAACGAGGACGCCAAGCCAGGTAAGCACACCGTGACGGTCGAGATCACCTATCCGGACGGCTCCACCGATACCGTAGATGTGCCCATCGAGGTGCTCCCCGCTGACGGTGGCGACGATACGGGGGACACGGACCCCACCCCGGACGCAGACAACAACACACCTGGCTACAAGGACCAGGAAGGTTTGGCGGGTACGCCGGTCGAGTTCGCGCAGTCGGGTGACCGCGAGCTTCCGGAAGGCACGAAGTTCGTCTTCCCGCGCTTTCCCTCCGGTTGGACAATCGAGGGCGACGAGAAAACCGGTGACTTCACCATCACCTCCCCGAAGGACACACCGAACGGAACCAAGGTTGCTATTCCGATCATCGTGTCGTATCCGGACGGCTCCACCGCTTCGCTTGAGCCGGTGCTGAAGGTCACTAGCACCTCACCCGGCACTGGTGACACCGACGGCGGCGAGAAGCCGGGGACCCCGGGTGACGGTGGTGACGGTGACAACGGCGGTGACGGCGGCGTCGAAAAGCAAGACCCGACCTACGGCGATGACCGGACCGAAACACCGCGGGAAAAGGACACCGTGATTGAGGGGCCGAAGAACAAGGACGGCTCTGACCTGCCGGAGGATACGACCTTCAAGCCCGGCGAGCACGAGTTCCCGGGCAAGGTCGAAGTCGACCCGAACACTGGCGAGGTCACGGTGACCCCGGACAAGGACGCCAAGGGTGGCAACTACGACATCCCGGTCGTAGTGACCTTCCCGGATGGTCAAAGCGTCACTATCACCGTCCCGGTCCGCATCCCGCCGAAGGTAAGCGACGGCGCGGAGGTCGAGGTCTCGCCGGGCGACACCGTCATCATCGGTGGCGACGTCGACCCGAAGGACCTGCAGATCCGCTTCCCCGACGGCTCGGTGAAGGACATCTCGGAGCTGAACCCGACCAAGGATAAGGATGGCAACATCACTATCACTATCCCGAAGGATTGGGCAGACGGCACTTACATCGTCGAGACCAAGGACGGTACCCGCGTGGTTGTCCTGAAAGTCCGCGGGGCAGGCAGCGGTGGCGAGACCACAACTGGCTCGTCCGAACTGAGCGATCGATGCATCGCCGGTCTGGCGGGCGTTGGTATCCCGCTGCTCCTGCTGATCCCGCTGGGTGTGGCCACCCAGGTTGCAATCCCGGGCTTGGAGGACTTCCGCGCCCAGGCTGGCAAGGCAATCGAGCAGGTCAATACCCAGATCCAGCAGCAGCTGGGCATCTTCAACGAGCAGTTCGCCACCGCGCTTGGCAAGAATTTCCCCGCCCGCGAACTCGGCACGGCCGCGGCCGGCCTGGCGCTCACGGTGCTCGGCTTGCTCATCGCCGACCAGATCGCCCAGGCGTGTGCCCCGAACTACGACGGGCTGAGCTCCAAGATCGGCGGCGAAGGTGACAAGGCGCAAGGGTCCTCCGCGCAAGGCTCCTCGGCGAAGGAGGACGCGAAGAAGAACGAGGAGGATGAAAGCTAGTCCCTTGTAGTGGGGCTTAGGTAGCCCCCAAACACGCGAAACCCCCGCCCGCCGGTGTACGTACCGGTGGACGGGGGTGACGTCGAGAAGCGAAAGGCTCTTACTTGAGGGAGACCTTTGCGCCAGCCTCCTCGAGCTTAGCCTTAGCAGCCTCAGCGTCGTCCTTGGAAGCGCCCTCGAGGATGGCCTTCGGTGCACCCTCGACCATTTCCTTAGCGTCCTTCAGGCCCAGACCGGAGACGATCTCGCGGACAGCCTTAATGACACCGATCTTCTTCGCGCCAGCGTCCTCGAGAACGACGTCGAACTCGTCCTTCTCCTCAGCAGCGGCAGCGTCGCCAGCAGCGCCCGGAGCAGCAGCAACAGCAGCAACCGGTGCAGCAGCGGTGACGTCGAAGACCTCCTCGAATTCCTTCAGGAACTCGGAAAGCTCGATGAGGGTCATTTCCTTGAACTGCTCAATGAGCTCGTCCTTAGACAGCTTAGCCATGGTGGCATCCTTTCTGTTGGTGGGCGTTTCCGCCCGAATGTTTGGTGTGTGTAGTTAGTTCGCGTTATGCGGCGTCGTCCTGCTTGTCCTGCAGTGCAGCGACAAGGCGGGCCGTCTTGGACGCCGGAGCCTGGAACAGGCCGGCGGCCTTTGCCAAGGAGCCCTCGAAGGCACCAGCGAGCTTTGCAAGAGTGGTCTCGCGGTTGTCCATCTCGGCGATGGCGTCAACCTGAGCGGCATCGATGGCCTTGCCATCCATGTAGCCGCCCTTGATCACGAATGCGTCGTGATCCTTGTTGAACTTCTTCATGACCTTCGCAGCGTCGACTGCCTCGCCCTTGATGAAGGCGACAGCGGTCGGGCCGGTGAGAAGATCGTCGAGACCCTCGATGCCCTGCTCGTTCGCAGCGATCTTGATGAGGGTGTTCTTGGCGACGTGGTATTCGACGTCGAAGCCGAGCTCACCGCGGAGTTCCTGCAGCTGACCAACGGTCAGGCCACGGTACTCAGTCAGCACGATCGAGCTAGCTGCCTCGAACTTTTCCTTCAGAACCTTAAGCTCCTGCTCGTTCTTCGGGTTAGCCATGTACACACGCCTCCTTCCAATTCTTCATGTCCTTCAATCCGCCCGGGACACAAAAAGTGCCCCGTGCAGAAGCACGAGGCACCTGAAAGGCAAGCCACGTTTCTCCTGCGTGGGTCGATCCCTGGAGTGGGATACCTTCGACTCCGCTTTACGCAGAGTGACCGACGGTCTTCGGTGAAACTTGAGCGCGGGATTCCACCCGCTCAAACTTCGTGCCGTAGCTTAGCCGCTTGTGGCCATGTATTCCAAATCGCGTTTAGGCGCGTTGCGCTGATGACTGTTTTTACGTTCGCGCGAAACAGTCATCAGCGATTCTGTTCACCCGATGCGTGCCGGAGCATCTTCGCCGCCGCGGCAAACAGGACGATGCCACCAAGCAGCGCCATCAGCCCCACGCCCAGGATCAGTCCCCCCAGAACCCGCCAGCGGCGATCCCCTGCGCGGTCATAATCTGCTGCGCATCCGCGTCGTCCTCGGCCGCGTGCAAACTGTTGGGGTCAGTCCCGTCAAAGGAGGACACAATCCCGCCACCAGCAGTGGCAGTGCTTGTCGACGCCGCAGACGTCGCCGCCTTCGCAGCTTGCTTCGCGCTCGCGGTCGCACTCGGTTTGGCCTGCGCAGTCTTCTTCGCCTGGCCAGGTGGTTTCTTCTGCGCCGTTGGCTTCACTTGCTCCGCTGGTTTTTCCTGCGCCAGCGCCCGGCGCGCAGTCTGCGTCGCAGACTTTTGCTCGGCAGTCCGCTGCGCAGGACGCTGCGTCGCGTGCTGCGCCGTCGGTCTGCGCCGCTTCCCCGAGTCCGAAAACAATGTCGGCCGGGTCGTTCCAGGTAGCGGGCACCTGGCGGTCGTCTTTGACCTGCGGTCGCAGCCCAGGCTTGCACGCTGCAGTTTGCTCTTGCGCTTGCTCTCCGACGTGTAATTCCGCGCGGTGGACGGGCGTTTCGGTCTCAGCTAACGGCGTCACCTCCGCTTCGCCACTGCTGTCCCCCACCTGCCAGGTGTACGTCGCCTCGTTCGACGTCGCACCACCCGCGTGCGCCACCACGCGCATGGTGTAAGTCCCTGGCTAAGTTAAGAGCCAATTCGCGTGCGCGTGCGCCGGCATGTCCTGTTGGATCTTCTCGCCCGCTGTCAACCCGAGAGCCCCACTTTCCAGCACCGGACCGATATCTCCGAGTCCCTGCGCTTGGAAGAGGTACACCGCGCCTGGGCCGCCTACCTCGAGAAACTCGATATCAATGTCGCTGGCGTCCGCGAGCGCCTGCGTGTCCCAACCCGGCCAGAGCAGGTCCGACTGCTGGGTCTGCGGCAACAGGTGGCTGGGAGCCTCAACCCCCTCCAGACGTGCGGTCTCCTCCGTGTAGGCGTGCTCCCCCACGACGAGCTCCACGTCTTCCGGAGCATGACGCGCGTGCGTGCCGGTCACATCTTCCTGCAGACTCAGCGCAATCGAGTCGCCCTCTGGATACACCGCGAATGCATCGACGTGCCCCGTCTCCAGCATCAGCTCAACTGCGGCAGCGCGCGGCAGCATACACACGAGGACAAGGACAGTCATGAGCGACGCCAACGCGCACCGAATTCTTCCAGAGCTTTGCACTTAATGACCATTATTTTCATTAACGAGATGGGGGAAATTCCCAGGCCTACTGGTTGCTCCCAGACTCATTCCGCACGTGCGGATCTTCGGGGCCGGCTGGCACAAGCCTCGCCCCAAGCGCGTTGCCCCACCGACCCAACCGGAGCTAGCTCCATTTAGACCAATCCCGCCTGCAAAACCCCAGGTGGCTTCACCGTCACTACCCCAAACGGAGCTAGCTCCATCTAGACCAACCCCACCAACCCCCGCACACCCAAAACCAAAAGCGCCCCGGGCCAGACTCACAAAAAGTCTGGCGCCGGGGCGCTTCACGCGTGTCGGGACTTATGCCTTCTTGGCGTAGTCCTTCTCCACGGACGGGTCAACCGGGACGCCCGGGCCCTGGGTCGCGGAAACCACGATCTTCTTCAGGTAGATGCCCTTGGCGGATGCCGGCTTCAGACGCAGCACCTCGTCGAGCAGGGCGCCGTAGTTCTCGGCGAGCTGCTCGGCGGTGAAGGAAGCCTTGCCGATCAGTGCGTGCAGGTTCGCAGCCTTGTCCACGCGGAAGGCGATCTTGCCGCCCTTGGACTCGGAGACAGCCTTCGCCACGTCCGGGGTGACGGTGCCGGTCTTCGGGTTCGGCATCAGGCCACGCGGGCCGAGCACGCGAGCGACGCGGCCGACCTTGGCCATCTGATCCGGCGTTGCGATGGCAACGTCGAAGTCGAGCTGACCAGCGTTGATCTGCTCGATGAGCTCGTCGGTGCCCACGATGTCAGCGCCGGCTTCCTTTGCCTTGGTGGCGTTCTCGCCCTCGGCGAAGACGGCGACGCGGACGGTCTTACCGGTGCCGTGCGGCAGGTTGACGGTGCCGCGGACCAGCTGGTCGGCCTTGCGCGGGTCGACGGACAGACGCATGGCGACGTCGATGGTGGCGTCGTAGTTCTTGGAGGAGGTCTCCTGCGCCAGCTTCACCGCGTCGAGCGGGTGGTACAGGGCGTCGCGGTCGACCTGTGCGAGGGTCTCGGTGTAACGCTTGGACTTCTTAGCCATGTTGCGTTCCTTTCTTCGTGTGTGATGTCAAGGAGTGGTGGTACGGGCCTGGCCGGCCCTCCCACCTTTCAGTGTCGAGCGGTTTTTACTTCTCGACGGTGATGCCCATGGAGCGGGCGGTACCTGCGATAATCGCGGCGCCTGCCTCGATGTCGCGGGCGTTGAGGTCCTTCTTCTTGGTCTCAGCGATCTCCTTGCACTGATCCCAGGTGACGGAGCCGACCTTCTGGGTGTGCGGGACGCCGGAGCCCTTCTGAATGCCCGCGGCCTTGAGCAGCAGGGAAGCTGCCGGCGGGGACTTCAGGATGAAGTCGAAGGAGCGGTCCTCGTAGACGGTGATTTCCACCGGGATGATGTTGCCGCGCATCGACTCGGTAGCGGCGTTGTAGGCCTTGGTGAACTCGACGATGTTCACGCCGTGCGCACCGAGAGCCGGGCCAACCGGCGGCGCCGGGTTTGCCATGCCTGCCTCGATCTGCAGCTTGATCAGGCCAGTGACCTTCTTCTTAGCCATCGTTAAACCTCAATTCCTTGGTACGGCGCACCGCCCACGATGATGGCAGTGCACCTCCGGATGCCCTGGTATTCGCAGAGCCACCGGGGAGACGAACAAAAAACGTCGCGCTTGCCCGCGTATGGGCATGCGCGACGTTTGAGCTTACGGCAGTCGGGGCCGAAGAAGCAAAACGCTTTGTGCTACATGATCCGCTCGATCTGGTCCGCGGTCAGCTCCACCGGAGTCTCGCGGCCGAAGATGGACACCAGGGCCTGGATCTTGCCGGTCTCGTCGTCGATCTCGGAGATCGTCGCGGAGACAGAGGCGAACGCGCCGGACAGGATCGTGACCGCCTCGCCGACCTTGTAGTCGTGCGAAATCTTCGGCTTGTTCTCCTCCTGCG
The DNA here is from genome assembly GCF_025152525.1 of Corynebacterium sp. p3-SID1056. Classification (GTDB taxonomy): domain Bacteria; phylum Actinomycetota; class Actinomycetes; order Mycobacteriales; family Mycobacteriaceae; genus Corynebacterium. The sequence continues at coordinate 91,743 of NZ_JALXXL010000009.1, forward strand.
GCAGATCCACGACGGTCTCGCCCTCGGCGTTGGGCTTCGCCGCCTGACCGTCGACCGGTGCGGCCTTGGGCATCAGGAACTTAGCGACGTCACGGTGCTTGACCGGAGTCGCGTTGCCCTCGTTGCCCACGAAGCTGGTCACACCCGGGGTCTCGCGGACAACAGACCACGCCGCGTCGTTCATCTCCATGCGCACGAGCACGTAGCCGGGCAGGAGCTTGCGCTTGACGATCTTGCGCTTGTCGTCCTTCTTCTCCACAACCTGCTCGATGGGCACGACCACGTCGTAGATGGAGTCCTCCACCTCGAGGGTCTGGATACGCATCTCCAGGTTGGTCTTCACCTTGTTCTCGTAGCCCGAGTAGGACTGAATGATGTACCAGTCGCCCGGCAGCTTCTTCAGCTCGCGTACGTAGGCGCGCAGGCGGCGCTTGTACTCTGCGTCCGCATCAGCGCCCAGTGCAGACGCGGCGGCGTCGACGTCGCCCTGCGCGATCTCGCCCTCTGCCGCCGGCTCTGCGTCAGATTCAGTTTCGGGATCGGTCTCGGGCGTGACCGGGGCCCCCTCCTCGACCATGTCGAGCTCCGCCTCCTGTGCTGCTTCCGCCGCGGCTTCCTGCTCGGGTTCTTGCGTGGCGTCTTCCGCGTTCGTTTCCGGATCGGTCTGCTCACCCACGGGCGCGCCTTCCCCGATCATCTCCAGCTCGTTTTCCTCAGCCATGGTAAGTCTCCTTCGATCCTTTGTAAGTCTCACCCAAGCGTACCCACGTTGGTGGGCACAGGTGCTGGCCAAAAACTTATCCCGCCCCTCGAGTCCTTTCGAGGCGGCGGGATACTACTTAACCTTCGAGCATTATAGCTAACGAATGAAGATCCATTCAACCAGCATGGTGGCCAGGCGATCTGTGCCCCACACCAAAATGGTCAGCACGATCAGGAATGCGAACACAACCAGCGTGTAGTTGAGCATTTCCTTGCCGGTCGGCCAGATGACCTTACGCATCTCCTCGACGACTTCGCCCGGAAAGGTGGCAATGCTGCCCTTCTTGGTTTCCTCGTCGCCTTCCGGCTGTGCGGGGGTGCGCTTCTTCTCGTAAGCGTCCGTGGAAACAGGAGAAACCCCGCGCAGCTGACGCTTTCCTGTCGGCTGTGCTGGGTTCTGACCGTCGGGGTTAGTCAAGAAAACTCCTCCACGTTGATGTTTTGGCAGGGGCGACAGGACTCGAACCTGCAACCTACGGTTTTGGAGACCGTTGCGCTACCAATTGCGCCACGCCCCTAGGTCCTGCAAACACGTACAGGAGCCTAACCCTACCACGAGCACCGTCGCGCCCGCTTGAAAGGTTGAGTAGCGATGGAGAGAATTGAACTCTCGACACAGCGATTATGAGTCGCTTGCTCTACCACTGAGCTACACCGCCATGTGCTTGCCTAAGCAAACAACAGAGCCCCCTGACAGAATCGAACTGTCGACCTTTTCCTTACCATGGAAACGCTCTGCCGACTGAGCTAAGGGGGCACAGCCTCGTTGTTGTGAATCTCACCTCTCGGTGTGACCCGCTCCGTTGAAGCCTTGAAAAGATTAACCCGAACCGCTTAAAGAACACAAATCGCCTGCACATCATTGGTTTTCACGCATGTTTATGTGCGCTATAAAGCACCCTTTCCAGCCCGTTTCAGACGGCCTGTGAAAAATTTTCTCACTCCGCCGCGTTTCCCCGGGAAACTTGTCTAGACAACTGGAAAAGTGGTGGAATTTCTCACAGCACCCCACAGCACCCCACAGCAGCACCCCACAGCAGCGCCAAAAACCAAACGCAAAAACCCACCACCTTGCAAAGAGGCAGTGGGTCAACACTGTGCCAGGTAGAAGATTCGAACTTCTGAAGGCGAATGCCGGCGGATTTACAGTCCGCTCCCTTTGGCCGCTCGGGCAACCTGGCGTGCACCTTAAGTGCGTTGAATACCTTACAACACTACTGCCAGTAAACAACAAATCAGCAGGTCATACACACCAAGACGGGCTAGCCAACCCGGTCGATGGTGTAGCGCGACAGCTCGCGCAGCGCCTCGGAGGCGGGGCCTTGGGGCAGGATGTCGAGTTCGCGGTTGGCGGTGGCGAGGTAGGCGTTGACGTCGTCAAGCGCTCGCGCCCGGCCCCTCGTCTGACCGATCAAAGAAAGGGCGCGCTCGACCTCCGCATCGGTGTGCAAAGGCCCGGTGAGCATCTCGCTTAGCGCGCGGCCCGCCTCCGAGTCCTCCGCCATGGCGTAGAGGACGGGCAGGGTGAACACGCCTTCTCGCAGGTCGGTGCCGGGGGTCTTCCCGGACTCCTCGGGGTCGGAGAAGATGTCGATGATGTCGTCGACGATCTGGAAGATCATGCCCACCGCGGCACCCAGGCGCTGGCAGCTTTCCACCACCTCGCGGCTCGCGCCGGAGTGCACGGCGCCGAGGTACGCGGCGGAGGCGATCAGCACCCCCGTTTTCCCCTCGATCACCTTGAGGTAGTGCGCGATCGGGTCTCCGTCGCGCGCCCCGATGGATTCCAGCATCTGGCCTGTCACCAGCTCCTGGAAGGTATCGGCGAAGTGGGCGACGGTGGCGGTGTCGATCTCGCTCATGAGCCGGGAGGCGTGCGCGAACAGCACGTCGCCGGCAAGGATGGCCACGGTGTTGTCCCAGCGGCTGTTGGCCGATTCCACGCCGCGCCGCCGGTCCGCCTCGTCCATCACGTCGTCGTGGTAGAGGGTTGCCAGGTGCACCATCTCCGTCACGACGGCTGCTTTCACCACGTTTTCCGACTGCGGGCGGGGCCCAAATTCGCTACACAACAGTGCCATGAGCGGGCGGAAGCGCTTTCCGCCGGCGACGGCGAGGTGCGTGACCTTGTCGGTGATGAAGTCCTCGCCCTGCGAGAGCCGCTCGAGCAGCACGCGTTCCACCTCGCCCATCCCGTGCGCGATGCGCTGGTTGAGGGCGTCGTCGCCAAGGTCCATGGTGAACGCATGGCCTTGCGACGCGTGGCTGGCGTTGGTCATCGATACCATCCTTTAAGGTTGGGCGAGACGGCCACGGCGCGCCTGTTTTATGGCAGCACGCAGCGGCCCACGAGTAGTGCCCTCAACCGTAGTGCAACGAGGCCCCCGGGTGAATCAGCGGGGCCGGGGTAACGTGCGAAGGAAGTGCTGGCACAATGTTGGCCGTGAAGGATGTCTTTGATTGCGTTATCGTCGGCGGCGGCCCTTCCGGCTCGGTCGCGGCGATTGCCGCCCAGCGTGCGGGCCTTTCCACCCTGCTTGTCGACGCCGCCGGGCACGGCCGCGACAAAACCTGCGGCGATGGGCTCACCCCGCGGGCGGTGCACACGCTGCGCACGCTCGGCCTCGAGTCCGTCCTCCCCGCCTACCGCAATAGGGGCCTCAAGCTGCACGGCTACGGAGGCGATGTCACCGCGCCCTGGCCGCGCAGCCGCTACGGCACGTTAGGCTCGGCGAGCCCGCGCACGCTTTTCGACGCCGCACTCATCGACCAGGCCACCGCCGCAGGTGCCACCGTCTGGACCGAATGCGCGGCACACGACGCCGACTTTGACGCCCACGGCGCGATCACCACAGTCCACACTGACCGTGGCCCGGTGCGCACGCGCTGGGTGATCGTCGCCGACGGGGTGCGCTCCCCCTTCGGCAAGCGTCTCGGCCGCACCTGGCACAAGGATCAGGTCTACGGCATCGCCGCCCGCTCCTACTGCGCAAGCGCGCACAGCGAGGAGCCCTGGATGCACTCGCACGTGGAGCTGCGCGGCCCCGACGGTGCGATCCAGCCGGGCTACGGGTGGATCTTCCCGCTTGGCGACGGCACGGTCAACCTCGGCTGCGGCGCCCTGTCCACCGACGCCCGCCCCGCCAAGGTGAACACGAAGAAGCTGCTCGCGCACTACGCCCGCGAGCAGGCCGCGGACTGGGGCTTAGGCGAACCACAACAGGTCACCTCTGCCCTACTGCCGATGGGCGGTGCGGTGTCCAACGTGGCTGGCCCCAACTGGGCACTGATCGGCGACGCCGCCGCGTGCGTCAACCCGCTCAACGGCGAGGGCATCGACTACGGCATGGAGACGGCCGTGATGGCGGTCGAGCTGTTGCGCGAGCGCGCAGACCTCACGCTCGCGTGGCCCTACGCGCTGCGCCGCGCCTACGGCGACGCCTTCGCGCTCGCTCGGACGGCGGCGCGCCTTCTGACCTACCCGCAGTTCTTGCCTGCGGCGGGCCCGCTCGCCCTGCGCGGACTCGGCGGGCGCTACCTCATGCCCGCTGCAGCACGGTTGATGGGCAACCTGATTACAGAAGAAGACACCGACCTCGTCGCCCGCGCCTGGCGCGCAGCCGGGCGAGTCGTGCCGCGCGGCAGCGCGCTGTGGGACGCTGCTTAACCAGCGCTTAGCCAGCCCGCGTCGCGCTGTGCAACGCCACAATGCCGGCGCTTAGGTCCTGCCAGCCCGCGTCCTGCCAGCCGTTGCGGTTGATCGCCGCGGCGAGCTCCTCCTGGTCCGGCCAGGCGCGGATGGATTCGGCGAGGTATTCGTAGGCCTCCGCGTTGGAGGAAAAGACCTTGGCCAAAAGCGGCAGCGCGACCGGCAGGTACTCCTTGTAGAAGGTGCGGAAGCCGGGCACGACAGGGGTGGAAAACTCGTTGACTACAAGGCGACCGCCTGGCTTGGTCACGCGCGCCATCTCGCGCAGACCCGCTTCGAAGTCGTAGACGTTGCGCAGGCCGTAGGAGATGGTGACGGCGTCGAAGGTGGCGTCGGCAAAAGGCAGGTGCATCGCATCGCCCACCACCTTGGGCACGTCGCGGTCACGGCCGGCGGCGAGCATTCCCTGGGAGAAATCGCAGGCGACTACCCATGCGCCGGACTTGGCCAGCTCGACGGTAGAAACCGCGGTGCCCGCGGCGAGGTCAAGCACCTTCTCCCCTGGTTTCAGCTGGAGGCGCTCGCGCGTACGACGCCGCCAGTACTTGTCCAGCCCAAAGGACAGGACGGTGTTGGTGAGGTCGTATTTTTCGCCCACGCCGTCAAACATGCCGGCGACGTCGAAGGGCTTTTTCTCCAGATCTGCCTTGGCCATAGGAAAGCATTGTACGGCTCCACCCCACTTCCGTGGGTGTTCGCCGGAGCTCTTCTTGCAATTTCGATTCACCGAAGTTTAAACTTCCCTCCACCAAGACACATCGAAAGAGAAAGACACACCATGATCCGACGGGCACTCGGCGTCTGCGCCGCCCTCCTCCTCGCATGCGGCGCGACAAGCTGCGCCAACGACCCTTCATCCGGCGATGAACCGGTCGTTTTGACCACTTTCACCGTCATCCAAGACATCGCCGCCAACGTCGCCGGCGAACATCTGCGGGTGGAATCCATCACCAAACCTGGTGCCGAGATCCACGGGTACGAGCCCACCCCGGGTGACATCGCCAAGGCCTCCGAGGCGGATCTCATCCTGGACAACGGTCTCAACCTGGAGAACTGGTTCGCCCAGTTCGTGGCAGAGCTCGACGTCCCGCACACCGTGGTTTCCGAGGGCATCGAGCCGATCGACATCACCGAAGACGCCTACGCAGGCAAACCCAACCCGCACGCCTGGATGAGCCCGAAAAATGTGCAGACCTACGTGGACAACATCGTCGACGCCTTCAGTGAGCTCGACCCGGAGCACGCCGAGCAGTACGCGGAAAACGGGGCGAGCTACAAGGCGCAGCTGCAGGAAGTCCAGGACGAGATGACGCGCGAACTTTCGGCGCTCCCCGAACAGCAGCGCGCGCTGGTGACCTGCGAGGGCGCGTTTTCCTACCTCGCCCGCGACGCCGGGCTGCAGGAGCAGTACATCTGGCCGGTCAATGCAGAAAACGAGGCGACCCCGCAGCAGATCGCCCGCACCATCGAGTTTGTCAAGCACAACGAAGTGCCCACCGTCTTCTGCGAGTCGACCGTCTCCAACGCGGCCATGCAGCAGGTTGTCGACGCCACGGGTGCCCAGCTCGGCGACACCCTCTACGTCGATTCCCTCTCTCTTGAGGACGGTCCCGTGCCCACCTACCTGGACCTGATCAAGCACGACTCTTCCGCCATCATCGAGGGCCTGACGGGGCAAGCATCATGACGCCCGCGATCAGCGTTGAGGGCGTGACCGTCCGCTACGGCGATGTGGAGGCCCTGCACTTAGCCAGCGTGTCCATCGCCCCGGGCCGCGCCTGCGGGCTCGTCGGCATGAATGGCTCTGGCAAATCCACCCTGTTCAAGACGATCATGGGCCTGGTCAAACCCGATACGGGCACAGTGCAGATCAACGGCGCGGACCCCGCTGCCGCCCGCAAGGCCCAGGTAGTCGCTTACGTCCCGCAGAGCGAAGAGGTGGATTGGCAGTTCCCGATCACCGTGCGCGAGGTCGTCATGACCGGCCGCTACGGCCACATGAGGTTGACGCGCCGCCCGCACCGCCGCGATGAGGACGCCGTCAATGAGGCCCTGGAGCGCACGCACCTGACCGACTTCGCCGATCGCCAGATCGGCCAGCTTTCGGGTGGGCAGAAGAAGCGCGCTTTCGTCGCGCGCGGCATTGCGCAGGGCGCGAGCATCATGCTTCTCGACGAGCCGTTCGCGGGCGTCGACAAGCAATCCGAAGCGACGATCACCGCACTGCTGCGCGAACTCGTCGACGACGGTGCCACGCTGTTCATCTCCACGCACGATTTCGCCGCGCTACCCGCGCTCGCGGAGGAATCCGTCCTGTTGCAAAAGCGCGTGCTCATGCACGCCCCAACCGAGGATGTGCTGCGGCCGGAGAACCTCGCACGCGCCTTCGGCATGACCCCTACCCTGACGGAGGCGAGCGCATGATTTCGCTGCTACTAGACCCACTCACCTACGGCTTCATGAGCCGGGCGCTGGCCACCGCGCTGATTGCTTCCATCGTCTGCGCGATGCTGTCCTGCTGGCTCGTGCTGGTGGGCTGGTCGCTGATGGGCGATGCGGTCTCCCACGCGGTCCTGCCAGGCGTGGTGCTCTCCTACATCATCGGCGCGCCTTTCGCCGTGGGCGCCGTACTCTTCGGCTTCCTCGCGGTCGCCTTGATCGGCCTGGTGCGCAACACCTCGCGGGTCAAAGAGGACGCCGCGATCGGCATCGTGTTTACCTCGCTCTTCTCCTTCGGGCTGGTGCTCATCTCGGTCACGCCCTCGCACACGGATCTCAACCACATCATCTTTGGCAACCTTTTGGGCGTGTCCCGCGCGGAGATGCTGCAGGTGATCGGGCTCGCCGTGCTCGTGTTCGGCGCGCTGCTGCTCAAGCGGCGGGATCTGACGCTCTACGCCTTCGACCCCATCCACGCGCACGCGATCGGGCTCAGCCCGCGCGCGCTCGGTGCCGGGTTGCTCGCCCTGCTCGCACTGACGACTGTGGTAGCGCTGCAGGTCGTGGGCGTGATCCTGGTTGTTGCCATGCTGATCATTCCCGGTGCGACGGCGTACCTGCTCACCGACTCCTTTGGCACTATGCTGCTCATCGCCCCCGCCATGGCCGCGGCCTGCGCGGTCATGGGCCTGTACTGTAGCTACTACCTGGACACCGCCACGGGAGCGATGATGGTGCTCGCGCAGGCGTGCGTGTTTACGATCGTGTACCTTTTTGGCCCCCGGGGACTTGTGTATGCCGGGGTGCGCTCACGTACACCGCGTCAGTCGCAGCACGCCCCAGCGGGATAGTCACGCCGTCGGCCGCGTTTTGTACTTCCACTGCCCCGGAAAAGGGCGCGCCCTCGGTCACGTGGAGGTGCGAGCCGACGTTCAGGCCGTGGGCGTGTAGGAAGCGCAGCAGCTCCGGGTCTTCGTCGGAAATTCGCTCGATGACTACGTCGCTGCCTGGTTCCACCGCGCTCAGGGTGACTGCGTCGGGGGCGTGTATCGAGCCATCGGCGGCGGGGATCGGGTCGCCGTGGGGGTCGCGCGTCGGGTGGTGCAGCAGCGCCGCCACCCGCTCCACTAACAGGTCGGAGACAGCGTGCTCGAGCTGTTCGGCCTCGTCGTGGACTTCGTCCCAGGAGTAGTCGAGCACTTGCACCAGGAAAGTCTCGATCAGCCGGTGGCGGCGCACCATCTGCACCGCGTATGCCCTCCCCTGCTCCGTCAGCTGCACGGAGCCGTAGCGTTTGTGCGAGACGAGCTTTTGGTCAGCCAGCTTGCGCACGGTATCGGACACCGTCGACTGCTTGACGCCCAACGCCTTCGCGATCATCGAGGTGGTAGCGGGCTGGTCCGACCACTCTTCAAGCTCCCAGATCGCCTTGAGGTAATCCTGGGTGCTTGCAGACAGGTCCGAGACTGACATAGTCGGCCAGTCTACCCGGCCCTAAGCCCCGCGCGATTTCCGACGCCTCCCCGCCCACTTGGGCAGGGTGATGTCATGCCCGAAGAGGTTCACCACGTTGGAGCGGTAGCCAGCCCGCGCCTGGTCGTAGTAGCCGAGGAGCTGCTCGCACAGCGCATCCCAGGTCTTATCTGCCACGGACTCGCGTGCGTTGCGCTTGAGTTCGTCCAGGCGCGCGTCGTCGAGGAGGTAGCGGGCGGCGTCGGGAAGCTCTGCACTGAAGGTGTCGACCTCGAGCAGCAGGCCGTTTTCTCCGCCCTGGATGAGGTCGATGGGCCCGCCGGCCTTCGGGCCGATGGTGGGCACGCCGGAGGCCTGGGCTTCCTGGATGGCCTGGCAGAAGGTCTCAAACTCGCCGGTGTGCACGAACAGGTCGAGCGACGCGTAGGCGCGGGCCAGCTGCTCGCCGGAGAGCGCGCCGGTAAACACGGCAGAGGGCATGAGGTGCTCGAGCTCGTCGCGCTCCGGGCCGTCGCCCACGATGACGAGCTGGATGCCCGGGTCCTGCTCCAGCACGGCGAGGCGGCACACGCTCTTCTCGCTGGCCAGGCGGCCGACAAAACCGACAATCTTTTTCTTACCCGTCGGGTCCCACTGGTAGCGCAGCATGTCGGAGCGCTTCGCGGGGTGGAACAGTTCCGCGTCCACGCCGCGGCCCCAGCGCTTCACGTTCTTGATGCCGTGGGCCTCCAGCTCGCGGATCGCCTCTGAGGAGGGGGCGAGGTTGAGCTGGCAGCGGTTATGGATGTTGCGGGTCCAGTCCCAGGCCAGCGCCGCCACGGCGGAGAGCTGGTACTTCGTGGCGAAGCCGGCGACGTCGGTTTGGTACAGCCCCACCGCCGGCACCCCCAGCTGCATCGCGGAAAACGCGCCCGCCCCGCCGAGCACGAACGGGCTGGCCAGGTGGATAATGTCCGGCTCGAAGTCGGCCAGGGCGGCGGTGACGTTCGTGGTCGGCACCCCGATCGGCAGCGAGTCCACCAGCGGCACGCGCATGGTGGGCACCCGCACGATGGGGAAACCGAGGTAGTCGGCGACTTCCTCCTGGAAGTCGCGCGCGCCCGGGGCGACAATCAGTGCTTCGTGGCCATTGGCCTTGAGGTACTCGAGCACCCGGAGCACCGAGTTGGTTACTCCGTTGATGTTCGGGAGGAATGATTCCGCGACTATTCCGACTCGCATACTTTGCTACCTTCCCATGTCCGTGCGAACACCACTCAACCGCCTGGCAAACTTTGTGATAACTCAACGTGAACGCTGCGGCACCCAGCGGCGCACCGCCAGCCACGCGGCCGCGAACACTATTGTTGCCACCACCGCTACCGAGGCGGCGGGAATGAGCGAGAGCGCCCAGCCGCGCCCCTCCACTTTGACCAGGTTGGGATCGCTCTTCGCGTACGTCACCCAGACCTGCTGGCCCTCCCCCAGCCCCGAGGGGTAGAGCAGCCCGCTCGGCGGGGAAAAGTGCCGGCCTTCGGCGTCCTGGTACTCAATCGAGGTGCGCATGGCGCTGACCCCGGTGACTGTGGCGATGCCGCGCCCGGGATCGGCCATGATGCGCGCGTCGTTCATCGCGGCCCCACCGACCATCGCCACCGCGCCCAGCATGGCGGCCAGGTAGAGCCCCAGCACCAGCTGCCCCGCGCGCCGCTGCCACTGGATCACTTGGTGAGCCTCTGCGCCAGCGCCCGCCGCGTCGCGCGCGTGGTGTCCACCTCGACAATGGTGATCGGGTTGGGCTGCGCTTCCAGCTCGATCAAGGTCTCCAGCAACTCCGGCAGGGTGCCTGCGTGCGCGTAGGCCGCCCCATAGGCCTCGGCCAGCTTTTCGACGCCCGCGTCATGGCTCGTCCCGAACACCCGCTCAAAGTCGCGCGCCACCGACTCCGCGCCGGCCTCCAGCGTGTGGAAGATGCCGCCGCCGTTGTCGTTGGCCACCACGATGGTGAGGTTGCCCGGGCGTGGCTCGTCGGGGCCGATGAGGAGTCCGTTGATGTCGTGGAGGAAGGTGAGGTCGCCGACCAGGGCGACGGTGCGCGGAGCGCGGATCTCGTCCGGGTGCAGCGACTGGGTGGCCAGCGCGATGCCCACGGCTTGGGAGAGCGTGCCGTCGATACCGGCGGCTCCGCGTGCTGAGTAGGTCGACACGCCGTCGAAAGGCATGCCCACCATGCTCACGTCGCGCACTGGATTGGACGCGCCGACAACGAGCGTGTCGCCCACACCGAGTGTGTCGCACACCGCGGCCGCAACGTGCATGCCTGTCAGCCCGAAGTTGTCCTCCTGCAGCGCATCGCGCACGGTCTGGGCGCCGACCTCGCCCGCGGCCTCGCAGATCTTGATCCAGCTGTCCGTGGGCTGGCCCGTGGCATTGACCCTTGAGCCGCGGCGATCCGGCTGGCCGGTGAAGGTCTCGGTGCGCGAGATACCGATGACCTCGATGTCCGGGTCAGCCATCAGCGCCATGACGTCGCGGTGCAGGGTGGGGTGCCCCACCACGATGAGCTGCTCCGGCTTGGTCTCCGCGGCGAAGTCGCCGCCGTCGTGAGAGATTGCCACCTCACTTTTAGCAAAGAAGCGCGCCGCCAGCGGGTGCACCTGGTGGAAGGGGGCGGGCGCGGTCGGCTCCGCGATGGTGGGCACGTGCTCTAGGCCGGGCACGTCCCAGGCTTCGTCTCCGGCGATGACCAGGGTGTTGCGAGTCGGATCCACGTCCACTGCGCCGTGGTCGGCCCAGGTAGGCGCGGTCTCAAGTCGGCCCGGGCCGACCCGGCGCGGCTCGCCTACCGGGGCGGGCAGCGTCTCGGGTACGAGCGGGGTGTCCAGCGCGACGTTGATGTGCACCTGGTCGGCGGCAAAGGAGACGGCCTCGGCCTCCTCGCGCGTTGCCACCTGCTGGGTGGCGGCGTAGCGGCCGAAGATACCGTCTTGCCAAATGGTTTGCGAGGCTCCCGTGCCCACCAGGCGGGCGGGCCGGTCCGCACTGATGATGGCCAGCGGGGTGTGCGACATGTGCGCCTCCACCACGGCGGGTAGTGCGTTGGCTACCGCGGTGCCGGAGGTCATGACGACGCCGACGTGCCGGCGCTGCACACGCGCGAGGCCTAAGGCGGTGAAGGCGGCCGAGCGCTCGTCGATACGCATGTGCACACGGATGTCCCGGCGCGCCAAGAGTGCGTACGCGAGCGGCGAGTTGCGCGAGCCCGGGCTCATGACCACGTCAGTGACGTTGTCTGCCAGGCGTTGGGCGATGATGCGGGCCAGCTCAAGCGATTCCATGGTGGCCTATTCTAGCCCGCGCCTATTGGCCCTGAAGCAGCCCTTCGGCCCCCCTGGCGCAGCTCGTCAAAGATGTCCTGGGCGCTCTCGCGCACTTCGTCGGGGACCTCTACCGGCGGTGCCTCGGGCAGCTCGGTGGGAAGTGGCTCCTCGCGATCTGCGTCGCGAGTGTCCCGGCTGTCGCGGTCGCCGAAGAGCGAGGGCCGCTTCGTGGTAGTCGCGGTCGTGGTGATGGTTTCCGTCTGCGTATTGGTCACGGTCACCGGCGGCTTGGAGGCTTCGGCGGAAGCTCCCCGCCACAAGAAGAATAAGACGATGCCGGCGGCCAGCGCGATGGCGAGCAGGACGCCGAGCACCGTCGCCAGCGTGTTGGAGCGCTCCTCCGGCGCTTGCGGCGGGCCGGGCGGGTTCGGCTGCGTGTACTGGGGCTGCTCGTACTGCCCGTAGTCGTAGTACTGCTCCTGGTACTGGTCCCGGTAGGGCTGCTGCGGGTACTCCGGCTGCTGCCGTGCTTGCTCGGCGGGATCCGGAAAGTACTGCTTCGGGCGGGGTTTGCGCGGTTCTTCCTCCGGAACGCCAAACTGGCGCGTCTGGTTATCCATGGGGATAGCCTAACGCGCCAGTTGTAGCAGGGTTGTAATCTACAGCACCAGCCCGAAGACGGGGACTGCGAGGAAGTAGGTGGCCAGGGAGATCAGGACCAGTGCGATGGCGTTGAGCCACACGCCGCCCTTGATCATCTCTCCCATGGTGACGTAGCCCGAGGAGTACGCGATGGCGTTCGGCGGGGTCGCCACCGGCAGCATGAAGGCACAGGTTGCGGACAAAGCGACCGGGATGGCCAGCAGCAGGATGTTCATGTCGGTGGCCTCGGTCAGCCCGATACCCACGGCGACGCCGCCCATGATCGGCAGGAAGGTCGCCGCGGTTGCGGTGTTGGAGGTCAGCTCGGTGAGGATGAGCACCAGCGCGGCAATCGCGAAGATGAGCAGGAATATCGGCAGCACAGCCAGTCCCTTCGCCGCCTCACCGATCCACAGGGACAGGCCGGTGGAGGTGAACATCGCGGACAGGGACAGGCCGCCGCCGAAGAGCAGGAGTACGTCCCACGGCATCTCGTTGGCGGTCTCCCAATCAAGCAGGCGCTTGCCGTTCTTCATGCCCGGCACGATGAACATGAGCAGGCCGGCGATGATGCCCACGATGGCGTCGTGGTAGGGGAAGTCCCACCCGTAGTGGTCGCGCGCCAGCGGCAGGAAGACCCACGTCAGGGCTGCAAGTGCGAAGATGATGCCGGCGGCGATCTGCGCGAAGGTCCAGGGGCCGAGCTTGCGGATCTCGTCCTGGATCAGCTCACGACCGCCCGGAATCTGGTCAATCTCCGGCTTGAACACGGTGATCAGTACCAGCCACGCGATGACGGTGAACACGATGGCCACCGGCATACCGACGATCATCCACTGCCCGAAGCCAATGTTGATGTCATGGGCTTCCTTCATGTAGCCCTGCAGCAGCGCGTTCGGCGGGGTACCGATCAGGGTGCCCAGCGAGCCGATAGAGGCGGAGTACGCGATGGCGAGCATGAGCGCTGTGGCGAACTTCTTCTGGTTCTGCATTCCGCCGACGGAATCTGCGGTGAGCATGAGCACCGAGGTGCCGATCGGCAGCATGACCACGGCGGTTGCCGTGTTAGAGACCCACATGGACATGAAGCCGGTGGCCAGCATGAAGCCTAAGATGATGCGCTTTGGGCTGGTGCCGACGATCTTGACCACCACGAGCGCAAGTCGGCGGTGCAGGTTCCAGCGCTGCAGGCCAAGCGCCATGAGGAAGCCACCCATGAACAGGAAGATCGTGGCGGAGGCGTAGGGGGAGGACACCTTGGAGAACTCCGCCACGCCCATGACTGGGAAGATGGCAATGGGCAAAAGCGCCGTCGCCGCCAGCGGGATCGCCTCGGTCATCCACCACACGGCCATGAGCGCGGTGGTGGCGGCGACGACGCGCATCGCCTGGGCGGTGTACTCCGCTTCCGGGTCCGCCCCGGAGGACTGGGCGACCGTCTCGGGGGCGTTCGCCGGGAAGATAAACCAAATGAGCGCGGCGAGTGCCACGCCCACAATCAAGCCGATGAGTTGGCGGCGCCATTCGCCTGGTTCTGGGGCTTTGGCCAGATCACCATCCGACAGCGCGGAAGAATCGTGCACAACGGGGGTAGACATGCCCCACCTACTTTCCTACCGTTCCAATACAGTGTTTACAGGGTGTTTGGTGTGATTTTTCACATGCACCTGTACTGAAAATTTTAACGCACCGGGTGTAAAACCAAACATTTGGGCAGTGGCTCCCCCGCATACCCCACACCTGCTACCCCCGTATGTAGGGAAGGCAGTCACGCACCCGCTCGTGCCACCACTGCTCGCGTGCGGGTGCCGCACGCAGGCCGTGGAGGCGCTCCGGATCGGGGGTGGTGCGGGTGACGGCGAGGCGGCCGTCGACAAGCGGGCGGGGCTCGGCAACGTCTTCGACGAACAGGTTTTGCGTGGCCAGTCCGGCCGCCCGCGAGCCGGTGAGCTTCGCCGCGATCAGGCCGGCGTCCATGCCGACCGCCGTATCGAGCGCGCTGGCCACGGTGATGTCCAGGCCCAGCTCGCGCGAGATGCGCAACAACGGCCGCACTCCCCCGAGCGGGGCGACCTTGCACACGGCCACGTCGGCTGCGGCCAGCTCGGCGACGCGGTAGGGGTCGCTGGCTTTGCGGATCGACTCGTCCGCCGCGATCGGGGTGTCCACGCGGCGCCGCACCTCGGCGAGCTCCTCGACGCTGCTGCAGGGCTGCTCGACGTACTCCAGCTCCGCGATCCGGGCGAAAGACGCGATCGCCTCGCAGGCCTCGTCGACGCTCCAGGCGCGGTTGGCGTCCACGCGCAGGCGCGCCTCAGGCCGCAGGGTGTGGACGCGGGAAAGGCGGGCGGTGTCGTCGGCAAGCGATTGGCCTGGCTCGGCCACCTTGATCTTGAAGGTGGATACGCCTTGCGGGTAGCGCGCGAGCACCGCCTCGACCTGCTCGGCGGGCACGGCGGGGACGGTGCCGTTGACCTCGACTGCGCCTGCGGCTTCAGGCAGGCCCGTAAATGCGGCCTCGATCCCGGCGCGCAGCCAGGCGGCGGATTCTTTCGGCCCGTACTCGATAAAGGGTGCAAACTCACCCCAGCCAGCGGGGCCGTCGATGAGCAGCGCCTCACGGGTGGTGATACCGCGAAATCGCACGGCCATGGGGAGGGCGACGACGTGCGCGCGCTCCAGGATTTCTTCAGCGGTGGGCAACATGCCCTTGACGTTAGCGCCGCCCCAGCACCAGAGCCACCGGCCCTGTCGATGCCTGGCACGCGCCCTTGACCGCGCAGCCGCCGCATCCCCCGGTGCAGGAATCCTTGAGGTACTCGCGCTGCAGATGCCCAAGGGCCTCCAGCTTTTCGACGATCGCGTCCACCGTCTCCCGCCGCAACCCCGAACGCGCGGCGATGTCGGCGCGGCTGACGGCACCGTCCTCGATCGCGGACATGACTGCGCGCATCGGGCTCGCCATCTATAGCACCACCTTCAGGATTTGGAAGGCACCGACCGCCAGCACCCAGGCCATGGCAAGCTGCAACGCGAAGCCGAAGCACGTCCACTTCAGCCCAATCTCGCGGCGCTGTGCGGCGAGCGTGGCCACGCACGGCGTGTAGGCGAGCAGGAAGAGCATAAACGCCCAGACCGCGGCGGTGGCGTGCCCGCCGGAGGCGGCGTCGAAGTCCTCGCGGATGGCTGCCGCCAGCGAGGCGTCGGTGCTCTCGATGGCCGCAGCCGCATCCTCAGTGGTGCTGGTACCCGCGGTCACCGGCTCGCCCAGCCCGTAGGTCTG
Source organism: Corynebacterium sp. p3-SID1056 (assembly GCF_025152525.1). Classification (GTDB taxonomy): domain Bacteria; phylum Actinomycetota; class Actinomycetes; order Mycobacteriales; family Mycobacteriaceae; genus Corynebacterium. The sequence goes on from NZ_JALXXL010000009.1 coordinate 107,350, forward strand.
CGCCCAGCTGGAGATCACGGCCTCCTTGGCCACGAACCCCGTGATCAGCGGGCCAGCGAGCGACCAGGAGTCGAAACCCGCGGGCGCGAAGACTGGGGCGATGGTCTCGGAGACTGCGCCGTAGACCGACTCCTGGGGCGTGACCTCGCCGAAAGCGGGCGCGTCGTCGGCGGCGAAGTTCGCGGGCGTGGACTGCAGCGCCCACACCGCGACCACGGTGATCACGATGATCTTGCCCGCGGTTTCCAAGAAGCCACGGAGGCGCACCCACATCACGCTCAGCGCCAGGCGCGCGCCCGGCAGCTGGTAAGCGGGCAGGTCGATGACCAGCGGGGCGGCACCCATCGTGGCCCACAGGGTGCGCCGCAGCACGATGCCCGTGCACACCACCAGCGCGATAGAGATCAGGTACATGAGGAAGACGACCGAGCCCGCGTGCTCCGGGAAGAAGGTCGCCGCCAGCATCACGTACACGGTCAGCCGCGCCGAGCAGGAAGTGAAAGGCACGAGCAGCGCGGTGAGCAGCCGGTGGCGCTTATCCCCCAGCACGCGCGTCGCGGAAATAGCGGGCACGTTGCAGCCAAAGCCCACGATCAGCGGGATGAACGCCTTGCCCGGCAGCCCCATCGCCCGCATGACCCGGTCGGCCACCACGGCCGCGCGCGCCATGTAGCCGGAGTCTTCCAGCACCGCGAGGCACAAGAACATGAGCGCCATGAGCGGGGCGAAGGTGAGCACCATGCCCACGCCGCCGATCAGCCCGTCGATGACCAGGCCCTGCAGCCAGGCGATATCGGGCAGCACTCGCGCGACAAGCTCGGAGATCGGCCCGGTAAACAGCGCCTCGAGCCCATCCTGCAGCGGCGCGGCCACCGTGGTGGTGATTTGGAAGACCAGCCACATCGCGGCGAGGAAGATCAGCGGCCCGGCGACCGGGTGCAGCACGAGTTTGTCGATGCGCTCGCTTGCGGTCTCGCGGGGCTCGTCGCCAAGCTTGGCGCGCTTAAGCGCCGCATCGACCCAGGCGAAGCGGGCGTCTGCCAGGGCAAACTCATCCGTCTCCACGGTTGGGCGCAGGGTGTAAGCGGGCAGGACCAGTTGCTTCTCGACGTTTTCCCGCAGCCTTCCTACTTCCCTCTTCCTCGGATCCACCGCCACCACGGGCACGCCGAGCGCGGATGCCAGCGCCTCCGGATCCACCGGCACGCCAGCAGCCTCGGCCACGTCCATCTTGGTCAGCGCGACCACGATGCGGTACGCAACCTCCGCCAGCTGCGCGACCATGTAGAGCCCGCGCGCGATATTGGAGGCGTCCACCGCCACGACGACGAGGTCGGGGCGCTCGGCCGCCGGGCGCTCCAGCAGGAGCTCGCGGGTGAGCTCCTCGTCGGGGCTTTGCGGGTCGAGCGAGTATGCGCCCGGGAAATCGATGACGTTGATTGCCTCGCCCGCGTGCTTCCACACGCCGCGCGAGACCTCCACGGAGGTGCCCGGCCAGTTGCCCGTCTTCACCTTCGCGCCGGTCAGCGCGTTGAAGAGCGTGGATTTACCGGCGTTCGGCGCGCCGATGAGCGCAACCGTGGGCTCGCCTGCGGCCGCCTCGTTCGGGGCTGGCGCGCAGCACGAGGGCACGGTGTGCAGCTCGCTCATCGGGCTTCAACCTCAATTTGGCGCAGCGCCTCGGTACCGAGCGCGTAGCGGGTGCTGCCAAGTTTGACCACTCGGCCACCGCCGGAGGTCTTTTGCGCGATGGTGACTTGCGCGCCGGGGCGCAAGCCCAGTTCGCTGAGCCGGCGGGCGGCTTGGGGTGCCGCGTTGACAGCGCAGATGGTGGCGCATTGGCCGACGTGGACGTCGCAAAGCTGGCATTGCGCAAGGTCGGCGGTGATGGTCTGGGATCTCATAGTTCCATTAAACTCCCCAATGGTTTAGGTAAGCAATACCTAACCTGCATACGGGGGTAGGTAGGCTCTACCCCATGAGTTACACCACTGACCAGCCCTTCGACCCCACCCAGTGGCGCAGCGTCGAAGGCTTCGACTTCACCGACATCACCTACCACCGCCACGTCGGCGAATCGCGCGCGGACGGCATCGTGCGCATCGCCTTCGACCGCCCCGAGGTACGCAACGCGTTTCGCCCCCACACGGTCGACGAGCTCTACCAAGCGCTCGACCACGCGCGGCGCGATCCCTCCGTGGGCGTCGTGCTGCTGACCGGCAACGGGCCGAGCGAGAAGGACGGAGGCTGGGCCTTCTGCTCCGGCGGCGACCAGCGCATCCGCGGTCGCTCCGGCTACCAGTACGCGGGCGGCGAGACTGCCGAGACCGTGGACACTGCGCGCGTGAAGGCGGAGGGCGGGCGCCTGCACATCCTCGAGGTGCAGCGTCTGATCCGCACGATGCCGAAGGTGGTGATTGCGGTGGTGAACGGCTGGGCGGCCGGCGGTGGGCACTCGCTGCACGTGGTGTGCGATTTGACCATCGCCTCGCGCGAGGAGGCGCGCTTCAAGCAGACGGACGCCGACGTCGGCTCCTTCGACGCCGGCTACGGGTCTGCGTATTTGGCCAAGATGGTGGGGCAAAAGTTCGCCCGCGAGATCTTCTTCCTGGGCCGCACCTACTCCGCCGAGGACATGCGGCGCATGGGCGCGGTGAACATCGTGGCTGACCATGAGGCCTTGGAAGACGAGGCCATCCAGGTCGCCCGCGAAATCAACGGCAAGTCCCCCACCGCGCAGCGCATGCTGAAGTTCGCCTTCAACCTTGTCGACGACGGCCTCATGGGCCAACAGGTTTTCGCCGGCGAGGCCACCCGCCTGGCCTACATGACCGACGAGGCCGTCGAGGGCCGCGACTCCTTCCTGGAGAAGCGCGACCCCCGCTGGGACGAGTTCCCGTTCTACTACTAGGCGGTCCCGCGTTATCCGGCTAGACAGCGCAAGTTGCAGATCGATTTTCGCCGTTTTTGAGGGTTAAACGATGTGCAAGTTGCGCTGTTTATGCACGCCCAACCCGCCGCCCTACCAAAGCCCGGCGCGCGCCAACCCACGCCCCGGTCACAAGCACTACCCCGCCGACGAGCGCAACCCCCACGCGCAGCGGGCTCGTCGCGGTCTCCGCCCAGGCTGGCACGGCGAGCACCCACAGCCAGCTGCCCGCCAGCACATCGCCGGCGATGGTTACGGAAAGCACGGTCCACGCAAGCGTCGCCGCGAGCGTCCACGCGATGCCGAAAAGCGCAGTCAGCGCCAGCGCGAACAGGGCGAGCGCGCTGGTCGTCAGCAGCGCGATCACGGTTCCGGCCATCCCGAACCCGCCGGTCAGCGCACCACACAGCACCACGAGCGCCACCACCGTACACACCCACGCCTGCAGCGCGGTAACCGCGTGCGGGTGCTCGATGCGCATGAGCTGCCACGCGGGTCGCAGCCGCGGCCACACCAGGGTGGGCAGCAGTCCCGCGCCGACCGGCAGGATCAGGTATATATCCAGCGCGCGCCGCACGTCGGCGGGATAGCGCATCGCCACCAGCATCACCAACGCGGTGAGCAGGAGCAGTACGCTTAACGACGCCACACTCCCCGCTCTATGCACACCCCACAACGCCGCTACGAAACTCACGTGCGGCGGGCGCGTCACTGCATGCCGCGACTCCTGCGGAGCGGCCACGGCGTGTGTGGTCTTGCGCCGCATGCGCTGCCTACGCGGTGGCGTCCACACCGCGCACACAGCACCGACCGCGGCGAGCAGGAGGCACAGCGCGAGCGGTGCCCACGGCGACTGGCCGTCCAGGGCAGAGCCGGGTTCCACCGGCAGGAGGTTGAATTGCAGCCCCATCAGTGGCAGTTCGAGGCGCAGCGGCCAAGCTGCGGGGTTGGCCCACCACCATTCGCGGTCGCAGAAGTACCCGAGTTCGACCTGGTAGAGCAGCGCAACGAGCAAGGTGGGCAGCATCCCGACCCTGCGCACCAGCGCGGCGGCCATGCCTGCCACACCGCACATACCGACCCAGACGGCGGCGCCGACGGCGAACACCGCGCCTACGCCATCAAGGCCGAAGACGGAGGCAACCAGCCAGTTCACCCCGAAGTCCGCGAGGCAGAACGCACCAAGCGCAGTCCACACAAGAACGAGGCGAGCCGCGCGCACCCGGCGCGGGTCCACCGGGCGCCAGTCGGTCCCACCAGAGCGTGCCTTGCGCTCGCGGGCCTCCACCACGCCGGCAAACAGTGCCGCAACCGGTGCCGCAAGGGCGGTAACCAAAAGCCCCTGCCAGTTCATTAGGTCGTGCGCGGTCTCGACCTGGCCCGCGAGCGAAAAGGCGGCAAAAACACAGCCGAGCAGTAGGCCCATCCCGGCGAGCCACCACAAGGTCGAGCCGTGAGCGCGGATCCATTCAGCGCGTAGATACTTCACCGGGCTCCCCCGTCTCCGTCGGAGGTGAGCCGGAAGAAGGACTCCTCCAGGTTCGGGCCCAGCTCGGCAAGCTCACCTGCAAAACGCAACTCGCCGCCGGCGATGACGGTGGCGTCGACGGCCATGTGCAGGACCTCACCGAGTTGGTGGGAGCTAACCAGCACGGTGCGCCCCGCTGCGGCGTATTCGCGCAGGTAGACGCGCAGGTGGGCGATGCCTTCGGGGTCGAGGCCGTTCTGGGGTTCGTCGAGAATGAGCACCTCGGGCTCGCCGAGCAAGGCCTGCGCGAGCGCCAACCGACCCTTCATACCTGTGGAAAACGCGCCAGCTTTCTTCTTGCCTGCGTTCTGCAGTCCCACGAGTTGGAGGACGCGATCCGCCTCCGAATCTGGCAGACCGAGCAGTGTGGTGTGCACGCGCAGGTTGTTGCGGGCGCTTAGGTGGCTATAGAAGGCGGGATCGTTGATAGAGGCGCCTACGTGGCGCAGATTCGCCCGTGCAAAGGGCTGACCCATGAGCGTGACCTCGCCGGCCTCTGGCGCGAGGAGCCCGAGCAGGGCCTTCATGAGCGTCGACTTGCCCGCACCGTTGGGCCCGAGCAGGGCGTGGACGCGGCCGGGGGTGGTGTGCAGGAAGACGTCGGTAAGCACGCGGTGGCTGCCGTAGGAAACGGACACGCCCTCGCAGGCCAGCTGTGATGAAGTCATGCCCCCGATTCTCGCGGCCCGACGCCCGCGCCACATCGCCCCGCGGGCGGAACTTAGCTCCTCCCGTGGGAGGAGATGCCGGCGCGCTGCGCGATGAGCACGAGCGCGATCCGGTCGCGCGCGTCCAGTTTGGAAAGCAGGCTGGACACGTGTGTCTTCACGGTGGTCTCGGCAATGAAGAGCCGCTGCGCGATCTCGGCGTTGGTTGCCCCGCGGCCGACCTCGGCGAGCACGTCCAGCTCGCGGGCAGTGAGCCCGTCGAGCAACGACCGGACCGGCGGCTCGCCTTTCCGTTCGCGAGCCCACTGCATCACGCGCCCCGTTACTCCGCTGGCCAGGACGGACTCGCCACTCGCGACGGTGCGTACCGCGTCCGCTAGTACGTCCGGGTCCGCATCTTTGAGCATAAAGCCGTGGACACCGGCGGCGATGGCGGACTGGATCAGCGCGTCGTCGTCAAACGTGGTCAGCATCATCACGCGCGTGCCTAAAGGCAGGATTGCAGAGGCAGCCGCGATCCCGTCGAGCACCGGCATACGGATATCCATCACCGCCACGTCGATGCGGTGCGCCCGCGCTTGCTCCACCGCTTGGGCCCCGTCCTTTGCTGTGGCAACCACCTCCAAATCCGGCTGCGTGGACAGGATGGTGGACAGGGCGGAGAGGAGGAGCGGTTGATCGTCGGCAAGCAAGATGCGAATCATCGGCCCAGCTCCGCGCGCACAGTAAAGGTGTTTCCATGCTGCATGGTCTCAAGCGTGCCACCTGCGCTCTCCGCGCGCTCGCGGCACCCCTCCAAACCGGTTCCGGTGCCGGGGCGGGGACGGATCGGCCCGGTCGAGGTGATGGTCACGGTGCACCGCTGCCCCGCATCGACTCGCACACGCACCTCCGGGTCCTGTTGGTGGCGCGCGGCGTTGGTCACGGCTTCGGCGACGATGCGGTAAGCAGCCACGCTGCTCACGGCGGGGACCTGCGGCAGGGTGCCCTCAAGCGACACGTTGACCCCCGCTTCCCGGAAACGCCGTATAAGCTCCGGAAGCTCCTCCAGACCAGCGGTCGGCGAGCGCACGACGCCCTCGTTACGCAGTCCTCGCACGAGCTGGCGGATGTCCGTGAGCGCCTCGCCTGCCTCCGCGCTGATCTGTTCCAGCGCCCCACGCTCGTTCCCGGCCGCAAGCCCTGCGTTCGCCTGCACCCGTATCAGCGTGAGCGTGTGCCCGAGCAGGTCGTGAATGTCGCCGGCGATGGCCAGTCGCTCCGCTTCGCGCGCCGTGCGCAACCGCTCTCGCCTCGCCGCTTCCTCCTGGACCAGATTCGCTGCTACCAGGTACGCCACCACGCACACGGACCAATGCGCTGCGAGTGTGAGCAGCGCGTCGGCTCCGCGTCGGTAGAACAGGACAAGGCTCTCGTCCCACGTCCACATAAACGGCGAGGCCAGCGACCACGCCAACGCTGTGACGAGCACGCCGACCGCAAAGTGCCTGCCAGCAAACCTGCGCGCCACAAACACCGCAACCGGCACGGCGAGCACCCACGCTGTGTAGCCAAGGTTAACCGGCGCAAGGATCCACACCGCGGACCAGGCCGCATTCAGGGCAATCATGCTTATCGACGCCCACTTCGCCCGCATCGTCAGCACCCCGAACGCCGCCACGAACCCCCAGGACAACAGGGCCTGCACCCACCCGAACACGTCACTCGGGTCCGCGCACGCGCCGGCGGTGTACACCAGCGCCAGCACTGCGGCAAGTGTGGCGAGAACTGCGTCGACCGTACGCAACCGCACCGCCTACAGCCCCCGGACGAACTCGGCGAAGCCCGGCGCGGTGAACTCCAGGTAGCCGTGGCTGGAGGTGTCGATGAGCCCCTTGTCTAGCAGGGAGCGTCGCGCCATACTCAGGTCGTTGGAATCGCGCCCCATTGCTTCGGCGATCGCGCTGCGCTTGACGGGGCCGTCGCCGACGGACTCGCCGGCCGCCGCCATGGCGCGCAGCATCCGCGCCTCGGCGGGGGTGGCCTTCTTCCAGCGGGCGCGGAAGAAGGTTTGGCGCATCTGGTTGAAGCCCTCGCCTGCCGCTTCCACCTGGGGCACCTCCAGCACAGTGCCGGGCCCGGGGAAGCCGGCGGCGCGCCACGCCTCATCTCCGATCACCTGCATGAAGTAGGGGTAGCCGCCCGCGAACCCGAGTGCGGCCTCGAGTGCGTCGGCGGACCAGCGGACTCCCTTCGCCGCGGCGAGGCTGGCTAGTGCGTCGCCTGCCTGCGCGTGGGTGAGGTTGTGCAGGTGTTGGTAGCCGAAGCGTTCGGCAAAACTTACCGCGTCGGTGACCACGTCCTGGGTGTGACTCAGGCCGGCGGTGTAGGCGGCCATGGGCAGGTCGCGCTGCTCGGACTGCATATGTTGCCAGGCGTAGGCGAGCGCTTTGATGCCCTCGGCGTCTGCGCTTTGGATCTCGTCGATGAACAGGATGAGCCCGCGGGAGCGTTGCCGCGCCGCTTCGCCTGCGGCGGCGAGCAGCTTTTGCAGCCGGCGGCCCTGGCTGCCCGCCTCTGGCTGCGTGGGCGGGGTCGCCCCGCTCACGGAGACGCCGGCGACCTCGACTTTTGCGGATTTGATGAGGGTGCGCAGGGCGTCGACAAGCGAGCCCTGCCAGGTGCTGGAGACCTCTTCGAGCGCCTCCACGAGCGCCCCGAGCAGCGGCCCGTCGCCCGCGGTGACCCAGAGCGTGTCGAAGCCTTTGGCCGCGGCGTCGGCTTGCGCGGCGCGCAGCAGGCTCGTTTTGCCCACGCCGCGCGGGCCGGCGAAGACGTGGATGCGGCCGACAAAGCGCGGCTCGACGATGATGAAGGCGAGGTCGCGGCGGATGTCTTCGAGGATCTGCTCGCGGCCGAAGACTTCGGGCGCGATTTCGCCTGGGGTGTACGGGCTGGGCTGCATGCCACCTTTATACCTCTTTATGAATCACCGAATCATAAAGCGACATAAGCACTGCTAGGCTATTTCCGTGACCAAGCGCCTTGAGATCCTGTCTGTCGACCCCGCGAACCCGCTGGCGATTATGCCCGCCCTCGAGGAGGCGCTCACCGGCCAGCGCGCGCTTTTGCCCGTGCCCGCCGACGACCCGGCGCGCGCGGACCTGCTGCGCAACACGCAGGGCGTGGGCCAGCCTATCGAGGATGACGTAGCCCTCGTCGTCGCCACCTCCGGGTCCACGGGCCGTCCCAAGGGCGCGATGCTTTCGCCTACGAATCTCATTTCCAGCGCGGATGCGACCCACCAGGCACTCGGCGGCCAGGGCCAGTGGCTGCTCGCCATGCCCGCTGCCTACATCGCGGGGATCCAGGTGCTGGTGCGCAGCATGGTCGCCGGCGTCGAGCCGGCCTACCTGGATCTTTCCCGCGGCTTCAGCATCAACGAGTTCGACGAGCGCGCCGAGGAGCTCGCGGACACCGGTGAGCGCTGCTACACCGCCATCTCGCCCCACCAGCTGGCCAAGGCCACCTCGACGTTGCAGGGCATCGATGCTTTACGACGCTTCACCGCCGTCCTCGTCGGCGGCGCCGCCACCAACCCGCGCCTCCTCGACTCCGCGAAGAAGCTCCGGATCAACGTGGTAACCACCTACGGCTCCTCGGAAACTGCGGGCGGCTGCGTCTACGACGGCACCCCGATCGCGGGCGCGCGCGTACGCGTCGACGGGGGCCGCATTATCCTTGGCGGCCCCATGGTGGCCAAAGGCTACCGGGGTAACGTGCAGCCGAACCCCTTTACCACTGACGCCGAAGGCCAGCAGTGGTTCACTACCTCCGACGCCGGCCACATCGATGGCGGCACACTCACCGTGGAAGGCCGCTTGGACAACGTGATTTCCTCCGGAGGCTTCAAGCTTCAACCGGAGGTGCTCGAGCACTTTCTGCTCGCCCAGCCCGGCGTGACCGGTGCCTGCGTTGTCGGCGTGCCCGACGAGCGCTTCGGCCAGCGCATCTGCGCCGCCTACACCGGCTCCGCCCAAGTGGCCGAACTCATGGACGCGTTCGAGGACCTGCCCCGCTGGCAGGTGCCAAAAGAACTGCGACCTATCCCCGCACTCCCCCAGCTCGGCCCGGGTAAGGTCGACCGCGCCGCGGTGGCGGAGCTCTTCGGCGGGCGCTAGTTTTCCCGCGTTTACGCTCTCGCAACACGGGGTCCTGCACACTTTGGGTTGTACATACCCACCCCTTAAACCAAGGAGGACATCATGCAACGTCTCACCGCCTGCATCGCCGCGTCGGCAATCGCACTTTCCGCGTTTGCCGCACCCGCCCACGCCGCGACCGTCGCCGCGAAGGACAAGGACGGCACCTGCGCGGTCACCCTCAATGCCGGCGAGAAGCAATTCATCTCCACGCTTTTCGACGAGTCCAAGGCCATCGGCGAGCACGAGCAAGCCCGCGATTTCATCGCCGCGGTCGAGTCGGTCTACCCCGGCGTCATCACAGAAAACGAGAAGGCACTCAAGGGCGAGGAAGCAGACCTGACCAAGGTGCTGCCCGCCCAGCTCGCCGAGCAGTACGCGAGCGCGCAGAAAACGCTGAAGGAGACCCAACCGACGACAGAGCGCACGCTCGAGGACATCAACACGGATTCCTGGCACGTCGGCCCCGAGACGAAGCCTGTCGAACTGCCCTTCGCAGTCGCGAAGAGCGACGCCGCACTGTACGACGCCTGGTCCGCCACGCCTGCCGGGAAGGTCGCGATGAAGCAGATGCAGCTTAGCGACGCCGACGTGGCCGCTGCCGCAGCCTGCGCCAAGGGCACCCAGGCGAATGTGGAGTACCCCACCGCGAAGCCGGATCTGAACGTTCCGGCCATCATCGGTGGGGTCGTCGCAGCGCTGTTGGCGCTGCTCGGGCTGCTTGCCCTGCCACAGCTCGGCCTGAAGCTGCCGAAGCTGCCGATGCTGGGCAAGTAAGTAGCGCTTAGAGCTTGGCGATCGAGCCGAGCACCCTATCTACCTGCTGCGGCAGCAGCAGGGCGATCAGGGACAGCAGGCCGGCCAGGCCCGCGATGGTCAGCACGGCGATCAGCCACGGCGACTCGGCAGAGGAGCCAGTGGTGGTACCCGGCTGCTCGTCGACCTGCTTCATCTTGTTCTCGAAGGTGAGGTCGTGGTTGATCGGGTCGATGCCGAGCGCGTTCAGGCTGGCGAAGAAGAGGTCAGTCTGGTCGATCTGGCCGGTCAGGTTGGCCGCACCCGGGCCGGAAGCTGCGACGCGCAACTGGGCACCGGTGTGCTGCTGGCCGCCGAGGGCGTCCTCGTCCTCGTTGGTCTTAGAGGTGGCGAAATTGACCGCCATGGTGGAGCCTTCGACCGTGGTCAGCTGGGTCACGCGGCCAGCGGTGTTGCTGTCCTCGTAGGTGATCTGCGCGGTGTGCGCGTGATCTGCGGTCGCGACGATGAGGGTTTCCTCACCGGTCTTCTCCACCCACTGCTGCACGGCCTGGACGGCCTCGTCGAGCTGGCCGACCTCGCCGATCAGGCCGCAGGCGTCTGCGTCGTGGTCGGCCTTATCCGGGGAGGCGGACTCGACCTGGAGCAGGAAGCCCTTGTCATTCTGCAGCAGCTCCAGCGCCTTGGTGGTCATATCTGCCAGACGCGGGGTCTCAGCGGTGAACTCCGGGTTTGCCACACACGTTGCCGGAGCCATGTCGCCGCCGTCGGTGGTCGGGATGGACTGGTTCAGCGTACGCGGCATGTTGCCCTCGGAGAACAGGCCCAGCACCGGCTTTTCTGCGTCCGCCTTGTCAACGGCGTTGAGCTCGGAAAGATTGGTCGCGACCTGGTAGCCGTTGTCCTTCGCGTTCTCCAGCACCGTCTTGCCTGCGGTCCAGGTGTTGCCGTCCTCGCCCCACTGGCCGCCCTGCACGACCTCGGTGTTGAAGTACTTCAGGCCGCCGCCGAGAGTGACGTCGGCGCGCAGGTCGACGATCTGCTCCGAGATGGAGCCGAGGCCGCCGTTCTCGCGCAGCTGCTCGCCCTGCGCCACCTTCTTATCACCGGACGGCGCGTAGTAGGAGCGATCAAGCGCGTGTGCGGCAAAGGCCGCCGGGGTGGCGTCCTGGATCTCCGCAGTGGAGACGTTACCGATCTTCATACCCTTCGCCTTGGCCAGCTCGCCGAGGGTAGCAACCGGCTTGCCCTTGTTATCGACGCCAATCGCGCCGTTGTAGGCCTTCACACCAGAGTTCCAGGCGGTGCCGGTCGCGGCGGAATCCGGGACGTAGTTCGGCAGGCCGGTCTCCTTGTCCAGGGAGAAGGTGGTCAGGTAGCCGGTGTAGTCCAGGTTGTCCAGGCCGTCGAAGCGGCCCGCGGAACCCTTCAGGTAGTTGCGGGCGGCGGTGATTTCGGAGTCGCCCGTGCCGTCGCCAATCAGCAGCACGACGTTCTTCGCCTTCGCGTTATCGATGCCCTGACCGGCGGTGCCGAACTGGGCGCAGTCGCCGACCTTCGGTGCGGCACCTTCAGAGACGAGGTAGCACAGCTGGTCGCCCTGCTTCGCCTTGGAGCGGGTAGCCAGCGACATGACCTTGTTACCCTTGTTGATCTCCCACGGATCCTGACCGCCCTCGGTGCCGCCGTTGAGGCCGAGCGCGTTCGCCATGACGTAGAAAGCGTCAGTCTGGTCGAGCTGACCGTTGACGTTCTCGGAGCCCGGGCCGAAGCCAGCGATGCGCACCTGGGTGCCGGTGTGCATCATCGACTTGGTTTCCAGCTCGCCGCTTTCATTGATGGACCACGGCTGGGTGCCGAAGCCGACGGACATCACCGCGCCACCGTCCTTCTGCGACTTCAGACGGGTCACTGCGGATACCGACGGACGGCCGTCCGGCACGATCTCTGCGGTGTGCGCGTGGTCAGCCGTGACCACGATGAGCGTGTTCTTGTCCTTCTTGGCAAAGTCGAGGGCTTCCTTAATGACCTCGTCGATCTGCTCGGTCTCACCGATCATGCCGCAGGCGTCAGCGGCGTGGTCCGCCTTGTCGATAGAGGCGGACTCCACCTGGAGGAAGAAGCCCTTGTCGGACGAGGGGTCGTCGAGAAGCTCGATTGCCTTCTTCGTCATCTCCGCCGCGGTCGGCTCGTTGCCGGTGTCCTGCGGGGTGCAGGTCTCCGGCTCCTTGTCGGTGGCGTTGCCCGGGACGGTCTGCTCGTAGCGGCGGGTCATGTTGCCGTCGTTGAACAGGCCGAGGACCGGCGCGTCCTGGTTAGCCACGGTGACCGCGTCGAGGCCAGCCTTGTCATCGACGATGGTGTAGCCCTTGGCCTCCGCGTTCTCGCGCACAGTCTTGCCGGCTTCCCACTCCGCGCCGCCGTCGTGCTTCTCGGTGAGGAAGGGGTTACGGTTCTCGCCGCCCGCCTGCACCTCGGTGTCGAAGTACTTGCGGCCGCCGCCAAGGGTGAGGTCCGCGCGGGTGTCGATGATCTGCTCGGAGATCGAGCCCAGGCCGCCGTTCTCACGCGCCTCCTTGCCTTGCACGACCTTCTTCTCGCCCGACGGCGCGTAGTAGCCGCGCTGGGAAATGTGCGAGTGCATCGCGCCCGGCGTGGCGTCCTGGATCTCGGCGGTGGAGACGTTGCCGGTGCGCATGCCGGCGTTCTTCGCCATCTCAATCAGGTTCTCGTGCGGTGTGCCCGCCGCGTCGACAGAGAGCGCACCGTTGTAGGTCTTCGCGCCGGTGGACCAGCCGGTGGCGGACGCCGCCGAGTCGGTCACGTACTGGCGCTTGCCCTCCTGGGAGACGGCGAAGGTGGTGTACGCACCCGAAGCCGTCAGCTCGTCCAGGCCCTCGAAGCGGCCGTTCGCACCCTTGAGGTAGTTACGCGCTGCGGTGATCTCCTGGTGGCCCATGCCATCGCCCAGGATGAAGATCACGTTGCGGGCCTGGGCGTCGGTGTTGCCCTGCCCGCCCTTGCCAAACTGGGTGCAATCCCCCGGCTGCGGGACGTGCACCAAGTTGCCTTTAGCATCAAGGGTCACACAGGACTCTTTGCCGTTAAAGTTCTGCTCCGCCGGTGCGGCGGAAGCTGTGGGGAGACTCGCCAGAGCCAGCGCGGAAGCGCTGACCACGGCGGTCAGAGTTTTAAACGGAATACGCATGTGGGGTTCCTTCACATGAAAAGCCAAGAAAATTGCATGGTTGTTCAACCGCCACACACCATAAATCCAGCAAATTTCCAATACGGAAAACCCAGATGAACTTTAGGTGACTACAAAAACGTAATTAAGGGCGCTACCCGAGTAGCCGGGTAGCGCCCTTTACTTGTGCTTAGCGCGGATTACTTCTGCTCGGAAGATCCATCCTTCTCAGAGGACGTGATGCGCTCCGAGGAGCCCAGCACAGTCATGCCGTTGTCAAAGCCCTCCTCGCGGCAGGCCTGCGCGATCAGCACGCCGGTGAGGCTGAGCGCGGCGATGGCACCAAGCGCGATGCCCAGCGGCTGCAGCTGCTCACCGTAGCCAGCGAACTGGCGGTTAATGGCGTTCGCCTGCGCCTGCAGTTCGCGCATCCACTCGGGCTGCTCGAAGTTGTGGCCGTGGCCACCGCGGCCAAAGTTGTTCTCCGGCAGGGATTCCTGCACGCGGCGGTTGAGCTGACCAACCGCCTGCTGGATCTGCGGGCCGAACGCCTCGTTCACGCCGTAGCCAACACCGGCCAGCAGGCCGATCGGCAGCAGCCACAGGATCGGGCTGTTCGCCGCAAACGCGTTGGCGACGCAGCGCTTCGCCTTCTCAGACGAGCTCTTGGACGGATCCTGCGGATCAGCCGGAACGCTCGGCTCAGTCGGTTCCGTCTTCTTCGTGCCCACCTTGATGATGAGCTTCTGCGCAGGAACCTCGCCGACGCTGCCGTCCTCGCGGTGGATCCGCTCGCCTGGCTTGCCAGGCTGCACGATCTCGTGCTTGCCCGACTCCAGGTTCGGATCCTCTACGACCTCGTAGTCGTAGGAGATTTCCTCCGACCAGCTAGTACCCGCCGGCGGCTTGGTGCCAACGCGGACCACACGCTCGACCGGCTGCTCCACCAGCTCGGCGACAGGCTTGCCGTCAACGATCTTGACAACGTACTTGCCGTCCTTGCCTGCAACGTCCTCGACCTCTTCGCCTGGCTCCAGGTTCGGATCGAAAATAACCCTGGTGGTGTAGCGGACGTCGATCTCGATGCCCTCGTCAGGGGTCGGCGTCGGATCCTCCGGCTCATCGGCAGGTTTCTTCGTGCCGATGAGGATGACGTGGTCCTGCTTCTCAAGCAGGGTCTCTTCCGAGCCATCAGACTTGTGGTGCACCAGGCCCGGCTTGCCTTGCTGCTCGACCTTGTGCTCACCGGCAGGGATGGTGGGGTCAAGCTTGACTTTCACCTCGAACGGGATTCGCTCGTCCCACTCAACGTCCGCCGGCGGCTTGGTGCCGACGCGGACGATCCGCTGGACCGGCTCCTTGGTTGTCTTCACGGAAGGTTGACCGTTTTCGACAGTCACCTCGATCCTGCCGTTTTCGCCCTCCTGGTCCACGACCTCCTCGCCTGGCTCAAGCGTCTCGTCGTAGATGATCTTCGTGGTGAACGGCAGCTCTACCTCCTTCGGCGGCAGCGACGGTGTCGGCGTCGGCTCCTCCGGCTGTTCCGGCTCGTCAGTCGGGTCAGTCGGCGGCGTCGGCTGCTCAGCCTTCTTGGTGCCAACGCGGATGATCGCCTTCTTCGGTTCCTTCGTGCGCTCGGTCGTTACCTCAGGCTCGCCGGACGGCTTGCCGTCGACAAGCTTCTGCGTGGTGGTCACGATCTCCTCGCCGAACTCACCTTGCTCGATGACCTGCTTGCCCTCTTCGAGGTTCGGGTCCTCGATAATCTCGGTCTCGAACTCAACCAAGCGAGTCGTCTTCGACACCAGCTCGTTGTCATCAAGACCTGGGCCGTACTCGACGATGCGCGGAGTCGGCTCAGTGCGAGCGGATTCCTCGGTCTTTGCAGCCTCGCCGCTGGCCCCCGTGAAGGTCGCCGTGTAGGTTGCCTCGCCGTCCTTACCTTCCTGGACAGTCCGAACTTCGCCTGGAGCAAGGTTCGGGTTCGCGCGCAGCTCGGTCGGGTACGGGATCGGTTCCTTCCACTCGACCTTGTCGGACGCAGTTGGCTGCTTGGTACCGACCTTGATCACTTCGGTGACCGGTTCAGAGTTGGTCGTTTCACCGCGGGTGACATCGACGACCTTGCTGTTCTCGATCTTCTGGGTGATCTTGGTCGTCTTCTCACCAGGTTGGCCCTTGGTGACGATCTTGTACTCACCGGCGGGGATCTCCGGGTCGTACTCAACCTTGGTGTCGAAAGGAATCGGCAGCTTCTCTTCCAGCTCATACGTGCCGTCGGTCATGGAACCGACACGGACGATCTGCTTCTTCGGCGCCTTCGTCTCCTCGATGGTGATGCTCGGCTCGCCATCCGGCTTGCCGTCCTTGATCTTCTGGGTAGAGGTAATGAGTTCCTCGCCCTTCTCACCAGGCTGCTCGATCTTGGTCTGGCCAACTGGCACCGTGTTATCCACGATGAATTCAGTCTCAAACGCGACCTCGCGGGTCGTTGTCGACGTCAGCGTCTGATCCGGAGAGGTTGGGCCGTACTCGATGATCTCGTTGACCGGGTCCTTGGTCTGCTTCTCCTCAGGGGTCACAGAGGAATCGTTGCCCTTGGAGGTGAAGTCAGCGGTGTAGGTCTTCTCACCCGGCTCGCCCTTCTGGACAACCTTGATCTCACCCGGCTTCAGTTCCGGATTCGGACGAGTCTCGACCTCGAACGGCACCGGTGCCTTCCACTCAACCTTCTCGGAAGTCTCGGACGGCTTGGTGCCGACCTTGATCACCTGATCCACCGGATCTTCGGTGATCTTCTCCTCAACGGTGGCCTCGCCATCCGGCTGGGAGTTAGTGACCTTCTGGGTCACCGTGGTGGTCTTCTTACCCGGCTTGCCCTCGGTGACAACCTCGGAGGTACCAGCCGGCATATTCGGGTCGTACTCGATCTTCACACCGAACGGAACCTCAGACTCGACGGTCTTTGTGGTCTCACCAGTGGTCTTGGTGCCAACGCGGATGATCTGCTCGGTCGGTTCCTTGGTGCGTTCAGAGGTGACGGTCGGCTCGCCGGAAGGCTTGCCGTCGACAATCTTCTGGGTGGAGGTCTCAACCTCAGTGCCGAGCTCGCCCTGCTGATCGACGACCTGCTTGCCCTCTTCCAGGGTATTGTCGAAGACGACCTTGGTCGTGAACGGAATCGGCTTCTCGGTCTTGGTCACCAGCTCGCTCGGATCCAGGCGCGGACCGTACTCGATGATGCGCTTGACCGGTTCCTTGGTGGTCTCCTCCTCAGCTACCTCGGCCTTGTCGCCCTTAGCAGTGAACTTGGCTGTGTAGGTCTTCTCGCCGTTCGCGCCTTCCTGGACAACCCTGGTCTCGCCAGGTGCCAGGTCCGGGTTCTCGCGGACCTCGGTCGGGTACGGGATCGGGACCTTCCAGGTCACATCCTTGGCGCTCTCGGCCGGCTTGGTGCCGACGAGAACGACCTCGTTGGTCGGTGCCGTGGTCTGCTCCCAGGTGCCGTCCTTGTTCTGCTTCTCCTCGCCCGGCGCGCCCTTGGTTTCAACCTTGTACTCGCCGGCAGGTATGGAGTCGTCGTACTTGTACTCGACTTTGAACGGAAGCTCGCGTGTCGGAACGTCGACGACGTTCACCACAGCGTAAGCGTTATCCGTAGAGCCGTCCTCGTAGGTCACAGTAACCGGGATCTTGACCTGGTCACCGGGCTTCGCATCCGCAGGTGCGGTTGCGGTGATCTGGCCGTTGTCATCAATGCTGACGGTCCAACCGGCAGGAGCATCGCCCAACTTGTATGGGTTTTCCTTCGCGACGTTGACGTTGTCCGGCTTGTCGAGAGCGACCGGCAGCGTAGCGGTCTCGCCCGGGTACACGGTCTCAACCGGGTATGTCGGCTCCGCCTCCCAATTGTTGGTCAGCTTCACCACCGTGGTGACAGGGACCTCGGGGGTAGAGCCGTCCGGGGTCTTAACGGTGACGTTGACGGTGTTCTTGTCACCCGGCTTAGCGTCTGCCGGCGGGGTGGAAGATACGACACCGGTGTTCGGGTCGACCTTGTACTTCCAGCCGTCGACATCCTGCTCGGTGATTGGCTCGCCATTGTCGTCAGCACCGAAGGAGAACGTCGACCCCTTCGGGGCGTCCTGAACGTGGTGTTCCACAGCCTGGTTCGGGCCGGTGACCTTGACGTCGTAGGTCGGAGCAATATCGCTCTTGAGTACAACGACAGTGCCCTTGACCTGCTGTGGCTTGTCGGCGTTGTCGTAGTACGCGAGCACCGGGACGTTCAGGATGTAGCCCTCGGGTGCGGTCCTCGGGATCTTCGTGGTGATCTCGCCAGTGTTCTCGTCGATCTTGACGGTCCACGTACCGCTGTCGTCAGTGTGGGTGTACTCCGTTTTGCCGTCCTCGAAGGTGTAGCGCTTCGGTGCTTCATCGTTCGTGTTACCGCTCAGGCCACGCTCCGGAAGCGTCGGCAACAGGGAGACGTTTTTTCCGGGCTTATTGGTCACCGTATCGTAATCGGGGATCTTGATGTCGACGATCGCCTGGAACTGTGTCTCGATCTCATCGGTGGTGTCATCCGGGTAGGTCGCCTTCACCAGCGGGGTAATGATGGTGCCCGGTGCAACGGTGTCGTCCGCCTTCGCGGTGACCTTGCCCGTCTCATCAACGGTGACGGTCCAACCTTCAGGGACAGTGGACGGGTCGACCTCAAACTCTGCCGGATGAACCGGCTTGTGGCCCTTCATGATGGACTTGGTGCCGACCTGTGCGGTGAGGTCGTCACCGATGGTGCCCTTGGTCAGACCCGGGCGCACCAGGTCAGTGACCTGGGTGTTGTTCGGGTCGACGACGACGAGCAGCTCGAGAACATCGGTGGAACCGTTCGAGTACTCGACGGTGACTGTCGGTCGGGCGAACGTACCCGGCTTCGGGTTCTCCGGAGCGGTGACGGTGACGTTGTAGTTCTCGTCCATCTCAACGGACCAGCCGTCGTAGACGTACTTCTCATCCAGCTCGACCTTGGCTTCGAAGCCATTTTCACCCTTCTCCTTCGCCAGGTCCTTAATCAGGTCCGGGGTCTGGGTGAAGGTGACTTTCTGTGGCTCGGTGGCCAGCGGGCCGGTCGCGCTGTCGACGCCCGAGATGATCGAAGCGTCGGTCTTGTCGTACCTCGGGGAGTGGTACTCGGTGTCGTCCAAGGAGAACGCCTTCGAGTCGATCACGTTCGCCGTGTTATAGCGCGTCAGCGAATTCGAGCTGTCGAAGGTCTTGCCTTCTTCGCCGATGTTGTTTTCAGCGGCATTCTGGAGCTGGTCGACGGTACGTGGCTTCGCCAGAACGGAGAAGTTCACGTTCTTGTCGGTCGCCCGGTCGGTACCACGGTATTCAGGCCAGGTGAAGTAGATGTCGCCGGTCGCTTCGTCGACGCGCAACAGCTGCTCACCGCCGGAGACGGACGGGTCAGTGGTGCCGATGAACTTGCCGTTGCCGTCGTAGGCTTCCACAAGCATGCGCGACATTGAATCGTCCGTGCCGCCGTTCTGCACAGCAGGAATGTTAACGGTACCGACCTTGGTTTCCTCACCAGGGACGATCACGTGCTTCCCGAAGTCCTCCCACGACACCGTGATGGGGTTACATTCGATGTTCTCGCTCGGCCACGGGTTTACAGTAGCGCCAAAAGCAGCGCTGGAGCCCTTGGTGGCATAGAGATTGCCACTATGGCCCTTCGTGTAGTTCCCCTGCCAGGCGTAGCGCACGGGATTGTCGGCAGTGGCCGAAGCGAATTGCTTGACCTTCTCCTCGGTCATCTCTGCGAAGATATTCAGGTTTCGTTGTACGCGAAAACCATCAATGACGATGCTTTCGTCGGCCTTGTGAGTGACGCTCTTGTCAAGGAAGGTCTGGCCGGCCTCCATGGAAGGCACCTCGCCGGTATTCAAGAGTGCGCCAAGGTTACCCGTATTGGTGAAGTGCCAATCCGCGAACGTGCGGTCCTTCGAGTTATCAAAGGAGACGCTCAGGCCCCACAGGGTTTTCGAGGAGCTGGTCGCACTCGGCTCCAGGGTGTCCCAACTAAACCCCGCCTGGCTGCCGCTCGGGGAATTCTCATAGACCACACACGAACCGGCCGGAAGGTCCGAGGCCTTCTGCGCGTCCTTCTCCACCGCGCCGGACTTATCGCGGATACCGCCGGTGAATTCCGCCGCAGCAGCAATTGGTGCCAGCGGGCCCGGGCCGACGACGCTGATGCCCCCTAGGGCGAGCGCGATCACAGACGATGCTGCGATGCCAGTAGACGTTGATTTACGGAAACGCCGCGAAGATTCGCTCATAGTTACTCCCCTATCAAGCCGCTGGACGGAGGCTGACAATACGGCCTCGCTGCCAGTTTTCTGTTATGTGCACTTCTTCTAGCTCGAGTA